>NZ_JAVDSX010000003.1:0-595082 GCF_031455525.1 Phyllobacterium sp. 1468 | reverse complement strand
TTCATATTCAACTGACGGAAACGACAGGGCATTGCATCCTCCTGAAAACAAAGAGGGTTTAGTATCTGTTGCAGTTGAAAATAGAATGTGCCGGCGAAGTCAGGCTGTGCCGAAGGGCCCATATGGCCAACACGGAGCACCCTACCCGCCGTCTCCGCGCGCCCAAGCGAGACAAGAATGCCATGGTCGTGCAACAGGCGATCGCGCAGCGCCACGTCGCTGATGTTTTCCGGCACCTTGAAAACGGTCGCCGTCGGAGAGCAGAAAGCTTCTTCCTTTGGCCACAAAGGCAGCCCCAGCTCGAACAGGCCCTTTCGCGTGATTGCCGCGGTCACCGCATGGCGGGCCCACACGTTTTCGGGGCCCTCCTCCACATAACGATCGAGCGCGGCGTTCAGCGCATAAATCTCGCCAATGGAAGGCGTAACAGGAAAAGGCTTTCCAGGTTCGGATGCGTCCTTCCAGGCAAGGAGGCTCAGGAATGAGCCCACCGGCGCGTCGGGATTGGTTTCGATCTTCGCCCAGGCACGCTCGCTCAACGCAATCAAGCTCAAGCCAGGCGTGCTGCCAAGACATTTCGAAGGCGACGTGATGAAAATATCCGCGTGGGCTTCCTGTGGATGCACATTCAGGCCGCCGAAGGATGACACGGCATCGACAATGAGGTATGCGCCATGCCCAGCGACCACCGTCCCAATTTCGTGCAAAGGATTGAGCGTGCCCGATGGCGTGTCGTGGTGGCATAGCGACACAACCGAGATATCGGGTCGCTTTCTTAATGCCTCGCGAATAGCCTGAGGATCGATGACATCATCATAGGGTACGGCGAGTTCGATGACTTCCTTTCCATACCGTGAGGCCCAGATGGCAAAACCCTTGCCGTAAACACCGGAAACAAGGTTGAGGACGACATCGTTTTTTGAAATCAATGCGCCTGCCGCCGCCTCGATACCAAGAATAGCCTCACCCTGCATGATCACCGGAGCAATGTCGCAGCGAAGCGCCTGACGCAGCTTTTCGGTGACGTCCGCATAGAAGATTTGAAATGCCGGGTGATAGTCATAGAGCACCGGCGATCCCAGCGCCGCAAGGACTTCAGGATAGGCAGGAACTGGACCAGTGGTGAGCATCAGGGGCGGTATGGGAAGCATGGTGCAGACCATATTCTCGGGATTTCCAGAAACCAAGAAAAACCATTTCAATAGTATGCGGAATATGGATGCCGATTCTCACTCCAGCGGAATCACATCGACAGACTGTTTGCCTTTTTGCGAACCGCTTGTCTTGAGCACGCCCACAATGGGTGACACATCGGAGTAGTCGCGGCCGTAGCCAATGGTGATGTGATCGTTCCCCGCAACCATATTGTTGGTCGGATCCAACTCCTGCCATCCGGCTTCCCGTCCGCACCATGCGCGCACCCAAGCGTGCATCGCATCAGCGCCTTCCAGCCGCTCCTTGCCCGGCCGCGGGATTGTTCGCAAAAAACCGCTGACGTAACCGGCCGGAATGCCCAGTCCGCGCAGCCCTGCAATCATCACGTGGCTGAAATCCTGGCATACACCCGCCTTCAGATCGAATGCCTGACGCGCGGTCGTCCGCACGTCCGTCGCATCACCATCATAGGTGAAGTCCGCATGGATGCGCTTGTTGAGATCATTGACCACTTCAATCACCGTCCGCGCATCGACAAGGCTTTGCGCCGCGTAGGCCGTGATATCCGAGTCGATCGCTGCGTGAGCGCTCGTGGCCAGGAAATGGTGCGGCGCATCGGCGGCAATCGACCAGACGCTGCGTATCTCCTTCCGCAGTCCGGCAAGATCGGGCGAAACATCGAGCATATTCTGCGGCCGCGTCACATTCACCCGTGCCATCATCGTCACATCAAGCGTCTCATGCGGATTGCGATAGACGATCGAGGTCACGCTGGTGGAGAAAAAGTCCGTAAATTCGGAGCGCTCCGCTGAAACCGGATCGAACGAGAGGCTGGAGGCGACAATGCGTTGAATGCCGGGCATCGCCTGCGGCATGACCCGGATGTGGTGCCGCCCACCCGCAGCAGACCGCTCATAATCGTAGTGAAGATGAAGGCGGATATTGTACAACATGCTAGGCCGAAACCTCACTGTAGGGTGGAGATGGTGTGAGGCTTTTCCTTCGGATACGAGGAGCAAAGGCGACGGGCCGGTTTGCCCGCTTTCGAGCCATTGCACCAAAGTGGCCGGAGGACGGGCCCCGCCCTCTACGCTTCTCCTCGCATCTTCTTGCCGTTTCGGGCGTCATTGTCGATCCTATAACGAGTGTACGGCCTAAGCCTTCAGGCGAAGTAGGTGTCGGAAATCATATTGGAAAGATTGCCCAATTCGAATTCTATTGTCTCGAGCTTTTCAGGCGTGAGGTCGCTCGCCTCCATAATCGCAAGCTCCGTATGCAGACGCAGCACTTCCTTGGAAAATTGAGGCATGTGAGTGTCCGCATCACGCGCCGGCAGCAGACCAAATTCCGTCTTAAGCGCGTCAAGCTGGAAGATGATCGAGCGCGGATTGAGTGGATCGAGCCCCAGGAGGTCAAGCACGCTGAGACGGCCTGAATAAACGCTGTACTGGCGCCGATGGGTCATGACGCTGTCGCCAATCTCGAGCAGCATTTCCAGGGCGCCCTCTGCCGCGTCATCCCGCGACAGCGTCGCCAGAATGCGCGTCATCTGGATGCCACGCTCCAAGCGGCGGCCGATTTCGAGGAACCGCCATCCCGTGAAACGATACATGTTTTCATGCACAAGGCCGGAGAATCCGGCGAGCTTGCGCAGGATAATCGTCATGGCGCGCGTGGCATCATCGCCCGGCGAAACCGCATCGTTAAAACGGTGAATCGTCTTCGACAGGTCGCGCAATGCCAGCCAGCCGTCGGGCGAGAATCGGTCGCGGACGCGGCCCGCACTCAACATGGCGCCGTCAATGGAGCGCTGTAACCCCTTTGGAATTGCCGTATCCAGATTGACGCCAAGCGGCTTCAGGTAGGCGCGCATTTCCACCAGCAGCGGAATTTCCATATTCGCCGCTTCGGCATAGCGCGCATGGCAGGCGCGCAGTATCCGCGCTGTGCCTTCAGCGCGCTCGATGTAGCGCCCCATCCACATCAAATTTTCAGCAGCGCGGCTAGGCAGCGTGCCCGGCACATTACGCCGGAATGTGTCATCCTCGCGTGGCAGCAATGTATCCTTGGGAACGGATCCGCTACTCGTAATCCAGACATCGGCCGCCTGTCCGCCCCGCTGCATGGCAATCGCCGCGGTGTCCATCGTGCGCCCGACCCGGGCAAAGCCGCCCGGCATGAAGCTCCAGCCGTCCTTGTGGCGCGCCGCAAAAACACGCAACACGAATGGCCGCGGTTCCAGCTTGCCATTGACATAGACCGGCGTGGTCGAAAGCTTGACTTTTTCCTGGCCGACCAAGCCGCGCCCGTCTTTCTCCAGCCTGCCGAGAAGCGCGGCCCTCGCATCGGCATCGAGCGACGAGCCAAGCACTGTTGCGTCCACATCCTCGAAAGGAAGGCGCGTCGAAAGTGCCGGGCCAACCATCATCTGGTCGAGCCGGTTTATGACATGTTTGCGCTCCTTCTCCTGCCCGCACCACCAGGTGGCAATGCTTGGAAGCGCGAGATCGCGATTGTGCAGCGCCTTGGAAATCGCCGGCAGAAACGCCAGAAGAGCACGCGTTTCGAGTATTCCGGAGCCGAGCGCGTTGACTAGCGAGACCGACTGCTGACGGAGTGCCCCGACAATGCCGGGCGTGCCGATCCACGAGTCGGTTTTAAGCTCGAGCGGGTCCATATATGCGGCATCCATCCGCCGCCATAAAACGTCGACAGGCTTGAGACCGGAGACAGTGCGCACCATCACCCGGCCGTTGCTGACTGTCAGGTCATCACCTTCCAGAAGCATGAAGCCGAGATACCGGGCAATATAGGCATGTTCAAAATAGGTCTCGTTGTTGGGTCCAGGTGTCAGAATCGCAGCACGTCCCTGTGGATCAGTGACGAGGCTCTGCAGCGAATCGCGGAAATCCTTGAAGAACCCCGCGAGACGGTACACGTTCATGGCACCGGAAATATCCGAAAGTGCGCGTGTCGTCGCCACTCTGTTTTCGAGTGCGAAACCGGCACCGGAAGCCGCCTGCGTGCGATCGCCCAGCACCCACCACCGGCCATCAGGCGCACGCCCAAGTTCGAATGCGCAGAAATGCAGGAAATGGCCGCTCGCCGGTTTTACGCCTGCCAGCGGATGCAGGAATTCCGGGTTGGACGCAATCAGATCCGGCGGCAATACTCCATCGCGGATCAGTTTTGTCTCGCCATAGATATCCGCGACGATCTCCTCCAGGAGGTCGGCTCGCTGGGTGAGGCCGGCAGTGATTGTCTGCCAATCAGCTTCATTGATCAGAATCGGGATATGCGCCAGCGGCCACTCGCGTTCCTGCGTGCCGTTCTCATCGTAGACACGGTAAAACACACCGGCATCGAGCAAGTACTGGTTGGCGCGGGCAAAACGAGTCGCGAGCTTTTCAGGACCAATCTGGTCGAGCGTGTGGAGCAGCGTTTCCCAGCCCGGCCGCACCGCACCCGATGGATCGATCATCTCGTCGGCTACGCCAGGCAGGGGCTTATAGCTTGCAAGCAGGCCCGAACGGGCGAGGGATGGAGCTTGGCTCACCTTTGACATCGTCGCTTTTCGATACCTGTGTTCACACGCGTGGCCTTCGCAGATCAAGTGTCATCGGAAACTCCGCTGCGGGCTGTTCCCTTCTAAGCTCGTAAGCTCCAGCCGTGTGCCCACGCGGCTCAAACCGGGTAAGCCTGCGTGCTTCCGCCTCGTTTGAGTTCACCGGAAACGTATCATAGCTGCGGCCGCCCGGATGTGCGACATGATAGACGCAACCGCCGATGGCACGTCCCGACCATTGATCGTAGAGGTCGAACACAAGCGGCGTATTGACCGGGATCATAGGGTGGAGGCCGGATCGGGGCTGCCACGCCTTGTAGCGGACACCGGCGACGGCCGTGCCTTGCACGCCGGTCATTTTCAGCGGCACTTCGCGCCCATTGCAGGCGACGCTATGGCGGGCAGGATTGAAGCCTTCGACCTTGACTTGAAGCCGCTCGACCGAACTATCGACGAAACGCACCGTACCGCCAATCGCACCTTGCTCCCCCATGACATGCCACGGTTCCAACGCCTGGCGCAGTTCAAGCTTGACGCCCTCATTCTCAATTTCGCCGCAGAACGGAAAGCGGAACTCGAGTTGCGCCTCGAACCATTCCGGGCGAAAATCAAAGCCGTTCTGGCGCAGATCAGCCAGTACATCCAGAAAGTCCTGCCAGACGAAGGCCGGCAGCATGAAACGGTCATGCAACGTGGTGCCCCAGCGCACAAAGCTCCCCTCGATCGGCGTATTCCAGAACCGCGCGATCAATGCGCGCACCAGCAATTGCTGCGCGAGGCTCATACGTGCATTGGGCGGCATCTCGAATCCACGAAACTCGACCAGGCCCAGTCTTCCAGTCGGACCATCTGGAGAAAACAGCTTGTCGATGCATATTTCCGAGCGATGCGTATTGCCCGTCACGTCGACCAGCAGATTGCGGAACAGGCGGTCGACGAGCCAAGGCAGCGGCGGCGTACCCTTGCCGGGTAGAGGCACCTGCGCCATCGCGATCTCGAGCTCGTAAAGACTGTCATGGCGCGCTTCATCGAATCGCGGCGCTTGGCTTGTCGGCCCGATAAACATCCCCGAGAACAGATAGGACAGTGACGGGTGACGCTGCCAATGTAGAACGAGGCTTTTCAGCAAATCAGGCCGGCGCAAGAACGGACTGTTGTTCGGTGTCTCGCCGCCGACCACAACATGATTGCCGCCGCCAGTACCGGTATGGCGGCCGTCGATCATGAATTTGTCAGCGCCAAGCCGCGTCTGCCGCGCTTCTTCATAGACAGCCGTCGTTATCTCGACGCATTCGCGCCAGTTCGACGCCGGATGAACATTCACCTCGATGACACCGGGATCTGGCGCAACGCGAATGACATTGATGCGAGGGTCCTGCGGCGGCCCGTAACCTTCGATGTGGACCGGCACCCCCAACCTTGCCGCCGCAGCTTCCGCCGCGCCAACAAGTTCGAGATAGTCTTCCAGCGCCTCGACCGGCGGCATAAAAACGCTCAATCGGCCATCGCGCGGTTCAACCGAAATGGCCGTGCGCACTGCACCGCCGATTTCACCTAGCTCCTGCTCGACGCGCTCCTGCTGGGTGCCCTCGGCCGCGGTGAACGAGGCCACAGTCTGGGGCGCGTCCCGAGGAGCCGCTCCAGGCTGAGCAACCGAATCCGGCAAAGCGCCGCGCTCGACAGATGGGTCTACGGGAACGATAAACGGATATTCAGATGGAGGAATGTGCGGCAAGGAACCGAGCGGCAGGCGATAGCCGACAGGTGAATCACCCGGCACCAGGAAAAGCTTGCCGCGGCGCGTTGTCCACCTCTCGCTACGCCAGCGCGGGCCAGCAGCGGCCTGGCTGTTCCAGCGCTGCACGGGAAGAACAAAGCCGGTCGGTTCCGTCAAGCCGCGCTCGAAGACGCGGGCCATGCGGCTGCGCTCTTCCGGATCCTTGAGCTTGGAATTGGAGGGATCGACGTTGGCAGGCAGATTGCCTTCCTTGACGATCCATTCGGCCGGGTCTTCGTAAGCAGGCGTGACCATCTCGTTCTCGACACCGAGCACCTCGGCCATGCCGGTCAGAAGCTTGCCCGCATCGTCCGGTTTGATCTTTGCCACGCTGGTCTCGGCTGCAATCAACTCCGGATTGATCCAGATCGGCTTGCCGTCCTTGCGCCAGTAGAGCGAGAACGTCCAGCGTGGAAGGCTCTCGCCGGGATACCACTTTCCCTGCCCGTAGTGCAGGAACCCGCCCGGAGCGAAACGTTCGCGCAGGCGGCGGATAAGCTTGTCTGCCTTTTCGCGTTTGGTGGGGCCGACCGCATCGGTATTCCACTCTCCGGATTCGAAATCGTCGATCGATACGAATGTCGGCTCGCCGCCCATTGTCAGGCGCACATCGCGCTCTTTGAGAAACGCGTCGACCTTTTCACCGAGTGCATCCAGCGCTGTCCAGGATTCATCGGAGAATGGTTTGGTGATGCGCGGGTGTTCGGAGACGCGTGTAACACGCATATCGAAGCCGAATTCGACATTAGCGGGTTCCGCCATGCCAGAAATCGGAGCCGCGTTGCGATAATGCGGCGTGGCAGCAAGCGGCACGTGGCTTTCGCCAGTCAAAAGACCGGATGTCGGATCAAGACCGATCCAGCCAGCACCCGGCAGATATACCTCGCACCATGCATGAAGATCGGTGAAATCCTGGCTCGTGCCGGCGGGCCCGTCCAGCGAAACCAGATCGGGCTTCAACTGGATCAGATAACCGGAAACAAACCGTGCCGCCAGACCAAGATGGCGTAACGCCTGCACCAGCAACCAGCTCGAATCACGGCAAGAGCCCGTGCGAACGTCCAGCGTCACTTCCGGCTCCTGCACACCGGTTTCCATTCGAATGACATAGCCAACTTCCCGCTGGATACGCGCATTGAGATCCACGACGAAATTCACGGTGTTTGTTGCAGTACGATCGACAGTCGCAAGAAAATTCGAGAGCAGCGGACCGATCGGGTCCGGTTTCAGATAGATCGACAGGTCTTCTTTTATGTCATCAGGGTAAGCGAAGGGCCAAGTCTCGGCGACGGGTTCCACGAAAAAGTCGAACGGATTGTAGACCGTCATGTCGGCGATGAGATCAACTTCGATCTTGAGTTCCGTCACCGGCTCCGGGAAAACGAAGCGCGCCAGGAAATTGCCATAGGGGTCCTGCTGCAGATTGACGAAATGATTGGCCGGACTGACCTTCAACGAATGGCTGAGAACTTTGGTCCGGGAATGGGGCGCAGGCTGCAGACGGATCACTTGCGGCCCGAGCATGATCGGGCGGTCATATTTATAGTGGGTCAGATGATAGACTGCTGCGTGAATTGCCATGTCGCCTCAAATTTTTTTCTGAAATGCTTGTCCCCGAAGAACCGTAGCCTACTCCACGCCTTTGTTAAATGTCCCTGCCAATTATTTTAGCACGGAAGAAGTATGCCGCATAAAAGGGCTTGGCGGCACAACTTGGAACGCCGCCGCGACCTGGCGAATACAACCCTGCATTCGTTGCCGCCAAGGATCATCGCAGCCACCTTTGCCGGGTTTTGTGAGTGAAGCAGAAAACACCGAGCCAGCGGTGTATCAGGGAAGATTGGCCTGTCTGACCTCGGGCAAGGGCCTTGCTCGCGAGACAGGAGGTAACGCTATGTGGTTTCTGCCACTGCGCATCACCCCGAAATTGAAAAAGACACGGGCGAGAACGCTTCCAGCCAACTATGAAAGGCTCTAGAACCTTCCGCGCGCCACAAAGCTGGGATTAGCGAAGTCAGCATCATTGGCCTGGTTGCGGCGGCCATAGGTCAGTGGCTTGCCGTCGAGGGTCAGCGTGATGCCGCCCGCGGCGCGGAGAACCGCGTCACCCGCCGCCGTGTCCCATTCCATCGTTCGGCTAAGCCGCGGATAGATATCCGCTTCGCCCCGCGCCAACAGTCCGAATTTGATCGATGAGCCAACCGAGACGCAATTGGCGATGGCAAAATCCTTCAGATACTCATCCGTTTCCGGCGTACGGTGCGAGCGGCTGGCAACGGCGATCATCTCCTTCGGCGCAGTCCGGCACGAGATGCTGTTGCGCGTGGTTACACTCCCCGTGGAATCGACGGTCACTTCCTGCGCGCCGTTCCGGCCGCCGGTAAACAGCCACCCGCGTACCGGAGCATAGACGATGCCCAGCACCGGAGCGCCGTCTTCGATCAAGGCGATGTTGACGGTGAAATCCCCATTGCGATTGACGAACTCCCGCGTGCCGTCGAGCGGATCAACCAGATAAAAGCGGTTGCCGAGATCACCGGGCACATGCCCGCTGGAAATCTCTTCCTCCGCCACGATCGGAATATCGGGCGTTGCCTGACGCAGCGCCTCCAGGATGATGGCTTCCGCCGCGTGATCAGCAGCGGTGACCGGCGACTTGTCGTCTTTCAACGCCACGTCGCAGCCCTCTATGTAAATGCGCAGAATTTCGCGTCCAGCAACAATCGCCGTGGATTCGAACATCTGAAGCAGGGCAGGATAGTTTAAGGCGTTCATGCCCTTCCCTCTGGCCTGTTTCCCACGGCCATGGCGAGATTCGCGATCGGGCCAGCATGGCTTGATATCAGCATGGCCTAAATCGACCAGGAACTTTGATCGTAGTTGAAGATAATGCCGTGCTCTACAAGAAGCTTTTCAACCTCTGACGCCAGCTCTTCCGTTGTCCGACCAACTGTCTGCAAATGCAGTTCCGGATTCTCCGGTGCTTCATAGGGCGAGTCCACGCCGGTGAAATTCTTGATCTCGCCACGCAGTGCCTTCGCATACAACCCCTTGGGATCGCGCTTCGCACACTCCTCGAACGGCGTATCGACAAAGATCTCGAGGAATTCACCATCATCCAGCAGTTCGCGCACCATGCGGCGCTCGGAAGCAAACGGCGAAATGAACGATACGAGCACGATCAATCCGGCGTCCGCCATCAGCTTGGCCACTTCGCCGACACGGCGGATGTTCTCGACGCGGTCTTCTTCGGTAAAGCCAAGATCGCGATTGAGGCCATGACGGACATTATCACCGTCGAGAATATAGGTGTGCTTGCCCAGTGACGACAGGCGTTTCTCGACCAGATTGGCGATCGTCGATTTGCCGGAACCCGATAGGCCGGTGAACCACACGACTGCGGGCTTCTGGTCTTTTTGCGCAGCGCGCGATGCCTTGTCGACATCGAGCGCCTGCCAATGCACGTTGGATGCACGCCGTAGAGCAAAGTCGATCATGCCGGCGCCGACCGTCGCATTGGTCAGGCGGTCGATCAGGATGAAGGACCCTGTCGAGCGGTTCGACTTGTAGGCATCGAACGCGATTGGCACCTGCGTCGAAATGTTGACCACGCCAACTTCATTCAGATCAAGCGATTTGGCCGCTTCTTGCGCGAAACTATTGATATCGATTCGATATTTGAGATCTGTAATCGTCGCAGTGACTTGATCGGTTTCAGTCCGCAGAATGTAGGATCGCCCCGGGATCAACGCATGCTCGGCGAACCACACGACGTTGGCGGCGAATTGGTCCGCGACGTCAGGCCGTGCTTCGGGCGCCACCAGCATATTGCCGCGCGAAACCTCGATCTCGTCATCGAGAACGATCGTGACCGCTTCGCCCTCGCCGGCAGAGTTGAGATCGCCATCCCACGTGACGATGCGCTTGACCCGCGAGGACTTGCCGGATTTGGCGACGACGACTTCGTCGCCCGGCGCAACGCTGCCCGAGGCAATGGTGCCGGAAAAACCGCGGAAGTCGAGGTTGGGCCGGTTGACGAACTGAACCGGAAAGCGGAACGGACGTGCGTCATCCGCGCTTTCCAACGGCACGTTTTCCAGATGCTGCAGAAGCGCTGGTCCCTTGTACCAGGGCAGGTTCGCCGATGGCCCGATGACATTGTCGCCAAAGCGCGCCGAAAGCGGAATGGCCTGTATTGTCTTGAATCCAAGTTTGCTGGCAAACTCCTGATAATCCTCAACAATCTTGTCAAAAATATCCTGGGAATAGTCCACAAGATCGATCTTGTTGACGGCAAGAATGATGTTGCGAATACCAAGCAGTGACGCGATGAAGCTGTGGCGCCGCGTCTGGCGAAGAATACCCTGCCGCGCATCGACCAGCACGATTGCAAGGTCCGCGGTCGAAGCGCCGGTCGCCATGTTGCGGGTGTATTGTTCATGACCAGGCGTATCGGCAACGATGAACTTGCGCTTCGGCGTCGAAAAGAAGCGATAGGCGACGTCGATGGTGATGCCTTGCTCGCGTTCAGCTTCCAGCCCGTCTACCAACAGGGCGAAATCGATATCTTCGCCATTGGTGCCGTGCTTGCGGCTATCTTTGGTCAGCGCTGCCAGCTGGTCCTCGAAGATCAATTTGGTATCGTAGAGCAGACGCCCGATGAGCGTGGATTTGCCGTCATCGACGGAGCCGCAAGTAAGGAACCGCAGCAGCGATTTCTTCTCTTGTTCGGCCATATAGGCGCTGATTTCCTCGGCGGCTGAAGCTGCGGGCGAAATCTTGATCTGTCCCAGCTTAGACATCAGAAATAGCCCTCACGCTTCTTCTTCTCCATGGAGCCCGCCTCGTCCTTGTCGATCATGCGCCCTTGGCGCTCGGAGGTGCGTGACACGAGCATTTCGCTGACGATTTCCGGCAGCGTTGCCGCGTCGGACTCAACCGCTCCTGTCAGAGGATAGCAGCCAAGCGTGCGGAACCGCACCATTTTCTGCTGCAGCACTTCGCCGGGAAGCAGTTGCATCCGTTCGTCATCGCGCATGATCAGCATGCCGTCACGCTCGACAACCGGACGCCTCGCAGCGAAGTACAGCGGAACGATCGGAATTTCCTCCTGCATGATATATTGCCAGATATCCAGTTCGGTCCAGTTGGAGATCGGAAACACGCGGATGGATTCGCCCTTGGCAACGCGTGTGTTGTAGATTTTCCACATTTCCGGCCGCTGATTCTTCGGGTCCCAGGAATGCTGCGCATTGCGGAACGAGAAAATCCGCTCCTTGGCACGAGACTTTTCCTCGTCACGGCGTGCGCCACCGAATGCCGCATCGAACCCGTATTTGTCGAGTGCCTGCCGCAGCGCGACGGTTTTCATGATGTGCGTATGCGTGTTGGAGCCATGCGTGAAGGGCTCGATGCCCTGCTCGATGCCTTCCTGATTGCTGTGCACGAGGAGATCGAAGCCAAGCCGCTGAGCTTCTGAATCACGAAATGCGATCATCTCCTTGAATTTCCACGTGCTATCGACGTGGAGGAACGGAAATGGCGGCTTGGCCGGATAGAAGGCCTTCATCGCCAGATGAAGCATAACGGACGAATCCTTGCCGATCGAATAAAGCATCACGGGATTGGAGAACGTCGCCGCGACCTCACGAAAAATATGGATTGCTTCGGCTTCAAGACGCTGGAGATGCGTCAGGTTCTTGGTCATGAAAATTACTATCCACTCTCGCTGCCAGCACCAGCCGCAACGACTATCAACTGAATCACGCGGCGCATCAATATCGCCATTGCTCGCGGCAACATAGTGGAAGGGCGGCCTTTAAGGAAAGGATGGTTTCACAAGGGACTGGAAATCCGCGCCAATTTATTGCCGTGAACGACATTTTATCAGAATGCGATTCCATGGCCGGGCAACGACGGAGTCCAGCTTTTTTAAAAGATGCAATCCGTGGAAAATTGATCCCGGATTTTAGGGTGACTTTGAAAGACCCATCGAGAATCCAGCTTGATAAGACAGCTGGTGTGATTTTCGAGAACCGGAGCGCAGTGGACTTTCGGGTCCATGAGCGCCGGAAGCACAGAAAGCCACACCAGCTGGCCGTCAGAGCGGTTATCGAAGATCTTCTGGCGGGATCACGCCCTTCGTTAGGATAAAACACCCATAGAACCGCCGCTCGCCAGTGGCGATGACGCAGTAGGCATTCTTGGCGTGTTCATAGAAATCCATCCGGTCGATGGAGACCATCGGCCAATGCTTGCCTTCTGCGGCGTCGATCTCCGCCTGCATTTCTACCTGCACATCAGGAATTTCATCGGGACTGCCGACGATTTCCATGCGCGCGGCGGCGTCATCGACGAACGTGTCGAGCGGCATGACCGAGAGAATGGCACGCGCGGCACGCGGCGCGGTCACCGCGTCAATGCGCAACAGCCGGCCGAGCCGTGTCTGGCGCGCAATGGAATCCCCCGGAAAATTAGTGTCGCATATGACCAGCCGGTCGCCATGGCCCATAGCCCTCAGAGCGTAGAGGACGTCCGCATTCAACAATGGATCCAGATTCTTGAGCATGTTTCCTCCCGATATGTCTGATTATTTCGAGCGATTTTGCAGAAATTGATTGAATTCTTCGGCCGTCGCATAGGACTTCTGTGTGCCTTCGCGGGTAATTGAGTCAGCGGCATAGAGCGCCGCTTTTCTGAGCGAAGCTTCGAGCTCCCGACCCTCTACATAATAGCGAGCAAAGCTGCCGATGAAAGCATCACCGGCGCCTGTCGTGTCTTTCGGCTTGACTTTGAGGGGATCGATCAATGTCGAGGAAGTTGCCGTAATCAGGCGCGCGCCGCGGGAGCCGAGAGTGACGATGACCGTGCGGATTCCCTTGTCGATCAAGGAACGCGCTGCCGTTTCGATCTCGGGGTCTGTCCCGGTGGGCATGCCCGTCAGCAGCGCCAGTTCGGTTTCGTTGGGAACGACGAAGGTCGCCTTTGTGACCTGTTTCGGATCGAGATCAGGCGCAGCGGGTGCGGGATTGAGGATGGTTTCGATGCCATGCCGATCGGCGAATGCAATCGTGTAATAGACTGTCTCGAGCGGCACTTCCAATTGCATGAGGATGAGGTCGCAGCGCTTCAAATCTTCTGCGGCAGCATCGATATCGGCGGGCTTCAGATCATTGTTCGCGCCCTTGATGATAAAGATCGAGTTCTCGCCGCTTTCATCGACAAAAATCGGTGCAACACCGCTCGATTTACCCGTGACCGTCCCGACATGCGAAACATCGATGCCGTTGCTCTTGAGGTTGTCGATGGTGCTTTGACCGAAAACGTCGTCACCAACCTTGGTGACCATCATCACATCAGCGCCAAGTCTTGCAGCTGCGACTGCCTGATTGGCTCCCTTGCCGCCAAATCCCATTGAAAATGCCGGCGCCTCCAAAGTTTCTCCCGGCGCAGGCATGCGGATGATCGACGTAACGAGATCGGTCATGTTGCTACCAACGACCGCGATGCGACGTGCCATATTCGTTTCCTTTCAAGTCTTTTGCCAATGATCTATAGCAATGATTGGCCGGAAAGGAACAGGTCTTCTCATGAAATGAATGGCTGGGGCGGGAGGGTTCGAACCTCCGAATGGCGGTACCAAAAACCGCTGCCTTACCACTTGGCTACGCCCCAAAATGTCGACGCTGATGGGAATATTCGGCGTGACAGCGCGGCCTTATAACCTCTGGTTCCAGGTTGCGCAATGTGAATGATTGGTGAGTTTGTACCTTTCCCGCAATTGTTTCCGCGTTTTTGGTTGCCCTTAGCAGTCACTGAACGCCTGGACCGTTGTACTGTGCGTGGTTCGACAAGCTCACCATGAGGGAGGTTGAGGATTGCAACGCTAATCGCCAACGTAGCATCTCTTGGCTCCCTGCAATCAAACCACCTCCCTCATGGTGAGCTTGTCGAACCACGCACACCGCCTTCCTTATAATCTGGTGGAAACGGCCCCTTGCCCCATGCCCAAACGGCAAAACAGCACTTCTCAAGGAATTTCCAAGAGTGCTAAGTGACCACTCCGAGGTCGTTTAAATACGGGAATCAGCATTGGCCGCCATTATCGCTTCTTTTCTTGCCGCTGCCGTCGCAAGTGCCTTCTTGCTGGCGATCATAACGCGGGCGCTTCCTGCGAATTTCCTCGGTGCAGCCATAACCGAGCGCTCCAATCACACGCAGCCGGCGCGACAACTGGGCGGTCTCGCCATCGTTCCAGTCATCATTGTCTCACTTTGGGTATTCGGCCCCGTGTCCGGTCTTGACCTGCAGTTTCTCAGCGCAACAACCATTGCCGCCGTTGTGCTATGGGTTGTGGGTTTCCTCGATGACCGCCACCATCTGCCCGAGACAATCCGGCTTGCATCGCAGCTCGTGGCCTCGGCGGTTGCTGTCTATGGGCTCGGGGCGGACTTCCGCCTGCTGCCGGAACTTCTGCCTTTCCTTCTGGAACGTGGCCTTCTCGTTCTTGCCCTCGTCTATTTCATCAACCTCACCAATTTCATGGACGGGCTTGACCTGATGGTCGTATCAGGTCTCGGCGTTCCCCTCTCTTTGCTTGCCCTATTCGCTGTCTTCGGGCTTGCCGCGTTCGGGACCGGCAGCCTTGCCGCTTCGATCGCCGGCAGTCTCGCTGGCTTCGCCATCTTCAACCGGCCGAAGGCGAGCGTGTTTCTCGGCGATTCCGGCAGCCTGCCCATCGGATTGCTCAGCGGGCTTGCCTTCTTTCGGCTTGGTCATGATCTGTCGGTCTGGGCCGGGCTCATCCTGCCATTGTTTTTCATCGCCGATGCAACATCGACGCTGTTCATGCGTCTGGCAGCAGGCGACAATATTTTCGCGGCGCATTCCAAGCATGCCTATCAGGTAGCAAAACGGTCCGGCTGGTCGGTCTGGGACATTGTCATTAGCGCTGGCGTGCTCAATGTCATACTTGGAGCCTGCGCCATTGCAGCGGCACAACACGGTCTATTCCGTGCCGCAGCTATTCTCATGGCGCTGATTGGCGTCGGGTTCGTCTTGCTCCGGTTTCGAGCCAAAGTGCGCTAGACCAATTTTGTCTATTCAAAACCGGTTCTGGCTCCCGGAGGCCGAGACAATCCACACCGAGGTGGCGGATGTTTATCCATAGGACGACACCGGCCTGCCAAAGTGGGTATCCGCCAGCCGGAAACCCCAAGGGCTCTGAATAGCTAAAATCTGCTCTCTAGGATTTGGCGTACTCGAAGAGCAACTTGCGTACCGCCTCTGCATCTTGTTTTTCGATCAGCTGCCGCAACTCTGCAATCGCTTCCGGCAAATGGTTCACAGAATTGGCGCCACGCTTGGCGCGCAGGATTTTGGAATGGTTCGTCGGCGATACACCAGTCGGATCGTAGAACAGCTCTTCATGGAGTTTTTCGCCATCGCGTATGCCGACGGTGACGATTTCGATATCACCCTCCGGATGGAGGCTGTCCTTGATCGAAAGGCCAGCAAGAAGAATCATGTTTTCTGCAAGATCACGGATGCGCACGGCTTCGCCCATTTCCAAGAGCAAAATATCGCCGCCCTCGGAAAGCGCTCCCGCCTGAATGATCAGTTCCGCAGCTTCGCGCACCGACATGAAATAGCGGGTCATATCGTCATGGGTAACCGTCAACGGACCGCCATGGGCAATTTGCTCGCGAAACAGCGGCACGACCGAACCGCTGGAACCGATCACATTGCCGAAGCGTACCGACGCAAAAATCTGCCCGCTGCCCTGCCTGCTCGCCTCATCGCCATTATAGCGTACGATAAGCTCGGCCCAGCGCTTGGTCGCGCCCATGACATTCGACGGCCGCACTGCTTTATCGGACGAAATGAGGACGAAATTTCTGACCCCCGCCTCGCGCGACAATGCGGCCAGTACATCCGTGCCGACGACATTGTTTCGCGCGCCCTCGACAACATTTTCCTCCACCAGCGGCACATGCTTATAGGCGGCACAATGATAGACATTCTCGATCTTATGCGTTGCAAGGACGTTTCTGATCAACGGCGCGTCGGCGATGGAACCGAGCACCGGTACGATCAGACAATCGCTGACAGCGGCGAGCTCGCGATGGAGCTGATAGATGCTGTGCTCGTTGACATCGAAAACGACCAGCTTCGCCGGCGCCAGCTTGACGATGGTGCGGCAAAGCTCGGACCCGATCGATCCGCCAGCGCCAGTCACGAGAATAGCGCGGTCTTCCACGGTCTTGTCGAGCAGGGTGGGATCGGCCGGCACTGGCGAGCGTCCTAACAGGTCATCGATATCGATGTCGCGCAGATGGCTGATCAGATATTTTCCCGCGGTCAGATCGGAAATCGCCGGGAGAATCCGAACTTTGACATCAAGGGACTTCAACCTGCCGATCAGGCGGCGGCGCTGAATGCCGCTCAGCGACGAGGTCGTTACAATCATCTCGTTGATGCCGAAATTATCGATGAGAGTCTCGAGCTGCGATGTCGGATAAACACGGATGCCAAGAATATCCATGCCATGCAGGCTCTTGTCGTCATCGACAAAACCCGCGACGAAAACTTCATTTTGTGACCTCAGAGCGTTTGCCAATTGGCGGCCGGCATCGCCCGCCCCGAATATGAGACACTGCCGCGCCAGCAGCTTTTCACGCAAGGGGCTCCACAGCAGCCATTTTGCGGCAAAGCGGCTGCCGCAGATGAGACCGATGCTCAGCACCCAATAGAGAAATGGTATGGCGCGCGGCACACCTTCGGCACCGGTCATGAGCGTCAGGAAGGCGAGGCAGACCCAGAGAATGACCGAAATCGTCACGGCCTGGATCATGGTCCAGATTGCCTTGTCAGGAAGGTAGCGGATGACTGACCGATACAGACCGAAACGCACGAACACCGGCAGACCAATCAGCGGCGCTGCGATCATCAGCAAAGCCTGTTCGCTGTTCGGGATAAAAAACTCACCGAATCTCAGCAAATAACTGAGCCAAATGGCGAATGTCAGCGTAACCATGTCAAAAATGACAAGGAGTATCTGCTTGTAACGACGCGGCATCATCGAGACGCTTTGCCGAAAGATTTCCAATTTCATTAATCCTCAGTGCTCGGAGAATAAAGACCTGCCGGGTTCGGTGTGTGCCTCACCTGATATAAACGCAAGACCAGTAACATAGGGCGTTATAAATGCAATGCCGGTTTCAACCGTCAACCAGGACGTGCTTGGAAATCAACAGAAACCCGGTTGGATTGGGAGAAGGCAACGAATGCAGGTTGCATCGATCTTCAAAAAAAGCGTTGCAAGGTTGTTGCTGCAGCCGTTTCCTCGCTGGCGGTTTATCCACCACCTGTGCCGTGGCCTTAGAGTCGTTGGTCTTGATCGATTGCTGAAAGGACAGCCCGATGGACCAGACGACGACGAACCTCAAACTACCTTATATTGCGCCGTCGCAAGCGCAGAAGCATGTAACCCACAATGAGGCTATCCGGGCGCTCGATGCGCTGGTGCAGCTCTCTATCGTGAGCCGCAAACTGAAAAATGCGCCGCAGGAGCCTTTGGAAGGAGACCGCTACATCGTCGCGTCTGAGGCCGTCATGTCCTGGGCGGGCAAGACGGACCAGATCGCTGCGTGGCAGGATGACGCCTGGGCGTTCTTCCAGCCGCAGGAGGGCTGGCACGCCTGGGTTGCAGAAGAACAAACCTTTGTCGTTTTTGACCGCAATTCCTGGAGAATGATAGCGAGCGGAACCAATCCGGTGGATTCCGTCGGTATCAATACGGTCGCCGACGAGAACAACCGGCTGGCGTTAAAAAGCCCTGCCGCGTTGTTGGCGGGGGCCATCAGCTGAAAATAAACAAGGCGGATGACAGCCATACCGCCTCGCTGCTTTTCCAGTCCAACTATCAGGGCCGCGCCGAAATGGGCACAATGTGGGGCCGTGATTTTCACATCAAGACCAGCTCTGACGGCGATCATTGGCAAGACGCCATGGCCGTCGATAGTACGACGGGGATTGCCCGTTTTCCTTCGGGCATTGCGCATTCGGCCACCGGCAAGAGGCAGTCCGGTCTGATTTTCCTCTCGTCAGGCGACAGCGGCACGGTGATTTTCCAGCCGTTGGGGGTTCGCACCCAAGCCCTGAAGACCGCCAAACTCGCTTCGATCAAGGCTGATATCGCGACCTTCACCAGCAATACCGCCGGTGAATTCTTCGGCGCCGCCATGCGCGGCCTATCGATGGTCCGCATCTGGAATGTAACCAAAACACCTGCGCTACCGGCCTTCGCCAAATGGGATCCTGCGGCCAATCAATTGCAAGTGAGCAACGCCGACGACGTCAAGCGATGGTCTGCGGGCGATACGATCCAGCTTGGCGATCCCGTTACCAGCCTCATTGCCGTTGATGTCTCGCCGCTGATGCAGAAACTTCTGGGCAGCATTTTCCGGCAAGACGGCCTTCTTCTCGATCCGGGGAACACCGGGAATATCACGGCCGCCTGCAAGGATCAGTCTTCTGCATCCGCATCCAACCTCGTCTATTTCAAGAGCGACGAGACTCGTAGCTTCAGCGTGACCGGCGTTTACGGGTGAAGGCCAGAGCAGTATGCAGGGAGGATTTTTTCAACTCCCTCTGTAAGTCGAATACCCCCAAGGCGTTACCAGCAGAGGTACATGATAATTGCCATCGGCATTGGCTATTGAAAATCGAAGAGGAATATCGTCGAGGAATGGAGGTTCGTCACGCGCAATTTGCGATGTCTTGAAATAATCCGCTATGAAGAACGTCAGCTCGTACTGACCCACCATCATCTCATCCGGAGATAGCAGGAGCGCGTCTGTCCTGCCATCGGCATTGGTAACCGCAGTCCTGAGCAAATGGCGGCCGGTTTCGTCTATCCGGTGGAGGGTCAACGCCATGCCGACAGCGGGCTTCCCGGCCGCCGTATCGAGCACATGTGTGGATAACTTTCCCATCAAGACCTCCTCATGCAAATAAATCGTCGAGACGAAAGCGTGCGATCAAAGCGATCTGCCGCAGCGCTTCGATCACCTCTTCTCCCGCATTGTGGTTCATCCGTCGACGAAACGCCGCCATGATCGAATGCTTGTCATGTCCTCGAACCGCAAGAATAAAAGGGAAGCCGAATCGGCTCTGATATGCGTTGTTCAGCCGGTGAAACTCCTCGAACTCAGCGCTCGTCAACCTGTCGAGACCGGCGCCCTTCTGCTCACCCGTCGATTCCGCGGTTAGATTTCCCTCCCGCGCCGCCTTACCCGCGAGATTGGGGTGGGCCCGTATCAGTTCGAGTTGCGCCGCCTGCCCTGAGGCGTTCACGGCATTGACCATCGCTCCGTGCAGATCCTCGGTGCTGGCAAAAGGCCGTAAGTTCGTGACAGCTTGCGGAACCCAGGGCGAGTGCTCGAATATACCGCCTAGCGCTGTAACGAAATCCGTGGCGCTTGCCTTGTTCAATTCATCAAGTGTCATTTCATCCCCCTTGCGCGACCCGCACAGCTCGCAACACCTCCTCGGGTGTCGCCGGGGAATCCAGCTGCGGCACCCCGCCATGGATCGAAGCGATTGCATCGCGAATGGCCAGCCAGACCGAGATGCCAAGCATCAATGGCGGCTCACCGATTGCTTTGGAGCGAAACACCGTTTCTTCCCTGTTGGGCATATTGTCGAGAATGCGCACATTGAACTCGGGCGGCACGTCGCGGGATCCGGGTATCTTGTAGGTCGATGGCCCGACAGTCCGCAGCCGTCCGGATTTATCCCACCAAAGCTCCTCGCACGTTACCCAGCCCATGCCCTGCACGAAGGCGCCCTCGATCTGGCCAAGGTCGATGGCAGGATTGAGCGGCGAACCCACGTCCTGCAAGATATCGGCACGCAGGCAACGCGTCTCGCCCGTAAGCGTGTCGACGGCGACTTCCGCAACGGCCGCGCCATAGCTGAAATAGAAGAAAGGCCGGCCCTTCATTGTCTTGCCGTCCCAATGAATCTTCGGCGTTGCATAGTGTCCGGCTTCCGAGAGTTGGATGCGCTTGGCCCAGGCCATTTTCGCCAGTTCTCCGAAGGATACCGAGCGATTGTCCGCATGGACACGGCCTTCGCGATAGATGATCACGTCTTCTTCGACATCGAAATGCTCGGCTGCCACCCGTGTCATGCGTGCCTTGATTGCGGTCGCGGCCTTGAACGCCGCCATGCCGTTGAGGTCCGAGCCGGTCGAAGCCGCCGTCGCACTGGTGTTCGGCACCTTGCCTGTCGCGGTGGACGATATGCGGACCATGTCGAGTTCGACCTGAAACACTTCGGCCACCACCTGCGCGACCTTCACAAACAGGCCCTGCCCCATTTCGGTGCCGCCATGATTGAGGAAGATCGACCCGTCCAGGTAAACATGGACCAGCGCGCCCGCCTGATTGAGCGAAGTCAGATTGAACGAGATGCCAAATTTGATCGGCATCATCGCCAACCCGCGCCGGATAACAGGATTGGCAGCATTGTGCGCGTCGATTTCGGCTCGGCGACGCTCCCACTCGGCGGAGCCAAGCACCGCATCCGTCACCTCGACCAGACGATTATCCTCGACCTGCTGGCCATACGGCGTCATGTCGCCGGTCTCGTCGCCATAATAATTGACCGCCCGGACCGCATTGGGATCAAGCTTCAACTCGCGGGCGACCGTATCGATAACGGCCTCGATGGTGATAATCCCCTGCGGACCACCAAAGCCGCGAAACGCCGTGTTTGACACGGTATTGGTCTTGCAGGCATGGCCGATGAAGCGCGCGTTCGGAATAAAATAGGAATTGTCCGTATGGGTCAGCGTGCGCGTGATCACCGGTCCGGTCAGGTCCGGCAGATTTCCGGCACGCGCCAGATATTCCACGTCGAGACCGAGAATGCGGCCCCTGTTGTCGACACCGGCTTTCCAGTTGGCGATGTAATCGTGGCGTTTGCCAGTCGCGATCATATCATCGCGGCGTTTCAGCCGCATCTTGCAGGGCTTGCCTGTCTTGGCGGCGACGAGCGCGGCAGCTCCGGCAATGATCGTCGGCTGACTTTCCTTGCCACCAAATCCGCCGCCCATGCGCCGCACCTGACATTCCACAGCGTTTGCGTGTATTCCGAGAATGCCGGCAACGTGATGTTGCACCTCGGTCGGGTGCTGGGTCGAAGAGTGCACCAGCATTTCGCCGTTCTCGCCGGGAATGGCATAGGCGATATGGGTTTCGAGGTAGAAATGGTCCTGCCCGCCCATGCGCAGCTTGCCGGCAATGACATGCGGCGCGCCTGCAAGGGCAGTTTCGACATCGCCCTCGATGACCTCCTGTGATGGCAGTACGTAGCTTTTTCGCCGGTGCGCCTCTTCGATATCCAGCACAGGCTCGAGCGTCTCGATATCGAGCTTTACCTTTTTGGCAGCGCGATAGGCCGTTTCGAAATCCCGGGCGGCGACGACCGCTATCACCCGTCCTTCGTGATCGACAATATCTTCGGCAAAGAGTGTCTCGCCGTGGAGGATTGGCCCGACTTCATTGTGGCCGGGTATATCCTTCGCCGCCCAGACACCGGCAACGCCATCCATCGCCAGCGCTTCGGATGCGTCGAAGCCGTGGAGTTGGCCATGCGCCACCGGCGAAAGGACGAAGGCCGCATGCAATGTGCCAGGTAACTCCGGCATATCGTCGATGTAGTTCGCCTCACCTGCCACATGGCGCGCGGCGGAATCATGCGCGATGCCTTTGCCGACAATGCTGCGCTGGACGATCTTGGCGTCAGCAGAGCGAGATATAGTCATATTGAATCCGTTCTGTTTCCCGGATGGTGAGACAATCCACGCGGAAGGTCGCGAGGCCGATGTGGTTCATCGGACGAAACGCCCTGACAAAGTGGTTGTCCACCAGCCGGAAACCCGAAGGGCCGGGTAAATTCGGGCCAAATCCATCGGGCTTCGGCATCGTCCGATGGGAAGGCATCGGCCTCGCCAAACCCCTTGACCTTGTCCACGAATTCCCGCCAGCAGAACGCTTCAATATGACTGTATCTCACTCTCTTCATAGCGACATGACCGCCACCGTCTCGCCGGCAACATCACGCCAAAATCGTTCGGCGAGGTTCGCGGCAACCTGCGAACGATATTCGGCACTGCCGCGCCAATCGCTCAGTGGTTTAAACTGCACGGCGATCGCATCGGCGCAGGCGTCGACGGCTGCCTGGTCAAATAGACCGCCGACCAGGGTTTGTTCAGCCTTTGCGGCGCGCTGCGGCGTTGCCGCCATGCCGCCGAACGCGATGCGGGCCCTGCGCACCTGACCCTCTTCGCGGACAATGGAAAATGCCCCACAGACAGTCGATATATCCTGATCGTAGCGCTTGGAAATCTTGTAGACGCGGAACGCCTGGCCCTCCACGGGCTTCGGGATCGATACGGACGCAATCACCTCGTCGGCGCGCAGTTCGGTCTTGCGATAGTCGAGGAAGAAATCTTCGAGCGCCAGGAATCGGTGGCCATTCAGCGAAGCAAGTTCAATCTCGGCTCCGAGCGCAATCAACGCCGGCGGGCCGTCGCCGATCGGGCTTGCGGTGCCGATATTGCCGCCGATGGTTCCCATGGAGCGAATCTGGGTCGAACCAAAACGGCGGATCAAGATCGCAAAGGAGGGGTAATATTCAATGACGCTAGCGAGAACCTCTTCCCACGTTACCGCCGCGCCAAAGCTCAAATGATGTTCGGTCTCGCGCACGGCACGCAGTTCGCGGACACGGGCGAGCGAAATCACCTCGCTCCAGTCGGAATGATAATCCGCCAGCGCGACGCCAAGATCGGTGCCGCCGCCAAGCAATATCGCATCGGGCCTCTCCTTGCGCAGTTGCAGCAGATCGTTGAGCGACTGGGGTTGATGAAATGTCGAACCGGATGCCGAAATCGTCGTGCGTGGTTCGATCTGCGCAAAGGCGGCAACGTGCGGGCCCGCAATCGGCGCATTTCCGGCCTTGCGCGCGGCCTCGACGATCGGTCGGTAGCCGGTACAACGGCACAGATTGCCGGCCAGCGCATCGTGGATGTCGGAATCCGTGACTTCGGCTTTGCGCACTGCAAGACCGGCTCCCGCAGCGCTTCTTTGCGCTGCAAGACCGGCCAGAGAAATCACGATGCCCGGTGTGCAAAAGCCGCACTGGGACGAACCGTTTTCCGCCATCGCCGCCTGTACCGGGTGCAGCTGCTCCGTCTTCAAACCTTCGACCGTCACGACGGCGCGACCATCGATCTGGCCCATGGCGAGAATGCAACTGTTGGCGGCCTGGTAGTGCACGGCGTCGCCCGCAGGGTCGCCAATCAGCACCGAGCAGGCGCCACAATCGCCCTCGGCGCAGCCCTCCTTGGTGCCGGTCAGCCGCGGACCGCTGCGCAGCCAGTCCAGTACCGTCGTATCCGGCCGAACCGAGGCCTTCTGCTTTTGACCATTCAGAAAAAAACGTATCGTTTGTGACATGTTGCCAGCTTCAACCGGCTGGGCTTGGGCGTCAAGGGGGACGACGACCGGGAGGCCGCAATGTTGTCTATCCGTCTCGGCCAGTAATTGTTCAGTTTGAATTTCAGGGAGGATTTCGCTTATGGTGATTGCATGGATTTCGACCTCCCGGTCAACGACATTTGGCCTTTATGAGTTCACGACCTGACGTTTTTCAATTCTGTAGATCACACCCTCAAAAAAGTACTCTTCGAGGTTATTACCTGCGCCGCCACGATCGACGACGAGGAAGTCCGACGTTTCGTCCAATGAAATCAGCGGGTGATGCCAGGCATTGCGGGCGTAGTTGACGCCCTGGTTGCCCTGGCACAGAAAGGCGGCAGGCGTTCCCGGCTTACCGCCGTCGTCCTCAGCCACCACAACCAGAAATGGCCGGTTCTGCAGCGGTATGAACGCCTGGCTGCCAAGTGGATGACGCTCCAGCATGCTGATATCGACAGGCAGCGCAAAGGACTTGCCCCGGAAGATATTGATCAGCACCCGCGCGCCTTCGCCCGCCAGGTCGATATTGGCAAGATCGTGGTAGCGCTCGGTCGTGCCACCATTGATCAGGCGCAATTCCGCGCCTTGCGTCTCGATCACATCGCCGAACCGCGCAAACGCTGGCTTGGTTAGCGGTCGGACATCAAGGCCTGTGATTTTCATGCCAGTGCCTTGCAATATCTATGCGGCGTGTGATCCACACGTCCTCGTGGTGCTGGATGTAATCCAGAAACCGCTCCAGCGCCGCCGCCCGTCCCGGGCGCCCTACCAACCGGCAATGTAACCCCACCGACATCATCTTTGGCGCGCCGTCCTTGCCCTCGCCAAGCAGGCAATCGAACGTATCCTTCAGGTAAGTGAAGAACTGATCGCCGGAGTTGAAACCCTGCGGCGTCGCAAAGCGCATGTCATTGGCGTCGAGCGTATAGGGCACAATCAGGTGCGGTCCCTTCGGACCTTGCACCCAGTAAGGCAGTTCGTCAGCGTAGCTATCGGCGGAATAGACAAACCCGCCCTCTTCCAGGACAAGCTTCAGCGTGTTGTCGGAAGGCTTGCCCTGATAGATTCCAAGCGGCCGCGAGCCGGTGATCTCCGTATGCAGGCGCACGGCCTCGTGAATATGCTGGCGTTCGAGTTCTTCGGGAAAATCCTTGTATTCAAGCCATCGCAAGCCATGGCTGGCGATTTCCCAATCGGCCTCTTTCATGGCTGCCACCGCTTCCGGATTGCGCGCCATGGCGAGTGTCACGCCGTAGACTGTCACGGGCAGATTACGGCGCGTGAACATGCGCCACAGCCGCCAGAAACCGGCGCGCGACCCATATTCATAGATCGATTCCATGTTGAGATTGCGCTGGCCCGGCCAAGGTTGCGCCCCGACTATTTCCGACAGCAGGCATTCGGATGCCGGATCATTGTCGAGGATCGAGCTTTCTCCGCCCTCCTCATAGTTGACAACGAATTGCACAGCGAGCTTCGCGCCACCCGGCCATTTCGGATCAGGCGGATTACGGCCATAGCCAATCAGATTGCGGGGATATTCTGGCAAGGAATGTAGCTTATCGGTGAAGGTGGCGTGGCTTATTGTGATTTGAACGATCCTTGCGCGTAATAAACAACGCAAAAGCACCCATCAGGAGCCCACCTACTGGCATAATCATAAAGAGCATAAACTGTTCCAATGTCACGGTTTTAACCCTTTCAGCGTCTGTCTCGCTATCAATGTAGTGCAATGGCCCCCAGAATACAAATGCTCGCGCCAACTGCGATAAGCAAGCTTGGCCCGATTGAACTGTAAATACTTGATGTCATGGGCGCTAATCCACCCACAGCGTAAAGTGCAACAGAGGCTCCATTGAGCCACGTCGCGGTCAGCTTCGTCCGCTCATTTTGAACGTTGGTCAGAATCTCCAATACGGCAGCCCATCAATCAATCAATCGCCGGTATCACCGGCGCTTGAGCAATGATCCAACCGCTGGAACAACCGCTGCGGCCAATGCAAGCTTCAGCATATCGCCTACAATGAAAACACCGACGCCATAGGCGAGCGCCTTTTCGAAGCCGAAGAGATAGGCCATCCACAGGAAGCCCATGCCAAGGATAACCACCTCGGCGGCCAGCATGGCGAGGCCAAGGACAATCGGGTTGCGAGTAAAGCCGTTGTCGGCAGCGCGACCAACAATCCAGGCGGCAGCGATATACGACAGGAGATAGCCGCCCGTCGGTCCGACCATATAGGCAAGCCCGATGCCCTTTTCCGGTGTTCCGGTGAATACCGGCATGCCGAGTGCACCCTCGAGCAGGTAAAGCGCCATCGTCGCAACGGCAAGCCGCGAACCATAAGCTGCCGATATGGCGAACACCGCAAACGTCTGCATCGTCACGTTGACAAAGACCATGTCGACCTTGGTCTTGGCGGCGAGCGTCATCAACGCAGTGCCCACGAGGGCGAGCGAAACGAACCACACGGCTTTGGCGAGCTGGCCTTCCGGCTGGAACGTCTCGGCAAGAGAACGAGTCTGGGCAGCAATCATGTTCTTATCCTCCGGAAGTTCGTGAACCCTACAAATTCACGCCTCAAGCTTTCACCATTTCATGAAAAATGTATATTGAGGATCATGCCGCACTGCAATACGTCGAAAGCCGCACAAAAGGTAAATCCCGATCAATGAACCTCGTTTTCGACAAGGTATTTGCGCCGCACTATGGCGAAGCCATCGATATTGCGCCGAATATACAGCGTATCACCGTCAACAATCCCAGTCCCTTTACCTTCCACGGCACGAACTCCTACCTGATCGGCAACGATACCCTGGCGCTGATCGATCCAGGTCCCATCGACGAAGCGCACAAGACGACGCTCCTGCGTACCATCGGCGGGCGCCCGGTCAGCCACATCTTCGTCAGCCACACCCACCGCGATCATTCGCCCCTGGCAACCGTGTTGAAGGAAGAGCTCGGCGCGATTCTGGTGGCAGAAGGACCGCACCGCTCCTCCCGCCCGTTGCACACGGGAGAGATCAACTTTCTCGATGCGAGCGGTGACACGGAGTTCATGCCGGACATATGTGCCGCCGACAATTCGCTGATCGAAGGCGACGGTTGGGCGCTGCGAAGCATCCATACTCCCGGGCACACGGCCAATCACGTCGTCTTCGCGCTCGAAGGTACGGATATCCTGTTTTCCGCAGATCACATCATGGCTTGGGCGACCTCCATCGTCGCGCCACCCGATGGCTCGATGTCCGACTATATGGCGTCGCTGGACCGGCTGCTGAAGCGCCACGACAAGGTGTTTTTTCCTGGCCACGGCGGCCCGGTTACCAAGCCGAAAACCTTCATGCGTGGCCTGAAAGCGCACAGGAAAATGCGCGAGCGCGCTATTCTGGAACGGGTGAAAGCAGGCGACCGCACCATTCCGGCCATGGTCAAGGTGATCTACCGCGAGACCGACCCGCGCTTGCACGGCGCGGCGGCGCTGTCAGTGCTGGCGCATCTTGAGGATATGGTCGCGCGTGGCCTCGTGAGGACCGAAGGTAGCGCGGCGATCGACGGTGCTTATTGGGTGTGAAGCGTAAGCGCACCAACGGTCGATGCTGCTTATCTATCCCCCGCGGAGAGAGCGAAGCAACCTACTGCGCCGGTTCGGTCGTTTCTTCTTCCGGCTGCGCACTCTGCACTTCGGCATCGAGCGCAGTCATGAATGTCGTGATGCGGTCGGCATTCTCGCCGAGATCATGGATGCCGTAGCGGGAGACCGAGCGCATATCGACATAGGTGGTCTCGCCCTCATCGGAAAGGCGGATGACCGCATCGCTGGTGAAACCGAGCAAAAAGGTTCGCGCCACCACTTCGAGCAGGATTTCCTCGTCAACGCCCGGCTCGCCCTTTTGGGCAGCAACCGTCCAGCCATTGGCGGCAATGACCTTGTTGATTGCGGTCAGAATGCGATCAGGCGAGCCATCATAGCGGCGGCCCGTCACCTGCGGATACGCGCTGGATTGAAGCGCGCGACTGTCCTCGTCATTCACGACGGGGTTCATGCGCTCTGTCCTTTGCCCGGCCGCAAACAGTTCGGGCGGATCGGTGACATCGGTCGAAACGTCGTAGATCCGCGGCAGCATCACAGCCTGGTAGAGCGTGGTCACGAATGGCGCCAGCACCACAAACGCGATTACCATGCCCCAGAAGGCACTGGGAAAGCCCATGTCGCCTCGGCGCCAGACGCTGGTGAAACCCTTTAGGCTGAGCAACAACGCCAGCAGTGCGAGGCCGGCAACTATGGCGAGCAGCCAGAGAAATTCCGGCGTTTCTATCCGTTCGAACCGATGGCCAAGTCCCGAAAGAACAAACAGAATGAGGCCAAGGAACGCAATGCGTACCGACCATCTGGCGGAAATCGATCGGCGGCGTCGAATGTGCGGTCGCATGAGATTCCTGATTGCTGCTGACAGCGTCACAGCTAATCGCAATTTCACGCGGAGACAAGCATTTGAACTGCCGGCGGTGGTGTGTGGTCGACAAGCGAACCACACACCTGCAGTGGTTGCGAACTTCCTACGCCATCATCCCGATATA
This sequence comes from Phyllobacterium sp. 1468, assembly GCF_031455525.1. NCBI lineage: Bacteria > Pseudomonadati > Pseudomonadota > Alphaproteobacteria > Hyphomicrobiales > Phyllobacteriaceae > Phyllobacterium > Phyllobacterium sp. 1468. The sequence goes on along the minus strand of NZ_JAVDSX010000003.1, from coordinate 566,457 downwards.
GACCCGCTTCAACGGATCGTATTCCAGGCCGATGGCAGGATCGCTCTTGCTGATCTTGCCGTTTTCGAGATGCCCGGCAATGCGGCGCAGAAAATTATTGGCGTTGACGCCATCGACAACGGCCACATCGTACCAGCCATCCTTGGTCGCGATCTCGACCGTTGTCGTTCCACTGACTTCCTTCGCATTGTCGATCACCTGTTCGGCACCTGAATAGGCATCGATGAGTTTCAGCTTGCCGCTCGCCGTTTGCCATTTCTCAAACACGATCTGCAGCTTCTTGCCGTCATCCGCCGATTTCATCTCGATGATGTTCGGAAGCTGCGTTTGCTGCGCGTCCAGCGAATTGCCGGAAAACTCGAACAGATAGCCGTTGGGGCCGTGAATGGCGTGCTCGTAGGTGCCATTTTCAATCTGGGCGTAGTCCGTGACTTCGATGGGCTCTGCGCCAGATTTCACGCCTTCGACGCTGTAGTACCATGGCGCATCCGTCCTTGAATATGGGGTGACATAAAATGCCGCCCCGAGAGGCCCTCTGTTGCGGATCACCCATTCGACGCGCTTCTTGCCGTCACTATGGGTACCGAAGCGAAAACACACCTGAAAATCATAGCCGATGGGGAGGATTTCACAGCGTGCTTTATCCTGTTTGCTACCGATCGGCTTGTCCGCATAAGCGTCGGCCTTTACGTCGGCGATCCCCGGTGTGAAATAACCACCGCCAGCCGCCGCCCTTGCACTCGTTCGGTCGACTTCCGTAAGCATTGTCGCTTTTTCACCGGGCGCAGTCAGTTGGTCGAGTCCTGCGGTCCGCGTCCGGCTAAAATCGAATGTGCTGGTCAGATCGCCGGCAATCGCCTGGCGCCAGGAGGAGATGGTGGGAAAGGCCGGCGCGTCTGCAGCTTGTTTGCCCCGGGCAATCAGCCATTTGTCGAGAAAGCGAATGACAGACGTGTGGTCGAAAGTCTCCGAATTGACCAAGCCGCCGGCACTCCAGGGCGAGATGACCAGCATCGGCACGCGCGAACCCATCCCGAGCGGAATTGTCGGTTTGATATCTTTGTATTTTGCGTCTTCCTTGGGGTCATCGGCCACCTTGTCCGGATACTCGGCGTTGAAATCGCGAGGCACACCGGGGGGAGTCAATTTGATTCCGGCTGACACCTGGCCCAGATTGGCGTTCAACGGAGGGACTGGCGGCAGGACGTGATCGAAGAAACCGCCATTTTCATCGTAGGTGATGAGGAAAAGGGTCTTGTGCCAGACCTTCTTGTTGGCGGCAAATGCCCGCAAAATCTCGTGCACATAATATTCGCCGAAATGCGGTGGATACTTCGGATGTTCGGTGAACGCTTCCGGCGGCACGATCCAGGATACTTCCGGCAATTTGTCGTCGATAATGTCCTGTTCGAACTGCGACGGTTTGTTGGCATCCGTGCGCAAAACCGAATTGACGCGCTGGTTCTTCTTGTAAAGTGCAGTCGTCTCGTCTTCATACGCCTTGAAAAACTCGAGCGTGTTGTCACCGTAGTTTCCGGCGAATGCATCATTGGACGTCCAGGTCAGCCCGTCCTGATAGAATTTCCAGTCGATTTTCAGGGCTTCCAGCTTCTCGGGATAGGTATTCCAGTCTGGCCTCGGACCTTTTCTGCTGCTGAAGAATTCGTTGGATGCCAAGCCATTGCACGTCCCGCTCCAAAAATAGCTCCGATTGGAATCTGTCGCGCCGTTATGCGAGCAGAAATAGGCATCGCAGAGCGTAAAGGCTTTTGCCAGTTTGAAGTAAAGCGGAATATCGGCTTCGGTATAGTGGGCGAAGGATACGTAGTTCTTGTATTCTTTCCACTTGTCCATCAAACCGTCGTTCCAGGCTTGGCGGCCGGTTTCGTAGCTATGCGACGGATCATCGAGGAAGACGCTCCCGGCGCTGTCAGCCGGGATCTTTTCCGCGTCGATGCCGGATTCATGGGCTTGCTTCTTGGGAAGGCGGTAAGGTCTTGCCCCATCCGATTGTTCCCATACCGGTTTGCCATTACGTAATCGCAATGGCCGCGGATCGCCAAAGCCGCGCACGCCACGCAGCGTCCCGAAATAATGATCGAAGGAGCGGTTCTCCTGCATCAGGATCACCACATGTTCGATGTCGGCAAGCTTGCCGCCTGGGCACTCGGCGGCGCTGGTCAGCAACTCTTCGATCGTCGTGGATTGTGCCAGCGCCTCCTGCATATAGGCGGAACAAGCCGCATAGGCTGTGGCGCTGGTGCCGGCAATGCCAAGCATCTTGATGAAATCGCGTCTATCCATGGTGAGTACCTGAAATTTTTGAACAATGAATGTTGGGCATGAAAGGGGGTTGGGGAGCGCCACCTGACCGTGCGGCAAACGTTATCTACAAACTCTTTCCATGAGCTCTTTCAACGCCGTGTTTAACCGGTCGCGATCGGAGATTGCGGCGTCGCGCTCCGATATCATCTTGTTGAGTTTATCCTCGGAAGCTTTCAGCAGATCCGCCTTCTCCTTGAGTTCGTCTTCGAACCCGGTCTTGCCGTCAGGTCCGATCTTGCCGGTGCTCAGCGCATTCTGGTATTTTAGATGCAACGCATCATAGTCTGACTTCAAAGTTAGATAGTTCTGCTTTTCAGCTTCGATGCTGGTGTTCAGATCCGCGACTTTCTTCAAACTGGCATCGCGTTCGCTGGTAAGTCCGGCAATGCTCCCGTTCGCAGTACTGAGCTGCCCAGCAAGGTCCTGATTCTTCTTGGTCAGTTCGTCATTGGTTTTGTTCGCCTGTTCGAGCTTTGCTGTCACCTCATCGAAAGTCGATTTGGCAACCCTGTCCGAATTCGTATCCGACCCATGACACGCGGAAAGCAGAATCAACGGAAATGCTAGAAATGTATTCTTTTTCAAAATGAGTACTCCAAAGTAAAAGTTGTAAATTCTAAATATCAATATTTGAAAGCACCGGATTTCGGGCTATGCACCCGCCCAATAATGATCGAAGGAACGATTTTCCATCTTGATGAAATCACGCCGGCGGTCCATGGATGGTCTCTAAGTCAAACTATTGATTTGATGAATTATTTTGGATAAAATTATGTAAGTATGTTGTCTGCGAAATGCTTGTCTCAGCTCATCAGATATAGAGTGAGCATGAAATCTGGATGACAATTCCCGGATGGAATTACATTCAACCCCCACCTGCATTTAAGTCGTTTACACTTTATGAGTGGATCAGGTGTCACAGTGCTGACATGATCACCGTCCTGATTTGGGACAATCGTTTCGGGAAAACAGAGGGCGGAAATGCAAACCGCATTTCAAACATGAAGATAACGAGGCCTGACAATATGCCTGAGGCTGGCAAAGCGGTTTCGCTTGAGGTTGTAGAAATCGAGCTTGCGCTCGGTGCCCAGGACATTGTCGCCGACGGTTTCGAGGGAGCGCTGCAGAAGGCGGCCGATCTTGTCAACGGTGAAGTGGTCTTCAATATCAGAGCACCGGAAAACAGCGACCAGCAGCGGATTGCTGCCATCTCCGTGTCGGACGGTACGACCGACCAGACGGTGTTCGTCATGCTCGGCAATGATGGAACGAGTTTGACCGTGACCACGGATCAGCCTGAGACCGCTCCGCCAAGCAAACTCGGGATGGATTTTGCCGCGCTCATAAAGCGTTTTCAGACTTAGTGCGGCGCTCGTCTATTCGGGCAAGGTCTTACGCAAATATGCGAAAATGACACAAGACTTGGCGATTCCTGTACATGAATGGCCGATTCCGGAATGGTTTTCTGCACCCTGAGTTGAAATTTTGGTTAGCAAAGTTGCAAGCGCTTTTTTGGCACCCCGCGCTTTGCACTTTCAAACGAGTCTGACTAAGGTCACAAATCTTTCAAAGCCGGAGTTATCAAATGGCGAATGGCCATCCCCTTACCAATGTCCAGCAGCGCGATATCAACGCGATCCTGCACCCCTATACTCCCCTCCACAAGCTTGCAGAAACCGGGCCGCTGGTTATGGGGCATGGCAAAGGCGTCTATCTCTACGACACGCAAGGCAAGGAATATATCGAGGGCATGTCAGGCCTGTGGTGTGCGGGTCTCGGCTTCGGCGACGAAGAGATGATCGAGGCTGCCAACGAGCAGATGCGCACCCTGCCCTATTACCATCTCTTCGGCGGCAAGGGTATGGAGCCTGCTATCGAACTTGCTGAAAAGCTTAAGGAAATCGCACCGGTGCCGATTTCGAAGGTGTTCTATACATCGTCCGGTTCCGAGGCAAACGATACACAGGTCAAGCTTGCCTGGTACTATAACAACGCGCTTGGCCGGCCGGAAAAAAAGAAGATCATCTCCCGCGTCAAAGCCTATCATGGCGTCACGGTCATGGCCGCATCGCTGACCGGACTGCCCGGAAACCACAAGGGTTGGGACTTGCCCGTGGACCGCGTGCTGCATACGGATTGCCCGCATTATTACCGTTTCGGCCTTGAGGGCGAAAGCGAGGCCGAGTTTGTCGCCCGTCTTGCCAAGTCATTGAAAGATATGATCGAACGCGAAGGACCGGAAACGATTGCCGCCTTTATCGCCGAACCTGTCATGGGTGCTGGCGGCGTCATCGTTCCACCTTCGGGCTACTTCGCCGCCATCGAACCGATCTTGCGCGAGCATGATATTCTCATCATCGCCGACGAAGTCATCAACGGTTTCGGCCGTACCGGCAACTGGTGGGGGAGCCAGAGCGTCGGCATGACACCAACGACAATTTCCGCCGCCAAACAGCTGACAGCGGCCTACGCGCCGCTCGGTGCCGTGCTTGTTCCCGAGGACGTCTATCAAGCCTATGTCGACCACAGCGCCCAGCTCGGCAGTTTCGGCCATGGCTTCACCTATGGCGGTCATCCGGTGGGGTGCGCGCTCGGCGTGAAGGCGATCGAAATTTACCAGCGGCGGAATATTGTCGAGTATGTCCGCGGCCTGACCTCCACCTTTGAAGCCCGCCTTGCTAAAATCAAAGATCATCCTCTCGTAGGTGAGGTTCGTTCCTGCGGACTTGTTGGAGCTGTGGAATTGGTTGCTGACAAAGCGACGAAACGCTCCTTCGATCCGGCGCACGGCGTGGGTTCAAATCTTGCAAAGTTCCTGGAGGGACATGGCGCCATACTTCGCGCGCTTGGCGACACGATCGCCTTCTGCCCGCCGATGATCATCACCATGGACGAACTGAGCGAACTCTTCAGTCGCTTCGAATTGGCGTTGGCCGACACCGAGGCTTACGTGTCGAAGAACGGACTGCGGGCGCTATGATTTCAATAGGTTAAGATAGGGGCAGGCCTTGAGCCGCCCCTTCGTTTGTTATTGCAGGGTAATTTCGACTTTTTGCGCCACCTTAACGCCTACGTAAATGACCCGAATGTTGCCGTTAAACGCCTGGTCGCAGCGGCTGCTCGCTCTCCTGCACGTCCTCAAGACGTGTAAAACGGAAGCCTTTTTGCTTCAGAGCCAGAATGCCTTCGACAACTCCCTCTCCTGCTGCTCGCGTCGGCTGGTTCACGTGAGCAATGATCACGTCGCCATCCTTGGCGGCTGCGATGCGCTTCTTGACCTGGCCGGCCAACAACGAGGCACCCATGTCGGCATTCAGGGAATAACCGGCCACCCGATATCCCATCTGATGGACGAGGGCTATCGCATCGTCGCTGTAGCGTGCCGTTGCGTCGCGGTACCAAACTGGCTTCGTCAGCGCCGCTGCAGTCATCGCATTCGCACCGCCGTCGATCTCCGTGCGGATAGTAGACAGAGATCCTGCCGTTTTCAGGCCGAACATCTTGGGTTGGTCGTCTATGGCCGGAATATGATTAAGTCCATGATTTTCCAGCTCAAACAGGTCCGGATGGGCTTTCATAATCGCAACGGAAGCAGCATTGTGCTTGAGCCAGCGGCCGGTGACGAAGATTGTCGCCGGAATATGATTTTCAACCAACGCATTGAGGATGCGCTGATCTGTCTGGCCGGAACAGGCATCCAGCGTCAAGGCGACCTGCGGTGTCGCATCGCCGCCTTTCGAGATGAAAAGCTTGGGTTCTACGAAGTGGGGATGTTCCTTGGCGGCTGCCACGCCGAGGGAAGCGCAGAAAACAATTGCAGTGATGATTGCAGACGTTGAGCGCACGATGTTCGCCATGAATTGAGGAGTTTCGCGCGGACAAGGCGCGCGAAACGAAGCATATTTATGGCAGACTTTATTTAGGTCAGGACCTAAGCATTCTTCGCCTTTGCCGACGCCTGTGCTGCCGCAAGCCGGGCGATCGGAACGCGGAAGGGCGAGCAGGAAACATAGTCGAGCCCGACTTCCTCGCAGAAGTGGATGGAAGCCGGATCACCGCCATGTTCGCCGCATATGCCCAGCTTGATTCCGGGCCGCGCGGCCCTGCCCTTGTCGGCGCCGATCCGTACCAGTTCGCCAACACCGTCAATGTCGATCGTTACAAACGGATCCTGCTCGATGATGCCCTTCACCTGATAGCTCATCAGAAAGGACGAGGCATCGTCGCGCGAGATGCCGAATGTCGTCTGGGTCAAGTCATTGGTGCCGAACGAGAAAAACTCGGCAACTTCGGCAATGGAGTGGGCACGGATCGCGGCGCGCGGCAGCTCGATCATCGTTCCAACCAGATAATTGATCTTGATATCAGCCTCTTTCATCACATCGGCCGCAACCGCATCTATCCGGGCCTTGACGAAATCGAGTTCGGCGCGCAACCCGACAAGCGGCACCATGATTTCCGGTTCGACAGGCGCGCCTGTCGAATTCGCCGCTTCCACGGCAGCCTCGAAAATTGCCCGCGCCTGCATTTCCGCGATTTCCGGATAGGAGATGGCAAGACGGCAGCCGCGATGGCCGAGCATCGGGTTGGTTTCGTGCAAGCTGTCGGTCCGTTCGCGCAGCTTTTCGGCATCGACATTCATGGCCGCAGCTACTTCGGCGATTTCTTCCTCGGTTTTCGGCAGGAATTCATGCAATGGCGGGTCAAGCAGGCGAATTGTGACCGGCAGACCATGCATTATTTCAAACAATTCCACGAAATCGGATCGCTGCATCGGCAGCAATTTGCCGAGCGCGGCACGGCGGCCCTTCTCGTTGTCGGCCAAGATCATTTCACGCATGGCGACGATGCGTTCGCCTTCGAAAAACATATGCTCGGTGCGGCACAGTCCAATACCTTCAGCTCCAAATGAGCGAGCCGTGCGTGCATCGACAGGCGTTTCCGCATTGGCGCGCACTTTCATGCGCCGCGTCTTGTCAGCCCATTCCATGATCCTGCCGAAATCCCCGGAAAGTTCCGGCTGTCGCATCGGCACTGCGCCCTTCAGCACCTGGCCGGTTCCGCCATCGATGGTGATGACATCGCCCTTCTTCAAAACGACCCCCATGGCGAGCAGTGTTTCGTTGCGGTAGTCGACACGCAGCGAGCCTGCTCCTGACACGCAGGGCTTACCCATGCCGCGTGCAACCACTGCCGCGTGGCTGGTCATGCCGCCACGCGTGGTCAAGATCGCCTCTGCGGCATGCATTCCGTGAATGTCTTCCGGACTGGTCTCGATACGAACCAGAATCGCTTTGCGCCCCTCGGCCTTCAGCTGCTCGGCGTCTTCCGACGAAAAAACGATTTCGCCTGTGGCGGCCCCCGGAGATGCCGGAAGGCCTGTTCCGATTATATCGCGCTCCGCACCTGGATCGATCGTCGGGTGCAGCAATTGGTCCAGCGAAGCGGGGTCGATGCGCAAAACCGCTTCCTCGCGCGAGATCAGGCCTTCTTCGGCCATTTCAACCGCGATCTTCAATGCTGCCTTGGCGGTCCGCTTGCCGGATCGCGTCTGCAGCATCCACAGTTTGCCGTTCTCGATGGTGAATTCGAGATCCTGCATGTCGGTGTAATGCTTCTCGAGCCGTTCCGAAACTGCACAGAATTCGGCAAAGGCCGCAGGCATTATCTTTTCCAGCGAGGGCTTGTCGGACCCCGCAGCAATACGCGCGTCTTCGGTGATGTTCTGCGGGGTGCGAATACCGGCAACGACATCTTCGCCTTGCGCGTTGACCAGGAATTCGCCGTAGAGTTTCTTTTCGCCGGTGGATGGATTGCGGGTGAAGGCAACCCCGGTCGCCGAGCGGTCACCCATATTGCCGAACACCATCGCCTGGACGCTGACGGCAGTACCCCAGCTCTCGGGAATGTTGTGAAGCCGCCGGTAGGTAATCGCGCGGGCATTCATCCAGCTGGAAAACACGGCACTGATTGCGCCCCACAGCTGTTTTTCCGGATCCTGTGGGAAGGGCTCATCAAGCTCTTCTTCAATCTTCGCCTTATACAACGCAATGACGTTTTTCCAGTCATCGGCAGTCAGCGCTGTGTCGACCTCATGGCCGAGATTGGCTTTGGTGTCTTCAAGAATCTCCTCGAAAACCGAATGATCAAGGCCCATGACGACGTCGGAATACATCTGGATGAAGCGGCGGTAACTGTCATAGGCAAACCTTGCATCGCCGGTCTCGCGGGCGATTGCCTCCACTGTCTCGTCGTTGAGGCCAAGGTTGAGCACCGTGTCCATCATACCTGGCATCGACGCACGCGCTCCAGAGCGCACGGAGACCAGCAACGGTTTTTCCATATCGCCAAAGTTGCGGCCCGTTATCTCTGCAATATGGGAGAGTGCCTTTTTTATATCCGTTTCGAGCGTGTCCGGATATTTGCGGCCATTGTCGTAGTACCAGCTGCAAACATCTGTGGTAATGGTGAATCCCGGTGGAACCGGCAGGCCTAGCGAGCACATCTCGGCAAGATTTGCGCCTTTTCCACCTAACAGATTGCGATCGCCCGCGGATCCTTCCGCCTTGCCGTCGCCGAATGTGTAGACCCATTTCACCATTTGCAGCCTCCCTTGCCGCTGAAACACAGGAGAGGTCTACGCGATCAATTCGTCAAGCACCATTAAAAAATGCTGCATCGCAACATTCAAATCGATTAGCAGAGTAAATCCGCATTAAGCTTTGAAATCCTTCGTCATTTACGGTCGATCAGCTTGCCTCGCGCAGCTGCTCTGCCGTCTGAAGGTCGACGGAGACCAGCTGGCTCACGCCCTGTTCGGCCATGGTCACGCCGAAGAGACGGTTCATACGCGCCATGGTGATGGGATTGTGGGTAATGACGACAAACCGTGTATCCGTGGAAGCTGCCATTTCGTCCATCAGATTGCAGAAACGCTCGACATTATGATCATCCAGCGGCGCATCGACTTCGTCGAGAACGCAGATCGGTGCCGGATTTGTGAGGAACACCGCAAAGATCAAAGCCATTGCGGTCAGCGCCTGTTCGCCGCCCGACAAGAGGGTCATCGTCTGCGGCTTCTTGCCAGGCGGGCGAGCAAGGATTTCAAGGCCCGCTTCCAGCGGATCGTCGGACTCGATCAATTGCAGCTCTGCGGTGCCGCCACCAAAGAGATGTGTGAAAAGGCGTTGAAACTGGACGTTGACCACTTCGAACGCGGCCAGTAGCCGTTCGCGTCCCTCCCGGTTCAAACTCTGGATCGCCTGGCGCAATTTCTTGACCGCCTCGATGATATCCTCGCGCTCGCTGATGATCGTCTCAAGTCGCGCGGAGAGTTCGTCTTGTTCTTCCTCCGCCCGCAGGTTGACCGCCCCCAGACGTTCGCGCTCGATCTTCAGACGCTCCAGATTGCGCTCCGTTGCCTCGACATCCGGCAGCGGATCATCAGGGCCGAGCCCCGTCAGCTTCATTACCTCATGCGGGGCGCAATTCAGCGCCTCGGCAATACGGGTTTCGGCATCCTTGCGGCGTTCTTGCGCGGCAGCGAGCCGTTCTTCGGCGCGCGCCCTGCCTTCGCGCGCTGTGGCCAAAGCTTGAATGGCATCGGTTGCAAGCTGGTCCAATTCCCGTTGCCTGTTTTCCGCAACGGCAAGCTTGTCGGCTGCGTCCTTGCGTAGAGCCTCTGCCTCGGACAATTGCGAAAGCAAGGTCCGATTGCGCTCGGCAAGCTCGTCAGGCGCGTCGGCAAGATTCTCCGCCTCGCGCTCCGCCTCCAGGCGGCGTTCGGAAAGCGATGTGATCTGGCGGTTGGCATTGTCAGCGCGGTTGACCCAGCTTTTGCGTTCGTGACCAATCGCTTCGAGGCGACGCATACGGTTTTCGGCTTCGCGGCGCAGACCATCATGAATCGCGCGGGCTTCCGCCAGTGCGGCGCGGTCAAGCGTCACTTCGCTCATCAAATTGGCCAGCCGGACATTGACTTCATCAAGGTCGGCAGCACCCGACAGCCGGGTTTCCGCCTCCAGGAATTGCTCCTGGGTTTCCTCAAGGTTTTCGGCAAGGCGGGCTTTGCCCTCTTCGAGTGCGGCGCGGCGACTTGACAATTGCCCCGCTGCGCGTTCGGCAGCAGCCAAGGCTTCGCGTGCATCGGTGACGGAACGCTGCATGCCACGCCATTGATCGCGTGCAGTTCGCTCAAATTCAACGGATTGCCGTACGGCTGCTTCGGCGGCGGCTATCCCAGCTTCTGCAGCACGCAGAATTTTCGTTGCCTCGACCACTTCAAGATCGAGTTCGGCCAAACGGTTCTTCTGGGCAAGGCGTTGAGCGGCAGGTGTCGGTGCGTCGGCGCTCGCCGTATAGCCATCCCAGCGCCACAACGCCCCGTCGCGACTGACCAGCCGCTGACCCGGTTTCAGCGCAGATTGGAGCCGCACTCCGTCTGCTTCTGAGACAATACCGATCTGGGCAAGACGGCGCGTCAGTTGGCGCGGTGCCCGGACAAATTCCGCCAGGGATTGAAGACCTGCCGGCAATGCCGGGTCCTCCGAACCGTCTACTTCACCCCAGAAGACAGGAGCGCTTCTGTCCGTAGGTGCGTCAAGATCCTCACCCAAGGCGGCGCCAAGGGCTACTTCATAACCCTTCTCGACTTTCAGCGCCTCCACGACCGCCGGAAAAAGGTCTGACCCGCCAAGGTTGATCATCTTGGCGAGCGTATTTGCTTCCGTCTCTATACGACCCAGATCGCTGCGCGCTTCCTGCAGCGGCTGGCGAAGCGCCGCCTCCCGCCGGCGCGCGGTTTCCACGGCTGCTTCGGCGGCGAGCGCAGATTCTTCGGCCTGCTCAAGTGCTGCTTCAGCGGTTTCCACCAGACCCTGCTTTTCAACAGGATCGGCCAGCGCGCCGATTTGGGCCGCGACGGCCGACAGGTCGCGTTCCACATCGCTCATCTGACGCATGAGGCGCTCGCGCCGCTCGGCACTCTCGCGCAGGTTCCGCTCAACCTGCGCACGTTCTGCCGAGGCTTCTGCGCGCTCGGCAGTAACCTTGGCCAGTGCGGTCTCGCTTTCCTTCAGCTTGGCATCGGCGCGCTCGAATTCTGCACGTGTTTCGATCTCGCGTTCACCGGCATTGGCGTTTTCTTGGGTGAGCGAATGTTCCTCTGTGTCGAGACGTGCCAGCACATCGGCGTTATCGCGCACCATCTGTTCTTCGCGCGCGATATCGGCCGTAAACTGAACGAGGCGCTTTTCCAGTTCGTTCTGGCGCGCCCGCATCCGCTCAGCTTCCTCATTGAGCTGCGACCGCGCTATGGTCAAACGCTGCAAAATCGCCGCCGCCTTGGCCTCCGCCTCGCGCAACTCGGGTAACTTATGTGCGCCGATCGCTTGTTCCTTGGCGGCGTTCATCTGCTTTTGTGCCTGATCGCCGACGCCAACCGTCGCCGCTGAAAGCGCCGATTGGGCCTCGCCCTCCTGCGCTTTGGCAACGGACCATTTCAGATGCAGAAGAATAGCTTCCGAACGGCGTATATCGGCGGACAGGCTCTTAAAGCGATTGGCCTGACGCGACTGCCGCTTCAGGCTTTCGATCTGCGTTTCAAGCTCACCGACGACATCCTCGAGCCGCTCAAGGTTCTGTTCCGCTGCCCGTAAACGCAGTTCAGCCTCATGGCGACGGGTATGCAAGCCGGAGATCCCCGCGGCCTCTTCCAGTAAAGCCCGACGTGCCTGCGGTTTTGCCTGGATGAGCTCGCCGATACGACCCTGCCCGACCATCGAAGGCGACCGCGCGCCCGTCGACTGATCGGCAAACAGCAATTGAACGTCCTTGGCGCGCGCATCCTTGCCGTTGATGCGATAAACCGAGCCGGCCTCGCGCTCGATGCGCCTCGAAACCTGAAGCTCGTCGGCATTGTTGAATGCGGACGGCGCGCTACGGTCCTGATTGTCCAGGAAGAGCGTGACTTCTGCGGTATTTCGTGACGGCCGCGTTCCCGATCCGGAAAAGATAACATCGTCCATGCCGGAAGCGCGCATGTTCTTGTACGAGCTTTCGCCCATCACCCAGCGCAGCGCTTCAACGAGATTGGACTTGCCGCAGCCATTAGGACCGACGACGCCCGTCAAGCCGCTTTCAATGACGAATTCTGCGGGTTCTACGAACGATTTGAAGCCGAGCAGGCGGAGCTTGGTAAAGCGCATCAGATGCCCTTTCCGACAAACACCGCACGTGCAAAAGATCGGATGGCGGACGCGACGAAGCGCCCGCCGGAAACCGGGTGGCGGTTACTTAAGCAGTCCGTCAATAATCGCTGACATTTCGTCAACCGAAAGGGCTCCCGAGTATCTGGTGCCATTGATGAAGAATGTTGGAGTAGCGTTCACTCCAAATTCATTGGCGCCGCGCTCACGCACAGCATTCACATCATCCAGAAGTTTTTGGTTCGTCAAGCAAGCCTTGAAGGACTCCTGTGTAAAACCAGCCAATTTGGAGATTTGCAGCAAAGGTTCTTCTGCATTTGCCGCTCCTGCCCACTGTTCCTGCTGTTTGAACAGAACCTCGACCAGCGGGTAGTAGCGCTCTTCAGGAGCACAACGGGCCAGCATGAAGGCAGCCGCGGCGCGTGGATCAAACGGGAATTCGCGCAGGATGAGCTTGGCCTTACCCGTATCGATGTATTTTTCCTTGATCGTGGGCAGGGTCGTTGTTGAGAAATGCGCGCAGTGCGGGCAAGTCATTGATGCGTATTCAATGATCGTCACGGGCGCTTCGGCCTTGCCCATCACGATGTCCTTCAAGGTGCCGGGCGCAAGCAGCTTCGCCTCATCGACTGTCCCTGCTGCTGGCGGAACCTTTACATCGGATGCATTTGGGACAGGAGTAGCGTCTTGTGCCCAAGCCTCTGTGCCAGCGGCCATAGCGATGGCGGCCGTGGAAACAGCGGCGAGCGTCAGAATTTTTCTGCGTGTCAGCAATTCAGTCATAAGATCACCTGTCTCCGGTGTTGGTTATGCAATTACAAGTCTTTGACTTGTTAGTGGTTCATGCCAGTTTCTTTAAGGCACAGTATGCGTTCTGTCTTTGAATTTTTCGTGATGCGCCATCAATGAATTCATATGATTAAAATTATCGTCTCAACTTGTCGGCATGAATACTCTGCCCCAGCCGTTGCAGCGCCTCGCGTAGATCATCATCCTCTATCGGTTCGACGGAGCGGCTGATCTTGTCGGCTGTTGCCGCATCCACAGGCGGCAGGGCCCGGCGTTTTTTAACCGGCTGTTCCACCGGCTTCTGTTCAATCTTGATTCTGCCGACAGCTGCAAAGCCCAGAAATGCGTTGATGCGGCTGATGATTTCGCCCGTTTCGTGTTGAATTCGCATGGCCGTAAAACCTTGACAAGCGACGACCAAGGTTGCCGGCTGGAACGGGTCATTTTCATGTGCCCGGCGCGGCCAAAGAAGTTTCAGCGGTCTTGATTGCGCGCCCAGGGCTGGCCCAACGACCTCTTCCCAAGCCTGAACAAGTTCGATCGTTATCCCCGCGCGTTTTCGCAACACAGGATCGAGAATTCCTGCAGCTGGGTCGGCAAGCGGTCGAAAGCCTTTTTTACTGCGATCATCGCTCATTGGGCTGTCGCACCGGTTTGAGAGAAGTATCAGCGGCCATTATAGCCGCGGAACCATTCAACGAACAAAGGAATACCTTCTTCAAGCTTGGTGCCAGGCGAAAAACCAAGGTCTCGTGATGCAAGGTCTATATCCGCATACGTGGATTTAACATCTGCGGGGGGCATCGGTTCAAATTGTTTGATCGCCTCTCGACCACAGGCCTGTTCGATGATTTCGATAAAACGCATCAAAGCGACCGGCTTGTTGTTGCCGAGATTGTAGACTGGCGCGGTTGCTTCGGGATGGGCAAGAATACGATTTACGGCTCCATAAACACCGCTGACGATGTCATCAATGAACGTGAAATCTCGCTGCATGTGGCCGTGATTGTAAACCTTGATCGGCTTGCCTTGCAAAATCGCATCTGTAAAAAGCCAGGGGGCCATGTCAGGGCGACCGTACGGACCATATACCGTGAAGAACCGCAGACCTGTCGAAGCAATCCTGTGTACGTGCCGATAAGAGTGAGCAAGAAGCTCTGCCGAGCGTTTGGTCGCGGCGTAGACCGAGACAGGATGATCGACGGGATCGCTTTCGGAGAACGGCACCTTGGTATTGGCGCCGTAGACCGATGAGGAACTCGCGTAAACCACAGGAGGCCGCTTCGGCATTTTCAGCGCCTGCTCGAATACAGTCACCTGACCATGTACGTTGGCATCGACATAGGCCGCCGGGTTTTCGACCGAGTAGCGTACGCCCGCCTGTGCTGCGAGATGAACGATGATGTCGGCGTCCATATCCTCGTCAATCGCAGTGGAAAGCCCTTGGGGATCGGCTATGTTGCCACGAGCAAAACGGATATTGGAAAGACCATCCAGCGCTGAGAGCCGGGCTTCCTTGAGCGCCACGGGATAATAGTCGTTGAGATTGTCGATCCCGATAACATCAATGCCTTCACTGGCGAGCCGTCGCGCAACGTGAAATCCGATAAAACCAGCTGCTCCGGTAACAATGGCTTTCATAAATTTCCCAACATCATTCTAGGCACTCTTAGCCATGGCAAGCTTTTGGTCCAAATCGCTCAAAGCAAGCTTGTCGGCTTCGGATTGGGCGGCCAACTGCGGTATCGACAGATAAGGCGAGGTGCCAGATATCCAACAGATCATCAGCGTCAGATAAATGAAAACCGCGTCCGTCGCATCATGACCGAACATGATACCCAGCATGCCCGTAATCACATAACTGCTCACCAGCAATAGGGAGATAGCGATTGCAAGATCCCTGCCCGGCCCGGGCTCCTTCCTGCGTGCGGCGATTATGGGAGCAGCAAGAAGGCCTACCACCGACAGCACACCCAATATGCCGCTGTCGACGGCGGCATTCAAAAGACCGTTGTGAACGTGAGTAAAGGACATTTTCTTGTCAGGAGGCAAATTCAGGATCTCGTTGACCCGGGACATGCGATTTTGCGGACCATAGCCGATCAGTGGCGATGCCAGAAAAGCCCGCTTGGCGGCCGACCACAACATCAGCCGGGCATTGAGCGAATTGATACTGTCTGGCTGACGATCCAGCTGCACGATATCGCTTTCGAGCGCGTGATAGCGCTCTGTCACCTTCATTGCCGCAATGGCGATGACGCCAACGATTATGACAGTACCAACCACCTTCACGACGTTGGTGACCGTCGGCAGGGTTTGTCCCCGCAAGTACCAATATAAGATGGCAAAGTTTATCGGCATGACCAGCCAGGCTGAGCGCGTACCGGACAGAAATGCGCATACAAGACCACAGGCAAAACCAGCAATTGCAATAAATCGCTCGGCCTTGCTGTCTGAATGTGCATTGAGCAGTGAAATGCTGCCAAACAACACTGTAAACAGTCCGAACACTGCGGCGTTGCCAGCGCCCCCTTCGGCGCGGGGCGACAGAAAGGCGATCTGGACGATGCTGAATATAAGCGAACCGATCATGCCAATGCCGGCACCGGTGATCAAAAAGGGGACAAGACGACCGGGAAGGCTCGCTCGAAGCCGCGGCAGAACAGCCCAAATCGCAAGGAAGGGAATCATCTTGAAGATGAAAGTAACGCCCTTCGATGCATTGGGATGCACAACCACTGAAAATATGGTCACGAGAACGTAGAAGGTCAGACACCAGGCGACGATCTTGTCGGTTCTGCTCATCTCGAACCGGAAGCGTTTTGCTGCGAGTGAGACGATTGCCCATAAAAAGGCGCAGACCAAGATCACGGAAGTTCCGCTTGCCAGCAGACCAGGAAACAGCGCAAACACAAATGTAAAGAGACGATTGTTGCGGTCGATTCCGATAAAATGCCCCCTCGTGGGGAGCATCACTGCTTTGGCTAATTGATCTGGAAGCATTTAAGGTTCCGAATGATTATGAGATTCATGCTTGCAACCGTTTTTATAAGAACCGTCAAGGCTTCGTGTAGCGTAGTTTGGAATTGATGCAACCGATAACCACCCGCCTGCTGCTATGGTATGATTCCCATCATCGGACTCTACCATGGCGCATTTCGCCGCGCGAGCGTCTCGCAGGCATAACTGCCGATCCCTATCGGATTTGGCTTTCCGAAATCATGCTGCAACAAACGACGGTCGAAGCCGTCAAATCCTATTTCCGCGTTTTCATAGAAAAATGGCCGACAGTCGTGGATTTGGCTGCCGCGAGCCAGGATGACGTTTTGCGCGCGTGGGCTGGCCTTGGTTATTATTCGCGCGCGCGAAACCTGAAGAAATGTGCCGATATCATCTGTGCAGAATATGGCGGGCATTTTCCGCGCGATCTCGCCAGTTTGAAGTCGCTGCCCGGTATCGGCGATTATACGGCGGCGGCGATCGCCTCGATCGCATTCGATCTGCCCATGGCCGTTGTCGACGGCAATGTGGAGCGCGTCATCACGCGGCTCTACGCTCTCGGTAAGCCTCTGCCGTTCGCCAAGCCGGAGATTCGCACGTACATGCAGGGGCTTACACCTGATGAGAGACCAGGGGATTTCGCGCAGGCCATGATGGATCTCGGAGCGACGATCTGCACGCCGAGGCGGCCGGCATGTGTCATTTGCCCGCTTAGCAACGATTGCCGGGCGTTGCTAACCGCCGATCCGGAATTCTTTCCCGTCAAGGTACCCAAGAAAGAGAAGCCTGTTCGCGTTGGGGCTGCCTTCGTGGCTATTTCGAACGATGAGGTGTTTTTACGTGGCCGTGCAGAGACGGGATTGCTCGGCGGCATGGCGGAAGTTCCGACGACAGCATGGACGGCACGCCTGAATGGCGAAACCGAATTGCATGCTGCCCCCTTTCCCGCAGACTGGATCGTCACTGGCAACGTCACCCACGTTTTTACCCATTTCGAATTGCGTCTTAAAATCTACAAAGTCCATGACGTACAAAAAGACGTCGCCGCCGGCGGGTGGTGGGTCAAGGTTGATAAATTGGGAGGCGAAGCCTTGCCCACGGTCATGAAAAAGGCCATTGCTGCGGCCATTCCGGATGCGTTCAAAAGGAGAAAAAATTAGAATGACGCAGGTCAAGCATATCGTTTTCGACATTGGCATGGTTCTTATTCACTACGATCCGCATGCCGCCTACCTGGATGTCATTCCCGATGCCCATGAGCGTAAATGGTTCTTCGACAATGTCTGCACGCACGAGTGGAATATCGAGCAGGATCGGGGACGGAAGTGGCATGAAGCCGAGGCTCTACTGATCGCCGATTTTCCCGACCGCGAGCACCATATCCGAGCGTTCCGGCAGAACTGGCACATGATGGTTCCGCATTCGATTGATGGCAGCGTCGAGATCATGCGCAAGCTGATCGCCGATGGCCACGATGTGACGATGCTTACCAATTTCGCCTCGGACACCCTACGCGAGGCCTGGGAGCGATACCCGTTCCTGACGGAAAGCCGCGGCGTTACGATTTCTGGCGATATCGGTCTGATCAAGCCCGACAAGGCGATCTACGATCACCACGCCGCTACCTTTGACCTTGACGCCTCTGCGACGCTATTCATCGACGACAGCGCCAAGAACGTTGCCGGTGCCAAGGCCGCAGGTTGGCAATCGGTGCAATTCATCGATCCTGAAACGCTCAAGGTCGATCTCAACAACCTTGGAATCCGCATCTGATCCCTGCTAAAAAGCGAAATGCCCGAGGCGTACATCACGTGCGCCGCGGGCATATTGAGATTCATTCTACAACGCGGCCAAAATGGCGATTTTCGCGCACCGGAGCGTAGCGTGCATACTGCTACGTGAGCGCCAGAGGCCAGAAAACGGCCATTTGCAGGCCGTTCGCATGAATCATCTAGCCGCCTGCGGAAGCCATGCCCGATCGCACCTGTTTGCGCAGCTCGTCGATTGGCTTGAGCACGCCTTCGTCTTCGAAGTGCCAGAAGGTCCAGCCGTTGCAGGCATCGAGCCCCTGCGCTTTCGCGCCCATGCGGTGGATTGATCCTGCATCACCGCCCGCCGTCACGGTACCATCTGCACGTACGATGGCAGCATGGCGCTTGCGAATGTCGCTCAGAACCGCGCCCGGCTTCAACATACCGGATTCAATGATGCTGCCGAATGCGACACGCGGTTCCGCGCGTTTACTGGTCATAACGGTGAGGTCGGCGCCAGCTAGTGGGTCCACCGCAGCGATGCGAGCCGTCGCAGCATCGATATATTTCTGTTCCCGTTCGATGCCGACAAAATGCCGTCCGAGCCGTTTGGCGACGGCACCGGTGGTTCCCGATCCAAAGAACGGATCGAGAATGACATCCCCTGGTTTCGATGAAGCCATGAGAATCCGGGCCAGCAAGGCTTCAGGCTTTTGGGTTGGGTGTATCTTGTCGCCATTCTCATCTTTAAGACGCTCCGAGCCGGTGCAAATCGGGAAAAGCCAATCGGAGCGCATCTGAAGATCGTCGTTGGCAGCCTTCATGGCTTCGTAGTTGAACGTGTAGCCTTTTGATTTCTGATCGCGCGACGCCCATATCATTGTCTCGTGGGCGTTCTGGAACCGGCGCCCTCGAAAATTCGGCATCGGGTTGTTCTTGCGCCAGATGATGTCGTTGAGCATCCAGAATCCGAGATCCTGCATGGTCGCGCCGACGCGAAAAATATTGTGATAGGAGCCTATGACCCAGATTGTACCGTTCGGCTTCAGCACGCGGCGGCATGCGAGAAGCCAGGCGCGCGTAAACGCGTCATACGCCTGGAAGCTTTCGAACTGGTCCCAATGATCGTTGACCGCGTCCACCTTTGATTGATCCGGGCGATGCAGATCCCCCTCAAGCTGAAGGTTGTAGGGTGGGTCGGCGAAGATGATATCGATCGATTGATCGGGCAAACGGTTGAGCGCGGCGACGCAGTCGCCTTTGAGAATGGTGTCGATCCAGGAGGTTTGGGGCGCTGCCTGTGGCAGATCATTCACGAGACGTACTACGGACATTTGATACTCGATTACTGGAGACGCTTTACATAACGGTATGGTTACCGCACACGGTAAATATCGCGTTAAGCGCGAACGAAATCGGTGCTTGTCTTTGACCCGATGGCCATAAACGTGTAGTCGATGCCCGACGTCCCCAAAACGACCGGAGCCGCTGCTGTTGCGGCGCTACTTTTACGAACAGGTATGACTAATGGAACCTCAGCTTATTATTTTCGACTGCGATGGCGTGCTCGTCGATTCAGAAATTCTTGCCGCCGAAGTCGAATCTCAGCTGCTGACCCAGTCTGGCTACCCTATTGAACCGGAAGACATCGCCGAACGCTTTGCCGGGCTGACCTGGACGGATATTCTGCTTCAGGTGGAAAAGGAATCCGGCATTCCGATTTCGGCCCAGCTGATCGAAGAATCGGCGCGGCAGATGGACCACAAGCTGCGCAATGAACTCAACGTCATCGAGGGTGCCGAAGAGGTCATCGCAGCTTTGAAATATCAGAAATGCGTCGCCTCAAATTCGATCAGCTCTTCACTGAAGATGATGCTCGAACAAAGCACGCTCTATGATCTTTTCGCGCCGCATATCTTCTCGGCGCGCGAAGTCGGTACACAGAAGGCAAAGCCGGATCCAAACGTGTTCTTGTTCGCAGCAAAGCAATTCAACGTTGATCCGGCGCGCTGTATCGTTATCGAAGATTCGAGCCACGGCATTCACGCTGCAAGGACTGCGGGCATGCGGGTAATTGGTTTTACCGGCGGCGCCCATACCTATCCCGGCCATGCCGACAAGCTGACCGATGCGGGTGCCGAAACAGTCATCAGCCGTCATCGGGATCTGCCGGCCGTTATCGAAGCAATGACGGTGTGGTCCGAAGCAGTCTGACTGGGATCAGTATCTAGAGGAGGCTGGCATGGCGCCAGCCTTCACTGTGTTTTCGGCTGTGATTTCGACGCTGTGCTTGCAGGCCCTTCGTCGAAACCAATAAAGACCTGAATGTTCTGTGCCGTTGGCTTTGGGAAACTCACATTGGGATCGTTGAAAACGAACTGTGTGGCGGCACTGCCGTCCGAAGCGGAAATCGCCTGTTTGTGCAGTGTCGAGTACAGCACATTTGTCCCCTGAATGACCGCGACGCGGATAGGCACTGTAATTGTGCCGGGGGTGAATTTCGGACCGGGTACGACCTTGCCGGAAACGGCCACATTCATGGTCATGGTACCGTCGCTTGACTGGCACGACCGTGTTTGGTTCGAGATCGAAGCTTGATAGATCAGGTTCTCAGGCGTCTTGTCCGATTTCCCGTAGTTCGTCAGGACCGAGGTCCCTTCGCGGATCGTCACCGTGGGACAGAACGCTGTTAATTCGGAAGCTGTTATGCGTTTTTGCGCTTCTGCGGTGGCAAGCGCCTTCTCACTATTCGGGTCGTCGCTCTTGCTGCCGCTGGTAGAGCATCCTGCCAGACCCATAGCAAAGATCATTGCACAAACCGGGACGCAAAGTTGATAGAAGGGCAGAGATTTTTGTGCTTCTGACTTCATGAACAGACTTTCCTTGAAGAACGAACCTTGACGAACGAGCGTGTTCTATACCAACGGTAAGGAAATAATGCGACGGGGCATTACAGCCTTTTTTGACAAGGGCAGTGACAGCACTGTTGGGCAAAACAGATGAGGCGACCGAGATGAAATATGTGAGTACCCGGGGAGAAGCGCCGGTTTTGGGCTTTTCCGATGCGCTTTTGTCCGGTCTTGCCCGCGACGGCGGGCTCTATCTCCCGGAGCAGTTTCCACAGTTTTCCGCAAGCGAAATCCGCTCGCTGCGCGGCAAAACTTATGCCGAAGTCGCCATTCAGGTGCTGACGCCTTTTACCGCCGGCGACATAGACCAGGCTGATTTCGAGAAAATGGTGCATGAGGCCTACGGTACATTCCGCCATGACGCCGTCTGCCCGTTGGTGCAGACGCGCCACAACGAGTTTGTTCTCGAGCTTTTCCATGGACCAACCCTCGCCTTCAAGGACGTGGCGATGCAGCTGCTGGCGCGACTGATGGATTACATCCTGACCAAGCGTAATGAGCGTGCCACCATTGTCGGTGCAACGTCCGGCGATACGGGCGGAGCAGCCATTGAGGCATTTGCCAATCGGGACCGCACGGATATCTTCATCCTCTTTCCGCACAACCGGGTTTCTCCTGTGCAGCAGCGGCAGATGACTACATCGGCGGCATCGAATGTCCACGCGCTGGCGGTCGAAGGGAATTTCGATGATTGCCAGTCGCTGGTCAAAGGTATGTTCAACGATTTGGCCTTCCGCGATTCCCTCGCTCTATCGGGGGTCAATTCGATCAACTGGGCGCGGATCATGCCGCAGATCGTCTACTATTTCACGGCTGCGGTTTCACTCGGAAGCCCCGAGCGCCAGGTATCCTTCACCGTTCCGACTGGCAATTTCGGCGATATTTTTGCAGGCTACGTTGCCAAGCGCATGGGCCTTCCGATTGACCAGCTTATCATTGCGACCAACGATAACGACATTTTGACCCGAACGATCGAAACGGGAATTTAT
Organism: Phyllobacterium sp. 1468; assembly: GCF_031455525.1. NCBI lineage: Bacteria > Pseudomonadati > Pseudomonadota > Alphaproteobacteria > Hyphomicrobiales > Phyllobacteriaceae > Phyllobacterium > Phyllobacterium sp. 1468. The sequence goes on along the minus strand of NZ_JAVDSX010000003.1, from coordinate 544,489 downwards.
GAAACGCGAGGCGTACTCCACACGACATCGCCTTCCATGGACATACAGGTGTCTTCCAACTTCGAACGCCTGCTTTTTGAAGCACACGGCAGGGACGCCGGCGCAGTGCGCCGATTGATGGGTGGGTTGAAACAATCGGGCAGCTTCGCGATTTCCGACACTGTGCTTGCCGCAATCCGCGCTGAATTTGCGGCGGGGCGCTCCACCCGGGCGGAAACGGCCGAGGCCATCGCAAATGTCCTGAAGCAGTCCGGCTATCTTCTTGATCCGCATTCGGCCATCGGACTGAAAGTTGCGCGGGAGAAGGCCGGGCAGGAAACGCCAAGCGTTGTGCTTGCCACTGCTCATCCGGCAAAATTTCCCGAGGCCGTCGAGGCGGCAAGCGGCATTCATCCTGACCTTCCGCTCTGGCTGGGCGACCTCATGCAACGAAAAGAACAGTACACGGTACTTCCCAACGACCTTAAAAGTGTGGAAGAGTATGTGCGCCGACATTCAAGAGCGGCGGGTAAGGAGCAATGAATGGGCGTTGAAATCAGTCGCCTCTCCAACGGTTTGACGATTGCGACAGAGACAATGCCGCATGTGGAGAGTGTAGCGCTTGGCATCTGGGTCAAGGCGGGGTCGAGGAATGAAGCCAACCATCAGCACGGTATTGCTCATCTTCTTGAACACATGGCTTTCAAGGGAACTGAAAATCGTTCCGCCTGGAAGATTGCGGCCGACATTGAAGATGTAGGCGGCGAGATCAACGCGGCCACCAGTGTTGAAACAACGTCGTACTATGCGCGCGTCTTGCGAGACGACATGCCTCTGGCAATCGATATCCTCAGCGATATCATGACCGGTTCGAAGTTCGACGCCGACGAACTTGAGCGCGAAAAAAATGTTGTCATGCAGGAAATCGGGGCAGCTCACGACACGCCTGACGACGTGGTCTTTGACCGCTTCACGGAAGCAGCGTTTCAAGACCAGACGATCGGCCGGACAATTCTTGGCACACCGGAAACCGTACAATCCTTTTCTTCGGCCGATCTGCGGCGCTACATGGATGAACAATACAGCGCCGAGCGCATGGTCGTTGTCGCCGCTGGCGGTGTGAAACACGATGAATTCGTACGCGAAGTCGAGAAGCGTCTCGGTTCCTTTCGTGCCAAATCGACAGCACCTGAACCCGATCTGTCGCATTATGTTGGCGGCGATTTCCGCGAGCAACGCGACTTGATGGACGCACAGGTCGTCATCGGCTTCGAGGGACGAGCCTACCACGTTCGCGATTTCTATGCTTCGCAATTGCTGGCCATGATCCTCGGGGGCGGGATGTCTTCCCGTCTTTTCCAGGAAGTGCGTGAGAAACGCGGACTGTGTTATTCGGTCTATGCGTTCCACTGGGGTTTTTCCGATACCGGCATTTTTGGAATTCACGCCGCAACCGGGCGCAACCACCTCAAGAAGCTCGTTCCGGTCATCATCAATGAGCTGCATGAAGCCGCGCGTAACACCAGTCAGGAAGAGTTGAACCGGGCTCGTGCGCAATATCGTGCCAGTCTGCTGATGTCACACGAAAGTGCCGCGAGCAGGGCCGGACAGATTGCACGGCAGATGCTACTCTACGGGCACGCAGTCTCGACCGAAGAACTGGTCGAGCGTTTGTCGAAGATCACGACAGAGCGCCTGACGGATCTGGCGGGCCGCCTCTTCCTCGATACGACGCCGACCATCGCCGCCGTCGGTCCGGTTGGTTCGCTGATGAAATTCGCCGATGTCCGTCAGGGGCTTACTTCTGCAACAGCAAGTCCCCGAAAAATCGCGGTCTGACGGCAAGGCAAGGCCATGATCGCCCTGCCCTTCCTGAAAAGCGCTGCGCCGCCCCTGCAGGGCGAGCGGCTCTATCTGCGTCCGCCGCAGCTTTCCGATTACCGCGCGTGGTCCACGCTTCGCGCGCAGAGTCGAGAGTTTCTCTCACCGTGGGAGCCTTTGTGGGCGGCCGACGATCTGGAGCGCGGCGCTTTTCGCCACAGAATTCGCCACTACGACGAAGAGGCGGCAGCTGGCACAGCACATCCCTTCTTTCTATTTCGGAACAAGGATTCGCGCCTGCTTGGAGGCATTACGCTCGGCAATATCCGCCGTGGTGTCGGTCAGAATGGTATGATCGGTTACTGGATCGGCGAGCCGTTTGCCGGACAGGGTTTCATGCATGAAGCACTAGGCCTACTTATTCCCTATGCTTTTACCAAGGTGAGGTTGCACCGGCTGGAAGCGGCCTGTATTCCAAGCAACGAAAGATCGATCCGCCTTCTCGAAAAAGCCGGATTTCAGAGGGAAGGACTTCTACGCTCATACTTAAAGATAAATGGTATGTGGCAAGATCATCTGCTCTTCTCGATGATCGAAGGCGATGTACGGCGCTAGGGAAATAAAGGTTGTATCAGTGGAATTATTGACGGGACGAATGCTGAAAGGCTTATCGCGGGTTTTTGCGCTCGTCATTTTGTTGATATCGATGCAGTCGGCCGCGAACGCGTTCGAGACAATCAAGATCACCAAGGAAAGCACAGCGCTTGATCTGTCAAAAGCCGTCGAAGTGTACCGGAACCAAGGCGAGACTTTCCAGATTTCCACTGCACCCGGTACCGACGGTATCGTTCGCCGCATCGAGGTACAGGCAAACGACAAGCGTTCTACCGGCGACTGGGCCGCCTTTTCCCTTGCCAACCCGACGGACGAGCAGATCGACCGGCTGATCGTAGCGCCACACTTTCGCCTCGTCGGATCTGGTTTCATCTGGCCCGATCTCGGCTCGACCCGCATCGCATCCATTACGCCGAGCGAGGGTTTCGCGCTGGACCGGCAAGCCAGCGAAGATGCTGATATTTTCCTGATTACGCTCAACCCCGGAGCCGTGATCACGCTTGTTGCCGAACTGGCGTCACCCAACCTGCCTCAGGTGTACGTTTGGGAGCCGAATGCCTATAAGGACACAGTCAATTCCTATACACTCTACCGCGGCATTCTTCTCGGAATCGCTGGCTTGCTCGCGTTGTTCTTGACCATTCTGTTTGTCGTCAAGGGTACGTCGCTTTTTCCTGCAACAGCCGCGCTCGCGTGGGCGGTGCTGGCCTATATTTGCGTCGATTTCGGCTTCTGGAACAAGCTGATAGAGATCACGCCAGGCAATGAACAGATGTGGCGAGCCGGGACCGAGGTAGCGCTTGCGGCGACGCTGGTGATCTTCCTTTTCACATATCTCAATCTCAACCGATGGCATGACAATTTCAGCTATGGCGCGCTGACATGGATTCTCGGGTTGGGGATCGTCTCCGGCGTTGCCATATTCGACCCGCCGATCGCCGCCGGTATCGCCCGCTTCTCCTTCGCCCTGACCATCATTTCGGGCATCGTCCTGATCGGTTTCTTCTCCTTCCGGAGTTATGATCGCGCCATCATGCTGATACCGACATGGATCCTTCTGCTCGTCTGGTTGATGGGCAGCTGGCTCACCGTATCGGGAATTCTGGCTAATGATATCATTCAGCCGGCCCTTGCCGGCGGCCTCGTTCTCATCGTTCTCCTCATCGGCTTCACCGTCATGCAGCACGCATTTTCCGGCGGCGCGCTGCAACAGGGCCTGTTTTCCGATGTGGAGCGGCAAGCACTCGCCATTATCGGTTCCGGCGATATAGTCTGGGATTGGGATGTGCCGCGTGATCGCGTCGTTACCACGCCGGACCTTACCAATTTCCTTGGAGCTTCGGCGAGTTCTCTGCACGGCGCCGTGCGCAACTGGTTGCCGAGCCTGCATGCGGACGACCGCGATCGCTTCCGCACCACCCTGGACGTTATTCTCGAAAACAGGCGTGGCCGTATTTCACAAACATTCCGCCTGCGCGCCAATGACGGCCACTACTACTGGTTTTCGCTAAAGGCTCGCCCTGTCATCGGTTCCGATGGTGAAATTGTCCGGTGCGTCGGCACGCTGATCGATGTCACCGAGCAAAAAAAGGCGGAAGAACGCCTGCTGCACGATGCTGTGCATGATAATCTGACAGGCCTGCCGAACCGCGAACTCTTCCTGGATCGCCTGGGCTCAGTCATCACCATGGCGCAGACCGAGAGCAGAATCCGCCCGACCGTGTTTATTATCGACATTGACCGGTTCAAGCAGGTGAATGACGGCCTTGGCATGTCGGCGGGCGATACATTTCTTCTAACCATTTCCCGTCGTCTGCACCGCCTGTTGCGGCCGCAGGACACGCTCAGCCGTCTGGCCGCCGATCAATTTGGTCTCATTCTCGTTTCTGAGAGCGAGCCCGCCAAAATTGCCGCCTTCGCCGAAGCGGTGAAACAGGCTATCCGGGCGCCGATTGCCTTTTCCAAACGCGAGATCGTGCTGACCGCATCGCTTGGCCTGATTACGTGGACCAGCGGCAGCGCCGCCTCGCCAGAAGACCTGGTCAAGGATGCCGAGCTGGCCATGTTCCAGGCAAAGCGCTTCGGTGGCGATCGCATAGAACCGTTCCGTCCCGCCTTCCGTGCTGTGGGCAGTGACCGGCTTCAGCTGGAATCCGATCTGCGCCGCGCGCTCGAACGACGCGAAATTCACATGGCCTATCAGCCGATCATGCGTCTGGAAGACAACAGTATTGCCGGATTTGAAGCCCTGATGCGCTGGGATCACCCGCGCCGCGGCTCTATTCCGCCGTCGGAGTTCATTCCGATTGCCGAAAGTTCGGGCCTTATCGTGCAGCTGGGTCTCTTCGCAATGCAGAAAGCGGCGGAAGACCTCGTCAATTGGCAGCGCAATCTCGGCGCCTCGCCTCTCTTTGTTTCAGTCAATATCTCAAGCAGCCAGCTGATCCGGCAGGACCTGATCGATGATGTCCGGTCGGTGCTCCTGCAAACCCAGATCGAGCCCGCGAGCCTGAAACTGGAACTCACGGAATCCCTGATGATGGAGAATCCGGAGCGCTCCAACTACGTGCTCTCCAGCATCAAGGCGATGGGCGTCGGTGTGTCGCTCGATGATTTCGGCACCGGGTATTCTTCGCTGTCCTATCTGACCTCCTTCCCGTTCGACATGATCAAAATTGACCGGTCCTTCCTGAAGGCAGATCAACCGCAGAAGGTGACACTGCTTCGTTCCATGATCAGCATGGCGCATGATCTGGGATTGTCGGTTGTGACAGAAGGCATCGAGAACGAGAGCGACGCGCTGCAACTCCGCCAGATGGGATGCGAGTATGCGCAAAGTTTCATGTTCAGCCCGCCGCTCACCCTGGACGTCGCGACGAAGCTATTGCGCGAGCAGTTCCAGCAGTCGAAAGCGTCGTAATAAGGCCTTTGAGGGTGGATTATTCCTAGGCGTGGCCGGCGACAGTGGCCAGCCGCGAGGGATCAACGCCCATATAGGCGAGAATCCGATCGTATTTGCTGTCGATATCCGTATCGAAAAGCAACTCCTGCGACGCCTTGCAGGTGAGCCAGCCGTTATTGGCAATCTCGGTCTCGAGTTGACCGGAAGCCCAGCCGGAATAACCCAAAGTCATCAGGGCTTTGCGCGGTCCACGGCCGCCAGAGATGGCCCGCAGTATATCCACAGTTCCCGTCAGGCAAATTTCTTCTGCGACCGGCATGGTTGAATCGGTGAGATAGTCATCAGAATGCAGGACAAAGCCTCGCCGCATTTCGACCGGTCCCCCGTTGCGCACCAGAAAATCACGCGTCCTCTCAGGCATCATGATTGCCTGTTGCTCATCGAGAACGCCGAGTTGAACAAGGATATCCGAAAACTCCATGTCCTGGACACGGTTGATAATCAGGCCCATAGCGCCCTTTTCAGAATGCGCACAAACATAGATGACCGAACGCGCAAACCGGCTGTCGTCCATTCCCGGCATGGCGAGAAGGAACTGTCCATTCAGAAATCCGGTCTCTTTGTTGGCGTCTCTGAAAATCTCCATGAGAATAAAGGTACCAAGGATTCTGTAAATGACAACGGCTTTGGGTAACGAATTGTAAATGATACTTAAATCCATCGGCCGCGCACGCATTACCGGATTACTTCTCACACAGAAATGATGCGCAAAATCAGTCACATCCTTGATAGTGCCCAAAAGGCCTGTAAAGGTCCAAAAATGAAAACACAACTGCTCTTTTTTGCGGCCGTGATTGCGTTTGCTGCTCCGGCGCATGCAAATTCCGAATGGACGAAGACGCCCGGCGGGAATGTCAGGCTCGTCATCGACAACCCCGCCCAGCCATCGCCCGAAATCCGCGGGGCGATAGAAATTAATCTTGATCCGGGCTGGAAAACCTATTGGCGAGAACCTGGTGATGCGGGTGTGCCGCCAGAGCTCGATCTCACTGGAAGCACCAATATCAAAAGCTATGCGCTTGCGTTTCCAACGCCGCATCGCTTCGACGACGGCAATACCCACTGGGCAGGATACAAGAAACCAGTCTCCCTGCCGCTCACGCTTATGCTAGCGGACCCTGCCAAGCCTGCCCATTTGAAGGGCCACGCATTTCTTGGGATTTGCGAGACGATCTGCATCCCTGTTAAAGCGGAGTTTAATTTTACCGTCGACAACACGAAACCGACCGACCCCCTGACCAAAACGCTTATAGATTCGGCCTTCGAACAGCTGCCGGGCGAAGCATCGGCGACATTCGGGGCGCGTAGCGCGATACGCGATGATGATCGTGTGAGGCTGACGGTTGACCTGCCCTCCGATGATCCAAACACCGACATTTTCGTCGCGGGTGACGGAATCGTTACGTTCGGTATGTCGAAACTGAAGGACCGGCAGGCAAATAGTGCCGTTTTTTCCGTGCGGATCATTTCCGGGAAGGACAAAAAGATGCCCCCTCTCAACTACACGCTGGTTCAAGGGGACAGGGCCGTCTCCGGCAAGATTAACGTGCAGGAATAACGATCAAAATTCTCGACTTTTGCAAACCCGCACCCTATGTGCGGAAGGGCGCATATCATCATCTCAAAGGGAGCTATTCATGACGATCAAGGTGGGCGAGCGTTTGCCGGACGCTGTATTCAAGACGAAATCGGACGAGGGCGTCAGCGAAGTCCGCTCCGATGCGCTGTTCAAGGGCAAGAGAATTGTTCTCTTTGCTGTTCCTGGTGCATTTACGCCGACCTGCAGCATGAACCATCTGCCGGGCTATCTTGAAAACAGAGATGCAATTCTGGCGAAGGGTATCGACGCAATTGTCGTCGTCGCCGTCAATGACCCGCACGTCATGGGCGCCTGGGCCAAGGCGACGAATGGCGAGGGCAAAATTCAGTATCTCTCCGACGGTAATGCCACCTTCACCAAGGCGGTCGGTCTCGATGTCGATCTTGGCGCCGGTAATATGGGTATACGCTCCAAGCGGTATTCAATGCTCGTTGAGGACGGCGTGGTGAAGCAACTCAACATCGAAGAGTCTCCCGGGCAGGCTGTAACCTCAAGCGCGGCTACCATTCTCAATCAGCTTTAGGACAAACTCGTATCGGAGTGGGGATAAGTCTGGGTGCAAATCCAAACAACCCCTCTCTGATGGGAGGCGTTCTGCCAATCGCGCGGAATCGCGCCGTCATGGTAATCCTTAAACTTGCGGTATTCGCTTTTGTTTAAAAGGAGCCATACCCGCACGAGCGAGTTCGTCGGCACGCTCGTTCTCCGGATGGCCCGCATGCCCTTTGACCCAATGCCAGACCACTTTGTGACGCTTGCGCGCCTCATCCAGCGCCTGCCAGAGTTCCGCGTTCTTCACAGGCTTCTTGGCGGCAGTCTTCCAGCCGTTGCGCTTCCAGCCTTCAATCCAGCCAGAAATACCGTCGCGAACATAGACAGAATCCGTGTAAAGATCGACCTGGCAAGGCTCCTTCAGGGCGTTCAATGCCGAGATTGCCGCCATTAACTCCATACGGTTGTTGGTCGTGTCCGCCTCTCCACCCGAAAGTTCCTTTTCATTGCCGTTCCATCGTAGAACCGCACCCCAGCCTCCCGGGCCTGGATTGCCGGAGCAAGCGCCATCGGTAAAAGCTTGAATCTCCTTCACACTTTCGACCCTTCCAGGATGAGCCCGTATTCTTCTGCCGACGTGATCTGGCGGTGAAAGCGCATCCGGCGGATATATTCCATCGGATCTTTTTTGACGACGAGGCTGCCTTCCGGCGTGTTGAGCCAATCATACAATCTTGTGAGCATGAAACGCAGTGCCGAACCCCGCGCCAGGACAGGCAAGCTTACGGCTTCATCCACCGAGAGCGGGCGAACAGAATTGTAACCTCGAAGCAAGGCTGTGCCCTTGGTTAGATTGAAAGAATGATCCTTTTCAAAGCACCAGGCGTTCAGGCAAACGGCCACATCGTAGGCAAGCAGATCGGTACAGGCGAAATAGAAATCGATTAGCCCTGAAAGCTTGTTCCCCAAAAAGAAGACGTTGTCTGGAAAAAGGTCGGCATGGATCACGCCCGAGGGCAAGTGCGACGGCCAGTTTGACTCGAAGAAGGCAAGATCTGCCTCGGTCTCCTCGGCAAGGCCTGGTTCAACCCGACCAGCACTGGCCTTGGAATTATCCCATAGGGGCCGCCAGCCTTCTACAGATAGCGCATTGGGGCGGCGCATGGGGAAATCCTCTCCCGCAACGTGCATCCTCGCCATTGCCTCGCCCAAGGCAAAGCAATGTTGCACGGTCGGGCGGCGCATCCACATGCCTTCGAGAAAAGTTACGATCGCAGCAGGCCGACCAGCCAGTTCGCCGATGCTTGATCCAGACTTCTGGTTCACTGGCAGAGGACAGCGTATTCCCTTGCCCGCCAGATGGCGCATCAAACCGAGAAAGAACGGCAGATCGTTGCTGTTCACACGTTTCTCGTACAGCGTCAGAATGTATGATCCGGTGCTCGTATGCAGCAGATAGTTGGAGTTTTCGACGCCCTCGGCAATGCCCTTATATGAAAGCAGCTCGCCGATATCGTAGTCCTTTAGGAAATGCGCCAAGTCGATTTCATTGATGTCGGTATAAACGGCCATATGCTAGCTCTTACCGGCTGCCGTTGACGAATGCCATATCGGCGCTCGTCAGTTCCACATCGCGGAGGTCGCGCATTACATGGAAATTTTCGGTCTCGATGGTTGTTTCCGCGAGTTCGATCGACACGACATACCGCTCCGAAAAGGACTGGATGATTTCGTCGACGATGATCTCCGGAGCTGAAGCGCCGGCGGACAATCCGACCACCGAAATGTTGCCGACCCTGCTCCAGTCGATGTCGCCGGCTCGTTGAACCAGCAGGGATTGTAAGGCCCCTGACCGTTCGGCGACCTCAACCAGTCGCTTTGAATTGGAAGAGTTCGGCGCTCCCACGACAAGAAAAAGGTCGCAGCCTGGAGCCGCGGCTTTCACAGCGTCCTGGCGGTTCGTGGTGGCGTAGCAGATCGATTCTGCCGCTGGTGCCGTCAGCGCGGGGAAGCGACGCTGCAGGGTCGCGATGATTCCGGCAGTATCGTCGACGGAAAGTGTTGTCTGCGTCACAAAGCCGAGGTTAGCGGGATCCTCGGGGACATAGGTCTCAGCATCGGCGATGGTTTCGATCAGCGTCACCGCACCTTCGGGCAATTGACCCATCGTACCGATGACTTCCGGATGGCCTGAGTGACCGACGAGGATGACATGGCGGCCGAGCCGCTGGTGGCGCATCGCCTGCTTATGAACCTTGGAAACCAGCGGGCATGTTGCATCCAGATAGAAAAGGTTCTTGCTTTCCGCGTCGGATGGGACCGACTTCGGCACCCCGTGCGCGGAAAAGACCACAGGCTGATTGCGATGTTCGGGAGGAATTTCGTCAAGCTCCTCGACAAAAACCGCTCCCCGAGCCTGCAAGCCTTCGACGACGTAACGGTTATGCACGATCTCATGGCGGACGTAGACAGGTGCCCCATATTTCTTCAATGCCAAAACGACGATCTGAATGGCGCGGTCCACACCGGCGCAAAATCCGCGCGGTCCGCACAGGCGGATTGTCAGTGGTTTCTTGTCGGCCATTGTGTCGTGTCTCATCGAAGCGTTGCAGTGCTGTTGGAATTGGGCGGCAATCAGCGCGAAGTCAAGTCCGAAGCCTCAGATTGGCTGACCTCGGACTCGTTTGGATTTTTGGGATGGTTTCGTTGCCAAAGCGAAATTCCCGCGACCACAAGCAGTGTCGCGGCGAGGCCGTACCAGGTTACCGCGTATTGGAGGTGGCTGTTTGGCAGATCGATGATCGTTACGCCGCCGACCGGTAGGCCCCCGGGATTTGGCGTTTTGTCGGCATCGATGAAAAAAGGAACCAGCTTGCCAAGCGCAATGCCCGACTGCCCCGCCATCGTTGGCAGGTCTTTCCAATAGTAAATATTGGTCATGAGGTCGTTATTCGGCACGATGGACGAAGGCTTTTCATAAAGCGGATTGCGCGCAAGGCCGGTCACCACGACCTGGTCCTCAACTTCGCCTTGGGGCCGTGTCACGGAGTTCTTCTTGTCATAAGGAACGAAGCCACGATTGACAAAGACCGCTCGACCATCGTCAAGCAAAAGCGGTGTATAGACATAAAACCCCGAAGTGCCGTCGTAGGTCGCGAAATAGTGACGCTCACGATCATTCAGCAGCCGGCCGGTCACTGTCACCGTCCGGTAGTCGACATCTTTTTCAATCGCCCACACTTTCTCGATTTCGGCAAGTGATGCGGGCTTAGCATGCGTTCGAGCATCTATCTCCGCCAGCAGGCCTTCCTTCCAGTATAGGCGTTCGACCTGCCAGGTCCCGAGGGCGATCAAGACTGCGAAAACGATAGCACCAAGAACGACCTTTATCCACGGGAAGCGGTTATTTGGTTGTGTTGTCAAGCGGTCAGTCATGGCTATCCAGCGTATCCAGCCGGCCCTCTGCGGCTTTATGCTTGTACTGCAAGGCTATCAGGATGCCCTTCATCCAGCGGAGCGCCGTGAGGCAGAGCACGAGAGCCAAGGGTATCCACAGGATAAAATGCAGCCACAATGGTGGATCGAGCGTCACCTCCATCCAGAGGGCAAGGCCGACCACAATGAACCCGATCAAGAGCATCACCAGAACTGCAGGGCCTTCGCCCGTGTCGATGAACGAATAGTCCAACCCACAGTTGGAACAGCGCTTCGCCGGTGCGAGAAAGCCATCGAACAATTTACCCTGTCCACAGCGGGGGCAGCGCGCCTTTATACCAGCCGTGACCGGATCGACTGGCGGATATAGTGCCGTATCTTCACTCATTGTCATGTGCGCTCAATGCTGGAGGTAGAAGCCAATAGCTTCAAATCACTCTATCGGATGCTTGCGCAGGATTGTGCTGAAAAAGTGAGAGCGGCCGTGTTTCCACGACCGCCCGCAAATTTTTGGACCGGTTTGCTTATTCCACTGCTATCGGAGCACCCCAGGATGCCCATACATAGATCGAGAAGAACAGGAAAAGCCAAACCACGTCAACGAAGTGCCAATACCAGGCGGCAGCCTCGAAGCCGAAATGTTTGGTCGGTGTAAAGTCGCCACGGAGCGAACGAAGCAAGCATACAGCGAGGAAGATGGTTCCGATGATGACGTGGAAACCATGAAAACCCGTCGCCATGAAGAACGTTGCACCGTAGATCGAATCCTTGAACGCAAACGGAGCGTGAATGTATTCGTAGGCCTGCACCGACGAGAAGAGCAGACCAAGCAGGACAGTCAGCGTCAGGCCGGTGATCAAACCTTTGCGATCATTGTGGATCAGAGCATGGTGCGCCCATGTAACGGTCGTGCCGGACAAAAGCAGGATGACCGTATTGTAAAGCGGCAGATGCAAGGGGTCGAGAACTTCAATACCTTTCGGGGGCCATACGCCGCCGGTGAATGCGGTCCGCGCTACTTGCGCTGCTTCTCCGGGAAAAAGACTGGCATCGAAGAAGGCCCAGAACCAGGCAACGAAGAACATCACTTCCGAGGCGATGAACATGATCATTCCGTAGCGCAGATGCAGCGACACAACGCGGGTGTGATGACCTTCCTTGCTTTCCTTGATTGTGTCGGACCACCAGCCGTACATCGTATAGAGAACAATCATCACGCCTATAAGCAGGATCCAGGGGTTTGTGAGATTGGCGCGAAAAAGGACAAGCTCGCCGCCCGCGTGGTAACGCATGAAAGCGATGCCGCCGATCGCAAGAACAAACGCCCCAACCGAGCCAAGAAATGGCCATGGGCTGGGATCGATGATGTGGTAATCGTGGTTCTTTTGGTGCGTCTCGGCCATTCTAACCCTCGCAAGGTCTGTTCATTGGTTTTGACACCGGCTAAGCCGGCGCAGTTTAGAGTTGTCCCGATGTACCATTCTTCTTGACCTCGGTATTGGCAGCAACGGGTGCTGGCATAGGGATCGGGAAGAATGTGTAGGACAAAGTGATCGTGTTGACGCCCTTCAGCTCAGGCGCATTGACGATGTCCGGATCGACAAAAAAGACGACCGGCATTTCCAGATCGTCCCCTGGCTTCAGGACCGTATCCGTGAAGCAGAAGCACTCGACCTTGTTGAAGTAAGCACCTGCGGCTTGCGGTGTCACGTTGAATGACGCACGCCCTGCAGTCGGCTTATCGAGGATGTTCTTCGCTTCGTATTTGATCAGCTTGGTTTCGCCGATATTCATCGTGACTTCCCGCTGAACAGGCTCGAACTGCCAAGGCAAACCACCGGATGTATTGGCGTCGAACCGCACGGTGATTTTTTTGTCGAGAATTGTATCCGACATTTGTTCGACGCGCTGGGTCGTGCCACCATATCCGGTAACCTGGCAGAACATGGCGTAGAGCGGGACGGCGGCAAATGCCATACCAACCATGCCAAAGAAGAAGGCCAGGCAAGAAATCGCAATCGTCCGGTCGGAAACCTTGCGCTTCTGTACACCGCCGCTCATTGCACGGGCCTCGTTACGGGTGCCATCTGTGAAGAGTGATTGGCCCCGATTTTGGCCCATGTCCCGACATAGACAACGATGACAAACGCGGCCAACGCCAGCGCGAGCGCCAAGGAGCGGCTACGCTGTGCCCGCTTCTGCTTGTCCGTAAGCGTTACAAGTTCATTGCTCATATCAAACACCAGTCACCAGAAATGCCTTACGAACGAGAATCTCGCCGAGGAGCACCGCGTATAAACTGAAAAGATAGAAAATGGAGAAAGCGAACATCTTCTTGGCAGGCTTCAACATTGCGTCGCCAACTGGAGCACGCCACACAGCGAAGGCCGAAGCAAGAAAGGCGCCGCCCATTGCAATGGCAAACAGGCCATATCCTGGTCCCGCAAATCCCATGATCCACGGGAGGACACCAACTGGTGCTACCAGCAAAGTATAGAGAAAAATCTGAAACTTCGTCGACGCGGCTCCCGCCACATTAGGCATCATCGGGATTTTCGCCTTCTCATAGTCATCCGACATGAAGAGCGACAGGGCCCAGAAATGCGGCGGCGTCCACAGGAAGATAATAAGAAAAAGGACGACGCTTTCCATGCTTACAGAATTCGTGACCGCCGCCCAGCCGATCATGGGCGGAAACGCACCCGCTGCGCCTCCGATAACGATGTTCTGCGGCGTCGAACGCTTCAGCCACATCGTATAAATGACAGCATAGAAGAAGATGGTGAATGCCAGCAGAAATGCCGAGAGAAAATTGACGAAGAGGCCAAGCGTTACGACTGAAAACGCCGACAGCAGGAGACCAAATGTCAACACCTCGCCCCGCGAGATACGTCCGGCCGGGATCGGCCGCTTGGAGGTGCGCTTCATAATGGCGTCGATGTCGGCATCGTACCACATGTTGAGCGCACCTGAAGCACCTGCCCCGACGGCAATGCAGAGGATGGCAATCGCCGCCAAGACAGGATTGATCTGGCCGGGGGCGGCCATCATTCCAACAAAGCCGGTAAAAACGACCAAGGACATAACGCGTGGCTTGAGCAGCGCAATATAATCCGACGCATTGGCTTCCGAGAGGCCAATGCTCGCATCAAGGTTTGCGTTTTTCTCAATTAGTGCCATTTGATCCGTCTTGTTTTATACAATGCCGGGACCTGTGGTAGTCCCGGCATTGCAGTATTTACTTGATGCGCGGGAGCTGTTCCCACTGGTGGAATGGCGGGGGAGATGACAGCTGCCATTCGAGTGTCGTTGCGCCCGCACCCCAAGGATTGGCTCCAGCCTCCCGTTTCTTGGCGAATGCCTCGAATACGCCGAAGAGGAAGATCAAAACGCCAACACCTGAGATGTACGAACCGATCGACGAAACTTCGTTCCAGCCTGCAAAAGCATCCGGGTAATCGATGTAGCGGCGCGGCATGCCGGCGAGACCAAGGAAATGCTGCGGGAAGAAAACCAGATTGACGCCAATGAACATCACCCAGAAGTGCGTGTGGGCAATTTTATGATTGTACATGTAGCCCGTCATTTTCGGGAACCAGTAGTACCAGCCGGCGAAGATGCCGAACACTGCGCCCAGCGACAGCACGTAGTGGAAATGCGCAATCACATAGTAGGTGTCATGCAATGAACGATCGAGACCGGCATTTGCCAACTGAACGCCCGTCACACCACCAACGGTGAAGAGGAAGATAAAGCCGATCGCCCAGACCATTGGTGGCTTGAACTCGATAGATCCACCCCACATTGTGGCGATCCAGGAGAAGATCTTGACGCCAGTCGGAACCGCGATGACCATCGTAGCGAAGACGAAATAGCGCTGCGTATCGAGTGACAGACCCACGGTGTACATGTGGTGCGCCCAAACGATAAACCCGACGACACCAATAGCAACCATGGCGTAGGCCATTCCGAGATAGCCGAAGATCGGTTTACGCGAGAATGTCGAGACGATGTGACTGATGATGCCAAACGCCGGCAGAATCATGATGTAAACTTCAGGGTGACCGAAGAACCAGAACAGGTGCTGGAACAGGATTGGATCACCGCCACCTTCGGGCGCGAAGAACGCCGTGCCGAAGTTGCGGTCGGTCAGAAGCATCGTGATACCACCCGCCAAAACCGGGAGCGCCAGCAACAGCAGGAATGCAGTGATCAAAACCGACCAGGCAAACAGCGGCATCTTGTGCAATGTCATGCCTGGAGCGCGCATATTGAAGATCGTAGTAATGAAATTGATGGCACCAAGGATCGACGACGCGCCGGCGATGTGAAGCGCGAGAATGGCAAAATCCATCGCCGGGCCAGGCTGACCTGATGTCGAGTATGGCGGATAGATCGTCCAGCCACCGCCCGTGCCGAAGCCACCGGCAGGACCCGGAACGAACATCGACAGTATCAACAAGAGGAGTGCAGGCGGAAGAAGCCAGAACGAAATGTTATTCATGCGCGGGAAGGCCATGTCCGGGGCACCGATCATGATCGGAACCATCCAGTTGGCGAAACCACCGATCAGTGCAGGCATGACCATGAAGAAGATCATGATCAGACCATGCGCGGTCGAAAACACGTTGTACATCTGCTTGCCGGCGTCGATAGCCGCATCGCCTTCAAAGCCGTAAACCATGGAAGCCAGACCGTGGAAAATCTGAATGCCCGGCTGTTGCAACTCGGCGCGCATGGCGATCGAAAGCGAACCACCGATAAGGCCCGCTATGATCGCGAAGATCAGATACAGCGTACCGATGTCCTTGTGATTGGTCGAATAAACCCAACGCGTCCAGCCTGTAGGCTTGTGGGCGTCGTGTGCTTCGTGAGCTGCAGAACCTGCCATCAAAGTGCTCCCGTTCCTCAATAAATCGCGTAAAGCCGGCTTAGTTGCCAGCCACGCTTACATTCTTGTCTGCGTCAATTGCTGCGGTCAGCGTCTTGTAGGCACCCGGAAGATCTTTCCCGGCGGCAGCAAACCACGCATTGTACTGATCCTGTGAAACGACATGGATCGCGATCGGCATGAAGGCGTGATCCTTGCCGCAAATCTGCGAGCACTGGCCGTAGTACATGCCTTCCTTGTTCGCCTTGAACCAAGTCTCGTTGCTGCGGCCAGCAACGGCATCCATCTTCACGCCAAAGGCAGGCATGGAGAACGAGTGGATGACGTCAGCACCGGTGACGAGCAGACGTACGGTCGTATCGACAGGGACGACCATTTCATTGTCGACCGCCAGCAGGCGCGGGTAGGCATTTTTGTCTTCCTTCCCGGTCGCAGCACGGTCAGTCTCTTTCAACATGACGGAGTCGAATGAAACTGGGGCTTCGCCCGCCTGATATTCGTAACCCCAATACCATTGATAGCCAGTGGCCTTGATCGTCAGCTTCGGCTCTTCGGGCGAATACTGCGCCGTCAGCAACTGGAAGGAGGGAATTGCCAGGAAGAGAAGAATGACGACGGGGCCTACGGTCCAGATAATCTCAACCGCCGTATTGTGGCTGGTTTTTGACGGCACCGGATTGGCACTGGCACGATAGCGATACATCACCCAGGCCAGCAGCGCCATCACGAAAAGCGTAATGGGAACGATGAACCACAATGTATAGCGTTCAAACCATTCGATCTGCTCCATAATGGCAGAGGCGGCTGGTTGGAAAGTCATTTGCCAAGGCTCCGGCTGGGCTGCATAAGCAGTGCCGGCACCGAGCAGGCCACTCAGGATACCCATCAGCGTGACAATATTCTTCTTCACCTAGAAATCTCCCGAATGAAGCATTGATTCCATAGAATAAGACTGGGCAGCGTGATGGCCCGATGTATGGCGCGTTCAAACCACACATTAGCTTACATCGCAAGGAAGGCGAACGTGATCTCATGCGGCATTTTTGCGCGCGGCTTTCCAGCCGCAAGCCCCAGACCGCTCGAAGCAGCAGTTTTTTCGTTCTTGCAGCTGTTTTGCGGCATACAGGGCCATTGGGCTCACAATCCGGCCATTTTTCGGCTACACCACATCTCATTAGCCGCGCTATGCTGGGGAGCGTTTGAGCGGCATTCTTTTCATCCGGGGCGGAGCGGTTTAACGTCTGGATGATTCGCTTTGGAGTCTACATGTCCTTTTTCGCGCTACGCAGCATCGCTGCCGGTCTGCTTGCCCTGTCAATGACTGCCGTTGCGGGTGCCGCAATGGCTGCGCAGCAGAGCGGCACAGTCAAGTCCACCCATGGCGCATGGTCGATTCTCTGCGACACGCCGGCAGGTGCCAAATCGGAACAATGCGCGCTGATTCAGAACGTCGTCGCGGCGGATCGTCCGGAAATGGGCCTCTCCGTCGTCGTGTTGAAAACTGCGGACAACAAGGCCAAGATCTTGCGCGTCCTTGCCCCCCTCGGTGTACTCCTGCCCAACGGCCTTGGCCTCAATGTGGACGGTAAGGATATCGGCCGCGCTTACTTCGTTCGTTGCTTCGAGGATGGTTGCTATGCCGAGGTCATCCTGGAAGATCAGCTTGTCCAGACGCTAAAGACCGGCAAGGCGGCGACATTCATCGTCTTCCAGACACCGGAGGAAGGCATCGGCATTCCGGTCGAACTTAATGGGTTTGGCGAGGGTTTTGACGCACTTCCATAAGTTTCGAGGGAGTTTGCGGTTGTCGAAAGGGCTGTGAAGGCCTACATCCCGTTCACACCATTTGAACCGGACCCATTCCCATGAAAAGTCTCATCGACAGTTTTGATGCGCCGCGCGACAAAATCCTCGAAACCGTCAAGCAGAGTCTCGACGGGGCGGATGATGGCGAACTCTTCATCGAATACAGAGAATCAGAGGGGCTCGCCTTTGACAATGGCCGGCTTAAAAACGGTTCATTCAACCAGGATCAAGGTTTTGGCCTGCGCGCCGTGGCCGGTGATTCGGTCGGTTATGCGCATGCGGGCGAGTTGTCTCTAGGCGCCTTGAAGCGTGCCTCGGATGCAGCTTCGGCGGTAAGGACTGGCTACGCCGGAACTTATACCGCCGCACCACCCGGAACAAACCGCAGTCTCTACAGCGACGAAAATCCGCTTGGCTCTCCCAGTTTTGAGGCGAAAGTGAAACTCCTTCAGGAGATTGATGGCTATCTTCGGGCAAAGGATCCGAAGGTGCGGCAGGTTTCGGTCTCGCTTGCGGCTTCATGGCAGCAGGTGGAAATTCTGCGTGCTGATGGACATTTTGTGCGCGATGTTCGCCCGATGGTTCGGCTCAACGTGTCGGTTGTAGTCGGCGATGGTGACCGGCAGGAAAGCGGTACGTATGGTGCCGGCGGCCGCAAGGGCTTCGGCGAATTCATCGTCGCAGATAAATGGCAATATGCTGCCGATGAAGCGCTTCGACAGGCACTGGTAAATCTCGAAGCAATCCCCGCCCCCGCTGGCACATTCGACATCGTCCTTTCCAGTGGCTGGCCAGGCGTGATGCTTCACGAAGCGGTTGGCCACGGTCTTGAAGGCGATTTCAACCGGAAGAAAACGTCTGCCTTTGCCGGTTTGCTCGGCCAGAAGGTGGCATCGAAGGGCGTTACCGTGGTTGATGACGGCACCATCTCCGAACGGCGGGGCTCACTGACTGTCGACGACGAGGGCATGCCAACCAACAAGACTGTGTTGATCGATGATGGCATTCTGGTCGGTTACATGCAGGATCGGCAAAACGCACGCCTGATGGGCATGGAGCCAACCGGCAACGGACGGCGCGAATCTTACGCCCATGCACCGATGCCGCGCATGACCAACACATATATGCTTGGCGGCGACAAGACGCCCGAAGAAATCATCGCCTCGGTTAAGAACGGAATCTATGCCGTTTCCTTCGGTGGTGGCCAGGTGGACATCACCTCCGGCAAATTCGTGTTTGGCTGTACGGAGGCCTACATGATCGAGAATGGCAAGATCGGTGCACCCATCAAGGGCGCCATGCTGATCGGCAATGGGCCCGACGCGATGCAACGCATCTCAATGATCGGCAACGACCTGCAGCTCGATACGGGCATCGGCAATTGCGGCAAGGGCGGTCAATGGGTGCCCGTGGGTGTCGGCCAACCACATCTGCGTATGGATCAGATGACCGTAGGCGGGACGGCGGTCTAACCGTAGGTCGCTATTTTTTGCTGAGCAAAGCCACAACTTCCACGTGCGATGACCAGAGAAACTGATCGATTGGCACGACGCGGTCGATTTTATAACCACTTTTGACGAGGATGCTCAGGTCGCGACCGAGGGTGATGGGATTGCACGAGATCGCCACAACTTTCGGCACGGTGGATTTCGCGATTTCGATTGCCTGTGCTTCTGCGCCAGCACGCGGCGGGTCAAAGACGAGACCAGCATACGGCTTGAGTTCTCTTGCCAGGAAAGGCCGCCGGAACAAATCACGCCGCTCCACCGTAACCGGTTTGAGACCCTGAACATGCCGGACGCTGCGATCCATCGCATCAACCGCGGCCTGGTCGCCCTCGACGGCATGGACTGCTGATTTCTCTGCCATCCTGAATGTGAAGGTGCCCGACCCACTGAAGAGGTCGATCGTCTTCTTGGCCTTGGCCAGATGCCCAGTCACCAATGCAGACATGGCGATCTCAGCCTCCAGGGTCGCCTGGAGAAATCCACCGGCGGGCAGCATTACTGGAACTTTGCCAAAATGAACCATTGGCTTTCGTGGCTCGACGATGATTTCGCCTTCAAAGCTCAGTCGGGCAAAATCCTTTTTGACAACCAGCGCCGTCAGCGCCTGACGTTTGGCGGCGTCGGGTGCGCCACATCCTGACGCCATGATATCCAGGCCTGAAGCCGTCGACGTGACTGTCAGCTTGAAGGGTTTCATGCCGCCACCAAGAACCGCAACCAGTTCCCGGAGGTCGCCAAGACGCGAAACGATTTCCGGCACTGTTACTGGACATTCCACAATATCTATCAGTTCGTGACTGAGATGTTTGTTGAAACCGAGTACGGCACCCCTCTCACTCGTGCGGACGGCAAAGACTGCACGGCGCCGGGTCTGCGGCGTACACGGCACAAGCGGATCGAGCGTGAACGCAAACCCCCTGCCCGCGAGCGCGTCGTGGACGAGTGATCTTTTCCAATCACGGTACGCGCTGTCCTGCCAATGCTGCAAAGTGCACCCTCCGCACTCCTCAAAGTGGCGGCAGGCGGGCGCAATTCGCTCGGGTGACGGTTGCAACAGCGCCACAAGCGTAGCACGGCCATTCTCCAGCGCCACATTGGCAATCTCGCCGGGCAACGAAAACGGCACATAGGCGCTTCCCGCCGAAGTGGAGGCTATGCCGTCGCCGCCGGCGCCCATCCGTTCGATCGTTACTCGGGTACTCATAAGATTTTACTTCTCAGTCGTGGCTTTCAGGCCGGTCAGCAGAAACTCGCGATTGCCATCGCCGCCCTCTATGGGCGAAGGGCAGTACCCAAGGGCTTTCCAGCCCGGCAATCCATCCAACCAGTTCCTTAGATCATTTGCGACGCGTTCACCATCCTTCGGATCGCGCAAAATGCCACCTTTCCCGATGGCTTCGCGCCCGGCCTCGAACTGCGGCTTGACTAGCAGAACGCAGCGGCTGCCGGGCTCTGCCAGATCCAGGGCCGGTGGCAGCGCAAGTTTTAATGAAATGAAGCTGACGTCGGAGACGACGAGATCGACCGATTTCCCGCTCAGATGTTTGCGCAAGAGATCCCGCGCATTCAAAGTCTCGATGTTGCTGACGCGCGCATTGCGGCGCAAACTGTCGTGCAACTGGCCATGGCCAACGTCGACGGCAATGACGTGGTCTACGCCTCTTTCCAGCAGGACCTGCGTGAACCCACCCGTCGACGCACCAATGTCGAGAGCAGTGCAACCTTTCACATCGATGGCAAAATGATCAAGACCGGCAATAAGCTTCAGAGCAGCGCGCGACACATAGGGGCTTGCCGGGTCATCAACGCTGACCAAGACTCTTTCGCCGGTGATTGCACCGGGTTTGGTGACGACAGCGCCATCCACCCGCACGGTTCCGCGTAAAATGGCATCACGTGCTCGAGATCGGGTGGCAAACAGCCCCCTTGCCACCAGAAGCTGATCTAGACGCATCGGCCTGTCTCATGCACGGACGGGTGCAACCATATGGTCGCGCCCAAGCGCAGCAAACACCGTTCGGACGATGCCGGTACTATCTAGACCGGCACGCACGTAAAGCGCTTCCGGTTTGGCATGGTCGAGGTAGAGGTCTGGCAACGTCAACGTGCGAACACGGAGCCCGTTGTCCAGGAGGCCGTCCCGGCTGAGGAAATGTAGAACGTGGGAGGCGAAGCCCCCGATTGCACCCTCTTCCACCGTAATGAAGACCTCGTGCTCACGCGCCAGACGACGAATCAAATCCTCGTCCAATGGCTTGGCAAATCGTGCATCGGCAACGGTTGTCGAAAGTCCCGCTGCATCCAACTCTTCTGCGGCAGCCAAACATTCTTGCAGGCGGGTGCCAAGAGAGAGCAATGCAATCGTCGACCCTTCACGGAGAACCCGGCCTTTGCCAATCTGTAGAACCTGTCCCCGCTCAGGCAAATCGATACCGACACCGTCACCGCGAGGATAGCGAAACGAGATCGGCCCTTCATCATACTCGGCCGCCGTTCGCACCATATGGCGCAACTCGGCCTCATCAGATGCGGCCATGACGACGAAGCCCGGCAACGCAGCCAGGAACCCCGTATCGAAAGAGCCTGCATGGGTCGCGCCGTCAGCACCAACCAGCCCAGCCCGATCTATGGGAAAACGTACCGGCAAGTTCTGCAGAGAGACATCATGCACCACCTGGTCATAACCACGTTGGAGAAACGTCGAATAGATCGCGGCAAACGGCTTTAACCCTTCGCTTGCCAGACCTGCTGCGAATGTTACGGCGTGCTGTTCCGCGATACCGACATCGAAGGTACGTTCGGGAAAAACCTCTCCAAAAAGGTCTAGCCCGGTTCCGCCCGGCATCGCTGCTGTTATGGCAACGATCCTGTCGTCGTGGCGCGCTTCCTCGATCAGGCTCGTGGCAAAGACCTTCGTATAACTTGGCGCGTTGGCGGGCGGTTTCGCCTGTGCTCCGGTAATGACGTCGAATTTGTTGACACCATGATACTTGTCCGCGGCCGCTTCCGCCGGAGCGTAACCCTTACCCTTCTGGGTAACGACATGGATCAGAACCGGGCCGTTCATCGTATCCCGGACATTCTTCAATACGGGCAGCAGATGATCGAGATTGTGTCCATCGATCGGTCCGACATAGTAGAAGCCGAGCTCTTCGAACATGGTTCCGCCGGTCCAGAACCCGCGGGCATATTCTTCCGAAAGGCGCGCCTTTTCCTGCAGGAATTTCGGTAGTTTTTTGGCAAGCTGCTTGGCGGTTTCGCGAAATGAACGGTAAGCGCGCCCGGAAACAAGGCGCGCCAGGTAAGCGCTCATAGCGCCAGTAGGAGGTGCAATCGACATATCGTTATCGTTGAGAATGACAATGAGACGAGCATCGAGAGCTCCAGCATTGTTCATCGCCTCATAGGCCATGCCTGCCGACATCGCGCCGTCGCCTATCACCGAAATCACGTTGCGCTTCGTGCCAGAAAGATCGCTGGCAACCGCCATTCCGAGGCCTGCGGAAATGGACGTGGACGAATGGGCAGCGCCGAAGGGGTCGTACTCGCTTTCGCTGCGCTTGGTAAATCCGGAAAGCCCGCCTTCCTGCCGCAGAGTGCGGATACGGTCCCGCCGGCCGGTTAATATCTTGTGCGGATAAGCCTGATGGCCGACGTCCCAGATGATCCGGTCATGCGGCGTATCGAAAACATGATGGAGTGCAACGGTTAGTTCAACGACACCAAGCCCGGCGCCGAGATGGCCGCCCGTGGTCGAAACCGCATCGATCAGTTCGATGCGCAGTTCCTGCGTCAGTTGAGGCAGATCGGATTCCGGCAGTTGGCGCAAATCCAAAGGAACTTTAACGCGATCAAGCAGGGGTGTTTCAAAATTCTTGGCCAAAGCGCAGGTTCCAATTCCAAGCTCAATTCTTACCGTTCCCTAAAGGAAAACCAGCCGACCAGCAAGAAGCGGAGCTTACCGCTCCATGGGTCGATTTTCGGGCAGCGGTATGAATTCTTCCTCGTCTCCAGGAACGATATCGAAACGGCCCGTGCGCCATTCTTCTTTCGCCTGCTCGATCCGCTCTTGGGATGAAGAGACGAAATTCCACCAGATATAGCGCTTGGATGGCAGAGCAGCACCTCCAAACAGCATGAAGTGTGCGCCTTGCGCTGCATGGACAATGATCTCGTCACCGGCGCGGAACACCAGTAGACGATCCGCCGGGAAGTTCTCGCCTGCAACTTCTACCGAGCCGTCCAGCGTATAGATGGCCCGCTCCTCAGCAATATTGGCAGGCAACTGAATATGGCTTCCGGGATCAAGCCGAATGTCTACGTAAAGCGTTTCCGCGTGCTGTTTGACGGGAGAACCGGCGCCATGGAACTTGCCCATGACGATCCGTGCCTCCATGCCTGCGTCCCGCAGGACCGGCAGTTCACCTACGCCTGTATTGGCAAAGGCCGGGTTGATTTCCTCCAGATGATCTGGCAGCGCGAGCCAGGTCTGCAGCCCCGAAATCGGCAACGGCTCGGTCCGCAGCTCCTCCGGTGAACGTTCTGAGTGAACGATTCCGCGGCCCGCCGTCATGAGATTGACGTCGCCAGGTTTGATGACCATCTCCGTGCCGAGGCTGTCGCGGTGGCGTATGTTCCCGTCGAAAAGATAGGTCACGGTCGAAAGGCCGATATGCGGATGCGGTCGCACATCAAGGGCATCAGTCGGGCGAAGGATCGCCGGGCCCATCCGGTCGAAGAAAATAAAGGGACCAACAAGGCGGCGCTTGGCGCTCGGCAAGGCACGCCTAACTTCGAGGCCGCCAATATCGCTGGTGCGCGGGATAATCAGCGTCTCGATTGCATCGATTGCTACCAAGTCACCTATCTTGGGATCTGGGCAGGGGGAAAAACTCATGCGCGCTACTCCGAAGGGGTCAGGGCGCTAGCATAGCGGCTCATCGCGATGCTGAACAGCGCTGCTGTGCGTCACTCGGGATCGAGCGATTCTGTGCCGACAGGTTCACCGTTACGGCCAAGACGGATTTTCTGCACCTTGTCTTCAGCGGCGCTCAAGAGAGTATCGCAATGTTTCTTGAGAGCTTCGCCCCGCTCATAGATCCGGATCGACTGTTCAAGCGGCACATCACCACGTTCCAGGTCATCGACTATTTTTTCCAGCTGATCGAGGGCCTGCTCGAAGCTCATGGCAGCGATATCGGAATTGTTCTGTACATCGGCCATGTTTCATCCTCCCATCAATCGTCTTATGTGCGCGCCCGCCGAGAGCGACATACCCCTGAGGTCGTAGCCGCCTTCCAGAAGGCTGACAAGGCGGTTTGACGCATAGCTCCCAGCTCTTTCCATCAGGGCGCCAGTCGCCCAGTCAAAATCGTTCTCGTTCAGATTTATTTCCGCCAGCGGGTCACGGTGATGGGCATCGAAGCCGGCAGAAACAATAATCAGCTCCGGCCGAAATTCATCGATAGCAGGGAGAATACGCGTATTGAAGGCTTCTCTGAAATGGTCGCTGCCAGTCTGTGGGCTAAGAGGCGCATTGATGATATTACCAGCACCAGTTTCATCCTTGGCTCCGGTACCGGGATAGAGCGGCATCTGATGCGTCGAACAATAAAGCACCGACGGATCATCCCAGAAAATGTCCTGCGTGCCATTGCCGTGATGCACGTCCCAATCGACGATTGCAACGCGTTCGACCCCATGAGACCTCTGCGCGTGCCTGGCGGCGATCGCGGCGCTGTTGAAGAGACAAAAGCCCATGGCTTTGTCCCGCTCTGCGTGGTGGCCGGGGGGCCGTGAAGCTACGAAGACATTGTCCGCGACGCCAGAAAACACGTCATCTACAGCGGCATTGGCGGCGCCGATTGCGGTCAACACCGCTTCCCAGCTTTTAGGGCTCACAGTCGTATCCGAATCGACTCGGGTCAGCCCTTCTTCAGGTATGGTATCCCGAACACGTTCAATAAACGTTTGGGGATGCGCATAAAGGATCGTTGTTTCGTCGCCCATTGGTGCCTGGACGCGATCCAGTGCATCGAACGTGCTATCCTCCAGCACCTTATTGAGCGCGCGCAATCGATCCGGCCGTTCAGGATGCCCTGGAGGTGTCAGATGTTCCAGATAAATCGGGTGCGAATAAAGACGGGTTACCATGAAAGCTTTCTGCAACAGCAAAAGGGCATGAGCGTGACCAGGCGGTCACGTTCAAATTGCACCAGCTACCCGCTGTTGCACAAGTGACAAGTCAGCGAATTTTACCGCACATATTGACGGTCAAGCTATGCTCAGGGCTTGGGTCAGATCGGCAATCAAGTCATCCGGATGTTCGATACCGATCGACAACCTGATTGTTGAATCCAGCACGCCAATGCGCTGGCGCACGTCGATGGGGACGCCCGAATGAGTCATTGTCGCTGGATGGCTGGCCAGCGATTCCGTACCCCCAAGGCTCACGGCCAGTTTCAATATCTGCAATGCATTGAGGAATTTGAAGGCGGCCGGTTGTCCACCCACGATGTCGAATGAGAAAGTCGAGCCAGCTCCGGTGCATTGTGCGGCAAACGTTTTACCCAGGGGTGAAGATGCATCGTGATATGGCAGATAGTGTATTTTCTCGACCTTCGGATGATCGCGAAGGAAATTGGCAATTGCCAAGGCATTATTGTCGGCCTTTTCCATGCGGATGCTAAGCGTTTCGAGAGAGCGCCCGAGCATCCAGCAGGAATGCGGATCGAGTTGCGTGCCGATCGCGCCACGCAGCGCTTTGACCTGTTTCATCACGGCTCTTGATCCGAGCGCCGCTCCGGCAATCAAATCGGAGTGGCCGCCAACATATTTTGTCAGCGAATACAGGGAGATATCCGCGCCATGTTCGATGGGCCGCTGGAATACCGGTCCAAGCAAAGTGTTGTCGCAGGCGATAATCGGACGGTGACCCTGCTTTTCCCCAATTGCCTCGGCGATACGGCGGATCATTGCCACATCAACCAGGCTGTTCGTTGGATTGGCGGGCGTTTCGATCAGGATCACGGAGACCCGGCCCTTCTGCATCGCCTGGTCAGCGGCAGCTTGTACCGAAGCTTCGTTCACACCATCAGCGAAGCCGACCGCTGTAATGCCCATGTTGAGGAACGTCTTGGCGAGCAGCGTTTCGGTGCCGCCATAGAGCGGCTGCGAGTGCAGGATCGAGTCGCCAGGACGGACGAAGGCAAACAGTGTCGTGGCAATCGCCGACATTCCCGAGGAAAAAACCGCACAGCTTTCCGTCCGCTCATAGACAGCCAGCCGGTCCTCAACGATTTCGCTATTGGGATGATTAAAACGCGAGTAGACCAGACCAGCCGCCGTACCGGCCGGCGGTTCTTTGCGTCCAGAGACAAAATCGAAGAAATCCCGGCCTTCTTCAGCGGACTTGAATACGAAGGTCGAGGTCAAGAACACCGGTGGTTTGACAGCTCCCTCGGACAGTTCCGGGTCGTAGCCGTAGTTGAGCATCAGCGTCTCAGGATGCAGTTCATGATTGCCGATATGTGTTTTGGAAGGGTGGGGAGCGGTCATGGCAGTCTCCTCGCTGGATGAACCTATCCAGCGAGATTATAGCAAATCCAACGACCATTCCTTGCTATTTTGAAGCGGCCTTCGCAACAAGCGAGAGCCGGTCTTCAGATAATATCGGTCTTGGTGATCTGGATACCAAAGCCTTCGAGCCCGACATAGTGCCGTTCGCGCGACGACAACAGACGGATCGACGTGATGCCAAGATCCTTCAATATCTGGGCACCAAGCCCAATCTGACGCCATTCCTCTTCGCGCACGCGCGCTTCCGCGTGGACTTCGCGCTCCTGCAATGCTGCACGATTGCGGTCGTCATCCCGGCCAACACCGACCGATCCTTCGCGCAGGTAGACAATAACTCCGCGCTTTTCCTCGGCGATGCGCTTCATGATGCTGTCAAGCGTGTTGCGGGCACCGAATACGTCGCTCAGCACATCTTCACGCTGCAGGCGAACAGGAACATCCTCGCCATCCCGAATATCGCCATAGACGATCGCGGCATGGTGCATCGGCTCCCAAGGCAGTGCGTAGGTTATTGCCTTGGCACGTCCGGCGCAGGTATCGATCTCGTACTCACCAATTCGTTCGATCAGGGTCTCCTTGCGCTGGCGATAGGCAATGAGATCGGCAACTGTTACCTGATGCAGCTTATGAGTTTCGGCAAAGCTTGCAACCTGGGGGCCGCGCATGACCGAACCGTCGTCGTTCACCAACTCGCAGATCACACCGACAGGCGGCAGCCCGGCCAGCTTGCAAAGATCAACAGCGGCCTCGGTATGGCCGGAACGCATCAGTACGCCCCCTTCACGGGCCACCAGCGGAAAAATATGACCGGGACGCACGAAATCGATGGCACCTGCATTTGGATTGGCAAGGTTTCTGGCTGTCAACGTGCGATCTTCCGCTGAAATACCGGTGGTCGTGCCATGTTTGTAGTCGACAGTGACAGTAAATGCAGTCGAATGTGGAGCATCGTTGTCGGCAACCATCGGCGCGAGATTCAGACGTTTTGCGTGCTCGCGGGTCATCGGCGTGCAGACTATGCCTGAAGTATGGCGAACGATGAAGGCCATCTTCTCGGGCGTACAGTGAACTGCGGCGACGATCAGATCGCCTTCGTTCTCGCGGCCGTCATCGTCCATGACAACCACGATTTCACCGCGTTCGAAGGCGCGTAGGGCATCGACGACCCGTTTTTGATTGTAGGCCATATGGGCGTCCCTTTGCTTAGATACGGCCGGTCTGGCCGCGATGTCTGAGATAATGATCTGCGATGGCGCACGCCACCATTGCTTCACCGATCGGCACGGCACGGATACCGACACAGGGGTCATGTCTGCCCTTGGTCATGATATCGACCTGATTTCCATCCGCATCAATGCTCCGGCGCGGCGTCAAAATCGATGACGTCGGCTTGACCGCAAAACGCGCGACGACCGGTGCGCCACTGGAAATGCCGCCCAGAATTCCACCGGCATGGTTGGACAGAAAAATTGGCTTTCCGTCGTTGCCCATGCGCATTTCGTCAGCGTTTTCTTCACCGGTCAGTTTGGCGGTGTCGAAACCATCGCCAATCTCTACGCCTTTCACGGCATTGATCGACATGAGGTAGCTGGCGATATCCTGATCAAGCTTCCCGTAGACCGGAGCACCGAGACCTGCAGGAACGTTCTCGGCCACGACTTCAACAATAGCACCAATGGAAGACCCTGCCTTGCGAATGCCGTCCAGATACTCCGCGAATATGTCGACCGATCCCGGATCCGGTGTGAAGAATGGATTGTTGTTTACCTCATCCCAATCCCAGCGGCCCCGGTCTATGGCATGTATTCCCATCCCCACCAGCGCTCCACGCACAACGAGACCGGGCACCACCTTGCGCGCTATGGCGCCGGCGGCAACGCGCGCAGCCGTTTCACGTGCCGAAGAACGCCCCCCGCCCCGATAGTCGCGGATCCCATATTTGACGTCATAGGTGTAATCGGCGTGACCCGGACGGTACTGGCGCGCGATATCGCCGTAATCCTTCGAGCGTTGATCCGTGTTCTCGATCATCATCGAGATCGGCGTCCCGGTCGAGATCATGGTGAGGCCGTCATCTTGCAGCATAACGCCGGAAAGCACGCGGACCTGATCAGGCTCACGGCGTTGCGTCGTGTATTTCGACTGCCCGGGCTTGCGCTTATCGAGATACGACTGGATTTCCGCTTCCGTAAAGGAAATACCCGGAGGGCAGCCATCGACCACGCATCCAAGCGCAATTCCATGGCTTTCACCCCATGTGGTGACGCGAAAAAGATGACCGAAAGTATTGTGCGACATAGGCGTACCCGACGTTTTGTCAGGGGGTTTTATGAGCGTTTACTCCTGTGGTCAAACCCGCCGTTGAAATTCCTTTATCCCACACGAAAAAAGCAATTGTTTTGCCACAAATGGAAGCTCTAACTTGCGTCATTGACCGGCATACAGATTTGATAACGGGGAATTCAAATGCGCTTCATCGTAGCAACGTTCATGTTCATCGCCTCTCTGCTTCCGGTTGGCGCTCTTGCGGACGATGCGCAAGGTACAATCACCAAGATCGATGAAGACAATTCGACTATTACCCTCGACGATGGCAAAGTCTATAAATTGCCCGGCGAATTCGACCTGAGCGTCATCGAGCAGGGTATGAAGGTTACGTTGATGTTCGACGTGGTCAACAAAGAACGCTACATCACCGACATCGAAGAGACTACTGAATAGCTACAGCCAGGTAAGGTGACCATTCTCGAGGCGCAGAAGCTGATCCTGGGTGATTGGAAGATTGGCAGCATCGTGGCCGTCGAGTTTCTCGACCATACGGAATATCGTTCTCAGGCAACCGCCATGGGTTACGCAAACCGTGGGTCCCTTTACCTCGGCTAACCAACTCGCAACACGGACGCTCAATGCCGCATAGCTTTCGGCGCTATGTCCCGGTGGGACGAAATTCCACTTGTCCCGCCCCCGTTCTTCGACAAGCTCGGGCGTCTTGGCCGCGATATCTTCAATCATGAAGCCCTGCCAATCTCCGAAACTCACCTCCATCAGGCGTGGATCGGTATGGTAGTCTTTGGGATCGAGACCCATGCGGGTACGGATTCGCTCCATCGTATCGCGCGTGCGACGCAAAGGACTGGCAACGAATTCGAAGCCTGCCCCATCGCCGATCAATGATTTCAGCAGATCGCCATTGCGATCGGCCTGGGCACGGCCGCGCACATTCATATCGACATCTGCCTGACCCTGAATTCGTTCGGCGACGTTCCAGTCCGTCTCGCCATGACGCGAAAAGTAGATCACCGAGCCGGGCAGAATCACTTGAACTTCAATCCTTGACGACAGAAATATCCGGTGCGTCGACTGCTTTCATTCCTACGACATGATACCCGCTATCAGCGTGATGGATCTCGCCCGTGACGGAACGCGATAAGTCGGAAAGGAAATAGAGGCCCGCGTCGCCAACTTCCTCGATCGTCACGGTACGCCGCAACGGTGCGTTGTACTCGTTCCATTTCAGGATGTAGCGAAAATCACCGATGCCGGATGCGGCAAGGGTTTTGATCGGACCCGCGGAAATCGCGTTGACCCGAATATTGTCCGGGCCGAGGTCGACAGCCAGATATTTGACACTCGCCTCAAGCGCTGCCTTGGCAACGCCCATGACATTGTAGTTCGGCATGACCTTTTCTGCACCGTAGTAGGTCAGAGTGAGGATGGAGCCGCCATCCGTCATCAGCTTTTCCGCCCGCTTGGCAACCGCTGTGAGCGAAAAGACGGAAATCAGCATCGTCTTCGTAAAATTGGCTTCCGATGTGTCGACGTAGCGACCTGTAAGTTCATCCTTGTCGGAGAAACCGATCGCATGAACCAGGAAATCGATCTTGCCCCAATGCTGCTCGAGCGCAGCAAAGCATGCGTCGATGGTCGACGCATCGGAAACATCACAATGTCCGCATAAAAAAGCGCCGAGTTCCTGTGCTAGGGGCTCGACGCGCTTTTTCAAAGCATCGCCCTGATAGGTAAATGCGAGTTCGGCACCTGCGTCGTGCGCTGCCTTGGCAATGCCCCAGGCAATCGACCGATTGTTGGCGACACCCATTATAAGGCCGCGTTTACCCTGCATCAAACCAGTTTTGGCGGTCATATACCAACCCTTCATGAGACTTATGATTGATGTGGGGTATCGCACAGCCCGCGCCGGGCTTCAAGCGCGGTATCTAATCTGGTTTTGGATTTTCAACGGCTGGAATCGCGTAAAAAGGCTTCCAAAGCTGGATCCCCATGTTCCGGCAACATGATGCGAACGTGAGCGAACAGATCGCCATGGCCATCCGGCTTCTTTGGCAAACCCTTGCCTTTCAGGCGTAAAACCCTGTCGGAACTGGTCCACGGCGCGACTTTGACCGCTACACGGCCATTGAGGGTTTCGACTTCCTGCCGCGAACCCAGGGCAGCGTCTCTCAACGAAACCGGAAGTTCGACATGCAGATCCCTTCCCTCGACCCGAAATTTCGGATGCGGTTTGAACCGCACTGTGACTAAAGCATCACCTGCAGTGCCCCCAGGAACAGCTTCTCCCTGCCCTTTCAAGCGAATCGTTTGACCGTTTTCCACCTGTGCGGGCAGTTTGATCGCAAGCCTTTTGCCGTTGGGAAATATTGCTTCGACCTTTTCGGCGCCCGCTGCCTGCTCAAGGCTGATATCTATCGTTGCCTGCAGGTCGGCACCTTTGCGTGGCCCGGCGCGACGCGTGGCCCCGCCAAAACCGCCCATGCCGCCTGTCTCGCCAAACAGGCTGCTTAATATGTCTTCGGCACCAAGGCCAGAAGCACCGCCGCTACGGAACTCGAAACCGCCAGGACGGCGCCCGCCGCCAAAACCCGCAAACGGGTCACCGCCGGCGCTCGAGTAACCTTCAAACCCTTGCGGGGCGCGCTGCTTGCCTTCGGCATCGATCTCTCCCCGGTCAAACTGGCCGCGACGTTCCTTGTCACCGACGATTTCGTATGCCTGATTGATTTCGGAGAAATTTGCCTGCGCCTTCGGGTCATCCTGATTCTGGTCGGGATGATATTTCTTGGCGAGTTTGCGAAACGCCGATTTAATTTCCTCGGGCTTCGCCGTCTTGGCGACGCCCAACACGCTATAGGGATCGCGCATGTGTCTGCCTTTCTTCGCAACGGAGCGAGATGTCTTGGGATTCCGCTGCTATATGCTCACGAATAGGAAGAAATTCCAGATATTTGAGACGAAAAAGTTGAAAAATGGCCCAGATTCTTCAATGTGCTACATAGGCGCGAAGGATTTCAACGTCCACTGCCCGCCATTTTGCATGCAGGTCTCGCCCTTGTAAATCATGACCCCGTCAAATGACTCGCGCGAAGTCTGGAATTCGCGGCAAAGACCGGCGTCGTCTTTCTTTTCAGCAATGGTCGTTATCGTACCTTGGCTACCCGTCTCGGGATTCGACCAAGGAACCGGCTTGTTGCCCCACTGGGTGAAATTCAACGCCGAAACGATGTTGCGCACTGTCAATTGATCCGACGAGCCTTTGGTATCGACAGGTTGTGCAGGAGCGACCGACCCTGTTACCGTTGCCTGGTCGGGAGCGGCCTTCTCGATGCTGAAATCCTTCATGGCGCAGCCGGACAACAAGCATAGCGCGACGCCAGCGGCAAGGCCTGGATAAAGCCCGTGCGAATGCTGTTTTTTTGCACCAAATTTCTTGCTATCAGATCGTAGAAACGCCAAACACATATCTCTCTTTAACAAGGTCAATCCGAAATGACTATGGGACTATGGATTAAATGAAGTTAACAACAGGTGACTTCACCGAGAAATCCGAGCCGTTCGCGCTTTTCGATGAATGGCTGGCGGAGGCAGGCACGACCGAGCCCAATGACCCCAATGCTGTAGCGCTGGCAACGGTGGACAATGAAGGATTGCCAGATGTTCGCATGGTACTCCTTAAGGGCTTCGATAGCCAAGGCTTTGTTTTCTATACAAATTTCGAGAGCCAGAAAGGCCAGGAAATCTTGGGCTCCATGAAGGCCGCGATGTGCTTTCACTGGAAATCTCTTCGTCGTCAAGTGCGCATCCGCGGGCCCGTCGAGATCGTCAGCAGAGAAGAGGCCGACGCTTACTATGCAACGCGCCCTCGCGGAAGTCGTATTGGCGCCTGGGCGTCAAAACAATCTCGCCCCCTTGAAAGCCGGTTTGCGCTGGAAAAGGCCGTAGCCGAATATACCGCTCGTTACCCTATCGGTGAAATTCCCAGGCCCGACTATTGGTCGGGGTTTCGCATTCGTCCAACGTCGATCGAGTTTTGGCATGACCGGCCGTTCCGCTTGCATGACCGGGTGGTGTTCAGCCGTTCTACGCCGGAAGGTGACTGGGGCAAGACTAGGCTTTACCCTTAAACCTCAGGCCTTCTTACGCGTGAGAAAGGCCATCAATGCATTGCGTGCCTCCTCCGATTGGAGGCGCTCGGCGAAAAGTTTTGCCTCGAGCTTGATACGCTCCACCGTGGCTTCCCGTGGCATGCGCAGAAGATCACGCGAAATCTGCATGGCTTCCGGCGGCTTGGCCGCAATCTCCGTCGCCACATTCAAGACAGTGCTCTCCAGTTCCTCCGTGTCGACGAGCTTGTAGACCAGCCCCGCTTCTTTGGCTTCAACCGCGTGCAGTCCTTCGCCCATGGCCAGAAAAGCAAAAGCCCTTTGCTGACCCATCAACGCCGGACCCAGCAAACTGGATCCCGCTTCCGGTACCAATCCGAGATCGACAAAGGGTGTCTTGAAATAGGATTGCGGCGTAGCGAACGTCAGATCGCAATGGAAATGAATCGTGCTGCCGACGCCAATCGCAAGGCCGTCCACGCCTGCCAGAAGCGGCTTTTTAGCGTTAACCAGCGAAAGCAGAAAATCAATGACTTCGTTGCCCATGTTGCCAGTAGTGGCAAACGCCATAAAATCCTGCAGGTCATTGCCGGAGGAAAAGGCTCCTGGAACACCAAAGAACACGTGGGCGCGAATTGAAGCATCGGCGTCACCCTCCTCGATCGCCTTGGTCATCGTCGCATACATTGCGCGCGTAAGAGCGTTCTTTTTGTCCGGCCGGTTCATGCGGATGATCTGGACAGCGCCGTGGCGCTCGATTTGAATATGGTCTGACATGGATTTCCTTATGAAGCGAGGGCCGAACGCGCGCCGAGCAAACTGGCCGCACCATGAATGACGCGGTCTTTTAGAGTACTGGTTTCGGACAGTAGATTTTCAGCAAAGAAGCGCGCCAACGCCGTGCGTCCAGGATGCCCGCCGCCCAGTGCGCCTTTTGCGAGGTAAGTCGCTCCGGCGGCGAGACCGAAAAGCCGCAGATAGGGTGTCGCTCCGGCGAAAGCCGCGCTCATCTCACCGCGGGCCAGCGCCTGCTGCAGCCAAAGGCTCGCCGCCTCCAGATCATCCAGACCCGCCAGCAGACGTTGTCCTGTCTGTCCGAAATCTACACTGTTCGATGCCGCCACGGCCTCTGCTACTACGCGAAGTTCAGCGATATAGGTTCTGACATGCTCGCCCTCGCCCAACTGTAATTTGCGCTGGACGAGATCAATGGCCTGGATACCGTTGGTGCCTTCGTAAATGGGTGCGATGCGTGCATCCCGCAGGAACTGTGCAGCGCCGGTCTCTTCGATATAACCCATGCCGCCATGTACCTGGATGCCGATCGACGCCACATCGACACCAATATCGGTGGAAAATGCCTTGGCGACCGGCGTCAGCAAGTTTGCGCGATCTGCCCAGTGCTGCGCATCGTCATCCAATGCTGCTTTTGCCATGTCGATCGCGTGGGCGCAGGCATAGGCAATGGACCGTGCGGCCCCCGTTAAGCCCTTCATCGTCAAAAGGTTACGCTGCACATCCGGGTGTTCGATGATAGGGCTCATACCCTCGCCCGTCCAGCCCGGCGCGCGCATCTGGCGGCGCTCTTGCGCATAGCCCAATGCCTTCTGGTAGGCCGCCTCCGCCACGGCCACACCCTGAATGCCGACTGCGAGGCGCGCATTGTTCATCATGGTAAACATGCAGGCAAGCCCTCGATTTTCCTCGCCGATAAGCCAGCCAATGGCGCCCGGCTCCTTATCCTTGGTGAAACCATCGCCGTAGATCATTGTGCAGGTGGGAGAGCCGTGAATGCCCATCTTGTGCTCGATGCCACCACAAAAGACGTCGTTGCGAGGGCCAAGCGAGCCATCCTCGTTGACCAGAAGTTTCGGCACGAGAAACAATGAAATACCCTTGGTGCCCACCGGTGCATCGGGCAGGCGTGCCAATACCATATGAATGATATTTTCTGTGAGGTCGTGTTCGCCGTAGGTGATGAATATCTTCGTGCCGAAAATGCGATAGGTACCATCATCGACGCGTTCGGCTCTGGTGCGCAGGGCGCCAACGTCGGAACCAGCCTGCGGCTCGGTGAGGTTCATCGTTCCCATCCACTCGCCGGATATGAGCTTTGGCAGATAGGTGCGCTTCAACTCGTCGGTAGCATGCGCTTCAAGCGCTTCGATGGCGCCGAGTGTCAATGTGGGTCCGATGCCGAAGGCCATCGAGCCGGAATTCCACATTTCAAAAGTCGCGATCGCCAACATCATCGGCAGGCCCTGCCCGCCAAATTCCGCCTTGCCGGTCAAGGCATTCCAGCCGCCCGCGATCCATTCCTCGTAAACGTCTTTCCAGCCCGGCGGCATGGTCACCACTGAATCCTTAAGCGGAGTACCATGCTTGTCACCAACCTCAAGCTGCGGTGCCACACGGGTTGATGCAAATTTACCGGCTTCTTCAAGAATGGCGTCTACCAGATCATCCGACAAATCAGCAAAACGTCCTTGTGCGATGACCTCGTCAAGTCCAGCGATTGTCTTCAGTGTATGGGCGATCTCATCGACGGGCGCGCGGTACATCGATCGTTTCTCCTCATCCGGTGATGCTCGTTACGGACTGCACATTGCAACTTCGTGCATGCTCGAGGCAAGCTTATTTTTACGTAAACGTAAGATATTGGATTGTGACTTCGGAATCCCGTTCCAGAGAAGCCATTGAACTCAATTAACGGTGGCTAACCGTTTATTAACCGCGATGCGGCGACCATCATTGGGTACTATTCGATTTTGAGACTTGTTCGCGAGGTGCAAGGGGACGCCCATTTGACAATCCGCGTACGTGCTTTTGCCGTGTTCCTTACCGCCCTCATGTCTGGCGGCCTCGTCCATGCGGAGTCGGAGTTCCGCTCGCCTTGGGCAAACAAGGAGCGCGCGATCATACTCGACGGATACGAACATAACTCCTTCAACCTGATGGAAATCGCCAAGGACGCGCGCGTTGCCGCCTTCATCCACAAAGGATCCGATGGCATGCCCGCCAATTATCATTGCAACCGTATCGTCGATGCGATGCAACAGGAGTTATGCAAACGCATATGGCGCAATTATTCCGTCTCACGGGAGTTATACCAGACGCGCCGCCAGCTTGCCAAAGCATTGGGGCTCAAATGGGGAGCCTACCATCTCGGCCGTCCGGGCAATCCAATCGAGCAGGCGAATCACTTCATCGATTACACCGAACCGGCTGACGATGAGTTGATGGCGATCGATATTGAGGATAACGACCCTGACAAGTTCATGTCATTGCAGGATGCGCAGATTTTTGCAGAGCATATCAAGTTCCGAACCGGGCGCTATCCGGTTCTGTACACGAACGGAATAACAGCGCGATATATCGCTGACCACCGTCTCGAGCTCCCCATCCTGTCACGTTTGCCGCTCTGGTACGCGCGTTATCAATCTGACATCGCTCCGCATTTCCCTAAGGGCAACTGGCAGGATTATGTGCTTTGGCAGTTCACTTCGCAGAACAATTGCACCGAGCGCCGCTGCCCCTATCGCCCGCCCGGGACCAGCCGCGACATCGACGTCAACATAGCCGATATGACGGTGACCGAGCTGAAAAGGACGTGGCCCTTCGGTGGTCTGGTCGATGCTATCCCACCGGACAATCTGCCAACGCCCCGCGACAAGCCACCATACCAGCAACCCATACTGGTCGCTTCTGCCGAGCCTTTGCTGCCTCCGGTCAAGGGGGCGGTCGACGGTACAATAACGGCTTCGGTGGTAGTGAAGCCTACGGGCCGACTAAGGGCCCGAACTCTCACCGTAGACGCGTTGTCTCTCGCACTCAGCCAGTCGGTCTCGCGTCAGTTCGATCACTTCTATGAGACCCTGCCCTTCGCGACCACGGCCGCATGTTTGAAGAGAACCAGCATGGCAGCCGATGCGCCCGATCGTATCCGCTACCCCGCCCTGACGCCTTTCCTATAGCGCCCTTTCACGTTCGATGGCGCGCCAGCCAATGTCGTGGCGGTAAAAACCCTCCGGCCAATCGATCTTGGCAATCGCGGCATAAGCTGCCTTCTGCGCTTCCTGAACCGTTTTGCCGGTAGCTGTAATGTTTAGAACCCGGCCGCCATTGGCGATCAGTTCGCCATTCTTGTCCGCAGTTCCCGCGTGGAAAATCTCGACGTTTTCGTCATCGCCGGCTGCCTCAACACCTCTGATCACGCTGCCTTTTTCCGGTGCCGCCGGGTAGCCTTTGGCGGCCATGACCACGGTCAGCGCCGGATCACTGTTCCAGCGAACGGACATCTGATCGAGTGCGCCGTCGGCGGCGGCCTTCAGCAGCAACAATAGATCATCTTTCAGACGCAGCATCAGCACCTGTGTCTCCGGATCGCCAAATCGCGTGTTGTATTCAATCAGTTTCGGTCCATGGCTGGTGATCATCAGGCCAGCAAACAAGACACCGCTGAAGGGCGCGCCGATCGCGGCCATACCGCGCATCGTCGGATCGATCAGGTCGCGCATGGTAAGGTCGATGATCGCCTGCGTCATCACCGGCGCGGGCGAATAGGCCCCCATGCCGCCAGTATTGGCGCCGGTATCGCCATCGCCAACACGCTTGTGATCCTGGGCGGTGCCGAATGGCAGCGCTGTCTTGCCATCGCACAGGCAAAAGAAACTGGCCTCTTCGCCCTCAAGATATTCTTCCACGACGACTTCTGCACCAGCTCCGCCAAATGCTCCATCGAAGCAGGCATCCACAGCATCGAGCGCTTCCTGAAGTTCAAAGGCGACGACGACGCCCTTGCCGGCCGCGAGCCCGTCCGCCTTGACCACGATTGGGACGCCCTCCTGCCGGATATACGCCTTGGCCGCTTCAGTCTGAGTGAAACGCTGATACTTGCCCGTTGGAATATCGAATTGGGCGCAAAGGTCCTTGGTAAAGCCTTTGGAACCTTCGAGACGTGCGGCAGCCTTTGAAGGACCGAAAACAGGAATTCTGGCGGCGCGCAGATCGTCGGCGATCCCGGCAACCAAGGGCGCCTCCGGACCAACTACAACAAAATCAATCGACTTCTGCTGACAGAAGCTGACGATCGCTTCGTGGTCTCCAGGATCGAGCGCAACGCATTCTGCAACGCTTGCAATGCCAGGATTGCCGGGCACGCAATAGAGCGTCGACAAGACCGGCGAGGCAGCGATCTTCCAGGCCAAGGCGTGTTCGCGGCCACCCGACCCTATCAGCAAGACGTTCATCGAATTTGAGCTCCGCTTTGAAAACTGTCGTCTCGGTATGGTGTGATGCTCTCAGGGTCAAGCGCACACCACGGATTTGCCCGGAAAAACCGCCTAAACCGCTTGACTGTATCGCCCGGCGCTGCAAGGTCAAAGCATGAGTTCAGAAAAAGACATCATCCAGTCTACGCAGGCCCGCGGCAGGGTTTTCGATGCACCGTCGGGTCATTGGGTCTACCGGATATTGCCGAATTGGCTTTGGCCTTATGCGCAGCTGGCACGTTGGGACAGGCCAATCGGTTGGTGGCTTCTGCTATGGCCATGCTGGTGGGCGACCGCCCTCGCCGCAGCTGCCGGTGCAAAAGTTGGTGCTCCGCTTTGGTCGGTGCTGCCTTCACCTTATCATTTGGTGCTCTTTCTGGTTGGCGCTATCGCCATGCGGGGCGCGGGGTGCACCTATAATGACCTAGCCGACGAAGATATCGACAACAAAGTTGCACGAACGCGTTCGCGGCCGCTTCCGTCGGGTCAGGTGACCCGTAGACAGGCCAAGATTTTCCTGGTTCTGCAGGCACTCGCGGGGTTGGCAGTCGTCGTGCAGTTCAACCTGTTCACGGTATTCCTTGCCATCGGATCGCTGTTTATCGTTGCGATCTATCCTTTCATGAAACGAATCACCAACTGGCCGCAACTCGTTCTGGGACTTGCCTTTTCCTGGGGCGCGCTCGTGGGATGGTCCGCGCACTTTGGTTCGCTCGACTGGCCAGCCATCCTGCTTTACGCAGGATCGATCCTGTGGGTCATCGGCTATGACACGATCTACGCCCACCAGGACAAGGAAGATGACACGCTGGTTGGTGTGCATTCCACCGCCAGGCTGTTCGGCAGCCGCACGCGAGAAGCACTGATGGTGCTTTATGGCGGCGCATTGGCCCTCTTTCTTGGAGCCTTTGCCGTGGCGGAGGTTCCGATGCCCGCGGTTGCCGGACTATTGGCTGCGGGCGCACATATGTATCGCCAGATCATGACACTTGACATCGATAATCCAAACGAATGCCTAAGGCTGTTCAAATCGAACACAGTGGTTGGCTGGTTGATCTTTCTCGGCCTTGTGTTCGGTGGGCTGTGGACTGTGGTCAAGCCGCTGTTCTGAACTTCATCAAGATTTCAAAAAACCGGGTGTGCTTCCCCTTGGCGCCCTCATCCCGGGTCTCGCCATTGCCTGCGTTGCGGGAAGACGGGCGGGCGGTCGTCGAAGCACGTCCTTGGAGAATAAAAGGCGATTCGAAGACCGCCCGTCCGGCGATTTTCGGCTATTTCCCGCCCTGAACGATGATCTCCTCACCGCCGATCACGAGCCGCAGACCTAGATCACCCATCTTGCGACGGGCAAGAAAGCGTGGACGGCGGCGCGGCTCGCGGCCCTGACGGCGCTCTTTTGGCGCTGCAACGGCAACCGGCCCGATGCTCTGTTCCAGCTGCCGTGCGACACCGTCTTCCTCGACCAGCATCATCGGCAGTTTGAACAGAGCCGACCAGGCACGCCAATCCGCAGCGATATCGGTAAGATCATGCGCAACCAGCAACGGCACAGAGAGATGCGGGTCAGTGTGCATCAGTTCCAAAGTTACCGTGATATCCCCAATCTCGTCTTCGGCGGCGCGCGCCGTCACACCGAGAAAGGCACAGGCTGGCAAGGCGAGCGAAACAGGCAAATGGCTTGCCGGCAGCAACCGCTTCACCACCGCGCCGCGTTCGTGCAGTGTGAAAGTGATATCGTCACGGTCGTCGCGCGTGGCGTACGTGACCGTCTGTGGCAGATGGAATGGGTCAAGCCGGAATTCCCGACCTGCCCAAACCGGCTTGGCTCCGGTTTTCTTCATGTGACGCCTTCTGTCGATCCTGAGAGCCTGTTTCCGGTCTTCTCTGTATTTCCCTGTAGTGCGGACCATTTTCCGGTCTCGTTAGGGCAACAATAGGCGGCAACCTTGCCAATCCCGCTTAACGAACGGGGTTAACTCTTTCTGATTAGGTGGAATGGTTATCGAAACCCAACCGGCGCCAAGATTCCGGTAAGGGGTGTGAACAGATGATTGACGGAATCAGATCACTTTTCCGGGGTTCATGATACCCGCCGGGTCGAAGGATTTTTTGATCCGGCGCATGAGATCGAGCGCTACCGGGGATTTCGTCTCGGAAAGCTCCTTGCGCTTCAATTGCCCGATACCATGCTCTGCCGAGATCGAACCTTCATAGGCACGGACGATATCGTGCACACTCTTGTTGACTTCGACCCAGCGATCGAGAAACGCCTGCTTGTCGGCGCCTACCGGCTGGGAAATATTATAGTGCAAATTGCCATCACCCATGTGACCGAAGGAAACGATGCGAGCGCCCGGGATGACATGGAGAACGGCGGCGTCAGCCTCGGCGATAAAGTCAGGGATACGGGCAACCGGAATGGAAATGTCGTGCTTGATTGAACCGCCTTCCGGTTTTTGAGCTTCGGACATTGCCTCCCTCATATGCCAGAATGACTTCTCCTGGGCCGTACTTTCCGCAATCGTCGCATCTTCTACGAGCCCGGCTTCGAACGCTTCGGTCAGGATCGCTTCGATGGTCTCGCGGGCATCCTCAGCCGAACGCGACGAGGAAATATCGATCAGCACATACCAGTTATGCGGCTGTTGCAGCGGGTCGCGGACGCCATCGGTATGAGCGACTGAAAACTCGACGCCGATACGTGGCATCAGTTCGAAGCCGGTCAAGGATGATCCTGCATGGGTTTGCGCGAGGCTCAAAAGCTTTAGAGCATCTTCCGGACTGGCAAGACCGGCATAAGCGACGCCCTTGCCCCTCGGCAGCGGGAAGAGCTTCATGACGGCAGCGGTGATCACGCCGAGCGTACCTTCCGCGCCGACGAAAAGATCTTTCAGATCATAGCCGGTATTGTCTTTCTTGACGGTTCGAAGATCGTTCAGGATTTCGCCCGTGGGAAGCACAACCTCCACCCCAAGACAGAGTTCGCGCGTATTTCCGTAGGCGAGTACTGCGGTTCCACCCGCATTGGACGAGAGGTTGCCGCCAATCTGGCACGAGCCCTCCGAGCCGAGTGATAGCGGAAATAAGCGGCCAGCCTGTTCAGCCGCTTCCTGGAGCTTCTGCAGGACAACGCCAGCCTCGACGATGGCAAGGTTGCCCGATGTATCGATGGAACGAATTGCGTTTAACCGGGATAGCGACAGGATGATCTGGTCGCCGCTTTCATCAGGTACCTGTCCCCCCACAAGGCCCGTATTGCCGCCTTGAGGAATAATGGCCGTGCCGGTCTCAGTTGCCAGTTTGAGAATGGCCGAAACTTCTCCAACCTGCGCGGGACGCAACACCAGTGATGTCTTGCCACCAAACTTGTCACGTGGCTCTACGAGATAAGGTTCAATGTCCTGTTTATCGCGCAGCGCATACTTCTCACCGACAATCGCAGTAAAGCGTTCGATCAATTCCAGTGTCAGGCTCATTTTATCTGTTCCATCTCGTCAGTCGAAAGCAGGCGGGGCGCGGCGGCACGGACGAGCCGGTCATTGATGGCTTCGCCCAGGCCGTTGAAGGGTATAGGTTCAACGGCAATCACCGCACCGCCGAAGCTATCGAGGCGTTTCATGAAATCGAAGAGGTTAGCAGCGGCCTCACGCAAATTGCCGGTCTCGCTCAGGTTGAGGCTGGCCGCAGCAAGTTCCGCGCCCATGGCACGCAGCGGACCGAAAGCAAGCAAGCACTCGCCTTCCCGGACCTCGTGCACATTGAGCCGGACGCTCGCCGACGGCGCATAATGCGACGTCATCATGCCAGGCGCCTGAATCGCGGCACGCTGATCCAGGCGTTCCAGCTTTCTGCCGATAACCGCCTCTATGTCTTCGGCAGCAAGCCCGCCCGGACGCAATAACAGGATCGCATCGCCTTGCACTTTGACAATCGTCGATTCCAGTCCGACTTCCGATGGCCCTGCATCAAGGATGAACGCAATTTTTTGACCAAGATCGTGGGCGACGGCTTCGGCGCTCGTGCCGCTGATCTTTCCAGACGTATTGGCGCTCGGAGCCGCAAGGGGCCTACCGAGCTTCGCGATGATAGTTCCGGCAATCCCACGCGGCATCCGCAGGGCTATGCTATCCAGACCTGCGGCCACAAGGGGGTGAATTCCGGCATCCGGCTTGAGGGGAAGGACCAGGGTGAGCGGACCTGGCCAGAATGCATCGATCAAGCGTCGCGACAGAGGATCGATCAGGGCGTAGCGTTCCGCCATGGCGACATCGGAAACGTGGCAGATCAGAGGGTTGAAATGCGGCCTGCCCTTGGCTTCGAATATTCTGGCCACAGCGTCGCCATTGGTCGCGTCGGCCGCGAGCCCATAGACGGTCTCGGTGGGAATAGCGACGAGCTTGCCTTCGGCAAGCGTGGAAGCTGCCGTCTCGATTGCTTGTTCGTCCGCCGCAAGGATGAGTGCCAAAGCTGTCTCCGATCGCGTGCATTGCCTACACGATGGGGAACACCTGCTGCAAGTGTATGCTGATGAACACGCCGAATGACATCATGCATAAAATTGAATCCATCCTGAACAAGGCTTGGCAATAAATCCCTGTTAACAGTCGGCCAAGAAAAGAACAGGGACGGGTTTGCCATGCTTCGCCAAATCATTGCCGCAACGACCATTGCGCTATTCTCGGCATCCGCCCAAGCTGGCTCGATCGACGAGGTCAGCGGGTCGGCTAAGCCAAACTCCGTCTCGTATGTCGGCTATGACAGTTTCGACGCCAACGGCAATCCTATCTGCTCACCTTGCCAGGCGCAAAAAGCAAAAGAGGCAGCCAAGCTGAAAGCTTATGCCGAACGGCGCGAACGTTCGCGCCAGTATATGGCGCGTCTGCAGGGCAACGGCACCGGATCCGACTCGATGATGGCCGCCAATGCAGCACCGCTCGTGCAACCCGGCCAGCCGGCACCTCAAAAGGTCATTGCCGATGTTGGTGAAACGCCGCTGCGCGCCGGCGTGCAATAGACAGGCGCGCGCTAACAGCGGCGCCTATCTTGCTGTTATCCCGTTATTTTTGAGAAATCCGCTACGGTGTTCGTCGCTGTCCTGATGCGGGAGAGCAACGCCAGACGGTTTGCGCGGATGTCGGGATTGTCGTCGTTAACCAGCACTTTCTCAAAGAATGAATCAACTGGTTCACGTAAAGCGCTAAGTGCAATCATGGCGCCGGAAAAGTCTTCGTTTTGAATCGCTTGCGCCGCCTGGCTCTCAGCCTGATTCACCGCCGCTGAAAGCTCCCGCTCCTCTTCCAGGGTGAAAAGCGCGGCGTCGACCACCGGGGAAATCGGCGTTCCCTTCTTTTCCTCAGCGCTTAAGATATTGGCGGC
This sequence comes from Phyllobacterium sp. 1468, assembly GCF_031455525.1. NCBI lineage: Bacteria > Pseudomonadati > Pseudomonadota > Alphaproteobacteria > Hyphomicrobiales > Phyllobacteriaceae > Phyllobacterium > Phyllobacterium sp. 1468. The sequence goes on along the minus strand of NZ_JAVDSX010000003.1, from coordinate 500,758 downwards.
GCGCTTGGTGCCGGCAAGAAGGTTCTTGCCGTCTTCCGTATTGAGAAAGACAACCAGCGCTTCGACCCGGCGCGCGATCAGCAACAGATTGTCAGCGCCTTCGGTCAGTACCGCGTCGATCAGATCGTGACGGGCACCGAGTTCGCGCAGATGCACTTTCAGCCGTTCATGGAAGAAGCTCAGCAGGTCGAGGAGAATGGGTTGGGACCGCTCGGAGAGCTGGCCGCGTATACGCTTCTCGAAGCCGGAGATGGCGTTGGTGACATCCTCCTCACCGTCGACGTCGCCAGTATTCTGATCCGCCTGATCCTCCTCGAAATGCTGGATGCGCTGTTCGATCTTTTCTTCGCGCAGCTGAATGAAGGCCGATTGAAACAATGGCAACAGTTCGATTTTCCATTCACTGGAAAGGAGGAGCCGTATGACGCCGAGCGCGGCACGTCGCAGCGCGAAAGGATCCTTCGAGCCTGTCGGCTTTTCGTCGATGGACCAGAATCCGACGAGTGTGTCGAGCTTGTCGGCAAGCGCGACCGCGATCGAAACAGGATCGGCCGGCACAAAATCCGACGGACCTTGCGGCTTGTAGTGTTCCTCGATTGCAGCTGCGACGGAAGGATGCTCCTTCTGCAGCAACGCATATTTGCGGCCCATGCCGCCCTGAAGCTCGGGGAATTCGCCGACGATTTCGGTCGTCAGATCGGCCTTTGCTAGAACAGCGGCGCGCATTGCAAGCGCTGGATCAGCGCCAACCAGCGGGGCGATTTCACGTGCAAGATTCTTGATCCGCGTAACACGTTCGCCCTGTGTACCGAGCTTGGCATGGAAGGTGACATTCAGCGCATCGAGCCGCGCCATGCGCTGGTCCAGCGGCTTCTTGAGATCAAGATCGAACTTGATTGCAGCCGGGGCGAGCGTGTGCATATCCGGCAAATCGTGCTGATCGGTGTTCCAGAAATACAGCGCATCGGACAGGCGCGCACGCACGACTTTGCCATTGCCGTGGGCGATCTCACGCCCGCCATCTGTCGCCTCGATATTGGAGACGAGAATGAACTTGTTGGAGAGCCTGTCGCTTTCGCCCTGTTTGCGCGTGACGAAGCATTTCTGGTTCGTCTTGATCGTCAGGCGGATGACTTCTGGCGGAATGGCGAGGAATTCTTCCTCAAATTCACCCATCAGCACAACCGGCCATTCAACCAGGCCCGACACTTCTTCAAGAAGCGCATCATCTTCGACCAGCTCAAGACCGGACGCGAAGGCGATATTCTGTGCGTCCGACAGGATGATTTCCTTGCGGCGGTCGGCGTCCAGAACGACCTTGGCTTTTTCAAGCTTGGCGACGTAGTCGTCGAAACGGCGAACGGAGATCGGTTGGCCGTCGCTCAAAAACCTGTGGCCATAGGTGACATTGCCGGCGCGTAAACCATCGATCTCGAAGTCGACGACGACGGGCTCTTCGGTTTCGGGGCCGAAGGTGCAGACGATCGACTGCAGCGGGCGCACCCATCGGAGGCTCCCTGGCTTTGACGACGCTTTGCCCCAACGCATGGATTTGGGCCAGGGAAACGCGGCGATGATCTTCGGCATGATTTCCGCGATGATCTCCTCAGCGCCGCGGCCGGGCTTGGTCAGATGGGCGACGTAGAAATCGCCCTTCTTCGGATCGGTATGGACGTGCGCCTCGGATATATCGGCAAGGCCCGCAGAGCGCAGAAAGCCTGCAATCGCCTGCTCGGGGGCGGTGACACTCGGTCCTTTGCGATCCTCATGCACGTCCTTGGAACGCGCCGTGAGCCCACGTATGTCCAGTGTCAGGCGGCGCGGCGTCCAGTAATCGCCTGCGGCTTCATAGGTGAGACCCGCCTCGACCAAAGCGTCGGTCACGAGCTTTTTCAGGTCGCCCGCGGCTTTGCGCTGCATGCGCGCCGGTATTTCTTCCGAGCGGAGTTCGAGCAAAAGATCAGGCATTACACGGACTCGCTTTTAAAATGGGCGCCGCCGGCTTCCGTCAGCAAGAAGGCCTCGCCGCATGCCTTGGCGAGGTTGCGGACCCGAAGGATATAACTCTGGCGCTCGGTCACCGAAATGACGCCGCGCGCGTCGAGAAGATTGAAGGCGTGCGAGGCCTTGATGCACTGATCGTAAGCGGGCAACACCATTTTGTGTAGCGGGCTGTTCTCACCCGCCTTGGGTGCGCCAGCGCGCAGGAGTGCCACGCACTCGGCTTCGGCATCCTCGAAATGCCGCAGCAGAATCGCAGTGTTCGCGTGCTCGAAATTGTGCCGCGAATATTCTTGCTCGGCCTGCAGGAAAACATCGCCATAGGTGACTTTTTCATCGCCTTCGAGGCCATTGAAGTTCAGGTCGTAGACATTGTCGACACCCTGCACATACATGGCTAGCCGTTCGAGACCATAGGTCAACTCGCCGGAAACCGGTGCGCATTCGATACCGCAGACCTGCTGGAAATAGGTGAACTGCGAGACTTCCATGCCGTCGCACCAGCATTCCCAGCCAAGCCCCCAGGCACCGAGGGTCGGGCTCTCCCAGTCGTCTTCGACAAAACGGATATCGTGCAGCAGCGGATCAAGGCCAATCGCCCGCAGAGAACCGAGATAGAGCTCCTGCAGATTGGGCGGCGATGGCTTCATGATTACCTGGTACTGGTAATAATGCTGCAACCGGTTCGGGTTTTCACCGTAGCGGCCGTCCTTGGGGCGGCGCGAAGGCTGCACATAGGCTGCCTTCCATGGCTTTGGTCCAAGCGAGCGCAGGGTCGTTGCCGGATGGAACGTGCCGGCGCCGACCTCCATGTCATAGGGTTGCAAGATGAGGCAGCCATTCTCCGCCCAGTAATTGTGAAGCGTGAGTATCAGACCCTGAAACGAGCGGGTTGGCTGCATATGATCGGGAAGTGAAGCGGTCACCGGACAGGCCTTCTATGACGACAAGGAATAAAGTGCATATTTTTGTTTGGAAGCATGATCTTATCCGAAAAGTCGAGCAACTTTTCGGGACCATGCTCTAAGACCTGCACTCCAGCCGGTCAAGTAGAACCAAGCAGTCAGCCCTTCTTGTCGGGAGCCGCTACCGGCGCCGGCGCGACAGGCGGCTTCGGTGCATCGGGGCCATTCTTGGCGACGCCCGGATTCTTGTCATCGGGAAGGCCGTTCTTCAGCTTTTCCTCAATCTTGACCAGGTCTTCCGGCTCGGGCTTAGAATCCCGAGCGTGCGCCCATTGGAACGTCGCTTCCAACTTGCGCCCGGCCCGCCAGTAGGCGTCACCCAGATGGTCGTTGATCGTTGCATCTTCCGCCCGCAACTTCACGGCCTGTTCAAGCTGGGTGACCGCATCATCGTAGCGGCCAAGGCGGTAATAGGCCCAGCCAAGGGAATCAACGATGTAACCATCCTGTGGTCGAGCTGCGACGGCCTTCTTGATCAGATCAAGACCCTGCTCGAGTTTGGTATTCATGTCGATCCACGAATAACCGAGATAGTTCAATACCTGCGGCTGGTCCGGATAAAGTTCTAGCGCCTTGAGGAAATTCGGCTCGGCCTTGTCCCATTGCTTCAGGCGCTCGTAAGCGATTCCGCGCTGGTAGAAAATCGTCCAGTCGGTACGTGTCGGCTCCTTCAGCGCTGCGACAGCCTGATCGTAGGTTTCCGCAGCCTTCTGATAATTCTTGTCCTGCGAATAGATGCTCCCAATCGCGAGATAGGTACGCATGTCTTCGGGTTGGCTCTTGAGCAGGCCATTGAGGTGCTGGATGGCCTCGTCATTGCGCTTCAGGATCGCCAGATTGATGGCGAGTTGCATCTCGGCATCGCGGCTATAGGGAGAATCCGGAGAAATCTTGCCGAAATAGTCGATCGCCTTGTCTGACTGTTCAAGTTTGGCACTGATGTCGCCGAGCTGGTACAAGGTCGCGTCATGATCGGGACGAAGTGGCAAGGACATCTGCAAATAGAGCTTGGAGAAAGCTTCGCCGCCGTTTCGATTGATGGCTGTCGCCACCGTATAAAGCACTTCGGCCGCACCCTGTTGCGGCGTTTGTATGAGTGGTTTTACCGTCTTCCCATCAGCAATCTGCTTGCCGAATTCAGCGAGTACCATGCGGCCGGAAAGCACCTCCGAGGCTTCCTTGACCAAGGCTTGCGCACCGTCCTTGTCGGCCGAGCGCATCTTGAATGACGCAAAGGCCTCGACGAGACGTTCATAGGTATCGGGTGCTGCCGCAACATTTGTCTTGTCGTCGATTGCGCTCTGGTAGAACGCCGCAGCCTTGTCCTTCTGGCCCGCCATGTCAGCGATCAGCGCGGAATTGTACGTCTTGAACAGTGTGAAACCTTCCGGCCCCTGCAACTTGTCGATCATCGAAAGCGCTTCGTTCGGCTTGCCAGCACCCGCCTTGGCCCAAGCCGCGACCAGGCCGGTTATCATGCGGTCAAGATCGGACTGGAGCGACAGCATCATCAGGGTGTCGACCTGCCGGTATTGTTTCCGGTTGAGGGCATCGATTCCGAGAGCCAGCCGCGAAAACCGTTCGATTTCCGGAACGGCTTTCAGTTCCTCTGCCAGCGGCAACGCTTGCTTGAACTGTCCATTGGTCAACAGCACCAGCATCAGGCTCTGGCGCAGCTCCGTGTTCTTCGGATCATATGCCAGCGCTTGCCGATAGAAAGAGATGGCGCTGTCGAAATCATTGCTGCGTTCTGCGGTACGCGCGGAAAGGAACGCGCCGGAAAGAGTGCCGGCATTCAATGTCGGAGTGTTGTTGGTCGCGGCCTGAGCGGACGCAGCTCCCACCGTTAACGCAGCGAGCGTTGCGCCCATGACCGAGCCAAGCAATTTACTACGCTGCATAACAAAACCTCTTTGTGTTCCCGAATTGAGATGATTGTCCGAATCCTCAAGGAAACCATGGCCTTTTTACGGTTTTCGCTCAAGGTCGATCGAATGTTCCGAGTTTTGGGCCTCTACGCAGCGCTAGACCCCATCAATTGACCCGGCTGATGCAGAAGTCGATGACTTCTAGAAGCGCATCCTTCTGCGGCGACTGATCGAGCGGAGCGAGTGCATCCCGGGCGATGCCGCCAAAATGCCGGGCGCGCTGTATTGTATCACTCAATGCACCATAGCGCGTCATCAATCCTTTGGCTTTTTCCAGTCCCTTGTCGTCATTTGCACCGTTTTCCAGGGCCTGTTTCCAGAAAAGCCGCTCTTCCGCGGTTCCTCGCCGGTAGGTGAGGACGACCGGCAGGGTAATTTTACCCTCACGAAAATCATCGCCAGTGTTCTTGCCAAGATCCTTGGCGTTGCCGCCATAATCCAGAGCATCATCGACAAGTTGGAAGGCGAGCCCGAGATTGAGCCCATAGGATCGCAGCGCCTGACGGTCGGTCCGCGACGCGCCAGCGATGATCGGTCCGACTTCGGCGGCCGCAGAGAAAAGCGCTGCCGTCTTCGCCTTGATGACGGCAAGGTATTCGTCTTCAGTGGTTTCGAGATTTTTTGCAGCTGCAAGCTGCATGACTTCCCCTTCGGCAATCACCGACGCCGAGGTCGCGAGCACGTCAAGGGCGTCCAGCGAGCCGACATCAACCATCATTTTGAAAGCTTGACCCAAGAGGAAATCACCAACCAGAACACTCGCCTGGTTGCCCCAGATCATGCGCGCCGTGCGCTTTCCCCGGCGCAGATCACTTTCATCGACAACATCGTCATGCAGCAATGTCGCCGTGTGCATGAATTCGACGCTGGTCGCAAGCTTGACATGGCCGTCGCCGTGGTAGCCGAACATGCGGGCTGCAGCGAGTGTGATCATCGGGCGCAAACGCTTGCCTCCCGAAGAGATCAAATGGTTCGCAACCTCCGGAATCATCTCGACGTCAGAGCCGGCTTTCGACAGGATAAGTTCGTTGACGCGGGCCATATCGGCGCTCGTCAAATCGATCAGCGGCTGTACCGATCCGGTAGTGTTTTTCTTATCGCCAAGACTGACAACGACGCCCAAAACGAAACTCCCTGCGGTTCTGGCCTGATGCGGCGACACCTTATTTTGACAGCCTGTAACCCGCAAGCGGCGAATTGGCGCGCAAAATTTGCATAAGGGTGACAAATTCGTGATAAGGCCATGCACTGCTTCATACAATCAGGGCAACGCGCTTTGCGCTACCCTGCAACGGTAGTCAAAATGATTGAAATACTGCGCACAAATGATCCGGTTTTAATCTCTTTTGTCGAATCACTGCTGAAGGAAGCGAAGATAAACCACTTCGTCGCCGATTCGAACATGAGCGTTCTTGAGGGTTCGCTTGGTATTCTCGGGCGCCGCATCATGGTTGATGGCGACCGCGAACAAGAAGTGCGACAATTGCTCATAGACGCGGGTATCGAACAGGAGCTTCGCGACTGATTTATGCTTGCCGACGCCCCACAGACGAAGGATGCGTTTCATCGCGGCAGATTTTACCTGTTGCAGCCCGCGGCAAAGGGGCACCGTTCCGGTGTGGACGCGATGATCCTCGCCAGCATGGTGCCGACTGATTTTGCCGGACGGGTCGCAGATCTTGGCGCAGGTGCCGGTGCCGCAGGCCTTGCGGTGCTCTCCCGCTGCAAGGGCTCAACAGCGGTTTTGATAGAACGATCGGACTTCATGGCTGACTTTGCACGCAGTTCGCTGGCACTGCCTGAAAACAACGCATTTTCCGCGCGCGCCGAGGTGATGCAGACAGACGTAACATTGACAGGCAAGGCCCGCGTTGCCGCCGGACTTGCCGACAACAGCTTTGACTTCGCCATAATGAACCCACCCTTCAATCAGCCTAGCGACCGCGCCACGCCCGACCCGGTAAAGGCGGAGGCACATGTCATGACCAAAGACATGATGGAAAAATGGGTGAGGACCGCGGCTGCCATCGTGAAGCCCGGCGGATCGATCGGGATCATCGCGCGGCCAACCTCGATAACGGATTTGCTCGATGCGCTTGAGGGACGCTTTGGCGGGCTGATCATCGTTCCCGTACAGCCAAGACCGCAGGACGCCGCCATTCGCGTTGTCATTAAAGGTATCAGGGGAAGCCGCGCGGGGCTATCACTCTATCCTGCCCTTGTCTTGCACCATGAAACCGGAAATGCATTCACCGAGCGGGCAATTGCCATCAATAATGGATTGGCATCGCTTTTTTAGACTGAGCGAGATTCGACCATATTGCACCGTCTGCCGGAGAGCTCTTGGGGCTTCCGGCTGGCGGCTAACCACTTTGTCAGGCGGCATCGCAAGATGGACAGACAGCCGCCGCGCCCACTTTCGCGTGGATCGTCCCGCCATCCGTGAAACAGAACTGGTTCAATATGATCGAATCTCTCCCTAGCACCATTGTGATTTTCTGCACGCGGCTTACATGGTTCTGACAACGCATAGCCACAGGAGACACGCTTGGCTCGATTTATCCGGAAACTATTGCCCCGTCGCTGGCGCCCCGACTATCAGGAAATTCCGGTTGTTCGCCTGCACGGCGTGATCATGTCTGGCGGTGGCCCCTTCCGGCAAAATCTCTCGCTTGCATCGACGGCCGCTGTCCTGGAGAAGGCTTTTGCAGAAAAAGTCGCACCCGCTGTCGCAATCTCCATCAATTCCCCGGGTGGATCGCCAGTTCAATCGCGTCTGATCTACCGGCGCATTCGCGATCTGGCTACGGAAAAGAACAAGAAAGTTTATATGTTCGTCGAGGATGTCGCCGCCTCGGGAGGCTATATGATCGCTGCAGCCGGGGATGAAATCATAGCCGACCCCTCCTCCATCGTCGGTTCCATTGGCGTCGTCTCGGCAAGTTTTGGATTCACCGAACTCATCAAGAAAATTGGCGTTGAGCGCCGGGTACATACCGCGGGAAAGAACAAAGCAACGCTTGATCCGTTCCGGCCCGAAAACAAGGAAGATATCGAGCATTTGAAGGCGCTTCAGCTCGAAATCCACGAGACTTTCATCAATCTCGTCAAAGAACGGCGGGGCGAGAAACTGAGCGATAATTCCGACCTGTTCACGGGCCTCTTCTGGACGGGAACGCGGGGCCTCGAACTTGGACTTGTCGATGGGCTTGGTGATATAAGATCTTATCTGCAGTCACAATACGGCCCCAAGACCCGGCTAAAATTGATCACGCAGCCACGCGGCATGTTCGGACGCAAGATTCCTTCTACCGAAACCAGAATTGAGGCGCTTGGAGCCAATCTGGCCAACGGGGTGATCAGTGCAGCCGAGGAACGGGCGCTTTGGTCGCGATTTGGGCTATGATCTGAGCGCCGCGAATTTTTGGCAAGCGCGCGGCGGCGTGCTATTAATACTCAGAACATCTGGTTTTCGAGGTTGGGACGATGCCACAATTGATCTTTTTCGCTCTGGTCGGCTGTGCGGCCTTTTACGGCTATCGCTCGTTCAAGAAAGAGGCGCAGCGCGTTTCGGAGCGGGTGCGCGAGGCGGAAAAAGAAGTGCAGAATCGTGCGCAAGGAACATTGGTGCAGGATCCCGAGACGGGCGAATACCGTTTGCGCAAAGACTGATTTCAAATGCTGGATAGTAGAGCCTCGGGCGACAATATTGACGCGTTCTCCCGGAGGGAATTCGTGGACAGGGTCAAGGGATTTGAAAAGGCCGATGCCTTTGCATCGGACGATGCCGAAGCCCGATGGATTGGGCTCGAAGTCACCCGGCCCTTCGGGTTGCCGACTGACGGCCAACCACTTTGTCAGGTCGCTTCGTCCTATGATTGAACCTCGGCCTCGCAACCTTTCGCGTGGATTGTCTCGGCAACCGGGAAACAGAACTGCGCCTATATTATCGCCCGAGGCACCAGAGCGTACGATCAGCTTGATCGCCCCGGCCAAGATCAATCTTGCCCTGCATGTGACCGGGCGCAGGGATGACGGCTATCACCTGCTCGACAGCCTCGTTGTATTTGCGCGTGTCGGCGACAAGGTGAGCGTAAAACCGGCGCCATTCGACACCTTCGAAGTGTCAGGCCCTTTCGGACGCGGCTTGCCCGATGACGATACCAACCTCGTACTCAGGGCAAGGAATGCTCTGCGCGCCTGGTATCCCGAAAAGGCCGCTCCTGTTGCCATTCATCTTGAAAAGCACCTTCCGGTCGCTTCGGGTATTGGCGGCGGTTCGAGTGATGCCGCAGCCACTTTGCAGGCGCTGGCAGCGCTCTGGGGCGTCGAAACGAACGAACTGGCCGCAATCGGCCTGACCTTGGGCGCGGATGTCCCAATGTGCCTGTATGGCCAGCCATTGATTGCACGAGGCATCGGCGAGGAGATCGAAGGCATCGGCGACTTTCCGCATTTGCCGATGGTCCTCGTCAATGGTGGTGTAGCAACCTCAACTCCTCAAGTTTTTTCGGCGCTTGTAAACCGCGACAACCAGCCTCTTCCCGGGCTGCCCGAGCTCTCCAGCGTGCGCGATGTCTGCCTCTATCTGGGGAAGACGGACAACCATCTCTATCCGGCAGCTGAAAAGCTCACTACGACAATCGGCGATGCCATGAAGGCGTTGCGCAATACGGATCCTCTCCTGGTGCGCATGTCCGGTTCCGGAGGTACCTGCTTTGCAATTTATGACAACGACCGAGAGGCCGAGGCTGCGGCAGCGGCACTCAAGCGGGTTCAGCCGGGTTGGTTCATTGTCGCCACACACAATATTATGGGAGGAGATGATCTTGGCCCGGATCGATGAGTCACGACCATTTCTGCCGGTAAAGATCGCTGTTCTGACGGTTTCCGATACACGCACGCTCGAAGATGACAAATCCGGGACCACTCTGACGGAGAGGCTTCTCGCCGCAGGTCATATACTGGCAGAGCGCACCATCGTTACCGATGACGCCAAGAAAATTCGGGATCGCGTGCTTCTATGGTCAAAAGACCCGCAAATCGACGTGATCATCACCACCGGCGGCACCGGCTTTACCGGCCGCGATGTGACCCCGGAAGCACTTGAGGCAATCTTCGAAAAGCGTATGGACGGCTTTTCCGAAGTGTTCCACCGCATTTCCTATGACAAGATCGGCACTTCGACGATTCAATCGCGGGCAACCGGCGGCGTCATCAACGCGACCTTCATTTTCGTTCTGCCCGGTTCGCCCGGCGCCTGCAGAGACGCTTGGGATAATATTCTGCAGTATCAGCTGGATTACCGGCACATGCCGTGCAATTTCGTCGAGATCATGCCGCGGCTGGATGAACATCTGACGCGCAGCGGCAAGGGCTAGGTTTTTGCTGACGAGGCCGGAATAATCTCCGCCCTAAGCCGTTTCATCGCAAGCCCGCGCGCAATATCGGCCGCCCTCTTTCCTGGGCTGAACAATGCCATTGATTGGCGCTTCGAAATTAGCAGCCCATCAGCCAACGGGTTTCCCGGAGAGAATACGCGGCTAAGAAACGGCCTGCGATGAGTGTGGGAGCGGGTAAAGCAAGCAGGACCCTGCATCCGCTCCACATGGACTGCCGTAGGCTCCATCCAACCATCCAGAAGTCGCGCGCCCGGCTCGAGAAACAGGAACCATTCGCTACGCGCCCGCCTGAAGCCATCGATTAAAGTCTGGTCCTGCAGAAAGATGCATCCGGCGGCATCGGCAACACGATGGGTCTGATCAATAGAGCCCTGATCGATAATGATCACATCGCTCAAAATACCTTCCACGGCGCCGCCCACCAGTCCGCCAAGCGTCCTCGCCAAAGCCTCATCCGAATTTTGGGTTTCAATCAGGACGGAAATCATCAGGAGCCAATATAGTATTATTATAGGAATTTCCATCACTCCTTTCGGTGAAGATTGTTCTTGCTTTGTTCTCAAAGTTTGCTAGGAATAGATTCATGTTGCGGCCATGAAGAGCGACTCGTTCCGCTCCCTGCCGAAGGAGACAAGGCAAATGAACATTGTGGTGCAAGCAGACAAGGCTGCCTTTGGTCAGGGCCGTGCACAACATGCGAACGCGTTGATCGAGGAAGCTGGCCTGAGGGTTGACCATCAACGGCGGCGCGGTCGCGGAGCCGGCATCAATCCAACCGGCAGGTTCGAAGCGGAAACCCGCCATGTTTACGATGATGGCTGGGAAACCATCGAGGATCTGCCACCTTTCAAGACCGAAGTGCAGGTGGAAAAGCCCCGCACGATCATCACCCGCAACGACTCGCCGGATATCAGTTTCGACCGTTCGATCAATCCCTATCGCGGATGCGAGCACGGGTGCATCTATTGTTTCGCCCGCCCTACCCACACCTATATGGGTCTTTCGGCAGGGTTGGATTTTGAATCCAGGCTGTTTGCCAAGCCCGATGCGGCGAAGATGCTGGACAAGGAATTGTCCAAACCCGGCTATACGGCAAAGACGATTGCGATCGGCACGAACACAGATCCGTATCAGCCTGTGGAAAAGAAATGGCGCATCATGCGGGACATCTTGCAGGTGCTGGAGGCGCATCAACACCCCGTTGGAATCGTTACAAAATCCGCGTTGGTTGTGCGAGATCAGGACATTCTTGCACGCATGGCCGAGAAAGGCCTCGCCAAGGTTGCGCTTTCGGTGACGTCACTCGATGGCAAGCTTGCACGGACGATGGAGCCTCGCGCCTCGACACCGACGAGGCGCCTGCAAGCGCTTCGCAGTCTCTCGGATGCCGGTATTCCGGTGAGCGTGATGGTTGCCCCGGTCATTCCCGGCCTCAACGATCATGAGATCGAACGTATTCTCGACAGTGCCCACGCCATGGGCGCCAGAGAGGCTGGTTATGTGCTTTTGCGCCTGCCGCTGGAGGTCAGCCCGATCTTCAAAGACTGGCTGCTACGCAACTATCCGGATCGCTACCGCCACGTTCTCTCGCTTGTCCGGTCAATGCGAGGTGGCAAGGATTACGATGCGGAATGGGGTAAACGCATGCGCGGTGAGGGACCCTATGCCTGGCAGATCGGTAGGCGATTTGAAATAGCAGCCAAGCGACTTGGCATCAATGTGGACAAGCGCCGGCTGAGGACGGATTTGTTCGAGGCCACACCCGGAAGCGAACAATTGTCGCTGTTATAATTTTTAAGCTGCAGTCGCGAGAGTTTTGGATGGATTAATAATGAAATCAATGGGTTAATTGCGTCTGGCTCCCCCCTAGCCCGGCGTAACCCTTGGGTAGCCCCGCCCTATCAGCTATCCAAGGGCTTGCAGAGAATCAGAGCGAATGCGAGGCTCGTCGCAACATGGCTCGATCGCGTTCTGATTCTCTGCTTCTTCCTATCGAACCTGGCAAACCGGATTTTGCCAGCGAACGGAAGCTTATGCGCAGCGGGATCGAGCTTATCGCGGGTATAGACGAGGCTGGACGCGGTCCGCTGGCAGGACCAGTGGTAGCCGCCGCGGTCATTTTGAATCCCAAGAAAATACCAAAAGGCCTTGACGATTCGAAACGGCTGACGGCGCAGCGCCGCGAGGAACTGTTTGATATTATTACGGAAACGGCGTTTGCTTGCGCTGTTTCGAGCATTTCTGCGCCGGTGATCGACGCAACCGATATTCTGAAAGCTGCACTGGAGGCGATGCGCCGGGCTGTATGCGGCTTGGCAATCATTCCGGGTCATGCGCTCATCGACGGGCGCGACGTGGCCCCGGGGCTTCCCTGCCCGGCGACGGCGCTGATCAAGGGCGATCAACGTTCCGTATCGATCGCGGCGGCCTCCATCCTCGCTAAGGTGACACGCGACCGGATGATGTCACAGACCGGCAAATACTTTCCGCTTTATGGTCTGGAAATGCACGCCGGATATGGGACGGAGTACCACCGCAATGCCATGGAGGCGCATGGTCCGGTGGTCGGCCTCCACCGCTTTAGCTTCTCGCCGCTGAAAGAGCGTCAAATCTAGTATTTCAACTTGGCACCACCAAATTTCCCTCATGGGTTGAAATTCTTGCGCCAGATTCGCCATTTCTTGTCCAGAATCGCCAATTCTTGTGCAAGATTCAGGAATTCCTGCGCAAACTGTCTACGGATTCAGATCAAGGTGAGAATGAAAAAAGCCGCCTTTCGGCGGCTTCGTGAACGTTCGCCGTTCGCGTTCTTAGCTTAGTTGAGGCGGGATTTTACTTCGCTCAGCGATGACTTGAAGAAGTCCGCCGAGGTCTTGGCGTCCACCTTCTTGCCAAGAATGTGGCTGGCCGCCGCGACCGCGATATCGACGGCGGAAGACCGAACTTCGTTGACGGCTTCGGTCTCGGCCTGGGCGATCTTTTGCTCGGCGAGCTTCTTGCGGCGCGCGACATATTCTTCGGTCTTCTGTTTGGCTTCTTCGAGAAGGCCATGCGCTTCGCGCTCGGCAGCCGCGACGATCTCGCCCGCTTCCTTTTCGGCTTCCTTACGCTTGCGCTGGAATTCCGCAAGCAAGGATTGCGCTTCCTCGCGCAGGCGGCGGGCTTCTTCCAGCTCGTCGCGAATCTTATCAGCGCGACCGTCGAGAGATTTGTTAACGACTGCCGGAACTTTCAGATAGACCATCAGCGCCAGGAAGATGACGAGACCGACCAGGGCATAGAATGTTGCGTCGAATTCCATTGTGGTTCTCCTCAGCTCCGAACAGCTTTGACCGCGGCGGATATGCTAGCCTTGTCGATGCTACCGCCGAGGATCTTCTTGACGATCTCGCTTGCAGTATCTTCCGCAATCGTACCGACTTCCTTCATCGCCTTGTCCTTGATGGCGGCAATGCTGGCTTCGGCGTCGCTCAATTTCTTCTCGAGGGCTGCCGAAATGTCGGCCTGTTCGGCGTCGGCTTTTGCCTTGGCTTCATCACGGGCCGTCTGGGCAATGCCACCGGCCTTCTTCTTGGCGTCGGCCAGCTCCTGCTCGTAGGCTGCAAAGGCCTCATCCGAATCCTGCTTCATGCGAGCGGCCTGATCGAGATCGGTCGCGATGCGATCACGGCGGGTTTCGATCATACCGCCGATGCGCGGCAGAACCACGCGGGACAGGAACAGGTAAAATGCGGCAAATGTCACCGCCAGCCAGAGGATCTGCGATGCAAAATGGCTGGAGTCGAAGGGTGGGAAAACACCTTGCTGATGCGGCACACCGGTTTCAGTGTGCGTCTCGGCTGCGTGGGCGTCAGGCGTCGCGCCCGGTACAGCCGGTTCGGGTGTACCATGCGTGTCGGTCTGAGCGACTGTTTCCGTTGTGGATGCGGCGTTCGCCGAAGACACAAACATATAAAATCCCCTTGAAGTCGGGCGTTTCCCAGATCAGCAAACATAATTTGCTGCAGATAAGAAACTGGCCACGCAGAGCGCAGCTAGTGGTCCGATTCCAACATTTGCATCCCTCTAAACCAATCGCTCACAAATGTTGGAATCGAAAGACCACTAGCAAATTCAACGTGCTAGTGGAGCTTTGGATTTGACATTCGCTTGAGGGACCGATGTCACGCGGGATGCGAATGTCAAATCCGCTCCACTAGTATCAAGCGCCGTTCAGTTTAAACAGCGAAGAGAAGCAGGAGAGCGATGAGCAGCGAGAAGATGCCCAAAGCTTCGGTAACGGCAAAGCCGAATACCAGACGGCCGAACTGGCCATCAGCTGCTGATGGATTGCGCAATGCACCGGAGAGATAGCTGCCGAAAATATTGCCGAGGCCGAGGGCCGTTCCGGCCATACCAAAACAGGCAAGACCTGCACCGATGTACTTTGCTGCTACCGGATCCATATTAAACTCCTTTTAGATCGATTCATCATTGATAGATTGCGTTTGGCGGAACTCCGCCGGTGAAGTCTTTTTAGTGACCGCCGGGATGGACTGCGTCGTTCAGATACATGCAGGTAAGCACGGTGAAGACGTAGGCCTGAAGGAAAGCCACCAAAAATTCGAGACCGGTCAGCGCCACTGTCATCGCAAGCGGCAGCACGGCGCCGCCTATACCGAGCGCACCGAGGGCGCTCAAGGACGCGACGAAACCGGCAAACACTTTCAGCGTAATGTGGCCAGCAAGCATGTTGGCGAAGAGACGAACCGAAAGGCTGATCGGACGGGAAAGGAACGAGATGATCTCGATCGGCACCACCAGCAAAAGCAGCGGCGCAGGTACGCCGGACGGAATGAATACGCCGAGAAACTTGAAGCCATGCTTGGCAAAACCATAGGCAAGCACGGTGCCAATCACCAGAATAGCAAGCGCAAAGGTGACGATGATCTGGCTGGTGACTGTGAAGAAATAAGGAAACATGCCGAGCATATTGGCAACGAGCACGAACATGAACAGCGAGAAAACGAACGGGAAGAACTTCATTCCGGCATTGCCCGCCGATTCGCGCAAGGTCGAGGCGACGAACTCATAGGCCATTTCCGAAATGGATTGCAGGCGGGTTGGAATGAGACCGCGATTGGAGGAGGTCAGATAGAGAAATGCCGATGCAACGCCAACCGTCGCCACCATGAAGGCAGACGAATTGGTGAAGGATAGATCGATTCCACCCAGATCAATGGGAATCCACTTGGTGATATGGAATTGATGAATCGGATCGTTGGACACTGTAACCTCGTCTCTCTCGCATCATTCCCGCAAGCATCAGCCCGCAAGGCTATTCCGGTTTGTCGCGCTCGGCATCCCTGATGGACTGCAGACCACGGTTTTCCGCCACACGTCCCGCAGAGCGCAGGATATTCAGCGTTCCAGCACAAAAACCAAGGAGGAGCAGAATGATAAGCCCCCAAGGTGAAGTACCCAAAAATCGGTCAGCTAACCAGCCCAACCCCGCACCAACCAGAACGCCGGCGATAAACTCGCTCGACAACTTCATGGCCTGCGCGACACCGGAGGCGGTTTCCGTCCCCTTGTCGTCTGAACCGGATTGTCGCGCTGCACCTCTGGAAGCAAGTTTTGCCCCTAGAGCACGGCGACGGCTCTCCAGTTCCTCCGAAGTCAGCATCTTCCCGGCACCCGGCGTGCTGCCGACAGAACCTGACTTATCGGGATCCTTACCCGTGGCCAATGGCATGTCCTTTACACGCTGAATGCGAGGCTTCACCCCCGCTTCGAAGTCGCGCGCAACATATTGTTACGGTCCACGCTAGTCAAGGCGCATAGCCGAGACTCTCAAGGGTAATTTTCGTAGTGAAATTCAATATGTTAGCCAAATATGACTATATGTCTCACCTCTTGATCGAAGTTTTGCGGCCGAATCCATGCCGATCATGCGGATGGGGAGCGCGCCGACGGAGCCGAGCGGCGACATTTTCAGATGTCACGCGGTCTGGTTCAACCCTGCGTTTCTTGCGGGGTGCATTGATCCGACCATAAATGAAAAGCGGACAGCATCAGGGGATTTGAGGGCTAAAGCAGGAAGCACCGAGCCAGCCGGTGCATCGAAGGGATGGCCGCTTCGACCTTTGGGCAAAGGCCCTGCCTTCAAATCTGGAGGTGAACTATGCGGAGATTTCCGTTTAGCATCGCCCTTATGTTGAAAAGGACCCGGACTGGCTGGCAAGTCACGCTCCGGGTCCAATTCTTCACATAAGGAACGGGGGGCGGGCGAAAGCTCGTTCCCCACTCCAGTTCTCAATATAGCAGCTTTCCCGTTGTTTCCAAGCGTCCGGGGATCAAATCCAGCCGCCGCCATAGGTGCGATAAAAGATGTGCTGGCCGATCCTGTCGATGCGCTTCATCGTGTGGGCCCACATCGCCCGGACATAGACCGCATGATAATGCGTGGCTGAGCCGATCTCGGGCAGAAAAATCCGGCCCGACGTGACGGCCATGGCGACTTCCTGCGCAACTTGCCATTGCTTGGGCTCGGTTACGTTGAGCTTGCGTCCCTCGCAGGCGAAGGAAAACTGGCAGCGGTTGATCCAGTCATCGTTCTGGTAGACGACCTTGCAAATGGTTTTCGGATAGGCCGGATTGCGGACGCGATTGAGAATGACCTGTGCGACAGCCGCCTGGCCTTTGACGCTTTCACTCCTCGCTTCAAAATAAATGGCGGTTGCCAGACACTTCTGTTCTTCCTTGGTGAATACGACGGGGGGCAAGGGCGTCGCAAGCCAGTCATGGTCGCCGGCGCCGAGCTGCGGAATAAAGCGGCCCGGGAGCTTAGGTTCGTTCAAGATTGTGTCGAACGGAGAGGTTTTGGAATAATCCGGAGCTGCAGGCGCATAACCGAGCGCCAGGACATCCGGCTGATTGTTGTTGACGAGGTTTGCCAGCATCGGCGGCAAATCCGGTTCGGGTTTGTCAGGAACGCGGTTGTGGAATGCAAGCGCGATCTCGAATTCCTTGCCGGCGATCTTGGGTTTGGCAAAGGCCATCTCGACCTCAACGCCATGCGCCGGACGAATCAGCATGCTCTGGCGCTGCAGGATGGAACCGGCGCTAAACGCCTTGGGTGGGGCTTTTTTACTGATTGTGACAATGCGGCCCTGTTTTTCAGAGCGGTTGATCCGATCTTCATCGGGTGTCGCGCCGGGTGCTTTCTGCGAGCCATTGATGACGATCGGGCCAATGCCGGGAGCATTGATACCACTCGCGGGAATGCTGGACGTGACCGCCTTTTCATCGACGAAGGACATGTTGGCCTTCTGGATGGAGCCGGCCGGCGATTTCTCCAGATAGGAGGTCCAGGGACCCTGGCCGGACTCAGAACCGGACAGCATGCTGGCCATGTCCTGGTAGGCGGTGACGGTCGGGGAGAGCAAATAAATCGCCGCCCCGATGACCAGTGGACCAACGATATTCCGATCTGTCCGGTTACTCAGCTGGGAACACGCCCGCAACAATCCAGAGAAACGCACGCCGATACCCCACTCACAACCAAACAATTCTGGTCGTAAAAATGAAGCATTAACCTTGATGGAGGGTTAACGAGATCGGGAGAATGATAGTGAAACTGCTTCCCTACCGCTTCTTCTTTGCCCGCCCGGCGAAGGGATTGTCCGAGGTGCGAAGCACAAGACGGATGGGAACACCATGAATATCGAACGTCTCGCGTATCCCATTGGCGAGATAGCGCACATAGGATGTCGGAAATGCATCGGGACGCGAGCAGGAAATGACGAAGCCCGGCGGGCGTGTCTTCACCTGCGTGATATACTTGATTTTGAGGCGCCGTCCGGCGACAGCGGGCGGTGGATGATGCGCAAGGACGCCTTCCAGCCAGCGATTTAGACGGCCGGTCGAGATGCGGCGATTCCAGATCTCGTCCGTCGAGGCAACGGCGGCCATCAGCTTGTCGATGCCCTGATTGCGTTCACCCGAGATCGGTACCGCGCGAATGCCCCGGATCTGCGGCAACAGGCGTTCGGTCTTTTCGCGCAGGTCAGCCAGAACCATCTGACGGTTTTCGACGAGGTCCCATTTGTTGAACGCGATGACCGGTGCCCGGCCTTCCCGGATGATCAGATCCGCGATCTGGAGATCCTGCTTCTCGAAGGGGATCGTCGCGTCGAGCACAATGATGACGACCTCGGCAAAGCGGATGGCGCGCAGCGCGTCGCCGACGGAAAGCTTTTCGAGCTTGCCCTGCACACGCGACTTGCGGCGCAGGCCGGCGGTGTCGAAAAGCTTGATCTTGCGGCCGTTCCATTCCCAATCGACAGATATGGAATCACGGGTGATACCGGCTTCGGGCCCGGTCAGCAGCCGGTCTTCGCCAAGCATGGTATTGACGAGAGTGGACTTGCCGGCGTTGGGGCGGCCGACAATCGCGATGCGCAACGGCTTCGATGCATCATAAGCCGGAATGTCATCGGCGTCGGGATCATCGATATCATCGCCGATCAGTTCATCGAGCGAACGCGGAACCGCAGGGATCGTCACGGCGACGCTATCGTCTGCATCATCCTTTTTGTGCTCATCGGGAAAGACGCGCTCTTCGCCCATGATCTCGACAATGGCATCGCGCAGGTCCGGGAAACCCTGGCCGTGTTCGGCCGAAATCGGTGTCGGCTCGCCGAGACCGAGCGCATAGGAATCGTACATGCCCGATTCGGCGCCGCGCGCCTCCGCCTTGTTGGCGACCAAAATAACCTTTTTGCCTGCACGCCGCACGAGATCGGCGAAGGTCACGTCGGTCGGCGTGATGCCGGCCTTGGCATCGACGAGGAAGAGGACGAGGTCAGCTTCGCCGATGGCAAGTTCGGTCTGAGCGCGCATACGGCCTTCGAGCGATTCGCTGTCGACCTCTTCGAGGCCTGCCGTATCTATGACATCGAACTTCAGATCGTAAAGCTTGGCGCCATGGACGCGGCGATCGCGGGTGACGCCCGGAAGGTCGTCGACGAGCGCAATCTTGCGGCCGACAAGCCGGTTGAACAGCGTGGACTTACCGACATTCGGACGGCCGATTATTGCGACGGTAAAGCTCATTGAATTCCTGTTCTTCAGCCGGCGGCAGCGGCAGGTGTGGCGCCGGTGCTCTTCAAGAGATCAAGCATGGTATCGGCGAATTGGCGCACATTGGCGGGTGCAGCCTGATCATCGGATATCTGCTGGAACAGCTTGGTGGCATCCGCACCGCGGCCGGCCTTCCAGGCGGCAAGACCAAGCGCTTCGCGAGCGGAGTGGCGCATCGGATTGCTGTCAGATGAAAGAGGCTCGACGCGCGACGCCACATCATCATAAGAGCCGGTGTCGACGAGGATGAAGGCGGCGCGAAGCTTGGCAAGATCGCGGATGGCCTGCGGAATGGACGTGTCGGCGGACACCTTGTCGAAGGCGGCGACCGCACCGGCAAGATCGCCCTTCTGGGCGATGACGCCGGCTGCACGCATGCGGGCGAGCACCGGATAGGCGCCGTAACCATCCTTTTCGAGCTGGTCGAGGGTCTTCAACGCTTCGTCGTTCTTGCCGTCGCGAACAAGGTTGAGCGCGGCGAGAAACTGATCGCCGGATTGCGAAGCCTGCTTTTCCGTCCAGTATTCGTAGAAGGCAAAGACGCCCGTGCCGACAACAAGCGCCACAACCGCGCCAATCAGGAGCGAGCCATAGCGCTTCCAGAATGCCTTCACCTTGTCGGAGCGCAGTTCTTCATTTACCTCACGGAAAAAGCCGTCGTCAGTCATGGTGCCTCTGGGTAGCCTTGCGCCACCGGATCAATTGATAAAACGCGGCGCAGCTCTCGCCGTCCGCGCATGGAGTTCAGGGGCTTTTAGTCGGAAAAGTGACGCGATGTAAGGGCTAAGTTGAAAATAGCCCCTAGATCAGCTCACATCGGCGATACGCCAATCAAAAGCGCATGCAATTTCCATACGAAGAGCACGTAGAGCACGAGACCAATGACGATGCCGATCACATCGTTGGAGACCGGGCCGGGAACGATATACGGCGCCGCGAGCCCTGCCCGCGCCTGCCGCTTGATGGCAATGCGGTCAACGACAGCCCAGGCCAGGAACGACAGAAACAGGATGAGCGATGCGAGATCGCCATTGGCGAGCAGATGCGCCAGCGCCCAGGTCTTGATGGCGATCAGCATCGGATGTTTCAGGGTGGGTTTCATGCGGCCGGCTTTTGCGATGAAAAGCCCGAGGAAAATGAAGGCGAACAGCATCAGCAGTGCGGTGATGTGTTTCATCCAGACTGGCGGCTCGTAGAGCACAGGAGCGTCGGGCCGGGCCAGGCCATAGCCCCACACGAGAAGCACGAAACCGACGAGCGAAATGACCGAGTAAAGGCCTTTCCACGTGTTCTCGCCCCACTGCTCCATCTTGGCGAGACGCCATTCCGGCGCAACGATGCGTACCGAATGAATTCCAAGAAAAACGATGATCCCAAGAATCAGTATCAGCATGACCGCCTCCCTCAATGCTGGCGGGAAGATAGACCCATGCGGCATGGGTTAGAAGGTGTATTGCTTGCGGTGGATCGCCGCGTCCGATCATCGCCACATTTCACCTGTAGCGACGAACATCCCTCCCCCGGAGCTGCGTATCCCGCATCATGCGTTCGATCTGTACCGTTCTCGCCGCGTCCCTCGCGTTCTCCTTATCCGTGCCCGCCCTGGCAACAAGCGGGGTGGAGCTGCGCGGTTCGATTGGCGCCAAGCCGCAATACGTCCTGATCTCGTTTGACAATTCCGGCAGCAACGCGCTTTGGGACCGCAGCCGGGCATTGGCACAGCGTTCAAACGCCAAATTCACCTATTTCCTCTCCTGCGTGTTCCTGATCGACCGCGATGACCGGAAGTCCTACCAGGCGCCGAATGAACCGGCTGGGCGCTCCAACATCGGCTTTGCCACTTCGAAGGAGGATATTGCCCAGCGCCTCGACAATATCTGGCGGGCGCGCAACGAGGGCAATGAGATCGCCAGCCATGCCTGCGGGCATTTCGACGGGAGGACCTGGTCGAAGGCAGACTGGGAACAGGAACTGACGACATATAAACAGGTGCTCGGCAATGCCTGGAGCAAATATGGTACCGACCCCGAACCGCAAGGCTGGAAACACTTTGTCGATACGGAAATACGCGGGTTCCGCGCGCCTTATCTTTCGGAAGGTCCGGCACTGCTTTCAGCGTTGAGGGACAAGGGCTATGTCTTCGACGGCAGCGGTGTATCGCGCGGTCCGGCTCTGCCGCTGCATGCCGGCGGTCTCTATCAGTTCGGACTCCCCACGATCGACGAGGGGCCAAAGAACAAGCCGGTCATCGCCATGGACTACAATCTCTTCGTGCGCCATTCGGGAGCAGTGGAGCGCCCCGATCACCTCGACGAATTCGAGAACCGTGCCTATGACGCGTTCAAGGGTGCCTTCGAGCGTCAGTATGAGGGAAAGCGCATTCCGTTCCAGATCGGCCTGCACTTTACGCTGATGAATGGCGATGCCTATTGGCGCGCGCTGGAGCGCTTTACCAGCGAGGTTTGCATCAAGGCGGACGTGCGCTGCACGACGTACAGCGAATATCTGAAGGAGACTGGCGGAACGATGCCAGTCGCCGGCGCGGACCTTTTGAAACCGGCCGTGAGCGGCGGGATCTAGAACGAGTCTTACTCTAGCTGCCCACTATGCGATCATCACGCTTCGGATTGGGTCTGCAGAAAATGCTGATCGATCTCAGGCAAGGGTTCGTCGTAGATGACCGATTCGAACGCGCGGAGGCGTTTGTAGATCGACAGCAATTCGACGATTGTAGACCATGAATTTACAAGGTACTGGAACGACTCGCGCACCTGGTCGAACACGTTGGATATCTGCGTCATCAGCCCGAGAGAAAGTTTGCCCGCAGCGATCGAAGGAATGAGCACCAGCAGCGAGAAGATGTTGTCGGCCTGGAGATAGAGGATGCGGGCGACATTGAAATACAGATAGTTGAAGTACAAACGGAAATAGTTTTTCCTGACATTCGAAAACAGCTGGGCCATCGTCGGGGGCTGCGCCCTGCTCTCATTGTCCTCGCCGTAGACCAACTCCTTACGATATGCCGCCTCGACACGCTGATTGCGGAACTCTAGCCCCGGCAATCTGTAGCCGACCACAGCGAGAAAAACAGTTCCAAACAGGGACCAGCCTACCGCGGCCCATACCAGCGCATAGGGTACTTCGCCGATGATCGGAAGTTCGGTTACTTCCTTGGAAAGGGTGAACAGCACTGGCAAGAAAGCGATCAATGTCATCACAGAGCGAACCAGACTGACGCCGAGGCCTTCCACGGTCGTGGAGAACCGCATCGTATCTTCCTGAACACGCTGCGAGGCACCTTCAATATGCCGAAGTTGTTCCCAATGCTGCATATAGAAATTGTTCATCGCCGTGCGCCAGCGGAAGATATAGTGGCTGATGAAAAAGGAATTTATCGAACCAATTGTGACCGCCACAAAGGCGATACCCGAAATATCGACAAGGCCGAGATACAATTGCTCAGTGGTGACAGGCGTGGTCTTGGCGAGCGCCGCCTGAATAAGATCATAATACGGCCCATACCATGCATTGAAGGCGACGCTAACCTGAACGGAAAAATAGGTGGCAAAGATGATCAATGCGGAGCCGAGGACGGACCAATTTTGCCATGGGTGCGGACTGAAAAAGGCCCAGAACGCGTAGAACAGCAACGTTGCGGCGGCGTAGTAAATGTAGAACCAGAGAAAAGGTTTCGACACGAAGAGGGCAACGCCGACAATCGCCGGCGTACCCGGGGCAGCGGGTGGCAGACCAAAAACGCCGCCAAACTGCTGGCCACCAAAGTACCAAAGGAAGATGGCCGCCAATGCCCAAAGTACCGCGGAAGTGAAGAAGAGCTTTGGCCTGGGAAAAAATGAGACAAACACGGCAGGTTCCTCGAGTGAAAAGTCTTGTAATTTTGTGGTGTTACGAGTTGCACGACTTTAACAGCATGAATAGGGCAAAGAGGGAACCGTGGTAATTAAATTGCTGTAATGATTTGTAGATATTGGCGCTGACATTGCCGCGCAACAGTTGTGCGTGGTTCGACGGCTGACCATGAAGAGGTTGGTGGTTGCAGAGATAGCCGGCAGGACCCGATGATTTGCAGCCTGCAATCTCTTGGCTCCTGCAATCAAACCAAGCCTGTCGAACCATGCACAATGTCAATGCAATCAAGCAATCAGTTGCTTATCAGCGCTTGCTTGCGCCCGCTGAAAACGCGAAAAGCGCAGCGATCAACAGACCCGCTGCCGCAGCAAGCGTGGCAATGATGAAATCGCCGGTGATGGTGGCTACATATCCGCCGATCAGCGGTCCAATGATCTGACCGATACCGAATGCCGCGGTCATCACCGCCATGACGCGGCGCTGTGAGTCCGGCAGAAGCACCCGCCCCGCCTGAAAGCCGAAGGCGGTGATGACGATGAAGGTCAGCCCCAGCAGAAGACCGCCCAGCAAGGGCCCGACCGGCGATGGCAGGACGACACTTGCTGCGACGCCGACAGCCTGAACAGCACACCCCAGAGCGAGCGCGACAAACGGACCCGCACGCCTCAAGAGTGGTGTCCAGAGCCAGACAGATATAGCCCCTGCAGTGCCTGTCACGAACCAGACCAGCGCTTCCATCCACGGGCTGCCATGGCTTGAGCGAACGATGGCGATGATAAATGTTGCGGTAATAATGTAGCCGAAACCGAACAGGCCATAGGCAATGTTGATCTTGATGAATTCCGGCGTCCAGACGATGGGCGGCTCCGCTGCAGCCGAACCGCTACGCACCGGGCCTTGCCGTATCAGCGCGAAGACGGCGACGAGGCCGAGAGCGGAAAGGACAGCCGCTCCGATCCAGTCTTCCCGCCAGCCATGACCGCTGGCGGAACTTGCGGCAACGAGCAGAGAGGAAATCGCTATGCCAGTGCCAACGCCGCCGAAATGCATCGCCTGCAAATCCTGCCGGTTGGCAGCGGCGAGATGACTGAACACAATCGTTGCGGTGAATACCAGCATGAAGGCGCTGGCAACGCCTGCAAAGAAACGGATGACGGAAAAGAGCATCACTCCGTCGCTGACACTCATGGCAAAACAAAGCGCAGCGCTCGCGGCGAGAGACACATAGACCAGAGGCCGCTCGATGCCCGACGCCCAGCCGAAGCCGGCAATGATGGCGCCGAGCAGATAACCGAAATAATTGGCAGAGGCGATAAGGCCCGCGTCGCCCGGTGTCAGGCCGAGCTCACTCATCATGCCGGGCAGGATCGGCGTGAAGATGAACCGGCCGATACCCATGCCGACCGCCATGGCCACCAGGCCGCCAAGAGCGAAACGAACGGGAGATGCGGCAGGTTGGATCATCGGCGGGACATTATCGCCGCATCATCCGGTGACAAGCCAATAAATTTGATCGTTACGTGATTTTGTGTGATCGGTTGGGGAGCAGTTCATTATCCAATCGTTTGCTTGATCTCCACACCGCGGCGCGTGATGCGGTAGACTGCTGCCGGGGGCAAATTGCAGAAAGCGCGGCCTATGCACACGGCCTCGAGGTCAAGTCCGTTCAAAACGGCTGCTGGTACAGGGCAGCGAAAGCCATAGGTGAATTGGTAAAACGCGCCGTCGTTGCGCAGATTGCTGAAGGCCCCGTCGAGAATAGCCGCCACCTTGTCAGGCATGCTCAGGAACGGCAGTCCGCTGACGACGGCACCCGCTGGTTCAGCCTTGAACAAATCCTGTCCGCCGATCTGTGAGGCATCCATCTGCAGAATCCGCATGCCGGGGAACCGCGTCTGCAACAATCTTGCGAATTCAGCGCCGTATTCGATCAACGTCAGATTACCGGGACTGACACCGCGCGCCAGCAAGGCATCGGTAAAGACGCCTGTGCCCGGGCCAAGTTCCAGGACGGGACCGGAAGCAGCACCGATTTCGCTGGTGATGAGCCTTGCCAAAGCGGCACTGGAGGGAGCGATCGCGCTGACTCTCGATGGATTGGTGATCAGGGCGCGAATAAAAGTCCATACATCGCTTGTCGTCATGAAACTGTTCCACCATGCTCACTGCCTGATTCGGCCAGCGGTGCGGGCATCAGCGACCCCAATTGCGCAAATATTACGGCTTTTGGCAACTGCACTTAAATTAGGTTAGAAAATTTCCCAATTATCTCCAAATCGAACATGGCGCCCCCGGTCGACGTCACCCTGCTGCTGCGGGTTTCCGCCCATCGGCTATGACACAGGCTTCAGGCAGCTTTTCACCATCGAAGACTGAAATGACGGTTTTTGCCGCAATCATGTTGGTTCGGGCGAGAGCCTCCACGGACGAGCCGGCGGAATGCGGCGTTGCGATCACATTGGGCAGTGCGACAAGTTCGTCCGAAACCGGCTTGAAGGCGGTATCGCCTTCGCTGACATAGACATCCAGCCCGGCCCCGGCGATCCGGCCACTCTTCAACGCATCCAGAAGGTCCCGGTCATCGACAAGCCCGCCTCGCGCTGTATTCACCAGAATGGCCGTAGGCTTCATGAGCGCAAGTGCTGCGCCATCGATGAGAAACCGGGTTTCCGGCGACAACGGAGCGTGCACACTCACGACATCACTCTGCCGGAGCAGCGTCTCCATATCGACATAGGTGATGCCGTTGGCTTCGCCATATTCCCGGTCAGGACGCGGATGGCAGACAAGAATGCGCACCTCAAAACCCTTCAGGCGTTGCACGAGGCTCTTGCCGATACGGCCAAGACCGATGACGCCGACGGTTTTTCCGGAAAGGTCGGAACTTGTCAGAATGGACCAGTTGCCCGCCAGCATACGGTTCTGCGATTCGCGTAGGCGCCGGGCAACGGCAAGCATCAGGCCGATCGTATGGTCGGCGACCGAAGCATCGTTCCCGCCGGCGCCGATGGTGAGGACACGGCCGAGATCTCTGACGGCATTGACATCGACCCGGTCATAACCCACCCCGCGCCGGGCCAGAACCTGCAGATCCGGCAGAGCGGTCAGCAGTTCGCGTGTGACATAAGCCTGCCCGACGATCCAGCCGGAGGCGCCTTCAAGCAGGCTGGCCAATTGCCGCGTTGCCAGGCTGCCGTCGCCCTCACCCTTTTGCCATTGGACGATATCAACCTCGCACCCATGCTGTTTAAGGTAGGCGTGCGCCTCTTCATCAAAGAAAGGCGAGGTAACAATGACGCGTCTAGGCGAACTCTTCATGATCTCATATCGATTGAGGGGATTTGGAACCCTGCTGGTCAGCAGGGCCTCGACATTATCGCCACTCCTGCTGCTTTCAAAGAAAAAATCGGTCCGAAAGACGATTTCGCGGTTCCGCCATCCGTCGCCGTCGATCGGCCGCTTCTGCTCCCAACCAACGGTCCGCTGCAAGACGGGCAGTTGACGCGAGCGCAAATGAGTTTTTTAATGGCTGCGTCGCTGGACCAATCAACGGCATTCCGGCGATTGAGAGCCCATGTGCTCCAGCCAGGTGGGAGCACGGACATGCCCCAAAGACCCAATTTCAAGCTTTCATGCCCCGACTGCGGAGAAATCTATCTCCACATACCCCATGGCATAATGAATTCGACGGTCATCCACTGCAGCATGTGCGGCAGCACCTTGGGAACCTGGCTGCAGACGGCGGCGTCCTTTATTGCCGATAGCGGCCAAAATGACGGGTTCGGAATGCGCGACGCGCCAATCAAGGGGGAAGCGGCAAGAGATGCGCCACAATGACTGGTCATATCATGTCTATGGCCCCGTGTTCCTTATCGGCGTTGCGCTTGCGGCAGGTTTAGGATGGTTGTTCCATTGACAGGTGCTCACGCCTGCGTGCCGTCAATGAATCCCCCGGGCCTTGCGTCATGCGGAATCGACCAGCCGAAATAGACTTCCGCATCGGTGATTTGGCCATTGCGCACCACCAGGATCTCCGTGTTGCGAAACCGATGGCCATCGGTGTTGCGTCCTTCATAAGTAACGAAGACCTTGTCGCCGCAGGGCAAGAGATGAATGAACTCGAAACCCTCGACCGTCTCGCTATTCGGCCAGCAACGCGCAAAATAGGTGGCGCGGTCAATCCGGTTGTCGAGTGGACTGGTGAAGTGGAAGTCGTCGGCAATCAGCGCCTCTATCGCCGCGCGATCCTTCGCGACATAGGCCGCATAGCTGGCGCGGGCAATCCCGACTATATCTTTCGTCATCGATCAATCCTTCTCAAGCGAAGCGATCGTTTCGTCTCACCCACAGCAGATCAGCATCGTACCCGGACCGGAGGGTCACTAATTTGCCGGAGCCGGGTTCGTTTGAGTATCTCCTCCCGAGCCCGTTTGAGGCTTGGGGTTGGGGTCGACCGGAGCATTCGTGACAGGCTGATCTGCCGACGGTGCTGCCGGGGGTGCGCTCTGCTCTGTACTACCGGTGTTTCCAACGCCTGCCGCGTTGTCAACGCGCTCGCCATACAGTTCGGCCGCGCCCCATGCGACAAGCGCAAGGAGGAGCGCTACGATCAGCACATTTAGTACCGGCCGTCCAAGTGGCCCCTGGCGCGCTTGATTCGTTGTTTCACGGACCGGGGATTCTGAAGGTTTATTGACCATTGCGCCATCCTTTCACTACGAAAGATGAACCGATCAACGACAATATGGTTCCCCGAAATTCTATGATCGCTGGCGAAAGCCAGCGCCCTTCATCAGAACGCCGGCAGATATGCTGTTAATTAGGGACGCAGAAACCGCGTGGGGTTAAGTGAAATCCGCGTGGACATGCCCGGTATACGGGACGATTGCGTACACAATTTCCATAGCGGTTCAGATGCCAGCCGGGGCCGCACCGCATAACTCTTCGGTTGGGAACACAGCGTCCCCACCGGTTCACGTGCCATCCGCGACCACAACGCCAACCAACCTGTTCGACCGAAGTGGATACTTCCGGAGATCCGCCTGCAGGTGGTATCGGAGCCGCCATGGCTGGTGCACCGAAAGAGAACAATCCACCGATAAGGACGAGCGCAGAAAGGCCTGATTTAAGTGACATGCAAATACCTCCTTTTCAACATGCCCCGTCCCTCAAGAGATAAATCGTCAACATGAATGGGAAATGAACAGGAGCCCGGGATCGCGCTTTGTTGAAAGCCATGAACCCCGACGGACTGCTTCGATGATAGGGCCACAGTTTTAAGATGCGCTGGAACACGAGAAGGTAGACTATACGGTTTTAGCAATGGGCCGTGCGGTGAAAGCGCGGCTCGAGAAATGGTAATGAACAACAACAGATCATGGCTTCTTGAAATCATTGTGTTTGCAATCATCCTTATTGTGCTTCTCTCCGCGAGTTTTTCCTTTCTACCGTCGTAATCGACCAGGCGGGGTAACCCTTCCTCCCCTGGGCATGGAACGAAAATGGCCGAACACAGTTTTTGCCCACATCAGCCAATGGAGGTGTACTCAAATGGCAGACGACAAATCAAAACAGGATAATCGGGATCGCTCGAAAGTCTCGTCCAGCGAGGACTATGAGGTCCAGTACCTTATGACCAAATACGATTTGAGCAGGAACCGGGCCCTCGAACTGATCATCAAACATAATCACAGCCGCAGGGAAATCGAGAGAGAGCTGGAGGCCATCGACATCTAGGTTAGGAACTTGTGGGAGATGTGGCGCGTTTTCCAGTGATACAACATCCTAGGAGGACGTGATGAACGCTCATGCCACACCCACAAAGGACGAAATCGTGGCCCTCGAGAAATCCTATTGGGACGCGATGAAGGCGAAAGACGGCCGCCGTACTTCAGAACTCTCGGGAAAGACTGCCCTCGTCACCGGCACGCAAGGCGTCATGCGTATCGAGAAAGAGAAAATGGGCAAGATGACCGAGGAAGGAAAATGGAGCCTCGAATCCTATGACTTCGAAGATGTCGAAGTATCGACGCCTTCCCCGGATATCGCGCTCATTGCATACACGGTTCGGCAGCGCGTCAAGATGGACGGCAAGGCGCAAGATATGAAAGCAGCCGATAGTTCCGTCTGGATACGCGGCTCGAATGGATGGGAGTGTCACGCCCATAGCGAGACACTTTTAAATTGATACATCGTCACTAGAGCCCCGCAATACTGTTGCGGCGGCTCTGGTCGTCAGATCAAAAGCGTTGCGCTGCCCCAGGCGATCAAGGCGAGTGCGGCGGCGCGACCAACCCACTTGCCGGCAGGAAACACCTTTTCAGCCAGCACCAGAATGGCAAGCGCGGCTATCCACACCAAATTCATCACCCCACCCACGAACAACAACGCCATCAGCATCCAGCAGCATCCGACACAAAAGGTCCCGTGCAGTACGCCCAGACGCAGCGCGCCAAGCGCGTTGGGACGCCAGTGGCTGGAAAGGAATGCCGTCGGCGCCCGGCAATGCGACAGGCAGGCGCTCTTGAGCGGCGAAAACTGATACAGGCCCGCGGCGATGAGGACGATGCCCGAAAGCCAGCGGCTTTGCGAACTCATCGTCGATGAGACGAATGCCTCGCGCTCGAGCAGCCAATGCAGGGTAGCTGCCACAATGGAGAATGCCAGCCAGACCAGGAGGTAGCCTGCCACAAACACGCCAGTAGGCGCCAGCTTGTCCTGGATCTGACCCTGTGTGAGCGCCTGACGGTGCACGCGCGCATAAAGCAGGACAGCCGGCGTGGCGCTCGGCGACATCATGGCGATCATCATGATCCACCACATGGCGATCATCAGCGTCCATAGTGCCAGCCCCCAAATGCGAGGTTCGGCCTCCATGGCCATCCCGCTCATATCCATGCCGGGCATGTCGGAGGTCATGTCGCCAGTTTGCAAGTGCGGGAAAAACGCGAGCCTCGACATCTCCCACGCATTCATACCGAGTCCTGCACCCGCGATTATATAAAGCCAGGCCAGCAGGCAAAGAACTGCCAGACCGGCGATCGTGATGAGCCGGTCGCGTTTGAGCAAACGTTCAAGTGGCGACGCACTGTCCATGCGGCGCGTCAGGTTCGTACGACACCGTGATTGTTGAGATGCAGCCGCGCGAACTGGCCGTAGCTGTCCTTCATGGTCACCTGGACCGGCCCGGTGGTATTGCTCGAAGCACTGCCGATCTCGGCAACGGCATATTCGAAGCCGTTCGGCAACACGATCTGAGCACGCGAGTCCGCACCGGTTACCTTGTTGCGGATCGGTTCGCCGGCCGTTTCGATGTAGTCCTTGACGAAAATGCGGCCCCTGCGGCCGTCGATGTCGAGTTCGAGGTCGATCTTGGTGAAAACCGGGTCATTCATTTTTGTCACGGTTGAGCTGTAGACCGCGAACATCGTCGCGAACGGGTCGGTGTCCTGGCCGGTCATGATGCGCAGCAGCGCTTCCCGCTGCCGGTCGGTTGCGCGCTCGTCGACGAAAGCGATGGCTTCGCCGTTGCCTTCGTGGATGGCGCCAGGCCATTTGAAAATTGCAGCAAGCCGGAGGCCATCGAGAACGGTCTCGCCATGATGACCCTCATCGATCTGGATGCCCGCAACGGCGTGGCAATGGCCCTTGTCGGGCAGTGCATTGAATTGGCAGTTGCAGCCATATTCGCAAGTGCAATTAACGAGTTCGCGTCCCTTGATCTCCCATGAAGTCATGCTGTCCTCCCTGACCTCGAAGTATTAAACCGGCATCATACACCTGTGCCGGCAGCGCCGCCATCCCGCCGCGTCCATGGAGGAGACAGCCGCCGACGCGCATTTGGAAGAACAGGAGCTTGACCACCGCCCCGACCGGAACATACATAAAGGCGGTAAATTCCCGGTGGAATGCCGGGGTGGTTCTCGGTGGAAATCAACAGGCATGGTACCCGCAACGAGCGCTGCTCGCCGCCCAAACACCACTGGTCTGCGCCGGTTCCTGGATCTCCAGGAGCAGCGTGACTGGATGCACGGCAGGACGATCCTGCGCGATGCCGACGAACGTTCGGAGTCGCTGGAACTGCGTCTCAGATACGTCGCCCGGTTTGAGAAGTTGCTGACGCGACCGCAGGCGCGAGAGGTCCTGGAAATTCTCGGGCGCTACGGCCGCGACTGCATCCCGATCCCGCGCCGGACCGAGCGGCACTACTGGTCGGTCTCCTGTCTGCCATCGACTCCGGGAAAGGCGCTTGTTCGCGTCAATGCGAGCTGGATGGAGCTCTTCTCGCTCTATCCGGACGGCGGAGGCATCCGCGCGCTATTCCTCGTACACCTTTCCGATTTCACCACCGACCACTCACTCGATCATGGCAAGGTGGACGAAGCGTTGCTTGAGCGCTGTGTCGGGACGCCGGAAGACGTCGGCTATTTCTTCCCGCGCGGCGAGGATATTTTCGCCATCAAGGTCCGCGGCTGCTCCTCGATCAGCAAATTCCTCGCGTCGCCCCATGCGTTGCGGGCCATCCGGGCGTTCAACCTGACGCACATGAACCGGGGGCGGAACGCCTATCAGGCGAGCCACTGCTACAGCCTGGCGGATCAGATGCTGAGTGGTCCCCAGGGTCAGTCTCGCGAAATGGACAACCCCGCAAGAAGCGGAACGTAGGCGGCAAACCTGCGGGATACGAACTCCGTGAAGAGCCGCACGCGCTTCGTCTTGCGTGTCTCCCCCTGGGTGAGAAGCCAGAGCGTTCCGTACATGTGCAGGCCGGTGCCCGGCACCCTCACCAGCAGGGGGTCGGCATCGCCGACGAAGCAAGGCAGCGTCGTGATCCCGAGCCCTTGGCGTACAGCAACGATCTGGGCCTCGCCGTCCGTGGCCCTGAATGGAACCCCGGTGGTGCGAATCTCGCCCTCGCTGGCCCAATCCGGAATTCCATGAATGCTTATGACAATCCATCGGATGGGATCAGGCACGCCTGCACGCCATGCGGCTAGCCGATCGCGGGACATGTAGACGCCGCCGAACACCTCCGGCCCCTTCAGTCCGTGAAGATTGAGCGGCAGGGTTTTGCGGTCGTAAACGACGCGGATCGCCACATCGGCCTCGCGGTTGGTCAGGTTTGCCAGATCGCCGGACGACAGGATTTCCATCTCGATGTCAGGATGCAGACGCGCGAAATCGACGAAGTCCGGCATGAGCAGGTGTGTGGCGAGGGGCGGAGCCAACGTCACCCGCAGACGCCCGCGCACGCTCTGGTCGCGCCCGAAGACGCGCGTCTCCAGCTGGTGCGACGACGCTTCCATCTGGTTCGCGAGCTCGAGAACCTCCTCGCCCCCGGCCGTCAGGCGGTAGCCCGAAGGCAGCTTTTCGAACATCTGCGCACCGAGGCGTTCCTCGAGCTGAGCGATGCGTCGCAGCACTGTCGAGTGATAAACCCCGAGGCGCTCGGCGGCAGCCCGCACCGAACCTCCGCGCGCCACGGCAAGAAAGTAGCGGATGTCATCCCAGTCGATCATGGTGCAATCCAGCACCGCGCGGTGCGCCTTCCAAAGCCCCTATCCAACACATGGTATAGCAGTACGCGCGGTGATCATAGCTTATGTCGACGGGCGCCGCCCAATTCCGAACGGCGAAGACCGATCGTCGCGGGGGCCGGCGTCAGTCGACCAGCCGGATCGATTTTGCACCACCGATGTGCGCTCTTCCGCACTCAACGCCTCAATCCGGCGAACCTATGTTGAGGTTCTCGGGGCCTCCCCGATCGACGAAAGACAGAGTTTGACAGGAGTAGTCATGGGAAAGCTTGAAGGTAAGGTTGCAGTCATCACGGGCGGATCGAGCGGTATGGCGCTGGCGAGCGCCAGGCGGTTCGCTGAAGAAGGCGCCTATGTTTTCATCACGGGTCGAAGGCAGGTTGCGCTCGACGAGGCGGTCAAGCTGATTGGCCGGAACGTGACCGGCGTGCGCGGCGACGCGGCTAATCTTGAAGACCTCGACCGTCTGTTCGACACGGTCAAGCGGGAAAAGGGCAGGATCGACATCCTGTACGCGAGCGCCGGCATGGGCGAAGCCGTCCCACTGGGCGAGATTACCGAGCAGCACTTCGATACGACCTTCAACCTGAATGCGCGCGGCACGCTGTTTACGGTTCAGAAGGCGTTGCCGCTGTTCAACGATGGCGGATCCATCTTCATGACCGGGTCAGTTGCTTCGATCAAAGGTTTTCCTGGCTACAGCGTTTACGCGGCGAGCAAGGCGACGTTGCACGCATTCGCACGTGGTTGGCTCAATGAGCTGAAGAGCAGGACTATCCGGGTGAACGTGTTGCACCCGGGGCCGATCGCCACACCGATGCAAGACCAAGTCCTCACCGAGGAGGCGAAGCAGATGTTCGAATCCCTGATCCCGCGGGGAAAGATGGGGCGTCCTGAAGAAATTGCAGCGGCCGCGCTGTTTCTTGCTTCAGACGATTCGAGCTTCGTGAATGGGGTGGAATTGTCTGTCGACGGCGGCTTTTCGGCCATCTGAAACCGGGCCGGAGCGCGGGAAGCGGCCGCTCGGCGGGAACTAGCATGTCCATGGTCAAGGCACGGATAACCCAGCGCGGTTGAGCGCCGGACTTCAATATCAACACGTATCGGAGAAGATATTATGAGCTATGCGATTGTAGGATTCGGTAAGATAGGCCAGGCTCTCGCCCACGCCTTCGCCCGTAGGAATATCAACGTGACGGTTGCGAGCCGCCGGCCGCCCGAGGAATTGGCGCCGCAGGCCCGGGCGATTGGACCCACGGTTGTCGCCAAGTCGCTGCAGGATGCACTCGGGGCCGACACCATCCTCCTGGCGGTCCCGTTCGGGGAGCATGGCGAGGTTGCGAAGGCCCTGCCGCGTTGGGAAGGCAAGACTGTCATCGACGCGACGAACGCGTTTCCAGAGCCTGAAGAGCTGGACGGCCTCCCGTCCTCCGCCTTCGTCGCGAAGGTGTACACCGGCGCCAAGCTCGTGAAGGGTTTCAATCACCTGGTTGCGGCCACCCTGGCTACCGATCCGATCGTCGAGGGCGGGCACCGGGTCGTCTTTCTGTCGAGCGACGACGAGGACGCGATCGCTCCCGTGGCTGCCTTGGCCAAACGACTCGGGTTCGCACCCGTCAAGCTGGGAAAGCTCAACGAGGGTGGCGCGTTGGTGCACGCACGCGGCCGCACTTGGGGCCCGCTCATCTTCCAGGATCTGTTCAAGAAGGAGCAGTAGTCAATCTACGACGTGTGATCGACGCCGAGAACTGGTCGCGCGCGCTAACGTCTCGAGCAGCGCGCGACCGGATATTTAAGGCCACAAAGTCGCGAAGGTTGGGGTGGGCCTGACGGCGTATGGATGGCTCAAGCGCTCGAGCGCCCGCTGCTACCCGATACTACTCCACGGTACTCCGCTTCATTCCCACTCGATCGTCCCGGGCGGCTTGGACGTGACGTCGTAGACAACGCGGTTAATGCCCTTGACTTCATTGATGATGCGCGTTGCCGCCTGACCAAGAAAACTCATGTCATAGTGGTAAAAATCGGCGGTCATGCCATCGACCGAGGTCACAGCACGCAGGGCGCAGACGAACTCGTAGGTACGGCCATCACCCATGACGCCGACGGTCTGCACCGGCAGAAGCACGGCGAAAGCTTGCCAGATGACATCGTAGAGACCGGCCTTGCGAATCTCGTCGAGATAAACCGCATCGGCCTCGCGCAGGATTTCCAGCTTCTCACGCGTGATGCCGCCTGGGCAGCGTATCGCGAGACCAGGCCCCGGGAAGGGATGACGGCCGATGAAATGGTCCGGCAAGCCAAGCTCCTTGCCGAGCACCCGCACTTCATCCTTGAAGAGTTCGCGCAGCGGCTCGACCAGCTGCATGTTCATACGTTCGGGAAGGCCCCCGACATTGTGATGCGACTTGATGGTGACCGAAGGACCGCCGGTGAAGGACACGCTTTCGATGACGTCGGGGTAGAGCGTGCCCTGTGCGAGGAAATCAGCACCACCAAGCTTTTTGGCTTCTTCTTCAAAGACTTCGATGAAAAGCCTGCCAATCGTCTTGCGCTTCTTTTCAGGGTCGGCTTCGCCCTCGAGCGCGTTGATGAAACGATCCTGCGCGTTGACGAGAATCAAGGGCAGATTGTAGTGCTCGCGGAACATCTGGACGACATCGGCGGCTTCGTTCTTACGCATCAGGCCATGATCGACGAGGATGCAGGTCAGCTGGTCGCCTACTGCTTCATGAATCAGCAAGGCCGCAACCGAAGAGTCGACACCGCCAGACAATGCGCAGATGACTTTCTTGCCGCCGACCTGCTTGCGGATGAGATCGACCGCCTTTTCGCGGTAGGCCGACATCGACCAGTCGCCTTCAATTCCGGCAATGCGATGGACGAAGTTTTCAAGAAGCTTCGCCCCATCCGGCGTGTGCACCACTTCCGGGTGGAACTGCACGGCGTAGTATTTTTTGGCCTCGTTGGCGATCGCCGCGAAGGGCGCGCCCGTGGAAGTGCCGACGACCTTGAAGCCATCGGGGATTTCCATAACCTTGTCGCCATGGCTCATCCATACCTGATGGCGTGTGCCTTTTGCCCACACGCCCTCGAACAGCGCGCATTCTTCCTGAATGTCGAGAAAAGCGCGGCCGAATTCGCGGTGATGGCCTGCCTCGACCTTGCCACCAAGCTGGGCGCACATGGTCTGTTCGCCATAGCAGATACCGAGAACCGGGATATTGGCGTCGAAGACTTCCTGCGGTGCGCGTGGACTGCCTATATCGACAGTGGAATGCGGACTGCCCGAGAGGATGACCGCTTTCGGATTGATGCGATGGAAGGCTTCGCCTGCGGACTGGAAGGGAACGATCTCGGAATAGACGCCGGCTTCACGCACGCGCCGTGCAATCAGCTGTGTCACCTGACTGCCGAAATCGACGATGAGGACTGTATCGGGATGAGTGGGTGTGTTCATGGCGGGCCTTTAAAGCAAATGTCGAGTCGGCGCAATGGGTTGGTGCTTCAATCAAAGTATCATTGGCGCCCTAAAGATCGTGCGATATCATAGCCGCCAAATAGCGAGAATCGGAAAGGCCGGCAATGTCAAAGAAGGGCCAGCACGTTGTACCTAACGGAAACAAGTGGAGCGTAAGGCGGGCGGGCGCCTCAAAGGTGTCCGGGACCTTCAGCACACAAAAAGAGGCGATCGACCGAGCGTCGGACTTGGCTCGCGCACAAAAAACCGAATTGTACATACACGGCCGGGATGGGCGTATCCGGGAGCGAAATTCATTTGGAAAAGATCCTTTTCCACCGAAGGGATAGCCATTGGCCGAATTATTTTCAGCAAAGAATATTTTCATAAACTGTCCATTCGATGCAGATTACGCGCCCATCCTTCAAGCAATTCTTTTCAGTGTTGTGTATCTCGGGTTTTCTCCAAGGCTCGCAACCGAAAGCAATAATTCGGGAGACATGCGCCTCGAAAAGATACGCGGCCTCATCGAAATTTCGAAATTCTCCATCCATGACTTGAGCAGATGCCAGGCTTCCAAAGGAGGCGAGCACTATCGCCTGAACATGCCGTTTGAGCTGGGCATCGATTATGGTTGCAGGCAGTATTTCGGCAATGGTCGGGAGGATAAGCGAATTCTAATCCTCGAAGAGAAACCGTACCGTTATCAGGCAGCAATATCGGATCTGGCCGGCTGCGATATCCAGGCACATTCGGCCGATTTTCAAGTTGCTGTGAGGAAAGTGCGCAACTGGCTGGTAAGCGAGGCAAACATTGTGGCCGAGGGAGCCCGCAAGATACTGTTCGCATACACCGACTTTCAGGAGTGGCACTACGAACGGCAACTTGCAGCAGGCTTTTCTGAAGACGACATCCAGGACTATCCCACGAAGGAGCTTTTGGATGCGATGAAAAGCTGGGTGGCGTCCGGCAACCCGATTTAACTCAAGGCGAAGTCGTCATTGTCCTTTCAATAAAAATCAAATGCTGATCGTGCCTGTTTCGATGCCCACCGCCATTGCCTCTACCGCCCGCGCCAGGTTCTCGTCGATGACGTGCAGATATTCTTTCCAGTCATCCACATGACGAAGGTCTGCCGAGCCGTCGGAAATGCCGCGCAGTCCGATGAGCGGCAGCTCGAAGCGCTGGCATGCGCGCAGCACGGCGAAGGTTTCCATCTCCACCATATCCGCATCGATCTGATCATAGGCGCTGCCGGTGACGATGTTCGCGCCGGTCGATAGCGAAGCCTCTTTCACACCGGGTATGCGATAGCCAAGCGGGACCGTAATCGGCAAATTGAGAAAGGGAGTTGCGCCCTTTTTGAACCCAAGCGCGGAAGCATCCATGTCGCGGTACGAAACGCTGGTGACCTGGTAAACTTCAGTCTGTTCGAGCGTGCGCGAACCAGCTGAACCGAGCGACACGACGAGGTCCGGCAGCGCACCATTTGCCGCAAGGCTCGCCAGCGTTGCCGACACGCTTACAGCTGCCTCCACCGGACCCACGCCGGTGATCAGCGGTGTAAAAAGCCGCTGCAGATGCGGCCCGTATTCCGCGTCGACGGCCATGACAAAGAGGACACGTTTCCCGCCAATCATCGTTACATCCTCAAACATATCAGCCTGCATTCAGCCTCCAAAGCGACAGATTGAGAAGCGACGCGAACGCCACCCACAACAGGTAAGGCACGAACAAAAGCGCCGATACCGGTTCAGAACTCCACGTCACCTTGATGAAGCCGATGATGGTTATCAGTAGAAGGACGATGACGACGAGCGCAAGACCCATCTGCTGGAAGCCGAAAAATGCCGGCGACCAGAGGAAGTTCAGCGCCAGTTGCGCCCACCAGAACTCCTGGGGCACGCTCAATCCACGATCCCACACCCGCCATCCGGCGATGGCTATCAGGATGTAAAGGATTGTCCACACCGGCGCAAAAATCCAGTTCGGCGGATTGAAGGAGGGCTTGGCGAGACCGGCGTACCATTCGCCGGGAAGAGTGATGTAGCCAATGGCGAGACCGCCGCCGATAACCAGTACGAGAAACAACAGAAGCGCTTGGGAACGGGACATGCATATCCTCTCTTCAACGAAGGTCGCAGCCGTTTGTAGCTTTATTTTTCGCGCCTGAGAACAGAAATGAAGAAGCCATCGGTTGACGTGGATAAGGGGGAAAGGATGGCCGTCCCGTCTCTGAACAGCGGCTTCAACCCCGACTCTTTGGAGACTGCCTGCTCCCATAACGGCTGCGTATCGACGAAACTGTAATCGCTGTTGGCATCAAGAAAAGCTGCGACCTGGTCGCCGTTTTCTGGCGCGAACAGGGAACAGGTTATGTAGACGAGCCGGCCGCCTGGTTTCACGTAAGCCTTCGCCGCAGCCAACACCTCGCGCTGCTCCACTTCGCGGCGCTCGAGCTGCTGGTCGCTGAGGCGCCACTTGGCGTCGGGCCTGCGCCGCCATGTGCCAGAACCCGTGCAAGGCGCATCGACCAGAACCATATCCATCTGGCCCTCGAGCGGGGCAAGATCACCAACATTGGCATGAGCCTGTGCGTTACGCACCCCTGCCCGCTTCAGCCGGTCGAAAATGGGTGCAAGGCGGGCGCGCTCGGCATCATAGGCATGGATCTGCCCCTTGTTGCCCATCTCTGCCGCAAGCGCCAAGGTCTTGCCACCCGCCCCGGCGCAGTAATCGAGCACTTGTTCGCCAGCTTTGGCGTTTGAGAGTTTCGCTGCGAGCTGCGAGCCCAGATCCTGGACCTCGAACAGGCCGCGCTGGAAGGCAGGTTCGGCCTGCACGTTCGGGTGGCGACCCATGGCGCGCAAAGGTGGGACGCGCACGGCCGTTTCCAGCAAGGGTGCGGGATTGGCACCCGCACGCGCCAGTTCCTTCAAGACTTTGTCGCGGTCGGCTTTGAGCGTATTGACCCGCAAGTCAACCGGCGGGCGGTCGCTGAGGGCCGCCGCTTCCTCGACCCATCCGTCGCCAAAGATTGCCTGGAAATGCGGAATGCACCATTCCGGAACGTCGGCGCGAATATGATCCGGCGCGGAATTGAGATCGCGGTTCGCCCAGACTGCCAGGCGTTCGGCTTCCAGCGGTTCCGGCGCGAATTTATCGCCTTCGAGAGCGACATTGATATCCTCGATGTCGAGTTCCGCATCGGAAAGCAGAACACCAAAGGCTATATGACGCGCTGCCTCGCTATCCATGCGCCAGGCAAGCGACAGTTTCCGCCTGAGAGCATCATAAACAATATTGCCGATGACGGCGCGATCACCCGCACCGGCAAAGCGATGTGATAATCCCCAATCCTTCAACGCGTCGGAAGCCGGCCGCTTGCGATTTTCAATATCGTCCAGAACTTCGATTGCCGCCTGCAGGCGCCCACCAAGTCGCATATGCATTCCTTTATTCAATCAAGAGTGTCGCATACATGGGCTCGGCAAGAAAAGAAAGCCGGAGCGTGAACTCCGGCTTTCTGATTTGCTCTGAAGATAGTCGAGCGGCGATTACTCGGCAGCGACGCCTTTTTCTTCCTGCGAGATAGTGCTCGCCTCATAGCCGTGTGCTTCCTTCAGGGCGGCGCGAACACCTGCCTCATATTCCGGATGAACCCTCTGGAAATGCACAAGCTGGCGCTCGATGATGGCCCCCGGCACGCCTTCCATCGCTGCGGCAATGTTGGAGAACAGGCGCGAGCGCTGACCGGCGTCGAACAGGTTGAACAAGGCCGTCACCTGGCCGTAATCGTCATTGCCGATACGGTGGTTGTAGCGGTCCGCATCGCCCGAAAGCTGTAGCGGCGGCTCTTTTGCCGAAGGCTGTTCGACAGCGCCGGAGAAGCTGTTCGGTTCGTAATAGGCGTCGACATTGCCGGACTTCTGGCCGAAGAAATTCATCTGGCCATCCTTGTGGTAGTGGTGGACCGGGCATTTCGGCTGATTGACGGGGAGCGCTTCATAATGCGTGCCGAGGCGATAGCGATGCGCATCTGCATAGGAGAAGACGCGGGCTTGCAACATCTTGTCCGGCGAATGACCGATGCCGGGCACGACATTGGAAGGCGAAAACGCGGCCTGCTCGATCTCGGCGAAGTAGTTATCGGCGTTGCGGTTGAGTTCGATGACACCGATTTCGAGCGGCGGGAATTCCCCGTGCGGCCAAACCTTGGTCAGGTCGAATGGATTGTATGACGTTTGTTGCGCCTGCGTCTCGGTCATGATCTGGACCTGGACCGTCCATTTCGGGAATTCA
This sequence comes from Phyllobacterium sp. 1468, assembly GCF_031455525.1. NCBI lineage: Bacteria > Pseudomonadati > Pseudomonadota > Alphaproteobacteria > Hyphomicrobiales > Phyllobacteriaceae > Phyllobacterium > Phyllobacterium sp. 1468. The sequence goes on along the minus strand of NZ_JAVDSX010000003.1, from coordinate 460,171 downwards.
CCGCGTTCAATGCCGCCAAAGAGTTCTTCCTGATAAGTTTCGCGCGACTTGCCGATGAGCGTCTCGGCCTCGGCATTGGTGTAGAACTTGTGGCCCTGCTGCGTCTTGAAGTGGAACTTCACCCAGAAGCGCTCGCCGGCGTCGTTCCAGAACGAATAGGTGTGCGAGCCGTAGCCGTTCATGAACATAGGCGCGACGGGCAGACCGCGGTCCGACATCAGGATCGTGACTTGATGTAGGCTTTCCGGCGACAGCGACCAGAAATCCCACATGGCAGTGGTGGAACGCATATTGGTGCGCGGATGACGCTTCTGCGTGTGGATGAAATCGGGGAACTTCAGCGGATCGCGCACGAAGAAGACCGGCGTGTTGTTGCCGACGAGATCCCAGTTGCCTTCGCTTGTATAGAACTTCAGCGCGAAACCGCGCACGTCACGCTCCGCATCGGCTGCACCAAGTTCACCGGCCACCGTGGAAAAGCGCAGAAGCAGCGGCGTCTCGGTGCCGGGCTGCAAGGCCTTTGCCTTGGTGTATCTGGAAATGTCACCAGTGATTTTGAGTGTGCCGAAGGCGCCCCAGCCCTTGGCGTGAACAACACGCTCAGGGATACGCTCGCGATTCTGATGCGCAAGCTTCTCCAGGAGCTGATAATCGTCCAGCAGAACAGGACCGCGCTCGCCGGCGGTTCTGGAATTCTGGTTGTCGGATACCGGTGCACCGGCGGTTGTCGTCAATGTTGGACGGTCAGCCATTGGCTTCTCCTCGAATCTCGCGTTTTGACAATAGGAACCGCAGGCGCGCTAGCGCAGTCGCGTTCTCCACTGCACCATAGAACCTTTCTAATCATAGTTTCCAATTGATTTTGGAATGATTATTGATAGGATTTACTTATCATGTTTTCAGTTCGCCAAATGCGCTATTTCGACATTCTCGCCAACACGCTGCATTTCCGCAAAGCTGCGGAGATGGCACGGATATCCCAGCCTGCCCTCTCGGCTCAGATCGCGGAAATGGAACTGCTTCTCGGAGCCACGCTGTTCGAGCGGACGCGGCGGACGGTCGTGCTCACCGAGATGGGCAGGCGTCTGCTGCCGCGCATACGCGGCATTCTCGGTGAAATTCGCTCGCTTGAGGAACTTGCGGGACAGAGGCGTGGCACCTTGAGAGGACGGCTGCGGCTTGGCATTATTCCGACGATTGCGCCTTATCTGCTGCCGCTGCTGATCCCGGACCTCCGCGAGGCCTATCCCGAACTTGCGATCGAGCTGCGAGAAGCCGTTACCTCGAAGCTGGTCGAGGATCTGCGCCTGGGCGACCTGGACGCCATCATCGCCGCCCTGCCTATAGAAGGGGAAGGTACGGTCGCCAAATCGTTGTTTCGCGATCGCTTCCTCATCGCTACATCGAACAATGATATCGACGTTCTCACCTCGCCCATGACTCAGGAAGATGTGGCGCTTGAGCGGCTGCTTCTGCTGGAGGAGGGTCATTGCCTGCGCGATCAGGCCCTTGCCGTGTGCAGCAATGTCAAGCAACGTCAATTGGTCAATTATGGCGCGACCAGCATGGCGACGCTGTTGCAGATGGTCGGTCACGGCATGGGACTGACGCTGATCCCCGAGATTGCCGTGCGCACCGAGGCCGGCCGCAATAATGTACGCATCGTGGCTTTTGCCGATCCGGAACCATCACGCGAAATCGGCTTGATCTGGCGCAAGCAGAGCGAGCGGCGCGAGGACTTCGAAGCGCTGGCGATTACAATCGTCGATTGCAGCCGCCGGTTGATGATTTCGGCGGATGAACTGGATGATCTGGCGGCCTAGAGCGATGGCACAATTGCTCTAGACGACAGGTGGAACGGCGAGGTGCAACGCCAGCATGACCCACAATGCCCCATTGAGGATAAAGCCGAGGACGAAGATCGGCTGGCGAAAGGCAAGCCGGTTGGATGTTATATGCACACAGGTGTGGACCACACGCATTGCCACAAAACACCAGGCTATGATGACGGCAAGCAACGTGGCGCCGTTGACCGCATAGAGCGCGAGGCAGACGACATAGAACAGCATCGGCAATTCATAGAGATTGATCAAATTGCGGACCGTCGCAACGCTGGCCTCCGGCTCTTTGAGCGGGAGCTTGAAATCCCTGGCGCTTGCCTGGCCGCTGAGAACGGCTTGCCGACGGCGCAGCATCAGGACGGCATAGACACAATAGATCAGGAAAGTCAGCGCGATCATCGGCCAGAAAATTGCGGTTTGTGACATGGTCCCTCCTGTTGTTCGTTTTATACGTTCTTTTCAGGGATGCGATTGATACGCAAGCCCGGTATTGCATGCAGACCGGTCGCCAGATGATCGATGAAGGCCCGCACCTTGCGTGGCAGGAAGCGAGCGGTCGCATAGACCACGTGCACATCCATCGGCGCATAGGCATAATCGGGAAGAATCCGAACGAGCGTGCCCGAATCAAGCTGTGGCTGGATCAGCGGAACTTGCGCCCCGCCGATGCCCAGACCAGCGCACAGTGCTTCATTCAGGACGAAGGCGTTGTTGGCGAGGAACGTGGAGCGGATTGGCGCTGCGAAAGCGCCACGAGGGCCGATCAGGGGAATCGATTCGCCCTGCGGTGACCATGCGAACCGGATGTAGCGATGCCTGATAAGGTCGTCCGGTGTAAGGGGCTTGCCGTGGACAGCGATATAGTCCGGAGAAGCCACGAGAATGCGGTCGAATGTGGCAAGTTTTCTGGCGATCAGATCGGAGGATTTCAGATCGCCGAAGCGGATCGCCACGTCGACGCCCTCCGCAATCAGATCGGCAAGACGATCATCGAGCACAAGTTCAGTCGTGAGGTCCGGATGCAGACGCTGAAATTCGATGACTATGGGTGAAAGATGCATCTGGCCAAAACCGACAGGACCATGAACGCGGAGGTTTCCGCGCAGCGTCGTGGATAGTTCGCCAGTGCTCTCTTCAGCCTCTTCCACCGCCTGCAGGATTTGCCGCGCATGCTGGTAATAGGTTTCGCCGCCTCCGGTAAGCGCCAGCTGGCGCGTAGACCTGTGAAACAGACGCACGTCCAGATGCCGCTCCAAAGCTGCGACCTGCTGGCTGACGGCCGGCTGGGTCAGACCAAGTTCGCGCGCCGCTGCAGACAGAGTGCCAAGCTCCGCGACACGAACAAACGTTTTCATCACAGCGAACCTATCCATGACCACCTCAAAGAATTGCTTATGAGTGTTATCACTTTTTGACAACTACGCAAAGTTCTGCGAATGGAACATATCTGTTTCAGACTTTGAAACGGAGATTTTGAAATGGCCAAAAAAGCAGTTGTTGTTGGTGCCAATGGCATCATCGGTGGCAATCTGATTTCGCATCTTGTCGAACTGGGCGATTGGGAAATTATTGGTCTGTCACGCCGTGGCGGAGTGGCAAGTGGCAAACTCCAACATATCGCTGTCGATCTGCTCGATGCGAGGGACGCCGGCGACAAGCTCGCCCATCTCACCGACGTGACCCACATCTTTTACGCGGCCTATCAGGATCGGCCGAACTGGGCTGAGCTTGTGCCGCCAAACCTCGCAATGCTGATGAATGCAGTGAACGCGATCGAACCGATCGCACCCGATCTCGAACACATAAGCCTGATGCAGGGTTACAAGGTCTATGGCGCACATCTTGGGCCGTTCAAGACACCAGCGCACGAGACTGACGCCAACCACATGCCGCCGGAATTCAATATCGATCAACAGGAATTTTTGCAGGCGTTGCAGACGGGAAAGCGCTGGACGTGGTCAGCACTACGGCCGTCCGTCGTCGTGGGCTTTGCGCTCGGCAATCCTATGAACCTTGCTTCGGTAATCGCCGTCTATGCCTCGATGTCGAAGGAACTCGGCATTCCGCTGCGCTTTCCCGGCAAACCCGGCGCCTATGACAGTCTGCTGGAAATGACGGATGCGGGGCTTTTGGCGCGGGCTACCGTTTTCATCGCGACGAACCGGCATTGCGGCAATCAGACGTTCAATATCAACAATGGCGATCTGTTCCGCTGGAGCGAGATGTGGCCGAAGATTGCGCGGTTTTTCGATCTGGAGGTCGCGCCGCCGCTACCGATGTCGCTGAACGTCGTCATGGCGGACAAGGACGATTTGTGGAATCGCATGATCGAGAAGCACGGTCTTGCCAAGACGCCGTACAGCGACGTGTCGTCCTGGAGCTTCGGCGATGCGGTCTTTGGCTGGAACTATGATTTCTTTGCCGACGGTACGAAGCTGCGGCGAGCCGGATTTCATGAATATGTCGACACGGAGGAGATGTTCATGCGTGTGTTCAGTGATTTGCGTGAGCGCAAGATCATTCCGTGATGCCGCGCTGGTTACCATGCCTTGTCAGCAGGCAGACCTGGTTCGGTGTAGGGATCGCCCTGGCGTCGTGGTCTGTCATAGTTCAGGAAGAACTCGTCGAGCTGGGGCGGCGGAACATTGGTACCTGCCAGCATGGCATGCGCCTGCCCGCGATGATGGATCTGGTGGACAAAAAGGTGCGATAGCAGGAGGTAGACCGGTTCTTGCGACGTATCGCCAGTCCCCCATGTGATCGAGACGATCCTGTCGAGATCTTCGGGCTCCATATCATCGCAGAAGCCGATGAGGCTGCTATCGAACTCGGTCTGCGCCTGCTTCAGGTCCGAAGCCCTGGGATAAGGTATGTCGCCGACGAGGTCGATATTCCTCCGGCCTTTGCCGATCATATCGGCCATGTAAATGTGATCGACGATGAGATTGTGGTTCAGCGTCAACTGGATGGATGGGAAGAAGCTGGTGCGCTCCTGAGCAAACTCGGCGTCGGTGAGTTGCTCACACGCGCTGAGCAGCCGGAAATTCGACCAGGCGCTGTTGCGCGCCATGGCCGAAAAATGATTGCGAAGGGCAATATCAGACATTGCCCTTCACCTTTGATCAGTTGCCGCCCGGATAGTTCGGGCTTTCGCGGGTGATGGTGACATCATGGGTGTGGCTTTCGCGCAGACCTGCATTGGTGATGCGAACGAATGTAGCCTTTTCGCGGAATTCTTCCAAATTCTTTGCACCGACATAGCCCATGGATGCTCTGAGACCGCCGGCAAGCTGATGCAATACGCCGGAAACCGGACCCTTGTAGGCGACCTGGCCTTCGATGCCTTCTGGCACGAGCTTCAGTTCGTCGCGTACTTCGGCCTGGAAATAGCGATCAGCCGATCCCCGCGCCATGGCGCCGACAGAGCCCATGCCGCGGTAGGCCTTGAACGAGCGTCCCTGATAAAGATAGACCTCGCCGGGGCTTTCCTCCGTGCCGGCAAGTGCCGAACCTGCCATGGCAGCGGACGCACCTGCAGCAAGAGCCTTGGCGAAATCACCGGAATATTTGATGCCGCCGTCGGCAATGACTGGCACGTTCGATTTATGTGCTGCTTCAACCGCAGACATGATTGCGGAAAGCTGTGGGACGCCGACACCCGCGACGATCCGTGTGGTGCAGATCGAGCCTGGTCCAATACCGACCTTGACGGCATCGGCGCCCGCATCGATCAGGGCTTGCGTTCCGGCTGCTGTGGCGACATTGCCGGCAATGATACGCACCGCATTTGACATTTTCTTGGCCCGGGTGACAGCATCGAGAACGCGCTGCGAATGGCCGTGGGCGGTATCGATGACGAGGACATCGACGCCGGCGGCAATGAGCCGCTCAGCCCGCTCAAAACCATCTTCACCGACGCTGGATGCGGCGGCGACACGAAGCCGTCCTTGCGCGTCTTTGGCGGCGTTAGGATTAAGCCGGGACTTCTCCATGTCCTTGACGGTGATCAGGCCGACGCAATAACCCTTTTCGTCGACGACCAGCAATTTTTCGATGCGATGCTGATGCAACAGGCGCTTGGCTTCTTCGTGCTGGACGTTGTTTTCTCGAACGGTGATGAGGTTCTCGCGCGTCATCAGTTCGTAGATTTTTTGGTCAGGATCGGAGGCAAAGCGCACATCGCGGTTGGTAAGGATGCCGACAAGGCGGCCCGGCTTGCGGCTACCCTCGCCGGAGTTCTCGACCACAGGAATGCCGGAGATACCGTGGGCGCGCATCAACGCTTGCGCATCGGCAAGGGTTGCGTCCGGCCCTATGGTAACGGGATTGACGACCATGCCCGATTCGAACTTCTTGACCTGCCGGACTTCCTCGGCCTGCAGTTCCGGGGTGAGATTGCGGTGAATGACGCCCATGCCGCCCGCCTGCGCCATGGCGATGGCGAGACGCGATTCGGTAACTGTATCCATCGCCGCTGATAGCAACGGCAGGTTGAGCTCGATATCGGGAGCTATGCGGGTGCGAATGTCGGTCTGGCCGGGCATAACCTCGGAATGACCTGGCTGGAGCAGAACATCATCAAATGTCAGTGCCAGCGCGCCTGTCGCGGATTCAACGATTTTTGCCATGACCAATTTCCTTGCAATACGGGTAATACGACTAAAGGGCGCACCACGGTGGTGGAGCGCCGATCAAGTTCTGTTCAAGTGAATTGGCACGGGCTGGTAACATGGATATGTCGGTTTGAAAAGCTCAAAACGCAATTACTGGCATTCCAACAGCCACCAGGCCCACATATTGTAGCAATATCCGACGCAGGCGCGCCGGAATTGCACTTAAGGGGTCAATTCATTCAAACGTCGAACTGATAGGTTGCTGGCACGAATCGATAGCCGGTTTCCTGCTTTTCGACAAAACCCACACCAGGGAATGGCATGTGGTAGCCAATGAACGGGACCTTGTCGGCCGCTATCATGTCGAACACCTTCTTGCGTGTTGCAACGCCCATGGCCTTGTCGGTATCGAAGGCGACTTCCCAATCGGGGCGCTGCAACGAGGCGACGTAGTGATTGGCTGTATCCGCAGTCAGGACGAGACGCTTGCCGGCCGATTCGACGTGGAAAATCATATGGCCAGGCGTATGGCCATAGGCCGCTTCGCTGGTGATGCCGGGGACCACCGCATCGCCCGCCTTGATGAAGGTGAACTTTTCAGCAAGCGGCTTGACCTTGGCGTTGACGGCCTTGGCATTGGTTTCGGCCGGAGTACCCGCGCGTGCAGCGTCAGTCCAGAAGTCATATTCGATCTGCCCGCCAACATAGCGCGCATTGGGAAAGCCGGGTGTTTCGCCATTCATCAGGCCGCCGATGTGGTCGCCGTGCATATGCGTGATGACAACAAGCGTCACCTGATCGGGGGTGTAGCCCGCGTCCTTCATATTCGCTTCAAGCTGACCAAGACCATTCTCGCGGCCGCCGGCACCAAAGCCTGTGTCGACGAGCACCAGTTCAGATCCGGTGTTGATGAGAACCGGGGTGAAGCCGTTGACGAATTTCGTTTCAGGCAGGAAATTGGCGCGCATCAATTCGGCAACGGCCTCCTGGCTCTGATTGGCACCGAAGGTTGGAAACGGACCATCCCCGGGACGAAGTCCGTCAAGCAAAGCGGTGATTTCGAAATCGCCCAGCTTGAAGCGTTTGAAGCCCGGAGACTTGGTCTCCGATTGCGGAACAGCCGCCTGCGCAATGTCAGAGATCATCTGTGACATGGCCAATCCGCCGGCCATGGCGCTTGACGCGAGAAAAAGGTTGCGGCGGGAAATCTCGAATGCAGACATAGGATTATCTCCTTCAGGCACCATTATGCGGGGCAACGTCGGCGCTGCCGCTCCGTTCCTGCTGAATAGACCAAAAATCGTGGCGTCCGGATCACTTCTGATTGATCGCCGCTTGAGCGCCGGCATCGCGAGTGCTATCGGAACCCGCAAGGCCTCTTGAGTCTCATAAAACGAGATTCACGCCTGCTTTCTCACCTCCTGAGAACTGGAATTCAACTTGAACCGTATCGTTCCGCTCGTCCTCGCCGTCGCCCTTTTCATGGAGAACATGGACTCCACCGTCATCGCGACGTCGCTGCCAGCAATCGCTGCTGATATCGGCACCAGTCCGATCGCTTTAAAACTCGCACTCACCGCATATCTGGTCTCTCTCGCGGTTTTCATTCCAGTCAGTGGCTGGATGGCCGACAGGTTTGGTGCCAAGAACGTTTTCCGCGCTGCTATCGTTGTTTTCGTTCTCGGATCCATCGCCTGCGCAGTCTCGGGGTCACTGCTCGAATTCGTCTTATCTCGCTTTTTGCAAGGCGTAGGCGGTGCAATGATGACGCCCGTTGGCCGTCTCGTACTGGTGCGTTCGACGCCGCGCAACGAACTCGTCAGCGCGATGGCATGGCTGACAATGCCGGCACTGATCGGCCCGCTGATTGGGCCACCGGTTGGCGGTTTCCTGACGACCTATTTCAGCTGGCACTGGATTTTCCTCATCAACGTTCCGATCGGCATCCTTGGAATCATCATCGCCACCCGCTATCTGCCGTCAATCGAAACTCTGGTGCAGCGGCCGCTGGATATCCCAGGTTTCTTTTTAAGCGGCATCGCCGCCTCGGGCATCGTCTTCGGCCTGTCGGTGGTCAGTCTTCCAGCGCTTCCGGCATGGGTGGGCATGGCGACGCTTCTGACCGGCATCGTTTCTGCTGTTCTTTATCTTGTCCATGCGCGCCGAACTTCGGAGCCGTTGCTTTCTCTCAATCTTCTGGACAATCCGATATTCAGAGCGTCAATCGTGGGCGGCAGTCTGTTCCGGATCGGCGTCGGAGCAATCCCGTTCCTGCTGCCGTTGATGCTTCAGATCGGCTTCGGCCTGACGCCATTCCAATCCGGAATGATCACTTTCGTATCCGCACTCGGCGCCATGAGCATGAAGCTCGTAACAAAATGGTTCTACCGGAAAACCGGCTTCCGCAACTCGCTGATGTATGGATCGGTCGTCGCAGCGATATTCGTCGCGGTCAACGGGTTCTTCACACCGGAAACGCCCTATTGGCTGATGATCCTGCTGCTTCTTGTGGGCGGATTTTTCCGTTCGCTGTTCTTTACGGGGACAAACGCTCTCGCCTATGCGGATATTCCCAACGAGCAGACGAGCCAGGCAACGCCGATCAGTTCAGTCGCACAGCAGATTTCGATCGCGCTTGGTGTGGCCGTTGCTGGCGGCATCCTCGAGCTTACGACAAAGATACATGGCGGGCCGCTGCAGCTCTCCGATTTCCACATCGCCTTCTTTATGGTAGCGGCTATTTCGGGCTTGGCGTGCCTGTCATTCAGGGGTCTGCAGCCTGACGCGGGTTCGGAGGTTTCAGGTCACCGACCGCTGATCAAGGTGGCAGCACCGGCGGAGTAGCGGAACGAGTTAGTCAATCGAATCCCGGTCATCAGGTAATCCCTTGAAGTCTCTCGCCAGCAAATAAAGCTCGACGGATTCCGCCCGTGACGCGGGCGGCTTCACATGGTGGACGGACTTGAAATGCTTCTTCAGCAGTGTGAGCACTTCATTTTCAGTCCCGCCCTGAAACGTCTTGGTAAGGAAATGTCCGCCCGGACGCAGTACGGAGACGGCAAAATCCGCAGCGACTTCGCAAAGGTGGGTCGTGCGAATGTGGTCGGTTCGGCGGTGGCCGGTCGTCGGCGCAGCCATGTCCGACAGGACGATGTCCGGTTGGCCGCCCAGCGCTTCCATAAGCCTGTCCGGCGCTGCGTCATCGAGAAAATCCATCTCGAGCAAGGTGACCCCCGGCAATGGATCGATATGCAGGTAGTCAATGCCAACGACAGTTGGAACGTCTTCCGGGGAGCCTACGATCGAAGCCGCGATCTGGCTCCAGCCACCCGGAGCCGCGCCAAGATCGATAATGCGCTGGCCTTTTTTCAGGATCTTATAGCGGTCGTTGATCTCGATCAGTTTATAGGCGGCGCGCGAACGATAGCCGTCCGCTTTGGAGCGCTGCACATAGGGATCGTTGATATGGCGCTCAAGCCAACGACGTGACGATTCCTTGATCGTGCCGGCCTTTTTCTTGATCTTGGTATGCAGACCGCGCGTGCCTGTGCCGCCGCGTCCCCCTGTCGTCGTCTTAGCCATAAGGGCCCCTATTTCTGGGTCATGCGGTTGCACGCAACCAGCGATTGCGCCACGCGCCATCACGCGACATGAGTTCAGTCAAAATACCTTCGCGCAGCCCGCGATCGGCAACGCGCAATTTCTGGCTGGGCCAGACGTTGCGGATAGCATCAAGGATGGCACAACCGGCAAGAACGAGATCGGCGCGATCAGCGCCAATGCACGGATTGGCAACCCGCTCATCGAAACTCCACGACAGCAGCTTGCTGGTCATTTCCGTGACATCGTCGTTCTGCATCCAGATACCATCGATGCGGCGGCGATCATAGCGCTCGAGACCGAGATGAATGCCGGCGAGCGTCGTGACCGTGCCGGACGTGCCGAGCAGATGAAAGTTCTGGCTCTTGACGAGATCACCGAGCTTGTGACGCTCGGAGAAATCGTTGATCAATTCAGCAACATGATCGACCATGACCGCGAAATTATCGGAGGTCACATCACGCCCGCCAAAGCGTTCGGCCAAGGTGACCACGCCGACGGGAAGCGACGTCCAGGCAATGATATGTTCCGCAAGCCGCGGCGAACGGCGTTCAGAAACATCGATCAGTGCGATCTCCGAGGAACCGCCGCCGATATCGAATAACACGACAGCGTCGGTCTCCCGCTCGACCAGCGTGCCACAGCCGGATACCGCAAGGCGAGCTTCGGTCTGGCGGTTGATGATCTCGAGCTCCAGGCCGGTTTCACTTTTCACCCGCGCCAAGAACTCCTCGCCGTTCGACGCCTGACGACAGGCTTCGGTGGCGATAAGCCGGGCGCGACGCACATCGTGGCTCTCAAGTTTGTCGCGACAGATCTTCAACGCCTCAATAGCGCGATCCATGGCATTGTCGTTCAGGCGTCCCGTCGCGCCCAGGCCTTCACCGAGGCGGACGATACGGGAGAAGGCATCGACGACGCGAAACTGGCCGGGGCGGGTGGGCGACGCCACCAGAAGCCGGCAATTGTTGGTGCCGAGATCGAGTGCGGCATAAAGCGGTCCGCCGAAATGCCTGGATTCGCGCCGCTGGGTGGCTTGAACCGGGGCCGCCGGAGACGGCTTTGCTGTCACGACTGGCGGTATCGTATCGGCAGGCTTGATCCCGGCGCGGCCCCGGCGGCGAAAGCGATTGGGCCGCCGCTTCTTGGCGGCTTTGGCCGAAGTATTGGCAGGGGGAGCCGAAACGCTCGAGACAACGACTGGCTCGGTCGAAGCAGGCGCCTGTTTCGACTTGCCGCGCTTTCTGCGACGCGCACGTTTCTTGTGGTTCTTGTCGAAGCGTCCTTCCGGGGAATCGGATTGGCTTTCCTGCCTGTGATGTGCAGGATCCCCATGCGGTCCGGGCCCATTCTTGGTGTGACCTTTAGTGCCGTTCAGCACCATGTCACCACCAGACGCCCCTCCATTCGGCGCGATTGGCGCGCCTCTCTCGGGGTCTTTCAAAGTCTTATCCTTCGAGCGCCGCGCGAACCCATAAGGACGCAAGCAGGACGCTTTTCAATTAACGTTGGATACAATGTAACATCATTTGCCGAATATCCAAGAGACCATTTGATATCCGTATCGCAACGGGCATAGGACGGCACAGGGCCGAGAGCCGAGACTCCAGGGTCAGGATAGTTCCGCAATGTGCCCCGCAGGATCGTCGACAGCCTTCCAGCCAGTCGATTGCAGCTTGGCCGAACTTGCAATCAAGTCGCCGTTGAGCGTTTTCCAGCGATCGCTCTGACCTGTTATCCGCGCGGCAATGTTCACTATCCATGGCGGGCATGAAAACAACCCAGGATTGCGGCCACGCCGGCGTCGCATGGCGGCCAGCATCTGCGGCACCGTTACCGGATTTCTGTCCGATACAATGAATGTGCCGCGATCGGTTTTCGGTTCGTCCAGACCATGGATGATGGCACGGCAGAGCGCAGCGCGATCGAGCAAGGATCGTCGACCGGTCAACGACTTGAGCGGCAAGGGGACAGGCAATGCCGCGAGTTTCGCGAGCATCGCCATATTACCCTTCACACCCGCGCCATAAACGAGCACGGGCCGCAGGATCGTATAATTTCCACGGCTCATCGCTGCGGCGATTTCGGCCTCGGCTGCAAGCTTGGAACGACCGTAATCGTCGGTTGGTCGCGGCAGATCGCTTTCCAACGCGACGCCTTCGTGAACGTTTGCACATTGCGCACGTATCGAGGAGACGAAGACAAACTTGCCGGAGATGTTTTTGTGCGCGGCCTGAGCAAGCTTTGCCGCCAGCACGCAGTTGACTGCATGATAGGTATGGGTGGCGTCGACCAGTTGCGTGTGGGCGATGGCGGCCAGATGCACGACATCATCGACATTCTCGAGGAGGCGCTCGAATGCTGCGACAGGTTCGTCCGGTGCAGGCAACCGCCGGCTTTCGGCGTCGGAGCGTCCAGCATTTCGCGTGGCACTTATCACCCGATAGCCGGACGCTTCCAAGTGTTTGACCAACTCCACACCGATGAAACCCGAGGCTCCCGTTACGAGAACAACGCCCGCTACCATATGATTGAATCCTTCCAACAGTTGTCACTCATATCAACAGAGACGTTTCCACATCAATGCGGCGTCGCGGACTAAATCGAAAGGACTAACGGGGAGCAATAGGGCTCGTTGCATAGCTATGGTAAGCGGTGGATCAGGGACCGCGATCACTATCGTTATGGAGTAACCCCTATGCGTCAGCCTGATTTTCGGCCGCTCGAGACGAAAGACTTCCTGATACTGGCCGCGATCATGGTGGCCATTCTTTGGGGATGCTGGGAAGCTGGAACGATACTGGCCAGATCCAGCAATGCAAATGGCCCCCAGTCCAGCATCACACCGGATTACCTGAACGCCTGATCAAAGCCTGCCGCCTCCGGGTTTGGTGGACTCAGACCACGTCTGGCAGGTACGTTTCCGATCTTTTGATCTCTCACATTAACACATGTTCCCGTTGAAAATTCTCGCATAAGTTGTATTGGTGCGCCAGCACAATTTTGAGATGTCCACTCCATGTCTGAGAACGATCATCAACCGGTGAAGTTGACCGGCGTCTTGCTACTCGCTGCCGTTGCACTGGTATTTCTCGCTGTGATCTGGCTGCTTGGGACCGCATTCGCCCGGACAACAATTGCTTATGATGGGAGCACGGCAAAGGAACGAATGACCTATTTCAGCGTTGTGTGACGCTGACCCCATTTCCGTCAGCGGAGGCTTGGCACCGACTTAAGCCTGTTATGCCCTCCCCGGGGCGGTGCCAAGCCTCACCTGCTCCGGTAAGGGTTTCCATCGAACTGGACGAGATTGCGACCGGCGAAGGCGCCGGGAACTTAGACAAGCGGTAAGCGACTCGAGATCGAGGCCGCCAATCAATACGCGAGGCCATCTGGCCCTAGCGACATGGAAAAAGCCGATGCAGTTCTCTCATCAACCGGCTTAGGGATGCAATCAGATCAGCCGATTGTGCTCGACGAGCTGGCGCAGGCGGCGCTGCGATCCATCGCTGTCGGGGTTTACACGGCGCGGCTTCTTGGCGGCCGGTTTTGCGGTCTGCACGACGGGGTCAGGCGATGCGGTTCTAGTGGTTTTCAGCCTTTTCAGGAAGGTAATGGTGCGGTTCAACATGGTGGATATCCTCCAAACGCCCATAAAGCCGCAGTGGACCAGGAATCCAGCGGAAAAACTTCGACTTTTGAGGCAATAGAACGAAATTTTAGCACCATTCTAACGGGGGCGCCAGAACTATCAGAAGCCGCAATTAAGCCGCAAATGACGACCTACAATTACGAATCGTCTTTTGGCCAAAGCTTGGCTCTTCGCGGCGTCAGAGGTTCTCGACCCGCCAATCTCATTCCAAATGACCGATTCTGTACGCACTCGATTTTGGTTGTTGTTATGCAAGCGGCCGGTAATCGAAAAAGCCTCGTCCAGCAGTCCAGTTTGTAACTTTGTAGGAGAGCCGCCATGGCCAAAGGACAACAGAAAAGCAATCGCGAAGTGCGAAAACCCAAGAAAGAGAAGGTCGCGCCGAAGGCCGACGTTCCTTTCAGCTCAATGATAAAAAAAGCCGAAAGCCCAGCGCCCAAGGCAAAGTCAAAGGGCTGATTTAGCATAAAGCCCCGGCTACAATCGGGGCTTCAGCCTAGAGCCGGTCTTGAAGATTTGCTGCGGCGGCCATCTGGCGCGATTTCTGCGCTTCCGGTGCTCACCGGTTCTCGAAAAATCATGCCCTACGTATCGCCGCAGCCGCGGTCCAAGCGGACTCTTACAGGATCTGATAACGCAAGTGGGTGACCAGCGGCGACTGGACAGTTCTCGTGCTTTTCAGCTCGATCGTTTCATCAATCTCGTCGAACAGGCGTGTCCCCCGCCCGAGCAAAACCGGCGCGAGTTGGAGAGCGATTTCATCCACCAGCTGCGCTCGCAACAGCTGCTGGGCAGCATTTGCTCCCATAACAACGATGTCCTTTGCACCTGCAGCTGCTTTCGCCTGCTCTACAGCGCTTTCGACACCGTCGTTGACGAAAGTAAATGCCGCGCTCTTCATCTTCAGCGGGGCACGTTTTTCATGGGTGAGCACGAAGCTCGGGGCGGGAAACGGCGTGTCTTCCCAGTGCGGCAGCCCGAGATCGAAAGTTCGCTTCCCGAGGATCACCGCACCGACGTTGGCAGGCATCTCCCGTGCCATGTCGCGGTCGACTTCAGAGCTTCCGTCGAACAACCACTCATGCAACCGTTCGCCGCCCTCACCCATGGCATCTTCGGGGCTGATATTCGGTCCGGCGATGAAGCCGTCGAGTGACATCGTAAACGAGACAATTACTTTTCCCATGCAACTCCCTCCCGCAAAAGCGAATAAAAGCTAACTTAGCATGTCGTGCACATCAACCGAGTCCAGCTTTGCAACACAGCCCTGAATTCGCGTTGATGCGGGCTCGGCATAAATGCGAACAAAACAGGAACAAATTCCTTTTCATATATGCAAGGTTGTGGCAATCTTCCTGAAAAAGGAGATTCTGATGAACGCTATGTCGCAACAACCGGAAGACGAAATCGAAGAGGCTCTTGCGTATCATCAAGGCGACGCACGAGCGACAATCGCCGCCCTGCTGGCGGAGCGGGAATTCCTTTTGCGGGAAATCGAGTATGCCTCCCTCGCCATGTCCTATGGGTTTGCCCGGGGCTGGAAACCCGGAACAGGTTCGACGCGTCAAACGACAGCACGATAGACTTGGAAGGTTTCGCGTGCGATGGTTGTATATCCAATAATGCGAGATGCAATGAAACATAGTCCAAAACAGATGCCTGAAGTTGGCGTCCACCCGAAACGGATCCTGAGCCCTTCGGAACAGAAAAGTCTGGCAACCACCGCTGCGGCTTCCGCAATCATCAATGATGAAACACATAAGTGGGAAAGCAAGACGGCACGCCTCAAGGCTTTGCGGCTTGCGAAGGAAGCTGAGGACCAAGCGGAAACCGCTGCCCGCCCACCGGCTGCTCCAAAAGCAAAGAAAACAAGCCGGCCAGCTGTCAAAGCCAGGTAGCGGTTACTATCCAAGCCCTGGGCGTCACTCGATTGCGCGCAATGACGAATCGGTTGCCGTCTTATATTCGCGTACCAATGCCGGCTGGCGAAAATATTTCGAAATAAAAAAGTCCCGAAAAGACTGGGAAATAGACTTTAGTTCAGTCTTTCGCGATTATTTCTCAGGCTCTGGCATTGACGAAACAAGCGCTTAGCCCTATGTATCGCCTATCGGTATTTGGTAGTTTGTAATTAGTTTTATTGCGCCACAGGCGCTCTGAAAGATCCTTCTTCAAAAATCGAGCTAAAAACTGCATGGCGCGTCGTGCCCTGTATTGAAATATTTCCATTGAAAGGGTTCATCATGAGCACTGGAACAGTAAAGTGGTTCAATTCCACAAAGGGCTTCGGCTTCATTCAACCAGATGATGGTTCAGCAGATGTATTCGTACACATCTCTGCCGTTGAGCGCGCTGGTATGCGCAGCCTCAATGACGGTCAGAAGATCAGCTTCGAATTGGTCCGTGACAACAAGTCCGGCAAGATGACTGCTGATCAGCTTCAGGCTGGCTGATAAATAATTCGTCTTCGCGGTCTTTGACCACGGATGTACTGGCACTGATAGCAGAGACGAATTTGAGAAGGTCGGGTTTTCCCGGCCTTTTATTTTGTCCAGATTCTGGCGCCGGCATGAGAACCATGACATTTCCGCACATGACGAAAGAAATGTCTGGAAAGAAACAATTCACCAACACACAGTGCGAGTCGTCTTCAGGTTTTGAATTTTTCGAAGGAGTTCCCCGGTTATGAAAGTTCTCGTCCTTGGCAGTGGCGTCGTCGGCGTCACATCGGCCTGGTATCTGGCGCAGGCCGGCCATGAGGTCACTGTCATCGACCGGCAGCCCGGACCGGCGCGCGAGACGAGCTTTGCCAATGCCGGAGAAATATCGCCGGGATATTCCTCGCCATGGGCCGGACCCGGTGTACCGGTCAAAGCAATCAAATGGATGCTGATGCATTTCGGCCCACTTGTCGTGCGGCCAAAATTCGACCCCTACATGGCGCTTTGGCTGGCCAAGATGTTGCGCAATTGCACGTCTGCGCGTTATGCGCGAAACAAGTCACGCATGGTCCCCATCGCTGAATACAGCCGCGACTGCCTCAAGGCGTTGCGTTCGGAAGTCTCGATTCCCTATGATGAACGCACCCAGGGAACCTTGCAGCTCTTCCGCACGCAGAAGCAGTATGACGGAAGTGCCAGCGACATCGAAGTGCTGAAAGGATTTGGCGTACCTTACGAGCTTCTGGATCCTGCGGGATGTGTTGCGGCCGAACCGGCACTGGCACATGTCAAAGGCAAATTTGTCGGCGGTTTGCGCCTGCCCGGCGATGAAACCGGCGACTGCCAGATGTTTACCGAGAGGCTCGCGGCTCTCTGCGCCGACGCCGGAGTAAAATTCCGGTTCAACACCACGATCACGTCCATCAACACCAGCACTAGTCGGATCGCCAGCGTATCGACCGAGACCGAGGAACTGACGGCAGACGCCTATGTCGTTGCGTTCGGCAGCTACTCGCCATTCTTGCTGCGGCGCATCGATGTGCATATTCCGGTCTATCCGGTGAAGGGCTACTCGATCACGGTTCCGATCGCCGATGAGGACGCGGCTCCGGTTTCAACCATCATGGATGAAACCTACAAGGTTGCCATCACGCGGCTCGGCGACCGGATTCGCGCTGGCGGTACCGCAGAGATTTCGGGCTATGATCTCGCCTTGCGGGATGCAAGACAGGCGACGCTGAAACATTCGGTCGGTGATTTGTTTCCGAAAGGTGGCGATTTGAGCAAGGCAAGCTTTTGGGCGGGCTTGCGACCGATGACGCCGGATGGTCCGCCCATAATCGGTGGCGGTACGAGATATTCGAATCTATATCTCAACACCGGCCACGGAACGCTTGGCTGGACGATGTCCTGCGGCTCTAGCCGCGTGCTTGCCGATATAATTTCCGGTAAATCGCCGGATGTGGACCCGCTGCCACTGAATATCAGCCGCTACGGCTGATATTCATTTGCTGGCTTCAGAAACCGTCGATAAGCTATTTAAAACATTACAAATTGTTTAGATTGATATTCAGTTTTCGTTCATCTCGTCAGGCCTAAAACCGGGGTGTCCCAAGACAACCCGTGGTTTAGATCAAGCCGCGCTACTGACGAGGAAACGAAATGAAAAAGATCGCTCTGGCAGCACTTGCCATCTCCCTGATCGCGACCCCTGCCGCGTTCGCCCAACAACAGAATTACAAGGGTGGCCATTACGGTCATCAGCAGGACCGCGTGGTAAAGAAGCAGGTCGTTACGAAAACCGTGGTGGTGAAGAAGACCCGCTGGTCGCGCGGCCACGCACTCCCCTCGACTTACCGCCGCAATGTCGTGCGCGATTATCACCGCTATCATTTGAAGACGCCGCCGCGCGGCTACCAGTGGGTCAGGGCCGACAATGATTACGCCTTGATCAGCATCACGTCGGGTATCATTTCGGCACTTGTACAGGCGCGCTGATCGGAAGCTATTTTGAAAAGGCGGCGCCATGGCGCCGCCTTTTCATATCAATCGACAAACACCCGAACGCTAGCCGCGCGGCCAACTGAATCGATAACTGTCAACGTCGAATATCCACCACCGTCCGGCACCCATTGGTTGACGCGCCGGCGTGAGGTTTCCGGTAGGGGTTTACCGTTGGCGAGCCATCGGAAGGGCGCGCGACCGCCCTGCAGTTTCAGCGCCAGCGGCATGATTTCACCGCCTGTTGTTGCCCCAAGTTCTATGCGGGCGCCTTCAGGCGGATAGACGATCTGCGGTGCTGGTTCCCGCGTCGAAGAGGCAAGCAAGCCGTTCGAATTCATCGAAAACCGGCGCTGGCTTATCGGCAACTGGGCCTGCGCTATGCGGGTAGCACCAGCTGGAGCGGGCTGCAGAGGCGTAATGGCGACACCGGATTTGGCGAAACCTTCGAACAGGATCGGCGCGGCCGACCCAAAGCCAGTCAGACCCGGTACCGCGCCATTGTCTGGCCGGCCGACCCAGACGCCGAGAACATAATTGCCATCGAAACCAACCGACCACGCGTCACGGTACCCATAGCTCGTGCCGGTCTTGTAGGCGATGCCACGCTGACCCGACCCGAGAGGTGGCATGACCCCGGAGAGAATATCGGCAACGTTCCACGCCGCCACCGGTTCAAGCAGCGGCTCGCCTTCGATAGGATTGGGCTTGTCCTGAATTCCATCGCCGAGTTGCATCGGCCTGCCGCGATTAGCAAGACCCGCATAGAGCTGCACGAGATCCTTCAGGGTAATGCCAACACCGCCGAGACCAATGGCAAGACCCGGGGTTTCATTCGGCGGCAACACCGGCCGGACTTCCGAGCGGCGGAACCGAATCATCAGCCGTGCCGGTCCTACGGCATCGAGCAAGCGGACAGCCGGTACGTTGAGCGACAATTGCAACGCCTGCCGAATGCTGACATCGCCCTGATAGCTCATATCGAAATTGCGCGGCCGGTAGCCGAAGAAATCGGCGGGCCTATCCTCGATGATGGTTTCCTGGCTGACCAGGCCATCCTCGAAGGCCAAGCCATAGATAAAGGGCTTGAGTGTTGAGCCTGGTGAGCGATTGATCCGGCTCATGTCAATCCAGCCCGAGCGACTCGCATCGAAATAATCCGCCGATCCGACCTCGCCGACGATCTCCCCGGTGCGCACGTCCGCCATGATCATGGCGACCGACACCTTGGGACCAAGCTTGCCCGCTGAGTCCCGTGCGACTGCTTCCAATCCTTGTTGGATGCGCCGATGCAGCGTTGTCAGATGCCGTCTGACGGACGGCTCCTTGCGCTGGGCCGCCTCCGCCAAATGCGCTGCATAGGTTGGCAACTGCAAACGCCGCGACGGAATTGGCGCAAGACCAGCCCGCTCGGCTTCGCCCTCACCCACAACTTTCTCAACCGCCATTCGGTGTAGAACGCGCCCACGCGCAGCTTCTGCCAGAGCGAGATTGCGGTCGGGCCTGCGTTTTTCCGGCAATTGCGGCAGGGCGACGAGCAGAGCAGACTGCGCAACAGTCAAGCGGCGCGGCTCCTTGCCAAAATAGGCAAGACTTGCGGCGCGAACGCCTTCGAGATTGCCGCCATAGGGCGCGAGTGAAAGATAGAGGTCGAGGATTTCGGCCTTGTTCAAACGTCGCTCGATTTGCAGGGCGCGAACCAGTTGCTGAAACTTCGCCGTGAGTGATCTGCCCTCACGCGGCTCAATCAGCCGGGCAACCTGCATGGACAGCGTCGAGGCGCCGGAAACAATGCGTCCATTGCTGACAAACTGCACGGCGGCACGGGCAAGCGCCACGGGGTCGATGCCTCGGTGCTGCCAGAAGCGCTGATCTTCATAGGCGATGAGCATGCGAACGAATTGCGGATCGACATCCTTTGCTGTCGTGGTGAGCCGCCAGCGGCCTTCGGACGTTGCAAAGGCACGCAGCAGCTGGCCCTCCGCATCCAGTACCTCGGTCGAGACCTCCCGCGCCTTTTCCAGAGGCGGTGGAAAGGCGCGGTCAGCCAGGTCGAGGCCAAACGCAAGAACGGCGGCGGTAAGGAGATTGGAGGAGAGATAGAATATTAGTCTTTTCATTTATCCTCCCTCTACCACGCACAGCGTCATTGCATCACAATTCAAATTCCATCACTGCGCTGCCATAACCTCCATGCGACCGGTCGCCGTGCGCGCGGAGAACTGAGGACGATACATGTCCTCGACGCTGGCTGCCGGATGATCATAGGTGCCGGGTGTTACTGCACGAACCACATAGGCCAGCGTGATTTCGCCATTGTCCCCCGTCGCCCGGTCAAAGGCGGCAACAAAGCGATCGCTGCGGAACTCCGTGTGCGCTGCCTCCACTTCGCCGATCCAGTCGAAATTCGACAGGCTGGCGCTGTTGACGAGACCGGGATTGTCGATTTCGAAACCGGCGGGCAAGAGATCAGTGATCAGCACTCGTGACGGCCAGTTGTTGTTCTCGGTCACTTTCAGAACGACCACATAGCGCTCGTTCTGCCTGGCCTGGCTGACATTGGCCTCCTTGCCATCGAGCGTGTAGTAGGTGCGCTCGATGTTGAAACCATCGCCGCCGGCAGGCAGCGGCTGCGACGGGGATGCCACCGTCGTCACCACCGCCGACACAGGTTCGGCGGTCGCATTGGTGATGGTCACCGGTTGGGCAAGCAGTTCATCGCCGGTCAATCGTGCCGCATAGCCTCCGCTATGGGCGGCGCCATTGATATCGAGTTGCAGATCCCTGTCGCCATCCTGAACGGCGCGCGCCGCAAGCAGCATCCATGTTTGCTCCTGCGTGCTCGTATAGGTCTTGTGTTCCCATTCGTTGGCGACGATCTTGGACAGTTGCGGGATGATGGGCGGGACCGGCCGGCTCTCGGCAGCAAGTGCCAGAACTGCGGCATCGTCCCGCAGGGATGAACCATAATCCGAACGGACCAGGCTGACATTGGTCACGGTGGTCGCCTGTTGCAGGGCATTGGTGAAAATGCTTTGCGAACGCTGGGCATCACCATAAAGCGACAAGGCGGCGGCCAGATGCGCGCGTGACAATGGCGTCGGGAACTCGCCGAGTTTCGTGTCAGCGTAGTAGCGCAGATCGCTGATGGCCGCCTTGCGATTGCGGGCCAGGACATAGAGCCCATAGGCAATTTCATTGCCCTGATCCTTGACGTTCACGTCGTAGCTCAGCGAGTTTTGCAAGTTTTCAAGCGCCTGTACCAGGGCCTGTTCCGGGACGCTGTATTTCTGTTCGCGAGCGCGCGTGAGGAAGTCCGTGACATAGGCATCAAGCCAGAGATCCCCGGAGCCCGGCGCCCAAAGACCGAAGCTGCCGGCAGAGGATTGATACGACAGGACACGGTAGATCGCTTCCTGCACGCGTTTCTGCACCTCGCCGTCGTCGGCAATTCCAGACTGCCTCGCGAGTTCGCTCATATAGAGCAACGGCAGGGCACGGCTGGTCGTCTGTTCGGCGCAACCATAGGGGTAGCGATCGAGCGTCATCAGCAAGGCCGGAATATCGAAGGCGGCCGAGCGGGTGACATTGAGACTGACGGAAGCCCCGTGCAGGACGCTGCCAGCCAGCAACTCGCTGTCCACCTTGAGACTGCTGTTGGGTCCGAGCTTGATCGGCCGGCGCACGGTCATCGGCAGGGTCGCCGGCCTGACCGGAACGTTCAAAGTCTGCTCGAGCGAGAGACCAGCGGCGTTGGACAATTTGATTGACACGACCCCGTCGCCCGGCTGATTGCCCGTCAATGGCAAGGTAAGGTTCGCCTTACCACCCGCAGCCAGATTGACGGATTGTGACGCGGCCGGTTGCTCAACCTTCACCGCAGGATTGCTGGTGACCTGCACCTGGTAGTCGCCCGCCGGCGCGTCGGTATTGGCGATATCGAGCCGTAGCGCGGCCTTGTCGCCGGGGGCAAGAAATTTCGGCAAGCTGGCCGTGACGACCACGGGATCGCGAATGACCACGTCGGATGTAGCATGCCCGACACCCGATTTCGACCACGCGACAGCCATGACACGCGCCGTGCCGTTGAATTGCGGAATATCGAAGCTAATATTGGCCCTACCCTGTGCATCCAGCTTGACCGGCCCCGAGAAGAAGGCGATCAGCTTTTCGGTGGGCGGGCTGCCTTGCATCGGCATCTGCGCACCATCGCCGCCAGTGCGCAGCTTGCCCGTTGCACCCTGCGAGCCATCGATCAGGCGGCCGTAAAGGTCGCGAATCTCGAGACCGAGCTGGCGCTGACCGAAATACCAGCCATCCGGATTGGGTGCTTCATAGCGGGTAAGATTGAGGATACCGACGTCCACTGCGGCCACGGTGACGAAAGCGCCCTCGTTGGCACCGGCACCAGTGACCTGAAGGGCGATGTTCAGCGGCTTGCGCGGTTCGGTCTTCGGCGGCGTGTCCAGTTTTACGGCGAGCTTGCGATCGCCCGGATTGACGTTGAGCCATTTCACGCCGATGGCGCGCATCGGCATATGGGTTTCCTGCGCGTCGCCCGGACGAAACAACGTGGCCGTGACGTATGCCCCTGCACCCCAGTCAGCGGTGACAGGAATATCAATTTCGCCACCCTCGGCCGGAATGCTGGCGCGCTTCGTCACCAGCAAATTCTCGGCACCGACAGTCACCAGCAGTTCGCCGGCGAAACGCGGCGAAACCTTCAGCTTCGCTGTCTCACCGGGAGCATAGTTTTCCTTGTCGAGAGCGATCTGAAGTCCATCGGGCGTTTCGGTAGAAGTGGCCGCGACATAGTAGCCGGCATCGAATTCAACGCTGGAGGCGGGGCCATCGGCGGCCGCGGTTTCGACTTCCAAACGGAACTGACCCCACGTGACCGGGACGGAAATATCAGCGCCATCGGCGGTTGCATCGATCACGCCATTCGCAACCTGCTTGGTCGAAAGGATCGGCTCGTATTTCCATGAACTGCCATCACGGTACCACTGATAGTTGCGCTCAACGTTGATAAGTTTCCACTGGAGCCCCTGCATGGCCTGTTTCTGGCCATTCTCATCGACGGCAATGACATGAAATTTGCCAATGGAGTTTTCGGCGAGCGCACCTGAGAACTCCGGTTTGATGCCGATCATTGAGCCCTGCTGCTTAACCGGCAGCGTCAGTGTGCGCTCTACGGCACGGCCGCCTGCTTCCTGCATGCGAACGACCACATTTGCGTTGAGGAGCTGCGTGGTGGACGGAGCATCTGCCACCGAGACATCGAACGTCGCCTTGCCGTTTTCGTCGAGTGGCTGCAAATCTTCAAGTGGCATGCTCGTATTTTCACTCGCCTCCTCATCGGCGAGCCCAAAGAGATAACCCTTGAAATCCGCGCGTTCATGTGTCGGCTTCAGCGCGACTTCGCCTTCCAGTTCCAGCCCTGCAGCGGGAGCGCCATAGAGAAAGCGCCCGTCGACCCTGACGGGCGTTGGCTTGCCGATCTCAATGAATTTGGCGTCGCTGGTCAGATCGAACTCAACCCGGTCTGGCACGAAATCTTCAACCAGGAATTGCTTTTCCGCAATTGGCGACCCTTTCGGATCGGTAAATATCTGCATCGTCCAGGTGCCGCGCATGGAGTTGGCTTGCAGCTCCAGATCGAGCGTATGTCCGCCGAGATTTGCGCCGTCACTGACCATACGGCGATCCTCGACGCCGTCCGGCCGCTTGAACACAAATGTCAGGGGCAGTTTTTCCACGGCATTTGCGGCGTTATCCCGGGCGAGCGCGGACGCATGCACCGTTTCGCCGGCGCGATAGATGCCGCGTTCCGTCCATGCCAGAATATCGATAGCGCCTGGCGCGGGACGGCCGGTGACACCCCGGTCCGAAAGGTCGAAGCCCGCCCGTGTCATGTCGAGGAAGACATAATCCGCGTCGCCATTCTTGGCGGTGATGACTGCAGGAGCGGTGGCTGCAGTGCCACGCATCAGCCCGGCGGTAAATGTAGCGCGACCTTCTGTATCGGTGACGGCAGTGCCTAGTATCTCGTTGTTCTTGGCAAGAAGCTGAAGCTCGACACCGATGAGCGGCTGGGCCGACGCCAACGAGCGCGCAAAAACATTGAGGCCGTCATTGCCAGCATAGGTGGTGAGGCCGATATCCGAGACGACGAACCACTGGGTCGCCTGGGCATCCCATTCATTGCTCTTTGCATCAGGCGAGACGGCAGTCAGGACATAAACTCCGGGCTTGCGTTGCGGCAAGGCTTCATCGACTGGAAAACTGGTAACGACATCCTTGTTGAGGTCGGACTGAAGATCGATCGTGCCCTGCCAGACGAGCTCACCCGATTCGTCCTGCAGGCGCTGGGCGCTGTAGCCATCCATCTGCGTCAGGAATTGCGAACTGGTCAGAAGCGGGGCCAGCCCTCGATCACCGATGCGATAGAGCTTGAGATTGGCGCTGGTCGTGTTGACCGAAACGATGGGTATGCCGCGACGCGCGGTGCTCGGCAGAACAAAACTATCGCCGGTAAAGCGCACCATGGCGGAGCGATCCTTGATGTAGATATCAAGATCGACGGGCGCTTCAAGCGATTCACCCACCGCCGAGGGCAGCCCGGGACGCAGGGCGAGCTTGTAACGCTGGCCATGTTCAAGGCCCTCGACACAGATCTCGCTGCCCTTGGCCTCCAGCGCTTTCGGGGCAGTTCCGTTCAATGTCACGAAGGGCGTATAATCCGTGCCCATTTTCACCAGAGGATCAGAGAACTGGACACAAGCACGGGGATTAACGCTATCCGCGTCGATGGTATGATTGGTGACGCGGAAGCCCTGCCGCGACCTCAGATCCAGATAGGCAGCCTCAACCGGCTTGGCGTTGACGAGCGCGAGACTGGCCTTGTACGCCTCAAGCGAGGCGCGGTAATTCTCGGCGTTTTGCAACGCATCGCCGAGTACTGCCAGAGCGTCTGCGCGGCTCTGGGTCGTTCGCGTCAACTGATAGCCGTTGAGCGCAGCTAGCGCTGCCTGTCCGGCGATATAGGTATTTTTTTCGGCACGATTGGCTGCGCGTGCCGTCTCGATCCAGAGCGGGCCATCGTCGGGGGTAATCGCCAACGCACCTCTAAACGCCTTGAGAGCGTTCTCGATGTTGCCCTTGGCAACCTCAGCCCGTCCGACCGCGACGAGACCTTGGGCACCTAATGCCTTCTGATCGTCGGTGAGGCTCAGGCTCGCTCTGACCTGCCGTGCATCCTGCGCAAGTTGGTCCGATACAAATTGCAGCTTTGGCGGGGCGCCGATATCGGGCTCATCGGCGGTCTCCACGACCTTGCCGGCAACAGACCCCGGCGCCGTTTTCAGCTGATTGAAATCGGATTTGAGAAAGCACCACTTCACCTTGGGGTTGTAGGTAAATGCCTTGCAGGACTGGTCAGCAAGACAGACCAGCTCGCACTGATCCTGGGTCACATTCTGTTCCGTACGCAGGTCAAAACCGAAGTAATCGCCGTCCTTCGTCGTGACGACATCGCGATTCATTTCCGCCGCGCCGACCGGCGCGGAAAGAGCAAAAAGAGTGAGAAGGAAGGCCGAAAAGCCGATGACCGAACGCAGAGACATAAAGTCCTCCCACTGCCACTATTTTGGTGTGGGGGCACTGTTCAAACTTCGGAATAACTTGTCAACAGATCATGCGATCCGGTGGCATTCTCTCGCTCGATTTCGCTTCGAATCCAACGTTGGAAGTGCAGCGTCTGTTGGCTTGGTTTGCGGTTGTTTGGTGTGATCAGCCAATACCCCACGGAAGACGGTACGCGCGTGGGAAAGGGGGCAACCAGCCTGCCGTCCGCCAGGGCATCTTCGACAAACAGATCCCAGGCGAGCATGATGCCCTGCCCGCTGATTGCGGCTTCAAGCCCAAGCCAAGGATCGGAAAAAGTTGTCCCGTCGAAAGGCAGCGGTCCTTCGAGACCGGCGGCGGCCTGCCAATCATCCCAACTGAACATCGGATTGTCATAACAGATGATCGGTTGATCGAAGATGTCGGCAGGTCCCTTCAGCTTGAGAGCCACATTCCGCGTGCAGACCGGAAACATCCTTTGCGGCAGAAGCCGTTCCGGAATCCCATCCCGCCAATCGCCCTTTCCAAGCCGGATGGCAAGATCGATGTCCGAACTCTTCAGATCGACGATGCCTGGTGACGGATCGATACGGATTTTGAGGTCCGGATGGGCACTGCGCAAACGGCCAAGACGTGGAACAAGCCATTTTGAGGCGAAGGTAGGGGCGACGGACAGCATCAGCGTCTGATCCGTCGCATCAGCCATTGCGACAGCCTTTGACAGGGATTGAAAGCCTTCTTCCAGCCGGGCAAGAAAGCCTTTGCCGAATGGCGTCGCCACCAGCCCGCCACGCGTACGCTCAAAGATGGCATGTCCGATTTGGCCCTCGGTGCGTATCAATTGCTGGCTGACCGCGCTGACCGATACGCCGAGTTCCTCCGCCGCCTTGGGCAATGAGCCCAAACGTCCGATCGCCTCTACTGCCTTCAAACCGTTGAGATGGACCTTGTTCAAATTCTTCATGAAGATTTTCTTTACGAGGGTTTCGCCAATCTGGATGGCGTGAATTGCATTTCCCGGACAGAATAGCGCATATTTGAACGCAAGGGAGTCAGACTATGAAGATTTTCTTTCTGCTCCAAGCCCTGACGGCACGGTTCTGCGGCCGGCAATCAGAGTCCGGAGATGATCCCGAATCCAGCTGGCAAAGGGATCCACTTGCGCACCCGACATTACAGGCCATGGACCTCGATCAGCTGGCCGATCTACCCTTCGATCCACGCACGGTATGCAGGCAATAGAGCCTCTAGACAGTCAGGCGTCGTGCTGCCATTGCCATGCGCCGCTCCCACCAGACGAGCGATAGGCTTGAGGCCACTATGAGGATTGCGCCAAGGAAGACGTTGATTTGCGGCACCTCATGCCAGATGAGATAACCGTAAAGAAACGCCCAGATGAGACCGCTATATTCGATGGGCGCAAGAGCCGACGCCGGCGCGTAACGGAACCCTTCATAGAGGAAATATTGTCCGGCTGAGCCGACCAGGCCCAGGCTGATCATCAACATCCAGCCGTTGAAATTCGGTGTTTTCCATAACCATGGAAGCATCGCCCCACAGACAACGGCGAAAAGGAAACTCGTGGCCATCATCTGGTTGAAGGTGCTTTCGCTACGGCTGACGAGGCGCACGAGAATGACGCTCCACGCCCAGCAAAAACCGGCAAACAGGACCATCCCGGCAGGCAGGAGATCAGGCGTTTCCGCAGGATTTGCTGCGAGAATCACCCCCACGAAACCCGCGATGGACGCGATCCAGCGCACCGGCCCCACCTTCTCCTTCAGAACAAAGATCGACAGGATGACAACCATCACCGGGGCGGAGAAATACATGGTGGTGATTTCGGCCAGCCCAAGGTGGCGCGCCGCGGAATAGTACGAAAGCCATGCGCCGAGCATCAGTGCCGCGCGAATAGCGAGCGATCGCTTGTGCGGACTCTTCAGGATCGACGGATGCCGCTCATGCCGCACCATGATTGCAGCAAACATGACGATAATCACACTGCGCATGAACAGGATCTGCGGCACCGAATAGTCTGACACCAGCCACTTCACCAGCGCATCCTGAATAGCAAAAAGCGAATAGCCGAGCGCCGCCAGGGCAATGCCGGTGAGCGGACTGGGTTCTTGCCCGATAAATCGACGAAGCATTGGGACCTTGCGGAGGGTAGGCGGTGCTGCTGTTTCGCCTATCAAGAAGACAAACTGATTACAACTGCATTCGGAAAACATTAACTTTATAGGTAAAACTCTAATGATTTTGAGCAGCGCGCCCCTAAAGCATATTGGACGTAACACCTTGCTTCATAATGAATTTTGACGACCGCGGAGCTATTGTTGCCCAACACCGCTTGCTGCATAGTTGCTTGGCCGTATTAACATTTTGGCCTGAACAGATGAATGTTGCAGGGGGGAAAATGCTGAGGGACGACAAAAATACCAAGGCCGACTACGAGCCTTATATTACTCGCTCTGCACCCTATGTCGTATTCCTGCTTTTGTGGCTCCCGTTTGTTCTTGTCGTAGGCAGGCTATTCGGCAGTCAATGATCAAGAATGGCCACCTAGGCGCCGCCTGCAGACATCGGTGTAATTTGAATTAGACTATCGGCAGCTGCAAAACTCATCCAGACACCGAAAGTGTCCGAACTCCCAAGACCGCCCAAGCACCAGGCAATTGGTCAGGCCGGAACCGGCCCAGGCTTGCGGATATGTTTTGCGGCTTCAACCACCAGCGGATCAAAGCCGTTATCCTCTTGTTCGAGGATCGCGAAAAACTGCTCGCGCATGCGTGGCTCCCAGAAGTGGTTGATGTGGTCAGCAACACCTGCCACCGCCTCGTCCTTCGGCTGCGTATGGAAGAACGCCGCTATCTGGTTGGCCATGTAGACGAGCTTGGTCGCCGTCGATTTGTGGCTTTCACTATCCATATTGCACCAATCTTACAGTGGGACTTTGAACGAGAGTCGATGCGGCGGAGTCGGGATTCGGCTTGGGAAGCACATCCGCCGCTTTTGCATCCAGCTGGGCCAAAGCGGCCGGGACGCGCTCAGGGCGAGTAAATACATCGAATTCATCACCGCGCACAAGTGCAACAAGCGTCATGCCCGCGGCATGCGCTGTGCGGATCGCCAAGGCTGTCGGCGCCGATACGGCAATCAGAATCGGAGCACCGATAATCGCCGCTTTTTGCACCATTTCGATAGACACGCGGCTCGTAACGACAACCGCGCCAGTCTTGCCCTTGACACCGGAGCGGCAGAGAGCCCCAGCCAGCTTGTCCAGTGCATTGTGGCGGCCAACATCTTCGCGCGCCGCAACGACTCCCTTGCCCGGAACATAGAACCCGGCGGCGTGGACAGCGCCGGTTTCACTATGCAGCGGCTGAACCTGCGAGAGCAGCTTGACCGCCTCCGCGATTTCATCCGGCGTCAGCTTGAGCCTGGCTCTATCGACCGACGCGACGGGTTTCAGAGCCTGCTCGATCGACTCGATGCCGCAGAGGCCGCAGCCGACAGGTCCGGCCATGCGGCGGCGGCGATCCGTGAGTTCCTGGCCCGCTTCACCTGCGAGCACGATCTGGACATCGACACCCTCGTCATGCTCCTCGACGGTAATTTCGCTGATTTCGTCGAGCTGCGAAACGATGCCCTCCGACAGGCTGAAGCCGACGGCGAAATCCTCCATGTCGGCTGGCGTCGCCATCATGACCGCATGGGTCGTGCCATTGTAACTGAAAGCGACCGGCGTTTCTTCGGGCACCATCCTGTTGTCTGTCGCGTAAACATCACCCGCACCCTTGCGGCGGCGGGTGATGCGCGGAACGACAAGCAGCGTGGAGCGCTCCTCGGACATGGCTACTCCGCGGCGTCCAGCACGGGAGCAATACGTCTGCTCTGACGTGCCTGCTCGTCATATTCGATCTGCCAGTCACTCGGACCGTTCGAAGCGCCGACCTGCACCGCCGTGACCTTGTATTCCGGACAATTTGTCGCCCAATCGGAGAAATCGGTCGTGATGACATTGGCCTGCGTCGTCGGGTGATGGAAGGTCGTATAAACCACACCCGGCGATACGCGATCGGTGATCAGCGCCCGCAGAGTGGTCTCGCCCGCCCGGCTGGTGATCTTCACCCAATCGCCATCGCGAATGCCGCGCTGCTCAGCATCATGAGCGTGGATCTCCAGCCGATCCTCTTCATGCCAGACGACGTTGTGCGTTCGGCGTGTCTGCGCCCCGACATTATATTGCGACAGGATGCGGCCCGTCGTGAGAAGCAGCGGGAAGCGCGGTCCGGTTCGCTCGTCCGTCGCGACATATTCGGTGCGGATGAACTTGCCCTTTCCGCGCGCGAAGCTGTCGATATGCATGATCGGCGTGCCCAAGGGCGCCTTTTCATTGCAGGGCCATTGCACTGATCCTTCCTTCTCCAGAAGGTCGTAGGTAACGCCTGCGAAACTCGGAGTGGTCAGCGCGACTTCGTCCATGATCTCGGAAGGATGGTTGTAGTTCCAGCCAAGTCCCATGGCATTTGCAAGGTTCTGCGTGACTTCCCAATCGGCGTAGCCGTTGAGCGGGCTCATAACCTTGCGCACGCGATTGATCCGGCGCTCGGCATTGGTGAATGTTCCATCCTTTTCAAGGAAGGTGGATCCGGGCAGGAAGACATGGGCGTAATTGGCGGTTTCATTGAGGAAGAGGTCGTGAACGACGACGCATTCCATGGCGGCGAGACCAGCTGCAACGTGCTTGGTATCAGGGTCTGACTGAAGGATGTCCTCGCCCTGAATGTAGATGCCCTTGAAGGTGCCATCAACAGCTGCGTCCAGCATATTCGGAATGCGAAGGCCGGGCTCGTCCTGCAGCTTCACGCCCCAGAGCTTGTCGAAGACGTCGCGCGTCGATTCGTCGGAGATATGCCGGTAACCGGGAAGTTCGTGCGGGAAGGAACCCATATCACAGGACCCCTGCACGTTGTTCTGGCCGCGCAGCGGGTTCACGCCGACGCCCTCGCGGCCGATATTGCCGGTCGCCATGGCGAGGTTTGCAATAGCCATAACGGTTGTCGAACCCTGGCTATGCTCTGTAACACCAAGCCCATAGTATATCGCGCCATTGCCGCCCGTTGCGAAAAGCCGTGCGGCCTCGCGCAAAGCCTGGGGATCAACGCCCGACAGCTGTTCGATGGCTTCCGGGCTATGCTCCGGAGAAGAAACGAAGGCTGCCCAATCCTGGAACTCGTCCCAATCGCAACGTTCGCGGATAAACTTCTCGTTGAACAGCCCTTCGGTAACGATCACATGGGCCATCGAGGTGACGACGGCAACGTTGGTACCGGGACGCAAGGGGAGGTGTTGTGCAGCTTCAACATGGGGTGATCGCACCAGATCGATGCGGCGCGGATCGACGACGATCAGTTTTGCACCCTTGCGCAGCCGCTTCTTCAAGCGGGAAGCAAAGACGGGATGACCATCCGTAGGATTGGCACCGATGATCATGACGACGTCGGTGTGCTCGACACTGTCGAAATCCTGGGTGCCTGCAGAAGTACCGAACGTCGTTCTGAGGCCATAGCCCGTTGGCGAATGGCAAACGCGGGCACAAGTATCGACATTGTTGTTACCGAAGCCCGCGCGCACCAGTTTCTGGACAAGATATGTTTCTTCATTGGTGCAGCGGGAAGATGTGATGCCACCAATGGAATTACGCCCGTACTGATACTGGATGCGGCGGAATTCGTTTGCGACGTGTTTGTAGGCTTCTTCCCACGTGACTTCCCGCCATGGGTCCGAAATCTTCTCGCGGATCATCGGGTTGAGAATGCGGTCCTTGTGGGTTGAATAGCCGTAGGCAAAGCGACCCTTGACGCAGGAATGGCCACGGTTGGCCTTGCCGTCCTTCCAGGGCACCATGCGAACCAGTTCTTCGCCGCGCATCTCTGCCTTGAACGAGCAGCCGACGCCGCAATAGGCGCAGGTCGTCACTTTCGAATGTTCCGGCTGACCAATTTCGATGACGGATTTTTCGGTCAATGTTGCTGTCGGACAAGCCTGGACACAGGCGCCGCAGGAAACACATTCGCTATCGACGAAACTCTCATGCATGCCGGGCGAAACGCGGCTGGAAAAACCACGGCCTTCGATGGTCAGTGCAAAGGTCCCCTGCACTTCCTCGCAGGCACGCACGCAGCGGGAGCAGACAATGCACTTGGCCGGATCGTAGGTGAAATAGGGATTGGACTCATCCTTCGGCATCCAGCGATCATTGGCAACGTCATTTGCCTTGGCGAAAACGTGGTTATCGCCTTCATAGCCATAACGCACATCGCGAAGGCCAACCGCACCTGCCATGTCCTGCAGTTCGCAATCGCCATTGGCTGCGCAGGTAAGGCAATCAAGCGGGTGATCGGAAATATAGAGCTCCATGACGCCTTTACGGATATTCTTCAGACGCTGCGTCTGCGTATGGACGACCAGCCCTTCCATGGCCGGTGTCGTGCAGGAGGCTGGCGTGCCATTGCGGCCTTCAATCTCGATCAGGCAGAGGCGACAAGAGCCGAACGCATCCACCATATCGGTCGCGCAGAGCTTGGGAACCTTGATGCCAGCTTCCATGGAAGCACGCATGATCGACGTGCCTTCGGGCACAGTGACCTCGTTGCCATCAATGGTCAGCGTGATCATCTTTTCGGAAAGAGATTTCGGCGTACCGTAGTCGATTTCTTCGATGAGAGACATGAAACAGCTCCTATTCCGCCGCTACGGCGATTGGCGCGGGGCGGAAATCTTCAGGAAAATGGGTGAGAGCGCTCATGACCGGATAGGGCGTGAAGCCACCCAAGGCACAGAGCGAGCCAAACTTCATCGTGTTGCACAGGGCGGTCAAAACCTCGATCTGCTTATCGGGCTCGATGTTGGCCGAGAGGCGATCGACGACTTCGACGCCACGTGTTGAACCGATGCGGCAGGGAGTGCATTTGCCGCAGGATTCGATTGCGCAGAATTCCATGGCGAAACGCGCCTGCTTCAGCATGTCCACGCTGTCATCGAAAACCACCAAACCGGCATGACCGATCAGGCCGTCCCTTGCGGCGAAGGCTTCGTAGTCAAAGGGCGTATCGAAGAGTTCGCGCGGAAAATAGGCGCCGAGCGGGCCACCGACCTGCACAGCTTTGACCGGACGGCCTGTTGCCGTGCCGCCACCGATATCGTCGACGATTTCGCCGAGCGTGAGACCGAAGGCAGCTTCAAAGAGGCCGCCATATTTGACGTTGCCGGCAATTTGCAGCGGGATGGTGCCTCGAGAACGGCCCATGCCGAAATCCTTGTAGAAAGGAGCGCCCTTATCCAGGATAACAGGTACGGAAGCCAGCGAGATGACATTGTTGATGACGGTTGGCTTGCCGAAAAGGCCTTTATGCGCTGGCAGAGGTGGCTTGGCGCGAACAATGCCGCGGCGGCCTTCGAGGCTTTCCAGCAACGCGGTTTCCTCGCCGCAGACATAAGCCCCCGCCCCGACGCGGACTTCGATGTCAAACGCATAGGACGATCCCAACACAGACGAACCAAGCACGCCGCCCTCACGAGCGATCTGCAGCGCTTCGTTCATGACGGCAATGGCATGCGGATATTCAGAACGCGTGTAGATGTAACCCTTCGTTGCACCGACGGCGATGCCAGCGATGGTCATGCCCTCGATCAATACGAACGGATCGCCTTCCATGATCATGCGGTCGGCAAAAGTACCGCTATCCCCTTCATCGGCGTTGCACACGATATATTTCTGCGAACCCGCGGTTTCGAGAACGGTCTTCCATTTGATGCCGGTCGGAAAACCCGCGCCGCCGCGACCGCGCAGGCCGGACTCCGTCACCTGTGCCACGATTTCGGCAGGCGTCAGTTTGAGGGCGTTTTCCAAGCCCCTCAGACCAGCATTGACACGATAATCTTCAAGGGAGACGGGGTCCGTGATGCCGCAACGGGCAAAGGTCAGGCGCGTCTGTTTGGCAAGGAAGGGGTGATGATCGATGAGGCCGAGCCAGAGAGGATGCACCCCGCCCTCGGCCATGCCATTATCAAGCAGTGCCGCCACGTCGGAGGCCTTGACCGGGCCATAGGCGATACGGCCGTTTGGCGTTTCAACCTCGACCATCGGCTCCAGCCAATACATGCCGCGCGAGCCGTTGCGAACGATTCGCGCATCGAGGTTGCGTGTGTCGATTTCAGCCTGCAGGGATCTGGCGACTTTCTCGGCGCCAAGCGCCAAGGCGCCGGAATCGCGCGGCACGTAAAACGTGACTGTCATAGCCGCACCTCCGCCGCGATTTCTTCGAGCTGCTCAGCGTCAAGACGCCCAATCACCTTGCCGTCAAGCATCGCGGTAGGTGCGCATGCACAAAGGCCGAGGCAATAGACCGGCTCAAGCGTCACCGCGCCATCGGCGGTCGTCCCGTGCCAATCGATCCCGAGAAGCTGGCGCGTCCGGTCGGCAAGCGCATCGCCGCCCATGGATTGACACGCTTCAGCGCGGCAAAGCTTCAGAACATGCCTGCCAGCGGGATGATCGCGGTAATCGTGATAGAACGTAAAAACGCCGTGTACTTCGGCGCGGGAAATGTTGAGGGCCTGCGCAATCAACGGCAGCGTCTCGGGTGGAACAAAGCCGAACTCGCCTTGCAACTCGTGCAAAATCGGAAGCAGCGGGCCTTCTTTGCCCTTTAATTGATCGATAATGCCTATCGCTCTGCTGGCGATATCGGTACTTGCGCTTTGCATATCGTGCAACGCCCTCCCTTGTTTTTCCCCACGTCCGCAAATAGATCAAAGATGTGTGGTATTATCAATACCTCAGTCTCGTTGAGCGATAGAAATTTTCTATCAAACCATATTCATGCTCAGAGCCAATGCGCGGGCCTCGTGCAACAGCGCCGAAACCAATGGTGTATGGGGTTCGCGATCCGCAGCAACCAGTCCAACGAGGTGGCGCGCGTCAGGCTCGACGATGGGTATCGCACGGATCGGTTCGGCAAATCCCAGCGTCTCGGCAAGGTTGAGGGGCATGATGCTCGCCCATTTTCCGGTTCTTATGTGCGAGAATAGCACAATCATCGAATTAGACTCGAGTGTCGGGTGAACCTCGACCCCCGCCTCCTGCAAATGCTTGTTAATGAGGCGGCGATTCTGCATGTCCATGGTGAGGAGGCAAAGCGGCAATTGTCCCACCTCCGCCCATGTGACCGACTTCCGATCGGAGTAGGTGTTGCCCGACGAAGTAATCAGCTGGTAGCGCTCGGTGTAAAGCGGCACGGACGTCACGCGTCCGAGCGGCTCATTATCCAGGTAGCTGATACCGATATCGATTTCGAAATTGCTAAGCAGTGTCAAAACTTCAAGCGATGTTCGCGAGGTCACGGAGAATGTAACGTCCGGGTGCTTTTCGCGGAAAGGCGTTGTCAGCCGCGATACCATGGCGAGCGCTGTCGGAATGGCGGCGATCTTTACGTGCCCGGCAAGGCCGAAGCGGGCGGCGCGGATTTCCTCGCGCATCGTACGGGTATCGCCAACAATGCGGCGGGCCCACTCAAGCACGCGCTGACCTTCCGATGTCAGGCCATTGAAGCGTGAGGCGCGCTGCACGAGTACAACACCGAGCGTATCTTCAAGCTGGCGGATCGCTGCAGAAAGCGTGGGCTGGGTGACGCCGCATTCTTCTGCCGCCCGGCCGAAATGCTGGTGGTGCGCCAAAGCGATGAAAAATTCCAGCTTGTCGATCATGCAGGGTTGCTCCTCTTGAAGCGACCCTAGCGATGATCCTGTACAATCAGCAAGCCAAGTTTTTCAAACGGTCAGGAACTTGCGCACTTCCGGTCTATCGAGGCTCGCAGCATTGCCGGAATGAACGATCTCGCCGCGATCCATAATGTAGACGTGATCAGCAAGTTCGCGGCAGAAATCGAGGTACTGCTCGACAAGAAGAATTGCGAGGCCGGCCTGATCACGCAGGAACTGGATCGCCCGGCCGATATCCTTGATGATCGAAGGCTGGATACCTTCGGTCGGCTCATCGAGAACCAACAGTTTGGGCCGCGTCACCAGCGCCCGGCCGATAGCAAGCTGTTGCTGCTGACCACCGGAGAGATCGCCACCGCGCCGTCCGAGCATCGTCTTCAACACCGGAAACAGTTCGAAAACTTCCGGGGGGACATTGCGATTGCCGCGCGTCGCCGCAGCAAATCCTGTTGCGAGGTTTTCGCGGACTGTTAGCAACGGGAAAATCTCGCGCCCCTGCGGAACGAAAGCAATGCCCGCGCGGGCACGATCATAGGGCGGTTTCCTTCCCAGAACCGATCCTTCAAAGCTGATCGAACCGGAAGAAAGCGGGTGCTGACCGACGATGGCTCTGAGCATGCTGGTCTTGCCGACGCCATTGCGCCCAAGGATACAGGTGATCGATTTCGGTTCCACTTGCAAGGAAACACCGCGCAGCGCTTGCGCGGCACCATAGTGCAGAGACGCATTTTCAATTGTCAGCATGGGAGAATTCCTTGCTCTTTTGACGCAAATTCCGGACGGAGCCACTTCTTTGGACCAGGGCTTTATCGGCCAAGATAGACCTCGATCACACGCTGATCATTACTGACGAAATCAAGCGAGCCTTCAGCCAGCACCGAGCCCTCGTGCAGACACGTCACCTTTACATCGAGTTCGCGAACGAAATGCATGTCGTGCTCGACCACGAGCACCGACCGCGTCTTGGCGATTTCGCGCAACAGCTTGGCTGTTTCGGCGGTCTCGGCATCGGTCATACCCGCCACCGGCTCATCGACCAGCAACAGCTTCGGGTCCTGCGCCAGCAACATCCCAATCTCGAGCCATTGTTTCTGGCCGTGCGAAAGGTTCGCCGCAAGCCAGTCGCGTTTTCCATTCAGGCGGATCGTATAAAGAATATCCTCGATCCGTTCGGCCTCATTCGCGCTCTGTCGATGGAAGAGCGCTGAGAACGCCGAACGCGGACCCGAGAGGGCCAGCACCAGATTGTCTTCAACCGTGTGGCTTTCGAAAACAGTCGGTTTCTGGAATTTGCGGCCGATGCCGAGCAAAGCGATTTCCGCCTCGTCGTGCCTGGTCAAATCCACTTCGCCGTTGAAATAAACGTCGCCAGCATCCGGTTTTGTCTTGCCTGTGATGATATCCATCATCGTCGTCTTGCCTGCACCATTCGGGCCGATGATGGCGCGCATTTCCCCGGTCTGCAGCACAAGCGACAGATTATTGATGGCGCGGAAACCATCGAACGAGACCGAAACGCCATCGAGATAGAGGAGGGTATCCTGGGCTTTCATGATCTATTCCGCTGCCTGAGGTTCGGGAAGGTGCACGTTCTCGGCGGCTACCGGCGGGGGCGCGCTGTCCTGCTTTCGCGCGGCGCGGTCAGCCAGTTTTGTTCTCCACGAGCCATAGAGACCGAGGATGCCCTTTGGCAGGAAGAGGGTGACGATGATGAACAGCGCGCCCAGCGCGAACAGCCAGATTTCCGGGAATGCGGCCGTGAAATAGGTCTTGCCAAAATTGACCAGTACAGCGCCGATGATTGGTCCGATAATTGTGCCACGGCCGCCCACGGCGACCCATATGACGGCTTCGATAGAATTGGCCGGCTCGAACTCGGAGGGATTGATAATACCGACCTGGGGCACGTAGAGCGCCCCGGCTATGCCAGCCATCATTGCCGAAATGGTCCAGACGAACAGCTTGTAGCGATCGACACGATAGCCAAGAAAGCGCATGCGGCTTTCCGCGTCGCGGACACCGACGAGAACCTTGCCGAGCTTGGATCGAATGATGAAACTCGACACGAAGACGCCCAGCGCGAGAAACAGAGCGGTCGCCGCGAACAGCATGGACCGGGTGGTTCCGGCCTGGATGTTGAAGCCGAGGATATCCTTGAAATCCGTCAGGCCGTTATTGCCGCCAAAACCCATGTCGTTGCGGAAGAATGCGAGAAGCAGGGCATAGGTCAGCGCCTGGGTAATGATCGACAGGTAAACGCCGGTGACGCGGGAGCGAAAGGCAAGCCAGCCGAAGCCAAAGGCAAGAGCGCCCGGCACCAGCACGACCATCAGCGCCGCGAACCAGAAATTATCGAAGCCGTGCCAGAACCAGGGCAATTCCTTCCAGTTGAGAAAGACCATGAAATCCGGAAGCACTGGATCGGCATAGACGCCGCGCGGGCCGATCTGGCGCATCAGATACATCCCCATCGCGTAGCCACCCAACGCAAAAAACGCGCCGTGACCGAGTGAAAGGATACCGCAGAAACCCCAGACCAGATCGAGCGCGACTGCGAGCAGCGCGTAAGTCAGGTACTTGCCGATCAGCGAAACCAGATAGGTCGGGATGTGCAGGGGCGAAGTTTCCGGCAACAGGAGATTTGAAAGGGGTACGAGAAACGCGATGGCGACAAGCAGCGCAATGGCAATCCCGCCGCGCCGGTCAACGTGGGTGAAAAACCATTGGGTAATCATGCTTCTATCGCCCTTCCCTTGAGTGCGAAGAGACCACGCGGGCGCTTCTGAATGAACAGGATGATAAGCACCAGCACGACGATCTTGCCGAGGACAGCACCGGCGAAAGGCTCAAGGAACTTGTTGGCGATGCCCAGCGACATGGCACCAACCAATGTGCCCCAAAGGTTGCCCACACCGCCAAAGACAACAACCATGAAGCTGTCGATGATATAGCCCTGGCCGAGATTGGGACTGACATTGTCGATCTGGCTAAGCGCCACGCCTGCGATACCAGCGATGCCGGAACCGAGACCAAAGGTGAGCGCATCGACCCAAGGCGTCCTGATACCCATCGACGAGGCCATACGGCGATTTTGGGTAACTGCCCGCATGCGCAGACCAAGCATGGTCTTCTTCAGGACCAGTTGCAGGATGGCGAAAACGGATAGGGCAAAAACGATGATCCACAGGCGTGACCATGTGAGCGTAAGCAGGCCGAGATCGAAGGACCCGGCCATCCAGGAGGGATTTCCGACCTGCACATTGGACGCCCCGAACCAGGAGCGAATTGCCTGTTGCAGTACCAGCGAGATGCCCCAGGTCGCCAGCAGCGTTTCAAGAGGACGTCCGTAGAGAAAGCGGATAACGCCGCGCTCGATGACCACGCCTATCCCCCCGGCAACGACAAAAGCGGCAGGAAGCGCGATGAGCAGCGAATAGTCGAATAGGCCGGGTGCCGAAGCTCGAATGATCTGCTGCACGACGAATGTCGTATAAGCGCCGATCATGACCATCTCGCCGTGTGCCATGTTGATGACACCCATGACACCGAACGTAATGGCAAGTCCTATGGCCGCCAGCAGCAGGACCGAACCCAGTGACAAGCCGTACACGACATTCTGGATGGCGTTCCAGAATGCGAGCTTGGTATTGATGCTGCCGATAGCCGCCTTCGCCGCTTCGCCAACAGGACCCTGCACGCTCTCAAGTGGAGTGAGCAAACCCAAAGCATCGCGGCTGTTGCCGGCACTCACTTCCGTAATGGCGGCAATTTTCACATCGTCCGCCGCGTCGGAATTCAGAACAGCAGCAGCTTTGGCCTGTTGCATGAGCACTTTAACGCCCGCGTCCTTTTCCGCGGCGATGGCTTGATCCAATAGCGGGATCGACTCCGGATCGCGGGTCTTCAGGATAGCTTCTGCGGCTGAACGGCGCTCAGAGATATTGTCACTCATCAGCGTCAGGCCGCCGATTGCGGCAGCGATATCACGACGCAAGCGATTGTTGACCTTGATCTTTTCGGCGGATGACCGCGATACGGGATCGAGTTTTGCCCCGGTCAGCGGATCGGTTGCGGCGTAGTCAGAACCGTCGCGTTTGCCAAGAAAGACAGTCTTGTCGGCTTTGGCCACGTAGAGATCACCGGCACTGAGCGCATCGAGGATTTTGGAGACGCGGGAATCGCCGGTCTTGACCAAGTCCGAGATGGCCTTGGTCGTGTTTTCGAAATTGTCACCAGCGAGCGCCTGAACAAGCGGCCGCAGTTTCGCGTCATCAACAGTCTGCGCATTGGACTGGACAATATGACAACAGACGCCAAGCATCAAAACGAATACGGACAGCAGGCGGTTCAATCGCATCAATCAATCCTGTGTTGAAATTTCGGCGGAAACTCCATCCCCACGCGAAAGGTGGGGATGGAGCCAGCTTCGGATGTGCCCCGGACCCGAAGCCTGGGAGTTCGAATCCTAGTTGGTAACGCCGCCGCACTTGCCGCTGACAATGTTGAAATTGCCGCACGACATGGGCTTGCGCCAGTCAGAGATCAGGTCTTTGGAGCCCGGAAGATAATCGGACCATTCGTCCCCGACGACGAGGCCGGGCGTCTGGTAGACGATGTCGAACTGGCCGTCGTCCTGCACTTCACCGATCAGCACAGGCTTGGTGATGTGATGGTTCGGCATCATCGTCGCGTAGCCACCGGAAAGGTTTGGAACGGAGGTACCGACGATTGAATCGATAACCGCATTGGAATCGGTGGTACCCGCAGCCTCAACCGCCTTAACCCACATGTTGAAACCGATATAGGTTGCTTCCATCGGATCGTTGGTCACGCGCTTGTCGTTCTTTGTATAGGCATGCCACTCCTTGATGAACTCGGCATTGGCGTCCGCATCAACCGACTGGAAATAGTTCCAGGCTGCGAGGTGGCCGACGAGCGGCTTGGTATCGAGACCAGCCAACTCTTCTTCGCCGACCGAAAAGGCAACGACCGGAATGTCTTCGGCCTTGATTCCCTGGTTGGCGAGTTCCTTATAGAAGGGGACGTTCGCATCGCCGTTGATCGTCGAAACCACGGCGGTCTTCTTGCCGGTCGAGCCGAACTTCTTGATATCGGAGACGATCGTCTGCCAATCGGACTGGCCGAATGGCGTGTAGTTGATCATGATGTCCTCATCCTTGACGCCTTTGGCGTTGAGGTAGGCTTTCAGGATCTTGTTGGTGGTCTGCGGGTAAACGTAGTCGGTGCCGGCGAGAACCCAGCGCTCGACCCCCTCTTCTTTGGCGAGATAATCGACTGCCGGAATAGCCTGCTGGTTTGGAGCGGCGCCCGTATAGAACACATTCCGCGAGCTTTCTTCACCCTCGTACTGGACAGGGTAGAACAGCATCGAATTCAGCTCTTCGAAAACCGGCAGAACCGATTTACGCGAGGAGGATGTCCAGCAGCCGAATACGGCGGCGACCTTGTCCTGCTCGATCAGCTGGCGTGCCTTTTCGGCGAAGAGCGGCCAGTCAGACGCAGGATCAACCACCACAGCCTCAAGTTTCTTGCCAAGCACGCCGCCCTTCTTGTTCTGTTCGTCAATCAGGAACAGCATCGTATCCTTGAGGGTCGTTTCGGAAATAGCCATCGTCCCGGACAGCGAATGCAGAATGCCGACCTTGATCGTGTCGTCCGCGGCGCTCGCGGGCGACATGGCCAGGGACGCACCCATGGCGGCGGCCGCCAAAGCCCCGATAAATTTGGCTTGTAAATTGAACATTCAGGTGAACCCCTCTTTTGGTTGTTGGTACCGAAGGAGTTCAAAGCAACGAGCGTGCCAAGTCGTGTTAGGCGGTTAAAGACATCTGAATTATTCAAAATTATCAGCATATTATGGGTTTTTACAATTGGGGCATTTTTTGCAAGATGTTGGGTTCCGATCCTATCGCACCCCCTTTTAGCTTATACTTTAGTCACATAGCCTTAGATGATCATTTAATAGGCATGGATAGGGACTAAAGATGCTTTGATATAGCATTGGCCTCCGTTTGATGTATGGTACTTCAACACCAACTCTTCCAAGGACAAAAAATGGACATCCGTCAAATTGACGAGAATTTTGCTGTGACCGGCCAGATTTCACCGGATGACGTGCGCGATATCGTTGCCGCAGGCTATCAGGCGGTGATTTGCAACCGTCCGGACGGCGAATCCCCGGACCAGCCAGATTTCGCTGAAATTTCTCAAGTTGCCGAAAAAGCAGGCATTCCGATTTATTATGTTCCGGTGATCTCCGGTCAACTGACCCAGGACGACGTCGACGCCATGGCCGAAGCGCTGGAGGAAGCGGAAGGACCGGTCCTCGCCTATTGTCGCTCCGGCGCACGCTCAACCAATATTTATGGCATCGTCCAACAGCAGAAGGGCTAGCTAGAAGAACGCCTGAATGCCGGTCTGGGCGCGGCCCAGAATGAGGGCATGCACGTCGTGTGTGCCCTCATAGGTATTGACGGTCTCGAGGTTCTGCGCGTGCCGCATGACGTGATAGCCGATCTGGATTCCATTGCCGCCGTGCATGTCGCGGGCGACGCGGGCGATATCCAGCGCCTTGCCGCAATTGTTTCGCTTGATCAGACTGATCATCTCCGGCGCGACCTTGTCTTCGTCCATCAGTCGGCCAACCCGCAACGAAGCCTGCAGCCCGAGCGCGATTTCCGTCTGCATGTCAGCGAATTTCTTCTGAAAGAGCTGTGTGGCGGCGAGCGGCCGTCCGAACTGCTTGCGATCAAGCCCGTACTGCACAGTGCGTTGCCAGCAATCCTCCGCAGCACCCATAACACCCCACGAGATGCCGTAGCGAGCACGATTGAGACAACCGAACGGCCCTTTCAGGCCAGCAACATTCGGCAGCAGATGCTCCTCACCGACGACGACACCATCCATGACGATTTCACCCGTTATCGATGCACGCAGCGACAGCTTCCCGCCGATCTTCGGCGCGGAAAGACCCTTCATGCCCTTTTCCAGCACGAATCCCCTGATCTGGCCATCGTGCGCGTCAGATTTCGCCCAGACGACAAAAACGTCAGCTATGGGTGAATTGGAAATCCACATCTTCGAGCCGGACAACCGGTAGCCATCCGCGACTTTTGTCGCGCGTGTCTTCATGCCCGCCGGATCGGAACCGGCGTCGGGCTCGGTCAGGCCAAAGCAGCCAATCCACTCTCCGGAGGCAAGCTTTGGCAGGTATTTCTTGCGCTGTTCCTCGGAGCCGTAGGCATAGATCGGATACATGACCAGCGACGACTGGACGCTCATCATGGAGCGATAACCGCTGTCGACGCGTTCGACTTCCCGGGCCACAAGACCGTATGCCACATAGGATGCTCCGGCAGTGCCGTATTCCTCAGGCAAGGTGACACCGAGAAGTCCGGATTCACCCATCAGTCTGAAGAGGCCGGGATCGGTCTTCTCCTCCAGATAGGCCTCTTCGATACGCGGCAGCAGCTCGCTTTGCGCGAAGGCACGGGCGCTGTCGCGGATCATCCGCTCATCTTCGGTCAATTGATCTTCCAAGAGAAAGGGGTCCGTCCAGACAAAGGACGGCTTCGAATTGCCCATGAGGTTTCCTCCTTGATTGTGGAAAAGACCTATCATCAAATTTGTGTCCAAAGCCAGATGGACGTCCAAATGTTTCCTGAGGACAGCCATCTCGGCGGATTTCCGTCGAAGGACGAATCCATTATAGGTTTTCGATGGCTATCAAGCAGCTGACCGAAACCATCATAAACCAGATCGCCGCAGGCGAAGTCATCGAACGCCCGG
This sequence comes from Phyllobacterium sp. 1468, assembly GCF_031455525.1. Classification (NCBI taxonomy): domain Bacteria; kingdom Pseudomonadati; phylum Pseudomonadota; class Alphaproteobacteria; order Hyphomicrobiales; family Phyllobacteriaceae; genus Phyllobacterium; species Phyllobacterium sp. 1468. The sequence continues at coordinate 416,802 of NZ_JAVDSX010000003.1, read as the reverse complement.
CGAGCGTAGTGAAAGAACTCGTCGAGAATGCCATCGATGCCGGCGCAACCCGCATCGATATCGTTACCGCAGGCGGCGGTAAGAATTTGATCCGCGTCACGGACAACGGGTCGGGTATTCCTTCGGACGAGCTGACCGTCGCCGTCGCGCGTCACTGTACTTCAAAGCTTACCGACAACGTTCATGACATCCGTGCGCTCGGCTTTCGCGGTGAAGCACTGCCATCGATTGGATCGGTATCGCGGCTTTCCATGAAATCGCGGATAGCCGAGGCGGATTCCGGATTTGAAGTCAATGTTCACGGCGGACGCCTGGACGGACCGCGGCCAACGCCAATGAATGGCGGAACGATTGCAGAAGTGCGCGATCTGTTTTTTGCGACGCCGGCACGACTGAAGTTCATGAAAACGGATCGCGCCGAAGCTGCGGCTATAAGTGATGTGGTCAAACGCGTCGCAATCGCTTTTCCACATATTCGCTTTTCAATTGCTGGAAGCGACCGCACACCTTTGGATCTTGCCGCAACCGGCAGGGGATCGACGGGCATGCTGGAGCGTATTTCGCAGGTGCTCGGCAAGGAGTTTCCCGAAAACGCCATCGCTATCGATGCAATGCGCGATGGCGTGCGCCTGTCCGGCTTTGCCGGCATTCCTGCATTCAACCGCGCCAACAGCCTGCAGCAATTTGCCTATGTGAACGGACGCCCCGTCCGCGACAAGCAAATCTGGGGCGCGATACGCGGCGCCTATGCCGATGTGATTTCGCGCGACCGGCATCCGGTCGTCGTGCTTTTCCTCAATCTTGATCCGGCGCTTGTTGACGTCAATGTGCATCCGGCCAAAGCCGATGTGCGCTTCCGTGATCCTGGGCTCGTGCGGGGTTTGATCGTCGGGGCCATTCGCGAAGCCCTCGGTCAATCCGGCATCCGCGCCGCGACCAGCGGCGCCGAGGCGATGCTGAACTCGTTCCGGCGTGGGGGCATAGAACCAGTTCGGCCAGCAGGACAGCGCTGGCCGGCCGCAGCCGCGGTCAATCAGAACTACAATGTCCAGCGATCGCCCTATCGTCCGTTCGAAACGGAACCCGCCGCCTCGCACGAGGGCGGTTTTGCGGAAACGGTCCAGGCGTTTCTATATGATGGCGCTGCGGCGCTTGCGGCAGACACTCGGGCCGGGATGGCTGAGGCGCCGCAGGAGCTGCTATCCGCGCCGCTCGGGGCGGCAAGAGCGCAGATCCATGCCAATTATATCGTCTCGCAGACCGAAGACAGCCTGGTCATTGTCGATCAGCATGCGGCCCACGAGCGGCTGGTCTATGAAGCACTGAAAAATGCGCTTCATGCTAAGCCCCTGCCCGCGCAGCTGCTGCTCATCCCCGAAATCGTCGATTTGCCGGAAGAAGACGTTGAGCGGCTGACAGCCCACGCGGCTACGCTGGCGCGCTTCGGCCTTGGTATCGAATCTTTCGGGCCGGGTGCGATCGCCGTGCGTGAAACGCCCTCCATGCTGGGAGAGATCGATACGCAGAAACTGATCCGCGATCTCGCTGATGAAATTGCCGAACACGATACGTCGGACGGTCTGAAAGCCATTCTCGATCACGTCGCTGCAACCATGGCTTGCCATGGCTCTGTCCGCGCAGGACGCCGCTTGAAACCCGACGAAATGAATGCCCTGCTTCGCCAGATGGAGGAAACTCCAGGCTCCGGTACCTGTAATCACGGCCGCCCCACCTATATTGAATTGAAGTTGACAGACATTGAGCGCTTGTTTGGCCGCAGGTGAGTCTTGACCGGCACGACTACGGGCGCCTAAATGAAATGAGTTGATAAAACCGGAACGCATTTATGAACAGATTTGAAGGCCCTGGCTCGCGCGAAGCCAAAATCCGCTATCTCGACGGTGATTTCCAGGTCCTGTCGCCGGGCTCCTACGTCTTGTGTTCCGTTACCTCCGAAAAGATCCCGCTTGACGAACTGAAGTATTGGAGCGTCGCGCGGCAGGAAGCCTACGCCGACGCACGCATTTCATTGGAGCGCGAGATCGAGATGAACCCCGCTCTGCGTCAACGCAGCAAGACCTGAGATGCGATCGAGGCGCGCGGTACTACTTACGCTTGTTGCTGCCGCTACGCTGGCAAGCGGCTGCACCACAAACAGCGCGAGCCGCGAACCCCCCTATAGCGGACCAACGAAAACCATACGCGGCTATCTGCGCGGGTCTCCTTACACGTGGCTTACGGCAAGTTCCGTCGTATACATCAATGCCTATGACGCCACGGGAGGGAATTCCTCCCACATGCCCAAGATCGGCGGGACCAGCTTCACGCTCAACCGCAACGGCTATTTTCCTGTCGCATATGAGATCGAGATTCCGGCGAGCGCATCGGCACCGCGTGTTGCGCTTTCCGTCGAAATTCGGCGTGGGGGCAATATTCTTTTTTCGAATGACCGCAACTTCAGCCAGACGACCGGGCGCAATCTCGATATACCCATGCGCGAAGCGCCGCCGAGAATCCGGAATTTCCGCGGGCGGTTATAAGCGTTTCAGAGAACGCATCCGGGCACGATCTCGGGTTTCCCGAATGACGCGTGACGCTGTCTGAGGATGACTGAAGACGAGCTCCACTTCCAGAACCAGGACCCGCGACGCGAACTGTTTCACGGCCGTGCTACCGTCGAGCAACCGCACCTGGTCCTTTGCCGTTGTGATCAAAGTAAGGTCATCCTTCGCGGCGTCCCTCAGAAGATCGGCAACGTCGTCGTCCTTATAGGGGTGATGGTCGGGGAAAGATCTTGTTTGCTCGACCCTGGCACCCGCCTCTTCAAGCGTCCTGAAGAATTTGGATGGATCGCCAATGCCTGCAAAAGCAAGTAACGGTCTATCTGTTATGCCTTCCAATGGTTTGGGTTTGAGGACGGCCTCGTAAACTGGCTTTGCCGCACGCGCAGCGTTCCGGACCAGTTTGTCAGCGCCGTTCGCAGTGCCGATCTTCAGCAAGGCGTCGGTACGAACCAACTGGTCGATCAAGGGCGCACGCAAGGGGCCTCCCGGGAAAACGTGGCCATTGCCGATACCTCGTCCGGCGTCGACCACGAGCAGAGCATAGTCGAAGTGAAGGCGGGCGCTCTGGAAGCCATCGTCCATGATGATGAAGTCGCATCCACCGTCCAGCAGGGACTTTGCACCGGCGAGACGGTCTGTGCATACGACGACCGGCGCGTGCCGTGCGAGCAGCATCGGCTCGTCTCCGACATGGCGGGCACTGTCGTGTTCCAGATCAACGCGGTGCAGGCCGGAGAACCCGCCGCCATAGCCACGGGAAACAATGCCCGGCTTGAGACCTGCTGCAGTCGCCGCCTGGGCGAACGCAATTGATGTCGGCGTTTTGCCTGCTCCGCCCAAAGTAAAGTTACCGATGCACAACACAGGCACGGGTATGGATGGCGGTTTGGCCCGCCGCATACGCCGTCCGGCAACCATTCCATATATTTTTGACAGGGGACTCAAAGCCCGAGCGCGCCAGTCCGGTTTCTCCCACCAGAACGGAGGCGCCTCACTCGTCATTTCCAGCCGCCTTCGCGATTGCTCAGACGTGCCTGAAGAACCAGCGGCTGAATAAAAGGCTCAAGCGCCGTCATGGTGCGGGTCAGCGAACCGCGCATGTCTTCGACGGTTTTCAAACCTGCATCAATCATGATTTGGCGTTCTGCGGGGTTGTTGAAGAGATAGTTCACCGCGCCCGCCAGCATGTCCTTGTCGCGTACAAGCTTGGCGGCGCCATTTTTGATCAGACGTTGATAGGAATCGCGGAAATTCTGGACATTTCGGCCGGAAAGAATAGCGGACTTCAGCATCGCAGGTTCAAGAGGGTTTTGCCCACCCTGCGCGGTCAACGAACGACCAACAAAGGCGATTTCCGTCAGCCGCAGATAAAGGCCCATGTCGCCTATAGTATCGCCAAGATAAATGTCGGTATCGGGCTCAATCTGGTCACCGCGGCTACGCATCGCGACCTTCATGCCCAGTTTCTCAATCTCGGCTGCAATCTGCGCTGCACGATCCGGATGGCGGGGAACGATGATGGTCAGCAAGTCGCGATGCCTGGCCTTCAGCATATGGTGCACCTGCGCAACGACCGCCTCTTCCCCCTGGTGGGTTGAAATGGCTGCCCATATCTTGCGCGATCCGATCATACGTTGGAGCGAAGCAAGCTCTGCCGTATTGACTGGCGGCACGGCCGTGTCGACCTTCAGATTGCCTGAAACCGTCACCGGTCTTGCACCCAGCGCGCGGAACCGTTCGCCATCGACTTCGGATTGGGCCACGACATGCGCCAGGTTCTCGAACAAGGCTTCGGCGATTGACGCGCGCCTGTGCCACGATGCGAAAGAGCGATCCGATAAACGGCCGTTAACGAGAACTTGCGGGACGCGGCGCGTCCCGAGTTCGAGGATCGTCATCGGCCAGATCTCGGATTCGCAGATGACTGCGAGATCTGGCTGCCAGTGGGTTAGAAAACGATCGACTGCCGGTTTCAGGTCAAGCGGTACGTATTGATGAATGACGCGGTCGCCGAGGCGCTCCTGCACCATCTTCGCAGATGTGACGGTGCCTGTCGTCAGCACCACATGGATGCCTGTATCGATGATCGCTTCCACAAGCGGCGTGACAGCCGACGTCTCGCCGACACTGGCCGCATGAACCCAGACGAGTGGACCCGAAGGGCGGGCAACGCTCGCATTGCCGTAACGCTCGCCATGACGGCCACGCTCTTCCTTGCCTTTGCTCGCGCGGAAAGCCACATAGGCGCCAACGATCGGGAAGGCTGCTGCACCGACCCATCGATAGGTGCTCAGGACAAATCGAGCCCAACGTTCACTCATGCTTTACCATCCACCAACTCATGCACCCGAACGGTGTTCGCATTCAAACTGTTGGTCAATTCGACACGTTTGGCTTCAAGCATTGCATCGTCGGCATCCTCCGGCACGAAAATAGGGTCGCCAATAATCAGCCCCGACTTGCCAAAGGGCAAGGGAATGGTGGTCTTGTCCCAGCTCTTCTCCAAGACTTTCCGTTTAGACGTCAGGTAGCAAATCGGGAGAATTGGACGGCCAGACAGCTTGGCAAGGAGGACGACGCCAATCCCGGATTCGCGCGGCGTCCCGTGCGGGATATCAGCAATCATGGCAGCGGTCTTACCTTCCTTGAGTGCTTTTTTCAAGGCAAGCAAAGCGCGCGCACCACCTTTTACCGTTCCCCTGGCCCGATCCCTTCCACCGGAACCGCGCACGATCTCGACGCCAAAGCGTTCAGCGACGCGTGCATTGAGTTCCGCGTCCTTGCTTTTCGAGAACATGGCAACAAAGCGAACACCACGCGGCATCAGAAACGGCGCCATCAGGTGCTGCCCGTGCCAGGCAACCGCGATGAAAGGTTCGCCGCCGCGCTTCATTTCCTCAAGATCGGAGGAACCGGGAAGCCTAGGGTTGGTAGCATTGACCAGCCGGAAAAACTGCGTGATCAGAAAAGCAATCATCGAGCGGACCATGGGCGAGTTTGCCAAGGGGCCACGCACCCTTCGCCAAAAACGTTTCAGCATCCCGCTTTTTCGCCGGGGAGACTTGCTTGCCACTGGGATGTGTTCACTCATGCCGGTCGTGACCGCACCAGCGATCAGTCCACCTTGCCTGTGACTGGATCCAGCAGCTTATGCATGTGCACGATGAAATAACGCATGTGCGCATTATCGACGGTCTGCTGTGCTTTGGATTTCCACGCACGCTGAGCGGTTTCAAAATTTGGGTAGATGCCGACAATATCGAGCTTGTCGAGATCGCGAAACTCAACACCGCCCAATTTCTTCAGCTCGCCGCCAAAGACGAGATGAAGCAGTTGCTTTTGATCTGATGTGTTTTCGCCCATGGTTGCCCATCCAGATGATCGAATTGAAGTTATTGCCTGTTTATCCGAAGGCGGTTTCGGCGACAACGGCCAACATGTTATCCAATAGTAGACCGCTTGCGGCGACGAGCGCCTCATGCCGGTAGTCGCCGGTGCTGGTGTTGCGTAAGCCGTAGGTGAGCGGCTTGCCGTCAGCTGTCAAAACGTTACCGCCGGCCTCCGAAAGGATGAGGTCCGCCGCGGCCAAATCCCAGTCATGCGAGTTGGGGCGCACAAAAGTTCCAGCAATATCCCCACGCGCCACCATGGCGATGCGATAAGCCAGTGAGGCCACATAAGGAGCGTGTTCGATGGACGCAAGGAAACGCTCCGGCAGTCTTTTCAAAAATGCACCAGGACCCGCTACCTTGAATGGCTGGTTCTCGGCCTGAACGCGAATAGCATTGCCGTTCTGTACCGCGCCGAAACCCGGCAATGCCGTGAATATTTCCTCGCGCGCAGGGCAGTCGAGTACACCGGCGACGGGGCGGCCATTTTCAATGACGGCAACGCTGACACACCAGACGTCCTGCCCTTCGATAAACGCTCGAGTTCCATCGATCGGATCGACCACAAAGAACCGTTGTCTCGGTGTGGCTACCCGTTCATCGAGGGTCTCTTCCGATATCCAGCCATAGTCGGGCCGGGCCGTCAGCAACATGTCCTTCAGATACTTGTCTGCAGCAAGGTCTGCTTCTGTGACCGGGGAATTGCCCGTCTTCATCCAGATCTGCGGCGCTTGCTTGAAATACGAGAGCGCTATTCGACCTGCGCCCTCTGCAGCCTCACGTATCAGTTCGAGATCTTCGCGGTTTTGTTTATTTGCCGGCAAGAGTCATGCCTTCAATCAGGAGAGTCGGGCTGGCAATACCGAAATTACGATCAATATCGTTGGCGGCAACGAGATTGAGAAACATCTCTTTCAGGTTGGATGCGATCGTCACTTCGCTCACAGGGTAAGCAAGTTCGCCGTTCTCGATCCAGAATCCCGAAGCACCTCGACTGTACTCGCCGGTGACCATATCCACGCCATGGCCAAACAGCTCTGTAACGTAGAAGCCTGTCCCGACAGAACGGATGATTTCTTCGGGGGTCCTGTCTCCGGGTTCTATAGCGAAGTTGGTCGAAGATGGGACAACAGTCGAACCAGAACGCACACCCCGGCCATTTGTGGTCAATCCCAATTCCTTGGCCGTCGAGGTCGACAGGAACCAGTGCTTGAGGACACCATCCTCAATCATGGTAAGCGGCACACCCTCCATGCCTTCACCGTCGAACGGTCGCGAGGAAGGGCCGCGAACCCGCAATGGATCGTCGGTAACATTGATCGCGTCAGAGAGAATTTTCGTCCCCATGCGATCCTTGAGAAAACTGGTCTTGCGCGCAACCGATGCGCCATTGATCGCGCTGGCGATATGGCCGGCAATGCCACGGGCAACGCGCGGATCGAAGACGACGTTTACGCGGCCGGTCTTTGCCTGACGTGCACCAAGGCGCCTGACGGCCCGCTCGCCGGCGGAGCGACCAATGGCTTCAGCATCTTCCAAAGCCTCGAAATAGATGCGCGACGAAAAATCATAATCGCGTTCCATGGCAGTGCCGCTTCCGGCAATGGCGCTGACCGAACGCGAAAAGCGCGATCCCATATACTGCCCGGCAAAGCCGCCAGACGTAACGAGCACAAGGCCGCCCATACCAGCCGACGCCGATCCGCCCCCGGAATTGGTAACGCCTTCGACTGCAAGAGCGGCTTCTTCTGCGGTCAGGGCTGCGTCGGCCAATTGTTCTGCGTCGACCACTGTCGAATCATAAAGATCGAGGTCACGGATGTTGCGCACGAGATTCTCCGGGGCGGCAAGCCCTTCGAACGCGTCGTCCGGTGAAACTTTGGCCATGGCGACGGCGCGCTCCGCCAAAACTTTCGGATCAACGCCGGCATTGGCCGAAACGCTCGCAACCTTGCGACCCACGAATACGCGCAATGAAAACTCATCGCTTTCCGAGGATTCTGTCGATTCGATTTTTCCGAGCCGAACAGTCACGCCCGTCGAGCGCGAACGTACCACAACCGCATCGGCGGCATCCGCCCCCGCACGCTTTGCAGCTTCCACAAGTGCCGCCGCATTGTCTACGAATTCGCGGGAATTTACCGGCTCGGTCATTTTCGTCTCTACCGTTGAATGCATGATAGGATGCAAGGACTTATCTGACGAAGGTCAGACGCATTCCTTCCTATATGGTGCAAATTGGGGTCTATCAAGGCAAGCTAGAGCAAGTTTTGTCTATTCAAAGCCAGTTCTGTTTCCCGGATGGCGAGACAATCCACGCGGAAGGTGGCGAGGCCGATGTTTATCCATCGTCCGACGCCGCCTGACAAAGTGGTTGGCCGCCAGCCGGAAACCAAAAGGGCCGGGTGAATTTGGCCCAATTCCTTCGGGCTTCGGCTTCGTCCGATGGATAAACATCGGCCTCGCCAAATCCCTTGACCTTGGACCAAATTCCCTCCGGCAGAATGGCTCTGAATAAACAAAATTTGCTCTAACGCAAGAATCTCACAGCCGAGGTCACAAATATAGGTTCTCGCAAGGCGGCAACCAGCATTTTCAGGCACTGGCACATCTCGCGGAGGGCAAGCGTATCGATACGCTCCCTGATGAATAAATGAGTCCGACGCCACTCCGGCTGAGCAGGCGTGTTCATTCAAGTTCGCGATGCTCGACATAGGTGATGGCGGCATCCACCGCGCGTTTCAATTCTTCCTTGATGCCGGCCGAGTCGCGCAATACCTGCTCGACCCGGAGAAAATCGAGGACACCGAACCGTGCGACGTTTGGGCGGAGGAAAATTGCCGGCGGATCCGTACGCAAGCGTGTCGCGATGATCGACTGCATCATCAACTGACTGGCCCCGAACATCGCATCGATGGACGACGGAAACTTGCCGATATTCCCTTCCGGTCCTCCAACGACATCGATGGCGATCACGAACTGTGCCTTGTCCTTCACGTGATCGAATGGAACGGGGTTGTAGATGCCACCATCGATGAGAATGCAATCGTCCCGGAGCACGGGGCGGAACAATGCCGGTATGGCTGCTGAAGCGGCGATGGCGCTATAGAGATCACCCTCGGCGATCGGCACCTCTCTTTGACCGTAGAAGTCGGTGGCGGTTACGCTCAGTGGAATAGTCAATTCTTCGAACGTGTCCGGAATACGATCGGGAAGAAAAGTCTTGAGCACCTTTTCGATATTGAACTGGCTGAAGCGGATACCACCGCCCAGAATTTCGCCAAAACTGGCAGGACGCATACGCCACAGCCTTGCCGCAATTTCACCGCGCCGCGACAAGGTGGCGATCGCGTACTCGCGGATGTCACGGCCGGACATGCCCGCCGCCATGCCTGCACCCATGATGGCACCTATAGAGGAACCGGATATTGCAGTCGGCCGTATGCCAAGCTCGTCCAGTGCCTCAATGACATTGATGTGAGCCAGCCCTCGCGCACCACCGCCGCCGAGTGCAATGGCGAAAGTCGGTACGTCGGCGGGGCTACCCGCGCCGCTCTGCTCATCCATCTCTTGCAGATCGCGAGCGATCATGGCGCTCCCATTCTTCTCAGGATTGTGGCGACCCGACGATGAGAATAGCCGGATCCGTTTCAAGCAATTTTTTGGCCGCTTCCTTGACCTGATCGAGCGTTACCCGGTTGATCAGCTCGGCGCGCTTGTCGATATAGTCCCGGCCGAGATTTTCGTCCTGCAAGCCGATAAGCGTACTGGCGACAGCCGACGACGAGTCGAGATTGTTCACGGCATAGGACCCGACAAGATATTTCTTGGCCTCGTCAAGCTCGTCTTCCGTCGGGCCGTCCTTGGCCATTTTGGCGATCTCGGTTTTCAATATCTGCAGGGTTTCGTTGGCGCGATCAGCCCGGGTGGCCGTGTTCACCATCAGCGCCGCCATATGATCGCGTGTCACGAGGTTCGAGCCCGCCGAATAAGCAAGACCGCGCTTTTCGCGCACCTCGTTGTAAATCCGGGAAGAGAATGTGCCGCCGCCAAGAATATGGTTCATGATATAGGCGGGAAAGAAATCGGGATCCTGACGACGAACACCGGGATAAACCATGGAGATCGACGTCTGCGGCAGGACGTAATCAACGCGCGTAATTTGACCAAACGCAAGCTTGGCCTCGCTGACGGTCTCAAGTTCAGCTTTCTCCGGAAGGTCGCCAAACACCTTGTCAAGCAGTGGACTTAACTCTTCGGGACTGATCGAACCGACCACGGCAACAATCAGATTATCGCGGGCGAAATTGTGTTTGTGAAAGGTTGCCAGATCATCATGGGTGATCGAATTCAGGCTCGCTTCCGTGCCTTCTGAACGACGCCCATAGGGATGATCGCCATAAAGCGCTTCCGCGAATTTACGTCCGGCTATCGTGTTGGGATCACGTTCAGACGACTTGATCCCTGCAACAATCTGCTGACGAATCCGGTCAATCGGCGCTTGATCGAAACGAGGCTTGTTGACTGCCAGTGTCAGAAGATCAACGGCCTGATCCCGTTTCTCGGCGAGCATACGAATGGATCCCGTAACGTCGTCATCGTCGGCGTTGAAGCTCATCTCGGCGCCGACGTCGTCCAGCTTCTCCTGAAAAGTTTGCGAATCGAAATCACCAGCACCTTCATCGAAAAGGCCGGTCATCAAATTGGCAAGACCTTCCTTGCCGTCAGGATCCTGGGTCGATCCGCCCTTGAACGAAAAGCGCATGGAAATCAGCGGGACGAAATCGTCCTGCACCAGCCAGGCCTTGACGCCTTTCGGCGAGACGACTTCCTTTATCTCGACCGCATAACTTGGAGCAGCGGAGAACAGGATCAGGAAAAACAGGGCGGCAAATCGCTTCATGATTGGCGCGGTCATTGGACGGCCCCTTCTGCAGGCGCTTCTGGTTGTTGTGCTTCTGCGGGCTCGTTGTCCGATTTCTGATCGGGTTTGCCGTCCTCCGGCATGAGATAACTCGTAACCGAACGGCTATCGACAAGATAGCGCTGCGCCACCATCTGGATATCCTGAACCTTTACCGCGCGGATGCGATCTGGCCATTCCTGAATGTCCTGAATGGTTTGTCCAGTCGAGAGCGTCGAGCCATAGATGCGCGCCATGCCAGCCTGACTGTCACGGGCGAAAATGACGCTTTTCAGGAAACGATTGCGCGCCTTCTCGAGTTCATCTTCCGTTACGCCGTCCTTGATGATTCTGGCGATCTGAGCGTCGATACCAGCTTCGACTTCGGTCAGGGTGGCTGTACCGCGTGGCGAACCGTAGACACCGAAACTGCCGGTATCCAGCGACCCGCCTTGATAATAGGCGCCGGCGCTTGCAGCAGTTCCGTCGGTGATGACCAATGATTGGTAGATGCGGCTGCGGTTGGATCCACCCAGAATTTCGCTCAAAAGATCCAAGGCTTCAGCCTCCCCCGGTTTGGCACTGGTATAGGAAGGAGCAAGCCACATCTTCTGGAAACTCGGTTGCGAGACCCGCGGGTCGGCCAGTGAGACGGTACGCTTGGTATTCTGCTCCGGCTCTTGCGGACGCTCGCGTTTTCCAGGCTCTGCCCGGCGCGGAACCTTGCCATAAGTCTTTTCGGCAAGCGCCTTCACCGTAGCCAGATCGACATCACCCGAGACGACAAGCGTCGCGTTATTCGGGGTGTAATATTTGGTGTAAAATGCAAGCGCGTCCTTGAGATTCAACCGCTGCATTTCGTGCAGCCAGCCAATCACCGGCATCCGGTAGGGATGGTTCTGGTAGAGCGTTGCATTGACCTCTTCCGCAAGCAAGGCCGAAGGGTTGCTGTCGGTCCGCGAGCGGCGCTCCTCAAGCACGACATCGCGCTCGGTCTTGACCACATCGTCATTCAAGATGAGGTTTTCCATCCGGTCGGCCTCATAGGTCATGACCATTTCGAGAGCCGATGGAGCGACCTGCTGATAGAACGCAGTGTAGTCGTAGGAGGTAAAAGCGTTTTCCTGCCCGCCAATCTCGGCGACCTTGCGGGAAAATTCACCCGCTGGATAGGTCTTGGTGGCTTTGAACATAAGGTGTTCAAAGAAATGTGCGATGCCAGATTTGCCGGGTTCTTCATCCGCTGAACCCACGTGGTACCACATCATGTGTGTGACGACAGGCGCGCGATGATCCGGAATAACGACAACCTCGAGTCCGTTGTCCAGATAGAACGACGAAACGTCATCCTTATTGGTCGTCTCGATCGCCTTCGCGGTTTGCGGAACAGTATCTGCGCGTGCTGGAAGGAAAGAAACAACCGCAAGGGTCGACGCGCCGACCAGGACAAATACCGCAAGTGCGCGGCTTAAAACGAAGGACATAAAAATCGATCCAGTTCTGTTTCACGAATAGCGATACAATCGCGGTCTTTACGACTTCAATGTGACAAGCCGTATAACCGTTCCGCCGTATGGACGTTCTTCGACAACCGAAAATCGCGGATCGAGTTCGACCACAGCTTCAGCCTCTTCCTCAAGCACCAGAAGTGTGTCTGGATTGAGCCAACCGCCGTCAAGCGCGGATTTAAATGCCATCTCGCCGAGGCCTCTTCCATAGGGGGGATCGGCAAAGACCAGATCAAATGGCTCGATGGTGCCGGCGTCGCCAAGTTTCGTTGCATCACGGCGGAATATCTTGGTGTTGCCGAGCAGACCAAATGCCTCGACGTTGGTGCGGATCAGTCCGCGCCCTTCCGTCGATTCTTCAATGAACACACCATAGCGAGCGCCGCGTGACAATGCCTCAAGGCCGAGTGCGCCTGTACCGGCGAACAGGTCGAGTACGCGGGTCGATTCAAACTTCTCGGGATAGTTGTGCACCAGAATATTGAAAAGGCTTTCGCGCGTACGGTCAGTTGTCGGCCGTATTGCGTTGGAGGCGGGCGTCGCCAAGGCACGCCCGCGAAATCTGCCACCGACAATTCGCATGGCTTCAGGTCCTAGGATTTGGGTTTATCGCCACGCGGAGGACGACTTGCGCCACCGCCGCCGGACCGGCCTCTCGGCGGACCTTTGGGCCCGCCATATGGCCGGTCTGCCGTTTTGCCGTCTTGGCGGCCGGGCGCTCGGGTTGGCTTGCCGCTCGCCCCATACGGACGTTCGGCACGCGCCGGGCGATCACCGTGAGCCGGACGCTCACCCCTCGCTTCCCGCTCCTTCAATTCGGCGCGCTCTCGCTTGCCGACGCGTGGCGGACGATCCGGACGAGATCCGTCCCTCGAACCCTCAGGTCGCGCAGCTCCGAATGCCCGCTTTGGTCTGTCATCGGTGCCGCCTTCGCTCCGTGGAGGGCGGGGCGAAAAACTGCGCGGCTTGTCGCCGGCATAACCAGCGGAAGAACGGCTGCCTGTGGGGCGATCACCGGCAGAACGATCACGGGCAGGGCGATCACCGGCAGCACGATCACGGGCTGGCCGAGCCGAGCCTTCGCCGAAGCGCTTGGGCTTGTCGGCACGAGGGCTGTCCGAACGGTCTTGCTCTTCTCGCGCTGCCAAGGCCTTCGCCCGTGCCTTGCCCATCGGACGCGCGCCAGGAGCCATCCAGACATTGGCGCCGCGAGACTTGCGCGGAGCAAGCGCCTCATCTTCCTTGCGTTCTCGATCTGCTTTCGAATTCACGCCCAGCGGCTTGCGCGGTTTTTGATCGCCGTCACGCGGGGCCCGAGCGGGGCGTTCATCGCGACCACTGCGTGGTACGGCAGGACGATCGTTCCGATCGGTAGTCCAGCGGGACAACGTTTGCTCGCGCTTTTCGTCCTTGGATTTGCGCGGTCCCCGGGCCTTGGCAACCGGTGCACTGGATATCCACTCGGATGAGCGGCGCTCCGGACGCTCGCTTGGCTGCTGGACCGCCTCACCCTTCACCGCATCATTTGAGAACTCGTTGATTATTGGCGCATCGAAATCCGCCCCGGATTCTTCGATCAGCCGTTCCCCAAGCTGGTCGCGCAAGGTTCGGCCATTCATTTCGCGCACCGAGCCCTCCGGCAGATCGCTGAGCTGGAACGGTCCATAGGAAATGCGGATCAGCCGGTTGACTGAAAGTCCAAGTGCGCCAAGTACATTTTTGACTTCGCGGTTTTTACCTTCGCGCAAGCCAACCATGATCCACACGTTCGAGCCCTGTTCGCGCTCCAGGGTCGCTTCGATCGCACCGTAGAAGACGCCATCGACTGCAATGCCATCCTTCAGCGTATCCAGCTTTTCCTGGGTAATGCTGCCATGAGCACGTACCCTGTAGCGGCGGAGCCAGCCGGTAGAAGGAAGTTCAAGAGCGCGGGATAGCCCGCCATCATTGGTGAGAAGCAGCAATCCTTCCGTGTTGATGTCAAGGCGGCCGACCGAAAGAACGCGCGGCATATCCTTTGGCAAGGATTCAAAGACGGTCTGGCGCCCCTCCGGGTCACGGTTGGTCGTTACAAGACCTGCAGGCTTGTGGTAAAGCCAAAGACGCGTGCGTTCCTTTTGTGGTAAAGGCTTGCCATCGACTTCGATGCGATCAGCAGGCATGACGTTGATGGCCGGGCTTTCGAGCCGCTTGCCATTGACGGAAACGCGGCCCGCAGCGATCATCGTTTCGGCCTCTCGCCGAGAAGCTATGCCGGCGCGAGCCAAGCGCTTGGCGATACGTTCGCCTTCTTCGGCCGGAGCTTCGTCACGCGAGGGCTTGCGCTGGTCGGCCCCACGTTTGGCGGGAGCGTCATCGAACTTGCGCGGGCCTCTGGCGCGGTCGCCTTCATTGCCCCGCTTGTCGAAGCTGCGCTTTTCAAAGGGACGTTTGCCGCCCTTCCCGTCATCATTTGAACTTGTCATGGAATGTTTGCCTTTCAGCAGCGCTCACTAACAGCTATGAGGTTTTCTTGCGAGTAAATTCTGGACGATGAGCGCCGCGTGAACCAAAAAACTGATCCAATGAGTGTGGCCCTTGCCGAAGCGCATGACGCCGCGACGCGCAGCGAGGTGCCGATCGGCGCGGTCCTGGTCAAAGATGGGACAATCGTGGCGCAGGCGGGCAATCGCACACGCGAACTCAAGGATCCAACGGCACATGCGGAAATCCTCGTCATCCGCGAAGCCTGCCAGATCCTGGATGACGAACGCCTCACCGGTTGCGATCTCTACGTGACCTTGGAGCCCTGCACCATGTGTGCGGCGGCAATTTCTTTCGCCCGCATAAGGCGGCTCTACTACGGCGCACAGGACGTCAAAGGCGGCGGCGTGGAAAACGGTGCGCGGTTTTTTGCTCAGCCCACTTGCCACCACGCACCGGAGGTATATTCCGGCTTTCAGGAACAGGAGGTTGAAGTCATGCTCAAGGAATTCTTCCGCACAAAAAGACTTTAATTTTCTGCCCTGATTTTCGCGGAAAAATCCGCATCTGCGTCAGCATTCTGAGCACGCTGGTTGATCGAAGCTGCTTTTATCGTCGCGTCCAACGGTTTCTGATGATCGATGGCGCCGATGTCATAAAGATAGCCGGGCAAATAGCCTGACAGAATGACCCGGTAATCGAGCGGTAGTTCCGCCGTGATAGCACGGGCCATGTCGAAAATGACCGTCGTGCAGTTGGCGGTTATCGTATTGTAGAATTTTGCTGTGGTCGCCAGATGATTGGCGTTGTCAATATAGGACAGGAAGAGTGCCTGTCGCATCTCCGGCCTGAGATTGATGCGATAGCGATAAACATCCTCCTTGCGGATATTGGTACGCAATCGAATGATATCGCGCTCGTCGGCGGCAATCATCGCCAGCTCAAATTCCTTGAAGAACCCTCCGATTTCGGAGAACTCTTCATGACGCTCCTTGCGAATCTCTGCAGAGAAAACAACGTGATCGCCGTTATTGAAGCCAAAGCTGACAAGCGTATGGGCGATGGCGGGATTCGACCAATAGGACAGAAACAAGTCGACGGACTCCAGATCTTGAAGATCATAAGTCCGAACTTCCCAGCGCGGTGTGTAGTCAGCCGGCGTTCGCCATTCAAAGTTGCGAATGTTGGATAGCGTCACATAGTTTCCGTTGAGTGAGCCAGTCACAGTCTGCGCAACATCATCGGCCCAAATGCGATTCAACGAGGGTGTGATAGTGCTCCACCAATAGCCGAGGCCAACCATGACCGGGACCAGCACGATAAGCGCGCGCCAGGCACGACCCTTGAACTCCAGCCAAAGGACGGCGAAAACGATAGCCGCCCAGAGCAACAGGCAACCAATATTACCGGCAATGCCGAACGGCAATTGATACCAGAGTGCAAACCCTCCCCACAGAAAGCCGATAAGCGTCAAAATTATAAGGATGATCAGGCCAAGAAATCGCAGGATGAACAATTGTTGCGGTCCTCGATGGGAAGATGGAAGCGACGCGGTCCCCTTGTAAACGAAAGCGTCAATCCGTTCCACAATTCTCGTTGCTAGAATCGCTATAGGAAGAGCCAAACGTGGTGGCCGGGCCCAAGATCAGGGTCAAAACCCAACTCGATCAGCGCAGCAGCTGACTGATCGGCGATGCCTGGAGCGATCGACTGCCGCTTCTAGTGCCAGAAATAGTCACCCTTGAGTATTAGGGTGCGATAACATCGTCCTAGTTGCGATTTTTGTCGGTCTTGACGACCTTCACGATCGTTCAGGGAATAATAGCTCAACTATTGTGTGACCTTGCAGACTGCGCGCGGCTGTTAAATCTTTATTCCCAAGGAATGAGATTTCTCCAACTGAAGCCTTTGTCTTTTTTGGCAGCGGCTTTACGTTCCCGCTCTTTCTTGGCCTCATCTTCGCCCAGCTCATTGGCTGCAGCGGTTGGGGCTGGCGCGCGGTATTCAAGTGGCGGCTCGCTCAGGTAACGGCGCGTTGTTGGCGAGCCGGCTGTCGACGCAAGCTTGCGAGCGCGAAAATCTGCCCCCGCACTGCTTTTCGATCCCTGATTGGCAGGAGACTTGTCGTTGAAGAAGCCATATTCCGGCTTGCCTGCAGATTGCTGGGCAAGAGGCATGTCATTCTCGACTTCCGGCACGAAATTCGGATTGTTCTGGTTCGCGGTAGCTGTGTCGCGTATGCGCTTGCGCCGCGCCTCGGGCGATTCCGGCCAGTTTGCGCTGTCGGTTTTCACGACATCGTTCTGCGGTGCTGGTAGCTGTGCTACCTTGCCCTCGGCCGGACGGACGAGTTCGGGACGCGGGTTGTAAGCGATCTGGTTCTTCTTCTTGGATGATCCGAAGGAGGCCATGTTCGATACGTCGTCAAGGAGCTGGCTGCCAGCAGTCTTGTCCGTCCCATAGGTGGGCGACGACATGCAACCGCCAAGGGCCAGTGACGCGACCAGTGCACCGAAAACCGTAATGCGTCCGTTCAAATCCATAACTCGCTATTTCCAACCCATGTCTGGGCAGTTCCGACTGCCGATCAATTCTGCTTGATCTATGCCCTGCCTCTAAAATCAGGCAACTCAATGGCAAGCCTTTTACATGAGGCCAAATAGATTAAGCAAGTCTGTGCATGTTTTTACAGAGGCATATGCGGATCACTTTATCCAGCAATCCGCATTTCTTCTCTAAACAGCCAACTTTCCAAGTTTTTCCAGCTCGTGGAGAGCCTCGGCATCACGGGCTGAAACATCAGGAAATGCCGGGTCCAAGCCGACATCGTGCGTATATCGCCACGAACGGGCACACTTCGTCCCCGTCGCACGTTGAGATATAACCGCAACGCCCTTCACATCATCGGAGACAAACGCATCCGCTGGTGCTGTTTCGCCTTTTATCGTGATGTCGCTGGTGATGCAGATCTCCGCCATATCCAGACCTTTTACCGCAGCAAGCAATTCCGGATCCGTAATGTAGACCACGGGCGCCGCCTCAAGGGACGAGCCGATGGTTTTCTTTGCCCTCTCCAGTTCAAGCGCACCGGTTACGACACGGCGGACATCTTTCACCTTGCGCCATTTGGCGGCAAGTTCATCATTCTTCCATTCCTTTGGCGCTTCGCGAAACTGCTCCAGATGCACCGATACTGCGTCCTTGTGGAGGTCCAGCCAAGCTTCCTCCATCGTGAACGGCAGCATCGGAGCCAGCCATGTGACGATGCGGTCAAAGAGATAGCGAACGACTTGAAGCGAGGCTTTGCGTCTGATGCTCGACGGCGCATCGCAATAAAGCGAGTCCTTGCGGATATCGAAATAGAAGGCCGAGAGTTCGACATTCATGAAGTCGACCAGCGCGCGGGTGATACGTTTGAACTCGAAAGCGTCATAGCCCGTGCGTACAACTTCATCGAGTTCCGCAAGCCGGTGCAGCATCAGCTTCTCGAGCTCTGGCATATCCTGATAGGCGATCTCATCGCCCTCATCATGAGCAAGCGTGCCGAGCATCCAGCGGATCGTGTTACGCAATTTGCGATAGGCGTCGATGTTGGTCTGGATAATGTTCTTGCCGAGACGCTGGTCTTCCCAGTAATCGGTCGTCATGACCCAAAGCCGCAGGATATCCGCACCGGAATCCTTGATGACATCCTGCGGAGTCACCGTATTGCCGAGCGATTTCGACATCTTTCGCCCTTCCTCATCCATGGTAAATCCATGGGTGACAAGGGTGTCGTAGGGCGCGCGACCACGCGTACCGCAGCTTTCCAGCAGCGAGGAATGGAACCAGCCGCGATGCTGATCCGAACCTTCGAGATAGACGTCGGCAGGCCACTTCAGGTCAGGGCGGTCCTCCAGCGTAAACACATGGGTTGAACCGGAATCGAACCAGACATCGAGAATATCGCGGACCTGCGTCCACGGCTCATTGGCCTTTTCACCAAGGAACCGCTCGCGCGCACCTTCTGCGAACCAGGCATCGGCTCCTTCCTGCTCGAATGCTTCGAGGATGCGAGCGTTGACACCATCGTCCTTCAGGACATTACCGTTTTCGTCGGCAAAGACGCAAATCGGCACACCCCAGGCGCGCTGGCGCGACAACACCCAATCAGGGCGATCCTCGATCATCGCACGCAAACGGTTCTGGCCACCGGCAGGGACGAAACGCGTCTCGTCGATCGCGGCAAGTGCGCGCGAACGCAGCGTCGTCTGATCGCCGAGGTCCTTGTCCATATAGACGAACCATTGCGGTGTATTGCGGAAGATCACCGGCTTCTTCGAGCGCCAGGAATGCGGATAAGAATGTTTCAGGCGACCACGCGCGAACAACGCGCCACGTGCGATGAGCTCGTCGATGACGGCCTTGTTGGCGTCGCCCTTTTTGCCATTGTCATCGATAACGCGCGCAGCACCGCCTTCACGGTCGGGGCCGAAGCCCGGCGCGTCCTTTGTATAATAGCCGGCATCGTCCACGGTGAAGGGGATCGCTGACGAAATGCCCTTTGCCTCAAGTTCGCGCGCCGCATCCGTCCAGGCATCGAAGTCCTCGCGGCCATGGCCGGGCGCCGTGTGGACAAAGCCTGTGCCGGCATCGTCGGTGACATGATCGCCGGGCAGCATGGGAACGTCGAATTCATAGCCGCCGTTAAGGCCTTTGAAGGGATGGGCAAGCGTGATCGCCGCAAGTTCATCAGCCGAAACGGTCCTGATGCGCTTGAAGGTCAGCTTGGCTTTCGTTGCCGATTCTTCGGCAAGCGCATCAGCGAAACTCAACGTCTCGCCAGGACGCGGACCGAAATCATTCTCTGCAGACTCAACCTCGTACAGCCCATACGCAACGCGCGGCGAATAGCTCACCGCTCGGTTGCCGGGGATTGTCCAGGGCGTAGTGGTCCAGATGACGACTGACGCAGACAATAAATCCTGAGGTCCTTCAGCAACAGGAAACTTCACCCAGATCGTATCGCTTTCGATATCCGCATATTCAACTTCAGCCTCGGCGAGCGCGGTGCGCTCGACCACGGACCACATAACGGGCTTTGAGCCGCGATAAAGCTGACCTGACATTGCGAATTTCAATAATTCACCGGCAATGCGGCTTTCCGCATGGAAGGCCATCGTCGTGTAGGGGTTTTCGAAATCGCCTTCGATGCCGAGGCGCTTGAACTCCGCCGACTGGACCTTGATCCAATGCGTGGCGAACTCACGACACTCCTTGCGGAACTCGTTGATCGGCACCTCGTCCTTGTCCTTGCCCTTGGCGCGGTACTGCTCCTCGATCTTCCATTCGATCGGCAGGCCGTGACAATCCCAGCCGGGCACATAATTGGAGTCATAGCCGCGCATCTGGAACGAGCGGGTGATGACGTCCTTGAGGATCTTATTCAGCGCGTGGCCGATATGGATGTTGCCGTTGGCATAGGGCGGGCCGTCATGCAGGACGTAGAGCGGACGCCCATTCGCGTCCTCGCGCAGCTTCTTGTAGAGATTCATCTCCTGCCAGCGCGCGACGAATTCCGGTTCCTTGGCGGGCAGCCCCGCGCGCATCGGAAAGTCCGTTTGCGGCAGATAGAGTGTTTTCGAATAGTCGAGTGTCGTGGACGTATCGGTCATTTTACCAGCTTGTGATGGGGCCCGCGCGTTATCGCAGCGGGCAGGATTCGAAGAAATCATATTAGAGCGCAAAGGCGCCGCCCCGGACCTTCCGCACCGCAAAGCCGAAGCTTCAGGAACGCGGCAAGGCCGGGCCAGTAATTCGTATCGCGTGAATAGGTATGGACTGCGCGCCAGTCCTGCAAACGGTTTTCATGCCGCGCTTTTAGCAACCACCGCTCATAGAATAAAGAGGGAGGCGCAATAAACTTCGCGTGCGCCGCTTCAGCCCTTTAAAGCGCGAAGTCGAACCGGTAGGTTGCCTGCACGCCCAATGTCGCCTGATTGGCCGAACCACGTTCCCTGACCAGGCTTGAATCTGCCGCCGGCCCCATCAGCCGGCTATACTCGGCATAAGCGCTCGTCGTGATTTTGTCGGTGGTCTGCCAAGTGATCTGACCGCCGACCCCAAGCGATTTTAGGCCACCGCCCGGAGAATACCGTGCGAGGCCCGACGCCACAGACTCGCTGGCCGTCACACCATAATATTCTTCAAAATAGTCCTTGGAGGCAACGGTTGCACGCGGACCCGCGGACACGCGCACTGTTGGCGTTATGTCCTTGAAAGCATCGATGGCAAAATCGGCAACGACGCCGTCATGAGCGCCGATACCGCGCCGCACCTCGACCCGGCCGCGAATATTGTCCGTCGGATAGAATTCCGCAAAGCCACCGAGCTCGAATCCCCAGTCGACATCGTGAAGGCCTTTGAGATCGTCAGAGTCACCATCGTCGCGCCCGGTAATCAGTTTACCGGTGATACCAGCGCGGAAAACGCCGGTGTCGATGAAACCGAGGGAGGCATTGTCGTTGAGCGAGGAAAAACGAACCGACTTCCCTGCGCGGCCAAGAGAGATAACCGGGGCAGCGCTGAGCATATAGTCCTTGGCGCCTTCATATTTTGGCGCAACGAAGCCTTTGGCGCCAAGCGTGAGATACCAGTCGCCTGACCACCAATGATCTCCGCGTGTGCTACTGGTTGGCTGGCTGTCCGGATAATACTCATCAGCAAAAACTGCAGTTGATCCCGCAAAAAACAATGCGCTCGAGAGAGCGCCAATCAGGCGAATAGACATGAAATCACTCCGGAACCCTGCCTGGGAGATGGCAAGTTATCCGGCGACGCTACCGAAAGATAGATAAAATTGGCTTTATTGTCTTGGTAAACAATTTACCAATTCAATCGAAGTTGATCGTCTGATCGAGCGCCGACAATGGCTGTACACCCTGAAGCAAGGCTCGCGCTTCCTCTTCGTCGCGCTTGATCTGCTGCATCATCGGTTCCAGGCCGTCGAATTTTTCCTCGCCGCGCAGATAACCAAAGAATGATACGGCGCAGGTTTCACCATAGAGATCCCCGTTGAAATCGAAGACATAGGTTTCGAGTAGCGGTTCACCATCCGTGTCAACCGTCGGCCGCCGGCCGAAGCTGGCAACGCCATCCTGGAGCGTGCCATCAGCCCGGCGGAAACGCACAGCATAGATGCCATGTTTCAGATGTGTTTCCGGAGGCAAAACCATGTTGGCTGTCGGAAATCCGATGGTGCGGCCCAGCTGTTTGCCGCCAATGACCTCGGCCCGGACACGGTGGCGATAACCGAGTAGACCCGCCGCCTCCACCACCTCCCCTTCGCCGAAAAGCTCGCGAATACGGCTTGATGAGATCGCGTGACCGCCCTCATCGCGGAAGGCATCGACCAGAGTGACGTCAAAGCCACGCTTTTCGCCGGCATCCATCAGAAAGGCGGGGCCGCCCTGGCGGTTCTTGCCGAAATGAAAATCAAACCCAGTGACGATGCGGCTCGCCGCCAGGCCGCCGACCAGTATCTGGTCCACAAATACGTCTGCAGTCAGTTGCGAAAACGCGCGCGTGAAATGGCACTCGACCACCGCATCAAAGCCCAGTGCCTCGAGAATGGAGGCTTTCTCGGCGGCAGGGGTCAAGCGGTCTACCGGCTGGTCCGGTACAAACACGCTGCGCGGATGCGGTTCGAAAGTCAGGACGAGCGATGGCTTTCGCGCCGCCTGCGCTGCCTCAAGCGCTCGTTCCAGCACAGCCTGGTGACCACGATGTACACCATCGAAATTGCCGATCGCGACCACAGCACCTTTGAGGTGCTCGGGCAAATGGTTCGGATCGGTCAAACGCAGGATGGACATATCTCTCCTCAGGCCAGCATGGTCATCGTGGCCACTGGATTACTGCCGTGCTTTGCCAAAAAAGCCAACAGTTTTTCGACGCAGTGAGTGCTGTCCGTGACATGGTCCGTAGCGTGAATACCGCCGGTGTGAAGGCTATTCCTTACCTTATAAGTAGCATCCTAAAGAAGAGGAGTGATGACTAATCACCACTCCAACCGGGTAGAACGCCTCATCTAATAAGAAACCGTCGAATTGACCGGTGACACGGCAAAGAAAATGTTATTGTCACAGCTGATTTTATAGCGCACTTTGGTGTCGGGTGCGTGGGACTCATCTGCAACGAGTTGAACGCCATTAACAACAGTCACAGGCCGTGGGATCTGAATATCCGTTCTGGCAATTGTTGGAACATGGTTGCCCTTCGCATCGACAGCCGCCTTATCATTAAGGTCAAGTTCAACGGGCGTATTGGCAACATGGGCTGCAAGAGGGGTGGGTAAATAAGTATATCCACCGTCTTTGGACATTTCTATAGTCACATATTTGCAGGCAATTGTATTATTATCAGTACCTGCAACATTCCATTTAATGGTTTGAGTTGACCCTGCCAGCCAGCTCACATTGCTGTTCGGGCTTGTTACCGCAAAAGCCCTGCCGGTATTTTCAACACTAAATCTTATTTGAGCGATCGCCCCTGTCGGTGCTACAACCTTGCTTGCAATCCAATCATCAAAAGACAAATTATGGCTTGGTTCGGCCAAGTACTCCAGGGCAAAATCTTCCGGTTTCGGATGCAGGTCTGTTTGAGCATTATCGCGAACTGTAAGCTGAAATGACAGATGGCGAGTTGTCGTTGCAAAGTTCTCACCACTTTCCCATACATCAACGGGTTCATAACCTAGCATTGGAGGATACCCGAAAATTCTGGCAACACTTGGAAATGTTCGCCTGGCTATTCCATCAGGATCCGCAGAAATTGGAGGAAACGATCTGAAGAGGGGGCCAAAACCACGATCCGCTGGAGGGGCAATCCCGTCGCTTGTGATACCTTCTTCTTTTACTTTCGCAATATCATTTTCATCCCAAGTAAAAGTCAATGCATCGTTGCTGGATATAACAGGTTTTAAATTTTTCGATACGCCTTCTGGGACAAATTCAGCTTTCGTTTTATTCGTTTTAACATAATTAAACGCCTCCTTTTCTGACTTGAATGGCAATATTGATGCAATTGGTTTCACAGAATTTCTAGCAGACGCTTGCAACGTAAAAGGAGTTTTTGCTGGAATTGTTTTACCGTTGGCAAAAAATGCAATACCGTCAATCATTATATCTTCCGTATTAAGATTTTCTTTCTCAACGTCAGATGACGATTTGTTATTAGACATGAAGTCTTGCATTTCTGTAATACTATACGCATTGAAATACAAATCAGAATGATATACAATATATTCTTTTAAACTTGTATCTCTATTATTATTTATATCCTGACCAGTGCACTGACCATCATATCCCATAATGGTTGTCCCGCTTCTGGGCTCGACCATGACACCGTAGTTGCTGTCAGAGAAATAAGGGTCACCTAAATTACAACCAGAGAACGTATGGTGCGCACCCAGATAATGACCTACCTCCTGATCCAGGATCTCCTCCACAAAGTTATACTCCGGACCTGGTAGCCCCACATCGATTAGTTTTATCTTCCCCGATCGACGGTAGTGTCCGCTGCCCCATGATTGCGATTCATCAAGAATAATGTCAACACAGGCATCGCAATTGTCATCATGTATGTTAAATAGCATTCTTTTACTATTCACCAAATTAAAATGAGCGCCCACATCACGTTCGTATACTGCATTGAGCCGATTTGTCAGCATAATTATTTGTGAATAGGCCGCCTTATACTGCGATTTTTCAAGATCATCATCATTTCTAGTAGAAATGACATTAAAACGTTGAATATAATCAAAACCAACGGTGTAACCTATGCGAAATTGCCGTAATGTTTTTCCAAATTTAACGATCTCATCTTTTTTCGTCACCGGATCTGGCGAGGGCTGCACAGGATCTTCATGAATGTCCTGTGGTTTTGCTTCTTTCAGCGCTGTTGGCGAGGGCAGCGGCACAGGTTTTTCGCGAATGTCCTGTGTTTTTGGCTCTTTTGGCAAATCTTTACGGAGATTTACCTTTTCCGGTGGCAAATCCTTCCGGTTATAGAGCACATATTGATCATCTTTTCCTTTGGCGAATTTTATTTTGCCCTCGTACCGCTCCAGAGGATCAATGTACCAGGTGCCGTTCTTATCGGTTACCATGGCCCGGATACCAAACGGCGAAATATCCAGTCGCAGATGGCGGCCGTCCTTGTCAGACCCCATATAGCTGCGGATATCTGGCGATTCCTGCATTGCCTTTTCTGACATCACGCCGGAATCGGCAAGGGTGAAGGAGCTTTCGCCGCCTTCCGGCAGCGGCAGGATAATATGATCCTCTGTTGCTCCGTTCGGTTTTGTGTTTGCCGTAGTGGTACTGGAGGCATCTGCCGCCTCTGATGCCGTTTTCTTAAAGGCGCCAAATTTGACTTTAAAGGAGCGGAATTTTGATGGCATTTTGGTGTTGAGACTGCGCGGTGTCGCAATCTCGGTTTCCTGCCAGATATCATCTGACGTATTTTGGGCAAAAGCGGTATTGACGAAGAATGTGGCTGCGAACAGGGATAAGGCGATTAGTCCTTTCATAGAGACCTCTTAAAATAACTTTAAATATTATTTGCGGATATCAGTGGAAAAAACATTGTCGTGCAATGCCCGGACAGCACGGTCGTGAAAATGGTCTGGAGCCCAAGCCGTACCAGCTTATACAAGACAAGATGATACGCAAGGCCGTGGTGACGATTCAACGTCTTTAACAAATATTGAGTATCGGCACTGTACGTGGTTCGATAGGCTCACGTGAGGGAAGTTGAGACCTGCAAATTGACCTTCAACATTGCGGAATCGAGCACCTTTGCACCCGCCCTGCTGTTCGGTCAAACGCAGGATCGACATGATGTTTGACCTCAGGCCAGCATGGTCATCGTGGCCACGGGATTGCTGCCGTGCTT
Source organism: Phyllobacterium sp. 1468 (assembly GCF_031455525.1). Classification (NCBI taxonomy): domain Bacteria; kingdom Pseudomonadati; phylum Pseudomonadota; class Alphaproteobacteria; order Hyphomicrobiales; family Phyllobacteriaceae; genus Phyllobacterium; species Phyllobacterium sp. 1468. The sequence goes on along the minus strand of NZ_JAVDSX010000003.1, from coordinate 391,040 downwards.
CGCCAGAAATGCAATGAGTTTTTCGAGGTCTTGAACGCCGCCCATGACGTAGTCTCCAGCATGGATACCACCGGAAATGTAAAGAGCGTCAATTCCAAAAAGATCGGCGCCCTTGATGTCAGTCAGCATGCCATCGCCGATAGCGAGGACGCGCGCGGTATCGACAGGCTCGCCGCGCACTTCCGCAGCAGCGCCAACAGCGGCTTCGTAAATTGGGCGATGCGGCTTGCCGGCAATCAATGTCCGGCCGCCAAGTTGGCCATAGTCGCGAGCAAGTGCGCCTGCGCACCATATAAGGCGATCGCCGCGCTCGACGACAATATCTGGATTGGCGCAGATGAACGGCAGATCCCGTGAGCGGAATCGAATGAGCATTTCGGCATAGTCTTCCGGCGCTTCCGTCTCATCATCAAAGAACCCAGTGCATACGACGACTTCTGCTTCGCGTTCCTCGACAAGTTCGACGTCCAGCCCTTCATACAGGGTTTCATCGCGCTCAGGCCCAAGATGAAAGACGCGGCGCGGCGCATTGCGGATCAGCTCGCGCGTCACGTCCCCCGATGTGACAATGCGATCGTAGGAAGATTCCGGCACGCCAAGCGCGTGTATCTGCTGCGCGACGCTATCAAAACGGCGCGGTGCATTTGTTATGAGGACGACCGTCAGACCGGCTTTCCGCGCACGTGAAAGAGCGGCTGATGCGGAAGCAAACGAATCCACGCCATTGTGCAGAACGCCCCAGACATCGCACAGGAGTACATCGTAACGATCCATCAATTCGTCGAGACGCTGCAAATGTATCATATCGGTCATGCCGATCCTTTCCGAGAACGCAAAGCCCGACACCGCTTACCCGATTGCATGAAATGTGTCACCCATGATCGTCGGCGATTGTTTCGCTTCCAAATATTGACAGCATACATATGAACACTTATTGATATGTTTGTTATCATCAGGGCACGCCATGTCACATTCACACGAAGGCCACGACCACGCACCGAAGATCACGGTGGATAATCAGCGCAAGGTGCTGATCGCGTTTTTCATCACATTTGCCTTCATGATCGTCGAAGTTATCGGCGGTGTATTGTCCGGTTCGCTGGCGCTGATCGCTGATGCTGGCCATATGGTGACCGATGCCGCTGCGCTGGCTCTGTCTTACGCCGCATTCCACTTCGGCAAACGGGCGGCGGATGAGCGGCGTACGTTCGGTTATCTGCGCTTTGAAGTCATTGCCGGGCTGATGAATGCCATAGCGCTGTTCGCTATTCTTATCTGGATTACCATCGAGGCCATCGAACGCTTCCGCAACCCCGGTGAGGTTCTGGCAGGGCCGATGCTGATCGTCGCGACGATCGGGCTGGTGATCAATATAGCTGTGTTCTGGATCCTTACGCGCGGTGACAGCGAGCACGTCAATATCAAGGGCGCGATCCTGCATGTGCTTGGTGATCTGCTTGGTTCCGTCGCGACAATCATCGCCGCAATCGTCATCTACTATACGAATTGGACGCCGATAGATCCCATCCTCTCGGTATTCGTCTGCCTGCTGATCCTGCGCAGCGCCTGGGCATTGCTGCGAAATTCAATGCATATTCTTCTCGAGGGCGCACCGGCAAATGCCTCGCCGGAAGAAATCGAGCAGCATTTGAAGAAAACCATACCCGGTTGCGCCAATGTTCGGCACGTTCACGTCTGGATGATCACATCAGGAAAAGCGCTCGCGACGTTGCATGTGCTGCCGCGCGGTGACGCCAACCCACGTTTGCTGGTCAAGCAGGTCGAAGCCGAGCTCAAAACGAAGTTCGATATTGAACATTCGACTGTCGCCATTGATTGGCCGGACAGTGAGGTGGACGATTGTTGCCTGGGGACGGAGCCTGATGGCGACCACGACCCTACGGGTCACGACCACGCGGAACATGACCATCGTCACCAGGGCCATAAGCATTGAACAAGCTGGCGATCCCGTCACAACTCGATACGACGATCCTCGCAGAGACGTTTCGGCTGCTTGGCGATCCGACGCGGCTGCGCATCCTGTTCTTCTGCCTGGACGAGCCGAGATCAGTCGGCGATATAGCGACTGGCCTCGATCTGTCGCAGTCGCTGGTAAGTCATCACCTGCGACTGTTGCGCGGGGCCCGGCTGGTCCGCGGCAACCGGCAGGCCAAGCAGATTTTCTATGAGCTCGCCGACAAGCATGTCAGCGACATGCTCGTCGATATGGCGCATCACGTTTGTGAAGATCAGTCCGACGACTGACGCTGCTCTTGTCGCCGCTTCTTCTACCCATACAGCCAGCGCAATTGGCCTGATCAGAATCCGGAAAGAACGATCTTGCCCTTGGCGCGGCCGCTTTCGATGAGTGCATGCGCTCTCTTCAGATTGGCGGCGTTGATCGGGCCGAAGTCATCAGCGAGAGTAGTTTTGATCGTCCCCTCGTCAACGAGTTCCGATACCCTGTTCAAAATTCGATGCTGCGCATCCATATCGGGTGTCTTGAACAGCGCCCGTGTAAACATCAGCTCCCAATGCAGCGATATGCTCTTGCGCTTCAACAACATGACATCGAGCGTCTTCGGATCATCAATCAGTGCGAACCGGCCCTGCGGCGCGATCAGCGCGGCGACTTCAGCAAGATGCGCGTCGGAGTTGGTGGTTGAGAACACGAATCCCGGAGCGCCTATACCCAGCGCTTCAACTTGCGCAGCGATAGGTCTTGAATGATCAATGACGTGATGAGCGCCGAGATCCCGGACCCATGCCTGCGTCTCCGGACGCGACGCCGTGGCGATGACGGTGAGGTTGGTCAACTTTCGCGCGAGCTGGATAGCGATCGATCCAACTCCACCGGCGCCGCCGATGATAACGATGGCATTGGCCGCCCCGAGGACCGGTGTTTCGACGTGAAGCCGATCAAACAACGCTTCCCATGCGGTAATCGATGTCAGCGGCAAGGCGGCCGCGGCGTTGAAGCTCAGCGACGATGGTTTTTTGCCGACGATACGCTCATCGACCAGGTGAAATTCTGAGTTCGTGCCGGGACGATCGATCACACCAGCGTAGAACACTTCATCACCCGGCTGGAAGAATTGTGCCTCGGGACCCACGGCGGCCACGACGCCTGACGCATCCCAGCCAAGCACCTTGGCGCTTCCCCCTTCCGGTCTTACGCCAACCCGGATCTTGGTGTCGACGGGATTGACAGATATCGCCCTCACCTCAACCAATAGGTCTCTGCCACTTGCTTCGGGCTTGGGTAGCTCGATATCGACCAATGAAGTTTCAGCGGTGATGGGTTGTGATTCGAAATAGGCGACAGCGCGCATGATCGTTACTCCTGGAAAGTTGACCTGCCGGAGATGCGCTTTATGCTATAGAAGTACAAGAATGCACATATAGCATTTAGTATCAAAACCAATACCGTTATGCCGCGCATGCGCCACAAGACCTTTGATTGTTCGGCAGGATGCCCCGTGGAAGCAGGGCGAGCAGATTTTCGGCGATCTCGCCGGCAGCATGTTGTCAAGGCGCAATGGCTGCGAAGAACATATCGACCATTGATGATGTTGCGGTAAAAGCCTTCGTCGGATCACAGCGCCACTCCACCGTGTCATGAAAATTTCACTGGATATTCCTTGACTCTTTCAGCCCCCTCCCCTATCTCGGGCTGCAATTAGCACTCACCTCTGTCGAGTGCTAATAACGCGGATGGCGCAGCTGTTCGCGACATCGTTTTGACACCAACATCAAGGGTTCTAACCATGGCCAAAACCAAGTTCCGCCCGCTTCACGACCGCGTTGTTGTACGCCGCGTCGAATCCGAAGCAAAGACTGCCGGCGGCATCATCATTCCGGATACTGCCAAGGAAAAGCCACAGGAAGGCGAAATCGTCTCCGTAGGCACTGGCGCTCGTGACGAGGCCGGCAAGCTCGTACCACTGGATGTCAAGGCAGGCGATCTTATCCTGTTCGGCAAGTGGTCGGGCACGGAAGTCAAGATCGGCGGCGAAGACCTGCTGATCATGAAGGAATCCGACATTCTCGGCATTCTCGGCTAATCGCCGAATTCTATCACAATTCGATCAAACCGGGTGAAATCCCAGGAGAGATAAAATGGCTTCCAAAGAAGTAAAATTCGGCCGCGACGCACGCGAACGCATGCTGAACGGCGTGAACATCCTTGCAGACGCTGTCAAGGTAACGCTCGGCCCGAAAGGCCGCAACGTGGTTATCGACAAGTCCTTCGGCGCTCCGCGCATCACCAAGGACGGCGTGACCGTTGCCAAGGAAATCGAACTTTCGGACAAGTTCGAAAACATGGGCGCGCAGATGGTGCGTGAAGTCGCTTCGAAGACGAACGACATTGCCGGTGACGGCACCACGACCGCTACTGTTCTTGCCCAGGCTATCGTTCAGGAAGGCGGCAAAGCTGTTGCTGCCGGTATGAACCCGATGGACCTGAAGCGCGGCATCGATCTTGCTGTTGCTGAAGTTGTCAAGCAGCTCGGCAAGAGCGCGAAGAAGATCAAGACTTCGGAAGAAGTTGCGCAGGTCGGCACGATCTCTGCCAATGGCGAGACTGAAATCGGCGAAATGATCGCCAAGGCGATGCAGAAGGTCGGCAACGAGGGTGTTATCACCGTTGAAGAAGCCAAGACCGCTGACACCGAGCTTGAAGTCGTCGAAGGCATGCAGTTCGACCGCGGCTACTTGTCGCCTTACTTCGTAACCAACCCTGAAAAGATGGTTGCTGATCTCGAAGACGCCTACATTCTTCTTCACGAGAAGAAGCTCTCGAACCTCCAGGCTCTTCTGCCGGTTCTTGAAGCTGTTGTTCAGACCTCCAAGCCACTCGTCATCATTTCTGAAGACGTTGAAGGCGAAGCTCTTGCTACGCTCGTCGTCAACAAGCTGCGTGGCGGCCTGAAGATTGCTGCTGTCAAGGCACCTGGCTTCGGCGATCGCCGCAAGGCAATGCTCGAAGACATCGCTATCCTCACCGGTGGTCAGGTCATTTCCGAAGATCTCGGCATCAAGCTCGAAAGCGTTACGCTCGACATGCTCGGCCGCGCCAAGAAGGTGTCGATCACCAAGGAAAACACCACGATCGTTGACGGTCATGGCAAGAAGGGCGAAATCAACGCTCGCGTCGGCCAGATCAAGCAGCAGATCGACGAAACCACCTCCGACTACGACCGTGAGAAGCTGCAGGAACGCCTTGCCAAGCTCGCTGGCGGTGTTGCCGTTATCCGCGTTGGCGGTGCAACGGAAGTAGAAGTGAAGGAAAAGAAGGACCGCGTCGACGACGCCCTCAATGCAACCCGTGCGGCTGTTGAAGAAGGCATCGTTGCTGGCGGTGGCGTTGCTCTCCTTCGCGCTTCGGCTGGTCTTACCCTCAAGGGTTCAAATGCCGATCAGGATGCTGGCATCAACATCGTACGTCGCGCTTTGCAGGCTCCGGCTCGTCAGATCGCAACGAACGCAGGCGATGAAGCTTCGATCGTTGTCGGCAAGATCCTTGAGAACAAGAAGGACACCTACGGCTACAACGCCGCTAATGGCGAGTACGGCGATCTGATTGCTCTCGGCATCGTCGACCCGGTCAAGGTTGTCCGTACTGCTCTGCAGGATGCGGCATCGGTAGCTGGCCTTCTCGTCACCACCGAAGCCATGATCGCCGAAGCTCCTAAGAAGGACAACGGCGGCGCTCCCCAGATGCCAGGCGGCGGAATGGGCGGCATGGGCGGTATGGACTTCTAAGAAGTCCTTATCCACGCAAATACGGAAAAGGCGGGTTCGACCCGCCTTTTTTGTTATCACAGCTGCTTAACGTGCAATGGGATCAGCAGGATTCCCTATTCTGCCGCGTCAGCGAATCTGCGCGGTCCTTGAGCATTCCCGTGGGCTGCGTCGAAACGGGCACGGGCCTCGCTGACACGTTGCTCATTCTTGATCGCCCAGTCGCCCAACCCACGCACGGGCACCAGCAGATCGCGACCCAGGTCCGTCAGCTCGTAATCCACACGCGGCGGAATGGTTGGATAGACAGTCCGCGTGACGAAACCATCGCGCTCAAGGCTACGCAATGTGCTTGTCAGCATCTTTTGCGAGATACCATTGATCGCTCGCTTCAACTCGTTGAATCGCATTGAGCGATTGCCAAGATAATTGACGACCAGCACCGTCCATTTGTCGCCCACCCGCGCCAGAATGTGATGGACGGCGCTGCAGGCAGAGGTTACTTCAAAGTGATCTGGTTTCAAAAAAGTGCCTCCTTGCGGTCGTTTCGAACAGTCACTTATATAGCGCCGGTCACAAATAGTTACCATCCCAAGACAAAGGATTCCTCAATATGGCTAAAGCAAAAATCGGCATCATCGTTGGTAGCACGCGAATCGGCCGTTTCGCCGAATTTCCAGCCAAATGGATCGCCGAAATAGCCGGCAAACGTGACGATGTCGAAGTCGAGATCCTCGATTTGCTCGACTATCCTATGCACTTCTTCGGCGAAGAGCGCACGTCGACTGCTCAAACCGAGACGGCGGAGCGCTGGAAAAAGAAACTGCGTGAGTTCGACGGTTTTGTTGTCACTGTTGCGGAATACAATCACGGCCCGACTGCCGTTCTGAAGAATGCCATCGATCTTGGCGAGTTCATTAACAAGCCCGTTGGATTTGTCGGCTATGGCGGCGTTGGCGGTGCCCGTGCAATCGAGCATCTTCGACTGGTCTTTGTGGAAATGAGTGCCGCATCGGTCAAGACCGGCATCCACATCTCCTTCCCCGAATATCTCACTGTGGTCAAAGGCGAGAAGAAGCTTGCAGACTATGAACATCTCAATGAAGCAGCCGACAACCAGCTTAACCAGCTTGTCCTGTGGGCAAACGCTCTAAAAACAGCCCGCGCGGCTTGACGATTGAAGAGCGGTCGCGCGAGGCGGCCGCTCATTTGTCGGACCAGACAGCCAATTCGTAACCTTCCGGATCGGTGAAATGAAAGCGGCGCCCACCGGGGAAATTGAAGATCGGCTTGACGATCTTGCCGCCCGCTTTTTCAACCCGCCTCAATGTATCCGCAAGGTCTTCGGCGAAGAAGATGACCAAGGGACCGCCACCCGGTTTGACCTCGCCGGCCTTGGCAAATCCGCCTTTGAGATTACCATCGGAAAATTCGCAATAATCAGCTCCGTAGTCGGTGAAGGACCAGCCGAACGTATTGCCATAGAAACTGCGGGCCCGCGCAATATCCTTCACGTTGAATTCGATATAGTCGATACGCATGTCTTTACCTGAACTGGCCATTTTTGCCTCACTCTATAAGTTGTGCTTCGAGCACGTCCTTGAGTTTTTGCAGATCACGCATCACCCAGGCTGCGTCTGCCGTGAATTTTTCGTCGTCCATTCCGGGCAGCCGGAATAAAGTGAATGTCACCTCCGAATTGTCTCCATTGGCGACAACCCGCAACGGGATATAAACCTCCTCACCGGTTTCAGTGATGACCCAATGATCGAGAACGCCGAGCTCGTTTGGCGGTGCAAAACGTAGCCTGAGCTTACCGGCAGGACTGTCCGCCAGCCATTCCCCGCCCGACTTTTGCAAAGCAGACGTTAGCCCCGAGGCCCATTCCGGCAGGTTTTCCGGGATGCTTGCGTAGTCATAAACGTCGCGCCAGGATCGCTGAATGGAAATTTGAAGGGTTCGCGCTTCATGCGTCGCCATGCCCTGTCCTCCCTGCATGCTTTAATCGATTTTAACTTAGCATGGCATCGTTTTCCGGCCAACATTTGCCGCTGGAACCTTGCCTCCCGTCGAGCTTCGCAGTAGTGATCTGCCAACTCCCATCAGGAAAGTGCATGATGAGCTCTATGCGTACCGAAACAGATACTTTTGGCCCGATTGAAGTTGCCTCGGACAAATATTGGGGCGCGCAAACCGAACGCTCACTGCACAATTTCAAAATCGGCGGCGAAAGAATGCCGATCCCGCTTGTACGCGCTCTCGGTATAGCAAAGCGCGCCGCCGCTGAAACCAACATGGCACTTGGCAAGCTGGATGAAGTGATCGGCCGTGCCATCACCGTCGCTGCCGAAGAAGTCATCGAAGGCAAGCTGGATGACCATTTCCCGCTCGTTGTCTGGCAGACGGGATCAGGCACGCAGTCGAACATGAATGCCAACGAGGTGATCTCCAATCGCGCTATCGAGATGCTGGGTGGAACAAAAGGCTCGAAAAAGCCGGTTCATCCCAATGATCACGTCAATATGAGCCAATCGTCGAACGATACGTTTCCGACTGCAATCCACATTGCCACAGCGGTCGAAGCAACGGAGCGCCTCTTTCCAGCACTGAACCATTTGACGGCGGCGCTGGCCAAAAAAGAAGAGGCCTTTGCAGACATAATCAAGATCGGTCGGACACATACGCAGGATGCAACCCCAGTCACGCTTGGGCAGGAATTCTCGGGTTACCGGGCTGCGCTGGAATACGCGCACAAGCGCATAGAACAAAGCTTGGCGGACGTGTTCCTGTTGGCACAGGGCGGCACCGCCGTTGGTACCGGCCTCAATGCGCCTGTTGGTTTCGATACAGGATTTGCCGAGGCCGTATCCGATATTACCGGCCTTCCCTTCAAAACGGCACCAAACAAGTTCGAGGCTCTGGCGAGCCACGGTGCACTCACAAATTTCCACGGCAGCCTCAATGCACTTGCCACCGATCTGTTCAAAATTGCCAATGACATCCGTTTTCTCGGCTCCGGTCCTCGCTCCGGCCTCGGTGAGTTGAAGCTGCCCGAAAACGAACCAGGCTCATCAATCATGCCTGGCAAGGTCAATCCGACCCAAGCCGAAGCACTGACCATGGTGGCCGCACAGGTTTTTGGCAACAACGCCACCGTCACCGTCGCAGCCAGCCAGGGTCATTTCGAGCTCAATGTTTTCAAGCCGGTGGTTGCACTGAACGTGCTTCAGTCGATCCGCATTCTCTCCGATGCGATGATCTCATTTGCAGATAATTGCGTCGAAGGTATTGAGGCGGATGAAGTCCGCATCAAGGACCTGCTTGAGCGTTCATTGATGCTTGTAACGGCATTGGCCCCGGCTATCGGCTATGACAACGCCGCCAAGATAGCCAAGACAGCACACAAGAATGGTACGACACTGAGGGAAGAAGCCCTGGCAAGCGGTCACGTCTCGGCCGAAGACTATGATCGCCTCGTGCGCCCGGAACGAATGATCGCGCCGGAATAAGTTTGGAAAACCAAACTACTGTGAACAATCTGTAGAGAAAATAATGGCTTTGTTTGACAATCGGATTTAGCTATTGGGGATCAACGCCAAATCCGGAGAGATTTCTTATGTCTAACAATGCCCTCGTTACGCTCATCAGCCGTATTCTGCTTTCGATCCTGTTCATTCCCGCTGGCTTCGGCAAGCTGACCGCCATTGGCGCTACCGGAGGGTACTTCGCTGCCAAGGGCCTTCCTCTGCCCGAAGTTACTGCAGTCATCGTTGGTCTGGTTGAGTTGTTTGGCGGACTTGCCGTACTCGTCGGCTTTCAGACACGCTATGCTGCGATCCTGCTTGGCCTGTTTACGATTGCCGCAGCATTTGTCGGTCACCTGGTCCCATGGGACATGGCAAACCAGACTAACTTCTTCAAGAACCTTGCCATAGCTGGAGGCTTCTTCGTTCTCGCCCAGTACGGCGCTGGTGCTCTCTCGGTAGACGCCAAGCGCGGCTAATCGACGGAATGCAAAAAAGGCCGCTCATAGCGGCCTTTTTTTATGAGAGAGAACAAGGATTTAGTTCGAAGCTCCCGCTTGGCTGACCAATACCGGCTTGTCCCGATAATATTGCGGGAACAACTTGCTCAGGTTTTCGATTTTCGGCAGATCGTAGTAAGCGATATAGGGCTGGGTCGGATTGATCGTGGCGTAATCCTGATGATAGGCCTCGGCTGGATAAAACTTTTCGAGCGACGAGACTTTGGTAACGATCGGGCCGGAATAGACTTTCGCCTTATCAAGTTGGGCAATATAAGCCCTCGCTACCTTTTCCTGATCGGCACTGGTTGTGAAAATCGCCGAACGATACTGCGTCCCCGAATCCGGACCCTGACGATTGAGTTCCGTCGGATTGTGAACCACCGAGAAATAGACCTGCAGGATTTTGCCAAGGCTGACCGCCTTCGGGTCAAAAGTCACCTTGACCGATTCGGCATGGCCAGTGTCGCCACCGCTGACAATCTCATAGCTTGCCGTTTCCTTCTTGCCGCCGGAGTAGCCGGAAACCGCGCTGCTTACGCCGTTCATGTGCTGGTAGACGCCTTGGACGCCCCAGAAGCAGCCGCCGGCAAGGACGATGGTCTCGCTTTTGGCCGGCGTAGTTTGATCGAGCGCCGGCGGTGGCACCATGGTGACATCCTCCCCGGCAAGAGCAAAACCGGGAGCCAACAGAACCGCCGTGGCGAGCAGAATTTGACGAAGTTTCATGGTTTGGTCCTCTAAGCTATTTGACTTTTTCGCAATTCCGGACGGAAAAACCGGTCCCGACCTTTCTGGAATTGCTCAGGCAGCAACAGGTTTGAATTTCAACGCAATGCCATTCATGCAATAGCGCAGGCCCGTCGGTTTCGGGCCATCATCGAAAACATGCCCAAGGTGACCGCCGCAGCGATGGCACGAGACCGCGGTGCGCGCCATGCCAAACGAACGATCCGTCTCTTCATTGACGGCGCCCTTTATCGGCATCCAGAAACTTGGCCAGCCGGTGCCGCTGTCGAACTTCGTATCTGAATCAAAGAGCGGCAGATCGCAGCCAGCACATGCGAACGTGCCTTTGCGTTTCTCATGATCTAGCGGGCTCGAGAAGGGACGCTCTGTACCCTCCTGCCGCAGCACATCATACTGTTCCGGCGTAAGCAACTTTCTCCATTCGGCGTCCGTGTGTTCGACTTCGAAAGTGCCGGCTGCATGGGCGGCGGGCGCGCTCGCAAAGCGCGTGGCCACGAACGCGCCAAGCCCTGCTACAGCACCGCCAAAAAGCGTTCGACGTGTCATCATGGCTGAACTCCCTGTGCCAAGTACCGATAATAACCGGTTTCTGCAGGGAGATACGCACGGACGGCCGGAAAGGTTACACCACCCGCCTGGAATCACGGAGAGTTGATGAAAATCAGGCTTTGTTCAAAGCGGCCGCGATGCGCCGCGATAATTTTTCGACTGTGCCAGCCTCGGCTGTACGACGTGATGAAAACAGACAGGCTTCCGATTTGAGGATTGTTCCGTCGTCAAGAACCTTGAGATGATTAGCTTGCAGCGTCGATCCCGTCGATGTGATGTCGACGATAATATCAGCGGAGCCGGAAGCCGGGGCGCCCTCGGTCGCGCCAAGACTTTCGACGATGCGATAGACCTGAATGCCATGCATTTGCGAAAAAAACTGTTGTGTGAGACGCCAGTATTTGGTGGCAATGCGCAGGCGCCGGCCATGACGCTGGCGGAAATCAGCGGCAACGTCATCAAGATCGGCCATGCTGGATACGTCGTACCAGACCTCCGGCACCGCGACCACAACGTCCGCTTGACCGAAACCGAGCCGAGCTTCGATCTGAACACGCTCGTCGGCGGACGACAAAGTCTCGCGGATCAGATCTTCCCCCGTTATGCCCAGATCCACGCTGCCGTAACCAAGCTCGCGCGCGATCTCCGATGCGGAAAGAAACAGGATATCGATCTGGCTTTCGCCTTTCACCTGCGCCCGGTAGTTGCGTTGATCCTTGGGGAGCGTCACGCTGAGACCGGCGCCTTCAAGCACACCGAGCGCCTGATCCTTGAGACGGCCTTTGGATGGAAGGGCCAAGGTAACCGTCATTTTGCCTCTCCCGCGATCTGTTCTAGCCTGTCGAGCCAGATCGAGAACCCGACGCCTGGAATGGAGCCAACGGCTCCGAGCATCGTCAGCAACCGGTCATAACGCCCGCCACCCACGATCGCGCCGAGGTCAATATGGTTCAGCGCGCGCGTTTCATAGACGAGACCAGTATAGTAATCGAGCGGGCGTCCGAAGGCGGCGTCGTAGATAATAGTCTCCTCTCCGATGCCCGCTTCGACGACCGAAGCGGCCCGCGCCTCGAATTGTTCCAGCGCAGGCCCAAGATCAAACTCGTTCGCGCGCGCAAAACCGAGCAATTCACCGGGGGCGGATCGCAGTGGCACGCGGATCGCGAGAAAGTTCTCCAAAGCAGAGAACGCTTTGGCGGGCAGCCGTACAGAAGCAAGCGTCGCCTTTTCGATCAAGCGGCGCGCAACCTCGATGGGTGCGCGACCTGCGGCCGGTGAAATCCCAGCAACCCGCATATCCTGTTCGAGCGCTATGGCCAATCCGGCTTCGTCCCCTTTTGCAACCAGTTCAGCGAGATGATCTGGCAACGTTTGCTTTTGCCGATCCGACGAAAGATCTTCAAGCAAACCTTTCAATTGGCTTGGATTACCGAAGGCGCGCGCAAGTTTTTTCTGCCAGCCCCGCGGCAAACCAAGCGCTGCCAGAACCGCCTCGAAAATAGCCTGGTCGCCGAGTAGGGTTTCAAGGCGCGCAGCAGGCGCCACAAGGCGGATCGTGGCAATAGCGTCGGCCAGCGAACGCGCATCAGCGCGAGCCCGGTTTGCATCACCAAGATCTTCGATGCCGGCCTGGAAAAACTCGTTACCGCCCTCGCGGCGCTGGCGGAACACCTCGCCGAGATAGGCGTAGCGCTTGGGCGTCGCGGCATTGCGCTCGATATGATTACGGCAAACGGGAATTGTGAATTCCGGGCGAAGACACAGGCTCTCGCCCTTTTCATTTTCGGTCAGGAAGATACGACGGCGCAGGTCCTCGCCGGCCATGTCAAGGAACTGGTCGGCAGGCTGGATCACAGGAATATCCACGAGCTCAGCATCCCGCGCTGAAATCAACGCCGCGAGTTCATCGGAAAACGCTGGGGCTCTGGAGGCAACCATTCGATTTCAAACGGCCTTCGCCGTATTGGCACGGTCTTCAGCCTGCGCTTCAAGAATTTTGCGCACCTCGGCGACCAGATCACTTTCCTTGGCTGTTATCTGCGCAGGACGGCCTTCACGCCAAGTGACATTGTCCTCGATCTCCGCCGAAAGACGTGCGCCCTCGATCAGGTCCTTGATCTGAACTTCGCCATTGTCGCGCTCCTGCGAACCCTGAATGATCACGCAAGGTGCACCGCGGCGATCGGCATATTTCATCTGCGGCTTCATGCCGGACCCGCCCAGATACATTTCAGCCCGGATGCCGGCCTGGCGAAGGTCCGACACCATCTTCTGGTAGCGGCCAAGGCTAGCCGTATCTCTATCCATGACAAGCACGACGACCGGGCCGATATTGTCGGAGGTATCGAGCTTGCCAAGGTTCTTAAGCGCTGTCATCAGGCGCGAAACACCAATCGAAAAGCCGGTTGCGGGAACCGGCTCGCTGCGAAAACGGGACACGAGGCCATCATAACGGCCACCGCCGCCGACTGAGCCGAACACGACCTTCTCGCCCTTTTCGTTGGTAACGTCGAAAAGCAATTCGGCTTCGAATACAGGGCCCGTGTAATATTCCAGACCACGCACGACGGAGGGGTCAATCTTGACACGGCCTTCATAGCCCGCCGCCGAGCAAAGCGCCTCAATTGTTGTAAGTTCTACAACTCCCTCTACGCCCTTGTCATTGCCGGTGACGACACGTTCGAGGTTGGCAATCGTCTCGCCGCCCGTGGCGCCACCCGCGGATGTGAAATCGATCACCTTGGCGATAGCAGCCTCGTCCAGACCAGCGCCCTTGGTGTAATCACCGCTCTCATCGAGACGGCCTTTGCCCAGCAATTCGCGCACGCCATCGCGACCGAATTTGTCCAGCTTGTCTATGGCGCGCAATACGACCAAACGCTTGCCGCTGTTCTCCTCACCATCCAGGCCGATCGCGTCGAGCACGCCGTCCAAAACCTTGCGGTTGTTGACGCGGATCACGTAATCGCCCCGCTTGATGCCCAACGCTTCCATGACATCGGCCATCATCATACACATTTCCGCATCCGCCGAGACGGATGGTGCGCCGACGGTGTCGGCATCGAACTGCATGAACTGGCGGAAGCGGCCAGGACCGGGCTTCTCGTTGCGGAATACCCAGCCGGCGCGGTAACTGCGGTAGGGTTTGGGAATGCTCTCGAAATTCTCGGCGACGTAACGTGCCAGCGGTGCGGTCAGGTCGTAGCGCAGCGACAGCCACTGCTCATCATCGTCCTGAAACGAAAACACACCTTCGTTGGGACGATCCTGATCCGGCAGGAACTTGCCCAGCGCATCGGTGTATTCGATGAGCGGCGTTTCAACGGGCTCGAAACCATAGAGTTCGTAGACCTTGCAAATTTCCGCCATCATTTTTTCGGCAGCGCGCAGATCCTCCGGCACACGATCCACAAATCCTCGTGGCAGCCGTGCCTTAACTCTATCTGCTTTCGTTGCCATGATGGAACCTTGAAATTTCTTGATTGCTGAAGCGGGTTTGCTCTAGCCGATCAGTGCATCAAGGGCAAGGATTGATGAAGCCGCAGCGATTACGAGGTTAAGGCGGGGCGTTTGAAATCGTTACGCAGCTTTTCAATTTCCTGACGGCATTGGCACCCTTCTATATGATCGTTAACGAGACCCATGGCTTGCATATGCGCATACATTGTCGTCGGGCCGACGAAACTCCAGCCACGCTTCTTCAAATCCTTGGACAAACGAATGGAAGTCGGCGAAGTAGGATTTGCAACAAGCGTCGGATAGTCGACCACCTTGGGACGCTCGTCTGCCGGAGGCTCGAAGGTCCAGAAATAGGCAGCAAGCGACCCCGTCTCTTTAACGAGTTCGATCGCGCGGTTGGCATTATTGATTGCGGAATTGATCTTGCCGCGATGGCGGATAATACCTGCATTGGCGAGCAGCCGGTCGACATCCTTCTCGCCATAGCGAGCGATACGGCGATAGTCGAAACCATCGAAGGCCTCGCGAAAATTTTCGCGTTTCCGCAATATGGTCAGCCAGGAAAGGCCAGACTGGAAGCCTTCCAGGCATATTTTCTCGAACAAGCGCATATCATCCGTAACCGGCCTGCCCCATTCGTGATCGTGATAGTGAACATATTCGGGAAGAGTGCCCGGCCAGAAGCAACGGGTGACGCCATCCTCGCCCGTCATCAGACCAGTCTTGACCGGGACATCATCATGCATGTTGCCTACCCTTCGAATGTTTCATTGGACGTTAACCGGTTTTGAAAACCAGCTGGTAACCACAGCAAATAGTTTCGACAGAAAATCGCATTTTATCGATCGCGATTCACTTTTTTCTACCTCCGCGCGGGCAAACTCAACCCGAAAGCTGACAAATCCTGTCAGCAGAGTTTTGAGAACAATCAAGATGAGAACTGCCTTACTGCTTCTGACATCCTGCCTGGTCGTGGCCGTGGTCCCCGGTGCGATAGCCAGCGAGCGCTACGCAACAAGGCCGCCTGTGGTCATGAGCCCCGACCTCACGGCGCCCTGGGTCATGCAACTGCGCCAAAGGCCCGTCGGCACACCAGTCAATCCTCGCGGTTATGTGGTCTTTAGCGACCCACCAGTACGCGCAGTCAAGCAACGAGACCGCCGCGCGGTTCGCCGGGACGTCGATGCAAATCCGGCCGTTCGTGAAGTCTCGTTTCAACGCCCTGAACCGCTGGCTTCCGACACCCCGCCAAAGCAGCGGGGCATGGACCCGAAGTTTTTGCCGCAAACGGTTGCCTATGACGGACCGGAAAAGCCTGGCACCATCGTCATCGATACATCGCAGCGATTTCTGTATCTGGTAGAGGCCGGTGGAACCGCTCAGCGCTATGGCGTCGGCGTCGGCAAGGAAGGTTTTGGCTGGTCTGGCACCAACGCGATCAGCCGCAAGGCCGAATGGCCCGATTGGTATCCGCCCGCTCAGATGATCGAGCGCGAGAGATTGAAGGGACGCATAATCCCGGCGCACATGGAAGGCGGCGTTGCCAATCCACTCGGAGCACGCGCGCTCTATCTCGGCTCGACGCTTTACCGCATTCATGGCACCAATGCGCCCTGGACAATCGGTCATTCCGTTTCTAGCGGTTGCATCCGCATGCGCAACGAAGACGTCACCGAACTCTATGAACGGGTAAACGTCGGTACCAAGGTCATTGTCAGATAACGAGTTATGGGGGCCGGCACCGGGGGCGGTGCCGGGAATTGGGCAGGGGTTCGCTCGAATCCCTGCCCTCTTTATTTATTCTGCCGCTTGGAGGAATGATTTTGGCGCCGGCACACCCTCGGGCCGGGGTCCGCCATAGGCCCAGTCCAGCAACTCGACAGTGTGGACGATCGGCAATTTCGAACCGCTGGCAATCTGGGTGATGCACCCGATATTTCCGGTAGCAATGATGCTGGCGCCGGTCGCTTCAATGTTCTTGACCTTGCGGTCCCGCAGCGTGCGGGCGATCTCTGGCTGCATGATATTGTACGTCCCGGCCGAACCGCAGCAAAGATGCCCTTCGGCCGGATCCCTGACGACAAAGCCGGCGGTTCTCAGCAAGTCCTTGGGTTGGCGCGTGATCTTCTGCCCGTGCTGCATGGAGCATGCGGAATGATAGGCAACGCTAAGACCAGCAGGCTCTTCTGGTGCAGGCAGGGTCAAGGTCGCCAAATATTCGGTAACGTCCTTGGTCAGGGCTGATACACGGGCTGCCTTGACCTTGTAATCGGGATCGAGGCGCAGCATGTAGCCATAATCCTTGATCGTCGTGCCGCAACCGGACGCAGTAATCACGATGGCATCGAGGCCAGCTGTATCAAGCTCGCGGATCCACACATCAACATTGCGACGGGCACTCTCAAGTGCCGCTTCTTCACGGCCCATATGGTGCACAAGCGAGCCGCAGCATCCTTCGCCTCGTGGCACCACGACTTCGATACCAAGCCGGGTCAAAAGTCGGATTGTCGCCTCGTTTATACCGGGCCTCAGCACCGGCTGAGCGCAGCCAGTGAGTATGGCAACCCTGCCCTTTTTCGATGTCTCAGGCATATGCGAACCCGGGGCGGCAAAGCGCGATTTCGCCGGGACAGATTTGGGGGCGAGTTCGAGCATCGCGGCTATTGGCTTCAATGCGGCGATCGATTTGAACAATGGCACCAGAGGCCTGCCTAGTTTCGCTACGGTGAGAGCAAGGCGAAAGCGTCCCGGATAAGGCAAGACAAACGCCAGGAGCGCACGCGTCAGCCTGTTCATCATCGGGCGTTTATAAGTCTTCTCGATATGCGCGCGGGCGTTATCGACCAGATGCATGTAGTTTACGCCGGAAGGACAGGTTGTCATGCAGGCAAGGCATGACAGGCAGCGGTCGATATGCTTGACAACCTGCTCATCCGCCGCACGGCCGTTTTCCAGCATGTCCTTAATCAAGTAGATGCGCCCGCGCGGGCTGTCGAGTTCGTTGCCGAGGGTCACATAAGTCGGGCAAGTTGCGGTGCAGAAGCCACAATGGACACATTTGCGCAGGATCTTCTCGGATTCTTCGACACCGGGATCCTGCAACTGCTCGGGAGTGAAATTTGTTTGCACGTTTATACTCCTGCGACCATGCGGCCCGGGTTTAGTATTCCGCTCGGGTCAAATTGCTGCTTGAGCCGCTTCGACAACGCCGCCAAGGGCGCAGGTTGCGGTTCGAACACCGGCAATGCCGCGCGCACGCTGGTCGATGCGCGAACGAGCGTTGCATGACCTCCGCCATATTTCTTGATAAGAGCACGTACAGCCTCCGCTTCGGGTTCGCCTTCCATGCGCAACCACACGAGCCCGCCCTGCCAATCATAAAAGGCATCGACAGCGGCGCCCATGCGTAAGGATGCGACGAGTTTATAAGCCTCCATCGGCACCATCGACACGCGCCATACAGGTTGCTCCGTGCCGTCCGCGAAAGGTGTAACGTCGCGGATCTCCTGCCAGAGCTTACGCGAAATATCGGCCGAAAGGTCCTCAATCGCGCCGGCCGACGCCAATAAGCCTTTGAGCATTGCCGCGCGATCGTTGACCGAGGGCGCAAAACCTTCAAGCCGTAGCAACGTCGATGCGTCACCCTTGAGAGCGCCCTCGACGACGCGTCCGGATACATTGACAGGAAGATGCGCTGCGGAAGCCACTTCACCGCTCGATCCCATGGCAATTGCCATAGCGCGCGCCGCTTCGTCATCGGCGAGACCACGCACCACTAGCGTGGTTTCGGTTTCCGGAGCTGGCAGGACCTTAAAGGTTATTTCAGTGGCTATGCCAAGCGTACCCCATGAATTGGCCATGCCTTTCGACAAGTCATAGCCGGTCACGTTCTTGACGACGCGCCCCCCAGATTTGAACAGTTCGCCGCGGCCTGAAACGACGCGCACTCCCAAAACATGGTCGCGTGCCGAACCTGATTTCAGACGACGGGGTCCGCACAAATTCGTGGCAAGCAATCCACCGAGACTGCCCTGTCCCGCGGATTGTCCGAGAAGCCGCCCATAATCCATCGGTTCGAACTGAAATGCCTGGCCATTCTCCGCAAGCAGTGTCTCGAGCTCGGCAATCGACGTGCCTGCTTTTGCGCTCAGCACGAGTTCGTCGGGCTCGTAGAGTGTTACGCCAGAGTATTCCGACAGCGCGATGGTATGCTCCGTCTGCAGTGGACGGCCGAGGTTGCGTTTGGAGCCATGGCCGACGACTTCAACCGGCGCGTTTTCGGAAAGCGCCCATTGGACAGCCTCAGCAATCTCGTCTTCGGTCTTGGGCGTAAATATGGTCACTCAGAATCTCGGAATTTCGGGGAATGGCACCTGCCCCCGATGTACATGCATGCGGCCAAGTTCGGCACAGCGATGCAATTGCGGAAACACTTTGCCGGGATTGAGCAGATGCTTGTCATCAAAAGCACATTTGACCCTGATCTGCTGGTTGAGATCTATTTCGTTGAACATTTCCGGCATCAGTTCACGTTTCTCGACACCCACGCCGTGCTCGCCCGTCAACACGCCGCCAACTTTGACGCACAACCGCAGGATATCGGCGCCAAAATCCTCCGCCTTGTGCAGTTCTTCCGGAATATTGGCATCGTAGAGAATGAGCGGATGCAAGTTGCCGTCGCCAGCATGAAAGACGTTGGCAACGCGAAGGCCGTATTTTTCCGAAAGTTCGCGCATACCGGCCAGCACTTTCGGCAGCTCCTTACGTGGGATCGTACCGTCCATGCAGAGATAGTCTGGCGAAATGCGCCCAACCGCGGGGAACGCCGCCTTGCGGCCGGCCCAGAACGCCATGCGTTCCTCTTCGCTTTGCGAAATCACGCACGTCGAAGCACCATTCTTGTAAGAAATGGCCTCGACCATGCTGATCAGGTGATCGACCTCTACCACTGGACCATCGAGCTCGATGATCAGCAGCGCTTCCACATCAAGCGGATAACCGGCATGGACGAAATCTTCGGCCGCGTGAATCGCCGGCCGGTCCATCATTTCCATACCGCCTGGAATGATCCCGCCAGCGATGATGTCAGCGACGCATTTACCAGCTTGCTCACTTGTCGGAAAGCCTACCATCAACGCGCGCGCTGTCGCTGGTTTCTGCAATATACGCACGGTGACTTCAGTGACGACGCCAAGCAATCCCTCGGAGCCAGTCATTAGCCCGAGAAGATCGTAGCCTTCCGCATCAAGATGCTTACCGCCAAGCCGGACAACTTCGCCGGTGATCAGCACCATTTCGAGGCCAAGGACGTTGTTGGCGGTGAGCCCGTATTTCAGGCAATGCACGCCACCTGAGTTTTCGGCAACATTGCCGCCGATCGAGCAGGCAATTTGCGACGAAGGGTCTGGCGCGTAGTAGAAGCCCTCATGTTCGACCGCCTTGGTGATGCCGAGATTGGTTACACCGGGCTGCACGACAGCGACCCGATTGGGATAGTCGATTTCCAATATCTGATTGAAGCGCGACATGACCAGCAATACCGCGTCTTCGAGCGGCAGAGCGCCACCAGACAGTGACGTTCCGGAGCCGCGTGGTACCACCTTTACATTGTTCTCGTGGCAATATTTGAGGACGCGCGAAACCTGTGCCACGGTTTGCGGCAGGACCACCACCAGCGGCAGTTGGCGATAGGCCGTCAGAGCATCCGACTCAAATACCCTCATCGCATTGGTGGCATCGACGACGCCCTCGCCCGGAACTATTGCCCGCAGCGCTGTCACGATGTCCGAACGGCGCGACATGGTTGCGTCGTCGGCTTTCGGCATCAGTAGTCCGGACATGAACTTTCCCTTGCTACAGCTATTCCAGCACGTCTCGCTATGACATTATCCGCTTGGACGAGATATCGCACAACTACGACGCGAAAGACAATTGCGCAATGAAAACAGTCGATTTCAAACATGCACGAGGACCCGACAGGCTGCGCATCTACGCTATTGGCGATGTGCATGGCCGGCTCGATCTTTTGCAGGAAATGCATCGGCGCATTCAGGCGGCGAACGAGAAATCACCACCTTTCGATTGGCTGATAGTTCATCTTGGCGACTACGTCGATCGCGGGCCCGATTCAAAAGGCGTGCTTGATCTTCTGGTCAGCGCACAGAAGAGGACGCACCGGATGCTGGCCATCGCAGGAAATCACGATATCGGCTTTCTGGAGTTTCTGGCGACCGGCGCCCCCAATGGAATGTTCGCGCACAATGGCGGCCGCCAGACTGCGCTTTCCTATGGCGTTGTCATCGATTTCAACGATCTTGGCTCTGTAGCAGCAGGACGGGAGGCGCTCCTACACGCCGTTCCCCCGGGACATATAGCGTTTCTTCGCGGCCTCAAGCGTTCGATGATTTTTGGCGATTTTTTCTTTTGCCATGCGGGGATACGTCCGGGCGTCGATCTTGATCGTCAGGATCCGGAAGATCTTGTCTGGATCAGGGAAAAATTCCTTGGGGAGCCGCGGCTCTATTCGAAAGTCATCATCCATGGCCATACGCCCGTCACTGACGTGGAAATCAGGCCAAACCGCATCAACCTCGATACCGGGGCGGTGTTCAGCGGTCGTCTCAGCGCCATCGCAATCGACGCCGAGAACAAATTTTTCCTGGAGGCCGTGTGAAGGACTCCGGCTGTCAGCGGGAAGAGGTGCTTACACCGTAACCGTCGCTGGAAACGGTATGGCCGCCGGCATCTACCGAGAACAGACCTGCGCCCATGAAGAGGATGGCTGAGAGCATCACGGCAGTTAAAAGTGCAGCACTCTTGGTGGTCATTTCGGGCGTTTCCATCGGTTTGTATGGCTCTGGCTTCATGCCAGTTAACCAGTGTGGCCAATAAAGGACGCAATTATTACCAACTAGTGAATTGGAGACACGCTTCACCTGAATCCCGACATCCATTTGGATTCGGAATTAGGCTGTTGCCAAGTTGCAACGAAATCCCGATGCACGCCTAAATCAGTGCCACCCAAGCGCGAGCGAGCGCAAGGCCGGCCGCATCTGCTTCAGCACCGTCACGCTCCAGATAGGTACGGTAATTGACGAGCCAATGAGGATCGATATCTTCGATCTGGTGATGAAAAACCCGTTTCCACTCGTCAACGAGCTTGGTGTCAGCCTCGAAATGAAACTGAATGCCATAGACAGCACGACCGATACGAAATGCCTGGTTCCGGGTCATCTGACTTGAGGCAAGATGCACGGCGCCTTCGGGAAGCGTAAAGGTATCGCTGTGCCAGTGAAAGATCGGGAAAGCATGCGTGGCAGCAGACAACACGGGGTCGGACGCGGCTTCCAGGTTTCTCGTTACCTCATGCCATCCGAACTCGGTTTGACGGCCAAGAATATTCTCGGCGCCGTAGCCACGCGCAACGAGCTGACTGCCGAGACAAATGCCCAGAACGGCTTTGCGGGCATCGCCAAAACGTTTGGTGAGCCGTGCCAGTTCTGGGAGATAGGGATAAGCGTCATCATCGAGCGCGCTCTGGTCTCCACCGAGCACGACCAGCGCATCATGACCCAAATCGTCCTTTGGCAGTGTTTCCCCAAGATAAGGCTGGCGCAGATCGATTTCGGCCCCTGCTTCCTCCAATGCGCGTCCGACCTGGCCAAGGCCTGTATTCTGATAATTCTGAACGACGAGAACGTGCATGCAGCCTGCCTGATGATCGCAATAACGGGAGTTCCCGGATAGCATGTGCTCTCGAGAGTCGAAAGCCGTCAAATGACCCTGCAAAACCGCGTCACACCTTTTGGCGATATTGTCGCTGCGCCATATCGTGGCGCGCTGATGGGGAATCGCGGCATCATCCATGACCCCGCGACACGTACCTTGCTGAAGCGTCAATGGACGACACGGGCCTGGATCATCTGCGTCTGCGAATTCAAAGGTGCGCGGCGCGAAGTCATGGCGCGGCGAAGCTGGACCGAGTTGTTCTTTTTTGACGAGGCGACAGCGCTCGCAGCGGGACACCGGCCATGCTTCTATTGCCAGCGGCAACGGGCGAAAGCCTTTCAGGCAGCATGGGCTGACGGCAGCAAGACATCGATCCAGCCTGCGCCTGCAATGGACGCGGCCCTGCACCGGGAACGGCTAGATGCCAAGGGTGGCAAACGGCTACATCCCATCGAAGGTCAAATAAGGGATCTACCGAACGGAACGATGATTGCCAGTGGCCAAGATGCCTATGTTGTAAAAGAAGAAGTGACGTATCTGTGGTCTTGGCAAGGGTACACACCATCTGATCCGCCCAGCCGCAATGTCATGCTCCTCACACCGCCTTCAACCGTCCTGGCGCTGAGCGCGGGCTATAGCCCGCTCGTGCGCCTATAAATCAAGCCTTGACACTCACCGGAATCGACCTGCGCAACGTCCAGCCGAGGCTTGTGCCCGCGGCAGCCAGCAGAATGACAGCAGACCCGACCAACTGGCTTGGCTGCAAGGCGTGTCCGAAGGCAATGTAGTCCACCAAGATCGCAGCAATAGGATAGATGAAGGAAAGCGAGCCCGTAATGTGCGTCGGCAGTTTCTGAATGGCGCTGTAGAGCAGGATATACATCAAGCCGGTGTGAACCACGCCTATCGTTACGAGACTGCTCCATTCGCCCGTGCTTTGCGGCAAGTGAGCAAAATCGGCGAATGGGGCAAGCATCAGCATGCCAACGCAGACCTGAATGAGGGCAATGAGGTGTGATGGAATGCCTTTCAGGCGTTTGGCCACTATGGCGGCTATTGCATAGAGAAAGGCTGCACCGAGCGACAGCGCTATGCCTTCCATATAGTCGGAGCCGTTATAAGCGCCTCCAGGTTTGGCCTGGACGATCATCAGCATTCCCGCAAAGGCAAAACCCAGCCACAAGAGCTTTGTGGCTGTGAGTTTCTCCTTAAAGATCAACGCTCCCAGACCAACCAGCATGAAGGGTTGGACGTTATACACCGTGGTGGCGATGGCAATGGATGCTCGTGAATAAGCGGCAAAAAGTAGAACCCAGTTCAACACGATCGCTATTCCGCCAACAACGGCAAGCCCGAAGAGTTTCAGCGAAATGGCATCTCGCCGCAGCAGCCCGAGTGCACAGCAGATAGCAAGCAACGTCACAGCACCAATGGCGCAGCGCCAGAACACCACCGACAGAACGGGTTGACCCGACATCAATACAAACCAGCCGATTGTCCCCGAAATGAGCATGGCGGCAGTCATTTCAGCGCTGCCCCTCACCACATCTTTTTCCATGTCGAACACCTTTTGTTGATTTGCCTAGGGTATGCGCCAAGCGACGAATTTGATATATGTCACGAAAGGCAAAACTCGCTCTTTACCTTCTTATTTGAGGCGAAACAAATGAGCGGCCTTAGGAGAAAATTATGCTTGATGATCTTGACCGAACTATCATCGAGATTCTTGTTCATGATGCGCGTATATCGCTTAAGGAACTTAGCAATCAGGTGGGCCTGTCTTCGCCCAGCGTTTCCGAGCGCTTACGCCGCCTGGAAGAGAAAAAAGTGATCCGCTCCTTTACGATCGACATCGATCCCGTCGCCCTCGGTTACAGCCTCTCGGCCATCGTACGCGTCAGGCCATTGCCGGGCATGCTGCACATCGTCGAAAAGCTGATACAGGAAACGCCGGAAATAACTGAGTGCGACAAGGTCACAGGTGAGGATTGTTTCGTTGGCAAATTACAATTCAGGACGATGGAACAACTCGACATGATACTTGACCGTTTATCGGAAAGGGCCGAGACAAACACTTCCATTGTCAAGTCGTCGCCGGTCAAACGCCGCCTGCCTCCGCTGAGCTAAATCCAACCTTCGGTTATTCGATGCGCGCAAATTACAAAATGCAGCGGCTATACGTCCCCGCAAATCTTGCTGCCGGGCGGCGCGCGGAGACGGGTCCGGAAGCCGTCAATTATCTGTCCAATGTATTGCGGATGAAGGACGGCGATGAAATCCTCGTCTTCAACGGGCGGGATGGCGAATGGCGTGCGGCCTTGCGGTTTGAGAGCAGGAAAAAGCTGTTCCTTGAACCGCTGGAACAGGTCCGCCAACAGCCCGCCGCGCCCAATCTCCTCTATTGCTTCGCGCTGTTGAAACAGGGCCGACTCGACTATCTGGTGCAGAAGGCGGTGGAGCTTGGCGCAGGCGTTCTGCAGCCGGTGATAACCCAGCATACGCAAGTCACCCGCATAGGGACCGAGCGAATCGAGGCCAATGCGATCGAAGCAGCAGAACAGTGCGGCGTGCTTGCCATCCCGCAAACGCGGGAGCCTGTAAAACTTGAAAAGCTGCTTGAGGGCTGGGACGACCAGCGCCGGCTCATTTTCTGTGATGAGGGACATGAAACACATAATCCGCTGCCGCTGCTGCAATCGCTCCCGCGCGGCCCGCTGGGTGTCCTCATCGGTCCGGAAGGAGGCTTTTCCGACCAGGAACGCGAGACCTTGCGAAAGCTGCCGTTTGTGACCGCAATTCCACTGGGTCCGCGCATCCTGCGTGCAGATACAGCCGCCGTTGCGGCCCTCGCCTTGATTCAGGCGACGATAGGCGATTGGTGAGTTACAAATACTCTTGATGAGACCATAAGCGAAATTTGCTTGCGCTCCTGCACGAAAACGGTCAATCACGCGCGACGATCTCATCATCTCGGAAAGCACCATCCATGGCGCGCGATACGACAGACGAAACGCCGATCACCGGCACCGAAGAACTGGCTGCCTATCTCGCACAGGGATCGAGGCCAGAGGCCGACTGGCGCATCGGCACGGAGCATGAGAAGTTCCCATTTTACACGGAAGACAACAGCCCGGTTCCCTATGAAGGACCGCGCGGAATTCGCGCGATCCTCGAAGGCATGAAGTCCAAGCTTGGCTGGGAGCCGATCATCGACGAAGGCAATATCATCGGCCTCGTGGAGCCTACCGGCCAAGGCGCAATCTCGCTGGAGCCAGGCGGACAGTTCGAGCTTTCCGGCGCGCCGCTTCTCACCATTCACCAGACCTGCCGTGAATCCAACGCCCATCTGGCGCAGGTGCGCGAAATTGCCGAGCCACTTGGCATTCGTTTCCTTGGCCTTGGCGGTAGCCCCAAATGGACGCTCGCCGAAACGCCGCGCATGCCGAAATCGCGCTACAACATCATGTCCAACTATATGCCGAAAGTCGGCAAGGACGGATTGAACATGATGTATCGCACCTGCACGATCCAGGTAAATCTCGACTTCTCGTCCGAAACGGATATGCGCCGCAAGATGCAGGTTTCGGTGAAGTTGCAGTCTATCGCGACGGCCCTTTTCGCAATGTCGCCGTTTACCGAGGGCAGGCCAAACGGCCTTCTGTCATGGCGTTCCAACATCTGGCGGGATACGGACAACAATCGCTCGGGCGTTCTGCCGTTTATCTTCAACGAGAATTTCGGCTTTGCCGACTATGTCGAGTGGGCACTCGACGTACCCATGTATTTCGTCATGCGTCACGGCCGCTATCATGATTGTACCCACGTGACTTTCCGTCAATTCATGAACGGCGCACTGAAGGATAGCATCCCGGAAGGCACGCCGAACATGGGCGACTGGACAAATCACCTGTCCACCCTGTTCCCGGAAGTGCGGCTCAAGCGCTTCTTGGAAATGCGTGGCGCCGACGGCGGACCTTGGCGCCGTATCTGCGCTCTTCCGGCTTTCTGGGTTGGTTTGCTCTACGATGCCGAGGCGTTGGATGCAGCAGAAGCCATGACCTATGACTGGACCTACCCGGAAGTACAGGCGCTGCGCGACGAGGTTCCGGCGCAAGGCCTGCGCGCCACCCTGCGCAATCGGTCTGTGCATGAAATATCCCGTGACGTGCTGGCGATTTCGCGGCTCGGCCTGAAGAACCGGGCAAAGCTCAACAGCGAAGGCTTCGACGAGACACACTATCTCTCGTCGCTGGACGAAGTTGTTGCGCGTGGTACAACGTCGGCTGAGCAGATGCTGTCGCAGTATAATACTGCATGGGGCAGTTCCGTTGAGCCGGCATTTCTGGAATATGCTTATTAGTCAACGCGAGGATCTGCCATGACCAAAACCATTCTGATTACCGGCGCCAGCCGCGGCATTGGCCGCTCATCGGCAATTCTGGCCGGTCAGAGGGGCTGGTCGGTCGGCGTCAACTATGTTGGCAACAAGGCCGCTGCAGACGAAGTGGTTGAGGCCATCATTGCCGCGGGTGGCAAGGCAAAAGCCATTCAAGGCGATGTTGCTGTCGAAACCGATGTCATCTCCATGTTCGAACAGACCGCCGAGCTCGGCACACTCGACGGTGTCGTGGTGAATGCAGGTATTGTTGCTCCTGGCTCGCGACTGATGGATATGGATATTGACCGTATGCGCCGCATCTTCGACGTGAACGTGCTTGGCGCCTATGTCTGCGCACGCGAGGGCGTACGCCATCTTGCCCGTTCACGTGGTGGCAAGGGCGGTTCGATCGTTCTTTTGTCTTCAGCTGCGGCACGGCTCGGCGGGCCGGGGGAATATGTCGATTATGCCGGATCGAAAGGTGCCATGGATACGCTGACGATCGGCCTGTCCAAGGAAGTCGGAGCGGAGGGTATCCGCGTCAACGCTATCCGGCCGGGACTGATCGAGACCGATATTCATGCCAGCGGCGGCCAACCGGACCGGGCACAGCGTCTTGGAGTTACCGCTCCACTCGGTCGTGCTGGTACTGCGGATGAAGTCGGCCAATCCATTGTCTGGCTCTTGAGTGACGAGTCATCCTATGTGACCGGTGCCATCCTTGACGTAACCGGCGGTCGTTGAGCCAAGCCTAACAATTGTGACTCCCGCCGCTCCTTATCTGTGTTATGCGGGAGCTATATCATTCACGCGGATTTCTCGACCATGCCGAAATACAAAGCGCTGTCCGAAGCCTATATTCCAGAATTGCCGAACTACTACAAAGGCAAGGTTCGGGAGAATTACGATCTGCCGGATGGTAGGCGCATCATCATCGCCACGGACCGTATCAGCGCGTTTGACCGCATTCTCGCATCCATACCACTGAAGGGCCAGGTGCTGACGCAAGCGGCGCGTTTCCAGTTTGAACAGACGCGGGATATCTGCCCCAATCACGTCATCGAGTATCCAGATCCCAACGTTCTGGTTTGCCGCAAGCTGACCATCCTGCCGGTCGAAATCGTCGTGCGCGGTTATCTTGCCGGAACCACCGGGACGTCGATACTGACGCTCTACAAGGCGGGTAAGCGTGAAATGTACGGCTTCACCCTGCCCGACGGCATGCAGGACAATGAAAAGCTGCCATCGCCGATTATCACCCCGACCTCAAAGGCCTTCGACGGCGGCCACGACGAACCACTGACCGTTGAGGATATCCTGAAACAACGGCTTCTCACTGAAGAGCAGTGGGAAACGATCGCCGGCTACGCGCTGAAACTTTTCGCGCGGGGTCAGGAGATCGCCGCAAGCCGTGGTTTGATCCTCGCCGATACGAAGTATGAATTCGGCACTGACGACGAAGGCAACATCGTGCTGGCCGACGAAATCCATACACCGGATTCCAGCCGCTATTGGTTTGCCGATAGCTATGCACCAGGGAAGCGGCCGGTCAGTTTTGACAAGGATTTCGTGCGCAACTGGGTCGTGGAACGTTGCGATCCTTATAAGGACGATATCCCTGAGATTCCGGAAGACGTGATCGACGCAACGACACAGGTCTACATTCAGGCCTACGAGAAAATCACCGACCGCAAATTCGAGGCCGGTGATCCTGCAGTCGATCCGCTGCAGCGCATTCGCAACAATCTGGCGAAATACTTCTAACGCCAGAAAAGCATTGATGTCGGCGTTACTACAGCGCTAATCTTCCTTCGCGCATCAGCCCGGAGGAGGATCGGCGCCATGAATCTCGTAGACATGTTTTTGAAAGCACAGGGCGGACAAGCAGTCGACGCCCTTTCAAATCAGTTCAATCTCTCCCAGCAGCAGACAGTCGCCGCCCTTGAGGCGTTGATGCCCGCATTTTCCCAAGGTTTGCAGAGAAACGCCGCCGATCCAA
This sequence comes from Phyllobacterium sp. 1468, assembly GCF_031455525.1. Classification (NCBI taxonomy): domain Bacteria; kingdom Pseudomonadati; phylum Pseudomonadota; class Alphaproteobacteria; order Hyphomicrobiales; family Phyllobacteriaceae; genus Phyllobacterium; species Phyllobacterium sp. 1468. Next base: position 362,408 of record NZ_JAVDSX010000003.1, on the reverse strand, counting down.
TGGGCTTTGGCGGCTTTGTTCAATCGCTCTCATCGGGCCGACAGGTCAATTATTTTGATAACCCGCAAGCAGCTTTCGACCCCATGGGCGTCGCCAATGGCAAGAATGTTCTCGACCAGCTCTTCGGGTCGAAAGACCTGTCGCGAGCCGTCGCCGATCATGCAGCGGCTGTCTCCGGGGTCGGCGCGGATACATTGAAACAGATGCTGCCGGTCGTTGCCTCCATGATGATGGGTGGTCTGTACAAGAAATCGACAGGCCAGTTTGCTGCGGCCGGACTTGGCGGCGGCAATGTTATCGGCGACCTCATCGAGCAGATGATGCGGCAGAGCGGCGGTCAACCGTCCGCCCCGCAGCCAAGCGCACCTGGCGCAGGCGGCAATCCGTGGGGACAGATATTGGAAAGCATGCTCGGCGGAGGTACCGGAGGGCAGACGCAGCCGCAAGGCCAGGGCAATCCGATGGGAAACAATCCGCTCGGCAAAATATTCGAGGAGATGATGAAAGGTGCTGGCGGCGCGGCGCAACAAGCTCCGGCCCCGCGTGGCAGAGCACCCCAGGACGCAGCGCCGCAAGATACGGCCCAGGGACAAAACCCGTTCGGTGATAATCCGCTGGGGAAAATATTCGAGGAAATGATGAAGGGCGCAGGCGGGTCCGCAGCACCACAAACACCAACGCCGCGTGGCATGCCTCAGGACAGTGCACCTCAAGAGACGGCTCAGGGGCAAAATCCGTTTGGCGACAACCCCTTGGGCCAGATTTTCGGAGAAATATTCGGTGGCGGTGCGCAGCAGTCACCTCAACCACAGCCGCAAGCGCAGCAGAGAACGGCCCCTTCCGCACCTTCGGAGAACCCTCTGAAAGATATTCTCGGCCAGATGTTCGATACGGGTAAACAGGCGAACGATCAGTATCAAAAAGGCCTGGATTCCATTTTTGACCAGTATAAGCGCGGCATGGATCGCTATCGCTGACACCGGCAAGAAAAAGCCCGGCCACTTGCACATGCAATGTGGGCCGGGCAGGAGGCAGGCGGGACGCCGGGAGGGGATTCCGGCGTGAATGGGCGCCTGCTAAACAGTCAAATCGTCAGTCTTAGATGATAGAGCGGGCAGCGCGAACACGCGACCTTACATCGGCCAAGGCGCCCAATCGTTCACTCGGGTCATCGAGAAGCGAGGTGCCAATTGCCGAATGAAGATCGGCACGGGTGACGCCGATATCATGCAGCATTTCGTCATTCCACTCGCCAAGACTCATGATCGTTTTACGATTACGACGCGCGACGATTACTTGCCTGACAAAGTTGGCGGCCTGCGACGCAAATGCTGCGATCAAGCGGGTGAAACCAGTTACTTCAGTCATTCTCGTTGTCGTCGTCATCGCCGTTACTCCTTTTGAAGGGCGATCAAGAAAGTTAAATCGCGCGAAAACCATTTTCCGCGCACCACGCCGCGTTATCCCTTGAACCACTCGTAGGACACCGACGCTTCCTGAACATTTGCAGGATGATCCATAATAATTGATTATTCAAACGAATGTTTTTAATGTAAACGTTCAATAATAGTGATGGATCAACCATTCCGGGAACATTGCAATGAACGCACCGCTTGATCTCGACCAGTTGCAAACATTCACGGCTATTGCCGACCTGGGCAGTTTTACGAGGGCTGCCGACAAGGTGAACAAGACGCAATCCGCCGTTTCGATGCAGATGCGCCGGCTGGAAGAGCGCGTTTCAAAATCGCTTTTTGAGCGCGATGGCCGCACCAATCGACTGACGGAAGATGGCGAACGCCTGCTGGCCTATGCACGGCGGATGCTCCAGCTCAACAACGAAACCATTGCAGCTTTTGATGATACACAACTGCAGGGACACATCCGCATCGGCACACCAGATGATTATGCCGACCGGTTTTTACCGGAAATCATGGCGCGATTTTCCCGTTCCAATCCCCGCGTCGAGTTGTCGGTCGTCTGCGAGCCCACCGTCAATCTCGACGAAATGATCCGCAAAGGGCAACTCGATATTGCACTTGTCACGCAGTGCGACGAGCAACGGCGCTCGGAAGTCGTGCGTAGCGAACAGCTGCTTTGGGTTACCTCTGCCCACCATAATGTGCATGAAGAACAAGTACTTCCGCTGGCAGTTGGCCGCCCGACCTGTATCTGGCGTGCTGCTGCAGTGGATGTACTGGACAGCATGCACCATGACTACCGCATTCTCTTCACAAGCTGGTCGGCCACCGTTTTGGCAGCGGCGGTGCTGGCGGGCCTTGCTGTCTCGATCCTGCCAGAGTGTGCTTTACGCCCGGGAATGCGCGTTTTGACGGAGGCCGACGGTTTTGGTCGCTTGCCGGAATTCGGCATCGGCATCATGCGCGGCCATACCAAGCCCTCCGCGATCGTCGATGCGCTGGCCCAACACATTGTCGAAAGTCTCGACAATCTGTCGATGCCCTCTCCTGTCAGCGTGAGCCAAGCTGCAGCGCCGATCATGGCTAACCAGCGCCTCCGCCAAGTCCGAGCTGCGGAACTCGTTCCTGGCTGGTGATCACATTCCCCCTTGCCATGCCTTCACTGCGTCCAGGGGATAGAGCAACATGACGATGTTCAGAGTTAGGTTGTCGCGAATGACCCAGCCAGCCAGCAGCTCGAAAAAGATCGCCAGCGCGATCGTCAGCCACAGAGGAGCCCTGGCGGCGAAGAAGAAGCCTAGTACCATGAATATTATGTCGCTGACGGAATTCAGAACACTATCGCCGGTGTAGCCGAGCGCAATCGTGGCTTCGCGGTAACGATTGATGACCATGTCGGTGTTTTCAAAAATCTCCCAGGCTGCCTCGACGACAATGGCCATCAGCAGCCGCTGACCGACAGGCAATCTGCGGGCGACAAGCCAGAAAATACCGTAGAACAGGAAGCCGTGAATAATATGGGAAAGCGTGTACCAGTCGGCGATATGCTGTGAATTGTCTGAAGAATTCGTCTCGCCAACCCATAGCTTTATTGTCCCGCAGGTACATATCGGGTTGCGGCCCATCCATAGCAAGATCGCTGCAGCGACAGCGATCAAAAGAGCCCCTATCAGCAGATAATGATGTAATTTCAAACCTTTAGAAGTGGCAGCAACATCTGTTGGCATATGGATTTCCCCTTTTTCCAACTCTTGCGGATAGGCGATATTCTTGAAGCTTGCAATGGTGCAATCAAGGATTGCCGAGGCTTGACCCTGACGGCAGGGGGACTAGGAATAGCGCATGAGCGAAAAGCCCGAATCTGCATCGAATGTTACCGAATATACCGTCTCTGAAATATCCGGCGCATTGAAGCGCACGGTCGAGGACACTTTCGGGCACGTGAGGGTCCGCGGCGAGATTTCCGGGTATCGCGGCCCGCATTCGTCCGGCCATGCCTATTTCTCGCTGAAGGACGACAAGGCACGCATGGAGGCGGTAATCTGGCGCAGTTCCATGAGCCGTTTGCGCTTCCAGCCGGAAGAAGGAATGGAAGTCATCGCCACGGGCAAATTGACGACTTATCCTGGCTCTTCCAAATACCAGATCGTCATCGAGCAGATGGAACCTGCCGGCGCCGGCGCGCTGATGGCGCTCTTGGAGGAACGCAAGCGAAAGCTGGGTTCAGAGGGGCTCTTCGACCCTGCGGCCAAGCGACGGCTGCCCTTCATGCCGCGCATTATCGGCGTTGTCACATCGCCGACCGGCGCCGTCATCCGCGACATCATCCACCGCATCACCGACCGTTTCCCGCTGCATGTTCTGGTCTGGCCGGTACGGGTGCAGGGCGAGACCTGCGGCGCTGAAGTCGCCAATGCGATCAATGGTTTCAATGGGTTAGAACGGGGTGGCGTTCTTCCTCGTCCCGATGTCCTGATTGTGGCGCGTGGCGGTGGGAGCCTTGAAGACCTTTGGGGTTTCAACGACGAAGCCGTTGTGCGCGCCGTCGCCGCATCGCAAATTCCCATCATTTCTGCTGTCGGTCACGAGACCGACTGGACGCTGATCGATCTTGCCGCCGACGTTCGCGCGCCAACGCCAACCGGCGCTGCAGAGATGGCTGTGCCGGTCAAGGCGGACCTCCGGGCACAGGTCGCGACGCTTGGCGCCCGGCTTGCCTCCGGCATGTCGCGCTACCTCGACCGCCGTCGCCAGACGCAGCGGGCACTTGCCCGCGCCCTGCCCTCGGCGGACCAGTTGCTTGCACTTCCACGCCGCCGTTTCGACGAAACCGCAGGTCGTCTGGGCCGCGCCCTGCAGGCGAACACGCAGAAGAAACGCGGCGAATTCGACGGCTGCGCGAGGCAGTTATCGCCGCGGCTTCTTCAGCAGAAGATTCGCGAAAAGCGGATTGAAATCAAGCGCTTGGACGGCCAGCTGCCGCGTTGTCTTTCGGCTTTTCTAGACAAAAGACGCGCAGTTTTCGACAGGCAAGCCGCACGGCTTTCCATCGAACCCGCGGCACGGTTGGCACAAAGAGACCGGCAACATCTGCAACAGCTGGAGCGGCGTCAGGTCCAAGCGGTCAATCTGTTGATCGACAGTGTGAAACGGCGCAGCGGCGAACTTGAGCGTCTGCTGAAAACCCTGTCATATCAAGGAGTTCTGGAACGGGGCTTCGCCGTTGTCCTCGACCCCTCAGGCACGCCGATCAAGCGAGCGCGAGCTGTTGCAAGCGGCGATGAGCTTACGCTTAAGTTCCAGGACGGTGACGTACAAGCGGTCGCAAAAGATGGAGAAGAACGTCGGTCGCAGCCGAAAACAGAGCGTCCAGCTCCTGCCAAAAAGCCTCCTGTTCCGGCTGGATCGCAAGGCTCGCTCTTCTGATTGTTCGCGTCGCCACAACCATTTTTCTCGCCAGCGTTGAAAAATCCGCTCCAGATTCGATGATTCATGCGAGAGAATCCGGGTTTCTTATGTGAGATTCGAATATTCTTGCAGAGAAATTGTTCTGGTGTCGCGATCCGCCGGTCAAAATCGGGTTTGCTATTCTCGCGTCCACGCTGGACTGTTCAATTCAATCAGAGATTGTGACCAGTCTTCGATGAAGCGTTGACGTTGTGCTCTGTCCTGCACCGCGAGGAGGGCTGGGCCAATGCGGATCGGCTGGGCAACACCGGACTCTTTTAAATTTTGCGGACCATCGACACCGGGCGGCAATTCACCACTTTCCGTGAAATAGAAGGCATTGGTGCGGGCCACGGATTGGCCCCGCTCTGACAGGAGATAATCGAGGAACCGTGCGCCGAGATCTGCTTGTTGTGCGCCTTTCGGGATGAGCGCTCCACGGCTCAGGACGAGCGTATAATCGCGCGGCACCACCACGCCTAATTCCGGGTGACGCTGGGCGGCATCGTAGGCATAGGAACCGAGCATATTGTAACCGATGTAGAGATTGCCCTTGGCAACCTCCTCGAGGATTTCGCCTGTGCAGCAACGGGCAACGGCGGAGGCACGCGCCATGCTCTCCAGCAGGCGGCCGAAGACAGTCGTGGTTTGCCGTGCATCATTGAAGGCGAGAAGATAACCGATCCCGGACAGGCGGATATCATAGGTGCCGACACGGCCACGATAATAGTCGAGCCGCTCACGCAAGAGGTCTGCGAGTTCGACATGGGTGCGCGGTACTTCAGCGGGCGGAACCTTGCTCCTGTTGTAAACGAAAACCGCCGGCTCATAGGTGAAGCCGAAGACCTCGTCGCGCCAATTGGCCCACTCTGCAACGCGGAGGGTTTCGGGCGACGTATGCGCCGCGGCGCAACCGTCATTGGCGAGCTTGAGCAGTTGGTCGACCGATGACGACAAGAGCAGATCGCCAAGCGGTTCGCCGTTGCGGCAGGCCTCGCTGGCCAGGGCATTGAGTTCGTTGGTCAGATATTCATTATAGTCAATCGACACATCCGGCGACGATTTCTGAAAATCCTCGATCAGCGGCTTTATCGCGACCAGATCTGTCGTCGAGTAGATCGTCAGCGTGCCTGCGCCCGGCTGGACGGCCGGAAACAGCGTTTTGTTGTTCTCGGCAGCCAAAGCTTGTACGGCGTTGAAACCAAGCATCATGAGTACGAAACTGATCCGGATCATTTCGCCACTCCCTTGTAGAGCGGCAAGGACAGAACCACGGTAAAGCCCTTTTCGTCGCGCGCCCGAAAGCTCAATGAGCCGCCATGGGCATTTGCCACTTCCTGGGCAATGGCGAAGCCAAGACCGGAGCTGCCTTCATGCGATTTCGACGTCGCAAATCGCTGTGTCGCCTTTTCCCAGCTTTCAGGCGGAATGCCGGGACCATCATCCTCGACCTCGACAAAGGCTTGCGTGCCGCTGGCGCGTACGCGCACCTCCAGGCGCTGATCCGTGCCATGCCGCAACGCGTTGTCGATGACATTGACAATAGCTTCGCGCAGGCTGACTGCATCGCCGAGAACGAAAGGCCTATCATCCGGCGCTTCAAACGAAATGACGATGTCCGGATCGACCGTTACCGGAATAGCGACCCGATAGGCGCGCCTCGCCACATCGACAAGGCTGATCGGCTCCAGCTGAATGGAATCGGCGCGATGAATCACCATCGCATGGCTTAGCAACTGATTGGTCAACCGGGAGAGTTCGCTCGTCCTTTCCTTGACCCGATTGAAATGCTGGCGGCCCGCCTTGTCGAGCTTGCCGGTCCCCAGAAGATCGATCTGGGCCGTCAGTGCAGTCAATGGCGTGCGTATCTGATGTGCGGCATCGGCAATGAAACGCTGCAACAGATCGACACGTTCATTGAGCCTTCCCATGAAATGGTTGATCGAGCTGACAAAGGGATCAAGCTCACGCGGCACGTCAACTGTGACCGGCGTCAGATCATGCGGATCGCGGCCCCGAACCTCCGTCCCCAACTGTTCCACCGGCTGCAGCGCATAGCGGATCGCCAGCATGGCACCAGCGAATGCCAACAGACTCATGATCAAGACGAGGATCGTCGCACGCAGCGTGAGCTCACGGGTCAAAGCCAATCGCGCCTCATTCGTCTGGGCCACGATGATATAGGCACGACCAGAGACTGCAGGATCGGCGAGAATCCGGGTCGCATGGGCGATGCGAACAGGCTCACCCTTGTAGACGCCCTCTTCGACGCTCAGAGGATCTTGCACGCGCTCCAGCGGGGTTGGTGTCTTGAGATCGTCATACCCGGTCAGAGTCTGGCCATGCGTATCGACGACGCGGTAGAAAATCCGGTCGCGATCCGCCAGGCCGAGCAGCTCGAACGCCGAGGTCGGCAGACGTGCCGTCAGTGTTCCATCTTCGACCGAAAGACTTTCGGCCATCTGTAACGCCGCACCGACGAGCAGGCGATCATAGGCCTTGTTTGCGGCAGTCTCGGCATAATACCAGGCGGCACTGACCAGCAGGGCGGCGCCGATGAAAAGGACAAATGAAATGCGCCGGGCGAGACGCCCGAATAGAGACGGGCCATGTTGCAGGGCTTCAGGGCGCATCGCCAGGTACCAGCTGATAACCGAGCCCGCGCACGGTGACGATATGCGCTTTAGCGCCCTCCAGCTTCTTGCGCAAGCGGCCTATATAAAGTTCGATCGCATTGGCGTTCGCCGCTTCGTCGAAACCGAAAATCTGGTCGAGCAGTTCGTCTTTGCTGAAGACGCGGCCCGGCCGTGCAACGAGAACTTCGAGCAGGGTCAGTTCACGCCGCTTCAACTGCACCTCGCGCTTGCCGACGTGCACGGATCGCGTTCCGCGATCGACGGCAATATCACCGCATTTGATCAGGTTGGTCGCCTCGCCACCCGTGTGGCGGCGCATCAGGACGCGGGCCCTCGCCTCCAATTCGCGGAAGTCAAACGGCTTTACCAAATAGTCGTCTGCCCCGAGATCAAGCGCCCCTACCCGGTCGTCAATTTCAGAACGCGCGGTCAGGATAAGGACGGGAACGGCATTGCCGGATTTACGGATGCGTTTGAGGATCTCAAAGCCATCCATGCCTGGCAGCATGACATCGAGGATGATCAGCGCATATTCGGTGAAATCGATGATTTCCGCTGCGTCCCGCCCATTGGTTTCCCAGTCCACGGCATGCCCTGTCGCCTCGAAACGCCTGGCGATTGCCTCTCCCACATCGTGCGTGTCTTCTACGAGCAATATGCGCATGGCGTTTCATTCGCATGAAACATCAAGGGCCGCAAACAGTAAAAAACGGCACAGCGTCAGCCGTTCATACAACTGCGCAACCGACTAATAGCGATGCGTTTCAACCGGGCGTTCGTGGCGCGACCACTTCAACAAAGCGATGAATTGACGGCGTCAGTTTGGAGGCAGAAGCAGTCTGCACCGAGCCAGCCGGTGCATCGAAGGCGATTGGCCACTTCGATCGCGGCAACGGCCTTGCTTCCAACTTGGAGGTAAAGCGATGTGGTTCAGACCATATAGCGTTACCCTCATCATAAAAAGAACCCGGAACAGCTGGCAAGTTGTCCTCCGGGTTCGTTTTATGAAATCGTAAAAAGAACCCGGACAGGCTGGTCAATGTCTTTCCGGGTTCACTTTACGAAATGAGGAATGGGGCGGACAAAAGTTCGTCCCCGCTCCAAGCTCAAACATAGCAGTTCCGCGGATTTTTCCAAGGTTGGAAATGCTTTGATGCTTCTGATGCCCCTTGCCAATATACCGAACGCAACTACTCAACCGATTGTTTGCGAAGCGTTTCAACCGGGCGTTCGTGGCGCCGTTGCTTCAACCAAGCGATGAATTGGCAGGATTCAGTTTGGACGCAGAAGCAGTCTGCACCGAGCCAGCCGGTGCATCGAAGGCGATCGGCCACTTCGACCGCGGCAACGGCCTTGCTTCCAACTTGGAGGTAAAGCGATGTGGTTCAGACCATGTAGCGTTACCCTCATCGTAAAAAGAACCCGGACAGGCTGGCAAGTCTCGTTCCGGGTTCATTTTATGAAATGAGGAATGGGGGCGGACGAAAGTTCGTCCCCGCTCCAAGCTCAAACATAGCAGTTCTGCGGATTTTTCCAAGGTTCAAATACGCTAAACAGGGGTGGACGGCGCGCAACAGAAGATTATCCTGCGGCCAACTTTGTTGAGGCTGGCGGGACATTGGCGCGATGATAGTTAGTGATGCTTTTCCAAATGGCTTCCACAAAGGCGAAAAGCTCTGCTCATGCATGCCGCTTCGGCAACGTCGTCTCAATACGCAGCGCCTCTCCCGGCTCTCCAACGGTTCCCGATGAATGTTCGTGAATGGATCGGCGGCATTCTTCGCGGCGGATTGACCAGTCGCGGCATTGGGTTGCAATGGGCGATTTTGCTCGGATTGTCGATCCTGTTCTTCTTGATTTTGCACGCGACTCATCTGCCGGCAGCGCTCCTGCTTGGGCCGATGGCCGCGGCCATTGTCGTGGCTGCAGCGGGCGGTTCGATCCGCCTGCCGATGCGCCCCTTCATTATCGCTCAAGGGGTGATCGGCTGCCTCATCGCGCTCAGTATTCGGCCCGCAGCGCTTGCCGAGATGCTGCACGACTGGCCCCTCTTCCTGGTGATCATCGCGTCTGTTCTTATAGCAAGCAACGCGCTCGGCTGGTTGCTGACACGCTGGCAGGTCTTGCCCGGAACGACCGCCATCTGGGGCTCATCTCCCGGTGCAGCTTCGGCGATGACGCTGATGGCCGAGGCTTTTGGTGCGGACATCCGGCTGGTAGCATTCATGCAATATCTCCGTGTGGTCTTTGTAGCCATCGTCGCCTCGGCCGTGTCCGGCATATGGGTCACAGCTCCAGCGGCTCGGGTGCCGGAAATCGTCTGGTTCCCGTCCGTTCCCTGGCTTGGTCTCGCACAGACCTTGATACTGATAGTGCTTGGAAGTTTGCTCGCCGTTCGGCTGCGTATCCCCGCGGGGCCGCTTCTGGTGCCGCTTGTCCTGGGTGTGGTTCTGCAGAATACGGGCATGATGGAAATCGTATTGCCGCCCTGGCTGCTTGCCGCGAGCTACGCGTTCGTTGGCTGGAATATCGGCTCGCGCTTCACACGACCCATTCTTGTTCATGCAGCGCGTGCTCTGCCGCGTGTTGTCGCCTCCATCCTGACCTTGATCGCGATTTGCGGAGGAATCGCCGCCACTCTCGTATGGCTCGCCGACGTGGACCCGCTGACCGCTTATCTGGCGACCAGTCCCGGCGGGGCCGATTCCGTTGCGATCATTGCGGCATCCAGCGATGTCGACGTGGCATTCGTCATGGCGATGCAAACATCGCGTTTCATCATCGTGCTTTTGACGGGCCCCGCCATTGCCCGCTTCATCGCAAAGCGAACAGGCCATGGGAGCTAGAGCCTTTCATGCCTGGATGGTAGGATCTGGAGCAAATGGGACGGCGATTATTGCTGAAAAATGGTACGGACGGGTGGATTCGAACCACCGACCTCAGGAGCCACAATCCTGCGCTCTAACCAACTGAGCTACGACCGCGTACCGTCATATTTTTGACAGGCGTCACATACGAAGGATTGACGCTTTTTGCAAGTGTTGGATGCAACAAAGACAGACCCAAATCGAAAAAAGAAAAAGGCCGGGGGAGGATCCGGCCTTTTTCCATCAGTGCAAGACCAGGCGGGAGGAGCCGTGAAGTCTTGCTTCCCCTACGGCCGGGAGGAGGAGTGCCGTCGGGGTATTGCTAGCGTCAAATCGCCGATTAAGCGACCTTGACGTCCTTGATTGCCTTCTCGACAGCCGACTTGACCGGTGCGGAGATTTCTTCAACGGCCTTCGAAGCAACAGCCTGTAGTTCCTTGGCTTGACCGGAGATGGCTTCAGCCTGCTTGCGAACGAACGCGCTCTGCAGTTCGATCACTTCACCAAAGGACTTCACGCCGATCAGCGCTTCGATATGAGCGAAGCCGGCTTCGGTGTTGGCGCGAAATGCAGCCAATGCCTTGAGCGAGAGAGCGGCGCCATTCGACTGAGCAGTTTCAAAAGTGGTTTCCAGCGTCTTCTGGGCAGCTTCTGCCTGATCCTTGATCTTGGCATAAGCTTCCTTGGACTGAGCAACGCCCTTTTCGGTGAATTCGCGAACCTGGTCGGTTACAGCGGTTGCATCGAAAGTAGGGATCGAGAACGCATCGGCAGTCTGTTTGGTGGTCTTGCTCATAACAGGTTCCTTCCTTGGTGCAGATGGTCATTTGCCTCTGCAGCTGATTTCATGCCCCCTATATAATTCAAAATATGGTGCGTTGCAACATTTATTTTGCAGTGCACAATCGTACGCCTGTTCTAAATCAAAATTATTATGTGGATGGTTGTATTGGCGCGACGGAAGTTAACTAAACCAAGAGAAAGACATGTAAGATAGAGGGCTGCGAGTGGACGAGTGACGGCTGGATCATTATTAACAAAGTCTTAAGAACATCGCGAGGATGCGACTGTTCTATCGGAGCATGCTGGTCAACATATGGCGTCTGGAACTTATCCATTCATCGACATCGCCGTCCTCGACGAGATCCGCGAGCACTTTGCCAACGGCGATGCGCTGGTCGTGATATCGCAGGATCTGCAGAACGTCATCTGGGCCAACGGCCAGGGCGCGTCGATGCTTGGCTATGCGTCCATCGACGAGATACTCGGCGGCGGAGCGGTGCTCGGCATACAGGCGCGGCGGCAGCTCATGGCGCTGGATGGTTTTCCAACCATCGGGCACGGACGTACTGTTTCGTTACGCGTTGCCTTCGGGCTTTCCAGCCGCATCCTGACGTTCCAGGCGAGCGATCTGACCCTGCCGCGCGGCGAAGAGGCCATTCTTCTCTCCATCGCCAATGCTGATCGGACAAGTTCCGGGAAGCAGGTCGCAGCATTGGCTATCAAGGGCTTTGGCGACCGGACAACGCATGCAGCCATGATCGACGCCAATGGTGGCGTGATCTCCGCATCGCAGCATTTTGGCAGGCTGGAGTTCAATGACAAGATCCTCGGCGATCTCGTACGGGAGGTGCGGCTCGAGCGCAACCGCCTGGTCAAGCGCCCTGTACAGACAGCGAAGGGCGCTGTACCGGCGGGTATTGCGAGACTGACGGACAGCCCCGCAATGCATCTGCTGTTTGCGATCGAGCCGGAGATTGTGGACAGGCAGACAAGCGAGATTGCAGCGCAGCCAGAACTTGCCGTTGTGCCCGAGGCGCCCATTCCCGATGCGCAGGTGCATCATGCAGCGGTAGAGCCTCAGGCATCCCTTGCGCTCGAGCCATCGTTCAATGACACGAATATGCCCTCGGGCGTATTCCAGTACACGCCATCCAAGGCGCCTGTACGCTTTGTCTGGAAGGTCGACGCGCAGGCGAATTTCAGCGAGATATCACCGGAATTCTCGGCCGCTGTCGGACCGCAATCGGCGTCGATCATCGGCAGATCCTTCCGGGCCGTGGCTGCGAGCCATGGGTTCGACGACAACGAGGAAATCGCCGCGCTTCTCGAGCGCCGGGACACATGGTCGGGACGGACGGTGCTATGGCCGATCCAAGGCACGGATCTGCGCGTGCCGATCGAGCTTGCGGCACTGCCGATTTATTCGCGTGACCGGGCATTCCTTGGTTTCCGGGGGTTTGGCGTAGCCCGCATGGGCGATGTCACAGCCGATCCGAAAGCCGCCGGCAGGACATTGAACGACGTACAAGCGGTAGTGCATGAGGCGGCGGACGTAGACGTGTTCAACGGCGAAAAGCCCGCGCTGGAGATCACACCGGAGACAGCAGACAACATCATTCCGCTCAAGACGCAGCGGCCTTTACGCGACGACGGACGGCTCAACGATGCGGAACGCAATGCATTTCGCGAAATTGCCGAAAGGCTGCGTCGCGAAGTGCTGGGCGACGGCTCGAAAAGCTATGGCAACGCGGAACCCCTACCGGCTGCAGCTCCACCTCCAAAGGCGACGCCCAGGGTTCCGGATGCGGAGGTGGTCGGTCCGGGCTATGCCGTTGCGGATGGCGATAGCAAGAACGGACCCGCTCGCCCTGAGGATTTTGCTGTCAACATCCGCGAACAAGCGCGGCAGGGCGTCGACACGTCCATTCTTGCCGCCCTGCCCTTGCCAGTCCTGATTCACCGCCAGGGCCAGATACTTTATGCAAACCCGGCGCTTTTGGAGAGCATATTGTATCCGTCTGCCGAAGCGATAAATGATGCGGGCGGCTTGAGCATCCTCTTCGCCGATGAAACCGGCGAGAGCAGCGATGACGACGAAGCCGGCATGAACCTGCGGCGCAGCGATGGCTCGGTGACGCGGGTTCAAGCGCATCTGCAGGCGGTCCGCTGGGACGAGGCAACCGAGAATGGCGAACGCGCGCTGCTGCTTGCATTGTCGCCACAACCCCCGGCTGCCGATCATTTCGAGGTGAGCGAACGCCAGCTTTTGCAGACGCGCATCGATGAGCTCAGCGCCATTCTCGATACGGCGACAGACGGCGTGATCCTGCTCGACTCGGCCGGTTCGATCCGCTCCGTCAACCATTCCGCCGCTGCGCTCTTCGGCTACGAGCCGGAGGAATTGACCGGTAAAGCCTTCTCCATGCTCTTCGCCATCGAAAGCCAGCGCGCGGCGATGGATTATCTGCACAGTCTTTCGGAAAATGGCGTTGCCAGCCTGCTCAATGACGGGCGCGAGGTGATCGGCCGCGAAGCACAAGGCCGTTTCATTCCCCTGTTCATGACCATCGGCAAGCTCGACGCCTCCAAAGGATACTGTGTGGTCCTGCGCGACATCACCCACTGGAAGCGCGCCGAAGAAGAGCTGGTCAACGCCCGGCGCGAGGCCGAACGCACGTCAGCCCAGAAGAGCGAATTTCTGGCACGCATCAGCCATGAAATCCGCACACCGCTCAATGCCATCATCGGCTTTTCCGAATTGATGGCGGATGAGAAGTTCGGCCCTATCGGCAGCGAACGCTATCGCGACTATCTGAATGATATCAGCCGCTCCGGCAATCATGTCCTGTCGCTGGTCAACGACCTTCTCGATATTTCGAAGATCGAGGCCGGGGCCGTAGAGATGGATTTCGAGGCGGTTTCGCTCAATGAGGCGCTGACTGAAGCCGTCGCGATCATGCAGCCGCAGGCGAACCGCGAACGGGTCATTATCCGTTCCAGCTTGACGTCGCGGCTGCCCGACATCGTTGCAGACCATCGTTCAATCACCCAGATAGCCCTGAATCTTTTGTCAAATGCGATCCGATTTACGGGACCCGGTGGACAGGTTATCGTTTCCACGAGTTATGAGGCGAACGGCGACGTGCTCTTGCGCGTGCGCGACACGGGCATCGGCATGACGCGACAGGAGGTCGAACAGGCCCTGCGGCCCTACAAGCAGATCACCACGCCGAAGCATTCCCGGAGCGATGGCACCGGTCTTGGCCTGCCGCTGACCAAGGCGATGGCCGAAGCCAACCGCGCCAATTTCACGATCGACTCCAATCCCGGTCGCGGGACAATGGTCGAGATAACATTTCCGTCCACGCGTGTTCTTGCCGAATAGACGGCCAAGTCACAAACAGGTCATTTCCAACAAATCGATCGTAAAAGGTCTATACCGGCTTGAATTGCCCTGCATGATCGCTAAACCGTGGATGGCAGTGCAAAAATCTTTCCACCAGGCAACTGGAAGGACCGAAATCGGAAACGCTCATGTCCTGGTACAGGCCAAGGAACCTTCTCGCCACGATCGTGATGTTGGCTCTCGTCGCCGTGGGAGTTCTGGCTGCCTTGCCCTACCTCGTCAGCACGGATCTTATCCGGGCGAGGCTCATTCAGGAAATCAGCAACTGGACCGGCTATAGCGTCGAGTCGCGCCAATCGCCGCAGATATCGTTTTTCCCCGTATTCGCCGCCTCGCTGGGTGATGTGACCATCCGCAATCCCTGGCAGGGCGAAGGCGCACCATTCATGCAGGCGGAACGCATCGAAGTCGATCTGTCGTTACTTTCTGCGCTGATGGGCAATATCGAATTTACCGAAACGAAAATTGTCCGGCCAAGGTTTGTTATCGACGAACCGATCAAAAGTCTGTCGGAGATCGGTGAAGCCCTCGCCAGGAGTGACGGCCGGATCGGCGATGTCGTCCGGGAAGCGCGCGTTGCGGTTGAAGCCAATCCCGCCAAGCCGGATATGAGCACCGTATCCTCACAACCGTTCGGACGTGTGCGGCTCGAAGATGCGGCAGTCACCTTCAAGCGGCCGATCAACGGCGCCGAAGAACAGATCTCAAGTATCACCGGCGTTTTCGACTGGCCGCAGACTTCGGGTGTTGCCAGTTTCCAGGGCAAGGCCATCTGGCACGGCGAAGAAACGGAGATCGACAGTTCTGCGACGCGGGCGTTGTTGCTTCTGGCTGGCGGCACCAGTCCTGTACAAATCAATCTCAGCTCCACACCCCTGACCCTGTCATTCAACGGATCGGCGAACGTCTCCAAGGACCAGTTTTTCGAAGGCACGCTTTCACTGACCTCACCATCCCTGCGACGCACGCTTGAATGGTCAAGAATGGCGACAATTCCCGGTGCGCCCATCGGCAGCTTCGCACTGGATGCATCCGTCTCGGGTTCCGCTACCCGCATGAAACTGGACGGGCTGACGGCAACACTGAACGACAATCCCGCCAAGGGTGTCATCGAAGTCGTGCTTAATCAGGGAACACCCAGCGTTACCGGTACGCTTGCCTTCGAAACGCTCGACATTCATTCGGTGTTCTCGGGTTTCATGCCCCTGCCGGATGGTTCCACGAACGCTGATGCGGTTATCGACAGTGGTTTCCTGAAGCTGCTCAATCTCGATCTGCGCGTCTCCACGCAGAGAGCGACCATCGGAGCGATCGATCTCTCGAAGGTCGCGGCAACGGCACAAATCCGCAATGGGCGAGCCATATTCGATATCGGCGAGGCCTCGGCGTTCGATGGTTCGGTTGCCGCCAGTTTCCAGCTTGCAGATGAGGGGGATGGCGCAACGACCGGTGAATTGCGCCTCAACGGCACCGACGTGAACAGTGCTTCGATTGCCTCCCTGCTCGGATTTGGCGACCGCTTCCAATTGGGCAGAGGGACGATGTCCCTTGTCTTGAAGGGTCCGATATCGCGTTGGTCGACAGCACTCGGCAATGCCAGGGGAACACTTTCCATGCGCTTCGGCAGCGGGCAAATCCGCAGCCTGGATTTCAACGGCCTCCTGGGCAAGGCCAAGACGGACCGTTTCTTCAGCCTCAACGAAAAGACAGATGCCTGGCTCGCCTTCGACAAATTCGAGGCCAAGGCGAATATCATGGATGGGGTGGCGGCATTGGAGACGGCGCAAATCCAGACCAAGTCGGGCACGCTGAGTTTTGCCGGGATCGTGACGCTGATCGGCAAGAGCCTTGCGCTCACAGGTGATTTCGCCGCCCCGGTTTCCGCTCCTGCACCGGCGGCGGGCGCTGCACCGGACGCCCCCAAGCCGGAGCCGACGGTTAATCACACGCGCTTTTTCATAGGCGGTTCCTGGGACAATCCGTTCATCTCGCCAATCATTTCCCAGTAGATATCAGGCGCTTAAGTTGTCAGTTCCGTGCAGCGGCCTGTTCGTCGCGTGCCTTCTGAACCTCGCGGCGTTTGTTGGCGATGGAAGCAATGATCACTCCGACGGCGACGATAGCAATCAGGATGGTACAGGCGGCGTTGATTTCTGGCGTTACGCCAAGCCGGACCTGCGAGTAAATACGCATTGGCAGCGTGGTCGCGCCCGGCCCGGAGGTGAAACTGGAAATGACCAGGTCATCCAGCGAAAGGGTGAAGGCCAGCATCCAGCCAGAGACCACCGCCGGCAGGATCACCGGCAGCGTCACCTTGAAGAACGTCGTGACCGGCGTTGCCCCAAGGTCCATTGCCGCTTCTTCCAGCGAACGGTCGAATGTCACCAATCGCGACTGCACGACGACGGCGACAAAGCACATGGAGAAGGTGATATGTGCGAGGATCATGGTCCACAGGCCGCGGTCGAAGCCGATAGCAACGAAGAGCAGAAGCATCGACAATCCAGTGATGACTTCCGGCATGACCAGCGGCGCGTAAATCATTGCTGAAAACAGCAAGCGCCCGCGAAAGCGCGTATAGCGGGTCATAGCCAAGGCACCGAGTGTTCCGAGAATTGTCGCAACCGTGGCCGAGACCAGCCCGACGCGGATGGTTACCCAAGCCGCATCGATAAAGCTCTGATTGTGGAACAGAGAGACGTACCATTTTGTCGAAAACCCGGCCCACACGGTGACGAGCCGCGATTCGTTGAACGAAAAGACAACCAGAAGGACGATCGGCAAATAAAGGAAGGCGAACCCCAGGACGAGCGAAGCGATGTTAAAGCGAGACCAAGTGGTATTCATATCATTTCTCGCTTTCCTGCGCCCGCGCTTCCGCACGCTGGAACAGAACGATCGGCACGACCAGCAACAGCAGAAGGATAACGGCGACGGCGGAGGAAACCGGCCAATCGCGGTTGGAGAAGAACTCGTTCCACAGCGTCTTGCCAATCATCAGGGTCTGCGATCCGCCGAGCAGGTCGGGAATGACGAATTCACCAACCGCAGGAATGAAAACCAGGAAACACCCCGCTATGACACCCGGCATCGACAGGCGAAAGGTGATTTTCCAGAAAGCGAGTATGGGCGGACAGCCGAGATCTTCAGCTGCTTCAACCAGCGAATAGTCCATCTTTTCCAGCGCCGAATAGATCGGCAGAATCAGAAATGGCAGATAGGAATAGACGATACCAATAAAGACAGCTGTATTGGTGTTGAGGATATTGAGTGGCGTGCCGATCACATGCGCCCACATCAGGAACTGGTTGAGCAGACCTTCAGGCTTCAAAATGCCTATCCAGGCATAGACCCGGATCAGGAAGCTGGTCCAGAACGGAAGGATGACCAGCATCAACAGTGTCGGCCGGACCGTGGCAGGTGCACGCGCCATGCCATAGGCGATGGGATAGCCGACGATCAGGGTCAGTATTGTCGAGACTCCCGCGATGATCACGCTGGAGATATAGGCTTTGTAATAGAGCGGGTCTTCCAGGAGCCAAATGTAGTTGTCCCAGGAAAACTGGGAGAAATTATCCGCAAAGGCTTGCCAGCCGGCCGAGAGGTCGAACACCGGCGTATAGGGCGGGATGGCCATCGCGACTTCCGACAGCGATATCTTGAAAACGATGACAAAGGGAATAAGGAAGAAGATCAGCAGCCACAGGTAGGGAACGGCGATCACCAGCCGGCTTGCAATGGACGATATCAAGTTCTGCATGACATCATCCCCTCACGCGGTCAGCAAGATACCGGCGTCGGTATCGAAATTGACCCACACCGTGTCGTCATAGCCGAGCGGGTCTTCGACCGTGCGCACAGCGTTGAGGCTCGCGGCCTTGATGATGCGGCCGCTTTCAAGCCTCACATGGAAGACTGTCATGTCACCGAAGTAAGCGATGTCGTAAAGCTCTCCATGCGCAGAGTTGATTGACGGGTCGGCGGGCTGCTTGCGGCTGACCCGGATTTTCTCCGGCCTGATGGCAAAGCCAACCGGCTGGCCGACAGTGCAGCTTCTCGCAGCGGCATCGGTGCGGATCGTCAGATTTTCCGGGGCGACAGCAATGTCGATCTTACCGTTGGCGACTGCGGCGGCGGTACCTTCGAACATGTTCACATTGCCGATGAAATCGGCGACGAACTTCGAGTTTGGGGCTTCATAGACTTCCGCCGGCGTTGCTACCTGCATCACCTTGCCCTTGTCCATGACGGCGATGCGATCGGCCATGGTCATCGCCTCTTCCTGGTCGTGGGTGACGACCACGAATGTCAGGCCGAGCTTCATCTGCAGGTCCATGAGCTCAAACTGGGTTTCCTCGCGCAGTTTCTTGTCGAGCGCCCCCAGCGGCTCGTCGAGCAGCAAAACCTTCGGGCGCTTCGCGACGCAACGCGCAAGCGCCACGCGCTGGCGCTGACCACCGGAGAGCTGGTGCGGCTTGCGCTTGGCGAACTGCTCGAGCTTCACAAGCTTGAGCATTTCTCCGACCCGCGCCTCGATATCGCCCTTGGCCATGCCCTCCTGCTTCAGGCCAAAAGCAATGTTGTCTACGACCGTCATGTGCGGAAAAAGGGCATAGGACTGGAACATCATATTGACGGGGCGCTTATAGGGCGGAATGCCACGCATATCCTGACCATCGATGAGAATTCGGCCGGCGGTCGGCTCTTCGAAGCCGGCAAGCATGCGCAGGAGGGTCGACTTGCCGCAGCCGGAAGCGCCCAGGAGCGCAAAGAATTCGCGATTGTAGATGTTGAGGGACAAATCATTGACCGCCGCAAAATCACCGAACTTCTTGGTGACATTTTCGATCGCGATAAAGGGCTTCGCCTGCGCGTCGTTCCACGGTGCGAATGTGCGGCGGAAACTTCCCAGTGATTTCATGATGTGCCCCGGACTTTTCTGTTCTCAAATTATCAAAAACCCCGGCATCGGCTGCCGGGGTTTTTGTGAATTACTGGCCCGTGACCACTTTCGTCCACAAGCGCGTCACGACGCGTTGCGTCTTGGTGTCATAGGGTGTGACCGTGAAGAGCTTTGCCAGCACCTCGGGCGTTGGATAGACCGCCGGATTTTCGAGGACCGACTTGTCAATCATAGCCTGAGAAGCCTTGTTGCCATTGGCATAGGACACGAAATCCGTGGCTTTGGCGGCAACTTCCGGCTTGAGCATGTAGTTGATGAACTCATGGGCTTCCGCGACGTGGGGCGCGTCGGCCGGGATCGCCATGACGTCGAACCACATCTGGGCACCTTGCGCAGGGATGGCGTAGTCGAGATTTACGCCGGCCTTCGCCTCTTCAGCACGCGTTTTGGCCTGCAGAATATCGCCAGAATAGCCAAGCGCCAGACAGATATCGCCATTGGCCAACGCGTTGATATATTCGGACGAGTGGAACTTGCGGACGTAAGGGCGGATTGATTCCAGCAGCGCACCGGCTTTGGCCAGTTCATCCGGGTCCTTGCTATCGGGGTTGAGACCCAGATAGGCGAGCGCGGAGGGCATGACGTCGGACGCGGAATCGAGGATATGGATGCCGCAATCCTTGAACTTTGCCGCCATTTCCGGCTTGAACAGCACGTCCCAGGACGGCTTTTCATCCGAGCCGGTGATTTCCTTCATCTTGTCGACGTTATAACCGAGACCAGTCGTTCCCCACATGTAGTCGACGGAATACTCGTTGCCCGGATCGTACGTCGCAATTCGCTGGTTGATCACGTCCCATGTATTGGAAAGGTTCGGAAGTTTGGATTTGTCGAGTTTCTGGAACACGCCCGCTGCAATCTGGCGCTGCAGGAATGAGGCGGTTGGCACCACAACATCGTAGCCGGTACCGCCGGCGAGAAGCTTGGTTTCAAGAATCTCATTGGAGTCGAAGGTATCGTAGACGACCTTGATACCGGTCTCCTTGGTGAATTCTTCAAGGATCGTCGGATCGATGTAGTCAGACCAATTGTAGATATTGACGACGCGGTCTGCCGCCCAAGCGGAACTGGAAATTCCGAGCGCGAGAGTGGCCGTCAACAGAGCGGTTTTGATACCCATTTAGTTCTCCATGATGCTGGCACTAACACTTTGAATTGTGCCGGGGTTCCCGTGATTGGCCCTACCTTTTTAGATTGCGAAGGGTTCGTCAACTGGCTTCAGGCAACACTTTCATTGAAAATTGCGCAAGTGCGAAATTTTCAATGATGCAGCGCGGTTGTCGTGTGGAGAATTGCGGCTAGCGGACGAGCGCCGCCACGCGCTTTTGACGCCGATATTCCCAGCCGAGATGCATAAGCAGTGCGCACAGGATGATGGCGCCGCCGATGATCGTGCGCGGGGCCGGAACCTCGTTGTGCAGGAGCCAGACCCAGACCGGGCCCAGCACAGGTTCGAGCGTGCTGATCAGCGCGGCCAGCGCCGAGGGAATGAGCCGGGCGCCGCTGACGAAGAACGCCAGGCCGAGGCCGAGATTGACGGCGCCGAGTGCAAAGAGCAGGCTGAAATCCCGCACGCTCGCGCTGAAAGCGCCGGCCATCGCCGAGGCCACGCAGGCGGCAATGACCATGCCGAGAAAAACCGCCGGCGTCATGCGCAGATGCGCCTTGCGGCGCGTGATGACCGTGGCGATGGCGAACGAGATGGCGATCAACAGCGCCAGCATATCGCCGATGGGCGAAACCTCCCCGTCGAGCGAATCCGAGACCATGATGGCAACGCCGGCGATGACCACGGCAATGGCGATCCATGTGGCCGAACTGATGCGCTCGCGGAACAATATCCACGAGATCAAAGCCGCGAACAACGGCACGCCCGCCTGCAGCAGGAGAACATTGGCGACCGTCGTAAAGGACAACGCGATAATGAAGCAGGATGAGGCGATGGCGAAGCAGATGGCGACGCCGAGGCCGGCCAGCCCCATATTCTGAAACAGCCGCCAGGTGCCGCGCGGCCCGTCGCGCACCAGCATGAAACACAGGAGAAACAGCGCGGCGAAGACGGAGCGCCAGAAGACGATCGTCCAGTTGTCATTGGCTTCGACGAAGCGCGTGAGCGCGCCGCCCGTACTCCACGCGATCGCCGCTCCCGCCACCAGCAGGCAGCCGACCGCAGCCTCGGAGGAGGTTTTGACAGGGTCAGGCCCCGCGACGGGTGGCAGGGGTACGGCGGAGATACTCATGCACGCGACAATGCCAAGCTTGTGGCAAAGGTTAAGTCTGAAAAACGACTGTTGATTGTCGGTTTAACGGCACCGCCACAAGTGTTCACCTCCAATAGCGCCCTCTCAGCTTCCGCTTTTTTCCATGGCGCTAGGGCCGCGGATATTCCGGTTTGTTGTTCATAGTCGATCACTGCGACGCAAGACTTGGCCATCAACTGCTGCGATGTTAGGGTGGTCGTGAATGTGTCGACTGGTTGGGGCAACAAATGATCAATGGAAAAGTTACGCGCCGGGGGCTGATGCTTGGCGGTCTGGCAATGATGACCTCCGGGTGCGGTTCCGGAGTGCGAGAGGCGTTGTCGCCGATTTCATCCGCCTTTGCCGTACCACAAGGCATGGATCCCCGTCTGAGACGGCAGGAGGTGGCATATCAAGGGAGCGAGGCGCCCGGGACGCTCGTTGTCAACACCTATGAACGTTTCCTCTATGCAGTGCAGGATGGCGGATCGGCCACGCGCTATGGGATCGCCGTGGGTGAGGAGGGACTGACTCTTAAGGGCAGAGCGACGATCGAGCGCAAAGAGGAATGGCCTTCATGGATGCCCACTGCAAGCATGATCAAGCGCAAGCCCCGTCTGGCGCAATATGCCGGTGGGGTTCCGGGCGGACCTAACAACCCGCTCGGTGCGCGGGCGCTTTATCTCTACCGGGGCGGACGCGACACCTATTTCCGTCTGCACGGTACAAATGAACCCTGGTTGATCGGACAAGCCGTGTCGAACGGGTGCATTCGCCTGACGAACGAAGACATCCTTCATCTTTATGACAACACGCCCTTGGGAACGCCGGTGTTGATCATCTGAATAATTTGGCCTGGCCGCCCTGTTGCAAACCGGACACACTTGTTGTGCGTTTACCTTACCATGCTCTAGTCATCACTCCTATTTGTGCTACTCTACCATTGGTAGTACTCTACCGTCGGTAACCTACTCGCCTTTGAGGGAAAGGAAATCTGATGAGCAGGATTCTATTCGCTGTAGTTTGCACTTTAACCGTTGCCAGCCTAAGCGCGTGTGGGACGATGGGTAAGGGGAAAGCCCCGCCGCCGGTCGCTGAAGAGCCCGCAGCAGCACCAGTTTATAAATAAGAAGTTTCATCAAAAAAATGGAAGGGTCACCCGACCCTTCCAGCATCATGTGATTCGCAAAATGCCGGCTTAACAGGCGGCTGTGCGGCCCTCCCGGTGATTTATAGCGGGTATGGCCGGGCTTGGGATTGCGTTTGATGAATTCTGGGATGGGATGACGCTCATGAGTGTTCGTCTGTTATCTGTGCTCGTGCTTGGGCTCGCAGTGGCGGGATGCCAAACGAGCGATGAGAGCAAATCGGCTTCCGTGTCCAGCGCCGGCGACAACGCTGCGGCCGTTCGGGTGACCTCGGCGACAGCAGCACAGCCCGAGCAAAAGAACGGGCGCTATTATATTGAGTTTCGCTCGCGCTATGCCCTTACTTACGGCCATACCTATGTGATGTTCGGACGTCTGGACAAGGCGGGCAGGATAGTTGATCGCGAAGTGGCCGGCCTCCACCCGGCTACGAACAGCGTGGTTCCCTATATTCTTGGCCATTACATACCCGTTCCAGCCGAGACCGGTGAGAGCGACGGTGATACGGACGACAGGTACAGGTCGGCAAGCTGGCGCGTCACCTTGAACGAGGCCGAGTACAATAAAGTCGTTGCTTACATACGCAAACTGCAAGCGAGATCGCGCTTCTGGCAAGCAACGACGTTCAATTGCAATGCCTTCGTGGGCGAGATCGCACGGTCCATGGGGTATAAAGCGCCCGGACACCTGCTGCGCCCGCAGCATTACATCGTCAAGCTTCGAGAGATGAACGGCGGGCCCAATGCCGTCGGTTATACCGGCCCTCCAGGCTAGGGTATCTTGATATCCGCGCCATGACGGCCTGCAAATGGCGCCTTTCTGCGCGCACCTTAGAGTGCGCTGCGCTAAAGTGCGCTGCGCTCAGGTACTCGAAACCGCCATTTTCGCCGCGTCCTGACCCGAATCACCACACACGCTAAGCAACTTAATCAGAGCCGGTTTTGTTTTCCGGATGGCGAAACTCGCTTATTGAAAGTCGAAGGCGCTAAGCCCCGTTACCATCTCGTCCAGTCCCACTGGCCGCGTCACGGGTGGTTCGGCTCGCGCGAGGCAGGCAGCGCGTTCGCACAGACGGCACGCCGGGCCGACGGGCGTCGAGCCGACAAATTTTCCGAGTGGCGGGGCGCTGATGCTGTGGTTGCCTATGGCGCCGCCATAGACCGTCTGGTCGGCAAATTCGATATCGCAGCCAAGCAGGATGGCAGTACGGCGCGGGCGTTCGTTGAAGGCACTTTGAGGCCCGTCCAATGTGCGCGCGATGGTCATGAACTCGGCGCCGTCCGGCATCTCCACCGCCTCTACGAGGATCTGGCCGGGCTGGGCAAAAGCGGCATAGACCGGCAGCTTCGGGCACTCGCCACCGAAACGGGACTGTGGAAACCCTTGCGCCCCTGCCCGGCGGAAGCGGTTTCCGGCATGGTCGACCTCCAGCATGAAGAACGGAATGTCTTGTCTGCCGGTAAGGGTCGTCAGGCGGTTGGCGGCCTGCTCGAAGGAGACGTGGAAACGCGAACGGAGGACGTCAATGTCATAGCGGGCGCGGACAGCGGCGCTCTGGAAAGTCTGATACGGCATCATCAGCGCATGCGCCGCGTAGCGCCCGAACTCGAAACGGGCAATGCGCCGCGCCTCGTCGGAGGAGAGCTTCAGGTCCTGTATTTCGGCGGCGATGACCACCTGCATGCGCATGAGAGCCGCTTCCATCGCCACCTCGCGCAACTGATCGAAGGGCGACAGCCGCTCGGAGATGAACAGGCGCTGCGAATGCCGATCATAACGGCGGCGCCAGTTCGGCATGGTTGCCACGGGCAAGATGCGCACCGTAATGCCGTGTTCTGCCTTAAGCCAGACCTTCAGGGCACCAAGGAGATCATCGCCGGGCTTGAGCAGGCCGGTAAAGCTATCGACCTCCCCCTCAATGCGGGGGAAAAAATTGGCGCGGCGTTCCAGCGCTTCGCGTACCTCGTTCAGCGGCATGCGTGTGGCGACCAGCGAGGGCGCGCGGCCCTCCTTCGCCAGAAGTAGCGACAAATCGGAAAGGCGCTCAAGCGATTCCCGGTACGCGCGATAAAGCTTGATGACGCCCGTGGCGGCATTGGGCGCCGCATCGCTGATTTCGATCAGCTCCTGATCGCCCGGTAGTTCGCCATTGAGCAGCGGATCTGAAAAAACTTCCTTGAGCACGGCCATGGAGGAGCCGGTCTCCATCTGCAGCGTGTCGAGCTCGATCTTGTAGGTCGAGGAGAGCTTGAGCAGCAGCTGGACCGTGAGCGGCCGCTGGTTGCGCTCGATGAGATTGAGATAGGACGGCGAAATGCCCAGCGCCTCGGCCATGGAAGTCTGCGTCAGTCCACGCTCGTTGCGAATGCGCCTGATGCGCGGTCCGGCGAATATCTTGCCTTCAGCCATGGGGCCTCACCATTGCCTGCATTACTGCTGCACGGGGTATGGCGAACTGACCATCAGCGACCTGGGTTAAGTGCAGGGAGCCATATTCTGCGACGTTCCCAATTGGTGTTGCCATCAATCCACATTCCTCATGGTGAGCTTGTCGAATCCCCTACAGCAGTATCACAGGCCAGTTATGACAATATTTACATTTTCAACGCTCAAAACAGACTATTACAAAATTTACAAATTTACAAACCCGCTTTGTCAAATGGACAACACCCTAACTCGATAAAACCGTAACAATACTCGATATTTCTGGATCATATCGCGATGCAATGTAAATCTAGTCATATCAAAGCCGTCGCCAGACTCCCTATCAGACAGGCTGCGACGGGATAAAACTCTTTGTGGAGATAATAATGACTGATTTTTACAACCTTGTACCAAATGCACCGGAGGGCCGCTATGACGGTATCGAACGCCCCTATACACCTGACGATGTCCAGCGCCTCAGAGGCTCGGTTCAGATCAAGCATACTCTCGCTGAAAACGGTGCCAACCGGCTCTGGAAGCTCATCCACGAAGAGGGTTTCGTCAATGCGCTGGGCGCTCTCTCGGGCAACCAGGCTATGCAGATGGTTCGCGCAGGTCTCAAGGCAATCTATCTTTCCGGATGGCAGGTGGCTGCAGACGCAAACACAGCTTCAGCCATGTATCCTGACCAGTCGCTCTACCCGGCAAATGCGGCGCCGGAACTGGCCAAGCGCATAAACAAGACATTGCAGCGTGCCGACCAGATCGAGACTGCGGAGGGCAAGGGCCTTTCGGTCGAGACCTGGTTCGCGCCGATCGTCGCCGACGCGGAAGCAGGCTTTGGCGGCCCACTCAATGCCTTCGAGATCATGAAGGCCTTCATTGAGGCAGGCGCTGCCGGTGTCCATTACGAAGACCAGCTCGCTTCGGAAAAAAAGTGCGGCCATCTTGGCGGCAAGGTCCTGATCCCGACGGCCGCGCATATACGCAACCTGAACGCGGCGCGGCTTGCCGCTGACGTCATGGGAACGCCGACACTCGTCATTGCGCGTACGGATGCGGAGGCTGCCAAGCTTCTGACCTCGGACATCGATGAACGCGATCAGCCTTTTGTCGATTACGATGCCGGACGGACGACCGAAGGCTTCTATCAGGTGAGGAACGGACTGGAGCCTTGCATCGCCCGGGCCATTGCCTATGCGCCACACTGCGACATGATCTGGTGCGAGACTTCGAAGCCGGACCTTGAGCAGGCCAGACGCTTTGCCGAAGGGGTGCGCAAGGAACATCCGAACAAACTGCTCGCCTATAATTGCTCGCCTTCATTCAATTGGAAGAAGCATCTGGACGAGGCGACGATTGCCAAGTTCCAGCGCGAGCTCGGGGCGATGGGCTACAAGTTCCAGTTCATCACGCTGGCCGGCTTCCATCAGCTCAACTTCGGCATGTTCGAACTCGCCCGCGGCTACAAGGACCGCCAGATGTCGGCCTATTCGGAGTTGCAGGAGGCGGAATTCGCTGCCGAGGTCAACGGTTACACAGCGACCAAGCATCAGCGCGAAGTCGGCACCGGGTATTTCGATGCGGTTTCGCTAGCAATTACCGGCGGCAAGTCATCGACGACGGCAATGAAGGAATCCACCGAGACGGCTCAGTTCCGCCCGGCCGCAGAGTAAAACAACAAAACGCCAAGGAGAAAATCATGGCACCGCAGACACGCGTCAAGGAACGGGCCGAGGAGCAATCATCGGCCATGAATACAGACCAGCAGGCTGTCATTCGCATGGTCGCCAATGACCTGCATCGCCTCAACCAATCCGTCATGAAGGCGGTTGATGCCGGTGTGTCCGTGGAACTGGTACGTTCCGCCCGTCACCATGGCGGCGACGGCAACTGGGGCGACCTGCTTATCCCGGTTGTCGTGACCCGGCAGTAATTTCGCCCGTGGCCTTCTCTGGTTCGGTCTGGGCCAGCACGGCGCGCAGAACCGCTCGCAAGCAATTGCGGGCGGTTTTTGGCAGTAAAAGTGCGTGGTTCGATCGTCGTCGAACCACGCACCGATGACTGGATCTGTCTGACCCCGCAACGAATGAAGGAAAATTCGTTCAAACTGCCCAATCACCTGTTCAGTTCAAGAAGAGACGCCTTATATTCTTGGTCGACGCGCGCGTTCGATCCATATGCTGGTCCGCCGCATAGGCAAGAGCAAGGCCTACTATGGCTCGAGTGGTTTCATTCACCGACCACCCTGCTTCTCCTGCCTCGCTCGCAAGCGTGTCGACGGCACGCCGGAACTCCGCTTCGAGGGCCAGCTGACAATCATAGCTCCGGCTGGGATAGTCGGTCGGACGCATCGGTCTCTGGATACGCATATTCTCCTCCATATGCCATGAACTACGATTACTTGACATATCGCGTTTGGCAAAAGACAGAATGTTGGCGCCCGCAAAATAACAGACATTATTCTTTCAAGTCTTCCTCTTCAGAAAGAATTAAAAAAATTTCACAATATAAAATTTATTTGGGATGGCGGGAGTATACATTTCAAATTTTGTCTGTCAATGGACAAATCTTTTTGAAATAAAACTTTACCGACGGGGTAAGTTCCGGCTGTAAAACATTGTGCGCGTCAATTTTAATCTGGTCATTTGCTCGATGCAGGCATAAACGCGATAACGATCAAGCTTCGCCGCTGCCGCATGTTTTTTCACTTTCGGGTGCCGCGGATGGCAGCAGGGCGTGTGAAAACGGTCACGTGATCCCTTCAGTTTTCGTTTCAGAAATTATGCGCCATAACTGTCGCTCAATTCCCCGCGGAAATGAATCAGAGCATTGATTAGCGTCGTCTCATGTAAAGCAATCCTTTATATATTTTGTTTTCTGTGCCATAATACAGTTCAGAGAAAATATAACCGGTGGGCCTGCCAAATAATGTTGGGCGATCCCAGGATTGTCCATTGGCGGACAATGCATTGTGTCATTTTTTTATTTCGATATTTATAACATTTCATCACGCAGGATTCTCTGTTCCCGCGAGAAGGGACGAGGATGCCGGCTTCACAATTTGCGTTTGAGAACAGGCTTCTCAGGCATATGCGCGCGAACGATTTTGAATTGCTGGTTCCCCATCTTGAAGCAAAGAACTTGCCGCTGAGGTACGTGATCGAGGAATCGCAAACTCCCGTCACCGACGTTTACTTTCTTGAAACGGGCATTGCCTCGATTGTCGCAAAAATGCCCAATGGCCGGGACGTCGAAGTGGGCGTGTCTGGCAATGAGGGCATGACGGGCTCCTCAGTCGTTCTGGGAGCGACGCAATCGCCGCACGACAGCTACATGCAAGTGGCTGGTGTCGGTCACAGTATCGCTACCGTCCGTCTGCAGCGTGCTATGGAAACAAGCAACACGCTGCGCAGCTATCTGCTCCTCTATGTGCAAACCATGGTCATCCAAACAGCCTCGACCGCATTGGCGAACAGTCAGGCGGATGTCTCATCCAGAATGGCTCGCTGGCTTCTGATGGTTCATGACCGCACGCACGGTCCCGATATTGCGCTGACGCACGAATTCCTGTCGGTCATGCTTGGCGTGCGGCGGCCTTGGGTGACGGAAGTCTTGCATATACTGGAAGACAAACGGTTGATCCGGGCAAAGCGAGGACAGATAACCATCGTTGATCGCACCGGACTCATGGCCGAGGCAAATGGTTTCTACGGGGTCGCCGAGACCGAATACAAGCGGCTTCTCGGGATCAGTCTCGCCCGATAACCCATAGAACCTGATGGAGCGACAATTTTCCCGCCTCCATCCCGCTAACGCTAATTTTGCTTTTGCGCAATTGCGGACGGAAAACCGCTTCACACTTTTCCTGGATTTGCTTTATCATCTTGTCACTGCAACTCATTCTGGTGATTGATGCCCTCCGAAACTCCCGAGAAAAGACCCGCACGGACGACAACGCGGCGGCGCACTCCGGCCTATGTCAAAGCCACACGCGGCGTGAAGAACTGGCGCGAAGCTTCCGAGTGGCTGGCCTGGCGGGATATCGAGGACATCGAATGCATCACCCCGGACCAAGCCGGTGTGGCGCGCGGCAAAATGATGCCGTCGAAGAAATTTACGTCCAATACCTCGCTGGCGCTGCCTTCGGCCGTCTTCATGGCGACGATCTCGGGTTCCTATCCGGAAGACGGCCATGGCTTCTCCTATCCTGAGGATGATGGCGATCTGAAACTGATGCCGGATCTTTCCACGCTCTCGGAAGTACCGTGGGAAAGCGATCCGACAGCGCAGGTCATTTGCGATCTCGTCAACAAGGACGGGGAAGCCGTGGAATTTACCCCGCGCAACGTCTTGAAGCGTGTCATGGCCGCGTATGCCAGGAAGGGCCTGAAGGCGGTCGTCGCGCCGGAAATCGAATTCTATCTCGTCAAGAAAAATCCCGATCCGGACTATCCGCTGACCCCGCCTGTCGGACGCTCTGGCCGGGCGATTGGCGGCGGCCAAGGCTATTCCATTGCCGGCGTCAACGAGTTCGACGAACTCATCGACGACATCTATCATTTCTCGGAAAGTCAGGGCCTCGAGATCGACACGCTGATCCATGAGGAAGGCGCGGCGCAGCTGGAAATCAATTTGCGGCACGGCGATCCGATCGAGCTTGCCGATCAGGTGTTCCTGTTCAAACGCACCATCCGTGAAGCCGCGTTGAAGCACGATATGTATGCGACGTTCATGGCGAAGCCTATACAGGGCCAGCCGGGTTCCGCGATGCATATCCATCAATCGATCGTCGACAAGAAAACCGGGCGCAATGTTTTCTCCAACCCGGATGGCACGGAAAGCCCGGCGTTCCGGCATTTTATTGGCGGCATGCAGAAGCATGTCCCGGCCTCGCTGGTAATGTTTGCGCCCTATGTGAACTCATACCGGCGGCTGACACCAGCGGCCTCTGCGCCCGTCAATGTCAAATGGGGCTATGACAATCGCACAACGGCATTTCGCGTACCGCGCTCGGACCCAGCGGCACGGCGTGTGGAAAACCGTATTCCCTCCTCCGATGCCAACCCGTATCTGGCACTGGCGGCATCGCTCGCCTGCGGCTTGATCGGCATGAACAACAGGATCGAGCCGGACGAACCTGCCTCCACGACCGTTAACGACAATCTGATCGAATTGCCACGCGGGTTGATCGAGGCGACAATCCTGTTCGAGCAGGACAGGGAATTGGTGGCCATGCTCGGCGAATCCTTCGCAATCACCTACGCCGCAATCAAACGCGCCGAGTTCGAGACCTTCATGGAGGTTATCAGCCCGTGGGAACGCGAGTTTTTGCTGCTGAACGTGTGAAAAGTGCCGCCATACAACGCTAGTTCGGCTGCGCAACCGCTGTGCGTGGTTCGACAAGCTCACCATGAGGGATGCAGGCTGTTTGCAGTAATCACCCGCGTCGCAAAACTGGCATCTCGGCAATACTCGGCGTCCCTCATGGTGAGCTTGTCGAACCACGCACAGCGGTTGCGCAGCAGATAATGGAATCGATAATACATGCTCTACCAGTCCCCCATTTCTCCCGGCATCTCCTGGTATGAAACCACGACCGACCGTATCGAATATCCGGCGCTGGATGGATCGCGCAACGCCGATGTCGTCATTATCGGCGGCGGCTTTACCGGCCTCTCCGCTGCCGTGCATCTGGCGTCGGCAGGTGTCGACGTGGTCTTGCTCGAGGCTTGGCGCTTCGGTGACGGCGCATCGGGGCGTAATGGCGGCCAGCTCGGCACCGGTCAGCGCGCCTGGGCGGAAGAACTCGAGACGCAATATGGTTTCACCCGCGCAAAGGCGCTCTTCGATCTTGCCGAAGAGGCGAAAAGCCATCTCTTGCAATTTGCCGCAACCCATAAGATCGACATCGAATATGTGCCGGGACAAATGTCCGTCGTGCACAAGAAGCGCTATCTGAAGGACTATCGGCTGCACGCGGAACTGATGGCAGAGCGTTTCGGCTATCCGCATATTCATTATATGGACGCCGCGGAAACCGCGGAACGCCTCGGTTCGACCCGCTATCTCGGCGGCGTATATGACAAGGGCACCGGGCATATCCAGCCGATGAAGCTGCTTGTCGGCACGGCCAGAGCGGCCGCGCGCGCCGGCGCGCATCTCTACGAGAACAGCAAGGTCACTGGGATCAAATCCGAAAACGGACGCGTGACTGTCACGACGCCTTTCGGCAATGTGATCGCGGCGAAGTGCTTGATCGCGGTCAATGCCTATGGCGGAAATCTCGAACCGATCAGCGCCTCGCATGTGATGCCCATCCGCTCGTTTATCGGTGCGACGGTGCCGCTCGGGCCTGACAGTCCGGTGCTGCCTGGCGGCGAGAGCGTTGACGATTCCCGCTTCGTCGTGCGCTATTTCCGCCGCTCCAGGGATGGCCGGTTGCTGTTTGGCGGGCGCGAAGCCTATACGGCAGATAATCCACTCGACATCAGCACGCATATCCGCAGGCAGATCGCCGAAATCTACCCGGCGCTGGCGGATGTCGAAATCACCCAGGCCTGGGGCGGCTCAGTGGGTATCACCCTGCCGCGCCAGCCTTTTGTGCGCGAGGTCATGCCGAATGTGATCTCGGCCGGCGGTTACTCAGGGCATGGTGTGCTGCTATCGAATTTCGTCGGCAAGCTTTATGCCGAGACCATCGCCGGCAACCGCGACCGGCTTAAGCTGCTGGAGGAACTGAAGGTCCCGGCCTTCCCGGGCGGGCGCACCTTCCGGGCGCCGCTCCTGTTCCTTGCACTGAGCTGGTACGCGCTGATGGACCGGATTTAGCTTCTCAAGTACTAGAATCTGGTGGAAATAACCTTTGGCAAACCATCGGATCCATAAGTTTCGTGATCTTGGCGGCTTCCCGGAATAAAGCCCTCCGAGCCCATCCGGTGCACTTGACACACCGCATTCGATCCACGCACACGCTACTTCAATTCACGGACCCAGATATTGCGGAAGCTGACGGGTTCGCTTGGGTCACCGTGGGCTTGTAGCTTGATCGGTGCTGTGTCGTATTGTTTGTATTTTGGATAACCGATGTAAGTCGTTTCGCCCTGCAATTCGAAGTTGTTCTGTATCAGGACGCCATTGTAGAAGACCGTCACGCGCGCGGGTGTTTTCAGCGAGCTGTCCGTGTTAAAATTCGGCGCGTTCCAGATCACATCATAGACCTGCCATTCCCCCGGAATTTTGCTGGCGTTCACCAGAGGGATGGACTGCTTGTAGATGCTTCCCGCCTGACCATTTACATATGTCGGGTTCTGGAATGAGTCGAGTATCTGCAGCTCATAGCCGGTATCGCCAGGTCCGGTTGCGGCCAGGAACACCCCGCTATTGCCCCGCTGCTGGCCCGTCCCAGTAATATAGCAGGGGATTCTCCACTCAAGGTGCAATTGATAGCTCTTGAACGAGCGCTTGGTTTCAATGTTACCAACGTCCCGGCCGTTGATTTTTTTGACAACCGTCAGAATGCCCCCGTCTACCTTCCATCGCGCGGGGCGCGATCTGTCGTTAGTAGAAACCCACTCACCAAGATTCTTGCCATCGAACAGCACGATGGCATCGGAGGGCGGATCGGATGGGGTAACGCCTGGTATCACTACGTCTGGAACCGGCTTATAGACTTCGGTTTCTTCGGGTGTCGTCGGGTCAGGCGGAGACGGCACCGAGGCAAAATCAATGGCGTTCGGACCCTTCCCCCCAATCGGATCGGCCGCAGCCGCAGAAACGCTGAAAAAAGCGCAGACGACGAAGGTAAAGCAATACTTTTTCATGAGACTTTGTGAATTTACTCGCAAGAAAGGGCGTTGAGTATTAGGCACTGGAAAATTAGACGAGCCAAGAAGGGGCTTCGAAGAAGAAGCCAAAATAATCTCGCGCGATATAGCAGATTAACTTCCTCGAAAGCTACTCCTCCATTCCTCAATCGGTACCATGATCTATATCCACTGTACAATTCGACTTAAGTCTTACTTTCAAGCACAATCGGCTTGCATCGAATGGCTTTAGACCTTCCTGACGATCACGCTGCCGACCGAATAACCCGCACCGAAAGAGCAGATGACGCCAAGGCTCCCGGGGGCGAGGTCATCGGAATATTTCGAAAAGGCGATGATCGACCCCGCAGAGGATGTATTGGCATAATCCTGCAGGATGTTGGGCTGTTCGCCGGGTTCCGGTTCCCGGCCGAGCACCTTGACGCCGATCAGGTCATTCATGCCCTTGTTGGCCTGATGCAGCCACAGGCGCGACAGGTGCGCGGGCGCGATGTTCTCGTCGGCAAGATGGGTTAGGATCAGGTCTGAGACGATCGGCACGACCTGCTTGAACACTTTGCGGCCTTCCTGCTTGAACAGCATGTCGCGCCGGTCGGCCATATGGCCCTCGCGCGTGCGGCGCAGGAAACCGTTATTGTTGCGGATATTGTTGGAAAACTGCGTCAGGCAGCGGGTCGAAACGATCTCGAAGCGGTCTTTTGCCGTCGCCAGATCATCGCGCTCAAGCAGCACGGCGGTGCACACATCGCCAAAGATGAAATGACAGTCGCGGTCGCGCCATTCGAGATGCGCCGAACAAATCTCCGGATTGACCATGAGGATCGCACGCGCCGAGCCTGAGCGAATCATGTCGGCAGCGGCCTGGATCCCAAAGGTGGCCGACGAGCAGGCGACATTCATGTCGAAGCCGAAGCCTTCGATCCCGAGTGCTTGCTGTACCTCGATTGCAATGGCCGGATAGGGCCGCTCATGATTGGAAGCTGCGCAAATCACGGCATCGACGTCCGACACATCCCGCCCGGCTTTGGCGAGGGCTAGACTGGCGGCATGCACGGCCATCTGCGCCATGACGGACAAATCCTCGTCTGCGCGCTCGGGCAGTACAGGATGCATGATCTCCGGATCGAGGATACCGGATTTGTTGAGGACGTAGCGGTTTTCAATGCCGGACGCGCGGACGATGAAATCCTCCGCTGACATGGTCACCGGCGCCCGCGTGCCTGCGGCGATCTCGTCGGCATAGAGCTCATTCTGCCGAGTGGCATAGGTGTTGAACGCCTCCACCAACTCGGCGTTGCTGATGGACTGTTCCGGCGTGAAAACGCCCGTACCGCTGATGACGACCTTATGCATGGCGCTTCCAAAATCTGGTGTTTGAAAAGCGATAGAGTTTCCGGGCGTTTCGCGCAAGTTGTCATACGTGTGCACTTCCTTCTCCCTTATGACGGAGGAGTAGACGGTCTCGACGAAGGTAGTCCGAATTGAGCCTCGTTTTGTCATCAAGGGTTCACGTGAGGGTCATAGCCTTTCCGTGTTAACCATTTGGGGATCTGGTCATGACGGTAAGTAACGCCACTGATGCTCTGCGCGCTGAGCATCCACTCGACAAACCAAGCAGTCTCGGCCAATGGCCGAACTATGCTGTAGTTGCCATCCTCCTCGCCGGGCTTGTTTATGTCGGTTATTCCCTCACCAATGAGTTGACCAGCGCGGTCGCGGTGCCGTGGATCCTTCTCGGCCTCGCGCTACTCATCGCTCTCGGCTTCGAATTCGTCAACGGCTTCCACGATACGGCAAACGCCGTCGCGACGGTGATTTATACCAATTCTCTGCCGGCCGAACTTGCCGTGATCTGGTCTGGCTTCTTCAATTTTCTCGGCGTGATGACGGCGAGTGGCGCTGTTGCTTTCGGCATCATTTCGCTGTTGCCGGTGGAACTGATCATGCAGGTTGGCTCGAGTGCCGGTCTTGCGATGGTGT
The DNA here is from genome assembly GCF_031455525.1 of Phyllobacterium sp. 1468. Classification (NCBI taxonomy): domain Bacteria; kingdom Pseudomonadati; phylum Pseudomonadota; class Alphaproteobacteria; order Hyphomicrobiales; family Phyllobacteriaceae; genus Phyllobacterium; species Phyllobacterium sp. 1468. Next base: position 327,267 of record NZ_JAVDSX010000003.1, on the reverse strand, counting down.
TCTCACTTTTGATCGCTGCGATCCTGTGGAACCTCGGCACCTGGTATCTGGGCATTCCTTCTTCAAGCTCGCACACGCTGGTCGGATCAATCGTCGGCGTGGGCCTTGCCAACCAGTTTCTGGCTCCGGCTGGCACTGTGACGAGCGGCGTCGACTGGTCCAAGGCGACCGAAGTCGGCATGTCCCTTTTAGTATCACCGCTCGTTGGCTTTGGCGTCGCCGCGCTGCTTCTGCTGGTGATGAAAGTGCTCGTCAAGAGCAAGGCGCTTTATGAGGCGCCAAAGGGCAATACTCCGCCGCCCTTGTGGATCCGGGCTCTGCTCATCTTCACCTGCACAGGCGTTTCCTTTGCCCATGGCTCGAACGACGGCCAGAAGGGCATGGGCCTGATCATGTTGATCCTGATCGGCGTCGTTCCGACCGCTTTTGCCCTGAACCGCACGCCGGACATCAATTACCTTGAAGCCTATAAGGCCGCTTCCACTGCGGCGACCACGGCGTTGCACAAATACGCCAAGCCGGAAATTGTGGTTACCGATGCCCGCGAGGTGGTGAACAATGCAGTTCGCACCAAGACATGGAGCGACGAGATGTCCGCCGCATTGCCGCGCTTCATCGATGAAACGAGTGCGTCGATCTCGCCCTACGGTTCGGCCGCCAATGTGCCAAACGGTATGGTCAGCAACACGCGCAATGACATGTACCTGATCGGCGAGGCGCTGAAACTTGTCGAGAAACAGAAGCCACTGCCGCTGCAGGATGCGGAAATGACGGCCGTGAAGTCCTACCACAAGGCCATCGACAACGCGACGAAGTTCATCCCGACATGGGTGAAGGTCGCCGTGGCACTGGCTCTCGGACTTGGCACCATGGTCGGCTGGAAGCGCATCGTCGTCACTGTCGGTGAGAAGATCGGCAAGACGCATCTAACCTATGGGCAGGGTGCATCGGCAGAGCTGGTGGCGATGGGGACGATCTTTACCGCGGATGGCCTGGGCTTGCCGGTGAGCACAACACACATCCTGTCGTCGGGCGTTGCCGGTACGATGGTTGCCAATGGTTCAGGGTTGCAGATGTCGACAGTGCGAAACCTCGCCATGGCGTGGATCTTGACCTTGCCGGTCTCGATCGCACTGTCATTCACGCTGTTCCTGATCTTGCGGCAACTGATCTAGAGCGCTTCTTAGCAGCTGGAGGCAGTTCTGGGCTCGCGCTGACAGGCGTTTCAATACACCCAAGAAGCAGGCAATAAAACAAACTGGCCGGCTTTCGCCGGCCATTTTTTTGTCCACCTGATCGTAATTTAGGCGTCCGGGTAATCCGCGCCCAACGTCACCTTTTCCCAAGCACCGAAATCCTTTTGAAGGTCGGCAATCTTGGCGTGGGCGTTCTGGAAAGCCTGTTTGCCGAGCAGCAGGCGCAGCGGCGGATCCTTGGCTTCGACCGCCTGGACGATCGCCTTGGCAGCACGGACCGGATCACCCGGCTGATTGCCGCTGATGTTACGGATCATTTCGGCGCGCTGACCGGACGTGGCGCGATAGTCCTCAATCGTGTGTTTGGCCTCATTGGCCGAGCGGCCCGCCCAATCGGTGCGGAATGGACCTGGCTCGACGATAAGCACCTTGAGCCCGAGGGGCGCTATTTCCTTCGAAAGAGCTTCCGACAGCGCTTCGACGGCAAATTTGGTCGCAGTGTAGAAGCTGACAGCAGGGTTGGCCACCAACCCGCCTTGCGAGGAGATATTCACGACGGTGCCCGAGCGCTGTTTGCGCAAGGTCGGCAGGACTGCACGGGTCATGTTGGCAAGGCCCCAGACGTTGATTTCAAACATCTGCCGCACCTCTTCCATTTCGCTCTCCTCGAAGGAGGCGAAATAGCCGATGCCCGCATTGTTGACGAGCACGTCGATGCGCCCGAAACGCTCCAATGTCGCCTTGACCGCGTTTTCAATATCCTGAGGCTTGGTCACGTCGAGCTTCAGCAAAAGCGCGTTTTCCTCATGGCCTTTGGCAAGGTCTTCGATCTGGGCCACGTTGCGGGCGGTGACAACGGTCGGATAACCAAGCTCAAGCGTATGGCGCGCAAGTTCGCGCCCAAAGCCGGTTGAACAGCCAGTGATGAACCAGACAGGTTTCGATGTCATGTTGATGTCCTTGAAAATGGGAGCGCCACGGGGGTCCGGGGGGGCCAGGGCAGCACAGGGGAAAAATTGGCTACACGGGTAATGTAGCCCACCCCGCCCATGTTTCAAGGATTATCGTTCGATCAGATGCAGCGGCCGCCATCAACTTCCAGTGCAACGCCGGTAATAAAGTCGGCCTCGCTCGAGGCAAGCCATAACGCTGCATTGGCGACGTCGAGCGGTGTGGAAAGGCGGCCAAGCGGCACCGTTGCCTTGAACTGCGCCCGCTTTTCCGGCGTGTCCTCGCCCATGAACAGGCCAAGCATTGGCGTTTCGCCCGCGACCGGGCACAGGCAATTGACCCGGATGTTCTTCGGTGCAAGTTCGATCGCCATGGATTTGGTGGCGCTGATCGCCCATCCCTTCGACGCATTGTACCAGGTGAGGCCAGGCCGCGGGCGGAGACCCGCCGTCGAGGCAGTCGTGAGGATAGAGCCACCGCCCTGCCTTTCCATGATAGGCACCACGGCGAGCGCCGAATAGTAAATCGCTTTCATGTTGACACCGGTGATGAGATCGAACGTTGCCTCGTCAACACCGAGCATCGGGCCATTGCGATGGGTGAAGCCGGCGTTGTTCACCATGATGTCGATCCGGCCAAACGCGTCCATCGCGGCCTGTACCATGACGTCCACTTCCTCCTTGCGCGTGACGTCGGCATGAACTGCAATAGACGATTTGCCAATATCCGCGGCGACTTTTTCGGCGCCCACAAGGTTCAGGTCAGCAACCACGACATTGGCCCCTTCTCCGGCGAAACGCTGGGCCATTGCCTCGCCAAAGCCGGATGCTCCTCCGGTGATGATTGCTGTCTTGCCGGCCAAACGCTTCATGTCTTCTCCTCATACATGCTGGTGATCATTGGTAAATTCGATCAATCGTGACGAAAGATAATCGTCTTGGTCGCGGACATGTCGTAGAGGGCCTCGAAACCCTTTTCTCGACCATGACCGGATTTCTTGAAACCGCCAAATGGCAGTTCGACGCCACCGCCCGCCCCGTAAGCATTGACGAAGACCTGCCCCGCACGCACGCGCTTGGCAACGCGATGCTGGCGCGCGCCATCTTTGGTCCAGATACCCGCGACGAGGCCATAGTCGGTGTGGTTGGCTAGCCTTACGGCCTCCTGCTCATCGTCAAACGCAAACAGGGTGAGCACCGGGCCGAAAACCTCCTCCTGGGCGATAATGGCCGTGGGATCGACGGCGCCGAACAGCACTGGTGCCACATAGTAGCCAGTGGCCGGGGCGTCGGCTTCGATGGAACCCTGCGCAATGACGGCAATGCCTGCCTCGGCGGCCGACGTGACGTAATTTTCAACCCTGCGTTTCTGTGCCGGATTGATCATCGCCCCGAGGTCAAGATCGGCATGGTGGGGGCCGGCAACGAGCCTGCCGAAACGCTCAGCAAGCGCTGCGGCGACCTGTTCATAGATCGGACGCTCGATGAGGATACGGCTACCGGCCGAGCAGGTCTGCCCACCGTTCTGAATGATTGCATTGACGAGAACCGGGACCGCCTTTTCAATATCCGCATCGGCAAAGACAATCTGCGGTGACTTGCCGCCAAGCTCCATCGTAACGCCGCGATTGTTCGCGGCAGCGGCCTGCTGGATGGCCGTACCAGTTGCCGGAGAACCGGTGAATGTCACATAGTCGACGCCGGCATGCACCGAAAGAGCTGCACCCGCCGCGCGGCCATAGCCGGTGATGACATTGAGGACGCCATCCGGGAACCCCGCCTCGATGGCAAGTTCGCCGATACGGATCGTCGAGAGCGATGCATCTTCGGCTGGCTTGATGACCAGCGTGTTGCCCATGGCAAGCGCCGCGCCGACCACGCGCGCCATAATCTGCATCGGATAATTCCACGGAATAATCCCTGCAACGACGCCGTGCGGTTCGCGCAGGGTCAGCGCCGTATAGCCGTCGAGAAACGGGATCGTATCGCCATGGATCTTGTCGGCGGCACCGCCGTAGAATTCATAATAACGCATGGCGGCGGCAACGTCGGCTTTGCCTTGGCGAATTGGCTTGCCGGTATCGCGTGATTCGAGTGCCGCAAGTTCGTCACCGTGCTGCTCGATCAATTGCCCGAGACGCGTCAAAAGCCTGCCGCGCTCGAAGGCTGGCATCCTTGACCAGGGCCCATGATCGAAGGCCTCACGCGCGGCGCGTACGGCACGATCCACATCATCCGCATCACATGCCGGAATGGTCGCAAAAGCCAAGCCATCGGACGGACACAAAACAGTGATTGTTTCCTGGCTTAATGCGGCAACAGGTCTGCCGTTTATGATATTCAGGAAATGCTTATCCTGTGCGACAACTCTGGATAGATTATGTACCATCATCACATCCCATTCGTTGCAAGCCTATTGGAAAGGGCACGAATTGGAAATGCATTTTGACGCAGTTTGTGCTTCAGGACTGGTCATTTTAAATCGATTAGATTATACAACCCGCAAAGTCAGGCATAGCGAGACTCTTTCATGACAAGTCAGATTATCCCGGTTGATCCCTTTGATTGTATCGTGTTCGGAGGTACCGGCGATCTTGCCGAGCGCAAGCTGATCCCGGCGCTTTATCAACGCCAGCGCGATGGCCAGCTTTCAGAACCGACCCGCATCATCGGCGCCTCCCGTTCGCCCATGTCAAACGACGATTACCGCAAGTTCGCGGAAAGCGCGATCAAGGAATTCGTGAAGCCAAGCGAATTCGACCAGAAGCAGGTCGATCAGTTTCTGGCGCGTGTGTCCTATGTCGCGGTCGATGCTACTTCCGACAATGGCTGGGAGGAGCTGAAGACCGAAATCGGTAATGATACCAAACGCGTCCGCGCCTTTTATCTTGCTGTCAGCCCATCTCTCTTCGCCGATATCTCAAGCCGCCTGAAAAGTTACAAGCTTGTCCATGACCATACGCGTATTATCGTCGAGAAGCCGATTGGCCGCGACCTTCAGTCGGCCATCGCACTCAATGATACGATCGGCCACGTTTTTCACGAACAGCAGATTTTCCGCATCGATCATTATCTCGGCAAGGAGACTGTGCAGAATCTGATGGCGCTCCGCTTTGCCAATGCGCTGTATGAGCCGCTTTGGAATTCGGCCCATATCGACCATGTGCAGATCACTGTTGCTGAATCTGTCGGGTTGGAAAATCGTGCTGGCTATTACGATACGGCTGGTGCACTTCGCGACATGGTGCAAAATCACATCATGCAGCTGCTCTGCCTCGTGGCCATGGAGCCGCCGGCATCGATGGATGCGGATGCAGTGCGCGACGAAAAGTTGAAAGTGCTGCGTTCGCTCAGCCCGATAACGTCGAAGAACGCCGACGAGCTTACTGTGCGCGGCCAATATCGCGCTGGCGCTTCTGCAGGCGGCGCAGTGAAGGGCTACATACAAGAGCTGGAACATCCCAGCAACACCGAAACATTCGTCGCCATCAAGGCCGAAATCGCCAACTGGCGCTGGGCTGGGGTACCGTTTTATCTGCGTACCGGCAAGCGCCTGGCATCACGTGCTTCCGAAATCGTCGTGTCGTTCAAGCCCATCCCGCATTCGATCTTCGGTGAGAGTGCCGGCCGGGTTGTTGCCAACCAGCTCGTCATCCGCCTGCAGCCGGACGAGGGCGTCAAGCAGTGGATGATGATCAAGGACCCGGGTCCGGGCGGCATGCGCCTGCGTCACGTTCCTCTGGACATGACCTTTGCCGAATCCTTCACCACGCGTAGCCCCGATGCCTATGAACGGCTGATCATGGACGTGGTGCGCGGCAACCAGACGCTGTTCATGCGGCGCGACGAAGTGGTCGCTGCCTGGCAATGGGTCGACCCGATCCTGAAGGCATGGGCCGAAACCGAACAGCCGCCGGCGGGCTATACTGCCGGCACGTGGGGCCCATCGGCGGCCATCGCGCTTATCGAACGCGACAACCGCACATGGCATGAACCCGAGTGAAATGATCCCATGACAGCAACTCCGCGACTCAACAGTTTTGCCGATGGCAATGCGCTTGCCGAAGCCCTCGCTTCGACCGTCGCGGCACGGCTGGCGGACGCAGTGAAGGCACGCGGCAAGGCTGTGCTGGCCGTATCGGGCGGCACAACCCCTGCCCGCTTTTTCAAGGCGCTGTCACTCAAGGATTTGCCCTGGGACAAGATCACGATCACGCTGGTGGACGAGCGCTTCGTACCGCCGACCAGCGACCGTTCAAACCAGAAGCTCGTGACAGAAATGCTTCTGCAAAACAAAGCCGCCCAGTCGAATTTCACCGGTCTCTACAATGAGGCGCCGGATGCCGAAGAAGGTGCTAAAATAGCCGCGCAGGCGATAGCCAAGCTTGGACAGCCATTCGATGTCGTCATTCTCGGAATGGGTGGCGATGGTCATACCGCGTCGTTCTTTCCCGGCGGAGACCGGTTGAGCGATGCGATATCGCCAGATCAGCCAGAGCTCGTGCTGCCGATGCATGCAGAAGGCGCAGGCGAGCCGAGGCTGACGCTGACATTGCCGGCAATCGTCAATGCCCGCTTCGTGGCGCTACATATCGAAGGCGCGGGCAAGCGTACGACCCTTGATGCGGCTCTTGGACGTGGCCCGACAACCGATATGCCGATACGCGCGATACTGCGATACGAGCCGATTTCGCTCGAAATTTTCTGGGCTCCCTGAGGCTCGGAGCGTGTGATTGCCGGGAAGGCTCCCAAACTTCCGGGCAAACGCCATAAGGAGACATGAAATGACCGTTCTTCAGCGGGTGAAAAGCATTACCAACCGCATCTGCGAGCAGTCGAGGCCGACACGTGACGTCTATCTTGACCATCTGCGCGAAGCGGCGTCACGCAAGCCAAAGCGTTCGGCGCTCGCCTGCGCCAATCTCGCCCATGGGTTTGCGGCCTGCAGCCCTTCCGACAAAGCGGCGCTCGCTGGCGATGTCGTAGCCAATCTTGGCATCATCACCTCCTACAACGACATGCTCTCGGCACATCAGCCATTTGAGACCTATCCGCAACTGATCAAGGCAGCTGCCAAAGAGGCCGGCGGTGTGGCCCAGGTCGCGGGCGGCGTGCCCGCCATGTGCGACGGTGTGACGCAAGGCCAGCCCGGCATGGAGCTATCGCTGTTTTCGCGCGATGTGATCGCCATGGCCACCGCTATCGGACTGTCGCACGACATGTTTGACGCGGCGGTTTATCTCGGTGTCTGCGACAAAATCGTGCCGGGCCTCGTGATCGGGGCGCTGACCTTTGGTCATCTGCCCGCAGTGTTCGTTCCTGCAGGCCCGATGACCACCGGCCTCCCCAATGACGAGAAGGCCAAGACGCGCCAGCTCTATGCGGAAGGCAAGGTCGGCCGCGAAGAACTGCTCGAATCCGAATCCAAGTCCTATCATGGGCCCGGCACCTGCACATTTTACGGCACAGCCAACTCGAACCAGATGCTGATGGAGATCATGGGCCTGCATATGCCGGGTTCGTCGTTCATCAATCCCGGCACGCCCCTTCGCGACGCGCTGACACGTGAAGCGGCGAAGCGGGCACTGGCGATCACGGCACTTGGCAACGAATACACTCCGGTCGGCGAAATGATCGATGAACGCAGCATCGTCAATGGCGTTGTCGGCCTGCACGCCACGGGTGGCTCGACCAATCATACGATGCATCTCGTCGCCATGGCGGCCGCCGCCGGCATAAAGCTGACCTGGCAGGACATTTCCGATCTTTCCGACGTCGTTCCGCTGCTGGCGCGCGTTTATCCCAATGGTCTTGCCGACGTGAACCATTTTCATGCCGCCGGTGGAATGGGTTACATCATACGCGAGTTGCTTGATGGCGGCCTGCTGCACGAGGACGTCAAGACGGTCTGGGGCGGTTCGGAAGGTTTGCGCGCCTATACGATCGAGCCGAAGCTCGGTGAAAACGGCACTGTGTTGCGCGAGCCGGTTGCTGCGGAAAGCGCCGACAAAAAGGTGCTGTCGACCTGCAAACAACCATTCCAGGTTACGGGTGGTCTCAAGATGCTGAAGGGCAATCTCGGCACGGCGGTGATCAAGACATCAGCCGTGAAAGCCGACCGGCACATCATCGAAGCGCCAGCCATTGTCTTTGACAGCCAGGCAGCGCTGCAGGACGCGTTCAAGGCCGGGAAGCTCGATCGGGATTTCGTCGCGATCGTGCGTTTCCAGGGGCCTCGCGCCAATGGCATGCCCGAACTGCACAAGCTCACACCTGCCCTAGGCGTTCTGCAGGACCGCGGCCATATGGTTGCCTTGGTCACGGACGGGCGCATGTCCGGCGCATCCGGCAAGGTTCCGGCGGCTATCCATGTAACGCCGGAAGCGCTCGATGGCGGCATCATCGGCAAGATCCGGGATGGCGATGTGGTTCGGCTCGATGCGGAGATCGGTACGCTCGATGTGCTGGAGGATCCGGAGGTTCTCGCAGCTCGTCCGACACCAGACGTGGATATCAGCCACAACGGCTACGGCATGGGACGCGAACTCTTCGCGGCCTTCCGCAATGTTGTTGGGAAGGCGGAAAACGGTGCTTCAGTTTTTGGTTGATTAGTAGGTCGTACGGCGCTCGTCCGAGGGCGAGCGCCCGAACTGCGCACGGTAACTCTGGGCAAAATAGGAATGCGACGTGAAGCCCGTCGCCAGCGCCACATCCAGGATAGGCGAATGGGTCTGGCGCAACAGCTCACGCGCACGCTCCAGGCGCAGGCTCATATAGTAACGCCCCGGCGTCATGTTGAGATGGCGCAGGAACAACCGCTCCACCTGCCGCACAGAAAGGCCCACAGCCTTGGCAAGACGCACGGCTGATTTCGGCTGTTCGAGATTGTCCGCCATCAGCTCGACGATCTTGCGCAGCTTTTCCGACTTGCCGGTAAGATCACGTTCGGGGCCGACGCGCTGGCGATCGGTCTGCGAGCGAATGCGTTCATGATGGAACTGGTTCGCTACTTCATTGGCAAGAGCGGGGCTGAAGTCCTGCTTGATGATCTCCAGCATCAAGTCGATCGAAGTCGTACCTCCGGCGCAGGTATAGCGCTTTCGATCGATTTCGAAGACATTGCCGGTGCACTCGATTTGCGGAAACCGCTCCTGAAAGCCGGCGCGATTTTCCCAGTGTATGGTGCAGCGATGACCTTCCAGCTGGCCCGCCTCCGCCAGAATGTAACTGCCGACGTTCAACCCGCCGAGCACGGCGCCCCGGCGTCCCAGGGTGCGCAGGGTGGCGATGACCTTGGCCTTGTCCTCAAACTCAGTCGTCATCCCGGCGCAAATGAAGGTGATGTCGGCGCTGGGCAAATCCGCCAGCGCATATTGAACGTTGATTTCGAGCCCGTTTGAAGCGGTCACCGCCGCGCCATTGGCGGAAACGGTAGTCCAGGAATAAAACGCCTCCTCCGACATGCGGTTGGCCGTGCGCATGGTATCGATAGCTGCCGCGAGGCTGAACATCGGGAACCTGTCGACGAGCAGAAAGGCGAAGGATCTGGTGACTTTGAGGGTACCTGGCATGCGTTGTTCTAACCGGATTCCCCGTAAGAGCAAATGGATCAGAAGCGCGGCGGCACTTCTCCGACCGAGCGATAGGCGGCGACGAGCGTGTTGGCCATCAACATTGCGATGGTCATGGGACCAACGCCCCCCGGAACCGGCGTAACAGCACCAGCGACCGTTGACACGTCAGCGAAGTCCACGTCACCAACGAGGCGGGTCTTTCCCTCGCCCTTTTCGGGAGCTGAAATACGGTTGATACCGACGTCGATGACTGTCGCGCCGGGTTTGACCCAATCGGCCCTGACCATTTGCGGCCTGCCGACGGCAGCAACCAGGATATCGGCTGTCCGGCAAAGGGCGGCGAGATCCTTGGTCTTGCTGTGCGCGATGGTAACTGTGGCATTATGGGCGAGCAGAAGGTTGAACATCGGTTTGCCGACGATGTTGGAACGGCCGATGACCACCGCATTGAGGCCGGAAAGATCCCGTCCCAGGATGCGCTCGATCAACAGCATCGATCCGGCAGGGGTGCAGGGTACGAAAGCCGTCTCGATTTCGCCGGTGCCCAGCTTGCCAACATTGACGAAATGGAAGCCGTCAACATCCTTGTCCGGCGAGATCGTCTGGATGATACGGCCGGAATCGATGTGTTTCGGCAAAGGAAGCTGGACAAGGATGCCATGGATCAGCTGATCGGCATTGAGCCTCTCAACCAGCGCGACAAGCTCGTCCTCTGAAGTATCCTCCGACAAAGTATATTGAACGGAGTGAAAGCCGCATTCACGCGCCTTCTTGCCCTTTGACGCAACATAGACCTGACTGGCCGGGTCTTCGCCAACGATGACAACGGCGATGCCGGGTGTGATCCCGCTGGTTTCGATCAGGTCGGCGGCAGAAGCTTTGACCTTCGAAACCACGTCCTCGGCAATTTCCTTGCCATTGATCGTCACTGCCATGTGCTGCTCCTGAAACTTCACGGTTTTGAGCGTCATTCTGTTGATTTTCCGCGCCAACAATACCGCCATAACGGCGTTCACTGACGCAATAGCGAAAGCGTCCCTTTAGGGCAATGCGATCATACGACGCTCAGGGCTTGGCGAACGCGATGAATCCAAGCATGATCGCGAAATCTTATTCGAATCCGGAATTCATGATGCGCTATTCAGCTTTCAGCCTTTTGAAAAACGCTCTCAACGGCAACAAGGACTGGAAGCCTGCCTGGCGCAAGCCCGACCCGAAACCAGCCTACGACGTGGTTATCATCGGTGGCGGGCATGGTCTTGCTACCGCCTACTACCTCGCCAAAGAGCACGGCATGCGCAATATCGCCGTCGTTGAAAAGGGCTGGCTCGGATCCGGAAATATCGGCCGCAACACCACAGCCATCCGCTCCAACTATCTTCTCTCAGAGAACCAGCATTTCTACGAAGCGTCGATGAAACTATGGGAAACCATGTCGCACGACCTCAACTACAATGTGATGTTCTCGCAGCGCGGCGTCGTGAACCTCGCCCACACGCTGCCGCAGCTCGATGTCTACGCGCGGCGCGGCAACCAGATGCGGCTCAACGGCATTGATTGCGAATTGATGAATCCGCAGCAAATCAAGAAACTCATTCCCGGGCTGGATATCAGCAGCAACGCGCGCTTTCCCATTCTTGGCGGATTGATGCAGCGTAGTGCGGGGACCGCACGGCATGATGCCGTCGTGTGGGGTTATGCGCGCGCCGCCGACCAACTCGGCGTCGATATCATCGAGAATTGCGAGGTCACCAGCTTCCTGAAGGATGGCGACACTGTCACAGGTGTCATGACAACACGCGGGCCGATCAATGCCAAGAAAGTTGGTTGCGCTGTCGCCGGGCACACCAGCGAGCTCATGCGGCGCGCCGGTATCGAGCACCTGCCGCTTGAATCGCATGTGCTGCAGGCCTTCGTATCGGAAGCTCTGAAGCCTGTGGTCGATACAGTGGCGACGTTCGGCGGCGGTCATCTCTATTTCAGCCAGTCCGACAAGGGTGGCCTTGTTTTTGGCGGTGACATCGACGGCTATAATTCCTACGCGCAGCGCGGCAATCTGCCGGTGGTGGAGGATGTGATGAGCGAATTCGTTGCGCTTATCCCGGCACTGGCGCGCGTCAAGCTGCTACGCTCGTGGGGCGGGATCATGGACATGACCATGGACGGCTCGCCCATCATCACGACGGGCCCGCTGCCGGGCATGTATCTCAACACCGGCTGGTGCTATGGCGGCTTCAAGGCGACGCCAATTTCAGGTAAATGCTTCGCTTGGACAATCGCCAAGGATGAGCCGCATCCGCTGTCAGCACCCTTTACACTGGACCGGTTTTATCGCGGCTACGTCATTGATGACAAAGGGCAAGGCCCGACACCAAGGTTGCACTAGGCACGCCGACGCAGGACTTCGCGCAATCTGGAGATCTCGGCCAACATCTCCTCGATGTTCGAATTGTCATGATGGCGCGGCTCAGTCAGTGCGTCAGCGTGTTCATAGAGGAATTGGGCAATTGCTGCCTCGTCATCGGCGGAATGCGAGGCCTCGAGTTCCGCCGTGTCAGACGTCAGGGCCCGGGTTTGCGCACGCCGGATTGCCGCGCCAAGCCGCGATTCAGCAGGCACGGCGGACGCAGGATTGGCGCTTTCGGGCGAAACGGTGCGCTTCGTACCGGATGGCGGCACCGGATCGACCGGCGGTTCATCTTCGACATAAACAGGCGCGCGATTTCCGGCACGGAAGCTTTCGATCATGCCGAGCAACACGGCCATACCGAGACCGGCCAAAAACCCGCCAAGCAAGCCGCCAATTGCAACGAGCTTGCGCGAACCACCGGTGCTCTCAAGCGCTGGACGCGCCGGGGAAATGACGCGGATATTCGTCGTGTTCATCCCTTCGAGTTCGCCCGTTTCTTTTGCGCGCAACAGGAAGGCTTCGTAGACTTCGCGCTTGGCGGTAACCTCCCGTTCGAGCTCGCGCAGCTTGACCATGTCCTCGTTGTTGTTGGCGGTACGCGCTTTCAGCCGCGCCAGCCGCGATGACAGGTCCTGTTCCTGCTGGGTGGCACGCTGTAGTTCTACCTGCACCGAGGACGCGATACGGCCGAGCTCGTTGCGGATTTCGTTGCGAACACCAGCCACCTGCGACTGGGCTTGAATGAGTTGCGGATGGCGCGGTCCAAGCTTGGTGGCGAGGCCATCCGCCTGCTGTTTCAGTGCCCCGTATTGCGAGCGAAGGGCGACGATGACACCGGAGCGGAATTCTTCCGGCAGCGTGTTGCCGAGCACGCCCTCGACGGAGGTGTTGCGGATGGAGTCAGCCTGCGCCTTGAGCCGGATTGTCTGATTACGCGCCTGAGTGAGTTCGTCATTCGTGCGCGTTATTTCATCATCGCTGATCAACCTGCCCTGCACGTCGACAAGATCGTTCTCAGCCTTGAACTTCTGCACGGCATTCTCTGCATCCTGCACGCCCGCCCGCAGGTCATTGAGGCGCGCTGTGAGCGACTCCGTGGCCTGCCGTGCGGTATCGGACTGGATATTGCCCTGCTCCTCGCGGAAAACATCGGACACTGTATTGGCAATCAAGGCTGCCTTTTGCGGATCCCTTGATTTCACGGTGATATTGAAGATGAAATTTTTGGTGCTCCGCTCGACCTCGAGATGATCGTAGAGATTGCGCAGGAGAACGGTTTCACGCGTTGTCTCATCCGGCGTGCTATCGGTGGAGAACAGCTCCTGGATCGACGCAAAAAGGCCCCGCTCCTTGAGGTCGCCGTTGAATTCCGGATCTTTGGCAAGTCCAGTGCGATCGATCACCTTGGTCAACACGCTGCTCGATTGAATGACGCGCAATTGGCTTTCGGCAATGGCCAGCGAAGCATCGACTGGCAGCTGGCTAGACGAAATCTCCTTATCGACGATCTTGAGATCGCGCGGATCGACAAGCACTTCGACGGTCGAGGCATAAAGCTTCGGCAATGTCATCGCGTAGCCGGCGCCAAGAAGCGTGCCGATGATTGTGGTTGCGATAATCAATCCTTTGGAACGGCCAACGCGATTGATGACGATCCGCGGGTCGACGAGTGGCCGCCATTCATCGCCTTGATATTCGACTGGCCGCACTTCCGCCTTGCGCGGAGGCGGCCGGCGCCCCGGAACCGGTGCGATAGCAGGTTCAGGGTCCGGCTCAGGCTCCTTGTTTTCCGGACGGAAAAACAGTTCCGATTCTTCTTGGAATTGCTCTATCGGCTCGGGTTGGGATTTCGCCGTGACGACTGGCACTTCCCGCTCTGCACGGACTGGTTCCTCAATCAACGGCAAGGATTCTTCGCGCTGTGGCGTCGTTTCTTCGGCGGCATCGACGCGGCGGTTGAGCTCTGCCTTGATCGCGGCCATGTCGGCGCGCATGCGATTGACGGCATCCTGCTCGGCTTCTTCGGAACTGAGGCCGTCCGGAACATCACTCAATAATGGTTGCGAGATCTCGCTGCCGGCTGCCAGGCGCAAAGCGCGCATGCGGTGATAGTGATCGAGATCGTCTTCGCCGCGAATGGATGTGATTGAGGGTTCGGAATCGACACGAGTCTCTCCCGCCGTCTCCGGCTGACTGGCAAATGAGAGAAGCGAGCGCCGCGGCCGCTTTGCCGTCTCGTTTTCGCGATTACTCATGCCCACTTCAACTCCATGATCGCCCAACCATGGCGATTCAATTGCGGCACCACAACCACAGTTAATTCAACCTAAAGTTCTATGGAAAATAAAACGTTAATTAGCAGAGCCATGCCCTTACATCCGTATAATCTCAACATGCAGTCTCGACCCGGTCGCCTCCGCATAACGTCGCAAAGTACAATCGAGGGTGAAACCTTACCACCTTCCAGTCGCGCTATAGAAGTCGTTCAATGAAGCCCTTCTTAGCACCTCCTCGATCTGACAACACGAGCCGTTAAGTCTTTTGATGTAGAAATCCGGCGAAATCACGCTTGAGACAGTGCTTTCCCCGCAGCCTTGATTCAGGCATATCCGGCAGGACATGGAATTGGTTGCACGCCATCTGAAAGCCAATGCGGGGCTTATCCGCGACTATTTCTCCGTGATCAGTGGATCCGCGGGACGGCTCGTCATTTCGCTCGCATATTTCGTTGCGCTTGCCAATACTCTTTCGATTGCGGAGTTCGGTCTGTTTGCCACGGCATCGGCAACCGGTGTCGTATTATCACGCCTCGTCTCCTTCGGCTTTGTTTCACCGCTTTACCGGATTTCCACCGTGAAGCCGCAATTGATTGGCGCCTATACGGGCGGCTTTCTCGCGGCGGTGGTCGTATCATTGCCGATCTTTATTCTTGCAGCCTATCTGATGCATCTGGTCTTCTTCGGTGCCGATCTCGCGCTCGGCACTTTTGCAGTGATCGTTGCGGCGGAAGCATTGCTCTGGCGGTCGCTGGAAGTCGTGGTCATCGTCAACAACGGGATGAACCGCTTTGGCCGGGCAGCATTGCTGGTCATTATCGGTACGGCATTGCGGGCAGCAGCGGCAGTGCTGTTCGCGTTCTCCAGCGTGACCAACCTCGCAATATGGAGCTGGTGGTATGCGGGGGCGAACGGCGTTGCGCTTCTTGTCGCTATCATCTTCTTCTACCCGCGTGTGCGGCTGCGGCTCATTCCCAAGCTCTACCGCCGCAGGCTGGCGGATTCCTTTGCCGTCACGGGCGCCGAGGTACTGTTCTACGTCCAGTCCGAAATGGACAAGCTGCTGGTGCTTGCAGTCGGCGGACCACAAACGGCGGGTGTCTATGCGATCATCATGCGGCTCGTCGATCTGACCGCCCTCCCCGTCCGCTCATTCAACATGATGCTGGTACAAAAGTTGATGCGAACACCGGACATGCTGAAATCGCTAAAAATTCGCGGTGGCCTGGAGCTTGGCGTATTTTCGGTGTCGACACTTGGTCTGGCGGCGCTTGCAATCTTCCTTGCCATTTTCCCGCGAGCGCTTGGAGCGAATGTTGCTTCGGTCGTTTCGCTGCTACCCTTGGTCCTGCTCGTACCGGGCCTGCGCAATCTCATCGAATATCAGGCCGAAATCCTTTATGCACGCGGCCAATCTGGCTTGCGGGCGCTCAATCTAGCCTTGCTCGGCATCGCCAAGGCCGCACTGCTTTCCTGGATTCTTCTCGTGTTTATCGATACCCACGACTGGATGATGTGGCTCAATGCCATGTTCGTCGTGCTTTATCTGCTATCGGCATATCTGACGTACCGCGCCATCAAGAAGCCGGCCCGGCGCGTCTGAGAATTGCCTTACGTCAGCAATTTCCGGATGCGGGCCGTATCGTCGCCTATGAAGGATTGCATGCCGATGGCGACTTGTTCCGGTGTCATCGCTTCAACAAAAGCAAGGAACTCCGCTTCGGTTGGTGCAGGCGCAAACCAGTAGACCCGGCAGAATTCGGCGGCGTCATGATAGTGCCCTTCGGCCATCAGCACTTCATCGGCGTAGCGGCCGTAGATCATGCATTCGGAAAACCGGCGGGACCGTCCGATCGCCGCGATCCAATGGCGGCCGGTGATCCTCTCGATTTGATCGCACATGGTCAGCAAGGCATCCCGCCGCCAGGCTATCAATGTGCCGATATAGTCGTGTCCTGCCGGGCTCACGGGGACGAGGCCGAGCACCCTGCCTGCGTGTTCAGACCAGATGAGTTGATCACCGGGCACAGGACGCAACAGATCGCTATCGCGGCGGAACAGCCGCAAATCGCTGCCCCGCCAGACCGAGGCGCAATCGAAGGGTTTCAGGAAAGCGACATCCGAATCGATATAGAAGAAAGCATCTTCATTCGCGTGTGCTGCAATAGCGATACGGCGAAACTGCTGCACGTGCCAGCCACGCAAGGGCATCGTCCTTGGCGACAGCCAAATGCGACGGCGACCGAAATTGCTCGGATCGGGAAACGACCTGATCCAGCGCGGCAATAGATCGTTCTCGTCGATCACACTACGACGCGGGTTTTCCAGCTGCTTGAACAGGGCAACATCGCGATGCTCTACCAAAATATAGTGTCTGGTGTAGCCGGTAACGAAACGATCAATCGTTTCGCAGAGCAATCTGCAGCGCTCGAAATCGGGTGCATAACTTGCGGTAACAAGTGCCGTCTTCGTCATACGCCCCCGCCGGCTCTGAATTTCGCCCGCATGACGCGTAGCAGAAAAAGTGGATTGCCGACAATGTACCGGTACCACAACCTGCCGGGTTCTTGCGCAAGGCGATAAAGCCATTCAAAGCGCAGCTTCTGCACAATCGGCGGGGCGCGCGGCACAACGCCCGCCATGAAATCAAACAGCGCGCCAACCCCAAAAGCCAAGGTGCAATGTTCGGCCGTCAAGTTGTTCGCCATGAACATCTCCTGTCGCGGTACACCCATGGCGACGAGCAGGATATGCGGTTGGTACTCTTTCAGGACCCGCAGAATGTATGGCTGATGCTCGCTTTTAAAGAAGCCATCACTGATCACGCGGATTTCATGCTGGGGTGCAAGTCGCCTGAAGCTCTCCGCTGCCTTTTCGACCACTTCACGGCGGGCGCCGATGAGGCCAACGCGCAGCGAGCCGGTTTCTGCCTCAAGTAGTGCAGGCGTAAAATCCGTACCGTTGAGATTCGCCGGAAAAGGCGCGCCATGCAGGAGTTTCGCGGCGATATCAACGCCGAAGCCATCGGGGAGGACAAGGAATTGGTTCAAAGCCTGACGGAAATCAACGTTGTCCTCTGCGAGATTGGCATTATGGGCATTGAGCCAGGTGACCAGAGTGAAGCGTTGCAGGGCGATACGCTCCCGCATGACTTCGATGGCGTCCACCCAAGGTAACGCGACAACTTCTACGCCAAGAATCGCACGACGTGGAATATCCGTTTCGCTCAAACTCATGCGGCTTCGCGCCCATTCGCAATCCGGGTTTCAAGCCGGTTCAGCCCCAATCTTATCTGCTGGTCAAAGCGTACCAACTGCGCGGCACGGAAAGCGTCTCCGTCGCACGTCAGGTCCTCACCTGCGCGCACGCGGGCCACCATGGCGTTTACCGCCTTGGCAAAGCCGACCGGATCATCGGCGACAATGCAATTATCCGGAATATCTGCGATGCCCCGTACAGAAAGCGCGGTGGCGACGCTAGGCAGACCCAATTCGAATGTTTCGATCGTCTTGAGCTGGACACCGCTTCCGGCGCGGCTGATCAACGGGATCACGGCACAGCCGCAGACAAAATCCCTAGCGTCCGCCACACGGCCGGCGAAAGTAACATCCGGCCATGCCGCTTTGAGATCGGCCGGCGTATTTCCGGCGACGGTCACGCCGATGTCTTCGTCGAGGTGCGGTACGACCTCACGCAGGAACCACTCAAGACCGATGCGGTTCGGTTGCCACGTCCAGGTTCCTATCAAGCCAAGGTCGCGTACTATCTTGCGTCCGTTTCTCTTCGCCGTCTCGGTGCCGGTCACGAGAGGAAGTGCCGCGGCACGTCCGGTTCCGGATAGACCCAGCGCATCGATATCATCATCGGCCAGCGTGAAGACGAACGACGCCCTGCCGCATAACCGCTTCTCAAGTCCCATCAGGAGCCGGGACTCCCGGCTGAACAGATATTTCTGTACAAAGCTCGTTGCCGCTTCGGCATTCTCGCGCGCCGAGCGATGTTCAACGTTGTGTGCGATGAAGATTTGCGGCTTGTCATCGAAACAGTCCTCGAAAGCTCCGGGCAGTGGCACGCCGTTCAGCACGTAAGCGTCGAAAGGCTCTACTGAGGCGATTGCGGCACGAAAAGCCTCCTTGGTGACGACGCGCAGCTTGACCGACGAAACCGTGAGACCTGACATCATTGCCTTGCCGAACCAACGCAACTTTTGCGAGAAATTCGCAGTGTCGTTGCGCACATCCACTTCACCCAGAATGATCGTGTTATCTGGATCGAGCGGCTTGCTCCCGGGCCAGACAAATCCAATCACGGTGACGCGGGCGCCGGCACGCGCAAGGCCATCGATGATGGCCTTGTTGGCAATCTCATAGCCGGTCGTCGGCTTACCATCCGGCACCAGCGATGTTACGAACAGCAAATGCAAAGGCCTGATGCTCTCCACGACGATTTAATTCTCAATATTTGATTTGATCGCAGAATGTAATGAAATGTTGAATAACCGACTCCTATAAGTTGTAACCATGGAAACGGATAAATACTCCGGCGATGAATCTCGATCTCCCAGAAAATATCGGCGTCGTGGCACAGTCACCCGGCCTCAAGCCGGAAACGATTGACATCGTCGTGACGCTGCCGACGTTCAAACGTCCGGAACACCTGTTGAAAACCTTGGCGTCACTCCAAGGCCAAGTGACCGCACGGCGCTTTGCCATCGTCGTCATGGAGAACGAGACTGAAAGACGTGAGGGAGCAGAAGCTGCAAAACCGCTGTTCGAGAGTGGCGAACTTGCGGGCCTGCTGATCATCGCGCATGATCGCGGCAATTGTAATGCCTACAATGCAGGATGGCTGACGGCGCTGAAGGCCTTCCCAAACTTCACTTCACTGCTCGTTATCGACGATGATGAGATCGCCGATCCGAATTGGCTGGAAAACATGTGCAAGACGCGCGAGGCCTATGGTGTCGACTTCGTCGGCGGGCCGCAACTTCCGGTCTTCGCCAAGCCGGAGCATACGAAATGGTCGACGCACCCGGTTTTCAGCCCCCACCATACCCGCACTGGTCGCGTGCCGATCATCTACTCATCCGGGAATCTGCTGGTCGGGCGCAATGTGCTTGAGGCCATGCCGTTTCCGTTTCTCGATCTCGCTTTCAACTTCATGGGCGGCGGGGATTCGGATTTCATCAGCCGCGGTGTGGTCAAAGGTTTCACCATTGCCTGGTGCGCGGAAGCGCCCGTTTACGAAACCATCCCGGCAAGGCGCGTTGAGGCGGACTGGATCCGCGCACGGGCACTGCGCAATGGCGTGATCTCCACCTTGATCGAAAAGCGCAAGCGCGGCAGCGATCCGCTTGGCGGAGCAAAAACCGTCCTGAAAAGTCTCGCACTTCTCGCCGTGTCGCCGCTGCGGGCGGTCATCAAGGTGGCACAGACAGGCTCCCTGTCCATCGGCACTTATCAGATCTATGTTGGCCTTGGCCGCGTTCTGGCGGAATTCGGATATTCCAATGAGCAGTATCGACAACCTGATAAGAACTGAGGCGGTATCCGCGGTCCCGATGCGACTGGTCGCCGGTCTTGTTGCGGCGATCATCCTTTGCGTGCTGCTCATCTCGTTCCGCCCCTTCCAACCGGCGAGCACGGCCATCGCGGGGAGTGGCGGGGATCTCGTCAATCAGCTTGGTTTCGGTGCCTTGGGCGGCGTCTCCGTGCTTGCCATGATCGTGCTTGCCAACCCGCGCACGCTCGTCGCCCTCATCAGCCCGATGTGGATCGTCATGTTCGGCTTTCTCTTCCTGTCGACATTTGTGGCCATCGATCCTGGAGCCGCTCAACGCGCTGTGCTCTTCACTGTGATCGCCGCGCTTTGCATGATTGCGGTGCTGGCGCTTCCACGCGATGCCGATGGATTTTCGCTGGCGCTGGTGATCGCGGCCGTTGCGGTGCTGACACTCTCCTACGCCGGTCTGGTTCTCGTTCCGGACCTCGCGAAGCACACCGCGAATGAGATCGAAGCCGAACATGCGGGACTTTGGCGCGGAATCTTCGCGCATAAGAATATCGCCGGACCGGTCATGGCGGCGTTCTCTTTCGGTGGTATCTACCTGATCCGTCGCGGCTGGCGCGGGATTGGCATTGTCCTGCTGGTGCTCGCGCTCTGGTTCGTTGCGCATACCGGTTCGAAGACTGCGACGGCGCTGGTGCCACTCGTGATTTTCCTCGTCATGTTCCCCGGAATGTTCGGGTTTCGTATGGTGACTGCCGTGCTGATCGCCGCAGCTTTGATCGGATTCTTCTTCTTCACCATAGGAACACTCTTCTTCCCGGCTACACACGATCTCCTCGTTCAACTCGGTGCAGACACGACGTTTACCGGCCGCACATCCATCTGGCAGTTCGGGCTGGAAAAGCTCGCCGCAACACCATGGCGCGGCTATGGATTTGAAAGTTTCTGGGAAGCGCCGGTCGTCAGGCAAGCGGAAAATCCGAGCTACTACCTCGACTGGGACGTTCGCGGCATTGTGCATGCGCATAACGGTTATCTCGATATTGCGATTGCCATGGGCTATCCCGCCATGATCTGCGCCCTCATCGTCTTGGTCGTGCTGCCGCTGTTTGACTATGCGCGCTGCCTGAAAAAGCGGGAGAATGTGTTCATGGCCGACTTTTTCATGATGTGCCTGACATTTTCGCTGATGAACGCTTTTCTTGAGAGCTTCTTCTTCCGGCGTGCAGATCCCGTATGGCTGCTCGTGGTCATGGCCTGTTTTGGTCTGCGCATGACCGCCCGCGTTCCCATCCCGACGCGCATAAATTCTCACAGGACCAGTTGACCGGGCGCACCCGGCCGGATCAAAGTGCCGCGACATCAGCGGGAGAATGAAATGGACAATGTGGTTCTGGTCGGTTGCGGCAATATGGGCTTTGCCATGCTCAAGGGCTGGCTGGACGCTGGAATATTGCAGCCAGATCAGGTCACCGTGGTCGAGCCGACGGATGCGCTGCGCGAACGGGCGGCAACGCTCGGTGTTCATGCTCATGCCAATGCAAGCCGGCTCGAAGACGATCTGGCGCCGCGCATTATTCTCATTGCGGTCAAGCCGCAGGTGATGCGCGACGTGCTGCCCGCCTATGAGCGTTTCGCCGCCGGGTCGACTTTCGTCAGTGTCGCCGCCGGAGTCAAGGTTGCGTTGTTCGAAGAATTCTTAGGTGAAAAGACCGCGATTGTCCGCACCATCCCGAATACGCCTGCAGCGATTGGCAAAGGCATGATCGTCACGTTCCGCAATTCGAACGTAAGCGACGCGGATGCCGCATTTGTCGATACCCTGTTGAAGACCAGCGGAAAAGTTGCAGCCGTAGACGATGAAAAACTGATCGACGTGGCAACCGCGGTTTCGGGCTCCGGACCTGCCTATGTGTTCCATTTCATCGAATGCTTGACCGAAGCGGCCGTTGTGGCTGGCCTTGAACGAAAGACCGCCGAACTGCTGGCGATGCAGACCGTCTACGGCGCTGGTGTCCTTGCCGCCTCGAGCGAAGACACGCCGACGACGCTGCGCGAACAGGTGACGAGCCCGAAGGGCACCACTGCCGCCGCGCTCGACGTGCTGATGGGGCATGACAAACTCAAGCGGCTGATGATCCGGGCCGTTTTCAAGGCACATCAGCGCGCCATAGAGCTTGGCACCTATTGAGCTTTCGCGCGCTGGGTCATTGCGATAGCGTGCCGAAATGAGCGTTCATCCATCTGTTCCAGCCATCGAAGCGAAACCCCAACGTGCCTTTGGCTCGGCGCACCTCGCTGTCAAACCCGTTAGCGGCCGTACGCGCATCGACACCCTTTATCAGGAAGGCTGCGCCAAGCTCCTTTTGCCCGAGATTGATGACCGGTCGCTTGAGGCGGTCATGGTCAACACATCGGGCGGCCTGACTGGGGGCGACGAGATGCGCTGGAGGTTCGACGTCGCGGACAATTGCCAGGCACAGGTCACCACACAGGCATGCGAGCGCATCTACAAGGCATCCGCCAATATCGCTGACGTGGCGAGCATCTTGAAGGTTGGGGAGCGGGCCTCGCTCGCATGGTTGCCGCAGGAGACGATTTTGTTCGAGAGCTCGGCAATGAAGCGAACTCTTACCGTCGATCTTGCGGAGACGAGCCGCGCCCTGATCCTGGAGCCGGTCGTATTTGGCCGCAAGGCAATGGGTGAGGACGTGCGGACCTGTTTGTTCCGGGATCGCTGGCGAATCCGCCGCGAAGGCAAACTGATCCACGCGGAAGATTTCACGATCGGACCGGACGCGGCATCGATGCTCGCCCGTCCCGCCCTGTTTGGGGGGATGCGCACCATGGCTACTGTCCTGCTGCTCGATGCCGACGCGGAACGTCATCTTGAGCCGAGCCGCAAAATAGTTGGAACAAAAGGCGGTGTTTCCTTCTGGTCTGGCAAGCTTCTTGCGAGGCTCGTCGATGGTGACGCCTATTCATTGAGGAAGCGGCTGGTGCCATTGATAGAACTGCTTAACGAAAAGGCAGGCGTGCCTAAAGTCTGGTCAATCTAGACGCAAAACTGAGTATGGCTAAAGGAAAAGCATGAACCTGACACCACGCGAGAAGGACAAACTTCTCATTTCCCTGGCGGCCATGGTCGCCCGCCGCCGACTCGAACGCGGCATCAAGCTCAACCATCCGGAAGCCATTGCATTAATTAGCGATTTCGTCGTCGAGGGCGCCCGCGATGGCCGATCAGTGGCCGATCTGATGCAGGCAGGAGCACATGTCGTCACCCGAGAGCAGGTGATGGAAGGTATTCCAGAGATGATCCACGACATACAGGTCGAGGCGACATTTCCGGACGGGACAAAGCTCGTCACCGTGCACGAACCGATAAGGTAGGGAACCGCAGATGATCCCCGGTGCAATCATAACGGCTGAAGGCGAAATCGAGCTGAATGCCGGTTCCAGCAACATCATTCTGAAGGTGGCAAATACGGGCGACCGTCCAGTGCAGGTCGGGTCGCACTATCATTTCTTCGAAGTCAACGCGGCACTGGTATTCGATCGCGATCAAGCGCGCGGCATGCGGCTCGATATTGCTGCTGGAACGGCAGTCCGGTTCGAGCCAGGGCAGGAGCGCGATATTGTGCTCGTGCCGCTTGGCGGGAACCGGACCGTCTACGGGTTTCAGCAGAAGATCATGGGAAAGCTGTGACCGCTCCGCTTGACCTCATCTCCACGACAACAAGCGACCGGAGAAACACCGATCGCTGGGCATATTGCAGATATGGGTCAGGTAGGTGCCTGTCAGCTTGGCTTTTTGGTCACGAGGGTCAGCAGGCCTTTGGAATCGAGACTGGCGATCACCACCGCTGCGGATGTCAGCCCCTTTTCCTTCAGGGCAGCGGAGACTTGCGGCGACTTGTCGATCGAGGTGCGCAATTTCTGCATATCGGCGTCGCTGCGCTTGGCAAGGGCGTCGTTGACCTGAGTCTTGGTCGCATCCGGAAGTTCATTGATATCCACAATATTGATCGTGGTTATGGCCGTAGCACCAGGCTTTGCTTGAGTTTCGCTCTTTGGAGCGGGCTGCTCGGCGCTCGGAGTCTGCGGCGCCGCGGACTGCGCATAGGCAGCCGAAGTCGCAAGCGGGAATGCCGCACAGAGCGCGAGGGCTATCATCTTTCGCATCGTTTTTCCTTTCACGAGATTGGCGAACGATCATCTACTGATGACGCGCGCACTTCACATGCGGAATTCGATCTCAAGCGGTCGCTGATCGGGTTTTTCCAAGGCAATATCGCGGCAGAAATGTGGCAGCAGTCGCCCGTTGTCGTTCATTCAGTTATCCATAAAAAAGGGAAGTTCCATGCCCGCTAAAATCACCCGCACGGCCTATGCCCGCATGTTCGGGCCAACGACCGGAGACAGGGTACGGCTTGCCGACACCGAACTCTTCATCGAAGTGGAGAAGGATTTCACTATCTATGGCGAGGAGGTGAAATTCGGCGGCGGCAAAGTCATACGCGATGGCATGGGCCAGAGCCAGATCGCCCGTGCAGACGGTGCCGTCGACACGGTGATTACCAATGCACTGATCGTTGACCACAGTGGTATTTATAAAGCCGATGTCGGTCTGAAGGATGGGCTGATCGCGCGAATCGGCAAAGCCGGCAACCCCGATACGCAACCCGGCGTGACGATCATCATTGGTTCTGGCACGGAAATCATCGCGGGCGAAGGCAAAATCCTCACCGCCGGCGGTATGGATGCCCATATCCATTTCATCTGCCCGCAGCAAATTGAGGAAGCGCTGATGTCAGGCGTTACGACGATGTTTGGTGGCGGCACTGGACCGGCCCACGGGACACTAGCGACCACCTGTACGCCGGGGCCCTGGCACTTGGGCCGGATGATTCAGTCTTTCGACGCCATACCCATGAACATCGGCCTTTCAGGCAAGGGCAATACATCGCTGCCGAAAGCGCTGGAGGAGATGATCCTTGGCGGGGCGTGCTCGCTGAAACTGCATGAGGATTGGGGTACGACACCTGCGACGATCGACAACTGCCTCTCCGTTGCCGACCAGTACGATGTGCAAGTAATGATACACACCGACACGCTGAACGAGAGCGGCTTTGTCGAGGACACGGTCGCCGCCTTCAAGGGTCGCACAGTTCACGCTTTTCATACGGAAGGTGCTGGCGGTGGACACGCCCCCGACATCATCAAGATTTGCGGGCTTCCTAACGTCATTCCATCTTCAACCAACCCGACGCGGCCCTATACGAAAAACACCATCGCCGAACATCTCGACATGCTGATGGTGTGTCATCATCTCTCATCATCGATCCCGGAAGATGTGGCCTTTGCCGAAAGTCGGATCCGTAAGGAGACGATTGCCGCGGAAGACATCCTGCATGATATCGGCGCATTCTCGATCATTTCCTCTGACAGCCAGGCCATGGGCCGGGTGGGCGAAGTGCTGATACGCACGTGGCAGACCGCTGATAAAATGAAGCGCCAAAGGGGGAGCCTAGCGCAGGAAACTGGCGATAACGACAATGTTCGCGTCAAGCGCTACATCGCGAAATACACGATCAACCCGGCGATTGCACAGGGTGTTTCCCGGCACGTGGGTTCGATTGAAGTCGGAAAGCGTGCCGATCTCGTTTTGTGGAACCCCGCTTTCTTTGGCGTAAAACCGGATATGGTTCTGCTTGGAGGCTCGATTGTTGCGGCGCCCATGGGCGATCCCAATGCCTCTATCCCGACGCCCCAGCCGGTCCATTATCGTTACATGTTCGGCGGCTATGGCAAGAATGTCAGCAACTCGTCAGTCGTCTTTGCCAGCAAAGCTTCGGTGGAGGCAGGCCTGCGCCAGTCGCTCGGTATCGACAAACAGCTGGTCGCCGTCGAAAACACACGGAGTGGTATTTCCAAAGCGTCGATGATCCACAATGATGCCACGCCGCATGTGGAGGTGGATCCGGAGACCTATGAGGTTCGGGCGGACGGGGAGTTGTTGACGTGCGAGCCGGCAACGGTGCTGCCGATGGCACAGCGCTACTTTCTCTACTGATGAGGGCAAAATGAAAGATCAATTCAACCGCCTCGCCTACTATAACAAATGGGCCAACGGGCGGATTTACGCGGCAGCCGGCGCCCTCGACCACGAAGATTATTTTGCCGACAGACGTGCGTTCTTCAAATCGGTGCATGGGACACTCAACCATATCCTGGCCATCGACAAATTATGGTTCGGTCGCTTCACGGGGGACCTTTATGCGATCCCTTCAATGGACGTGATCCTGCACGATAATTTCAATGACTTGCACACGGCGCGCATCGCCCTGGACGATCACATTATCAATGTGGTCAGCGATATGGACGAGGCATCGATCAGTGGCATCCTTCACTGGATCACCACCGAGGGCCAGCCATATACCTCGACATTGGATCGTGCGTTGACGCAAATCTTCAACCACCAGACGCATCATCGCGGTCAGGTTCATACGCTGCTTTCGCAACTGACCGGTGACGCGCCGCCGGTCGATTTCTTCCTGTGCATGAACGACGATTTTCATGAGAAGGGCAAAGCGTGATGAAGCGCGTCACCAGCCATAGCCACGCCGGGCATTATCATGGCACGCCGTTCGATCGCATTGTCCTGGCGCATGACGAGCGGCATTTGCGGCGCAAGGTGCTGACACTAGAGCAGGGCGAACAAATCCTTGTCGATTTGCCCGAGGCAATCCCTTTCGAGCATGGCGATGTGCTTATTCTCGAGGATGGGCGGATGGCGGAGATCATTGCGGCAGATGAACCGCTTTACGAGGTCACGCCGCGGGATCGCCGGCATCTGTCGGAACTTGCCTGGCATCTCGGCAATCGTCATCTGCCGGCGCAACTGGAAGAAAGTCGCATCGTCATTCTCCGCGATCACGTGATCAAGGCGATGCTGCTGGGTCTTGGGGCGAAAGTTACCGAGATCATTGCGCCCTTCCATCCATTGCACGGCGCATATCATAGCGGGCATGGGCATTCGCACGCGCACGATCATGACCATCAACACCCCGATCACACCCATGGCTGACCTTGCCGCAAACACCGCGCTTGTGCGCCTGATGACATGGCTTTCCCCGACCTTTCCTGTCGGGGCGTTTTCCTACAGTCATGGCATCGAGCGGGCCGTGCATGGTGGTTTGATCCACGACAAGCCATCGTTGCAGGACTGGCTTGTTGACCTCATGAACCACGGTTCGGTCTGGAACGATGCGGTTTTATTTGCCGCGAGTTGGGCGGACGCGGATATGGGTGGCAACTGCCTCGAAGAAACAGAGCTCGGGGAGGCGATGGCCGGCTCGAAAGAGCGCCACATGGAAGCCATGCTGCAAGGCAACGCTTTCCTGCAGGCTATTGGACACTGGAGCACCGCAGAATCCGGCGTGGCAAAAGAAATGCCCTATCCCGTCGCCGTCGCCATGGTTGCAGCCCGGCATAAGGTTGCATGTGAACCAGCACTTGCCGCCTATCTTCACGCCGTCGTTTCCAACCTCATTCAAGGCGCCGTCCGGTTGGTACCGCTCGGACAAAGCCATGGCGTCTCGTTGATGGCGGCAGTGGAAACGCAAATCCTGGCCGTCGCTGAGCGCGCCGCACGTTCCAGCCTCGATGATCTTGGCTCGGCTGCCATCATGTCCGACATCATGGCCATGCAACATGAAACACAATATTCGAGGGTATTTCGCTCATGATTTCGCAAAACGGGCCGCTCCGTATCGGGATTGGCGGACCGGTTGGTTCCGGCAAGACCACCGTCACCGAAATGCTGTGCAAAGCGCTGCGCCACCGCTATTCCATCGCTGTGGTCACTAACGATATCTACACCAAAGAAGACGCGCTGATCCTCAACCGGCTGCAAGCGCTGCCCGAAGACCGGATCATGGGTGTCGAGACGGGCGGTTGTCCGCACACGGCCATCCGGGAAGACGCGACGATCAACCTGCAGGCCATCGCCGAGGTGAACAAGCGTCATCCCGACCTCGACATCGTCTTTATCGAGTCCGGCGGGGACAATCTTGCCGCGACTTTCTCACCAGATCTCGCCGACCTGACGATCTATGTCATTTCGGTTTGCCAGGGCGAAAAAATACCGCGCAAAGGCGGGCCGGGCATTACGCGCTCGGATCTGCTGATCATCAACAAAAAGGATCTCGCGCCCCATGTCGGCGCTGACCTCGATGTCATGGACGCGGATACAAGGGTTCAACGTGGAGCGAAACCCTACGTGTTCACCGACATGCTGCGCAGGAACGGTCTCGACGACGTCATCGCATTTATCGAGGCGGCGGGCGGATTACGCCAGGCGGCTTAGTGGTGCAGCTTCGGGCCGCTTGATCATGGTTTCAGCGAGAATCTCGTAAGAGCGGATTCTGGCTGGATGATCGAAAATCTGGCCTGTCACCATGATCTCGTCCGCTCCCGTGCGCATGATGAAATCCTGTACGCCGGCCTTGACGGTTTCCGGCGACCCGACGACCGAGCAGGATAGTGCCTGTCGCAAAATCGCCTTCGCGTGGAGGTCGAGTGTTTCGTCATACCCTCGTACTGGCGGCGGCAATGGCCCGGGATTGCCGGTACGCAGATTGACGAAGGCCTGTTGCTGCGAGGTCTGCAAAAGCTTTGCCTCGTCGTCGGTTTCTGCAGCGAAAACATTGAGGCCCAGCATCACATAAGGCTTGTCGAGATATTCGGACGGTTCGAAGCGGGCGCGATAGATCTCGATCGCCCGCTCCATGTCAGCCGGTGCAAAATGCGATGCGAAGGCATAAGGCAGGCCGAGTGCGGCCGCGAGTTGCGCGCCGAAGAGGCTGGAACCCAATATCCACACAGGCACTTTCGTGCCCGCGCCCGGAACGGCTATGACGCGTTGGCCGGGCTCGGGATCGCGGAAATATCCCATCAACTCAACTACATCCTGCGGGAAGCCGTTTATGTCCTGATCGAGATTGCGGCGCAACGCCTGTGCTGTAATCTGATCCGTGCCCGGTGCACGGCCAACGCCGAGATCGATACGGCCCGGATGCAAGGAAGCCAGCGTGCCGAAGGCTTCTGCCACCATCAACGGTGAATGGTTCGGCAGCATGATACCACCCGCGCCAAGCCGGATTTTTGACGTACCAGCCGCGACATGCGCGATCACAACGGCTGTCGCCGCACTGGCAATACCGCGCATGCTGTGATGCTCGGCTAGCCAGAGACGGTTGTAACCAAGGCGCTCGGCGTTTTGCGCCAGATCCAGCGAATTACGCAGGGACTGTGCGGCATCGCTGCCAGCCACAATCGGTGAAAGGTCAAGGACAGATAGCGGGGTCATTGCCTTCATATAGGCGATCGGCGAAAGCGCACAATAACAAGGCGCGATTTCATGATTCACAAAAATTGAAGCTTGATTGAATGAGAAGCGAAGAGATTCAGAGGTGGCGGGAGCGGGACGATTCCAGGCGCAGTTCCATGCCAACCACGGCGCGGGTCTCCTGGGACAACTGCTCGTCGGATTCACGGATTGCAGTTTCGATGAAATAGGCAATCATCTCGAAACCTGCATCGTCCGCTAAGGTGCACAATTTTGAGAGTTCTGTTTTTAATACTTCGAGTGTTTGTGCTCTCTTATTCATGCTGTTCTCTCCATATCCCGTGAACCGCAATAGTGAGTTGTATCCCACTAAAATCTTCTCGCATTAGTGCAAGGACAAAAGCCATGCGACCAATGTGCTTATCAACAAATTCTCCGATACTTTCGAAGGAATTTATGGCGATGGTTAATTGTATTTGTTGATTCCACCAAGACTGCGCCAACGACATTAGTCTCAAAATATGTGAATTGAAAAGCCCTTCAATTACTACAAATATTCGTGAACAAATTGGGCTAATCCATAAATTTATTCTAAAATTTTACCGATTAATTCCCAAGTTAATGAATGCATTGCGCTATTTGTTCGACCACAGAACAATATTGCCTAGAAACCAGAAAGTTGCACTTTTGCTTTGCCGCAAATTTCTTTCGATCCGGATTCTTCTGCCTTATCGATGTGGCCAGAAGCGAGATCAGAAACAATTTCAACCGCTATATCTTCCGGCAGCCCAGTTTCCCGCATCCCCGCTTTCATCGCCGCTTCACTGGCTTCGTCGGTTCCGCAAATATAGGCTCTGGCTTCAAGCCAAGCAGCCCGTTCGAACTGTCTGTTGCTGACCTCGCTAATATCCTCGGACACTTCTGTCTGATTTTTGATATTGAACGCATTGGCCGGCGAAAAAACAACCGACGCAAAGAGCGTCGCCGCGAGAATGGGTATCGATGATCTGTAGAAGCGCATCTTCCTGCCCCTTCCAACCACATCTGGAGGCCGGCGTTCATCGCCATATAAGCCTCGTTCATGGATTATTAACGGATGGGGACTGGTTCCGTTCCTGATAGATACTCAATTGGCCGTGATCGGAGCGTGACGCTGCGACAATGAGATTGCTGCATTGCACAAAATGCATTGCTGCCATGCAATATTGTCTGTATTAAATCAGGACAGTTGAGTTATTCTCAAATCAGGAATTTTCGACAGCGTCACCTCCTCCCGGCCCTGTCGAAACGGATGGCCTCTTCTCCTCCCAGAAGGCCTTCCATAACCAACGAAACCCACCGCACCTCCTCCCGCGGTGGGTTTTGTTGTTTTAAGTCCCGTTCATCTCCAGCAATTAACCTGCCATATAAATGCAAGACGCCGCCCCGACGCCTATAGGCGGAGACGGCGTTGCATAGCAAAAATGGGGTTACTGCGCGGCAGGCTTTGCTGCAGCCGCGGCGGCAGACTCACTCAGGCTGGGCTCCTTGGAGGGAGTTGCGCGCTGTGTCAGGGATTTGGGTGGCGGGACAAAATGCGTATCCTTGGCAGGTGAAGGCCCCGCGGGAGTGGTCGTCTTTGGTGTGGTTGTACAACCCGTGACGATCATGAGAGACAGAGCGATCAGGGACAGTGCTATCCGCATTCGACTTTCCTTTGGATGTTGCGCCGGGCGATGGCGCGGATCGTTGTGTTGCATGCTGGACCAGCTCACGCTGGCATGAATCGGCCACTGTTGACCATCCAAAGATGGCGATTAAGCGTCAATCCGTGACATTCAGCGAATGAGAATGGCCCGCAGATCGTTGACATTGGTGCCGGTGGGACCGGGGACGTATAAATCGCCGATCGCATCAAATGCTGTCCAGGCATCGTTTTTGTTGAGCAAGGACGATGCGTCGTGCCCTTTGGCAAATAACCGCGCAATGCTGGTGCTATCGGCAAATGCGCCGGCATTGTCTTCGGAACCGTCGATTCCATCGGTGTCGGCAGCAAAGGCCGTGATCCCCCCTGCTCCATCAATATCGATCGCGAGCGACAGAAGAAACTCGCTGTTGCGGCCGCCCCTACCCTTGCCTCGGACTGTCACAGTCGTTTCTCCGCCGGAGAGCATGACGACAGGCTTCCTGAATGGTTGATCCTTGGCAAGGACTTGTTTCGCCATTGCCGCATGGACGTGCGCGACTTCACGTGCTTCGCCCTCGATTGCATCGGAAAGTACGACCGCCTCGACGCCTAAACTGCGCGCAGCCTTCGCTGCAGCCTCAAGCGATACGCCGGCGGAGGCAATCACATGATACTCGTGGCCGGCAAAAACCGCGTCGAAGGGCTTGGGCGCATCGGCGTTTGCTGAGTGCAGGTGCGCGAGCGCTGCTGCCGGCAGGTCAAGGCTGTAGCGCTCGACGATCTTCAAGGCATCCTCCCGCGTCGTTTCATCGGTCACGGTGGGGCCGGAAGCCACGAAGGCCGGATTGTCGCCGGGAATGTCCGAGACGATCAGCGAATAGACACGAGCAGGATGAGCCGCAGCGGCCAGACGCCCGCCCTTTATGTTCGACAGGTGCTTGCGTACGGCATTCATCGCAGCAATTGGCGCGCCCGATGCAAGGAGCATCTTGTTGACGGCGATTTCATCCTCAAGCGTCATGCCTTGCGGTGGGGACGGCAACAGTGCAGAACCGCCACCGGAGATCAACGCGACGACAAGATCGTCTTCAGTCAGCCCCGACACTATTTCAAGCAGGCGCTCGGAAGCCACCAGTCCTGCGGCGTCCGGCACCGGATGCGACGCTTCGATGATCTCGATATGTTTGCAAGGAGCACCGAATCCATATCGCGTGACGACCAGACCTTCGAGCGGAGTATCTCCATGTTTCGCGGCCCACGCTTTCTCGAAAGCGCTGGCCATTTGCGCCGAACCCTTGCCTGCACCAATGATAATGGTCCGCCCTTTTGGCTTCGGCGGGAGATGGGCCGTAATGGTCCGCTCCGGATCCGCCGCTTCGACTGCAGCCTGAAACAGCTTGGTGAAGAAATCCTTGTCCTGCATCGGTCTCAAACTTCCATATCAAAAACGAAAACACCGTCGGTGCCTCCCACGGTCGAAGCAACGATCCGCCGGGCGATTTCCTGGTGTTCCGGATGAACAAGATAGGCGTCACGCGCTTCCGCATGGGCAAAATCGAGAATAAAACCTTCAGAAAATCCCTTGTCCATACCCTCCTCAGGACTGACGGTCGCCCCTGACGTGATCGTCAGCGCGCCCGGCAGCCTTGCGCACAAGGTTTGGAGATCGCGGTAAATGGATTGGCGGTCCAACGGCGATACGTCGTCTCGAAAACGCAGAAACACACAATGACGGATCATAGAAGTAACTTTCCTTGAAAGGCGTGGCGCATCCTGACGAGATTCCCGGAAATTGCGAGTGCTATTTCGAGTCGTTTCATAATTATCATTTCAAATGAGCCGGCGACTATATGGCTGTGGATAGAAGCTGTTCCACGGACAGCGCCATGGCCAGCAGCCGCCTGTCCGCACCATGCTGAGCGACAAGCATCAGTCCGCCCGGCAAAGTCAGGCCCGGCATCGGCAGACTGATCGCCGTCAGATCGAACTGATTGGCGATCTGTGTATTGCGCAGGAGCATCGTCTCAACCTGCTTGTAAACGGCATCGTCCTTTACCGAGACGATCGTTGGCGCGGCAATGGGTGTCGTCGGCAGCGCTAACAGGTCAAAGGCGGAAATTCGTTGATCCATCTGCCGCACCAGTGCCTGCCGCTTCTGCATCAGCTGGATATAGCCGGATTCGGAAACACCAAGACGGCGCAAGAGTGGACGCTGGACACGCTGGTCAACGTCGAGCGTCTCATCATGCAGCCACTCGGCATGAATCCGGCTTGCCTCAATGCCAGCGATAGAACCGATCGACGTCGCCTGAGCCAACGCATCGATCAGATCATCAACCGAACAATCGGCGATGATCGCTCCTGCTTTTGCGCAAAGCTGCAGGCATTGTTCGAAAGCATCGGCAATCGGCTTATTCATCTCCGTAAGCAGTTGCCCTCGCGGCACACCTATCCGCAATCCATTTAGGGAAATCGCCTCAGGGGCCCGGATCGTCTCGCCAGCCATAACAGCATCGGCGATCGCGCAATCGCTAACGGACCGTGCCAATGGCCCGATGGAATCAAGACTTGGCGATAACGGGAAGGCACCTTGCAGCGGCACACGCTTGGCTGTTGGTTTAAATCCGACGACTCCATTTAGCGCCGCTGGAATACGAACCGAGCCTCCTGTATCCGAACCGATTGAGATTTCGCTGGTGTTTTCCACCACCGATATGCCTGCGCCAGTGGACGATCCACCTGCGACGCGATCCGGATCGACAGCGTTCGGCGCCGTCGGATAATGGGGGTTAAGGCCGACAGCAGTAAAGGCGAATTCGGTCATGATCGTCTTGCCGATGATCACCGCCCCGGCGGCGCGCAATCTTTCAACAATGAGAGCGTCGGCTATTGCCGGATTGGCGGTACGCCGGATAACCGACCCGGCCAGGGTCGGCTCGCCGGCGACGTCGAAAAGATCCTTGATCGACACAACCCGCCCGTCGAGCGGTCCGAGAACCTTGCCCTCGCGCCAGCGTCGATCTGCGGCATCAGCCTCGCGGCGCGCAGCCTCCGGGTAGAGCTTGACGAAGACGCGCTCATCTTTGTCGCGTGCCGTCAGACGCGCCAGTCTTTCCTCAAGCCTGTCTCGAGCGGTCGTTACCGACTGTGACAATGGTTTATCCTGAACATAGAAGGATCGTGCTGGTCCTTGTATACCCACAAGTATCCGTCAATGAAAAGCCCGCATCGACAGTTGACGGCGTGCAGTCAGATCAGCTTTTGTACCGCTATGCACCATAAGCAATGCTGCTCTGCAACATTCGCAGTTTTAAATCGATACAAATCGAAGCATAGTCGCTTTCAGGGAGGGCAATAAAAGGGGTAAGACCAATGAGCCTTCGCAAGCGTATTCACAAATATCGCCAGTACCGGCAGAATCTTCACGAACTGCGTTCGTGCACTGATCGCAACCTTGCTGATCTCGGCATCGCACGCACCGACATTCGCCGTATTGCCTGGATGGCCTGCATCTAAGCAGACATTCGTGCCGTTGTATTGACAGCGCCCGCAGCCCATAGCTGCCGGCGCTGTTTTCATTGGAACTCAGTATTCGCGGAACGCCCGCGACATGCTGTCGATAACCGGCTTGGCCAGGTATTCGAAGAATGTGCGCTCGTGCGTTTGAATAAGAATATCCGCGGGCATGCCCGGAGTCGGGGTAAAGCCACGAATGCGGGCGAGTTCGTGGCGGGAATGCTGATGCGCGCAAGATAGATGTCCTGCTTCTGCGCGCTCGTCGTATCGGCCATGGAATCGGCCGACACATAGTCGACACGCCCATTGATGATCGGGGTCGTACGCTGGTTTAGCCCGCTCAATCGCACATGCGCTTCCTGCCCTTCTTTTACCTCGTCGATCTGCATGCGAGGAATCTGCGCTTCGATGATCAGCGGGACACCTGTGGGCAGAATCTCGACGATCGGCTTGCCGGTTTCGATAACGCCGCCGGGCGTGTGGTAATACAATCGGATGACGGTGCCGGATACGGGCGCCTTGACCACCGTGCGATCCAAAACACTTGCGGCCTGCCGTGTCTGTTCGCGTATTGTGTCGAGCTCGGCTTCTGCGCTTTGAATTTCATCGAGCGCCGCCTGTTTCTCCGTATCCTTTGTCTGGATCATTTCCTTTTGAAATTTCTCGATCTGTGCGTTGACTTCCATGATCTCGGCATCAAGCCGCGCCATGGTGCCTATTCCATCAGCGACGGCACGCTCAAGCACGCTCACCTCCGAGCGAGCCATCAGACCCTTTTTGAACAGCGAGTATTTCGCCTTGTACTCATTCTTCAACAGCTCGACCTGAGTCTTGGTGGCATCGATCTGGGCGTTACGCCCGATTCTGCGAAACTCGAGCGCCGAAATATTTCGCTCCATCATTTCCAGTTCGTTGGCGTATTTTGCATGGGCGGCATCAAAATTGTCGTCCTGACTGTCATTGACCGCGCGGATCTCCGGATTGGACAGGTTATCCAGAATTATCTGTGGCGGTTGATACCGGGCCTCGCCACGCACGACGGCATGGAGACGGGCCAGTATGGCCTCGAGGCGAGCCTGTCGCAGGAACAGCTGCTGCGAGTTTGCACGGGCCGCTGTTTCATCGAGATGGAGGAGCTCGTCTCCCTCCCTCACGTGATCGCCCTCCCGTACCAGGAGGTCCTTGATAATTCCACCTTCCAGATGCTGCACAACCTTGTTCTTGCCGGTCGCGACGAAACTGCCGGGCGCGATGACAGCCGCGGCGAGCGGCGCGGTAGCCGCCCATGTTCCAAATCCGCCAAAGCAGACCAGGATCAGAATTGTTCCGAATTTGCTGTATGGCTTGATCGATCTTGGAACATCGTCATACCAGTTAAGATCGTTCAATACGGTAGCGGCCATACTCAAGCCCCCTTATTATATTGTTATTCGGCTGCCTGGATATTTTGAACCGGCGCCTGTTGTTTGTTCTTGCGTGAAAGAGCTTCCATAACCGTGGCCCGCGTGCCGAACATGGTGACAGTCCCATTGTTCAAAACCATGATTTTGTCGACACAGCTGAGGAGTGCTGGACGCTGCGTGATCGTGACGACGGTAATGTTGTGTTTCTTGGCGTGGTACAGCGCCTTGGTGAGAGCCGCGTCGCCTTGTGAATCGAGGTTGGAGTTCGGCTCGTCCAGAACGACAAGCGTCGGATTGCCAAAAAAAGCCCGTGCAAGGGCAATGCGCTGTTTCTGCCCGCCGGATAATGGAGCGCCGTCGGCAGCGACCATGGTTTCATAGCCCTGCGGAAAGCTGGCAATGAGTTCGTGAACATCAGCGAGAACAGCGGCGTCAAAGATCGACTGATCGGTCACGTCTTCGCGCATACGAGCGATGTTGGCCTTGATGGTGCCGGGAAACAGTTGCACGTCCTGGGGGAGATAGCCGATGTTTTCACCGAACTGGCGCTGATCCCAATTGCGAAGGTCCATCAGGTCAAGGCGGACACTTCCCGATGTAGGCAAAATAGAACCGACCAGCATTTTGCCGAGCGTGGTCTTACCAGCACCCGAATTTCCAATGACAGCCATGGATTCGCCAGGCATCAGGGTAAAGGAAATACCGTTGAGGATGACCTTCTTATTTGGAGGCGGGACGTAAAGGATGCGCTCGACGTCGAGACGCCCCTGAGGGTCGGGCAATCGCAGCCGCTCGAAGTTCAACGGAGAGTTTTGCAGAAGGTTGCGGATGCGGCCAAAGGCCGAACGGAACTGAATGAAGCTGTTCCAGCCTTCGATTGCGCCTTCAATCGGCGCCAATGCACGGCCTGCGATAATCGAGGCTGCCACGACCATGCCGCCGGTCATCTGGCCGTCGATGGCAAGATGCGCGCCCCACCCGAGCATTGTCACCTGCGTTAGCAGGCGCGAGCATTTAGACAGGGTGGCAAACATGATATTCCGATCCTGCGCCTTGACTTGGGAGCGCAAGGATCCCGCCATGTCGCGTCCCCATATACGTACAGCTTCCGGGATCATGGCGAGCGCATTGATGATCTGCGAATTGCGCGACATAGAATCAAGATGAAGCATTGCGCGGCTTTGATAACTGGTCGCCTCGGCGAAGGAGGCAGCGGTTGCGCGCTGGTTAATGAAGGCAATGCCGACGAGGAGCAGCGACGAAACAACGACGATATAACCAAGGTGCGGGTGAACAAGGAAGACCGCCAGGACGAACAGCGGGGCAATCGGCGCGTCGAAGAAAGATAGCAGCGTGCCCGAAGTGAGGAACGCACGGAGTTGCTGAAGATCGCCCAGCACCTGATAATCCTTGCCGTTGCCATGGAGGGATGCACGCGCTGCAGCACTCAGGATCGGTGCTCCAAGTTGGACGGCAACTTCGACAGCTGTGCGCATCAGGATAAAGCGGCGGATTGCATCGAGAATCACCTGAACGACGACAGCGCCCACGATCACCAGTGTCAGCATGACGAGCGTATCTGTGGATCGGCTGGTGAGCACGCGGTCAGATATCTGGAAGAGATAAATTGGAATGGCCAGGACAAGTATGTTGAGAAAAAGTGTGAACCCCATGGCGATCATGAGGTTCCGGCGCACCGCATTGACGCCATTCTTGAAACTATCGCTGAAACTGACCGCAGTGACACGCTGATGAAAGCCACCACCACCGCCATTATCATTAACGGCTACGCCGGTTCCCGAACCGCCGGATATGGGCTCCCGCGCCTTAACGGGACCCCTGTCCCCCTCGATGATCTTGCCGACTTGAGCGCTCCCGGGAGGGGCAGATAGCGGTCCCTCTTGGCGCACTTCCGCGACGGGCTCTGTGACAGGTTCAATGATCTCCACGGGAGGAGTGCCCGCTTGCGCGGTATGCCGTGAATTGATTTCGGCGGGTTCGACAACCGCGGGCGCACTCTCGACCTCTCGCCGGAACAGCGAAGAGATTGTGCTTTCCATCTCCGCAAGCAGTTCGTCGAATTGAGCCCGTTCTTGCTCCCGCCCAACCAAATCTTGACGTGAGCGTTGAGAGATGACCCGCAAGTCCGCCTGTTCATCATATTTCATAATACGCTCGCTCCCTGAGCATTCTTCTTATTATGCGAGAACCGTTTGCATGACATCGACTGAATGGGACGTGTCCGGAACGTGAAGAGCCGAACCGTGACCGTCGGTGGTGGGCGCATCTGCGTCATTATCAAGGAATGCCACAACCTCATTGGCCAAGGGCTGACCTTGGCCTGGAGCGGGTGCTGGATGCGAATCGACGAGCTCGGCCTGGATGAGGATCGCGTCCGAATAAACACCGCCGCCGACATAGGAACTGCCGCCGTGAAAATCGTTGTCAACAATCGTCGCGGCGTTAATCAAGGCATTTGAGCCGGTGCTGATGTCCCATACGGTATCCGATGAACCGGTCACCGCTTCTTCGTAATGTGCAACATAATCGGCATCGCCGAGGACATTCACCTGCTGGACGTAATTGAGATCGTAGACATTGCCCGAGATATAGAGGACACGCAGACCTTCGATTCCCTCCAAGATCTGATCACCGTGAAATCCATCCGGCATGTTGTAGTGGCCATTGGCAAGGCCGTTCATGGCTTCCAGATAATGCGACGGAAGACCGGTAACCCAGTTGGTGGTATCGCCACTTTCGATGCTGGCGGAGTTCCACAACAGGTTATCGCTCGACGATAAAGCCCCATTGTATTCGCCAGCGCCGCCGCCCGTGGTGAATTTGTCATTGTCGTAGAGAATGTTCGTCTGGAAAATGAAGTTACCATCGTAAAGATGGCCGCCGATCATAACCAGGTCGTAAGACTTGCAAAGATCAGCAAACGATACCGAATTCACCTGCATATTCCCGCCGGTGACGATGGACGTGTACACACCGCTGGAGGTCAGCACATGCGTGTCATTGTCCGACATGAAATTGTACTGGGAGATCCAGTTCATCTGGATCAGATCGCCAGCGACGACAGTGATCTGCCAGTTTTGTGGAAACACCGGTGCTTCACCGGATGCGTTGGCTGGTTGCGCACTATCTAGATGATGGGCGAAACTCGCGATGTTCATCGCATTTGTCGATGGCGGGGAAAGGGATTGCATCCCCGCGAAACCATTTTCGAACGTATCTGCATCACTGTAGGCATTCGTCTGAACGATCGCATCGATGTGATAGTAATTGCCCGCAACAGCAAAATGTGCACCAACCGAATTCACGCTGTTCAGAACGACCTCATTCACCATGAGGTTGCCGCCGGCATGAACGGTCACTGACCCGACGATATCCTCGCTGTTGGTTACCGTAGGCTCGGTGGTGGTGATGGTCCCGGGAGAATTGACGGCTTCACCGGGCTTCAACAGGGTCGGAATGTAGTCGTCGAAAACGGGAGCCGTGGTGGTCTCAACGCCGCCGTTGACGTAGAGGCCATCCAGCGTGGGTGCGGCAATGACAGTGACGCCTGGGGTCGGGGCCAGTGGACCATCCGCTGCTGCATGAATGTTCGCGGTTTCATTGGCGAAGAATTGCGCCATGTCGCCCACACCCGGCACATGACCGGTTGTAAACGCCTCGGAGATCGAGAACGCATTCGCGGTGAGGTGCGCGAATGCCGCATCATCGGCAAAATCAAGATTGACGGGCACTTTGGTGCCCATGATGACGACGTCGTTGTCCTGCAGATGGCTTGTCTGTTTGACGACGATAGAAGTTTCCGATGGACCTTCGCCAAAATAAGGGCCGGGCTCGCTGGCCATGTTGAAACCAGATCCGGAAGAATGCAAATGCATATGATGATGCGGCAGCCTGACGGCGTGCGGATCAACTTCGATCGGATCAACACTCACCCATGGCATCATGACTTCGCCAGCAGGCGACCAGGGCGTTGGCGTATAGTGCAGGCTTGGCTGGTACGGCGCCGGATCGAAATGTTGATCCGGTGACGTCTCAACGGTCAAGATGCCATTGAGATGCGGACCGCCCTCTGGTGCCGCCTTGAATTCTCGATATTCGATACGCGCTCGCGCTGCTTCGATCGAAGTGTGGAAATAGCCCACGAAGTGTGCGATGGATTCTGAAATCTGATCGCCAAACCCCAGCATCTTGATAGTTCCCCCCGCAAATCATCTGCTTTGCTCCGACATGCTGGTCTGCGCAAGTTTTGCGCAGACCATCGTCAAAGCTGGCAGTTTCGTCTTGTTGTTATTTTTATACGGAGTCGCTGTCGCCGACGGAGGTGTGTGTGTAGTCGCCATTGATGACGGTTGCATCGAAGGCGTTCTGCTGCAGATTGGCACCGAGAACGATTTCCTGCGTAAAGGCACTGGATGCGAGTTCTGCACCTGCACCTGCGGAGCTTGCCCCAGACAGATCGT
The DNA here is from genome assembly GCF_031455525.1 of Phyllobacterium sp. 1468. Taxonomy (NCBI): domain Bacteria; kingdom Pseudomonadati; phylum Pseudomonadota; class Alphaproteobacteria; order Hyphomicrobiales; family Phyllobacteriaceae; genus Phyllobacterium; species Phyllobacterium sp. 1468. The sequence goes on along the minus strand of NZ_JAVDSX010000003.1, from coordinate 286,935 downwards.
CGCCAGCACCAAAATCGCCGGAACCATGGCCACCGAAGAAGCTGCTTTCAAGTCCGCCCCAGCCGCCGTCATCCATACCGATGCCGTCGCCGGCATGTGCGATGCCGCCAGTTGCGCCTGCATTGACACTGCCGGAATTGGCTTGGCTTACACCGGAGAGAGAATCATTGTCGACGAGATCGACAACCTGGTTCAACGCAAAGCCGGTGTTTGTGCCCGCACCGTTAAATGCATTGTTGAAGACGCTGTCGAAGTGAACGTCGTTGCCCGGATCGAAATTGATGCTGCCCGAATCTGTCAGGAACAGGTTGTCGAAGGTATTACCTGTAAGGTCGAGATCGGCAAAATCGATATCGGTGGGCAGAAAGCCGTCAAGACCGACATCGACCGATACATGCACATCCGTAGTCGACGTGTTGGAGTTGGCATTGGCGTTAGCATTGGAATTGTGATTGTCGCTCTCGTTAAGGTTACCGTTGGCATTGAGATTGCCGTTAAGGTTACCATTGAGATTGCCGTTACCATTGCCGTTCAGATTAAGATTGTCTGAACTCGAATGCTGGTCCTGGCTCTGGCCTTGGCCCTGTCCCTGACCTTGTGCTTCCAACTGTCCCTGTCCCTGGGCCTGCAACTGGAGGGCCAGTGCTGCAGCTGCTGCGGATGCAGCGGCATCTGAATCGGCCGATGCCGATGGATCGCCATTGTTACCTGGGTGCCAGTTGTATTGATTGTTTTTGTTTCCACTCATGATTATTTCTCCGATTTTTGATCGGAGCGAGCAAAACCTCTATGCATTTCAAACGAGGTTATGATGCCTGCTCCATGTGCCTTCAGATTCGAGCAAACAAAAGCCGTCGATTCAGGATTTTGCGATAGGCAAAATACTTCATATCGAGATGCGGTACTTATGTTTACTGGTTGATACTTGGACAACCCCGAACTGCTACAATAAAATCCAAGCCAGCGGACGTTATGCTGTGAAGGCTCCAATCGAAAGCTACCAATTTTGCTTAGACCCCGTGATCGCACCCAGCTGGGCGAATCGTCCTTTTGGCCGGCGCCTCGTTATCAGTGTTTACGGGCGCTTTTTCTGAGCACGGTGCCCAAAATAGGGGCGCGGGAGCGGCAACTACAAGTTCGGTATAAGCAATATTGGGGAGGCTAAGGCCCGGACTACCGCTGTCTTCGCACATGAAATCGGTTTCAAGACTTCGAATCGGTCCGAAATTCATCCCATGCTTATGTCACGACCGCGTCACGCGGCATTTATTAATCCTCTATTAATCAACACGGGTAGCGGGGGCTTACTGTCAGGTTGAGGCAACTGAATAAAAGAACTTATTGGACTAAGCGAAAACGCAAATAAATCCTGAAGAGAAATACTCTTCTCATCAAAGGGCGTAGGGAACTATTATGAGTGGAACAACACCTGACCATATTCATTATGCATCGAAGATTGAGGGCGACTCAAAATTCAAAAGTGGCATATTCATCTATGCCGAATCGGGAGTGGTATTTCAGGGCCTGGTTCAATCCCTGGAAAGAACATTTCCCGATATCGATGTTCACCTTTCCAGCAAATTCGTTGAATACGAAAAGTTTGATGAAGATGTTGGTCTCGTGCTTATTCACAGCGGCTTTGTCGCCGACGTAGCCGAGTGCATCGCACGTTTCAAAAAGCGCTTTCCCAGCGCCTCGATCACAATGATGATCGATGAAAACAGCGCCGGTTTACAAGAGTTGAACAGCCTGTTCGACAACCGACAGGTCCAGGGACTTCTCCCTTTCAGTCTCAAACTCGATATCTGGCTGGCAGTGATCTGGTTGCTGCTGAATGGCGGTGAATATTATCCTTCGGCAATCATACGTTCAATCGAGAAGAACGCGGCCGGCGGTCATGCGAATGCTTTCGGCAACCAGGGAAAAAATAGTTCGGGTGTCGTCAAGCAGATCAAGACGCTGACACTCCGCGAAACTCAGATCCTGGAACTTCTGTCGGAAGGTCTGCAGAACAAGATCATTGCGGATCGGCTCTCGCTCTCCGAACACACCGTCAAGGTTCATGTGCACAATCTTATTCGCAAGCTGCGGGTTCACAATCGCACCCAGGCTGCAGCGGTGTACCGGAACAGCATGGACCAGGAGGCGTACCAGCCCCCTTTTAAAGCGTACGGTACGGGGATGGGTCGCGTGGACGGCTCGCTTGAGATGGCCCGGGCCGTATAAGTCAAAATGTCCCGCATTGATGACGTATTGATGCTGGTGGGCAAACTTAACTATACGTGGACGAACACCGAAAGCCTGTTCATCTACCTGATTGCCCACCTGCTTAACACCAACAAGGAAGCTGCAACCGTCATCTTCCTGACCTTGAACACGACCAGGGCTCGTATCGATCTGCTGGAGCGTCTGGCGAAGATTCGCTCGACAAGTCCGGAAACCAAGAGTGCCGTACTAACGATAACCAGCAGAATGACGCGCGAGCAGCGTCTGCGCAACAAATACAACCATTGTATTTACTCTTTTGACGAGACAGGCAGCATTGCATCGACCCAACTGATGCGAATCGTCGACATGGACGACAATCTTAAGTACGGAAAAGTCGAAGCCCTGGACGATGCCGAAATGAAGCGAATTCAAGCGACGATTGACTCTGTCATCGACGTGAACAAATCGATCTGGGCATTCATAAAGCTCAAAAATATCCAGGTCTGACGCGCCAGGCGCACGAGCGCCACAAGTAATATCGTGAAATTAATCGGTCACTTCAAACGCGGAGGGTTCTGTTTCTGGAGCTATAATAATTATTACTATGGTTTCGCTAGTACTGTTAATCAATTTTAATTATTGACGAAAAGTCAATATACTATAACTTATTTGTCAAAAGCGAATCAAAAAAACTACGAAACAAAGAAGAGTTGTAAATACAGATATAGTATTTTTGTCAGAATATCTGCATTTGTACTGAAATGTAACTATAGGTACTTCTTAGTGGGACAAGGGGAGCGCAGGTTATATGGCATATAACCACGATCTTTGTAGTAATGCCTTGAGTTTTGCAAAACTTGCGAGGCAAATAGAGAAATGAAATGGGGTCGTTGGGGGGCCCGAGTTATGCCGTATAGAAAAAAACCGCTGAACGAACAGCGGAGAAAAAACACAATGGGAACGGGCCGCCTTCTCCATGAGATGGCGTCCTTTATCCCTGCGACTGCCGGGCTCACCGTCCAGTTCCCGGCATCGGCCAGAACTCTCCTGGCCACGCGTGGCAAAGAGTTTCTCCGTTGCGCATCCGGATCCAAGGCAGAAGGCAGTTGCCGAGCATAGCGCCGGCCCTGCCCTGGGCCAACGAACAGGAAAAGCAATCTCACGCAACATTTGCCAAGGGTATTCATGCGAAATCGCCTGCAGACATTCTGCCCCTCAAAGACAGTGCATTCACGCATCGTGAATGCACTGTGGATAGAGTTTGGCGGAACCCCATGGAACATGCCGCCAGATTGGGAGCCCGAGCGTGCGTGGGCGCGACAGCTGGACCTGACGCTGATTCCCAATCTCGGTCCGATGTCCGTCGCAATTCTCGATCAGTGGCTTGCCGCCGACGAGGATGCCGAAAGCGACGATGACACCGAACGGCCCGGCGGTGCAGAGTAGAACTTTTCCTGGAAAATTTTGAGCAGGTACCAAAGAAAAACGCGCCCTGGAGGGGCGCGCAATGCGTGGCTTTCACCTGTCGTTTTCTGAACTTTATTTGGTAACTAATCCCCCAACTTAACCAGTGCTACGCCGAAATTCTGAGTTTACCGTTCATATAATATTTAGAATTCCGGCGTAGGTCCCCCACTGACTGCCCGCTTGCTCCCACACACGCTTGAATGCTTTTTTGTTTGTTTTCATGCGCTAAACTTGCGACCACGTGATGAGATTATGTTTCATACCGTTACGCAAGCGTGACTCACATGCCTTTTTTGCGTGTTTTTTCAAGAAGTCCGGTAATTAATTGGGGTTAGGCGCAATCAGGACGAAATAATCAAAAGGTTCAAACCCGGAGCTTGCTCCACTGTGCGGTTTCGTTGAATTGCCAGCCCGCGAAATCAGCCTGCTGCTCTGTGACCGGGCTGGCGCTTTTATGCTCCAGAAGAACGTCGAGCAGCATCGCGGCATCTTCATGCTTGATATTGCGGATATGTGGTTTCAATCGTTCGGCCGCGCGGTCGATCTCGGCCGAGACAACCTCGAATACTCGCCGCCAGGTTCGCTCTTTGAAAAACACAGAATCGGCGCGCGCGCGAATTAGAGTGTATTCTTCGGCATCGATAGTTCCGGCGGCGAGTGCCGCATCGAGCGTTGCGTCGATGGTCACCATGGCTTCACTGAAGGCGATATAGCCGAATTCGGCCGGCGCATGAACCTGTGCAACGGCGGCATCATCCTCCAGGCCGCCAAAGGCGTAACGTTCGAAAACTTCGCCGATACCAATCATGCCAAACGGATGGCACTCGGCGGCGCGCAGGGCGCCCATGCTGGCCGCACCGTAGACAATTGCACCGCGCGACAGCGCGTAGAGAATTTCCTTGTGCCAGACCGCGGCAACGTCTTCGAATCGCCCGTCAACCAGTGCGATCACGCGAAAGCCTTGATCGATTGCATGGGTGATGTCACCGCATTTGGCCGGACCGCGGCAGGTCAATCCATAGTCGAGCAGCACGCGGTCTTCACCGCCTCGCTCAGGTACGAATTCAGTTCCGGAAAGGCTTGGGCCGGCAAACAAGATCTTCATTACCCTCTCCTATTGCCGAAGCATGGCGTTGAGCGCACGCCCGCCAAAGCGATGCTTGCGGATACCTGCCGGACTTTCCAGCTCGTTGACCAAAACGCGGCAGACAGACATCCCGTAGTCCTCCCCGCCCATTGGAACGACAACGACGCTGCCGATACCACGCCGGCGCAAAGGTTCGAGGTAGGTTTCGAGGCTGGCACGATCCGCAGGGTCTGGCTCATCAAACCGCCAATGATCGGCCGGTTCGGCGTGGATGTAGACCCCGAGATCCGGCGCAAGTCGCTGCGCATATTCGGAGGGGTCGAAATCATCGCGCGCACCGGAAATATTGGTGATTCGCGTCTGCGCTGCCTCGGTTATAGCGCGCATTGCCGCAACGCATGGCGACAAATGACAGCCGTAACCAGCCGCGAGATCGAAGTGCAGATAAGTGCCATGCTGTGTCGCCGGGCTGATCGTCGCCATGAAAACGGGTAGGCCGATGTCCGACGTCACGTTGAACAGCCGCAAGACAAAGTTTGCCGCGGCGATCTGCTCGGCCAGCCAGTCGATGCCGCTATCGTTGAAAACCGCCGGATCGACGCACTGCGCCTGGACACCGGCGTCGCGCTGAAAGCGCCATAACTCGGTCGCATCGCGTTCGACGCGCTCGCACAATCCGTGAATGACCGCTTCCAGGAGGCAATTGCCCGAGGCAAGACCATCAGTCGACTGGCAGTAATGCCAGGACTGCCGCGCCGAGGTGAAGTCGAGCGAGACGAGTTCGCGCGGCACGAAAACCGGCTTCTGTTTCAAAAGGTCGAAGCCTTCGAGCCAATAATCGTTCTCATCGGCTCCCGCCTCGTCCGCGCCACGCATCAACAGCATGCGCCCGTCAAAAACATCGTGGCCGGCGTCGCGTAGCTCCCGGCGGCTGGCGGCAAAGGAAGCGAGGGGAATATCTTCGGCAACGGCGATTTCCGCGGCTTCCATCACAGCGGAAGCGCGGGCATGGGCGGCGCTGATGCCTTTGCCCTGGCTGACGGCCAATGTCCGGCTGTTGGGGCGCACGGCCATCCACACGGGAATGCCGATCCGGTCGAGGCCGGTCACCTCGGCCATCCGGACGATGCCCAAACGAGAAAAGTGCGGCCGCAACCGGCTAACGGTTTCGTCCGCATCAATCAATCTTGTCGATGACGGTTCTCCTGGGCGGAAAGCAGAACGAAGGTTCACTTCATCTGCCGCCAGCCGGTCAAGAACCGGAATCTCGGCCAATGGTTTCATTGCCACTCCATCAGGCCGCAAAGCACGCATTTACTTGCAAACTATCCAAATGATGGATAACGCGCTTGCAACAATGTTTAGTTTAATGCCACGGGACCAGCGGAATGCGCACGGTCCGACGGATTGCTGCGATACCGGCTGGCCACTACCGGACCGGCGGAATGCGCACGCTCCGAAGGATTGCTGCGGTACCCGCTGGCCACTACCGGACCAGCGGAATGCGCACGCTCCGAAGGATTGCTGCGGTACCCGCTGGCCACTACCGGACCGGCGGAATGCGCACGCTCCGAAGGATTGTTGCGATACCCACGGACCACAACCGGGCTGCTGGAGTGCGCGCGATCAGATGTTTCAGCCCGTGCATTCACTGCTATCACGATGTCTGCTTCTTTCGATGCAGGGCCAAAGAAATGCGCACGGTCCGACGGATCATTCCGCCTGCCTGCCGTCATTACCATACCGCTAGAATGAGCGCGACCAGTAGCGTCGCTCCGGCCTGCCTCGGCAGCACAGATATTTCCCGGCCGATTGGCAATCGAATCAATGAATTCGCTGCCTGCCAGTCCGGAAGATGCGATTAAATCACGATCGAGAGGCTCGATCGTTTGAGTGTCAGAATCAACGAGCCAAAGCGCGTTCGTTTCTGGATCATTCATGATGTAAAACGTTGCCATGCGAATAACCTTTCTATGAAGGAGAGCCCACATGGCGAACGTATGACGATTCCATTTCAGATCAAGAAAAGAATTGTCTCATCTTGTTTTCCGCTGGTATTTAGCTTGTTTTTATTTTTTATCCGGACCGTTAGAGTGCATTTTAGTATCAGCCGCTGACCGACTGTCCGTAGCAACAGCAATATTTATTCCCTTAACTACCGACACCCCATTTTTTCGCGCCTCTTTCACGTCCTTAAAAAAATCGGAACCCTGAAGATCGGCATCCGTCAGTTGTTCGACACTCTTACTCTGTACATCGACCAACCACAGTTCGTCTTTTCCGGCTTCGCCGACAATGAAATACTTCGCCATGCAAATGGTCCTTTGATGAGATTAAAGCTGAGAACTATTGGAATCCTGCTTCGCGCAGAGATGCCTCATATTTTTGACGTTGTTCGGGAACTCTGAGAGACATATTTTTGATCCAATCCGCGACTCGGAAATCCGGATTGTCTTCCAAAGATCGTTGCCTCCACTCAATCGCTTTTTCCCGCTCGCCGAGCATGGCCCAGCAGGCTGCCATGGGGCGGGCTGCAGCACGCGGGTTTTGCATACGCTGGATGAATTCAATCGCTTCCCCGTAACGATCGAGATCGTGAAGCGTCCCGGCACCGACCCAGTAATAATAGTCCGGGGCCAGAGGATTGAGAGCTATCGCCTGTTCGATTTTTTCGAGCGAAAGATCAAGATCTCCGTAATGATTGAGCGCGTCCGCATAATCTGCAAGGAGATCGGCATGCTGCGGATTAATGGATTCGCCTTGGTCGAAATATTCCAGGCTATCGTCGAATTTGCCGAGATACATGCTGATGGTGCCAAGTTCGCGCAACGGCCGCTCGTCATCCGGATCGGCTGGTGCAGCATGCCTGGCGATTTGTTCGCCCTCAAGCAGGATGTCTTTGTCTTTTCGGGCCAACACCAACCACTCTCGCTGCATTGTTCGCGCGATACCGCTCAATGCAGGCACAAAGTCAGGAGCCGCCGTCAAGGCGTTCTTGAACGACTGGCGTGCCTGACGGAGTTTGGCAACGTCGAGTTTTTCAAACTCTCTCTTGCCTACAAGGTACCAGTAGTAGGCGTTCGGATCCTGGTAAAGCTTGTTGTAGCGGTCGAGTTCGGACTTCTCGATGACCGAAACGACGGAGAGAATGATCCGGATCGACAGCTGGCGGTATTGCTGCTCGGGCAGTACATAATCGAACTTCTGCTTTTCGGCCCAGACGATTTCCTGCGTAGCAACATCAACCAATTTTACCGACAGGAAGCAGAAACCGTCGCGGCGCACGATCTTGCTGTCGACGGCGTAGTTGACTCCGAATTGCGCATTCAGCCCTTCGAAACTGTCGATGGGGGATTCGGTGACCACTCTTCTGGACGTATAGGGTGCGACAACCGAGAGCGTACGCAGGCGGCAAAGCCCGATGGTGATATCGTCTACCAGCGAAGCCGCCAGCTGCTCCATGGGATCCGCTGCATTGTGCGGCATATAAAGGACCATGACCCGCGGCAGGCCGGCCTTTTTGTTCTGCTCGATCTGGGTCGTCGCCAGGATCGATTGCGGAGTTTGGATTTCCACACCACTGGTAATGAGCGGAGGAGTCGGCTGCGGCAGAATCAGAGAGCGTGTCGTTGCCGGTGAAAGCTTGGGGAGCAGCTGCTGATAGAGCTCGATCGTCTCTTCTTCAGGATCGACATCGAGGTCGTCACGGAGCTTCTTGGCGCATTCGCGGAATGTGCGTTCAACCTTCGCGATCAAACCCAGTTGCGACGCCGTCTGCATCAAAGTGCGATAGCCGACCTCCTGATACGGATCGATCTCGATCAGCTTGCGGGCGCATTGGCGCTTTTCATCGATGCTGACGCCGACCGGCTGGTTGACCATCCTCAAGAGCGTCGTGATCAGATCATCGCGCAGCTTGACGCGCTGGATGTCCAGCCATTCGTCAAAATCGGAATTCTGTGGTTCGTTATGGGCGAGCAGATCGCCTGAATAAAGGCCGGCAAGACTGAGGACAGACTCTATGTCGCCCAACTGTGCAAATTCCAGATATTCGAGTAGATCGATGCTGAGCAGCTCAGCCCTCACCTGCGACAGGTTAAGATAGACATATGTTGCGTCGCCCTGGACAAGGTTGAGGCCGTATTGTTCCTGAAATTTACGGATGCGCGCCAGGCTCTGGCGCAAATTCATTGAGGCATGAGCCTGATCCGTATCGGACCAGAAAACCTGAGAAAGCTTTCCGCGGGAAACAGAATGATTGGGACTCTCGAGAAGCAAATAGACGATTATGCGAAGAAAATTCGCGGGTACGCGCGGGACGAGTTGCCCGCCCAGACTAACAGTTGCCTCTCCAAAAACCGCCAGCTTCATTCCGCCTAAACCCCGGATTTTATTTGATTTTCTGAATACGTAACCCTGTCAATCGATAAGTGCCGTTCTGTCTTGCCATTAACTCTACTATAGCTTCAAATAGTTCACTAGAGGGAGTATTAGCATAAAGTCTAATAACTATGAATTAAGGCATTGCCCATGGCAAGCACAATCGCCGGGTAAAACCCTGAAATTCGAGACTTTGGGGTCAATTTCCTTCCCCACCGCGGCTTCCGCTGCGGTGACTCCGAAGAGAAATGATTAGTAAATAATAAATTCGATTGAGTCACTAAAATACTACAGATCACAATATTCAAAGAGCTATACACAAGAGAAATTCAAGTGGAGAAATATAAGAGAACGACAGCACTGTCATGCGATAGTCATGATAGCCGCTGATCGATTTTTTAAGGGAGCTTTTAGAACCCGCGCTTGATCTCGAATATGGCTTTGGCGATCGCGATGTCGGCTTCCGAACCGGCGCTCTCAGCCGTAGCCTGAACCAGTTGTTCGCCAAGTTCGGACAAAGCGAGTGAAACCTCATACCTGTCCCACCCGGCGGTCAACGCGTCATCCACCAGTTCCTCAAATGCGGCCCGGAGGGCGTTCTTGCATTCGTTGGTTCTGTTCGATTGATCATCGAATCTATGTGGCTGGAATAGCGTCATGTTATGATCTTACATCTGGTATGAGACCGTACAAGCCGCCAATTTGAGGTAGAGGGCCTGCATTAGTGGTAGTTAGACCGACCGTTGGGTCAGTGCACAACTGTCGTGTCGAACGGTTTCATTCCATGATGGTTCATGCTGTTGCGATAGATCGCCGTCGCTTGGGTGCGGTTGTGTGCCCGCAGCTTGCGGATCAAATTATGTACATGAACCTTGACCGTGTGGATGGAGAGAGTCAGGCGATCTGCAATGATCTTGTTCTGCAGGCCTTCCGACAAAAGCTGCAGGATCTCGTGTTCCCGCAATGTCAGCGTCTTGACAGGCCATGCCCGGCTGGAAGAATTATCTGGCTGATTATGGAGCTGCGGTATCTTGCCAGACACGGTTGGTGACTTTTCCATCGAACGGACGATAGTGGAGGGATAATAATCGCCCCCGTTGAGCAGTAGCCAGACGACCGCAAGCCAAACATCAAGTTTCAGGCTGAACGGCAGAAGCCCCTGGATTGTCTTGCTGTCAAAAAGACCAGTGAGTTCCTGGGTGGAAGGGCTGTTCTCATCGATCATCAGCGTAACGGATGCATTCGGAAAACGCATCTTGCAACGGGCGATGCAGTCGACCACATCGGAAGCAAAGTCGGCGTGAAGCAGCACAAGGCCTACATTGATATCGGGCGAGCCCGTGTCCCCAATGTTATTCGAGAGGCTGACCTGGATATCCGGGAATGTTCTTTCGAGAGATTGCATCAACCCCTGGAAAACAACTCCGGCTTCGGCATGAATAAATATGCCGCCACGGAATTTCGATCCGCCATCAACCGGGGATCCTTGCTGAATAAGGTCAGTTCCCATACGCGCAACTGTTACACTCATGTTCATACCCTACGCCACCTGGTGAAAGAAGTATTCCCCTTGTACTTGTCTTATTTCGAAAGGAATTTTGGAAAGGCTACTTCAATTCTCATTTATGCTGCAAATACTTGCGGATCAGCAAGGCTATGTAACCAAACGTGACGCGACCGTGACACGGAGCAACGATGGCAGCCCGACAGTCCCCAATTTGCCCAGAATAACCCTTTATACGCGCGATTCTATTAGTCCAAAGGGACACAGCGGGGCTCATCCTTCAGGAGGAACTGCTTCTCACTTCTCCTAAATGGTGCCGCGTGAATGGCAGCGGTATTCTCCATGAAAAGCATTCCCTACGGCCGCGACGAGGTGAGAACATCTTGCGCGAGGGATGCACATTCAGCTGGAGGTGTGTCTTGTTTGTTTGGATCACCAATTGTCTCGCAGCTATGGCAGTCAGTGCCTTGCTGATCGTTGTTTTGAAGAAGGTCTCGCACGCCTGTTCTCTTGTCGATTATCCCGACCGGAGAAAACTGCACGATGGCGTCGTCCCCCTTTGTGGTGGAATCGCCATATTCGCCGCCTTCACAATGGTCATGCTGGTTCAGGGGAGTGAGCCGCTACTGGCCCTGAACTTCTGGGCCGGCCTTCTCATCACGATTATTGTGGGGGTGATTGACGATCGCAATGAACTCTCGGCAATGAAGCGCCTCGCCGCGCAATTTGTTGCAGCAATCATACTGGTCAATCCGCTGTCAGGATCGACCATTGTGACCGGCATCGCACTTCCGCCTGCCTTGCTTAGCATATCTTTCCCGCTCCTTACGGTCGTGGCTATTTTGTTCGTAGTTGGCCTGATCAATTCCTGGAACATGATCGATGGCATAGATGGTTTGGCGGGCGGGAGTGCGGCCGTGGCCCTTTTCTGGCTCGCTGTAGTCGCCGGATGGAAAGGCCCGGGCGAACTGGTGCTGCCAATCGTCGTGCTGTTGGCTGCAGTCAGCGGTTTTCTTGCGTTCAACATGCGCAGTCCGTGGATCGCGCGCGCAAAGATATTTCTTGGAGATGCCGGCAGCACGACACTGGGCGCTGCAATCGCCTATCTGATCATCCGCTTGTCGACCCATACGCATATTGCGTTTTCCGTACTAATGTGGATCGTCGCAATTCCCGTGATCGATACGCTCAGCCTGATTGTCCGGCGGCTTTATGCGGGACGCAGTCCCTTGGCCGCCGATCGCTCGCACCTTCATCATCTCTTGCTCGACAGGTCGATTTCCCCGCGTACGACGACCAATATCATTCTTGCAGCGTCGGTGCTGTGCGGTGGGATAGGAACTTTCGGCATCATTATCGAAGCTTCGAACTATCTGATGACGGTGGCCTTGCTGATACCGCTCGCAGCGCATTCCGCCCTCGTCTTTTTCACGAGCGAGGCGGGCACAGATTGGGTTCAGCAGTCGCGTTCAGTTGCGGTCGCCCAGTTGAACCCGATGCCGCCTGCTCCAATACGTGCAGAAATCGTTCATACGCCTCCGCCCCCTAATGCCAACAACAACGCCGGCATGTTTTCAGACGCCGTTTAAGCTAGCCAAAAGTGTGGAGTAATCCCTTGTCAATATCCGTCCTGATCATGACCTTGAATGAAGAAGAAAGCTTGCCGGCATGTTTGGCTTCGCTGACGTGGTGCGACGATATCGTCGTACTGGATTCCTATAGTACTGATAAAACCCTCGAAATTGCCAAGGCGGCCGGCGCGCGCGTCTATCAGCATAAGTATGAGACCGAAACAAAACAACGCATGTATGGCCTGAAGGAAATCGAATTCAAGCATAAATGGGTCTATATGCCCGACGCTGACGAGATCACTCCTGAGGACCTACGCGACGAGATGCTGGCGATCGCTGCCGATCCGGACAGGCCCGAAGCAATGTTCAGCGCTCGCTACAAGAACATGTTCATGGGTCGCTGGATCAAGCACAGCAGTCTTTATCCCACGTGGATTACGCGCCTCGCCCGACCGGAACGTATCGAGTATGAGCGCGAATGTCATTCGCGTCCCGTTGGCGATGGTCCGACCGGGCGTCTTCAGTCGCATTTCGTTCACTACAGCTTCAACAAGGGAATGGCCGCCTGGTTCGACAAGCATAATCGCTATTCGGGTTTCGAGGCACGCGAATCCCTGCAGATCCTGCGCAGCAAGAAAATTCCGTGGACTTCGTTCTTCAGTGCCACGCCAGAGGCCAGACGGCGTGCACTCAAGGAGTTCTCCTACCGCCTGCCATTTCGTCCGGCAGCCAGATTTGCCTATATGTACTTTCTCCGCGGCGGTTTCCTCGATGGCTGGCAGGGCTATCATTACTGCCGGCTCATCGCATCATATGAATACATGATCGTTATCAAGATGAGGGAATTGCAGCGGCGAGAGCTTGGCCTTTCCGTATGACACGTGTCCAAGCCCACCCAGGATTGACCATTCGGCAACGGCGCGCTCGCAAGCGATCGCGCAAGTGGTTCTTCGCCGGCCTTGGTCTTGCCGCGGTGCTGGCGATCTCCGCCGCGCCCCTGGCGCTTTTCCTGGCCGATCCGCTGCTGACAATTCGCGATCCAATCGGCAAAGCAGACGTGATCGTGGTTCTGGGGGGAGATGGTCCCTCACGGGCCACCAGAGCGGCAGGCTTGTGGCAGACGGGTGTCGCGCCAAAGGTCTTGGTCAGCGGTGACGGCGACTGTTACTGGATACGGGAGGCAATGATCGACCAAGGGGTCGACAGAAGCGCCATTGCCGTTGAGTGCCAATCGGGAACAACCTGGGAGAATGCGCTTTTCTCCTCACCGATGCTCAAGCAAATGAATGTCCGCAGCGCCGTTCTCGTGACGAGCTGGTATCACTCGCGCCGAGCTATAGCGAGCTTTGAGGCCGCGTCCGGAGATATCCGCTGGGTGTCGGTTCCAGTGGAACCGCGTCAGCCCCTCGAGAAGATCGCGTTTGGCCCTGATGGAATCCAGATCGTGAAAGAGTACCCAAAGACGGTCTGGTACGCCATTCGCCATTTTCTCGGCTTGGAATCCACGCGCATCCCTGCCCCATTCCCTTCACGGGAGGCAAGAACATGAACTGGCTTCTGACGTGGTTAATGCTGGGCGCCGTGCTCATGCTGCTCTTGTGGGGCATGCTGAAGCCCGAGCGCATCTATCAGTTTCCTTTTCTGGTCGGCGTTATCACCTTCGCTTTTATTCTGCCGCAGATTCCAGCACTGGCGGATGATCGTTTTCTTCCGGAAGGGGGATATGCGAAGACGATCGCCTTCACGATTCTCTGTCTTTCGATGTGCTGGTTGGGGTGGTCCTCAAACGCCAGGCCTTTCGCCTTTTTTCGCTGGGATTTCGATGAAAAACGCCTGCTGATCGCGGCTTTTTTTCTTTCTCTCACAGGCGCGTACTTTTACTACAAGCTCAGCCGGTTGCCGGGTGAGATGATGGTTGGCGTGCAGATCAGCGGCGCGCCGGTCGCATGGCTCTTTTTCGCACGATTCATGAGCTATGGTATGGCCATCGCCGTCCTCTGTTTTGCCCGCCGCTATTCGTGGACCGCTGCATTTATCATCGGCGTCGATCTGATCTTTTATTTCGACCGGATTGTCGTCACTGGAAAGCGCGCAGAAGCAGTCGAGCTCATCATCATCTTTGCGCTGGCGTTCTGGTATTATAGGGGTTGGGTCATACCGCGAACCATAATGCTGGCGGGCGTTCTTATCGGTACGGTCCTCCTGAATAGCATGGGTGATTATCGCACGATTACGAGGGCCAATTCGGCACCCGTGTGGCAGGACATCGCTCAAATCAACGTGGCCGCCAATTTCGATGATTTGCTGAAAAACGGTGGTCCGGAAATGCGGAATGCCATCTGGCGCCTCCATCATACAGAAGAGACGATGGACTTCGACTATGGCAAGTTTCACTGGAACCGGCTGGTCTTCAATTATGTACCAGCGCAGCTCGTCGGAGCGAAGTTCAAAGAGTCGCTCATGATGAAAATGCCTGTCGCGGCACGCGATTACGATCCGCTGACAGGTACGACTGAAACGGGTATGGCCGACGCGTTTCAATCCTTCTGGTATTTTGGCGCCCTGAAGTTTCTTCTCCTCGCCTATATGATGAGCCGCCTGTGGGCCTCGGCGAAGAGCGGAGAGATGTCAGCTCAACTCGTCTACATATTTTCCATCGTACCCGCCATTCATGCCATATCACACCAGACGGACTGGGTTCTGACTGTCTGGGTTCACATGCTGATATTCTTGCTGCCGACATTGGTGTGGTGCCGGAGTCGTTCGCCAGATCTCCATCCGTATTATTCGAGCGGAACGCTCCCTGCTAATTTTGGCGTGGCAACAGCCCGATAAGGAAAGTCTATCATGCGGTCACGCTACAGCGATCCAACATTCGACAGCACGGCGCAGCCCCTGCCGCGCTTGGGAGGTGCCACGTTTGCATTTCGCTTCCGGCTGATGCGACTAATCTGGACGATCTGCTGGATATTGCTTGCAGCCTGGACGCCATCATTTTTTTATCCTTGGAGAGGCTGGCTCCTCCGGCGGTTCGGCGCGCGCATTCATTCGACCGCAATCGTGCGCAGCAGCGTGAAGATATGGTGGCCCGGAAACCTCACCATGGGACGGCATGCGTCCATGGGGCCGGGCGTTATCTGTTACAATGTCGCGGAAATCACGCTTGGGGACTTCGCCATCGTGTCACAGCGTTCCCATCTGTGCACGGGCACCCACGACGTCAATGATCCAGGATTTCCGTTGAAGAGCAGGCCCATTTCAATTGGATCCAATGCCTGGATCGCAGCTGAAGCGTTTGTGGGACCCGGGGTCGTCGTCGGCGAGGGAGCAGTGCTCGGTGCGAGGGGAGTTGCCTTCGGCAAGCTCGATCCATGGACGATCTATGTTGGAAATCCGGCAAAAGCCGTCAAAGGGCGCAACCGGGATGCTGCAGCTCAGTAATCCGTAGCAGTCGCAAGTCCACTTATTCTAGATCGAATCTTCGGATTGTGATTGGGAGCATATCCCTGGATCGTCAATTCGGCGATGCGCGGCCATGTGTAATTCTCGCGAACAAGCCGTTGACCATTCTGTCCCATAATCGATGCCATCGCGGGATTGTCCAAGACACTTGCGAGCGCGGAAGCAACGTCGGCCGGATCAAGTGAAACCACCAAGCCGGCATTTGCTGTTCCAACTTCTGGAAAGTGACACGCATCGCTAATTACTGCTGGCAGGCCAGAGGCCAGAGCCTCGGTAATAGCGACGCTAAAACCTTCTTGGCGGCTCGGAAGACAAAAACAGCTGGCATCGACCAATGCGCACAGTTTGTCTGCGCCATAGATGGGGCCGACCAAATGAACCCGATCCGCGATATGCAGTCGATTAATCTGGGATACGAAGCCTTCCCGGGCTCCGCCATCCGGGCCAGCGACAACAAGATCGACGTCTGGGTGAGACTCAGCGATCAGCTTGAAAGCATCCGCAAGAATGTCCAAACCCTTCTTGGTATGAAGTCTGGACAGGAAGAGAATGACACGCTTTTCACGGGCAAGAGAAAGCCGCTTGTGAAAGAAACCTGCCTCTGGCAGATCAGCAAACTCTTCCAAGAATATGCCGTTCGGTATCGTGAGAGTCGGTGCCTTAAGGCGAAGTGGCTCAAGCAGCCGGGATTCGTCGTTGTTGAGCGTCACCAAAAAATTTGCCCGATCAAGCATCTTCCGATACCCAAGAAGCAACGCCACGCGCTTCTTCCAATGCTTCTGCTTCATGCTCCAGGCATCGAGCATACCATGTGGCTGGACGCAGTACGGGATGCGGGTCGATCTTGCCGTATTTGCAGCACTTCTGAGAATAGGCTCCCACACGCCGTGAATGTGGACGAATGACGCGCCCTTCAACACCTGGCGCAACAGGCGGGACCCTTCAACGCATGATATCTGTTCCATCCGGTCCGGATCATCCAGCAAGTCCCAGTGAACAAGCGCAACGAATGGAACGTCTTGAGCAGATTTGAATGCTCGCTTTTCAACTTCTGCACCGCCATAGCTAACAATGTGAACGTCGTGGCCCAGCGCAGACTGGGCCGCCGCCAATCGCACACAGCCACTCTGCGGACCACCCTGGGCAGGATCGATCGAAGATATGACATGGACTATCTTCATGCGACACACACGGGCGCGCGCTGCTCAGTAAGGCCCGAGAGTGCGGAAAGCAAACGTTTGCCGTAACGGTCAACAGTGAAGTCCGCCGCGCGTGCCACAGCGCTTTCCGACATTGCCGCGCGCATTCCGACATTGTCTGCCAACGTAGCGATTGCTTTTGCAATCGCCGTGCCGTCGCGAATGGGAACAATGAAGCCATCGATCCCATCACGTACCACGCTGCCGGCATTTTCCGTACAGACGACGGGGAGTCCGGCGGCCAGCGCTTCATAAACAGCAGTCGCCGATCCTTCGCAAATCGAGGGAAGAAGGAAAACATCGGCCCATTCGTATTCTGCAGCCATCTCTGCACGCGGGACGATTCCGCGGAGTTCGACATGCTTCGAAAGGTGCGCCACGACACGGTCGGGAAGGCTGCTCGGACCTGCCATGCGAAAGATCGCTGATGGGCCGAGCAAACGTGCTGCCTCTGCGACATAAGGTGAACCCTTTCGAAGACCGACTTGTCCCACGGTCAACACGCGCAAAGGCCCGCCGATTCGAATAATGTCCTGAGGCGGGTATTGCGGATCTATGCCATACGGAACGACCACACATCGTTCAGCTTTTCCGCCCCGTGCAATGACGTTGCGCCGGACGAATTCCGAAGGACATATGATAATGTCCGCGAGCTCCCACTCGGCTTTCTCACGCTCCGCAAAAATCTTGGCATGTGCATTGTCAGTATGTGGTCCGGCCCAATCAGGAAAACTTTGCTGCTCGCTCCCAACCAGCTCTTCAACAACTTCGCGCGGGGCGATCATCTGCTCGACTGCAGTCCACATGCCTTGCTGTTTTGCCGCAACCATCTGCTCCAGCGCATCGCCGGCAAAAGCGTAAAGGCCCGCCGCGCCATGAAAGCCGCTTGAAACCACCAAACGCGAAAATTCGGATCCAGCCCACACGGCATGTTCCGTTTCCTCGACGACGTTCGCTAGGCGCAGCCTGCGGACCGCCGAGCGGAGACCGAAACCAGGAAAGGTCGAAATCAATTCCGGTGCTACACCTTTTGGGACTCGTCCAACGAGGCGTTTAACCGAGGAGGGAAGAAGGTTTTTTGGAAGACCATTGACAAGGCGCGGCCAGCTTTTGGTGGCGCAGATGTCAGTGTAGAAATGTGCCAGCTGATTTTCGGATGCAAAGATGCGCGGCACGGCGTAATGCATGCGAGCACCCAGTTGGCTAACGACAACAGTATCGCTCATTCTGCGGGCTCATAAACAGAAGTTTTTGATGGAATCCCCGTCGGCCGATCAAATCTGAGCATGACGTCCGACCAAGCAGCCACGGCGCTCTCCCGCGAAAACAGAGTCTCCAGGACATGTCTTGCGTTTTGACCGGTCTGTAAGCGACGTTCGGGGGAGTTTCTCATCTCGAGGATGACGTCCGCGAGTCTTCTTCCCTCGCCAATCTCCACGGCCGCACCGCAGTCTTCGGCCGCCACCACGCGCGCTACCTCGCCGTTTGGGTCGCCGATGAAGAGAGTTGGCCGGCCAGCCGCCAGGATTCCATAAAACTTGCTGGGAACGATGCAATGTTCGAGCCGAGGCAATAGCGACACGATATGAGCATCGGCCGCGCTCAGACTCTCAGCGATATGTTCGGCCGGTTGAAGCGGTTTGAAAACTACATTCTTCAGATTACGATTCCGCACAACCTCTTCGACGTGGGCCCTCTGCTGGCCGCCACCAATCATGAGAAACTGAATATCGTCATGCCCGCTCAAAAGCACAGCCGCTTCCAAGAGTGTCGAGAAGTCGTGGGCGCGACCAAAGTTGCCCGAATAGCCAACAACAAACTTGTCCTGCAAACCCCAGCTCGCCCGCAAGCGGTTGGACGCGGGCTCTACCGGATAGATCTCATCACCATCGGACCAGTGGTGCATGACAAAGACCTGTTTCTCGGAGAAACCGCGGTCGGTGATATAGTCTGCCATCCTTGCGGTCGGACAAACGATCATGGCCGATTTGCGCATCGACCAGTTGCGCATTGACCGACTGACCGTCCCCGACAAGCTTTTATTCGACAGCATGCCAAGTTCCATGGCGACCTCGGGAAAGAGGTCCATGATCCAATTGACCATTTGCGCGCGTCGCCACCGAATAGGCAAGGACGTGGTAACGGAAAGCAGGGGAGGATCGGTGCATACAACGCAGACGTCACCAGCCTTAAGGTTCCACAAACACCAGACGAATGCAGAGACGTGGAAGGTTAGATAATCGATTGCCCGCCCGAGAACATTGCTCCGTCCGAACCGCGTAGCCCAAAGCCGGCTTACCTTAACCCCCGACACTATTTCTTCCGCTGGCAGCGTCACGTCTGATTGATCATGTGGCGTACGGCTAGCGATCGCCGCGACGTCAAAACCGCGCCGCGCCAATGCGAACGCCAGCCCCGACACCATGCGGCTCGTTGCTGATTGATCAGGTGAGAAATAGCGATTTGCAAATACAATTTTCATTTGTGGATGCCTCAAGCCCGGGCCGTCTGTCAGACACAGATTCTTGGTCTTGATTGTCGCAGTTCACAGTTGCCGAACAAGTTCAACAAAGGCACTACGGCGCCCAGCGACTGGTCATCCCGCCTACTCCTTCCGGAGAGGTTGCGGTCGATTTCCACCCCTTTTAGAGGCCCTGGTCCGCCCGATACGCCTTGCATTCCCTAAGGTTGGGAGCCCATCTTATCCCTATTGCCGAAGTGTATCGCGCTGTGCGCCATATATACTGAATCCAATAACTCGCTTCCTCCGACTGCATTTCACGAGTGTGCAATGGACCATCACGGCCCACATTCGCTGAGCTGTCGTCGACAAGCGAACCATCATCCACGACGAAAGGCGAAATGATCTCCATGGTTGAGTCGGAAAATCACCACTTCGATCTCCGGGGTAAACGAGTTTGGGTAGCGGGACACACCGGTCTTGTGGGCTCGGCACTGACACGGCGGCTGCAGTCCGAGGGTTGCGAACTGCTTGAAGTTACCCATGATGATCTCGATCTGACGCGACAACTGGAAACGGAAGAGTGGATGGCTAGCGCGCGTCCTGATGCCATTTTCGTCGCTGCGGCGAGAGTTGGCGGAATCATTGCAAATTCGACATACCCTGCCGATTTTCTCTACGATAACGCGATGATCGGCATGAATATCATGCACGCGGCCCACAGGCTTGGCGTTCAGAAATTGTTGTGGCTGGGGTCGAGCTGTATTTTCCCCAAATATGCCGATCAACCGATCCAGGAGAGCTCTCTGCTGACCGGCGCGCTGGAGCCAACCAACGAAGCGTATGCGATTGCAAAGATCGCTGGCCTCAAGCTTGCCGAAGCCTATGCGCGACAATATGGGCAGAATTTCCTGACCGCGATGCCGACAAGTCTCTATGGCCCCAACGACAATTTCGATCCGCAAAACTCCCATGTTCTTCCAGCCCTCATCCGCAAGATGTATGAGGCTAAAATCTCGGCAAGCCCCACAGTTGTCGTGTGGGGTACGGGGACACCGAAACGCGAATTCCTGCATGTCGATGATCTGGCTGACGCCTGCGTATTCATCATGAAGCAGTATATTGGGCCCGAATTTATCAATGTCGGGTCGGGACACGAAATCTCGATCCATGATGCCGCGATCTTGATTGCGAAGATTGTTGGCTATGACGGGTCCATCGTGTTCGATACATCGAAGCCGGACGGTACACCGCGAAAGCTGGTCGATCCTACACGCTTGCAGGGTATGGGCTGGAAGCCCAGCATCGACCTCGAGACCGGACTGACCGATCTCTATATGCGTTGGCAACAGTCGATGCTCACATCAACCAACGTCGCGCCGATTGCTTCGGCCGCACGCTAGAGCAAATTAATACCAGGGATAAAAAAGCAGCCAGGTCACGACCTGGCTGTTTTTTAAAAGGACCGCTTTTGGCCGACCTAACCGGGCGGATTGATGCTGTTCGCTGCCACATCTTTCGGAACAGCCAATTGAGCCCGCAGGATATCGCCCGCCTTGATCGGATCGTGTTCAGTCAGCTCCGATTCCTGATACTCACCGTTAACAATCCGCGCGACGGAGAAAGTCAGCCTCACAGACTGGTCGCGAGTCGTTGCGCGCTGTGCCGTCGCGCCAATCTCAGCCATCGTTTGGACGATGAAGGCCAGTCGCTTTCTCAGTCGAATGAGATCCAGCTCGATGTCACGCAGTTGATTGGCGGCGTCGTTTGCCCGCTGCTCGTTCAGAGCTAGCAGGCGCTGCCCGATAGCGTTCTCGTTTTGCCTGGCCCGTGCGAGAAATGAGCCGAATTCAAGGGCATCGCGGCGCATGGCGGAAAGTTGCCTTTGGCTGTCCCTCAATGTCGACTGTGCCGTGAGCCCCTGCGATACAAGCTTCTCGGAAGATCCCACGTTCTGTTCCAGAAGAGAAATTTCCTCGTTACGAAGCTTGGTACTTTTTTCTAGCGTATCAATCTCTTCGCGATAATTCTGTTTCTGGTCCTGAAGAGCTTTTTCTTCGCTGTGCAAGGCCGCCAAACGCAAATCGAAAACCCGACGCTCGGCGTCGACCACCTGTTGGCGGGCCGGCAAATCATCAGTGATGGTTTCCTTGTCCAGAACGTATTCAAACGGCTTTTCGTCGAGCTCCGCCTGGAGGCGCGCACGCCTCACTTCTTGGGCGAACAGTTGTAGAGACGTGTCCGAATAGTCCTGACGCGCAGTGACCAGCTGGGTCCCTGCTGTGTCCATCTTGTCCGACGCTTCTTTCAAGCCACCGCTCAGTGCGAACAGTTCGAGCGCAATCATACCGGGACGAAATTCATATTTACCCGGCTTCTGAACATCGCCAATAACAAACACTGGCGCATATTCCTTCATCGCCACGGAGACTGAGAGCCCCGGAATGTGTTGAAGCAGCTTCTGGCTTATGGTGCTGCTGATTTCCGCAATGGTTTGATTTGCAACGGGGATATTGCCAAGAATGGGATATCCGATCGTTCCTTCGACGCTGACGGGAAATGTGCCTGACAGTCCAGTATCGCCGTAGACGGTGATCAGGAGGACATCGCCCGATGCAACTTTATAAGGCTCGTCCGCCCACGCCGCCGAAGTCATTGGCGACAACAAGAGGATCGAAGAAAACGCACAAGCGGTCATCAGCTTGTTGATCCGGTGAGCAAATCCCGGGCGGCTATTTTTTTGTTTGATCAACATCGTCGACCTCATGCCTTTGCGGTGGAAGAGCGGGTTTTTGCGTAGTCAGCAAGCTCCTTGACGACGCGCCCGGAGACGAATTTGGCCGGAGCAAGCGGAGCGCTCAAGGCGACCGGGCCTCTGCTTTCGTGGTCGCTGTTGAGAACGATACCGCTGACTTTCCGGCCGTCGGCGCGTAGTTTCGTAACGGCGGTCACAACGTCCTCCATCTTGGCGACGTCACGACGCACGACCAATACCGTCGTATCGGCAAGCGACGCCGCACGAATGGCATCCGCGCTGTTGGAAATTGCGGGCGTATCAATAAGAACGATGTCGTACTGACGCTTGAGCTCTGCGATCATTTTGGCGAATTGCTCGTGGCCCAGCAGGAATTCTGCCGGAACTTGGCAGGTCTGCGTCGCCACAAAGTCGATTGACGATTCCGCGTCGTGCTGCACCGCCGCTTCCAGTGTATGCCGGCCACGGATCACCTCTTCCAGATAGGGACCGAATTGATCGCCGAACTCATGGGCCACCATCGGATTCCGGAAATTGGCGTCCACGACCACAGTCCGTATCCCTGTGGCTGACAGTGACCTCGCAAGGCCCGCCACAATCAACGTCTTGCCTTCCTGGTCGCCGGCGCTTGTAATAGCAATTGCCCGCGCCGCCTTTGTCGATGCCGACAATAATAGCTGTGCCTGAAGGTCGGCGATCGCACGGCCGAAGCCCGAATTGCCGTCGGTAACCATTCGCGCGGCTTCTTTCCGCTCCCGAACCGACAATTGAGGTATCCGGCCAATAATGGGCAGCCGCACCGCTGCTTCGAGAGCCGCGCTCGATCGGATGGATTTATCACGCATTTCCATAAGAAACGCGCCCGCCATGCCGAAACAGATGCCGCCAATTCCGCCCAACGCAAGCCATGACGAAAGACGTGGACTTACCTTCGACCTTGCCGGAACAGCACGCGAAATCATACGCGCTTCGGCGGTGGCGATACCGTCCTGCTCGATCGTTTGTTTGTAACGCGTCAGGTAGCTTTCATATATCGCACGGTTTGCCGAAGCTTCGCGATCCAGCTGATCGGCCTGGACAGTAGCCTTGTTGGCCGTTGACATGCTGTCTTGTAGCTCTTTCAGATTTGCCTCAACCGACGCTTGCTGAAGGTGCGTGACATTTATCTCGTTTCGGAGACTATCCAGAATTTGTTGAACCTCCACGCCGATCTGGCCTTTCAACGATTCAAGCTGCGAGTTAAGCTGTGGAAGCTGGACGCTTTGAGTTGCCCCGCTCTCCTTGATTTGCTGAATATTTCTCTCGATCCGGGATTGTTCCGTCCGTAGTGCCAAGATGGCAGGGGAATTGAGAATCTCCGACAAAGCCACGCCAGAATTATTCTTTGACGCCTCGATTGCGGTTGAAAGCCGGGCTTCGGCACCTGCAAGTTTTCCCCGAAGGGTCGCGAGTTCGGCATTCAACGCAGCAATTTGCTGTGACTGCAGCGTCATGCCGTTGGCCTTCACCAGTCCTGATTGCTCGCGAAAATCGGCTGCCGCGCGCTCAGATCGTTCTAGCGTTGCCCGCAGGCTGGAGAGCTTTCCACCAAGCCAATCACTAACACGGCGCGTGGCCGAGGTTTGCAAATCGATCTGATAATTGAGGTACGCTTCACCGAAGGCATTCGCGACAGCAGCCGAATATTCCGGATTATTCGCGCGGTAACTGATGTAGATCGTGTATGATCTGCCGTCATTGAGAACATTGAGATTTGACAGAAGCTCGTCAATTCTTGCCCGATCGGAGGGCGTTTCGTCATCTGTCGCGACAAGGTTTCCCTGGCCGGGCACAACGATTTTGCCCTTGGAGTCAAAACCTTGACGGTCGAGGTCGGCAAGTACCTTCTCGGCCATGGAGCGCGAGCTGATAATGTCGAGTTCCGTCCGCAAAACAGGACTTTCCTGCGGAAGCGGTGAAACGACCGATTCATTTGGAAGCGCCTGCAATTTGCGAACGTTTAAGGCCAAGATCGCTTCGGAGCTGTATTTGGCCGGGGCGTTCATATAGCCCATTATCGCCAGCCCCATACACACAACAATGGCTGATAGAACTGTAAGCCATCTGTTCAGCAGGAGCGAAAGGATTCGCGACAATGGCATTCCGCCCTGCGGGGGCAAAACCTCAGAAACGATCATGATCAATACCTCTGAAAATCAGATATCGGTTAGCAGGTAGGCCGTTCAGAATCTGGATTCATGCGGAATCATGTCGCTAATTTTGTACGCAACCTCCGTCCGATTAGTGGCGCCCAGTTTCTTCATGATATTGCGAATATGGACCTTTACCGTGCTTTCGCAGAGGTTGAGCTCATAGGCGATAATCTTGTTTGCCTTGCCACGACGGAGACCCTCGGCAACGGCGGACTGCCGCGCTGTAAACGAAGTGGTGATGTGACGAAACTCGTCGCTTCGGCCGCCAAGGAGCTTACGCAAAGTTAGAACGCTACTTGCCGGTACGAACTTTCCACCGGCGATTGCCAGTTCAATGGCCTGCATGCAGATCTCGATACCAACCGTTGTGGGGATGTAACCACGAACGCCGAGCTCCAATGCCTTCAGAATAAAGGTCAGATCGTCATTGTCGGCAACGACAACCACAGCTGCAGTCTGGAAAGTCGCGACAAGCTCGCTGATTTCAGCAGTTAGATTGGCATCGTCCAGCGTGCGATTGCCAGTGTTGATCAACACGGCGCGCAAATTGGATAGTTCTTTTTTAGAGGCTTGCCATTCTTCCAGGCTACCGAATGTAAATACTTTGAGGCCTATGTGATGGTTGATCAAAGCCTGAGCGAGACATTCGCGTTCCAAAGCACGCTTATCGACGATAGCCAAGTAATCTTCTGTACTGTATTTTTGGAATTGACGATTACCGCTGTATTTATCGTTGGATTGTTGGCTGTTATTTACAATGATCTCGCGATCATATGGCTCTTGTTCATTGTTGCCCAAACGGGATGGATGAATATTCTCCATTGTATTAACCCCAATTTTTATCTTTTGTTGCGAGTTGATCTATTGAACGCGCATAAACACGTCCAGCCGCACTTCTTTTTCACGAATATTAATTTACGCTCTTTATTTGTTAGTGTCTTTAATCCTCTTATAATTCCTTCGATGGTAAAAAATTTGACGGTGTAGCCAGCTATAGCCCGATCCCATAGGCTGGATTAATTCGTCGAGGGTACCTATTAGTTCGTTTCCTCCGCATCTGCCGAAGAACTAAACATATAAAGAAAGGCTTATACTTGAGATTTATGCCGCTTGGAACGCTCAAGGGTGCAAACGCAGTGATTCGCGTCGCTTTAAACACGTGATTCGTTAGATTCTAAAATGTGCTCAGAATAGAAGAGCGGCACCCTGCATTTGGGATGCGAAGCGGCTCGAGCGGCCGAGTGTTACCCTATGGTCAAGGCCAATTTGCGATTTGTGAACGCTTCGGCGAAGCGCTCCTCGGCACGGCATTCCATGCCCCGTAGACGGGCCAAGCCTTTGAATGTCAATTCATCGAACCAGTCTTTCGAGCGCTGTGTCCCGAAGTGCTCGAGAAGAAGTTCGGTCTTCCGGTCCATGATCTTGGACGGCAAGGGCATATATGTATTGTGCTGCACGAGATCCCCGTCCCATTTTGGAATTTCATATTCGAGCACAAAGTGATTGCGGAAGACGTTGGTTGTCAGACGGTTCACTTCCCTGTGATCCTGGTGGCCGTCGTCGCGTGCGTGCGTGAAAATCACGTCCGGCGAGACGCGTTCGCGTACGGCATTGAGCCATTGCTTGATCTCGCGCGACTGGCTAGGGAAATAGCTGTCTTCAAATTCGGCAAGTTCGATATTGCTCGTGGCGGCGCCTTCAAGAAAAGCAACGGCTGAAGCATTTGCTTCACTCGCGCGGATCCCGGGTGCGCTGAGCACACACCAGTGGACGTCAAGCAGGACACCATCGGCAATAAGGCGCAGGATTGTCCCCCCTGCGCCTATTTCGATATCGTCCGAATGCGCTCCCAGGCAGAGGACAGAGAGACGCTCTCCGCGTCTCGCCAAAGGCAATTGCTTCATAACGCCTTGACCAAACGGATGTTGGAGCCGTCTTTCAGTGCGCCATGAGCTGTCCAAGGCATTTCACCGCGCTCAACCATTTCCTGCAGAGCCTGCCAATCGCGCAGCGTATCCATTGAACGCCAGAAACCCTCATGCTTGTAGGCCATCAACATGTCGTCTGCGATGAGCCGACTGAAAGGTTCTAGTACGAGTTCTTCAGATTCCCGCATATAATCGAATATCTCGCCACGGAAGAGGAAGTAACCACCATTTATCCAGATGTCGGAACGGTCAGAGGAGCGGAACTCGCGCACACGTCCGTCTTCGGCTATGTCCGCCAGATGATATGTAAGCGGTGGGCGAACGGCGAGGAAGCATGCGATTTTTCCGCTGGCTTCAAACTTTTCTATCATGTCGTCCAGATCGACATTGCTCAGGCCGTCACTATAGTTGGCGAGAAATATCTTTTCGTTTCTGACTTGATTGCGCACCGCCCAGAGGCGCTCGCCGATGTTGCGCCAGATACCCGTGTCGATGAGAGAAATGCGCCAATCTTTTTGCGAATCTCCCAACACCTCTACGTTGCCATCACCCGTGACCACGCAATCCGAAAACGTCTGCGGGCGGCAATTCAGGAAAAAGTCCTTCACTACGTTGGCTTTGTAGCCAAGGCAAAGGATGAAATCATCATGTCCATAGTCCGCATAGTACTGCATGACGTGCCGCAGAATCGGCTGAGAGCCAAGCGGGATCATGGGTTTTGGAACGTTTTCCGAATATTCGCGAATGCGGGTGCCCATACCAC
The DNA here is from genome assembly GCF_031455525.1 of Phyllobacterium sp. 1468. Lineage (NCBI taxonomy): Bacteria > Pseudomonadati > Pseudomonadota > Alphaproteobacteria > Hyphomicrobiales > Phyllobacteriaceae > Phyllobacterium > Phyllobacterium sp. 1468. Next base: position 259,958 of record NZ_JAVDSX010000003.1, on the reverse strand, counting down.
CACAGAATAGAACAACTTTCATGGCTTGAGCTCCTTAGGGTCGATGACGGCAACACTTGGAATAGGAACAACAAATTTCGCGCCCCATTCCTGGACATGCCGCATCTGTGCAACGATCTCGTCCTTGAGATTCCAGGGCAGGATCAGGATGTAGTCTGGTTTCACCAGGTCGATGGCTTCAACCGGTTCGATCGGTATATGCATACCGGGTGTATAGCGGCCGTGCTTGTAAGGGTTCCTGTCGACGGTAAAATCGAGGAAATCGGTTCCGATACCGCAATAGTTGAGCAGCGTATTGCCTTTACCTGGCGCGCCATATCCGCAGATCGTCTTGCCGGCCTTTTTCGCTTCAATCAGGAACGATAGAAGCTCACGCTTTACCTGGCGGGCATTCTCTACGAACGAGGTGTATATCTCGATCCTGTCGAGGCCTGCATCGATCTCATTCTTCACAACTCGGGCCACACTTGGCTGAATGGGACGCTCACTAGCCGCATGCGCGAGGTGAACGCGCAACGAGCCACCGTGCGTGCCGAGTTCTTCTACATCAATGACCTTCAGCTCGTGCCGTTCGGCCATGAGTTCGATTGTGAGAAGCGAGAAGTATGAAAAGTGCTCGTGATAGATCGTGTCGAACTGATTTTCGGCGATCAGTTTTTCGATATGAGGAAACTCCAGGGTGATAACACCTTCGGGCTTCAACAGGATTTTCATGCCGGCGACGAAATCGTTGAGGTCCGGCACCTGCGCCAATACGTTATTGCCGGCGATGAGGTCCGCGCGCAGTCCTTCATTCACCAGCGTCTGAGCATATTTTTCGCCGAAAAACTCCACACGAGTCGGAATACCCTTTTCAATAGCCACCTTGGCGACATTGGCCGCCGGCTCGACGCCGAGCACGGGGATGTTCAACGGAAGGAAGTGCTGAAGCAGGTAACCGTCGTTGCTGGCAAGCTCGACGACAAGGCTATCGCGACCAAGCTGGAGTTGCTCTGCCATCTGATGGCAGTATTTCTTCGCATGTGCGACCCAACTGGTGGAATAGGAAGAGAAATACGCATATTCTTCAAAAATGGCCTGCGGGCTGACATATTCGCTTAATTGCACCAGCAGGCACTCTTCGCAAACATAAGCGTGGAGCGGGTAGTATGCTTCCATAGAATCGATCAGTTCGCGCGGAACGAAGCTCTCACAGGGAGGCGACATTCCGAGATCAATGAAAGTGTACTTCAAACCGGTGCCGCACAGGCGACAGGAATGTTTTTTGTCGCTTGGGCGGTTCGCCAATAAGAGAGTACTGGTTTGAATATTCATGCCTTGGCTCCTGATCACCACGTGTGTTCCCCTGTCCGCATGAGATTCTCGGGACAAGCGGCATCCTCAGGCTATGAAGTTACGGCCTTCAACACGCGCGGGCGATATGACAATGCGATCAGTGGGCTCATCCGAACGGTGGAACGTCTCAATGTGGTGTCCGTCAAACGGAGTGTAGCCCTTGCTGCTCCCTGGGCGTTCAATCCACGTGGCAGGAACATTGGCGATGCGTGGCCTACCTCTTATTGTGACTTTCGCGTGTACGCGGAGTTTGACAAAATTGGTGGTTCAGAAATGGTCTAATGAGGCGAACAGAATGAGATTTACCGAGACGGAACTGAATGGTGCGTGGCTTGTCGAGACGTTGCCGATCTCGGACGCACGTGGATCGTTCGCCCGAACGTTTTGCGTAGACGAGTTCAGAGAACATGGACTCGAAACAAGATTTGTTCAGCACAGCATGTCGCATTCGGTAACCAAGCATACTTTGCGAGGTATGCACTTTCAGACGGCACCGCACGCCGAGGTGAAGGTGGTCTCCTGCATAAGGGGCGCAATACTGGACGTGATCATCGATCTTCGCCCTCACTCCCCTCAGTACCGGCGCTGGACTGCCTACGAACTTTCCGACAGCAATTGCCGGCAGCTCTATATCCCGAAAGGATTTGCGCACGGTTTCCAGACGCTGTGCGATGACGCGACCGTCTCTTATCTCATATCGGAGTTTTACGACCCGCAGGCCTCGACCGGTGTTCGGTGGAACGATCAGGCGTTTGCAATCGACTGGCCAGCGAAGCCAACCGTCCTGTCTGACAAAGATCAAGCTTGGCCGCTGATGGACGCCTCACCCGCCTAAGCTTGTTCCGGCGCCTCGGCAAGCAGGCCGTTTGCGAGCAGCAACTGCGCGGCCCGGGCGATATCGCGGAAGGACATGTTGGACTTCTGTGCGATATCGAGCAACGTGTGACTGCCATCTGCCAGATTGAGCACCCAAAGGTATCCCATGGCGGTTTCTCCGGCAGACTTATCGCCGCCTAATGCGGAGTAAAGACCACGCCTGCCAAGTTGCGGCTCGCCTTTCGGGAAAAGATTAATCGGCGTCCAGTTCATCTCCAATATATCGATCGCATCCATGATCATGCGATAGGACGAGCCCAGATGCTCCGGCGAGATGAAATCCAGATTGTCAGCAGATGTGTGATATTCTGGAAATGTTCCAAAGGCGCTGCGTTGGAAGAGCCCAACGGGAAGATTGAATCCCGGCGAACAATATTGGCGTTCGTCATAGCCGTATGGGCTGAAATCGCTAATCTTACCCTGTCTGCCGTCCGCGTTCAGTACGTATTGCATTGCCTGATCAATGAGGGTGTTGCCCCGGCGGCTTCGCTTGTAATTGGGTCCGCCGCCATCTCCGACGCAGGAAACGATCAGCCCATGGTCGATCCGTGAGATCTGGTCTTCATTGCCGGCAAGCCACGTGAGCGCACCGATCGTGCCTGGTGCAAAAAGAAAGCGATAATTGTAGCGTGTTTTGCGTGTACGTAACGCTTTGGCCAGACAAGCCAACAGCGCCAGACCGGAACAATTATCATTGGCGAGTGATGGATGACAGATATGGGCGGAAAGCAGCACATCTCTATCTGACTGACCCTTGTGGACATATTCGCCATAGGTCAAATGTCCGTCACGCTTCTCGGAATCAATCAGAACTTCATATTCGCCTTCCTCCAGCTGAAGGAGCTTATTGTGCGCCATGCACACGCCCCATTGCTCGCTGTAGTAGGACGTTCTGTAGGGAATAAGGTCCGGCTGTTCGGGCAAGGTATGGATGTGCGTTTTCAATTCGCTGAGGGGCATCGTCCGTCGCACAGCCGCACTGTATCCCAGGATGTGCAGATTATTGTCAGCGAAGTCGAGAACCTTCCGGCCAGACGGGTCCTTGATATAGGCGTCGCGGATATTCCATTCCTGAGGCACCGTCCAATCAAGCGCCTGTGTTCCGGTCGGGACCTCGTATTGGGTCAGATCGATATGCTGGCCGAGGACTTGCAGTGTTTCACGCACGCCCTCCCCGGTTATGCTCCGGCAGATCGGGAAAAGCCGGGCGGCGAGCGCGTAGATGCGGATTCCCACATCAACCTCGACGTCGCCCGTCGTCCTGATTGTATCAAACGATACCATAAAGCTGTTCATGGCAGACACGGATGGTCATATGACGGCATCGGCCAGGGCCGGATGCCGAGATGACGACGGAATACGACGTAGACTCTGGTTCAACGTGCCCTCGTCCAGCGACTTCCGAATGTTGCTGATGCGTTGATAGCGGGGGCCCTCGAATTCCTGAAGGGTCAAGCCGGTGCTCATGTAAGCAGCATGCAACTGTTCTGCACCGGCCTTTGCGTCCCAGACCGGTTTGAATGCTGGCAGAACCCGCGCGATTTTTTCGAAACTTACACGATAGGAACGCGTGTCCGGACCCGCATCATCTGCAAATTCTAGCCGGCAACCGGGCACGACCTGCGCCACGATCTCTGCAATTTCCCGAATGCGGTAATTATGCGCCGACTGGCCGACATTAAATGCTTCGTTGTGTACCTTGTCCTTGGGCGCTTCCATAGCAGCGAGGAATGCGCGCGAAATATCTTCGATATGGACGATCGGACGCCAGGGCGAACCGTCGGATTTCAGCAGGATGACACCTTCAGTGACCGCCCAAGCGACGAGATTATTCAGGACAATATCAAATCGCAGCATCGGAGACAGACCATATGCGGTCGCAGGCCTCAAATAGACAGGTGTAAACTTGTCGTCGGCGAGCTTTGCAATGTCCTTCTCGGCAAGCACTTTGGACGAGCCATAGGCCGTAACAGGGTTGAGCTGTCCGGTCTCGTCTATCATACCCTCGCCCGACTTACCGTAGTTGCTGCAGGACGAAGCAAAGAGAAACCGGGAAACGCCAGCCTTCTTCGCCGTTTCAGCAAATTTCACGCTGCCGCGATGGTTGATTTCATAGGTGATATCCGGATTGAGATTGCTGAGCGGATCATTCGACAATGCCGCGAGGTGAATAATGGCGTCGAAGCCTTTGAGGTCGCTTACCGTCACGTCGCGTACATCCTTGCAGACCCCCGGAACCTCGGCGATGGCGCCCCCGGGGGCGTAGGAACAACTGCGGTAAAGCTCGGCGTCGTAGCCATGAACCTCATGGCCGGCTTTCATCAGGAAAGGCGCCATGACCGTTCCAATATAACCGCGATGCCCTGTCACAAGTACTTTCATTGTGTATCGTCCTTCTACGCACAGATGTTTTTCTGGTAAACGGTACTTGCGGGCGGGCAGAACGGCGAGAGAGGAGTTCGGAGGATCATCATCGATACGAACTACACTTTCGGCAAATGTGCTACGCCTTTTGTCCGATGTAGTTGTCTGAACGCTGACGCTCTCAGTCGGTATCGCTCAGCAGAAGGAGCCAGTCCGAAAAGCCTGCCGAATTTTGTGCCTGTGGGGACTCGAATGTGATGGTGTCTTCGTTGGAGTCACTTTTCGCGATCGCTTCACTGAATTGCCCGGATGCAGGATCGAACCAGCGAGCGTGCTGCTTTGTTGGCGCTAGCGCTGCTTTGTCGAGGATGACGCTGTTCCGGTCGGACAGGTAGATCACTGCAAGATTACCCTTCGCCGAGCGACTGCCAATAACATACCCGGGAAGCGGCGGATCCGGCGCAACGAGAAGTTTCCCCTGCTCCGGTTCGAGTGTCCACCAGGCGATAGCGTCGAAGAACGTCTTGAGATGACTGATGTTTTGGGCACCGCGGCTGGAAAGAGCTTTCTGCCAGGTTACCGGGCGCGGGAAAAGAGCCGGACCAGCAAAATGCCAGACCGGATTGTTGCCAAACACCTGGCCGGCGGCTCCTGAAAGAATTGCGCCATATGCGATCTCCCGAATCATTTGTTCGGTTGTGTGGTGCTCTCCTTCATATAAGCCTTCGATGAAAAAGAACGGGCGTGTTTGTCCCGAGAGATAGCGTTTCAGAGTGGCGGTGCGAACATCGCCGTAAGTGTAAACCGTATCAATGCCGAGCCATTGTTCGTCCCAACTGTGAAGAACATCCGTGTCCCGCCCCGCATGCACCGTTTGGAGAGCTTCAGGATTTGTCTCCTTGATTCCCTCTGCAAGCGCATCCACCAAGGTTTTTGTTGGCGGGTCCCAATCGCCGCCTTGGACCCAAATGATGTTTTTGAAGTGCTGGTAACGCTGACCGAGATAGCGCCCATATGATCGGAGTGCCTCCGGCCCCGCATCGTGCATTTCCTGATACCAGCCCTGGTCACCGCCATTGGTTCCAAGGTAGGCCGGTGTCAGAAGTACTAAAAATCCCCGTTCTCGAGCGCGCTCCAGAATCCAGTCTGCATCAGCAAAGTAAGCGTCGTTCGGCTTTGCGAAGTTTCCGCCGAGGGCAAACGGAGCATGTTTATAATAGTTTCGCGGGGCATTTCGACTGAAGCGATGCTCGATCAGTGAAACCAGAATCGTGTTAAAACCTCGACTCTGACGATCGGCGAGATACATGTCCGCGTCCTCGCGCGACAAATCTCCGATCAACGACCACGCGGCATCGCCTGTCAGAAGAAATGGGCGACCTGATGCGTCCTGGAGATAGCGATGGTTTTCGGATATCTGGAGGGGAAAAGCCGGCTGCTGTGCCTGGGCAACGAACGAGCAACACATCGCCGATACAAGAACCAGCCAGAAGAATCTTTTTTCAGCCCAGTCAGGCATTGCCCGCTAGTTCCAGCGCGCGTTCGGCGACCGGCGGTCTGTTAAAACGCCGGAATACGACTTGCGATGGCTTGCCTACGAGATAGTTGTCAACACCGTTCTCCAGAGCTTGCTTGTAGATACCAAGCGCCCCATCGACGGCATCGACCGTGCGCGCAACGTCTTCATCGCTGTGCGTATAGCTGACTACCAACGACGGCATAAGCACGCCGCGTTTGATGGTTTCCTGCAGGAACAACGTCCGGAATGCTTGAGACGGTGTCTTGGCTTGATCCAGGGCGGCATAAGCGAGGCAGCAGGATCGGCCGGTTATCCGGAAATATTCATTAAGATTGTGACGAGCGACAACTTGATTTATGCCCGTACGCAGAGCGTCACCTTGACGGTACAGGTGTTCGATGACGGGCTCGTCTTGATAGATGCGCATCGTGGCAATGGCGGCTGCCAATGCATGTGTTTCTGCGCCATGAGTTGTGGAAAGCAGGAATACGCGCGGACTAGCCGTTTGTTCAAGCCCGCCAAGTTCCATGTATTCGCGTTTGCCAGCAAGCGCGGAGACTGAGAATCCATTGCCCAGTGCTTTGCCGAAACAAGACAAATCAGGCTCAATGCGATAAAGTTGCTGGGCTCCACCTTTGTGCCAGCGAAAACCTGTGATCATTTCGTCCAGAATAAACAAGGCCCCGTTGCTGTGGCAAAGGTCCCGCACTGCATGAAGGAAATTATTCTTCGGATCGTCGCCGCGCGACGGCTCAAGGATTAGCGCCGCGATTTTCCCCGGAAACCTGTTGAACAGCGCGCGTACGCTATCGAGGTCATCATATTTGAAACTGACGGTGAGCTTCTGCACGGCATCGGGGATGCCTGCGTTCATCTCGGTGTCACCGATGAACCAGTCGTCTGTCGAAAAAAATGGATGATCACCGCAGCGTGCGATCATATCCCGCCCGGTTACCGCTCTTGCCAACCGGACCGCGCCGGATGTTGCATCCGATCCATCTTTGCAAAACTTCACCATCTCCGCTCCAGGGATGGTCTCGAGAAAGGTTTCAGCACACTCCACTTCTATGTCGGCAGGACGGGTGAAATTGCAGCCAAGCTGCAGCTGACGTGTCGCTGCCTCCAAAACGGGAGCGTATGCGTGGCCTAGCCCAACGGAACGGTTTCCCATTCCGTATTCTATGTATTCATTGGCATCGACATCCCATACGTGGCTACCGGAACCTTTGGCTATGAAGCCTGGCGACAGTTGCGGATATTGATCGTCACCCTTGGCATAGGTATGTGCGCCCCCAGGAATGACTTGGTGGGCAAGTGCGCGGAGGCGGCTTGATTCCTCGAAATTCTTGATAAGCTCTGTCATTTGCCCAACCTTGTTGACATCTTGGCCAGCACAGCTGGCGATAAAACGCTGAGCGAAATTATGGGGGTTTTAGGCCACATTTTCACTTCGGCAATTCAGTTACGAGAAAGAGCCAAAAGGCGTAGAGGGGTACCGCTCTCTCATAACACGCAACCAGTTCTTGACCGGCCGTGGCACGTAAGTGCGCAAGCCGGAACGAAGCCCCCGCGGGAAAGCCCAGTCACTCAGATCGAGCGGAGCGGCTATAGCTGGCCTGGTCGCAACAACACGATGGATGACGTGATAATATCGCTTGGCCATTCCTTCAAAAGTGAATGCATGTTCGGCTGCCTCTGTCGCGGCACACGAAGCGCTGGCGAGTTTGGCTGGATCGACATTGAGTTTTGAGACTATCCGTGCTGCCTCAGCATAGTCACCGACGGGAAAAAGAAAGCCGCTTTTCTTATCAGCAACGATAGTATCCGTCACACCTTGTATATGCGAAACAATTGGCACGCACCCTGAAGCCATCGCTTCGATGAGGGTCATCGGGTAGCCCTCGAACCGGGACGGCATGATTAGAACATCATGATCCAACAACAGTTGTGGAATGCGATCCGGTTGAATCGCCCCCAGAAAGGTTACTCTCTCCTTGTAATGCGACAGCTTTCTTCTCAGTTGCTCAAGGTCGGGTCCATTGCCAGCAATCGTCAGGCTCACCGATGCGGGCGAGTTATCCATAATACCGGGCAACCAGAACACACCCTTCGACGCATCCTCGATGCGGCCGAGAGAAAGCATTTTAAGGCCATGTGCCCCACGAGAAACACGTTTGTGACCCATGAATGGTTCAATATCGATGGCGTTGGCGATTACAAAGGTACGTTGCTCGTCAAATTTGTACTTCTCTATCAGATCGCGACGACAGCGCTCCGATACGCCAATCGTAGCGTGGACATGGTCCTTGATAGCTGTAGCCGCTGCATAGGTCCCCGGAGTGATATTGTGAACGATCATGATGCGCATAATGTCGGCAGGCAGATAGCGCGCGATGTTCATCTGGATGCGGTCAGTCAGAACGTTGACGAATATGCCATCGAACCCACCGCTCTGCACAGCCGAGGCCACCAATCTCGCCTGTTCCTGTTCATCTGCCGCTTCTGGCGCTTCCACCATGGTGCCGAAAGTCGCCTCGGATTGCCATTCTGGCAATAGAGGATCGCCGAACCCGAGCCAATGCACGTCTATCCCGTGCGTCGCCAAACCTTTGCGCAATTGCTTGAAAACGGTGTAGGTGCCACCGAGGTGCGGACGAACAAAGTACGCGAACTTCATGGGCATTGACCTTCAAACTGTCCGACGCTTGCCGCCGAAACTCAATTGAAATCATCATAGAGCCAGAAGACCACAGAGCAGAATGCGCCATGAAGGGTAATCGATGCAGCCTTTTGGAGGAGAACCCCAGTCGTTCGGTTGTTGCCGATATTCCAATGGCCATGTGTCGTTTGTCAGCAGATCGCAGCAAGATCAAAATGATAAACGAGTGGATCGGCTCGCGCCTGCGGACGCGCCCGATAGCTTGAGTCGAGTCGTTGAATGAAGCGTGTCCTGTAGCAGATCAAACAGGTCGATTGAGAGGCCTTGGATGAAAATCGCCTTGCTGGGTCAGTTCGGCAGCGGAAATACGGGTAATGACGGCTCACTTGAAGCCATGCTGGACTTTCTGCGTTCGTCGAAGGTCGACGCGGAGCTCCTCTGCATTTGTTCCAATCCGGAGGCCATTGCGGCGAAGTATAATATTGAGGCAATAAGCATCCGCGTAATTGTCGCGAGGGGCCGCTGGTTCAACCGCATCAATCGCATACTCGGTGATGTTCCCCGACAAGTGATCGGATTCTATACCATCCTCGCTCAACTCAATGGGCTGGATCTGATGATTATCCCAGGCACAGGGATATTGGACGATTTTCAGGAGACCGCATTTGGCTGGCCCTTCGTGATTCTCAGGTGGTGTTTAGCCGCCAGATTCAACCGTATGCGCATTGCCTTCGTCAGCATCGGCGCCGGACCGATCAGACTGCCTCTGAGCCGCCTGTTCTTGAAAACCGGGGCGCGGATGGCCCACTACCGTTCCTATCGCGATAAACTATCGCGAGATTTCATGAAGAGCATCGGTTTTGACGTCAGTCGGGATCCACTCAGCGCCGATCTGGCTTTTGGTCTTCCTGCCGCAGCGGAATCCAGCCGTGAGGACCCGACTGCAGTCTACGTTGGGGTGGGCGTAATGGCTTATTCCGGCTGGAAGAAAGCCGACGAAGACGGAGAAGCGATTTACCGCACGTATTTGGACAAAATTGCCAAATTCATTTCCTGGCTGCAGGAGCGCGGACTGAACGTAAGATTGTTGACGGGAGATATTGTTGATCGTCGGGCGGTTGCCGACATCATGAAGATGTTTCCCCAAAATGAAGCCAATCGTGGCAGCAAGCACATTGTGGCAGAAGAGATGACCTCCCTGCATGACGTGATGGCGCAAATCGCGCATACCGATATCGTTGTTGCAACGCGCTACCACAATGTCGTCTGTGCGCTGCGAATGGGCCGCCCGGTGATCTCCCTGGCCTACTCGACCAAAAACGATGCGCTGCTCAACGCAACCGGCCTTGAAGAGTACTGCCATTACGTCGAGACATTCGATGTGGAAGTCCTGAAATCTCAAGTTGAGAAAATGCTGAACGATCGCGCGCGCCTTGTACTGGAAGTGAAGAAAGGCGTCGCTGGCTTCAGGGCGCAACTGGCCGAACAGGAAGCTTTAATTCAAGCAACCTTGTTTGAAATTGCAGAAAAGCACGGCGAAATCAGGGACGTGAGCCAGCTTCCCCAATCCTGAAACGCTTTGTTCCACGTGCCCACATGTCGACGAGGCGCTGGAGGCGACGCAGTGTATCGGGCCGTTGGAGCAGATATCCGACGGGTGGCAGAAACGCTGTTACCGGGCGCCAACGGAAAGCCAACTTCAACAGCTCGCCCACACCCTTTTCTCCGCGAAGAAGATGCGAGATCGCCGACCAGTAGGCACGCTCCGCCAAGCCTCGGCGTGCGAGGCGATGCAAATATTTGGCATCGGGCATTTCGCCACCCTCGTGGGCGAAGAAGCATTCGGCCGCATCGGCAGTGTGCAAAATATGCAAGATCTGACGCGCCCACAAATCGCTGGAACGATTTGTGCCGTGCGTGCGAATGCCCGCCTGGACGCAATCGAGCTCAGCTACACTGCCGTGTAGCGCCAAGCGTAGCCACACGTCGTAGTCGTCGCTATGCGGAAGTTCCGTGCGATAGTAACCCGTGCGTTTTTGCACGCTGGTCCTGATGATAATCGACGGTCCGGGTATCTGGAAAACCCCTAAGCGGCAGAAGCGCTCGATGAAGGAACGGCTGCTATCCAGCCGATACGGTGGTTTTGTCTGTTGCCCCGCTATGCTGGGAATCGGGGAGTCGCCCTGGATGTCCACATCCCGACCATAGGTATAAGCAATATCGGGATTTTCTTCCATAAGAGTGACGGCACGGTTGAGCGCGCCGGGTACCAGAAAATCATCGGAACACAATATCAGGAAATAATCCGATTCCGCCCAATCGATCCCCTCGTTGAACGACGCGTGCGGGCCGAGATTTGTTTCTCGCAACCGCAACTCGACCCGCGAATCCATCGCCGCAAGCTCTCGCGCCACGTCCTGACTGTCGTCAGTCGAGGCGTTGTCGATGATTAGGACGCGCAGTTTCTCGATATCCTGCGACAGCACACTACCAACGCATGCACGCAGATAGCGACCGTAGTTATAGTTTGGTATGACGACGTCAACGGATTTCACGACATGCATCCCCACGCTTCTAACAATCTCGCATTATTCATTCGGCCGGCACTCCCTGCTTGTTCGGTATAAGCCGCGGCACAAACAGTCCAACAATCCGGATAAGCTCTTCGAGGAATGGATGCTTGACTATGACCAAAGCCACCACCCACCCGACTGCCGAAAATAGGCCGGCAACAAGTGCCTGCAGAATGGAGAGATCGAACGCAAAGCCATGCGCGGCAAGAACACCGAGCGGTCCCAAAATACCCCCGAGGGTGACCACCGCACTTTTGGCGAGTATGGCGAACAACTCCTGCCAGTGGAACGGCGCATGCCGGCGAACATAGACGAGCGAAATAAGCATCTGGAGCGGCAGGGCGATGAATTGACTCAGCACGAGCGCATACAAGCCGAAAAAGCTCGCGGTACAGATGACGACCATCGACATGCCTCGCCCGATAAAATTGGCCCGAAACGCTTCCCGGTTTGCACCGAGAGCAACCAGCACCGGGAACGTCAATATGTTGGGAAACCAGAAGATGGCCGCAACCGACAGGATTTGAACAAGTGGAACTGCAGCATCCCAAGCCTGCCCGAGTGCAATATGCACTATCGGATGGGCAAGAATAGCAACGACGAGAACTGCGGGCCAATAGAGCGCTGTAATATAGCTGATGATTTTCAGATAGGCGTCCTTGACGCTTCGTTGCGCTCTGGCTTCGGCTGCAAATGCGGGAAACGCGACCGAAAAGATCGCGGACAGCAATATCTTGTCGGGGAGTCCGCAGACAACATTCGCGCGGTTAAACAGGCCGACGGCAGTCAACGGCATAATGCGCCCCAGCACCAGTTGGGGCAGTGCCTCATATGTCCTGTCGAGAACTGTTGAAGCGCCTTTGTAGCCACCGAAAACGAAGAACTCGTGCCAGCCTTTCAGTCGAGGTCTGAACATCCAGAAGATCGGTCGGGCATGGAATCCAAGAGCCGTCCTGACCAATGCAGATGCCAGTGTGCCCCAGGCAAAACTCATAAAGCCAAACCCGAACCATGCAAACGCGATGGTTACCAAGGCGTTGACCATGCTTCCCAGTGCGTTGATGCGAGTGAGGCTGCCAAATTCCATATCCCGTCGCAGCAATGCAGCGATGGTACTGACTGGTGCATCGATTACACCGGAAATCGCCAGAATACAGACAAATCCGCTAAGACCCGCCTCGGAATAAAAACCGGCGAACCAGTGAGCCAGGAGAATAAGAAGCGAGCCGATTGCAACTGAAAAGCCGAATATGAGAGTAAAGCCAGTGCGAATATCTTCTTCCGAAACATCTTCGCGTTGAATGAGATATTCCGATGTCACGAACTCTCGGAAATTAAACGCGATGGTTCCTATCCCTAGGCCAATGACCGCAAGCCCGATTTCCGTGCTGTCCAGTAGACGCGACAGAACGGCAATCATCGATATGCTGACAATCACCTGTGAATATTGTTCCAAGGCCGCCATAAAATATGCCCGGCGAACATTCCCCACCTAGATACCCCCGCGTGTATTGGACCCAGCCAACGCCTGATGAGTGCAAAAAACTTCGGTTTGAACTGTTTTCAAACACACAGAATCGCATAGGACGTCGATCTCAATGCGACGATAACCGCTCGCGTCATTTCATTTAAGCTGACCAATGAGATGAACGGTAACATAGCCATTTGACGTAATCACAAAAGGCAACCAAACATACTTGAATCAATCCGAGGTAGCCCGGTTCATCCTGACATCGGTCAAATGTGGAGCGCACCGACATACTCGTTGTTTGGCAAGCACGTATGATCCGCTTTTGGATGTGCCCTATGTCTCTGAAGCCAATTGTCAATTTTGCTTGCGACCGGCTTTAGTTAGACGGCTGTACTGACTGCATCGGACCAGAGAAACCCATGATTGAAGACGAACAAATCCGGATTGAACTCATGGCCACACAATTCTGGCTACGGGCGCTGTTCATGCATATGGCGACGGGAACGCCGCCAACCTCCATATCCGTCCAGGAATATCTTACCGAACTCAAGAATTCGGCACCCCAGGATTATGGCAGCAGCCTATCCCCCTCAGATTGGGACAAAGAACATCTCTTGCACTATCCTTGTTATGAGCGGGTAGGGCTTCAGATTATCGAAACCCTTCAAAGTCTTGAAAGGAAGCTCGCACCTTTTGCCGTGCATGGAGGGCACTGACAATTGGAACGTGTGGAGTGCCTCATAGCGGGCGGAGGTGTCATCGGGCTGGCGATCGCGCGTGCGTTTGCGCGTCGCGGTATCGATACTCTGATTGTCGAAGAGGCCGGAACAATCGGAACGGGCACGAGTTCCCGCAACTCCGAGGTCATTCACGCCGGCATCTACTATCCAAAAAACAGCCTGAAAAGCAGGTTGTGTATCGAGGGGCGAAATGCCCTTTATGCCTTTGCAGAAAGGCACGGAGTTGCATATTCCCGCTGCGGTAAGCTGATCGTAGCCACAAACGAAGTTCAAATTCCGATATTGAGTACCATCGCGATAGGAGCTGAAACATGCGGTGTTTCTGATCTTGAGCATTTGTCGGAGCTGGAAGCGCGCAGATGCGAGCCCGACCTTACGTGTACCGCCGCATTGTTTTCGCCCTCGACGGGCATCATAGACAGCCACAGCTTGATGTTGGCGCTGCTGGGCGACGCGCAAGACCACGGCGCGGCGATTTCATTTCGGACCGCGATAGTTTCCGCTGAAACCAATGCCGATGGTTTGCGAATAGAAACAATCGATGCCTCCAATGGGCGCACGTTTGAGCTCCAGGCCTCCGTGTTCATCAACGCGTGCGGCCTCCAGGCACCGGTCATCGCTTCATCCATTGCCGGATTGCCACGACAGTTCATACCCGAAAGGCGATTTGCCAAGGGCAACTATTTCTCAGCAACAGGCGAGACACCATTCACCCACCTCATCTATCCAGTCCCCGAAGAAGGTGGTTTAGGCGTTCACCTCACGCTTGACCTCGACGGCCGGATGCGGTTCGGCCCCGACGTCGAATGGGTAGAATCGATCGAATACAGTGTCGATCCTAAACGGGCAGACCGTTTCTACGACGAAATCCGCAAGTACTGGCCCAACCTCGCCGACGGTTCATTGCAGCCCGCCTATAGCGGCATCAGGCCAAAGCTGACCCTCGGAGGCCAATCCATAACGGATTTTGTAATCCAGGGCCCGGCCACACACGGTGTCAAAGGTCTTGTGAACCTTTTCGGTATTGAAAGTCCGGGGCTCACATCCTGCCTTGCGATCGCAAACCACGTATCGAACTTGGTGTGACCTAACCTGAACGCGAGACAATGCTATGAAAACGAAAACGGTGAGCCGCGGGGCCCACCGTCTCGTGAGAATGAGGCGACTGGAGATCACATCATCACACTCTGGCGTTGCAGTCCTTCTACAGCGCCAAATTAAATCCTGGTTCGGTATAAGAATCCGGGGACCTGGGCCCCCGGAGCTTTTCGAATCTGGCGCTTAGAAGTTGCGCTGGAAGCGGATCATGCCGCCGAATGCGTCGTCGTCGCCGCCGTTATCGATGGAGGCGGCTTCACGTGCACCGTCGAACTTGGTGTAGTTGATTTCCGGTGTGATCGTGAAACCAGGAACCAGCTCGTAAGCTACGTTAAGCGCGAGAGCGTAAGTGCCTTCGTCTTCCCAGGCAGCCTGCGCGTTGATGGACGCCTTGTCGGTAACCTTAGCGGTGATACCGCCCCAAGCTGCCCAATCGCCTTCCCATGTACCGAACCAGTTACGGCTGTCCTGATCGACTGCGCCCGTTGCCGGATCGAAGTCGTTATCATAACCGGACTGATAGCCGCCCATCAAGAATGCGGAGAACATTTCGTTGAACTTCACGTCCAAACGAATCTTGCCAGCGAATTCTTCGACATTGGAGTCATAACCAACAACAGCCGAAATGCCGCCCCATGACTGTTCGAACTTCGCACCAGCAAGAACGTGTGGCATGTAGTCTTCGATGACATAGTTGCCGCCGAGGCCGGTAACATCGTCCGAACCCTGTTCAGCACCGATCATTGCGGAGAAACCATTGCCGCCAGTGAACGTGTAGCTGACCTGGTTGCTCTGGCCGGACTGGTAGTTGATCACGTCGTCGTTGATTACGTTGCCGGCATAACCGGTCCACGAACCAAAGAGTTCGTCAGCAGTACCGATGCGGAAACCGCCGAGTTCGATCCATGCCTGTGGCAACGAACCGCCATTATCAACACCGTTGGTGTACTGGAAACGGCCCTGGATGTACGAACGCAGAGTGCCGAGTTCGGTTTCCGAGCGGGCATCGAAACGGACTTCACCGCGTGTACGCTTGTACCAGGTTTCGTTACCCTTGGCACCAACGTTCCCACCGCTATAAACGTCGTCGCCACCCTTAGCATCATAACGGACATAGCCGCTGATCTTCAGGCAGGTTTCGGTCCCCGGAATGTAGAAGAAGCCAGCGCCGTATGCGTCGCAAACGCGAACGTATTCGACGGGCTCTGGTTCAGCAACAACGACTGCATCTGCAGCGCGTGCCCCCGAAACTGCAACCAGGGCTGCAGCGGAGCCGATAAGAAGGCTCTTAATGTTCATTGTTGATCTCTCCATATGTGTCTTGTTGACCCGGCGATCTAACTTAACTTTGGCAACAGGGTCAAAGAGCTTATGAGCCAAACCGACAATCTTGCGCAACTTAAGGTTACAGTGTTGCCGTTTTATCACGAAAACGTGAGCCGAGCGTGAGTCCGTGATCATAAGATGTTGAAAACGGGTCATTATTTGCGTGAATCGTTGTGATTCTTTAAAAGTTGCTTAATCGCCGTGGCCTTCGAGATTTCGGTAGTCCGTACTTATTATTTAATTCAGCTTGACTGTCACAGCACTGACGCTTTCTGAAACAGGTTTTAAAAGTGTAATTGCTCACATCTGTTTTTGTACTTTGCACCTAAAACTAAGGTATAAAGAAAAATACTTGATGTCGTCGATAGTGACCGGACGGCGTATGACGTCTGTCTACAACCTGCGCATCAAATGCCGCACAAGGTGCCAGCCCGCGGGGGGAGAGACTGCGGAGAGCGGAACACATGAAAACGCCACTGCCGTAGCCGGCCACGAGCGCGAACAATACCGTCGTTTATTGAGAGAAAAGTGGTGCCCAGACGCGGATTCGAACCACGGACACGCGGATTTTCAATCCGCTGCTCTACCAACTGAGCTATCTGGGCACTTCGTGGCGTTTCCGTTAACCGGCAAGCCTTGTCGACGGGTTGGTTTTCCGTCAGAAGCGCGTGGGTTATAACACTAAAAATCGTGCTGTCCAGCATCAACTCGCGAATTTTTTGCCGTTTTTCTGCCTCTTGCAAAGGGCATGCATTGGTGCGTTTGTTGAGGATTGTAGACAGGATTCGTATTGCATGGATGAAACGGGGGAGATGACAACCAAAGACCGGGTCTTTGGTTGGGGAATTATTGGCAGCGGCGAAATTGCCCGGCGATTTGCGTCAGACCTGATGCTCGTACCGGACGCCGCGCTTGTTGCCAATCACTCCCGGAGTGCGGCGAACGCACAGGAGTTCCATAGTGCTTTTGGCAGCCGCCACGCCTATTCGGATCTCGATTCGTTTTTGAGCGACCCGTCCATCGATGCCGTCTACATTGCAACGCCGAATTCCCTGCACCTGGCGCAGGCGCTGAAGGCCATACGGGCCGGCAAGGCAATCCTTGCGGAAAAGCCACTCGCTCCCTCGCATACGGAAGCCTCAGTCATCCAGCGGGAAGCAGCGCGGGTGAATGTCTTTGCCATGGAAGCGATGTGGACGCGGTTTCTGCCGGCCATAATTGCAGCCAAAGCAAATATCGATGCGGGCGAGATCGGCGCTATTCGCAAGATAACGGCAGAGTTAGCCTATGCACGCCAGTATGACCCGGAAAGCCGCTATTTCAGCCGATCGCTTGGCGGCGGCGCCAGTCTCGACCTCGGTATCTATTGCGTATCGCTCGCCATGTTCTTTCTAGGCCAGCCACAGAAGGTTTCGGGCCTGTGGTACCCTGCGCCAAATGGCGTTGACATGAGTTCGGAGATAACGCTGCATTATGACGAAGCGGAAGCGCAACTCACGAGCGGGTTCGACCGTGATGGTGCTAACCATTTCGTCATCGAAGGCACAAAAGGGATCCTCCGATTGGATGCCCCCTTCTTGAAGGCGCAGCGACTGACGGTCTATCACGGCTTCGCGCAACGCGCGCCCTTTGGCCCGCTGCAAAGGCCATCCGGGCTTGTCGGCAAAATACTCGATCGGCTTCCATTGCCCGGACGAAGGGTGGAAGACCATTCCTTCGAGGGCAATGGCTTACAATTTGAAGCAATGGCTATGATGGACGCGATGCGTAAAAACGAAAAAACCTCGGCAGTCATGCCGCTTTCAGACAGTATCAATGCCCTGCGCGCCATCAACATCGTCTTGGCGCAACCAGCGACAACGCGCATCATCAAGCTCTAGAAAGTGCTGCGCATCTTATAAGGCTGGGGGAGCGAAGCGGCGTTGTTCAATGCGAGCGCCAACTCGGTGATGTGAAGCGCGGCCTTGCCCGACGAAAACAGCGGCGTGCCTTGTTCGATGGCGGCAGCCTGCGCGGCGATGCCCCCGGCAAAATCGATCTGCGATGGATACGCCGGGAGCTTCGCGCGTCTTGCAGAACGGTCATAAGCGAGTTTGCGTCCCGGCAACGGCTTCCAGTGCAGGAAGCGCTTGAGATGCACTTCCAAGAGATCGACAATCTTTGTGCGTAGCGTCCGGCCTTCGGCGGCCGTTTCAAGATAGATCGCTGATCGGTGATCCCAAAGATCCTCCGCCGTCAGCGTTCCCCTATCACCGAGAATCATAAGCGATCGGTCGCGCGGCGCAGCAAGACCGCAGGTGAGACGAGCGACGACACCGGAATGAAACTGCAAGCAACCAACGGAAAAATCGGGCGCTAGCTTGATTGCCCCGGTTCCAGGTCCCTTGTCCGGAAACGTGAGCGTCGAGAATGCGGCAAGGCTTTCGACAGGACCAAACAAAGAAACCAGCCAAGATAATGCATAACCGGCGTGTTCGAGCGTACTGCCTATTTCGAACTCATGCAGACCGGGCCACCGCGCACCCGAAACGGAACGCCATCCCTGCCAATTGGCGCGGAAAACCGGGCCGTCCTCCATCTGGGCATAGATCAGTCGTGGTTTACCAATCTCGTCGAGCGACTTGGCGACGAGCCAGTACGCGTCGCTCATGGCGTTGGCTGGTGCTGATGCCAGGATAAGATCAAGGCGTTCGGCAAGCGATACCAGTTCTGCCGCCTCTTCATAGCGCATGGCCAGCGGCTTTTCGCAATAGACATGTTTGCCTGCTTCCAACGCCCGTTTCGAGAGCAAGTAATGGTTTTCAGGTGTCGTCAGATTCACAATGATCCGAACTTCGTTGTCCGCGAGGATTGCTTCGAAGTCTGGATAGGTGCCGACCTTATAGTAATCGGCGAACTGTTTCAGGCGGGCTGGATCACGGTCATAGACGCCACCCAACACAAGTTGCGGATGGTTGACGAGCGTCGTCATATAATAGTCGGCAACGAAGCCGGTGCCGATGATCGCAATCTTCATGGAGCGTTCCTGTGCTGACCAGGACGGAAATTAGCGGCATCAAATGAAAAGAACGTGAAGCGGGTCAGCTATTCCTGCTTGTCGTCGCTGTCATCTGCACTTTCGACGGCTGGCAATACATAGGCTCCGGTCAGCCAGCGACTTAGATCGATGTTGCGGCAGCGTGCTGAACAAAAGGGGTAATGTTCCCTTTGCGAAGGGCGCTTGCATTCCGGGCAAGGTCGTGTTGGCCGCAAGGGCGTCACGTTTGCTGTGCTTTTCCTGGACTCAGTCAATGGATCAGTTCCGTCTAATGTCCTGAAGATTGCCAGTTGGCGTAGACCGGATAGCCTTCTCCATGCAGAAGGCTGGCAGTTTCGTAGAGCGGCAGCCCAACGACGTTACTATAGGAGCCAACCAGCTTGACGACAAAGCCGCCTGCAAGTCCCTGGATCGCATATCCGCCAGCCTTGCCGCGCCATTCACCGGACGCAAGGTAGCTCTCCAGCTCCTCGCGCGAAAGACGTTTAAAGCGCACGCGGGTTTCCACCAGATCCTGACGCTGCTTGCCTTTGGGTGTAATGAGACACAGCCCAGTATAGACGCGATGCGAACGGCCTGAGAGCAATCGAAGGCACGCAGTCGCATCGTCGAGGATTTCCGCTTTTGGCAGAATGCGCCGCCCAACCGCGACAACCGTATCGGCTGCCATGATATAGGTGCCGCCGAAATCCGTATCGTTCCGCAATTCGTCAGCGATTTTCTCTGCTTTCAGGCGGCACAGACGACGCGCGAGCGAGCGAGGATGTTCGGCCCGCAGCGGGGATTCGTCGACATCCGCAGGTAGCAGACGATCCGGCTCGATGCCGATCTGGCCCAGCAGCGCCAGACGGCGTGGCGACCCCGATGCGAGAACGAATTTGTGCTGGTCGCTCATTGACGTCGAATATCCTGCGGAACGCGGAGCTGATTATTTGAAGCGATAGGTGATGCGACCCTTGGTCAGATCGTAAGGGGTCATTTCAACAAGAACCTTGTCGCCGGCGAGAACGCGGATACGGTTCTTTCGCATGCGGCCGGCCGTGTGCGCGATGATTTCATGATCATTTTCGAGCTTTACCCGAAACATCGCGTTGGGCAACAGCTCCGTCACGAGACCGGGAAACTCCAATACTTCTTCTTTCGCCATGCGTAGTGCTATCTCCGATAAGGAATTTGAGGTCAGGCTCGACCGCAATTTTGGGCGGAACCTATAGTATTGCGCACCATTTGTGAACAAGGGAGTTCGATACAATTACGATGCTGTCAGCCGGTTCAGCCGGATCTGCCGAAACGCTCCAGAATGTGACGTTGCAGATTTTCCCGAACATCGCGATAAGCGTCCATTATCTGATTGCGACGGCCCCGCACCAAGGTAGGATCGGGTGTCGGCCAATATTCCACATGGACAGACGTGGTGCGGGTCAATTCAAGTGCCATATGATGGGCCTTGGGCGACAGTGTAATGATCAAATCGAAATAATCATCTTCCAGCTCTTTGAAGGTGCGCGGCTGCGCAGAGATTCGTTTTAATCCGACCTCTTCCAGAACCGCCTCCACAAAAGGATCTGGCTCGCCTTTTTCGACACCCGCCGAGGCGATATATATCCTCGATGGTAGCAGACTGCGCGCCAATGTCTCGGCTATCGGTGATCGGATCGAATTCAAGCCGCAAATGAACAAGATCGCGCTCGGCACCACCGCTTTTGCGGGTTCGTGGTCGTCAGGCAGCTTGTCCGCTCCGATGGTCATTGGTTCGTCTAACCCCGCCAATGCAGCACACATACCAACGTGAAAAGGCGGCGGGCAGTGTCGAAGTCCACGTCGATCTTGCCACTCAGACGGTCCATCAATGCCTGCGAACCCTCATTGTGCAATCCGCGCCGACCCATATCGATAGCTTCGATCTTGCTTGGACTGGAAGAGCGGATGGCCTCGTAATAGCTTTCGCAGATCATGAAGTAATCCTTCACCACTTTGCGCAATGGTGTCAGCGACAGGATATGCGTCACGACTTCATCGCCATTTTCCCGCGCGATGGCGAATATCAGCCGAGATTCCGCCAGCGATATCTTGAGCCGATAGGGACCGTTCCCCTCATCGCCCACCGGGCGAAAGCTGTTTTCTTCGATTAGATCGAAAATGGCGACAGCACGCTCGTGCTCGACATCCGGCGTAGAACGGCCGATCGTCTCGTCCAGCTCCACATCAATCAGTCGCGCCAGGTCCGTCGCTGTCATTATTTCCCTACAGGTTCAACCGGATTGCAACGGAATTGCCATGGGCATCAAGGCCCTCTGCACGCGCAAGTTCAATCGCTGCCGGCCCCAAGGCGCGCAACTGCTCCACGCCCAATTTCAGGATGGAGGTTCGCTTCACATAATCGAGTACCGAAAGACCGGAAGAAAATCGCGCCGACCGTGCGGTGGGCAAAACGTGATTTGAGCCACCCACATAGTCGCCGATCACCTCTGGGGTGTAACGGCCAAGGAATATCGCCCCGGCGTTGCGAACGCCTGCCAGCAATATTTCCGGATCGGCAGTCGCGATCTCGAGATGCTCGGCAGCGATCCGGTTAACGAGCGGTAGCGCTGACAAAAGGTCGGATACCAGGATAACAGCGCCATAGTCGCGCCAGCTGGCGGTTGCGGCCTCCGCTCGTGGCAATGTCAGTAGCTGGCGTTCCACGGCTGCGATAACTGCTTCGGCCAAGGCCTCGTCGTCAGTGATCAGAATAGACTGCGCGGCGCTGTCATGCTCGGCTTGTGCCAAAAGGTCGGCCGCAATCCAGTCCGGATCATTGTCGCTGTCCGCCACGATCAAAACTTCCGACGGACCCGCAATCATGTCGATGCCGACCTTGCCGAACACGCGGCGCTTGGCGGCTGCCACATAGGCATTCCCAGGACCTACGATCTTGGCGACCGGTGCAATCGTTTCAGTGCCATAGGCGAGCGCCGCAATGGCCTGCGCGCCACCAACGCGGTAAATCTCGGAAACGCCGGCAAGCCGTGCCGCGACCAGCACGAGCGGATTGAGCTTGCCCTCTGGCGACGGCACCACCATGACGATACGTTCGACGCCGGCGACCTGTGCCGGAACAGCGTTCATTAGCACGGAACTAGGATAGCTCGCCGTACCGCCCGGTACATAAAGACCAACCGACTCGACGGCTGTCCAGCGCGATCCCAGTTCTACACCCAGCGCATCCGTGTAACGATCATCTTGCGGCATCTGCCGCGCGTGGTGCGAATGGATGCGATTGCGCGCCAGTTTCAATGCTTTGACAGTTTGTATTGGAGCAGACGCTACGGCGGCGTCGATCTCGGCTGAGGTGATCGCGATGCCGTGTTGCACAAGATCGATTCGATCGAAGCGTTGCGAATAATCAATCAGTGCGGCATCGCCCTCCGTGCGGACGCGATGAATTATATCGGCAACAGCGCGGTCCACGTCCTCAGAAACCTCACGCTTGGTCGCGAGAAATGCAGAAAACCGCGATTCAAAATCGGATTCGGACTGTCTCAGCACAAATGCCACGCTAATCACTCCTCAGATTTCATGTTCCGGTTTGAACGTGGTTTCCCAAGCAGGACCGAGATCGGTCAGCTGGGCCTCGATGGCTTCCACTTCCAGCCTCAACGCCTTGTTGGCGGCGAAGGTCAACTCGATAATACCCGAAGGTGCGTCCGAAACGATGAAATGGATGGCAAGAAGCGACAGGATATCGTCCCCGTGCCGGCGATCAATACCAGTGGCCTTGACGTTGCTCACCCGATCAAAAAGCAATGCTGTGCGGCGACGTTCGAAGGTACGGCGACGCTTGCCATCGACAGCCTGTTCCCAGACGAATCGATTCACGCCGAGAACGAGTTTCTTTTCGGCAGCCAGATATTCAACGTCATCAACTTTCAACACAGAATCCTGCAGATGCGCCGAAAGGATCTGCAGGTCTTCCTCATCAAGCGCGATGAGTTTGAGCGTGTCCATGTCTTCCCTTTGCAAAATTGAGCGAGATCGCAATGCCGGTCCGGCACCACGACATCTTTCCTGTTAGAGGAAAGTGCAGGGAAATGGAATTATGCGCTGCGTAGAATCTGTGTTGAAGCTACGAAAGTAGGATCAGTCACTGATGCGTTCGACAACCGCACCACAACGCGTCAGCTTTTCCTCGAGACGTTCAAAACCGCGATCGAGATGATAAACGCGATTGACGACTGTCTCGCCCTCAGCGGCAAGTCCAGCGATGACCAGCGAGACCGAGGCCCGCAAATCGGTCGCCATCACGGGCGCGCCCTTCAGCCGTTCGACGCCTTCGATCTTGGCCGTCTGGCCCGATAGTGAAATCTTGGCGCCGAGCCGCGCCAGCTCCTGCACGTGCATGAAGCGGTTTTCGAAGATCGTCTCCGTGATGTGGGAGGTGCCTTTCGCCTTGGTCATCAAGCCCATGAACTGCGCTTGAAGATCGGTCGGGAACCCTGGGAACGGCTGAGTCGTCACGTCGACAGGCATGATGCCGTGGCCGTTACGGACAACACGCAAGCCGGAATTGGTTTCGGAGATTTCCGCCCCAGCCTGACCGAGCGTGGTCAGTGCAGCGCTGAGCAAGCTGGCATCAGCCCCTTCGAGGATGACGTCCCCGCCGGTCATGGCTACCGCCATGGCATAAGTTCCGGTCTCGATTCGATCCGGAATGACTCGAACGCGTGCTCCGGAAAGGCTCACGACACCTTCAATGGTGATTGTCGGCGTACCGGCACCGTTGACCTTTGCCCCCATGGCATTGAGACAGTCGGCTAGATTGACAACTTCGGGTTCCTGCGCGGCGTTTTCGAGGACTGTCTCGCCCTTAGCCAGAGTCGCGGCCATCATCAATACATGGGTCGCGCCGACGGAAACTTTCGGGAAGACATAGCGGGTGCCGACAAGACCGCCCTTCGCACTGGCCTTCACATAACCGTTCTCGATCTCGATATCGGCGCCGAGCGCGCGCAGGCCATCGATGAACAGATCCACAGGACGCGTGCCTATGGCACAGCCGCCTGGCAGCGAGACTGTAGCAACGCCCATCCGCGCAAGAAGCGGGCCAATAACCCAGAAGCTTGCACGCATCTTGGAAACGAGTTCATAGGGAGCCATCGTATCGACAATATTGCGCGCGGTGAAATGGATGGTCCGTGAATAGGCGCCGTCCTGGCGTTCGCGACGTCCATTGACCGAATAATCGACACCATGATTGCCGAGAATACGGATTAGCTGTTCAACGTCGGCGAGATGAGGAACGTTTTCCAGCGTCAGCGTATCATCCGTCAGAAGCGACGCGATCATCAATGGCAAGGCCGCGTTCTTGGCGCCCGAAATTGGTATGACGCCATTGAGCTTGTTACCGCCAACAATCTTGATGCGATCCATATTGTGTCACTTTCGCGGGAAAGTACCCGTCCTGTTGTTGAGACTCTTTGCAGAGCCGGTTGCTGTAAACCATCACACGAAATGGTTCAAGAAAGGCTTATGACCCTGTTTGGGCCATTCATGATTTCTCGTGGGAGCAATCGGAAGGCTTTTCGGTTGCGGCGACAATTCCTTCGTCGCGTTCATCTGCGTTACCAGCACGACGAGAGCGTGATTGCTGTTTTCGCCGTGCCAGATTCGCCCGCAATTGTTCGGAACGTCGCTTCTCGCGGTCAGTTTGTTCGGAATTCGGGTTTTTCGACGGCGAAGTCATATCGTTGTGCATATATTCCGGATGAGTTTCATGCCATTTTACTCCCAACGAACCATCGCTTTCGCCTTGCACACGTAATTTGGCAAAGAGATTACGATTGCTTGCTTGCGATTTCAGCAATGATATGGCAGAAGTCCGCCGCGTTCGCAAATCGGCTGCAACTCAGGTAGAGCACTTCGCTGCGAAGTGGTATACGGGAAACGAGGCATGGTTGCGATCCGCATGTGACATGGAAACGCTGTTGTAGCTCAGTGGTAGAGCGCGTCATTGGTAATGACGAGGTCGGGAGTTCAATCCTCCCCAGCAGCACCATCCCTCAGTTTCCAAGGCTTTTATAACGGGCTACCAGCACTGCAAGTTCATCGCGGCTGGGCAGAGCTCTAAACGCACCTCGACGTTGTGCAGTCAGTGCAGCGGCGCTTTGAGCGACGTTGATAGCGGTCTCCTGGCCCAAGCCCATCGCAAGCACCGCTGCAAACACTCCGCAAAAAGTGTCGCCACAACCAGTCGTGTCAATTGCACGAATTTGCGAGGCTGGGTAGTGGCGGATCGTTCCGTCACTATCGGATGTAAGACATCCGCCTGCTCCAAGAGTGATGATCGCAACGGACGCACCGAGCCGGCACAGGGCTGCGGCAGCTTCGGGCGGTTGCGAAATTCCCGTGATAACCTCTGCCTCGCCGCGATTTGTGACAACAATATCGCACAACGGCAAGAGCGGCCCGACTTCCCACCATAGCGGCGCAGGATTGAACAATGTCGTTGCGTCCCGGGCAGTTGCGGTCGCGAGAGCGGCCAGGGTACTAGCCTGTGTAAGATTGCCTTGCAGCAGCACAACATCGGCCGCAGTCGCCTTCGCAGAGAAGATTTCTGCTGTTTCCTCGGTCAATGCAGCGGCACAACTTCCCATACTGACAATGCTATTTTCACCGTCCGGCAACACCATCAAAAGCGAGAAATCACTCGAATAAGGAGCCTGGTGCAGTTCGAGTTCCGTCATGCCTTCTGCCGCCAAGGCTGCTCCAATTTCCGCGCCTTGCGAGTCGCGACCGATGGCAGTATGGAAGACGACCTGCGCGCCAGTACGCGCAGCGGCAACCGCCTGGTTGAGCCCCTTCCCACCGGGCGCGCTATTGGCGCTGTCACCGAGCAGCGTTTCACCTTTTTCCGGCAAGCGCGGCACCTGGAGCGTTAAATCAAGGCCCGCATTGCCGAGAACGAGCACTTGGCCCACGACGTCAGCTCCGCGCTTTCTTGACAGCTTGCATGAAGACCTGCAGCCGATCCGGATCGACCGGGTTCCACCAAGCGCCCTCATGCTTGAGATAACTTGCAACAATCACCGCGTCGGCAATAGTAAAAATGTCGCCTACATTATCCGGTGTGACACCGGAACCGACAGCAACAGGGAGCGATGTACCGGACGCGATTGTCTGCAGTTCATCCATCGTGGCGCTATCGCCCGTACGTTGGCCGGTCGCTATGGCCACGTCGGCATCGAAAAACTCATTGTCGCGTGCGAGTTCAGTGATGGTGCGGTCGCCAGTAATGGCATGAGCTCCGTGCTTCACGTGCACATCGGCAAAGATACGGATGGATTTAGCGCGCAACCATGCCCGATAGCGCGCTGCCTCGCCTGCCGGTCCGTCCATCAGACCTTCATTGGCAACATAGGCATTTGACCATTGGTTGACGCGAACGAACGCTGCGCCCGCCGCCTTGGCCACTGCCAACGCTTGGACCGCCCCGTTGGCGAGAATATTGACGCCGATCGGGAGACCGCTCTGACGGCGAACAGCATCGGTCATGACGGCCATGGCGGCAGCGGTTTCCGGACCAAGGCGATCCGGCTTGGCAAAAGGGATATCGCCATGGTTCTCGACAATCAGACCATCCACCCCGCCAGCTTTGTAGCGCCCGGCTTCCGCCACCGCGAAAGCGACAATATCCTCCATTGGCTCGCCATCATAATTCGGAGAACCCGGCAGCGGCTGCGAATGGATCACGCCGATGACGGCCTTGCGCCGGCTGAAGATTTCCTGGATGGCGTTCGGCTTGGCGCGATAGATGGACTTGGGCTGAGAGTTCATGTTGATACTTTCTACATATAGTTAAAGCGGGGGGACGTTCCGTCGTTGTTATGAACGGGCGAGACCAACCTGGAAGCTGTATCGATCCGCTCGATAGTGCAGGACGACATATTCGACGGGCTGCCTTGCCGAATTCCACGACGTGCGATGACTAACCAGAACCGCAGCCGGCCGTTTTAGTCCGAGGCTTCGAGCAGTGCCCGCGTCAGCAAGAGCCCCTTCGATTCGCTCATGGCCGCCGGTCAAAGCGACGCCTGCGGCCTCTTTGAGCCAGCCGTAGAGTGAGCCGCTGTCTAAAGCGGTGACCGTGGGCAGTCCGGACCTTTCGAATGCCACAGGAGCAAGATACGTCAGCGATGTCGCCATGGGACTTTCATCCGCCAGCAAGATGCGATCTATCTCGAGCACTGGAGAATTAATGGCAATTTTCAACTCGGTCGCGACGAATTCACTCGCCAGCGTGAGTTTCAGTGACCGTGTTCGATAACTGGGCTTCAGGCCCCTCACCCCCATGTCCTCGCAAAAAGATGAAAGACGATTTAGAGGCCGTTCGATGCGCGGTTCGATGACAATCGAGCCGCGACCGGACTTACGGCTTATCAATCCTTCCGCCTCCAGAAAGTCGAGCGCCGCACGCGAGGTCGTCCGACTCACGCCGAAACGGCGGTTGAGTTCCGCCTCACCTGGCAGCGCCTGGCCTGGCCTGAAGGTGCCGTCCTCAATTGCTCGTCGTAGCCGCTCAGCAATCTGCGACCACATTGGCGTCCGGCCCTCTACAATATCTGTCTCGTACCACATAACATTAAACAACATGACGTCATGACATTTGTCAATCGTACAAACGAATTATTCAAAGTTAGCCAATTCCTGCTTGAAGCGTTCAACCAGCCAAGTGGCTGCCGGTCCGAGGGGGCTGTCTACCGGATAGAGCGCAAGCAAGGGATAGGGAGCATCCGGATAAGGTTCAAGATCGAGATGTACGAGCCTCCCCTCGGCGAGATCGTCCTTGACCATCCATTTTGCGAGACCACCCCAGCCCAGGCCCGCCAGCATCAACTCATGCTTGGTTCCAACATCGGTCAACCGCCAAGTCTTATACGCGAATACGCCAAAATCTCGACCCTTCGTTTGTTCGCTCAGATCGGTGACAACGAGTTGCACGTGGTCGCGTATGAAGGAAAGCGGCACCGGTCCCTCGTAAAGAGCGAGAGGGTGATCGGGCGCTGCAACTGGCGTCATCGCAGTTTCGCCGACCTTTATGGATACGAGCTCATCATAGGCTACTAACGGCGGGCCCCCGATGCCGAAATCGGCCTGCTTTTTCAGAACGATATCCCAAACCATGCCAAGTGCCCCCACGTGCAGTCGCAAGCTCACGGTTGGGAACTGCAGTTGGAAAGACTTGAGCACTGCCGTCAGGACAGGCGAAGGCAGCGTGACGTCGACAGCAACCGCGACTTCTGACTCGAGTCCCTGCTTCAATCCCTCCACGCGCGCGCGCAGACTTTGCAAGACTGAAACCATGCGTCGGGCATCCTCGAGCATGGCTTTCCCGCCTTCTGTTAGCCGCGGTTCGCGTGTCCCGCCGCGCTCGAAGAGCTGGAGCTCGAGCTGGGCTTCCAGATTAGCGATCGTATAGCTGACGACTGATTGAGATCGGTTGAGACGTCGTGCCGCCGCCGAGAAACTTCCCGTTTCCGCAACAGCAACAAAGACCTGAAGTTGGTCAAGAGTAGGGTTGGGTTGCATCGCCGCACCTATCGATCATTTAGATGGATTACATCGATATTTTCCCAGTTTTTTAAATGGATGTCGAGGGCCAAATTACAGCAATCGGATTGTTCTCACCGAGACAAATCAACTGAAGGAACTTAGGCTATGTCTTCCATACTTCTCGTTACATCGAGCCCACGTGGCGCCGCCTCCCATTCCACTCGCGTCGCAACGGAACTCGCCAGTAAGCTGCAGGCAAAAACGCCTGGTGCGAAAATCGTTACACGCGACCTTGCGAGTAACCCTCTTCCCCATATTGATGCTGACTACGCTTCGGGCATTTACACACCGGTCGAGTCCCGTTCCGCCGAACAACAAAATGTTGTCGGCGTATCCGACGCGGTAGTCGATGAACTCTTCGCTGCCGACGCCGTTGTCATCTCTACCGGCATGATCAACTTCAACATCTCTTCGACACTCAAGGCCTGGATCGACCACATTGCTCGCGCCGGCAGAACGTTCAGCTATGGCGCCGAGGGCCCGAAAGGTCTTGTAACTGGTAAGAAAGTATATGTCGTGATCGCATCTGGCGGTGTTTATTCGGATGGTCCCGCCGCGGCCTTCGACCATGCGACCCCTTACCTGAAGACAGCACTCGGCTTTCTCGGTATGACTGATGTCGAGGTAATTCGTATTGAAGGCGTTGCCATGGGCCCGGAAGCTGAAGCCAAAGCGATTTCTTCGGCCCTTGATCACACCAATGATCTGGCGCTCGCCGCCTAAGGGTTTGCGCCGGACGTGAAAGAGGCGGGCTTTGGCCCGCCTCTTTTTTCATTTTCTATAGCGGCTGCGATTAACCGCGCCGGTTTCTTTCGGCTTCATCAAGGCGTCTGAGCTGATCCAGAAGGCTTTCAGGGACTGTCTCTTCGACTTTGTATATCCCCGCAGCACGAATTGCCGATCTGTAGGACGACTGGGAGATTTGTCGCCGCAAGATCCTTGAAAGTTCTCTTTCGTTGGGCCGGTTAATGCCGTCCATCGTTGCTTAAACTCCAACTTTCTTTCGTAGACTAAACCCATTAACTACGAACAAGTTCCCCTTTTCCTGCCTTGAGGGGCCTAAAGCAATGTGTCGCTGCGACGCAGTCTTTAGTCTTATACAGTTTTCCAATCTGCAAAGCCGCTAGAAGAGGAAACCGAAGGAAAAGCAGCGTTTTCAGCGACTGGTATTGCGATGCTGAAGCGACTTTTCCCACCGAAGGGCAGATTCAACGATTTTGTCGAGATCATCGAGCTTGGGTTTCCAACCAAGATTAGCCCGAGCCTTGCCGCTATCGGCGACGATGGAAGCCGCGTCGCCGGGCCGCCGACCGGTCAGACGTGCGTCGATGGGCGAACCATGCACGCGCTCCACGCTTTCGATCACTTCCTTCACCGAGTATCCACGGCCGTATCCGCAATTGGCGACCATACTGCTGCCACCTTCCCGCAGCCGCTCAAGAGCCAGTCGATGCGCCGCAACAAGGTCGCTGACGTGGATGTAATCGCGGACGCATGTGCCGTCTGGCGTTGGAAAATCATGACCGAAGATTTCCATGTAGCGTCTCTTTCCAAGGGCAGTCTCGCACGCAACCTTGATCAGGTGCGTTGCGCCTTTGGTCGATTGGCCTGTCCGACCCTTTGGATCGGCGCCAGCAACGTTAAAATAACGTAGCGCGGTATAATGAAAATCGTGCGCGGCCGCGGTGTCGCGGAGCATCCATTCGGACATTAGCTTCGACACACCATAAGGGGATTGCGGCTGAGTCGGCACATCCTCGGTGACCGGAGTCATCCCACCGTCGCCATAGACCGCTGCAGTCGATGAAAAGATGAAATTCTTCACGTCGGATTTTACGACTGATTCGATCAGTGACCGGGTTTTTGATGTATTGTTCTCGTAGTAGGTAAGCGGATCGCGAACCGAATCCGGGACAACGACGGAACCCGCAAAATGAATGACCGCATCGACATAGTTGCGTTCGATCGTCTCACGCACCAGGCTTTGGTCGCCGATATCGCCGACAACGAGCTTTGCCTCGCTGGGTATCGCCCATTCGAATCCTGTGGAGAGCCGATCAAGAACGACCACAGATTCACCAGCATCCAGCAACTCCCAGACCATATGGCTGCCGATATATCCGGCGCCTCCGGTCACCAACACTGTCATAGCCAAAGCCCCTTAATCTCCATTTATGCCGTCTTGCGCTCATCTTGCCGCATTTAAACAGGTGTGCAAAGCTCGTTACCAACGTAAATCGAGATACGGTCGCTTTTTAGGACGAATTGCAACAATGGTTTCTTCACACGAAATAGTGCCCGAGTTTGCAAGGAACCATATAAATCTTGCCTCTGCCGGGCTAGGTGCCCAAGCTATTTTTGCCACAGACGATTTTTTCGCTCCAGTAGAACGGATGCTTTTCGATGCGCCGGCTGTGTTCATTCCAGACAAATACGACGATCACGGCAAATGGATGGATGGTTGGGAGTCCCGCCGCAAGCGGGGGCCCGGCCATGATTTTGCTGTCGTCAAGCTGGCGACTCCCGGGATCATCTATGGTTTCGACGTCGATACCAGTCACTTTACCGGGAATTATCCGCCTGCATGTTCAATCGAAGCCTGCATATCCGAGACCGAGCCGACCGACACTACCGCATGGTTTGAACTCTTGCCGCAAAGCGCGCTCGGGCCCTCGAGCAACCATTTTTTTGCATGCGGCGACAAGGGCGTCTGGACACATCTTCGTCTGCTTATCTACCCTGATGGCGGCATTGCGCGCCTGCGGGTTTATGGCGAGCCATGGCGCGACTGGTCGCAAATTCCCGTCAATGAGGAAATAGACCTTGCCTCCGCTTTAAATGGCGCTCGTGTCGTTGCGTATTCCGATGCCCATTACGGCGCATTACACCGGCTTTTGTCTCCGGGCCGAGGCATCAACATGGGCGACGGATGGGAAACTCGCCGGCGCCGCGAGCCTGGCAATGATTGGATCATCGTTCAACTCGGTCATCCCGGTCAGATAAGCCGCGTTGTTGTCGACACAGCACATTATAAGGGGAATTATCCAGATCGCTGCTCTATCCATGGAGCCGATCTCGGACCGGTGTCGGGCGGACTTTCCCAGTCGATCGTCACATCCTCCATGTTCTGGCAGGAAATCTTGCCTGAGAAGAAACTTTCCATGGATGCCGTTCATGACTTCAGCTCAACCGATCTTGTCTCAGCAAACCGGGTAAGCCACGTGCGTCTCAATATATTTCCAGATGGCGGCGTCAGCCGTTTACGCGTTTTCGGCACTATTTGACGGTTTGCCCGCGCCTTAAACATTTAGTGAAGAGAGTTTCACTTGAACCGTGGCAAATTGCCCATAATCTCGTCATGGATTTTGGCTGGCAAAAACGCTAGTAAGTTCATGATACAGGAGCAATTCATGGACTATCGTCGGTTTTTCGAAGACGCGATTGACCAGTTGCACGCTGAAAAGCGCTACCGGGTCTTTGCTAATCTGGAACGGATCGTTGGGAAATTTCCGCGTGCGCTTTGGCGCGACGCCGGCAATGTCCGGGAAATTACGGTCTGGTGCTCCAACGATTATCTCGGCATGGGGCAGCATCCCGACGTCATCAAGGCCATGCACGACGCATCGAGCCGTATGGGCTCCGGTGCAGGCGGCACGCGCAACATCTCCGGCAATAACCACCCGCTGGTGGAACTCGAAATAGAGCTGGCTGATCTCCACCAGAAGGAAGCGGGTCTGGTTTTCACCTCCGGTTTCGTCTCCAATGAAGCCTCGATTTCGACCATTGCGCGGCTTTTGCCAAATTGCCTCATTTTTTCCGACGAGCTGAACCACGCCTCGATGATCGAGGGTGTGCGCCGCTCCGGTGCGGAAAAAAAGATTTTTCGCCACAACGATCTCGCACACCTCGAAGAGCTCTTGAAGGCCGCGGGCAAGGAACGCGCGAAGCTGATTGTGTTCGAATCCGTCTATTCGATGGATGGGGATATTGCTCCTATCGCTGCCATTGCCGACCTGGCAGACGAATATAACGCCATGACCTACATCGACGAGGTCCACGCGGTCGGCATGTATGGCAATCGTGGCGGAGGCATCACCGATCGCGAAGGTTTGTCACACCGTATCGATATTATCGAAGGTACGCTGGCCAAGGCTTTCGGCACGTTGGGCGGTTATATCGCCGGTCCCAAAAGCGTGATCGACGCCGTCCGCTCCTATGCGCCTGGTTTCATCTTCACAACAGCACTCCCCCCGGTTATTGCAGCCGCAGCGACACAATCTATCCGGCACCTCAAAGTATCGCAGGAGGAGCGGCGCAGACATCAATGTCAGGCACAACTTACCAAAGATGTGCTGGCGCAGGCCAATCTTCCGGTTATGAAATCTGAAACCCACATCATCCCAATCCATGTCGGCGATCCCGAACTGTGCAAGAAGGCCAGCGATCGGTTACTCGACCTGCATGGCATTTACATCCAGCCGATCAACTATCCGACTGTACCACGCGGTACCGAGCGCTTGCGTATCACGCCGACACCGTTCCACTCGAATGAACTCGTCGTTGAATTGAAGGATGCACTGGTTGAAGTCTGGACGGCGCTAGGCATTCCTTTTTCAAAGGAAAGCGCGCCTTCTATAGAGAACAGTGACCGGGTCGTAACACTCGCTATTTCCAAGGCCGGCGGTTAACGCCCGCTTCAGCGTGTGGATATCCATTCCGCAAGACGGGCGGCAGCTTCTTCGACCTGATCAATCCGTCTGGCAAAGCAGAGGCGAAGATAGGCTGACCCTCCGTCGCCGAATGCGGTCCCCGGAGCCAGCCCAACTTTTGCCTGGTCGACGATGTCGAAGGCCGCACGGTAGGAATCGGTGATTCCGTCAATCCCGAACAGCAGATAGAACGCCCCGGCCGGGGGCGCCAAGCGCACCCTGCCCGTTGCCGCAAGCTTCGCACAAAGAATGTCCCGCGCCTGATGTGCACGCTCCACCTGCATGCGGATAAAATCATCGCCCTGTTCAAGCGCCACAACACCGCCACGCTGCATGAATTGGGCAACGCCGGAGGTCGAATATTGAATGAGGTTTTCCATCGTTTTGCCGAGCGAGGGATGTATCGTCAGCCAACCTATGCGCCAGCCGGTCATCGCCCAGTTCTTCGAAAAACTATTGACGAAAATGATGCGTTCCTCCGGGTCCATCACATCCAGGAAGGACGGGGCACGACGGGCGCCATAGTAGAAATGTGCGTAGATTTCGTCTGCAACGATCCACAAGCCATGATGACGTGCGATAGCCAGGATTTCCTTTAGCGTTTCGATGTCCGCCGTCCAGCCTGTAGGATTGGATGGCGTGTTTATGAACAGCGCCTTGGTCCGTGGAGTGATCGCATCGCGGACCTTCTGGGTATCGAGCGACCAGCCATTGCCGGCAAAATCCATTGTGACGGGGACCGGAGTAGCACCGCCAACACCTGCGGCCGCGGCGAAATTCGGCCAGGCGGGCGAAAGATAGACAACTTCGTCTCCCGCACCCGCCGTCGCCTGAATGGCAAGCTGAATCGAATGCATGCCGGATCCGGTGACATAAAAATGCTCCGCAGGAAGCTCCGCATTGAAATGCCGCTTGTAATAGTCGGAAAGGGCCAGGCGCAGTTCGGGAATACCGGCCTGCCACGTATAGAACGTTTCACCATTGGCCAAGCCAGCGCTGGCCGCGTCCCGGATAAAATCGGGTGTCGGCAAATCACCTTCGCCAGCCCAAAGTGGAATGACCCCTTCTTGACGCCGGCCATGATTCATTACGGCAACGATGCCGCTCTCGGGCGCCACCGCTGCCTCATGACGCAAATGCTCGAAAAGACCCATCCCGGTACTCCGCTTAGTATCGTGAAAGGCGTAGCGCAATGGCGTGCTGTTGGCACGCATATATTTGTGATGTTTCCATCAGTTCGAATGATGGGCCGGCTGGGTGTTCCGGTGTTACTACTTCGATTTGTCTTTGGCGAGGAGATCGCGGATCTCGGTAAGAATGAGGATTTCTTTCGCAGGCGCAGGATCGGCCGCCGCTTCCTTCTTTTTGAAGCGGTTCATGGCCTTGACTACCATGAACAAAACCCAGGCTACGATCAGGAAGTTGATAAGAAGCGTGATGAAATTGCCATAAGCGATCGTAGCACCGGCTTCTCGGGCGGCCGCCAATGTTGGGGCGGGTGCGCCTGAAAGCTGGAGGTAGAGGTTGGAAAAATCAATACCACCGGTCAACAGGCCAATGATTGGCATCATCAGATCAGCGACGATCGACTCGACCAGCCTGCCGAAAGCGCCACCGATGATCACGCCGATGGCGAGATCGACCATGTTTCCCTTCAAGGCAAATTCTTTGAATTCCTTCAACATGATATACCACTCTCCAGTATTGTGTGTTATTGCAGGCGAAACTGTCCCTAGCGATGCTGTGGTGCACCAAGAGACAGTAACAGAAGTTTCTAGAATATTAAGAGAGTGTTTGCTCTTTCTAACAGTATTAGGGGTCGCCTCAGCACATTATGCTAGTTCCGGCTGACCCAAAATTTATTTGGATGGGAAGCGGCTAACGGAAGATGACGGAAGGTTTTGGCCCATGATGGCCTTGGCTGCATCACTGGTCGTAATAGTTTACTTTTCAATACAGTATTGGGTGATCAAGTCGGCTGATCAACAGACTGAAGCGAAGAGCAACACTTCGCGCCCACTCCTTTATTCCTTGAGTCTGGCTGCGAGCGGCAGCTCCTGGATGTACTACGGATCCACCAGTTATGCCGCAGAGCACGGCATTGAGTTTGCAGGTCTTTATGTTGGCATCGTTCTTGTTTTCACTCTGGGCTTTCCGCTCTTACGCAAAATCGTCCAGTTAGCGAAATCAGAAGGTATCAAATCGATATCGGACTTTATCGGCGCGCGATACGGCAAAAGTTTTACCGTCGCCGCACTGGTGACTGTCATTACCACCATCGGCCTCATTCCCTATATTTCGCTGCAGATGACGGCGATTCATTATTTGATCGATGTTTTGAGCGGGGTTTTTGATCCCAACGAAACTCTCGATGAGCACAGGCTGCATCTATTCGCAGGCGCAGTAGAGATCGGCATAGGTCTATTCACAGTCTTCTGCTGCGCCCGTCCGCCGCATTTCAAGGAGAGATATGAGGGGTTCATCCACGCTTTGGCTGTCGGCACCGTCATCAAATTTACCGGCTTTGTCTTAGTTGGAATCGCGACAGTCACATTTTTATTTGGTTCACCGAGTGAAATTTTTACTAGGCTCATAACGAATCAACCCGACATACCTGCGCTTCAGAGAGGTATGTCAGCCGGCAATTTCATCGGCCTGGTATTGATCGGCGCGTCGTCGGTCTTGTTGATGCCCAACCAATTCTATCTAACGATCGTCCAGAACAGGGGCGCTTCCGAACTCAGGATCGCTCGATGGTTTGTTCCATTGTTCCTGCTGAGTATCGGTATATTCGTATTACCTATCTCTGCAATTGGATCGATCATGCTATCCGCACAAGCATCGGCAGATTTTTACTTTCTTTCATTGCCCTTAGCCGCGGAACGGCACTGGCTTGCCATTGTAGCTTTTGCCGGGGGGATATCCGCCGCAACCACGATGATAATCGCCCCATCGATTTTACTTTCGGTGATGATTTCCAATGATCTCATCCTGCCGATACTACTTAGGCGGGCAAATATCACCTCGCCGGAGATTGCAAAGGATTTCACCAGGATTATCCCCAATTTGCGACGAGCAGCTCTGATAGGAATTCTCGTGGCAGCATTTGCCTATCAGTTTGTTGTCTCTATTCGTGTCGACTTCGCTGTTATGGCACTGATCTCAGCCATTGCCATGATGCAGCTCCTGCCACCACTGCTTGGCGGGCTGTTCTGGCGTCGAGGCACGGCAAGAGGCGCGACTTGGGGTATGCTCGCAGGCTTTTGCGTCTGGGCCTACACAATGGTGCTGCCAACCATGCTCGACAGCGGATCATCAATTTCCGTAGACGGTCCGTTCGGCCTAGCCGCCCTGCGACCCCACGCCCTGTTCGGATTGGAAGCCAGCAACTATATAAACTCGCTCTTTTGGAGCTTATTGGTCAACATCACGCTCTTTATCACCGGCTCGCTTGCCAGAAGCGCCACTCCGCTTGAACGCATCCAGGCTTCGATATTTATTGCGGATGCCGCCTTGTCGATGAATGCTGTCGGAAGTCTCCAGCCGAGTGTGACCGTTGACCAGCTAAAAATGACAATATCGAAATATATTGGCAGCGAACAAACAGACCTCGCTTTCAAATCCTTTCATAAGCGGGAAATTATCGCACTCGAAGGTAGTGACGCAGCAGATTTCAAGACTGTGCTCTTCGCTGAGCAGTTGCTATCGGGTATTGTCGGCTCACCTTCGGCGCGTATGATCCTTTCCTTGGCTATGGGCCCCACCGGCCCAGCCCAGCGTCGTGCTCAGATCTTGCTCGATCATGCGACCGACGCGCTGGCACAGAATCGCCACCTTTTGCAGACGGCTCTAGACCAGATGGATCAGGGCATTAGCGTCTTTGACCGACAGTATCGGCTTAGCTGCTGGAATACGCAGTTCCGCCTGATCCTCGATCTTCCCAAAGAGTTGCAACGGATGGGCACTCCCCTTAACCGTATCCTCTCGTATCTATCCGAGCGTGATGATCTCGCGGACTTTACGAATAAGGCCTTCACTGAACAGTTTACCGACATTTCAGCCCCTTGGCGCATCAAGCTTAGAGGAACCGGCCAGACGATCGAGATCCGCTCCAACTCGATACCCGATGGCGGCCTGGTGACAACGTTCACCGATGTGACAAATGCAGTTAACGCCGATAATCTGTTGCGCCAGACCAACGAGTCTCTTGAGTTGCGTGTGCGCGATCGTACCGCGGAGCTTACGCTGGCAAATCAACAATTGGGAAAGGCTCAGCGACGAGCCGAAGAAGCCAATCTCGGTAAAACGCGGTTCCTTGCCGATGCTGGACATGACATTCTCCAACCATTGAATGCTGCCCGCCTCTACTCCTCTTCCTTGATGGAGCAGCTTGGAAATTCGCGCGAAAAGGAGCTGGCCAGCAACGTTGATTCGTCGCTTGAAGCGGTTGAGTCGATCATCAACGCACTCCTCGACATTTCAAGATTGGATACGGGTGCGTTGAAGCCCGTCATTTCTGTCTTTCGTCTCGACCACTTATTGCAACAAATAGCGCGGGATTTTGCACCCACGGCGCGAGAAAAAGGCCTGGATCTGCGGGTAGTTGCCAGTTCGGCAGTCATTGCTACGGACCGCAATCTTTTCAGGAGGCTCATTCAAAACCTGGTGTCGAACGCCATAAAATACTGCCGGTCAGGAAGGATTTTGGTTGGAGTGCGGCGGCGTGGCAAATCCATAGAATTGCAAATTCTCGACACTGGTATCGGTATTCCTCCGGGAAAACTTGACCATATATTCCACGAGTTTTCGAGGTTGCCGGAAGGGATGAAAGAATCCGATGGCCTCGGCCTTGGACTTTCCATTGTGGAGCGCATCGCGAAGATCCTTGACCTGTCGATCATCGTCGCATCGCGAGTCGGCAAAGGATCGGTTTTTTCGGTTACTATGGTACCGTCAAACGTCCCGGTTCTACCCGCGATCGAAGCAACGCAGACGGTAAAGTCCTTTAACGTCTTGACCGGGCTTACTGTTCTGTGCGTCGACGACAATGAGCGATCGCTTGCCGGCATGCAGGAGCTCCTGACGACTTGGGGCTGCCAGGTCTTGCCCTTCAAAAGCGGAAAGGCTTTGCTGGCCTATTGCGTTGAAAACCCTCTAGCAATCCCAGCCGTTATTCTGGCGGATTATAATCTGGACGAAGAAAATGGACTCGACGTCATTCAAAATACCCGCGAGCATCTGCAGCGACATCTCAAAGCAGCATTGATCACTGCTGACCGCTCGAATCACGTGCGGGAACGCGCGTTGCTAGAGGATATTTCGGTTATTAATAAACCCGTGCGCCCTGCTATTTTGCGCGCACTGCTATCGCATTTCAGTCAGGCAATTGCAGCGGAATAATCCACGGAAAATTAGTGAAGTCCGGTCGCCGGCACTTCAACTGGAAGCACCTCCTCTTTGAAGCGCGCCAACCGGATAACGGCCTGAGTCCGACTTTCGACGCCGAGTTTATAAAGCACGGCCGACACATGGGCCTTGATAGTCGCCTCGGAGACGTTAAGTTCATGCGCAATTTGCTTGTTCAACATACCATCGGCCATCATCGCGAGCACCCGACCTTGCTGCGGCGTCAGCTTTCGCATGCACAATATAAGTTCAACGATTTCCGGGTCGAGTTCCCCGACTTCGTCGCCAACCAACGGCGACCAGATTTCTCCCTCAAGTATAGTTTTTACAGCTTCGTTGATGGTTTCGGGGCTGGACGATTTGGAAATGAAGCCCGCAGCGCCGAGCGCCAGAGCAGCACGAATTGTGACCGCGTCGTCGGTAGCAGAAACAATTGCCACAGGAACCATTGGTTGCAGCGCGCGCAAGCTGATAAGGCCAGTTAGCCCACCAATGCCGTTCAACGAGAGATCCAGAAGCACGAGATCGATGTCTGGAGTTCGTTGAATGTATGCTTTCGCAGTTTCCAAATCGCCTATTTCGACGATGTCGACATCACTGGTTTTAGATGTCAGCGCGAGCTTTAGGGCGCCACGGAATAAAGGATGATCGTCGACGATGACAAATGTATATTTCATATTCAAAAGTCCTTAACGTTAAAAAATTTAAAGGTCTAATCCAAAAGCCGTAATGCTAACGACTAAAGCCAAATCGACTGATATATCAAGAGCATTTTAACACGTGTCAAAGTTTTGAATGGAGAAAGCTTGCATGGCAATTAAGCTAGTCTATTCAAATGCCTTGGCAAAACCTTATTCACGAGCGATTATTCGTTGTGGGGATTATTTCTTGAAGGCGGGATGAATGATTACAAATACTCTTTACCCTGAAAACCAACCATATCTGGAACAGATGCTTCAAGTATCTGAATTGCATACCATTCACGTTGAAGAATGCGGCAATCCTGATGGAAAACCGGTGATTATGGTTCACGGTGGGCCCGGGGGTGGGATCAATCCGACGATGCGACGCCTGCATGATCCTGAACGCTATCGGATCATACTTTTCGACCAACGCGGCTGCGGGAAATCGACGCCGCATGCAGAACTGGAGGAGAACACGACTTGGGATCTGGTCGCCGATATGGAGCGCATTCGCGAACATCTCGGCGTTGACAAGTGGCAGGTTTTTGGCGGTTCTTGGGGTTCTACTCTTGGACTCGCTTATGCGCAAACTCATCCTGATCGCGTCAACGCACTAATTCTGCGTGGCATTTTCATGATCCGGCGTTTCGAGATTGAGTGGTTCTATTCGAACGGTGCAAGCATCATTTATCCAGATCGTTTTGAGGCATATCAAGAGCATATTCCTGAAGACGAGCGCGGCGATATGATAGCCGCCTACTACAAGCGTTTGACTGACCCGGACCCTGCAATCCAACTGGCTGCTGCAAAATTGTGGGCACGCTGGGAAGGCTCGGCCTTGTCATTGTTGCCAGACCCGGCTCGCGAAGAAGCGTTTGGAAACGACCATTTCGCCATCGCCTTCGCACGCATCGAGTGCCACTACTTCCAAAACAAGGGCTTCTTCGACACGGATGACCATATCCTACGCAATGCCCATTTAATCCGCGACATCCCCGGTGTGATAGTGCACGGCCGCTACGACATGTGCACGCCGCTCCTCAATGCATGGCATTTGAAGAAGGTCTGGCCGGAAGCTGATTTGCGCATTGTCGAAGATGCCGGCCACGCGGTCAGCGAGCCCGGCATCGTGCATGAATTAATCGCCGCGACCAAACGTTTTGCTACGTAACCGTGCTCTCCGCAATCGGCTCGTGTGGTGGCCCGGTTCCCTTCATGCAGCGATGTGCTTACGCCGTGATTTGACAACCCAGAGATGCCCGAACGGATCGGTAAGCACTCCGGCGCGATCCCCGCTATCCAGCGTTTCGATTTCATTGCGTAAATTGCCGCCCTCTTCGATCGCGTGGTGCATCACACGGTCGACATCATCCACATGAATGTCCAGCATGACCGGTGTTGCTCCAATGGCGTGAACAGATCTTGGACCCCCAAGCGAAGCATCCGCATCACGTTTGGGATTGGCTCCGACAATCATTAACACCGATGCACCCATCCGCATTTCAGCAGCGATCAGTTCGCCATTGTGCAGATAGGGTCGACCGACTACTTGAGCTCCGAAAACACTTTCGTAGAAATCCAGAGCCTTTTGCTGATCGCCATGGCGCACAAAAAGCCGTATCGATACCTCTCCAATCAGTCTTGGCACTGCAATCATCTCACCGCTCCCAGAGAAGAATTCAAGCGGTTAAAATCTATCAAATTATCGAACAAATCAAGAACAAACACCTCTGTGAAGCTTTGCCTCCTGCCGATCTCCTGTCACCCCGACGTCAGGTTTTTTGCGGTGACTCCGGATTTGCTGGCTTGCTCTTGTCCTCGAACTCTTTTGCAATCCCCATGAAGCGACGCATGAACCGCTCCATGTAGCTCAGTCCTTTTTCAAAATCTTCATCGGATGGAAGGGCATCTCGAACAATGGGCGGCAGCTTGCCCATGCCTGCGACAGTGTCCTCGAGTTTGGCGACTCTCGTCTTAAGATCGGCAATATCATCTTCATACGCCGCCCGTTCTTCAGCCGCCAGCTTGCAGATGAGCTGATCCGACTTCTCCTGACAGATCGACATTTCGCCAGTCTTGTTGTTCATGCGGACATAGCCGTCATCGGTTCTCTGAAGCGTATAAGTCGACGCTTCCTGAGGGGTGGCAGAGAACGACCATAGGGAACCGGCCAGCGCGATTAGTAAAGTTCGTGTTCCTGACATGGATGAACCTCCAACATTTACGTCTCAACAACCTGACCAAATAATACGCCGAAAATCTGAAGTAAGGCGATATTTCTGTTCGGGCATTCAGTCTGCCCTTTGCGCATCCGCGTTTTATGTCTAGTAAAGGCGCTTATGACTCAACTGATCTACAAGATTGCTCCGCGTGCCCTTTGGCAAGCTGCAGAAGCGAGAGGCATATTCGATGGCGCGCCGGTCGACCACGCGGATGGCTATATCCATTTTTCCACTGCGGCCCAGGCAGTCGAGACAGCCGGCAAGCATTTCGCCGGCCAGAATGACCTTGTGTTGATTGCAGTCGAGGCGGAGAGGCTCGGCGCAGCTCTTCGATACGAGCTCTCGCGGGGAGGCGATTTCTTCCCGCACCTCTATGCGTCATTGCCTCTCGACGCTGTCTTATGGATCAAGCCACTGCCCTTGGGTAGCGACGGCAAGCACAAATTTCCGGAGTTGAGTGCATGAGTAGGTTGTTCGGGTCAATTGGCCGCAAAATGCTGTTTAGACTCGACCCGGAAGATGCGCACGGTCTCTCGATCAAGGCATTGAAGACCGGCCTTGTGCCAGCATGTTTACCCAACAACGATCCGGCTCTGCGCGTCGCCGTCGCTGGCCTCAGTTTTCCTAATCCGCTCGGTATGGCCGCTGGCTATGACAAAAATGCCGAGATACCCGACGCATTGCTGCGGCTCGGCTTCGGCTTTGCCGAAGTCGGAACGCTCACACCGCGGGCGCAATCTGGCAATCCGAAGCCACGCATCTTTCGCCTCTTGGAAGACAATGCGGTAATCAACCGGCTTGGCTTCAACAACGAAGGTCACGATCCAGCATTTCGACGCCTGAACGAGCGACGTTCGCATGCAGGCATCGTCGGGATAAACATCGGCTCAAACAAGGACTCAACTGACCGCGTCGCGGACTATGTGGCGGGTATAAGGAAATTCCATGCTCTAGCGAGTTATTTCACGGTCAATATTTCCTCTCCAAACACGCCAGGCTTGCGCGACTTACAGGCGCGAGAGAGCGTCAGAGAATTACTCGAAAAGGTACTCGACACACGCGACGCGCAACCGGGCGTCAGGCGCCCAGTTTTTCTCAAGATCGCACCTGATCTGACCGAAGCCAGTCTCGACGATATTGCCGCCGAGATCGGTTCGCATTCGCTGGACGGGCTCATAATTTCCAACACCACGGTATCTCGCGCGGGTCTAAAAAGCGGCAAGAGCACTGGCGAGGCAGGCGGCCTCTCCGGAGCGCCACTCTTCGAACGGTCGACGATTGTACTCGCTAAGATGCGCCAACGCGTAGGTACCGATCTGGCGATAATCGGCGTTGGTGGCATTGACAGCGCGGCGACAGCCATTGCTAAAATTCGGGCCGGCGCTGATCTCGTCCAGCTCTACACAGGCATGATCTTCAGTGGTCCCGGCCTGGCAAGCGAGATCGTCAAGGGTATGTCGGCAACCTTGAAGCGGGACAGCGTTAGTACTATCGCCGCGCTGCGCGATTGCGACGTTGACGATTGGGCCGCAAAAGCAATCCCGGTCTAGTTGGCAAACTGCATTCGTGCCCGGCTCGGAAGAATCGATAACAGGGAAATACCGCGCAAACCAAGAAAAAGGTGCAGCGCCAGCCATAGACCATGGTTGCCAAAGAACTTCGGCAGGATGAAATAGGCCGCGAAATAGCCGATGAGCGACAGGACCATCATATTGCGCATGTCGCGCGACCATGTCGCGCCAATAAAGACCCCGTCCATATGGAAAGCCAGCAGACCCACAACCGGCGCCAACGCGGCCCACGGCAAGTACACTGACGCCATTTCCTGCACGTCGTCCGATTTGATCAGGAATCCAACAATTGCATCACCAAAGATGAGAAAGAATACGGCCATCGCTGTCGCCAACAACAAGCCCCACAGAAAGGACAACTTTATACCGCGGTCGAATGCCGGGCGGTAATGTGCGCCGACTGCGCGCCCGGAAATCTGTTCTGCGGCGGTAGTCACTCCGTCAATCAAATAGCCGGAAATCAGCAGGAAATTCATTAACACCGCATTCGTTGCCAACGTTACCGCGCCCGCTTCCGTTCCAGCGCGGGTGAAATAGGCATAGGCGATCAACAGAAAGAACGATCTCAGCATGATATCGCGGTTGACAGTAAACATGCGGCGAATCTCATGCGGATCCAGCACCCGCGCCCGGGAGGGATTCGGTATCGCACGGAATTGCCGGTAGATTATGAGCAGGCCAACCACGAGCGCAACTGTTTCACCGAGCAAGGTCCCCCACGCAATACCGGCAACGCCCCAGCCCATGACAAGGCCGAACCAGATTGTCATCAGAACGTTGACACCATTGAGGAGGAACTGAAGATACAGCCCTTGCATGGCCTTCCCTTGGCCGAGCAACAGGCCCAGAACCACGAAATTGCCCAGCGCCATGGGCGATGACAGCAGGCGGATCGAGACATAGGTCGACATGGCGTCCGAGACTGCCTTATCCGGGTTCATGAAACTGATGGTCGCTTGCAGGATTAGGGGTGTCGCCGCAATGAAGAGTACACCCGCTACGGCGGCGATACCGATGGCGCGCCAAAAAACCGCTTGCTGTTCCACATTGTCGTGCCGTCCCAGTGCCTGCGCTACGAGCCCGGTCGTGCCCGCACGCAAGAAATTCATTGTCGAAAACAAAAAATCAAAAACGAGTGCACCAATTGCAAGGCC
Organism: Phyllobacterium sp. 1468; assembly: GCF_031455525.1. Lineage (NCBI taxonomy): Bacteria > Pseudomonadati > Pseudomonadota > Alphaproteobacteria > Hyphomicrobiales > Phyllobacteriaceae > Phyllobacterium > Phyllobacterium sp. 1468. The sequence continues at coordinate 215,630 of NZ_JAVDSX010000003.1, read as the reverse complement.
GCCCAGCAGATGCGGGTCGCCGAGCTGGCCAATCACTGCAGTGTCGACCAGTCCGAGCAATGGCGTCGTCAGCGATGCCAGCATTACGGGAATCGTAATCGCCAACATCAACTTGTTGGTCACCTCGAACGGTCGAACAATTTTTGATCCTGGCTGAGGGGAAGTCTCGATTGTCATGAAGCACCGGAGATTGCAACCACACGGTTTCTATTGCTCTATGCCACCTACGCGGCGCGGTTTCCAGTGCAATCGCGGCAATCAACGCTAACTTGCCAGAACCAGCGCCCAATAGCGCTCGGCACTGCCATTTGTGGACTCTGCATAGGCCAAACCGAAACGGGTAAAGTGCGGATCCAGCATGTTGCGCCGATGTGGCGGTGATGCCATCCACCTGGCAAAAAGCTGGTCTATGTTCATGCGCCCCACGGCGATATTCTCGGCAGCAAGACCATGGATTTCGTTATCCCTCACACGGGAAGCAAAGCTGCGACCCCAGCCCGTCGTGTGAGCCATTTGGCCCGCACTTGCCATGTAGGCCGCCTGTTGCGAGGCGGCACGTTCCAGCGTGGGGTCGGCGTTCAGCCCGCTGAGGCCATTTGTAGAGCGGATCGCTTGCACATTTGAGGCAGCCGCAGCCGAAGCTCCCGCAACTTTTCCTGGCGTTTGTATGGTGGTCTGGCAGGCAGATAGCGGTAGAACCGCAACCGCCGTGAGGCCTAGGAAGTGGCGACGCGACAGGTGGAAATTCTTTTCGGGCATGAATGATTCCTGCGGGAGACTTCCCGCCGGTATCCGGCAATTGTGGCTCCTTCAAGCCGAAATGGGCTGTGGCGGAATTTTTAGCGCCGGTAACTCAGCAAGCGCAAAATGATGAAGCAGGGAATGACAACTACCGCGCCGAGCAGGAAATAAGCGGCAAAACGCTCGATAGCACCAAAACCGAGATTCCAAATGCGGCGAATAAAGTTCTCGAAGCCATAAAGAATGTCGATAGGAGACCAGTCGAAAGCATTCATGACGACGCCGACCACCAACGAGACCACAATCAGTTTCACAAGGACTCGACCGGGCGAATCTCCCAGGAAGCGGTTCATTCTTTCCGACATTTGTTCTCCGGTGTTGGAAAAGATGGAGCGGGTGAAGGGAATCGAACCCTCGTATGCAGCTTGGGAAGCTGCCGTTCTACCATTGAACTACACCCGCATCTGCTTATCAATGTTCGTTGAAGCCCATCCTTGTCAAGCGTTCCCCGCTATCATCTGAAGTGCTTTGACAATTTCAGGCCCTGCGCCTGGTAGTTGGAACCGAGGTCGGTTCCGTAGAGCGCGCGCGGGCGCTCCAGCATATGCTCATAGATCAGGCGTCCGACGATCTGACCATGTTCGAGAATGAACGGTACTTCATGGCTGCGCACCTCAAGTACCGCGCGGCTGCCGGTTCCACCCGCAGCAGTATGGCCGAAACCAGGGTCGAAGAAACCGGCATAGTGGACGCGGAACTCTCCAACCAGCGGATCGAAAGGCGTCATTTCTGCGGCATAAAGCGGTGGCACATGCACAGCCTCGCGCGAAACCAGAATATAGAACTCGTCAGGATCAAGCACCAGTTCGCGTGCACCACGGTCATGGATAGGTTCCCAGAAATCGAAAAGGTCATGCACACCGCGTTTATCCACATCGACGACACCGGTATGATGTTTGCCGCGATAGCCGACGAGACCGTTTGCGTCGCCGGTCAGATCGATGGATAGCGCGATGCCGCCGCCGGAAATGTTCGGCGTTTTAGAAGCGACCAAGGTTTCTGCCTTGTGCAAAGCCGTGAGTTCTACCTCTTCCAATTGCGCGCGCCCCGTCCGGAAGCGGATTTGCGACAGACGCGAACCGGTACGTGCCACGATTGGAAAGGTGCGCGGGCTGACCTCAAGATAGAGTGGCCCGTGATAGCCTGCTGGCACTTTGTCAAATTCCTGCGCACCGTCGACGATGACGCGCGTAAAAATGTCGAGTCGCCCGGTGGAGCTTTTCGGGTTGGCCGAAGCAGAAACCTCAGGCGGCAGGCTCAGGCTTTCCAATAAGGGAACGATATAGACACAGCCGGTTTCAAGCACCGCCCCTTCGGTCAGATCGATTTCATGCAGCTTGAGCCGCTCCAGCTTGTCGATAACCGCGGTTCCGGGCCCCGGCATGAAACTGGCGCGGACGCGATAAGCTTTCGTACCAAGCCGCAGGTCAAGACTTGCTGGCTGGATCTGATCGGTATCGAAATCCCGCTCTGTCCTCAGTGCACCGGCCTGATATAACGCCCTGATGCCGCTGTCCGCCAGAATACCTGCCTGATGTCTACTCATGTCAATCGCCAAAACCTCGCAGAAACATACAAAAGCTTTAGCGTCTCGCCCGGTTGACGCAAGCGCTTGAGAGGATTAAAGCAGTTTTATCCCGTGGTGATTTGGCCGGCCGGCTTGCAGCCACGTTAAATAATTTGCTAAAAGAGGCCCGGTTTCGTCCGGCCTTTTTGCGATTCACGCAAGGCCGGTTTTTTATTGGCCAGATTCTGGCAGATTGAGAAGACGATGACCGCGAACATCACCCGCAAGCTGCGCCCCGCAACCCAACTCGTGCATGCCGGAACGCTGCGTTCAGGCTTCGGTGAAACGTCCGAAGCCTTGTTCCTGACGCAAGGCTTTGTCTACCCCAGCGCCGAAGCCGCCGAGGCCCGTTTCAAGGGTGAGGAGCCGGGCTTCATCTATTCCCGCTACGCTAATCCGACAACGGACATGTTCGAAAAGCGCATGTGTGCATTGGAAGGCGCTGAAGATGCGCGGGCTACGGCGTCAGGCATGGCTGCTGTGGCAGCAGCCATCATCTGCCAGGTCAAGGCCGGCGACCACGTTCTGGCAGCAAGAGCGATGTTCGGCTCATGTCGCTACATCATCGAAACGCTTTTACCGCGCTATGGTGTTGATTTTACACTGATAGATGGCTCGAAGATCGAGAACTGGCAAAACGCCGTCCGCCCGAACACCAAGGTGCTGTTCCTCGAAAGCCCGACTAACCCGACGCTCGAAATCATCGATATTGCGGCTGTGGCGCGGGTGGCCAATTCGGTCGGCGCCAAGCTCATCGTCGATAACGTCTTCGCGACGCCGCTCTTCCAGAAGCCTCTGGAACTGGGTGCACACATCGTCGTCTATTCCACGACCAAACATATCGACGGACAAGGTCGTTGTCTCGGCGGCGTGATCCTTTCCGACAAGCAGTGGGTAGACGAAAATCTGCACGAATATTTCCGCCATACCGGCCCTGGGCTCAGCCCGTTCAACTCATGGGTCATGCTGAAGGGTCTCGAAACTTTGGCTGTACGCGTGCGCCAACAGACGGAAAGCGCAGCAAAAATCGCCGATTTCCTTGCCGATCATCCGGCGATCTCCAGGGTAATCTACCCGGGACGTGCCGATCACCCGCAGGCTGATATTATCGCCAAGCAAATGTCGGGCGGTTCCACACTGATCGCCTTCGAAGTCAAGGGCGCCAAGAAGGCGGCATTCAATGTCGAGAACACCCTGGAAGTCATCCAGATTTCCAACAATCTGGGTGATTCAAAGAGCCTGATCACCCATCCGACCACAACCACCCACAAGAATCTCACCGAAGAAGCCCGCGCCGAACTCGGTATTTCCGATGGTTTGCTACGGCTGTCGGTCGGGCTTGAAGATGCGGACGATCTGACCGAAGATCTCGATATCGCTTTGAAAGCGGCACTGTAGACGATTAGAGGATATGCCGCGCGGAGACTGATTTTGGCGCCGCCCTCTTCCAGGCGATCGCCATGGCATTGCGCACCGCGTCCGGATCGGCGCTGTCCAGAACAACATAGGTTGAACCTTTTTCGCCCCAGCGTCCCGGCACGGGCTCGAACATATCTCTCGACGTCTCACACAAGAGGGATTGATCTTCCCGAGTGAGCAACAATACACCGCGCAGCTTCTCGGGGCGCAGCGTTGCGAATATTTTTCCATTCACCCTAAAATCGATCGTGTTGAAATGACTTGCCTGAATAGTTTCAGGAAATGAAAGCGCCATTTCTGCAAATTCTTCGAGGCTCATCAATAGAATTGCTTAGCTCCACCGAACGGCTTCACCCATATATTAGCGATAAGTGCGCCGATCACGAAGGATTTAAACCAGGCGTTCTCTGGATGGTTGACGCGATGGCGCCGACCCGCGATATGAGGGACATAAAACGAGAGAAGGTATGTATAAAGCCATTACCCGCGATATCGAGGTAACCGTCGAACCGTTCTATCTGGAGGAGCAATCCAATCCGGAAGAGAACCGCTACGTTTGGGGATACCGCATTACCATCGCCAACGAGTCGGAGATAACAGTGCAACTGCGTGCGCGCTACTGGAAAATCACTGACGGTAATGGCCACACGGAGGAAGTACGCGGTCCGGGCGTCATCGGTGAACAGCCCATTCTCAATCCCGGAGATTCGTTCCAATACTCTTCCGGTTGTCCCCTGACGACAACATCTGGCGTCATGGTGGGTCGCTATACAATGCAGACCGACAACGGAGTACGGTTTGATATCGAGATTCCGGCATTCTCACTTGACCTGCCCGATCAGTTGCGCACATTGAACTGATGCAAGAGACAAATCGCACTCAATCGCCTTACATCAAGGCTTTGGCCTGCTCTGCCGTCGCCTTTGCGTTGGCCGTAGGCGGACAGTTTCTCGGCTATAGTCTGCCAAGCCTCACAACAAGAACGGAAGCTGTCAGTCAGTTGATCGCGCTGGTGATGGTACCCGGTCTCATCGTCGGCCTTCTTGCGAAGAAATCAACGAGAGTATGGCCGCTTTGGCTGATTATCTGCGCATACATCGCGCTATTAATAGTTGTAACGATCGTTCACGAACTAACGGCGCCAATGCGTGCCTGATCGCTCAGTTCTTTGGTAAAAACTCTGCCGGGTCGAATTCATATTCTGTCGAGCAAAATTCGCAGGTGACGCTAATCTTGCCATCCTCGATGCTGTCGGTAATCTCTTCAGCAGTGAAGCCAGACAATACGCCGGCGATTTTTTCCCGTGAGCAGGAGCAATCATCGTTCACGGGCACAGCGTCGAAAACACGGACGCCACGCTCATGGAACAAGCGGTATAGCAGGCGTTCGGCTCCAACTTGAGGATCCGTCAATTCCGAGCTTTCGATCGTCGCAACGAGTGCCTTGATTTCAGCCCAGTCATCGTCTTCGACGAGGTCGACGTCATCGTAGTCGTCAGAGTCCGGCGCATCACCCGCCGGTAGATCGCGCTGACGCATGCGCAGGTCCGATTCAGGCAAAAACTGCACGATAAGCCCACCGGCGCGCCATTGCTCGACCGGCTTGCCGTCTTCTCCACGTTCGATCAGCTTTGCAACCGAAAGCCGAAGGTCGGTGGGAATCTGCTCCGACTGGCGGAAATAGGTCTTTGCGATCTCTTCGAGGTTGGAGCCATCGAGCGCAACGATGCCCTGATACCGCTGGGTGTATTCGCCCTGATCGACGGTGAGCGCGAGCGTACCGCCACCCATCAGCTGTACCGGGGAAAGTCTGTTATCAGCGATTGCTTCGGCCAAGCGCTCCTCGTCATAGCGCGCGTAGGCACGAACGGAATTCGGCGTGCGAAAGTCGACGACCAGCATGTCGACTGGTCCGTCCGACTGGGACTGGAAGATGAACTTCCCATCGAATTTCAGCGATGTGCCGAGTAGTACCGTAAGGACGATCGCCTCCGCCAGAAGCTTCGCTACTGGCTCCGGATAGTCGTGACGGCTCAAAATGTCGTCTAGTGTAGGCCCGAGCTGAACGGCACGCCCGCGTGCGTCCAGTTCCTCGACCTGGAACGGAACCACGGCATCATCGCCCGCGAATATATACTCGTCAGTACGGATGGAAGAATCAGGCATCCGGGCGACCTCCTTCGAGGCACCAGGCAAGAATTGCCTTTTGTGCATGTAGACGGTTTTCCGCTTCATCGAAAACGACGGAGTGCGGTCCATCAATGACGGAGTCAGTCACCTCCTCGCCGCGGTGTGCGGGAAGACAATGCATGAACAGCGCATCAGGGTCGGCATGTTTTAGCAATGCGTCGTTGACCTGGTACGGCATGAATACGTTGTGGCCGCGGGCGCGACCCTCCTGTCCCATCGATACCCAAGTATCGGTAACGATACAGTCGACACCCTCGACGGCCGAAATTGGATCCGTCGTCAGTCTGATCTTGGCGCCAGCGCGCTTTGCCCAATCAAGATACTTGCTGTCTGGTTCGCTGCCTTCCGGCGTCGCGATGTTGAGATTGAAATCAAATCGCGCGGCGGCCTCGACGAGCGAGTGCAGCACATTGTTGCCGTCACCCGTCCAGGCGAAAGTCCTGCCTTTCACTGCACCCCGATGTTCTTCGAATGTCATGATATCTGCCATTATCTGGCATGGATGGGTGTCATCCGTCAGCGCATTGATCACTGGTACCGTGGCGTTTTCGGCCATCTCGGTCAGGCGTTCATGCGTGGTTGTTCGCATCATGATGATATCGACATAGCGCGACAACACCTTCGCAGTGTCGGCAATAGTCTCGCTGCGGCCAAGCTGCATTTCCGATCCCGTTAGCATGATCGTCTCGCCACCAAGCTGACGCATGCCCACATCGAAGGACACGCGTGTGCGCGTTGAAGGCTTGTCGAATATCATTGCCAGCACCTTGCCGGCAAAGGGTTTTTCGACATTGCCGGCTTTGAGACGCGTTTTGCGGTCGCGCGCATCATTGAGAATGTGCCGCAGATCACTAGGCGAAAGCGCCGAGATATCCGTAAAATGACGGAGGTCCTGTTTGATCATCATAAGACTTGTCTCTACGCGCTTTTCAGTCTGGCTGTGCCTGACAGACGCTCGGCTGCAGCTTCGATCCGTGTGAGGGCCTCACGGGCATCCGCTTCGGTTGCAACCAGTGGTGGCAATAGGCGGATAACGTTGTCGCCCGCGCCGACGGTAAGCAGATGTTCATCGCGCAATGCTTGAACCATCGCTGTATTTGGTACAGCGCACTTCAGACCGATCAGTAAGCCGCGGCCACGCACCTCGGAAATCGCTTCCGGATAACGATCGGAGATTGAAGCCAGCCCCTGTTTCATAAACAGCGCAATATGCCGAACATTATCAAGGAAACCTTCCTCCAGAATGACGTCAAGGACTGCATTGCCTACAGCCATGGCTAATGGATTGCCTCCGTAGGTCGTGCCATGCACGCCGGCAGTCATGCCCTTGGCGGCTTCGGCGGTCGCAAGACATACACCGAGGGGAAAGCCGCCACCAATGCCTTTGGCGACGGCCATGATGTCCGGCTTGATGCCGGACCATTCGTGCGCGAAGAGCTTGCCTGTGCGGCCCATACCTGTCTGAACCTCGTCAAGGATCAAGAGCAAACCGTGTTCGTCGCAGAGCTTGCGCAGCGCGCGCAGTTCCTCGTCGGGCACCGGACGCACACCGCCCTCGCCTTGGATGGGTTCGATCAATATAGCGCCGGTTTCGGGTCCAATCGCTGACTTCAATGCCTCTTCATCACCGAAAGCCACCTGATCAAAGCCTTCGACTTTTGGTCCAAAACCCTCAAGATATTTCAGCTGACCACCAGCAGCAATCGTCGCCAGCGTGCGGCCATGGAAGGCGCCTTCAAACGTGATGATGCGGAAACGCTGGGGATTACCATTGACGTAGTGATAGCGCCGCGCTGTCTTGATCGCGCATTCGAGCGCCTCTGCACCGGAATTGGTGAAGAAGGCCTTGTCGGCGAAGGTACTATCGACGAGCCGTTGGCCCAAGCGCTTTTGGCCTGGAATTTCATAGATGTTGGAGACATGCCAAAGCTTCTCGGCCTGACTTTTCAAGGTCTCGACGAGGTGTGGGTGCGCATGGCCAAGCGAATTGACCGCGATACCGGCAGCGAAGTCGAGATAGCGATCACCGGATTCGGTAATCAGCCACATGCCCTCACCTCGCTCAAAGCGCAGATCCGCACGAGCATAAGTGTCGTAAAGCGGTTGCGCGTTTGCGTCCGTCATATCGTCAAGGGCCTCCAAAACCCGATTTGCCAAACCTGCTGATTACAAAGAAAAACCGGCAGCGATGAAATCAAAAAGCCGCCCCACAATGCCATTTTTGGGGGCGGCCATACAATGGTAATATCGTCATTCGAACCCCAGTTGTCAAATGAACACTTTACAAGTTTTCACTGCGACCTGAGCTCTCGATGCAATCCAGATTTCGTTCCTGCAACTCTAACGAGCAAGCCCAAGCCATTTAGCGAGTGTTTTTTGCAACAGTTAACCGCGCAAGTTGGGGAAAACCCCAAAAACCCATACCGTGACACTCGCCCGACTCTTGTCACAGAGTCATCCCATATTGTACGTTGGGAAACGAAATAGCTAGATTTCGTGCGGCGTCCTCGTCATCTGAATAGATATAGTATCAGGCCAATCTGGAGCAATCCAGGTACGAGGAAGGATTCAGTCTAACGTCCGCACAAAACTGAGCCCCATATGGAGCTAGGAAACGATGAACTGGACAGATGAGCGCGTAGAGCAGCTAAAGAAACTTTGGGCCGAAGGTCTAAGTGCAAGCCAGATCGCGGCACAACTGGGTGGTGTCAGCCGCAATGCTGTCATTGGCAAAGTCCATCGGTTGAAGCTGTCGGGGCGTGGCAAGACCACCTCGACCCAGACACGTAGCAAGAAGGTCAACACCGGTGCGCCAAGCGGCCATCGAAGCGCCGGCTCCCTCGGACATATGTCGAGCAGGGTTGTAAACCGCAGTGTCGGCGCAACCGCATTGCAGACGGAATACAGCACAGATCTCGTAACGCACACTGTTACGAAAACGGTGACCGATGTCGTCGTGCCAATTTCTCGGCGACTTGAACTGGTGCAGTTGAGCGAGCGGACCTGCAAATGGCCGGTCGGGGATCCTCTGCAGCCGGATTTCAATTTCTGCGGTAATGATGTCGGCGAATCCGGCCCTTACTGCACTTATCATGCCCGTTTGGCGTATCAGCCGGCTTCGGATCGCCGCCGCATCCGTTAATTTCGAGTATAGATAACCCATCAAGGCGCCGAGTGGCGCCTTTTTTGTCAGGAGATATAGCATTTCAGAGGTCAAAACGCGACGGTGAATGACGAGCCTTCACCGACTTTTGACCGGACGATCAGCCGTGCGCGATGTCGTGTAAGGATGTGTTTGACGATAGCAAGCCCAAGGCCAGTTCCCTTTTGAGCTCGGCTCGTCTCCAGGCTGACACGGTAGAACCGCTCAGTAAGCCGCGGAATATGCTCGTCCGGAATGCCTGGGCCGAAATCCTGTATCGTGGCCCTGATAGACCCACCATCCCGTCTTAGTTCAATGATAATCTTTTTGCCGGATTGGCCATATTTGCAGGCATTTTCCAGGAGGTTCTGGAAAACCTGCGTCAGTTCATCACGATCGCCGAGAACATTGATGGGACCGGGATCAATATTGCGCTCAAACTCGATGCCAAGTTCGGCAGCAAGCGGACTAAGTGAATCTGCCACATGGTTGAGCACCACCGCCAGATCTACCTGATCTTTCACGGCAATATGCGCCTTCATCTCGATGCGGGACAGCGACAGCAGATCATCGATCAGCCGCGCCATGCGTTCGGCCTGTTTCTGCATGATCTGAAGGAAATTGTCGCGAGCCGCCTCATCATTTCGGGCGGGCCCCCGCAAAGTCTCAATAAAACCGCTGAGCGAGGCGAGCGGGGTGCGCAACTCATGACTGGCATTGGCGATGAAGTCGGACCGCATGCGTTCCAGACGATGCGCCTCGGTTTGGTCGCGGAATGACAACAGATATTGTCGATCTGCTCCACCCGCCTGGTCGAGCAGAAGAACGGTGGCGCGGTACCAGCGCTCTACCGGAACACGCTCAAAATAATCGACAGATCGTGCCATCGCATCGGCGACGACCGATTGGACCAGCGTCTGCATTTCAGGCGCACGAAAATGCATCAATAGCGCGCCGCCCCGCGCCAACGACGGAAAAGCGCCGTTGGCAGCAGGATTGACGTAAAGTATCGTCCCCTCATGATCAAAAATAATCAGTGGATCCGGCAATTGCGCTGCAAGTTGCTGACCTGACAGGCTGAAGATTGCAGGGTCATTAATATTCGTATCGGTATGCCGGGCTGAGTTGCGAGGCAGAGCTGCGGAAAGCATGACGACCGCAAGGAAAACCAGCATCAGAATGCCAAAACTCAACCACCAGGAGGCGCCAGAACTTAGAACCAGGGCCGTTATGAATGCAGCAACTCCCAGCACAAACCGCGCCTGGATCAACCTTTCTACAGCTCTTCGCCACAAGGTCCGGCTTTTCAGCCTCCATATGCGCATGCGTTAAACTCCTGCAATACAGTCCTTTTTTCGCCTCTGGACGAGCCAACGCTCTCCCAATAACATGGCTTTATGTCAATTGAGGATGAACGAGTTGGGTAAAGATTCAAAAAAGACGTCGCAACGCCCGGATCAGGGGAAATCCACACTCAAACTGAAGATTGACGGCAAGAAGCGCAGCTTCAATATTGACGATCCGAAATTACCGGACTGGATAGAAGATGGCGCGCTGGAATCCGGTGATTTTCCCTATACTGAAAAGATGCCAAAAGACGAATACGCGGAGACGCTCGAGAAGCTGCAAATCGAGCTGGTGAAACTCCAATACTGGCTACAGGATACCGGCGGTCGGGTGATGGCGCTCTTCGAGGGACGGGACGCGGCGGGCAAGGGCGGCACGATCTTCAATTTGCGTCAATATATGAATCCGCGCTCCGCACGCAACGTCGCCTTGCCCAAACCCAGCGAGACCGAGCGGGGCCAATGGTATTTCCAACGCTATGTCTCGCACTTTCCCACCACCGGCGAATTCGTAACCTTCGACCGTTCCTGGTATAATCGAGCGGGGGTCGAACCCGTGCTTGGATTTTGCACCCCCGAACAGCATGAGACATTTCTCGAAGAAGCACCCGGCCTTGAGCGCATGATCGTGGCCGATGGTATTCATTTCTTCAAATTCTGGCTTGATATCGGCCAGATCATGCAATTGAAGCGCTTCCACGATCGCAGGCATAGCCCGTTGAAGAACTGGAAATTCTCACCGATCGATATCTTGGGTGCCGAAAAGTGGGACGACTATACCAAGGCGCGCGACCAGATGTTTGCTCGCACCCATACGCTTTACGCACCATGGACAGTCGTACGTTCCAACGACAAACGCCGCGCACGCCATGCAGTGATCCGCAGAATACTTTTGAGCCTGCCTTACAAGGGTCGAGATATCGATTCGATCGGCAACGAGGACGCCTTGATTATCGGCTCGGGTCCAGGCTTTTTCTAACCGCGGCCGGTCGGTGGGGTGTCTTCTCCCACAGGAAGGGCTGTGTGCAGAGTTGCTTGACTGCACGCCATGCCGCGAGCGATATCAATATCCAATAGAACGGTATAACGCGCAGTATAGAGCCTTTTATATCTTTACCTACTGAACTGCGGTTTCCCAGCGCGTGGAATGACAGGTAACCCATAGTGATATTCATGCAATCATAGATTAAAAAACCGCGATCGGCGATAGCAGCGTTTTCCAAAACAAGATCTACCCCCGAATACACAATGAAAACAATCATCAGCGGATACAGCAGCGAGGAGACGATTAATCCTGCTATCAACATGTGATAGACTAGAAATCGTCGAAAACCGAGATCGTCAAGAAACTGCCTCGGATGCCGCATCTCGAATAGCCAAGTCTGCATCCAGCCTTTCAGCCAGCGTGTCCGCTGCCGCAACCACACGTCGATGACTGTCGGCGCATCTTCAATCGTTGGCAGCGACAGCATCTCGACAGTAAATCCGCGACGAGCTAGTCGCGTACCAAGTTCAGCGTCTTCGGTCATGTTGTATGGGTCCCAACCTCCGACTCCGTTGAGACAGTCGCGGCGAAAATGGTTGGAACTTCCGCCGAGCGGTAACACGAGACCGTTGCGGTCAAGCCAGGGCAAAAGGCCAAAGAAATGCACGGCGTATTCGAATGCGAACAAGCGGGCAAGCCATCCTTCGTGAGTGTTCCCAATAACCAATGGAGCTTGCAGGCAGCCTAGGTTGCGCCCTCCGACACTGAAGCGCTGCCATGCCTCGAGCAGTTGATCGGGATGCGGCCGGTCTTCTGCATCATAAACAACCACAAATTCTCCACGCGCCATTTGAAGCCCGTAGTTCAGTGCTTTCGGTTTTGTACGAGGCCCGATGCCGGGCACCGGAATGACCATGAAACCATGGGGTAGTTTTTGATCCTGGAACGCTGCAATGGTCGCGACGTCATCTGCTTCGCACAGGAAGGTGACTTCCAGCTTCGAGCGTGGCCAGTTGAGCTCAATCATTGCCCGGACCAATTGCGGAACGACATCGGCTTCCTTGTACAGCGCAATCATGACGCTATAGACGGGAAGCTCGCGCGCTGGAACCGTTGGCAGGACGCGCTTTTCTCGTCTTATCGTTGCCCTTGCCGCCATTAGGCGCAGCAGGATGCACCCGGAAAAAAATACCGAGAAAAGCATATGAAAAATGAACCATAGGCAAGAAGGTGCAAGGGCAAGCCCGAATAGGATCGACGCGCTCGATAGCCCGAGAAGGATGCCTTGGCTGCCGGTCACAACAATCCTTGCCGAGAATCCTCGACTAGTCGTTTCGACAATGTCTACGGCATTTTCCGCTAGCGCCCGCTCGTAATGCAGTCGCAGAAATTCTAAAAGGTGCGCGGGAGTCGTTATTCTCAGTCGGGGTGCGATATCCTGGCTTTGGGGAAGATGACGTTTGAGCACTGCAATTTCCTGCAGCGTCGGCGCAATATAGATCAAGGTCGTGTGATCACATGTGACGACTACTGCGTGTCTTATACGCCTCAGAGCCACTGAATTCGGTATCGTAGGGGCGACGACGCGTACATCTGTAGCAATCTCATCGAACAACAAGCCTGCTTCATCAGCAACACACGATGCGATCAATGCGTCATCGGCACCATCAGAGGCATAAAGCTCTTCGAGGAAGGAAGTTGCATTGCAAACAGATCGCCTGAACGCTGCGATGATCGGTGGCTTCGCCATTCCACCTGCGCAGAGGCGAGCGGCGAGCGAAATCGCGATTTGCTTGGTCATGGGGAGGCATCTCTAATGAGGGACGGTCGCAACGACACTCCCCAGCAACATCTGGAAATAGCAAATGTAGTTACGCAACAATATCATCTGAAACCTTCAATCAAAAATTGAAATTTACAAATATCACTATACTAAAAGTAGCGTCTCTCGATATACAATGCAGGCTATGCGCAATATTAACATTTAATATTGAAATTTCGCAATTGTCATTAGTTTTTCTGAACGGGATGAAGCTAGAGCAAACTTTGTCCATTCAGAGCCATTCTGGCCGAAGGGCTGGCGGACACCCAGTTTGTCGGGCGGCGGCGTCCGACGGGCAAACATCGGCCTCGCCACCTTTCGTGTCGCTGTCTCGCCATACGGGAAACAGAACTGGCTTTGAATGCACAAAACTTGTTCTAGCCTGTCAAGGGCACCCAGATCGTGTTACGTTCACGGCAAATCACACTGTTCCGTTGAGACCGAATGCACTTCCGCACACTCGCTACAACCGTTCTGAGCATCATCCTGATGGCGGTGTCGCTGGCCCATGCCGCGTCGAACTTTCCGCACTATTGGGACGGGCGTGAACATGTTTCCAAGCCAAATCTTTCCACAATCGAGCGCATCCGTTTTGTGACTACGGTCGACTATCCGCCCTTTAATTTTATTGACGGTACAGGACGCATTTCCGGCTTCAATATCGATCTGGTGCGGGCGATCTGTGATGAGCTCGCCGTCACTGCAATGTGTCAGGTTGAAGCGCGCCCGTGGAATGAATTGCTGCCAACACTTGAAAATGGAGAGGCGGAAGCAATTATCGCCGGACTAAGACCGACGTCAGCCTTGCGTCAGAAACTCGCCTTTACGACGCCTTATATGAGGTTGCCAGCACGATTTGTGACCCTGAAGGAAACGCCACTTACTGATGAACATCTTGCCGATACGCTCGAGAAAAAGACAGTCGGCGTTGTAGAAGGGTCAGTGCACCAAGCCATTTTTGCTGACTACTTCCCGAAGGGCCATTGGGTCGGCTACCCCTCGCGTGATCTCATGCTCAAGGATCTCCAAGCCAAGAAGATTGACGCAGTATTCGGTGACGGGTCGGATCTATCCTTCTGGATCGGCAGCATTGAATCGGGCAACTGCTGCGCCTTCGCCGGTGGACCCTATATCGCACCCCAGTTTCTGGGTGATGGAATGACCATTGCGACCACACGTAAGAATAGTGAGCTTATCGATGCCTTTAATTTTGCCTTGAAGGCGATGGAGGAAAAAGGCACCACATCCGAACTCTATCTGCGTTATTTTCCGGTCGATTTTTATTGAGCTGATCGATCATTTGAAATCAGCGCGGGCACACGCAATTGACGCCAGCCAGCTTGCGCCATAGTGTCCGCCCGCCTTACCGGATGGCAGAACACAGGAAAAAAGAATGACTTCGCGCCTTGATACCCCCATGGAACTCAGCCCCGAATTAATCGAGGCTGCAGCAGAGGCCAAAGCTTGGCCTTTCGAGGAGGCACGAAAGATCATCAAACGTTATGAAAAGACCGGTTACCCCGAGACGATATTGTTCGAAACGGGCTATGGCCCCTCGGGTCTGCCGCATATCGGCACGTTCGGCGAAGTGGCGCGCACTTCCATGGTGCGCCATGCCTTTCGTGTGTTGACCAAGGACCTGGTCAACACCAAGCTGCTGTGCTTTTCTGATGACATGGACGGCATGCGGAAGATTCCGGACAACGTACCCGACCCCTCCTCCCTAGTGCCACATCTACATAAGCCACTGTCGTCCGTCCCAAATCCCTTTGGCGGCGATTACAGCAGTTTTGCTGACCACAACAACGTCATGCTGTGCCGCTTTCTTGACACGTTCGGCTTCGATTACGAATTTGCCAGTGCGACGGAATACTATAAATCAGGACGCTTCGATGAAGTTTTGCTTCGGGCGGTCAAGCATTACGACGACATCATGAACGTGATGTTGCCAACGCTCGGGGAAGAACGCCAGGCAACCTATAGCCCCTTTTTGCCAATCTCTCCCACGAGCGGCAGGGTTCTCTACGTGCCCATGAAGAATGTCGATCCCAAGAACGGCACGATAACTTTTGACGACGAAAACGGCACCGAGACCACCCTTCCCGTGACGGGTGGCAATGTCAAACTGCAATGGAAGCCCGACTTCGGCATGCGCTGGGCGGCTCTCGGCGTGGATTTCGAGATGTTTGGCAAGGATCATCAGACAAATGCAATCGTATACGACCGCATTTGCGAGATTTTGGGAGGCCGGGCGCCCGAGCATTTCGTTTATGAGCTGTTTCTTGATGATGTTGGCCAAAAGATATCCAAGTCGAAGGGAAATGGCATCAGTATCGACGAATGGCTGACCTACGCACCTACGGAAAGCCTCGGCCTTTACATGTTCCAGAAGCCGAGAACCGCAAAACGGCTTTATTTCGATGTCATTCCCAAGGCGGTGGATGAATATTTCACCTATCTCGCCGCCTACGAACGCCAATCCTGGAAAGACCGGCTGAACAATCCTGTCTGGCACCTGCATAATGGTAATCCGCCGATGGTGGAGATGCCAGTACCGTTCGCGCTTCTGTTGAATCTCGTCAGCGCCTCCAACGCTGAAAATCGTAGCGTACTCTGGGGTTTCATTTCCCGCTACGCACCCGGCGTGACCCCGCAGAACAGTCCGGAACTTGACGCACTCGTCGGCTACGCCATCCGTTATTTCAACGATTTCGTAAAGCCGACAAAGAAATTCCGGGCACCCGACGACGTGGAACGTCTGGCCCTCGAGAGGATGGGCCAAACGCTCGCAGCGCTGCCTGACGACGCCGATGGCGGGATGATTCAAAATGCCATGTTGGACGTGGCCCGCGGCATCGAACGCTATCAGGACCATGCGAAAAAAAGCCCGGAGGGAGGTCCGGGTGTGTCCGTATCGTTCTTTCAGATGCTTTATGAGGTTCTTATTGGCCAAGAACGCGGACCGCGCTTCGGATCGTTCGTGGCACTCTATGGAATCGCCGAGACGCGCGCATTGATTGCGAGGGCGCTCGCGGGACAATTAATTTGAGATAGTGCGCCTCAAATCTTCTCGGAGGGACGAATGATCGATCATACAGGTGTCGTCGTAAGCGACTTCGAGCGAAGCAAGAAATTCTACCGGGAAGCGCTCGCTCCAATTGGATACGAGTTGCTCCACGAAGTTCCAGCTTCGGTAACAGGAAGCGCGGATGTGGCGGGTTTTGGCGAGGGTGGCAAGCCCGACTTCTGGGTAACCAATGGCGATCCGAACAAACCGCCGCTTCACATTGCCTTTCGTGTCAAAAGCCGGGATATCGTCGATGCCTTTCACGCGGCCGCCATAGCGGCTGGCGGTAGTGACAACGGACGGCCCGGATTGCGTCCGCATTACCATCCCAATTATTACGGCGCGTTTGTGCGAGACCTTGACGGCCATAACATCGAGGCTGTTTGCCACGAAGCATAGCTATTCTGGGCGCGGTGGGAATGGGGCGTTTGGTACAGACAATGGCGGCGGAGACGGTAGCGGCTCAGCAGCAGGTTCCGGCGCATCACTTATCGACGGGATAGGCAAATTGGTTGAGGCCGGCAGTGCTGGAGGCGGCCCACCGAAGATACCAAGCTTGGCTTCCTCCGCTTTTTTCATTCTATCCGCCATTACCGTTCCATCCTTCGCGCGCGCCCAACCATTCTGCACCAGCCACTCGGCAAGATCCGCGTTGCCGAGCCTGCATTGTGTGGCGATGATATTGTCGGGCGGTTGTCCCGGCACATTGCATTCGACAGCGCGAGAGCGTAGCCAATTGCGGAACGCGGTCCGGGCAGCCATGCCACACGGCCATGCACTACCGCCATCCATAATGCAGGTTTCCTCCGGTTGCACTATTTCGATCCCATCCAGCGCGATTCGGTAACCGCCTGCTTCAATTGCCCCGGCTGCGGTGGCGACGGGGCGATAAAGAAGTGCTGGCTTGGCAGTATTGTCGACAGGCGCCGGTGGTGGCGCCGGCGCAGGAGGTGTCCGCGGTGCGGGAAGCATTTCCAGCTTTGTACTCAGGGGTGGGCGAGGCTCCACCCGCTCGAGCGGCGCATTGTCAATGCCTGAGGGAGCCATCGCATCCGGATCGACTTGACGCGCTTGCGGTGATGTTACCCTTGCCTGCGGCTGTGTGGCTTCCGATGAATCTTCTGGAGCGACATTGGTCATCTCATCGGGCAGTTCGAAATTCTCTGGCGTGACATCGACACCTTGATCTTGACTAGGCATATCGATGCCCCCGTTAAATGGCGCGACGAAAGCGTATATCAGTCCCAAAACCACCAGAACGGTCAGGACATAAAGTGGCATCTGGCGCATCTAAAATGCGTTCCTATTGGCTGGCCCACAGGATCCGTGCGATCCAATCGATATGGACCGCATCGAAGGTGCGATTGGGATGCTCGGGGTTCATCGATTGCAACTCGATTGTCCGCGGCGTCTGCCGTGCAAGTATCTTGGCCATGACTTCCCCGTCCTTTGTACGCACCACAACACGGTCGCCCCGTCGCACTGCTCCCCCGGGCGCAACGATGATCGTATCGCCATCGCGATACAGCGGCAGCATGGAATCGCCCGACACTTCAAGCGCATAAACCGAGTCGGCAGGCCCTACCGGGAACTCGACGACATCCCAGCCTTGACCCACAGGAAAGCCGCCATCATCGAAAAAGCCTCCAGCGCCTGCCTGCGCGAAGCCAAGCAGCGGTACAGCACGCGTCGCGCCGCCATTCCCGCCGCTGGCCCTGCCCAGAACGAGCGTCATGAACTCATCGAGAGAAGCGCCGGTAGCTTCCATGATCTTGGCGAGCGATTCAGTCGACGGCCACCGTGCGCGCCCGTCAACGGCGTAGCGCTTGGATTTGTTGAAGGTTGTTGGATCAAGCCCCGCACGCTTCGCCAATCCCGATACGGAAAGCGAGTGGC
Organism: Phyllobacterium sp. 1468; assembly: GCF_031455525.1. Taxonomy (NCBI): domain Bacteria; kingdom Pseudomonadati; phylum Pseudomonadota; class Alphaproteobacteria; order Hyphomicrobiales; family Phyllobacteriaceae; genus Phyllobacterium; species Phyllobacterium sp. 1468. The sequence continues at coordinate 197,396 of NZ_JAVDSX010000003.1, read as the reverse complement.
GTTCTGCCAGCGCATCTATGGCCGCCCATATGCGGTCATGTGAAAACATGATGATATCCAATAAAGGAAAAAATACCTTCAATACTGTTCTATAAAGGATTTTGACAAAAGTCGAGTAGAATTACGGAAAATTTTCTTATTTTTCACAGTTTTTATGCGTGGTTCTACAGGTATCAATAACCAATCGTGCTTGCCGACATCCTTTCGACGTCGGCAAGCACGCTTTAGATGAACTTCTTGAACCACGCACCAGGGACCTATTTCTCTCCACCCTGTCAAGCAGCCTGCTTTTTTTCCTCTGCGGCGTAAGGATTGAAACGGTCGTAGAAGGTTTGGCCTTTCTCAGCCATGTCGAGCAAGAGCTTCGGCGCTTTGAACTGTGTGCCATACTTCCGCTGCAGGCCCTTGGCGATTTCGACGAACTTTGCCGCGCCCATCCCATCGATGTAGGAAAGGGTGCCGCCAGTGTAGGGTGCGAAGCCGAAGGCAAGGATCGACCCCACATCCGCTTCACGTGGATCAGTGACAATGCCTTCTTCCATGACGCGTGCCGCTTCCAGCGCTATCGTGAACAGGAAGCGCTGCTTCAGTACCTCGACGTCGATCTTGTCCGGGTTCTGTTGCGGATAGAGCGTCTTCAACTCTGGCCACAAATGCTTTTTGGCAGGCTTCGCCGGATAATCGTAAAAGCCCTTGCCGTTCTTACGACCGCGCCGGTCATATCTATCGACGAGCGTGTCGACGAGCTCCACATGCCGTGGATCGATTGCCTTTGGGCCCAGATCGGTCAGCGTGGCCTTCAGGATCTTCTGCGACAGATCAATCGCCGTCTCATCGTTGAGCGCCAGCGGACCCACCGGCATGCCCGCCATGCGCGCGACATTTTCGATCATTGCGGGCGGAACACCTTCGATGAGCATGTTGTATGCTTCCGACATGTAGCGCAGAACACAGCGATTGACGTAAAAGCCGCGTGTGTCATTGACCACAATCGGCGTCTTCTTGATTGCGCGTACGTAGTCAAGCGCAACGGCAAGCGCCTTGTCCGAAGTTTTCTTGCCAAGAATGACTTCCACCAGCAGCATCTTGTCGACGGGCGAGAAAAAATGAATTCCGACGAAATTCTTAGGACGTTGCGAGACCTTGGCAAGGCCGGTAATTGGTAGCGTCGACGTGTTCGATGCGAAAATCGCGGCCGGCTTCAGCACGGCTTCCGCCTTTTCTGTGGCGATCCGCTTGACTTCACGATCTTCGAAAACCGCTTCGATGACGAGATCCGCGCCTTCGAGATCGGCATAATCTGCCGATGGTGTGATCAGGCCGAGAAGCTTTTCCTTTTCTTCCGCAGTAGCCTTGCCCTTCTGCATTTCCTTGGTAACCAGCTCGACGGAATGCGCCTTGCCCTTTTCCGCAGCCTCGATGCTTTGGTCGAGGAGCACTACCGGAATGCCGGCTTTGGCAGTAACGTAGGCGATGCCCGCTCCCATGAAGCCCGCACCGATAACACCGATTTTTTTGAATTTCGTCGGTTTGACATCAGCTGGACGGCGGGCGCCCTTGTTCAGTTCCTGCAATGATACGAACAGGGAACGGATCATCATTCCCGCTTCTGTCGTCTGCAGGATCTTGGTGAAGTACCGCTGCTCGATCTTGAGTGCTGTATCGAACGGGACTAGCAGGCCTTCATACACCGATTTCAGTATGGAGGCCGCGCCCGGATAATTGCCATAGGTCTCACGGCGGAGGATTGCCGTTGCCGCCGGCCAGAGATTGGCGCCCGCTGGCGAATAGATGGCACCACCCGGGAGTTTGAAGCCCTTCTCGTCCCATGGCTGTACCGGCTTCAGACCGGCCTTGATCATCTTCTTGGCAGACTCAACCAGCTTCTTGGCCGGAACGACCTCATGCACCAGCCCCATCGCCTTGGCGCGTGAGGCCGTCAGGCTGGAACCGGTCGTCATCATCTGCAGGGCGTCCTGCTGGTTGGTCAGACGAGGAACACGCTGCGTGCCGCCAGCGCCAGGGAAAATGCCGACCTTGACTTCCGGCAGGGCCATCTTCACCGACGGGTCGTCGGAAACGACGCGGCCATGACAGGCCAATGACATCTCGAATGCGCCTCCCATGCAGGTGCCGTTGATTGCCGAAACCCAAGGTTTCCCGCATGTTTCCAGCTTGCGGAAAAGGCCGCCCATCTTGCCAGTATTTTCGAACAGAAGCTCGACCGCCTTTTTCGGGTCCTTCGCCCTCTCTTCCTGGAAAAGCTGGAACATGCGCTTCAGCATGGTCAAGTCGGCGCCGCCGGAGAAAGTGTCCTTGCCGGAGGTGATCACCGCGCCCTTGATTGCTTCATCCTTCGCAACCCGATCGACGATGGCGTCGAGTTCCTTCATCACCGCTTCGGTGAAGACGTTCATGGACTTATCCGGCATATCCCAGGTTACGAGTGCAATACCGTCCGCGTCTACGTCGAATTTGAAGTTCGTATAGCTCATCTTTCTTATCTCCTCAGACGCGTTCGATAATGGTTGCGGTGCCCATGCCTGCACCGATACAAAGTGTAACGAGCGCAACGTTGAGATCCCGGCGCTCCAGCTCATCAAGAACAGTGCCGAGGATCATTGCCCCTGTGGCGCCGAGCGGATGCCCCATGGCGATTGCGCCGCCATTGACATTGATCTTGTCGCGCGGAATGTCGAAGGCCTGCATGTAGCGCAGCACCACAGCAGCAAACGCCTCGTTCAGTTCGAAGAGATCGATGTCTGAAATCTTCATCTTGGCGCGCTTCAAGAGTTTCTCCGTCACGTCGACTGGGCCGGTCAGCATCAGCGCCGGGTCCGAACCGATGTTGGCGAATGCGCGGATGCGGGCCCGCGGCTTTGAGCCGATCGCTTTGCCAGCAACTTTTGACCCAAGCAATACGCCTGCGGCGCCGTCAACAATGCCAGATGAATTGCCGGCATGGTGGACGTGATTGATTGTCTCGACTTCGGGATGGGCTTGAATGCCGACAGCGTTGAAGCCACCCATTTCACCAGGCATCACGAAGGATGGATTGAGCGAAGCCAGTGCCTGCATGTCCGTGGTCGGCCGCATATGCTCGTCATGATCGAGAATCGTCAGGCCGTTCTGGTCCTTGATCTCGAGAACCGAATTCTTGAAGTAACCCTTCTGCCAGGCCTCACCGGCTCGCTTCTGGCTTTCAACTGCGTAGGCGTCTACATCATCGCGAGTGAAGCCATATTTCGTGGCGATCAGGTCAGCGGAAACGCCTTGCGGCATGAAATAGCCTGGCAGGCCGACCGACGGATCCATGTACCAAGCACCACCCGACATGCCCATGCCGACACGCGACATGGATTCAACACCGCCGGCGATGACGATGTCATCCGCACCCTGCACGATCTTGGCGGCGGCGAAATTCACTGCATCAAGACCAGATGCGCAGAAACGCGATATCTGCATGCCCGGCGCCTTGAAATCATAGCCCGCTTCGAAGGCGGAGGATCGCGGGATAACAGCGCCAGCCTCTCCGACCGGATCGACGCAGCCATAGATGATGTCATCGACCAGGCCCGTATCGAGGCCGTTACGATCGCGCAGCGCCTCGAGCACATGAGCGCCGAGACGAACGGCAGGCACTTCGTGCAGGCTGCCGTCCTTCTTGCCCCGGCCACGCGGCGTGCGGACGTGGTCGTAAATATATGCGTCAGTCATTTCATTCTCCCTGTTCGAACCGGCAGCTCAGAGGCTGCGGGCGATCAAAAGCTTCATGATTTCGTTGGTGCCGCCATAGATCCGCTGGACGCGCGCGTCGCGGAACATGCGGGCAATAGGATATTCGTTCATATAGCCGTACCCGCCATGCAGCTGCAGACACTCGTCGACCACCTTGTTTTGCAAGTCGCTCAGCCAGTACTTTGCCATTGAAGCCGTAACGGGATCGAGCCCGCCATTCAGATGGCGCTCGACACAATGATTGTAGAAAACGCGGCCGATCGTGGCCTCCGTCTTGAGTTCGGCCAGTTTGAACTGTGTGTTCTGGAACTCGATAACAGCCTTGCCGAAAGCCTTGCGCTCCTTGACATAGTCCGATGTAATCGCAATGGCGCGTTCTGCCATGGCAATAGCAGTCCCGCCAATCTGCAACCGTTCTTGTGGCAATTGCTGCATCAGCTGGACGAAACCCTGTCCCTCTTCCGTCCCAAGCAGATTGGACGCAGGCACTCGGACGTCATTGAAAAACAGTTCAGAGGTATCATTGGACTTCAGCCCGACCTTGTCGAGATTGCGACCGCGTTCGAAACCTTGCTGCCCGTCAGTCTCCACGACGAAGAGCGAAGTGCCTTTCGCGCCCTGCGCTGGATCGGTCTTGGTTACGACGATGACCAGATTCGCGAGTTGACCGTTGGTGATGAATGTCTTCGACCCATTGATGACATAGTGATTGCCATCCCTTTTCGCACTGGTCTTTACACCCTGGAGGTCCGAGCCCGCACTGGGCTCAGTCATGGCAATGGCGCCGATTAGCTCACCGGTCGCCATTTTCGGCAACCATTTCTGTTTTTGCTCTTCAGACCCATAATGGAGGATATAGGGAGCAACGATGGAATTGTGCAGTGCTATGCCGAAGCCGTCGACACCGACATGGCTGATCGCTTCAAGAATGCCGCTTTCGTGCGCATAGGTGCCACCTGCCCCACCATATTCTTCCGGCATCGAGGCGCACAAAAGCCCGTTCTCACCGGCAAGCTCCCAGACCGAACGGTCGAACATTTCCTGTTTCTCAAAGCGGTCGTAGTGCGGAAGAACCTCGGCCTCGAGAAATTTCGTGGCCATCTCTTCCAGCATCACAACGTCGTCAGTCTTCCAGTCGGGTTTGGGAACACCCAATACTTCTTCCGGTCGCAGACCCATTACAAACCTCCCGAGAATAGTAAAGAAGCCGCGAGACGCGGCTCGAAATGAGCGTGCGTTAGCTTAGAATGCTTCGGCAGCGAGCGCCATCATCGTATCCGCTCCCGTCTGAATGCGAGCAAGATGCGCCGACGTCTCCGGCATGACGCGCTCCATGAAGAACTTGCCCGTGACGAGCTTGGTCTCATGGAAGGCCTTGTTGCCGGCGCCTTCAGCAAGTTTGGTATGGGATGCCTTGGCCATTCGCGCCCACATGTAACCGAGCGAGACCAGGCCGAACAGGTGCATGTAGTCGGTCGAAGCGGCACCCGCATTGTCAGGATTCGCCATGCCGTTCTGCATGAGCCACATGGATGCCGCCTGGAGGTCATTGAGGCCTTTCTTCAAATGCTTCGTGAAGAACGACAGCCTTTCGTCGCCGCGATTTTCTTCGCAGAAATCGCCGACCTCCTTGAAGAAGGCCATGACAGCACGTCCGCCATTGGCACCGAGCTTACGGCCGACGAGGTCCAATGCCTGGATGCCATTGGCACCCTCATAGATCATGGCGATACGCGCATCCCGCACATACTGGCTCATACCGTGTTCTTCGATATAACCATGGCCGCCGAAGACCTGCTGCGCCATGCAGGCGTGTTCGAAGCCCTTGTCGGTCAGGACACCTTTCAACACCGGTGTCATCAGGCCGAGAATGTCATCCGCCAATTGTCTTTCGGCCTCGTCACCGGAGCGATGAGCAATATCCGATTTCAATGCTGACCACAGGATGAAGGCGCGGCCGGCTTCGTTGAAGGATTTTATCGTCAACAGAATACGACGAATGTCCGGATGGACAATTATCGGGTCGGCCTTCTTATTTGGCTCTTTTGGTCCCGTCAGCGCTCGCCCCTGGATACGGTCGCGCGCATAGATGGCAGCGTTCTGGTAGGCAATCTCGCCGATGGACAGACCCTGCAGTGCAACGCCCAGGCGCGCCTCGTTCATCATTGTGAACATGGCGCGCAGACCCTTGTTCTCTCCGCCGATCAGGTAGCCGGTCGCTTCGTCATAATTCATGACGCAAGTCGAATTGCCATGAATACCCATCTTTTCTTCGATTGAACCGCAGGATACGCCATTGCGCGTCCCGGGATTGCCGTTCTCGTCCAGATTGAACTTCGGCACGATGAAAAGCGAAATACCCTTGGTACCTTCCGGTGCGCCTTCGATGCGAGCGAGAACCAGGTGAATGATATTCTCGGCCATATCGTGCTCACCGGCAGAAATGAAAATCTTTTGGCCGGAAATCCGATACGAACCATCGGCATTCGGCACAGCCTTGCTGCGCAACAGTCCGAGATCGGTGCCGCAGTGCGGCTCCGTAAGGTTCATGGTGCCTGTCCACGTACCATCGGTCATTTTTGGCAAATAGGTCTGTTTCTGCTCGTCGGTGCCGTGCGTGAGAATTGCCGCAATGGCGCCCTGCGTCAGGCCGGGATACATGACGAGCGCCATGTTCGCCGAAGCCATATATTCACCCGCCGCCACGTGCAGCGCGTATGGCAGACCCTGACCGCCAAATTCCTGCGGCACGGCAAGGCCAACCCAGCCGCCCTCGCGATACTGATCGAACGCTTGTTTGTAGCCCGCTGGAGTCGTTACCGAACCGTCATCGTGACGTACACAGCCTTCTTGGTCACCAATCTGGTTAACCGGGAACAGTGTATTCTCGGCTAGCTTGGCGCCTTCGCTGAGGATGGCTTCAACAATATCCGGCGATGCGTCGCCAAAACCTTGTAGATTACCGTAGCGTTCAAAACCCAGTACGTCGTTCAAGATAAACAGCGTGTCTTCAACAGGCGCGCGATAGCTCGGCATCAGGCTTCCTCCAAAACAAAGCAAAAACGGCACACGAGTTATGGCGCCGTTGTGATGACATTCAATCTAGCAAATTTTGACGTTTGCGTAAACGTCAAAATTGTCTCGAGTTCGTTTTTTTACCGACGCATTTACGCCCACTGTCACCACTTTGAAGGTCCGCGGCGCCCCTTTTCGGGGCGAAGATCCGTTCTTGGATTAAGCCGGCCAAATACTTTTTTAACCACTTCATACAGGGTCTTAACCAGTTGTTTACCACGTTTCGCCAATGTCACGATGACGGTGAACCGTGTCTATGTGTGATTTGTTTTTCACGGCTTGTCGGATCGCATGGGGCGCAAGCCCTGGCTCTCCGGTTTGGCCCCGACGCGCACAGCGCTATTGGCCGTTTCCTCAGAGCGATGGTTTTTCACCCGCCACGGTGTGGCGTCAACTCGAGCAGACGTCCATGACGAACCAGAGGTCACTAATGGAACAGGTCAATGTAAATCGCGCACGCCGTGATGCGACGTCGCTCGACAGTATCAACCGTACGCTCGAGGATCTCGAAAGTCAGTTGCGGGGTGCAATGGAGCCGAAGAAAGAGAATCCTCCGGAGAGCGAGGATATTGCCAATCGGTTTGCCGCTCTCGCCTCTCGTGCGGGTCAATTGACCACCTCCCGTTACGTTGCAGCAACCCCCGCGCCTGTTTCAAACAAGTATGACCTCTCGGCAATTGCCGCTCAACTCAAACAGCTACGTGAGGAGATGGAAGCCGAGATCAAATCGCCCATCAACTCTGCGGAACCACACAGCGAAACGATTGGCAGACTCAGCCGGTCAACCGCTTCCAGTGAGCGCCCGTTCAATCGAGCGTCTGCAAGCCAGGCGGAGACGGGTCATCTTTCCATGCTGCGCGGGGATCTCGATGAATTGAAGCGCACAGTCAATACATTGGCCCGCGAAGAATCGGTACAGAATCTTGGCGATCGCTGGGATGCAATCGATGAACGCTTCGATGCCTTTGTACAACGCAACCCTTCGACTACAGGAAGTGGCACCTCGCTGCCTTCCAAATACATGCAGCAGCTCGATGAACGACTTGACGAGATCAGCCGCGCCATCGTTGCTACCTCGCAACCAGCCTCAGGCCAATCAATCGAAGTCGATGCCTTCGAACGCCTGGAGGCGCGCATTGCCGCACTGACGTCGCCCGACCGCACCTCGGATACCATCCTCAAGCGTATGGGCGAACTCGCCGAGCGTGTTGATCAACTTACCGAGCAGAGCAAAACACCTGCGATCAGTCTTGACATCTTGTCTGAACAGCTGTCGGCGGTGATGCGCCATTTGCAGACCGCACCGGCGGCGATCAATATCTCTGATTTCCGCGACCTTGAAAGCCGCGTACTGCAGATCATCGAAAAGCTTGAAACCCTACCGCAGCCAGCGGTTGATCCCGAGTTCATCGAAAAGATCGATCAGCGCTTCGAAGAACTAACGCGCCGTCTCGACGACCACCACTTGATGAGCGAGAACAGCGACATTCGCCTGACCGATAATATCGAAGCCCGTTTCGAGGACATGGCACGCTACATTGCGCAAAACATGCCGCAAACCGAGAATACGCACGATGTCATTCGCAGTCTTGAACTGCAGATTGCGGGTTTGGCCGAGCATCTTGCTCAATCGAATGATCGATACGCCGAAATGTCCGCTATCCCACCACGCCTCGACGCGATCGAAGAATCAATGGCGGCAAACCGTGATTTCGTCGTGGAGGCTGCCCGAAACGCTGCGATCGAGGCGATCCGCAACACTGCCAGTTTTGGCAGCGACCACGATAGCATGATTGCCCGCGAACTCGCCGCCGACTTGAAGACGCTGGAAAAGCTTTCACGCAAATCCGAAGAGCGGAACAGCAAGACGTTCGAGGCAATCCACGATACGCTGCTCAAGATAGTTGACCGGCTTGCCTCGCTCGAAAGCGGGCCGGCTCCGGTCGACAGGCCCCCTGCAGCCGGGATTGAAGACACAGTCATCCCCGAAGCGCCAGCGATGAAAGCTACGCTGGCTTACGATTCCCCCATGGATGTCGGGCCGGTTCTCGATGCTGCGATCTTCTCGACAAGCCAGGAACTGCCATCGGAAGCGACGCGTACGGATGTTGCCGAAGAGGGAACCCACGAAAAAAGATCTCTCTTCCGCAGCCTTACCCGCGGCCTGAAGGGACGCAGCAAACAGGAAATGCTTCCACAGGACATAGAAATCGATGTCGTCGAGGAGGCAAAAAAGACGGATAAAGTCGATCTGGATCCGAACATTCTCAATCGTCCGCTTGAGCCTGGCTCCGGTATGCCAGATCTGAATTCTATCCTGAAGCGCGTTCGCGACGACCGCCGGGATATGCCACTTGCCGGCGGTACATCGGAAGGCAAGGCCGATTTTATCGCCGCCGCTCGGCGCGCTGCTCAAGCAGCAGCCTCGGAAGTCGAGAGCCAGAAGCGCACCCCGGTGTCTGACAGGGCTGACGTTGCCAAGGACAGCCTGCTTACACGCCAGCGCAAGCCAATTCTCTTGGCGATCGGCGCGATCATGATCGCAATTGCAGGTCTGCAACTGAAGAATGCATATCTGAACCATGCGGACGGAATTGAAAAAGCATCCATTGCCCGGCCTACGCCACCCGAACAAGTAGGGGATGCTGCAACCAAAGCACCACAACCTGTCGAGCAAGCAAAGACTCAGGTACTTACAACTCCGGCCGAAAACAGCGCACCGAAGGAACTGGCTGCCTCACAGCCCGCACCGGACAGCGTGGAAGCGGTTATCGCCACGCAACAAGCAACACCATCCACCATGGACGCCACGCCGGTGGTACCGGTCATCGATACTGCATCGACCACAGCTATCCCCGCAATTCCGACTGAGGCTGGACCCCAAGCGCTGCGCGATGCGGCAGCAAGCGGCGACAGCAAGGCTCTTTTCGAAATCGGTAACAACTATATGGATGGGCGCGGTGTCAGCAATGACTTCGCCAAAGCAGCCGAATGGTACAACCTTGCTGCAGAACGGGGCTTCGCGCCGGCGCAATACCGTATCGGCAACTTCTACGAGAAGGGCCTTGGTGTTACTCGCGATCTGGCGAAAGCCAAGACTTATTATCAGCTTGCCGCCGAACAGGGCAACGCGAGCGCCATGCACAACCTCGCCGTCCTATTTGCCGCCGGAGCCGATGGTACAGCTCCAGACAACGAAGCCGCCGCGCGTTGGTTTACCCAGGCAGCCGAACTCGGTGTCAAGGACAGCCAGTTCAATCTCGGCATTCTTTCAGCCAAGGGTGTGGGCCTGCCACAGAATCTGGAAGAGAGCTATAAATGGTTCGCGATCGCGGCCAATGCCGGTGATAGGGACGCTGCTCAGAAGCGAGACGACGTGGCCAAGATCATGTCTCCCGAGCAGCTTGAACGCGCGAAGGCTGCCACAGAGCTTTGGAAGCCGAAACAGCTGAATCCGGACGCCAACGCCCTCAACGTGCCCGCGGATTGGCGGGAAAGCCCGACGACGACCGGTTCGATCGATATGGAAAAGGCGATCCGCAACGTTCAGCTCATCCTCAACAAGCACGGCTATGATGCCGGCGGTTCGGACGGTAAAATAGGCTCTAAAACACGCGACGCGATCATGGCGTTCCAGAAGGACAATGGGCTCAAGCCCACCGGCAATATCGACAAGGATCTGGTTCGCAATTTACTCAGGAAGAATGGCTGACCGTGCCAAGGGGATAAGTTTCTCTCTTAAAACCATTATAGCAACGCTATTGCGACACAGGGATTCGCGTTTAAGCCGCAATGTATTAGGGCCCTCAGCCAGAATTTGACTTGAGCCCGGCAAGCGGGCAAGAAACCTTAAAGAATTGCTGTCATTGTGGTGGTACGACGGTGTCGTGACACCATAATGGGTTTGGGGTTCGCATTGGGTATTTACCTGCCTATCGCCGAGATTTCGGTCAATGTCTTCGTGCTATTTTTTATGGGCGCGGCGGTAGGATTTTTATCGGGTATGTTTGGCGTTGGTGGCGGTTTTTTGATAACGCCGCTTCTCATCTTTTACAATATTCCACCTGCTGTTGCGGTTGCCACTGGCGCAAACCAGGTCATTGCTTCGTCATTCAGCGGGGCTCTCACCCATTTCAAACGCGGCACCCTCGACGTCAAGCTAGGTTCGTTACTGGTTGTAGGCGGTATCGCCGGTGCAGGCGTCGGTATTTATGTCTTTGTTGTGTTGCGCGAACTTGGCCAGCTCGATCTCATAGTATCGCTTCTCTATGTCGTCTTTCTTAGCACCGTCGGCGGTCTGATGTTGTATGAGAGCCTTCAGGCCATGCGAAGGACGAGAGCTGGCCAGCTCTCCAATTTGAAGAAGCCAGGCCAGCATAATTGGGTACACCGGCTGCCCTTCAAGATGCGGTTCCGCGCCTCGAAGATTTATGTGAGCATCATCCCCGTTTTGGTGCTTGGTGGAGCCATAGGGTTTCTCTCCTCGATCATGGGTGTCGGCGGCGGGTTTATCATGGTTCCCGCAATGATTTACCTGTTGAAGGTACCGACGAATGTGGTCATTGGTACGTCCCTCTATCAGATCGTTTTCGTCACAGCCTTCACCACTGTGATGCAGGCAACCACCAATCAGTCAGTCGATATCGTACTGGCGATGCTTTTGATGACCGGCGGGGTGATCGGCGCCCAATATGGCGCCCGCATCGGCCAGAAATTGCGCGGCGAACAACTGCGCGCGCTGCTGGCTATGCTGGTCCTAGCGGTTGGTCTGCGTCTCGCGATTGAACTTTTCGTCACGCCCGATGATCTTTACTCTGTCGCGGTTGCGCTCGCCACGAGGGCGCCATGAATACGCGCGCCGGTGCTCTAGTTCTGATCATTGCACTTCTTGCGGGACAGCAGGCTCACGCACAGCAATTGCCTGGCAACAAGGAGACCATTGAAATCGGTCTCTCCACTGACACGATCGCGATCACATCCGGCTTCCGAGGCACTGACCTGACGGTTTTCGGTGCGTTGGACAATGCCGATCCGTTGATCCAGCGACAAGGTCGCTATGATATCGTTGTGGTTCTCGAAGGTCCCGAGAGGGACTTTGTCGTGCGACGCAAGGACCGATTCTTTGGCATTTGGGTCAATGCGGAATCCGTGTCATTCCAACACATTCCGGCATCCTATTCGCTCGCATCAACCCGCAATCTGCAGGATATAGCAACGCCGAAAATATTCGGCCAGCTTAGCCTAGGGGTCAACAATATCTTCTACGAGCCAATGCCTGACGGCTTTGGATCGAGCGAATCCCTCAAGGAGTTCACCAAGGAGTTACCGCGGCTGAAACTCAAACAGCGTCTGTACAATCAACGCCCCGGCGACGTGCAATTCCTGTCATCCACGTTGTTCCGTGCCACCCTTTCGTTGCCCGCTAATGTGCCTGTAGGCAAGCATATTGCGCGCGCATATCTGTTTCGCAATGGTGAGTTTTTGCGTGAAAGCTCGACAAGTCTCAACATTGTTAAAGCGGGTCTTGAGTTTCGCATCTACCGCGCCGCCAACCAATACAGCCTGCTTTATGGTCTTTTTGCTGTGTTCCTTGCAGTCGTGACCGGTTGGATGGGACGCTTGGTATTCCGCAAAGACTAATAGACGTCAGGCTTCGCGACGACAATAAGCCCGTGCAGGGGTTCGCCCCGATCAAGACGGATCATCTCCTGCTGCAGACTTACCAATGTCATGGAATTCTCCGCCAGGACCCGCCGAACGTAGCTTTCGGAATGGGTGTAACGTAGCGATGGCTGGAGGATCAACTCATCGTCGCCCGAATGGTTCTCAACGGAAAATGCGAACAAGCCATCCAGTACCAGCGCCCCGGCGACATTGTTGAACGCACGGTGGAGATCACCAACATAGACAAAGACATCCGCCGCAACGATGAGATCGGCGCTTTGGGCAGGCGTATCGAGTCCGTTCACATCGCCTTTGACAAGGGTGTCATAAACTTGTTTTTCGGCAGCCTTCTGCAGCATGGCTTCGGAGAGGTCCACCCCGACTAGTTCATCGGCATAGGCACGGAAATACGGACCCATCAGGCCGGTACCGCAACCAAGATCAAGCACGGAGCGGAAACGCCGTTCCGGCTCGGCCACCTTGATGGCGTTCGCCAGCAGTTCGGGGACTCGGTACTCCAATCTCTCCAAAAGCGCTGTTTCAAAGGTTGGCGCATAAGCGTCGAATAGGGTTTCGACATAGGCTGTCGGTGGTGTGTCCGGCGGGGCGGCGTGGCCGGTTGCCGCGAGCTTCAATCCTGCGCCAAAGCGATCGTCCGGTTCCAGCTGCAGCAATTTTCGCCAAGCCTCAGCCGCGGCATCACCCTGCCCCGCCGCCTCATGCATCTCGCCAAGCCGAAAAAGGCCGGCAGTCCAATTGGGAGTTATCTCCAGTGCTTGCCGCATGAGGTCGGCAGCCGCACCATAGTCTCCGGTTTCGAATAGCATATCAGCATAGGACGCACGACGGTCGGCAATCAGATCGCCGGAAGATAGAAACGCGCGCTCCATCTTCTTCTAATTCGTGACCTGGACGCGAATCGAGATGATATCGACCGACTTTCCCGCTTGGGTTATATCCGAATTGATCTTGATCGCGCCGCCCGCAACCGGTTTCTTATCCGCCGGAAATTGCTTCTGCACCAGATACTCGCTGCTCGCATCGGAAACATCGAAACGCGTGCGTCCGCAATCACCCAGATCCCTGAAGTCGCAACTCACCGCCATTTGCGTCCTGGCACCATCCTCGCTCTTGGCTACGATATCGAACATCGTGTTTTTACCGGCAAGCTGTTCGAGAACGCCTTGGCCGACCTGGAAACTAACTTCATCGGCTTCACCAGGCGACGTGATACGCAGATACTTCTCTACCTGATCACCACCGATCGTGGCCGTCGCCCGTCCGGCGACAGATACCTGCGTTGTATCGGACGGATCGAAAATCGTAATCCAGTTACCCTCAGGCGACAACTCGCCTTCCTTCAGCGGCTCGTGGCTACCGGTTACGGCCGGATTGCCGGTGCTTGGCGGGATGCTGGACGGCTTTGAATTGATAATTCCGGAAGCAACAAGCCAGAGCAGACCGAGCGCTAGGGCCAGGATGGCAAGAATGATAACAAATTTGGTTAGGCCGCTCGCCTTTTTGCGTTCCGTGTTTCGCTTCAGCCGTGGGCGCAGGCGGTCCGGGCGATAATTGTCGGCAGTGACAGGCGCATCGGATATCAGTTCCGGTGCGTCAAAGTCAGGTTTCCGTCCAACATCAATCGTAGGTTCAATCCTCGTCGCAGACTGCGAAAGCACTGGTTCACGCCTTTCAACAACTGGCGCAGGCACTGGAGGCGCTATCGAACCCGTTGTCTGGACTTCTTTTTCGATCCTGGTGATTGCGTCCTTCAGCCGTTCGCGGCGTTCGTCCCGTTGCCCATCATCCAACGCCCCGTTTGCCGCAAGCGAACGCTCATGGGCTCCCCAAGCCGATTCGTAAACCTTCTGCCGAATCGCAGGGTTTCCGACGTCGACCTTGGCCAACGCATTCCTGATCGCTTGCTCGATTGCTTCCAACTCGACGATTATCCCTTCAACACGGCTCCCATGGTTGGCTAGCCATAACGCATCTCGCTGCTTATTCAAGACTCGCGCGGCGCAATGATGGCCGTTTCGAATTATCAACGCTATTGTTCGAAACCCTGCATCGGCGCTCGTTCATAATATCACCTACCTTTCACTTGCCCCGAATGCATGGGCTCTGGTATGAAAGTTACGTTTACGCTAACGTCAAAATTTGGAGATAGACAATGGCCTTGCCGGATATCTTGAAGTCGAAGCTGCGAATTCCGGTGGTGGGTGCTCCATTGTTTATTATCTCACATCCAGCGCTCGTGCTCGCCCAGTGTAAGGCCGGAATTGTTGGATCTTTTCCGGCTTTGAATGCCCGCCCCGAAGCACAGCTCGACGAGTGGCTCGCAGAGATTACGGAAGACCTACGCAGTCACGACGAGAAAAACCCGGGCTGCCCAGCTGCGCCCTTTGCCGTGAATCAGATCGTACACCGCTCGAACAAGCGGCTCGAACACGATTTGATGATGTGCGTCAAATACAAAGTTCCGATCGTTATTTCATCGTTGGGAGCGGTGCCGGAGGTGAACGAGGCCATCCACTCGTATGGTGGTATTGTCCTTCACGACATCATCAACAACCGCCATGCCAATTCGGCTATTCGCAAAGGCGCGGATGGGTTGATAGCGGTCGCAGCAGGTGCGGGAGGCCATGCGGGAATGCTCTCTCCGTTCGCGCTTGTCCAGGAAATCCGTGAATGGTTCGATGGGCCTTTGTTGCTGTCGGGTGCCATCGCGACCGGCCGCGCCATTCTGGCGGCGCAGGCCATGGGTGCCGACCTTGCCTATATCGGCTCGCCTTTCATCTCCACCACCGAAGCGCGCGCTGGCGATGACTATAAAGAGATGATTGTCGGCTCCAATTCTTCCGATATCGTATATTCGAATTACTTCACCGGGATTCATGGAAACTATCTGAAGCCGTCAATA
This sequence comes from Phyllobacterium sp. 1468, assembly GCF_031455525.1. Taxonomy (NCBI): domain Bacteria; kingdom Pseudomonadati; phylum Pseudomonadota; class Alphaproteobacteria; order Hyphomicrobiales; family Phyllobacteriaceae; genus Phyllobacterium; species Phyllobacterium sp. 1468. The sequence continues at coordinate 181,996 of NZ_JAVDSX010000003.1, read as the reverse complement.
GCCAAGGCCGGAATGGATCCGGATCATTTGCCAGAGGCTGACCCTTCCAAAATGGACTTCGAGGCAGCAACGACCGGCGCCAAGGCCTGGAAAGACATCTGGGGCTGCGGCCAAGGCATTTCGGCCGTTAAGGAAATCGCTCCGGCAGCCAGTCTCGTCGCCCGCCTTGAGCGGGAATATGACGCAGCAAAGACGGCGGTTTGTGCAGCTTAGCGATGCTGCCGCCAAATCACGAGGGATGTCCGTCTCACATCGGCCTGTTCGTGATCTCCGCGACAGCGCGCTTCGCCATGACCTTGACCAGATTGGCGCGATAGTCGGCAGAAGCATGCATGTCGGATAGGAGTACGTCCGGATCCACCGCGAGACTATCCAGCGCCGAGGGGCTGAAGTTTCCGGCGAGTGCTGTCTCTGCATCCTTGAGACGAAAAACGCCGCCCTCGCCTGCGCCTGTTACAGCCACACGGATATTATCGCCCGATTTGGCCACGAAAACACCGGCCATTGCATAAAGTGAAGCTGGATTTGGGAATTTTTTGTAAGCCGCCCTATCCGGCCCAACGAATTCCACAGCCACAATAATCTCGTTTGGCTGAAGCGCAGTTTCAAACAGGCCGATGAAGAAATCTGATGCGGACAAAGAACGTTGGCTGGTGATTATCGTCGCATCGAGCGCCAATAGCGCCGATGGGTAGTCAGCAGCCGGATCGTTGTTGGCGATCGACCCGCCAATCGTGCCCATGTTTCGCACCTGCGGATCGCCGATATGGCCAGCCAGATTGCTAATAGCCGGGCATATCTTGGCGAGTTCCTCATTGGTCGAGACATCGTAATGTGTCGTGACCGCGCCAATCCGCACGTTGCGCCCATCGACCGTGACGCCTTTCAACGCTTCGATTCTCCTGAGATCTATAAGATCGCTCGGCGACGCCAGACGCTGTTTCATGGTTGGAATCAGGGTCATTCCACCAGCCAGGAATTTACCATCTTCGGCTTCACCCATCAGTCTTGCAGCCTCTTCAACGGAGGCAGCGCGATGATACTGTGTCTCATACATGATGATTTCCCCTCACTTCGCAGCCTGGATGGCATTCCATACAGTCTGCGGTGTCGCCGGCATGGTCAGATTGTTGTTATGGATTGCATCGGTGATGGCGTTGATCACGGCGGGGGGCGAACCAATGGCTCCCGCCTCGCCGCACCCCTTGATGCCGAGTGGATTGGACGGGCACGGCGTTTCCGTCGTCATGATGTTAAACGACGGCAGGTTCTGCGCGCGCGGCATGGTGTAGTCCATGAAGCTTGCAGTTAGCAGCTGCCCCGTATCGTCATAATGCGTGCCTTCAAGCAGTGCTTGCCCGATGCCTTGAGCCAGTCCGCCGTGAACCTGTCCTTCGACGATCATCGGGTTGATGATCTTGCCGAAATCATCCGCAGCAACAAACTGAACTATCTCGGTCACCCCCGTCTCGGGATCGACTTCCACTTCGCAGATATGGCAGCCGCCTGGGAAGGTGAAGTTGGATGGATCGTAGAATGCACCCTCTTTCAATCCCGGCTCCATGCCGGAGGGAAGGTTGTGGGCAGTGTAGGCCGCGAGCGCCACCTGAAACCATGGCAGCGACTTGTCGGTGCCAGCGACTCTGACATCACCATCCTTGATCTCAATATCGGCTTCATCTGCTTCGAGGAGATGGGCAGCAATTTTCTTTGCCTTGGCCTCCACCTTATCCAAAGCCTTGACGACGGCTGACATTCCGACTGCGCCGGAACGCGAGCCATAGGTCCCCATCCCCATCTGTACTTTATCAGTATCGCCATGAACGATGGAAACGCTCTCGATCGGAACACCAAAACGCTCGGTAGCCAATTGGGCAAACGTTGTCTCATGTCCCTGCCCATGCGAATGGGAGCCGGTAAGAATTTCGATCGTGCCAATCGCGTTGACCCTGACTTCAGCACTCTCCCACAGACCCACGCCTGCACCTAGAGAGCCGACTGCGGCGGAAGGCGCAATACCGCAGGCCTCGATGTAACAGCTCAATCCGATACCGCGGAGTTTGCCACGCTTGGCGGCCTCCTCGCGGCGCTTCTCGAACCCCTCATAATCGGCAGCCTTCAGCGCGGCATCGAGGGTCGCGTCGAAATCACCCGCGTCATAGTTCATGATTACCGGCGTCTGGTGCGGGAAAGTACGGACAAAATTTTTCCGCCGAAGCTCTGCCGGAGAAACCTTCAATTCGCGCGCCGCGGTTTCCATGATGCGCTCAAGCACAAAGCTTGCTTCCGGCCGTCCGGCTCCGCGATAGGCATCGACGGGCGCGGTGTTGGTATAAACTGCCTTAACATTGGCATGGATCGCCGGAATGTCGTATTGGCCGGAGAGAAGCGTGGCATATAGATAGGTCGGCACGGAACTCGAGAATAGCGACATGTAGGCGCCGAGATTGGCGATCGTCTGAACTTTCAGACCAAGGATCTTATTGTCTTTGTCAAAGGCTAGTTCCGCGTGGGTGACGTGGTCACGGCCATGCGCATCCGCTAGGAAACTTTCAGTCCGGTCAGCCACCCATTTGACCGGAACGCCGGTCTTTTTCGATGCCCAGAGGCAAATGAGTTCTTCAGGATAAATGAAGATCTTCGATCCGAAGCCGCCGCCGACGTCTGGGGCGATGACGCGTAGTTTGTTCTCCGGCGCCACATTATAAAATGCGCTCAGAACCAAGCGAGCGACATGCGGATTTTGAGACGTTGTCCAACACGTATAGTGATCTTCTCCAGCGTCGTAGACACCGAGCGTTGCCCGCGGTTCAATCGCATTGGGAACAAGGCGGCCATTGACAATATCCATCTTGGTGACATGGGCAGCGCCTGCGAAAGCATCCGTCGTGGCCTTTTCATCCCCGATGTCCCAGTCGAAAATCAGATTGCCGGGCGCTTCCGCATGAAGTTGCGGCGCACCTTCGTTCAGGGCTTCGGCAGTCTTCACAACAACCGGAAGCTCTTCGTATGACACGTCGACCGCCTCGGCAGCATCGCGCGCCTGCCCCTTCGTATCAGCAATTACGATAACAACCGCATCGCCAACATAACGCACCGTGTCGGTGGCAAGCGGCGACCAAGCGCCCATCTTCATAGGCGTTCCATCTTTGGAATGGATCATCCAGCCGCAAATGAGATTGCCGATCCCGTCCGCTTTCAGCTCAGCCCCGGTCAAAACGCCGATGACGCCGGGCATCTTCTTGGCTGTTTCAACATCGATGCCGGTAATTTTCGCGTGGGCATGGGGGCTGCGCACGAAGGCAGCATGTTTCATGCCCGGTACGGACATATCGTCAGTATAGCGGCCCTTGCCAGTGATAAATCTTCTGTCTTCCTTGCGAAGAACACTTGCTCCGATACCTTCAACACCCATGGCTTCGTCTCCCTGTCGCGAGCGCGTTTGCCTGGAAAAGTTGACCTCCAAGCCACCGGCTACAAAACTGAAAATCCAAGTGATTCAGGCGGCTTTGACAGCGCCTTTGCCCATTTTGTCCGATGCGTCGAGCACGGCCTTGACGATGTTGTGATAGCCGGTACAGCGGCAAATATTGCCTTCGAGCTGATCCCGCACAGTTGCTTCATCGAGCCCGTTTGGGTGGCGCCGTATCATATCGACCGAAGTCATAATCATCCCAGGTGTGCAGAACCCGCATTGAAGCGCGTGATTTTCCCGAAACGCGACCTGAAGCGGATGGAGTTCTCCACTGGCGCTCAGGCCCTCGATCGTCGTGACCGTCGAGCCGGAGGCCTGGGCCGCCAGCATTGTGCAGGACTTGACCGCCCTGCCATCGACATGAACGACACATGCACCGCATTGCGACGTGTCACACCCGACATGCGTGCCAGTTAACCCAAGATTTTCACGCAGGAAGTGCACAAGCAGTGTGCGGTCTTCGGCTTCGCCTGTGACGGCGCGTCCATTCACGAACAATTCCACTTTGGCCATAGGTTCCTCCCAGAACGTTGACGCAGGTGCCTCTTCCGGGCGTCATGTGGTAGGGAGAAGATTAACTGCTCTTGCGCACTTGTCTATCGTCAAAATAGAAAAATTCTAATTTGCCGAATATGTGTGGATCAAGGGTGATTGGCGACGGGTAATTTGACGATACGCACGCATCTCTAGGCTTGCATTTGCAAACCAATGAAGGTATCAGGCGCGACATCCGCTGGCACATCATGATGGCCGCTTTGAAGGATCGGGAAGTTCTTTTCCTGCCGCATTAGCTCAGTTGGTAGAGCACATCATTCGTAATGATGGGGTCAGGTGTTCGAGTCACCTATGCGGCACCACTTCGCGCATTATTCAGCTGCATTCGGTTTGTTCACAGCCCCTGCGGTTGGCAGCAGCACTGGTTTGAGCATGAACGCTGCCAGTAATCCAGTGATGGCAAAGCCCGCCGAGGTCAGGAAAAGCGGTGTGAACGCTGCAGCATAACTATCGGCAACCGCTTGTCGTGCTGCTTCCGGCAACGCACCCAACATTTTCGGCGTCAACTGCTCAATGTTGCTGACCCCAGGGATGGTGACGCCGACACGGGAAAGGTTTGCTGCAACGATAGCGCCATAAATGGAAATGGCGATGGAGGCTCCGCCCATGCGCGAAAGTGTCACCGCCCCCGTCGCGGCCCCGACATCCCGGCTGTCGGCTGCGTTTTGCACGCCGATCACCGGAACCTGTTGTCCAAGACCGATACCGATGCCGTGCATGGCCATCAGGATGCCTATGAAGAACACGGGCGTTCCCGCCTGAACCTGCGTGAACAACATGAAGGCGAGAAAGCTCAAAGAAAGACTGGCTATGGATTGCGGTTTGTAGCGACCGGTCGTCGAGATCAGCCGCCCGCCTAAGAGAGACCCACAGACAATACCTCCAGTCAAAAGGATGAAAAACAGACCCGCCTGCGAAGGCGACAGGCCCGTTGTCGTCTGTAGGAACAGCGCAAAATAATTGACCATGCCGATAGCAATGGCACCGCTGGTGATCGAGATCACCAGCAGCAGCGAGAAAGTCGGATTTCGGAAAAGTGTTGGCGGGACGATGGGCTCTACTGCTCGACGTTCAACGCACACCCAACTCGTGGCGCACACGATGCCGAAGGCAATAATGCTAACACTCTGGACCGATATTATCGAACCGAACAGCTCTGAGCTGTCGGCTACGAGCACGATACTGCTTGTGGTCAGGGCCAGTAATATTGCGCCTGCATAGTCGATCTTCGGCTTGCGTTCGGGCTTGCGATAGGGAAGCATGGTGAACAGGCCGAGCAGGACGATGATCCCAACCGGAATATTGACCAGAAAAATCGATCGCCAGCCGAAAAGATCGCTCATCGTGCCGCCGAGTACCGGACCGATTGCGCCGGAAGCCATGAGGACAAGGCTTGAATAACTCTGATATCGCGCCCGTTCTCGCGGTTCGAAAAGATCGGCGTTGATGGAGAAGATCGATACCATGATACCACCACCGCCGAGCCCCTGCAGCACCCGCGCTGCGATCAGCGTGTTCATCGACACGGCGAGACCGCACACAGCTGATCCAATGGTGAAGATCGCGATGGCAGTCATCATCACATATTTGCGCCCGAAGAGATCACCCAACTTGCCGTAAATCGGCATGACGGCGCTCGACGCAAGCAGATATGAGGATCCGATCCAGCCGAAGCGTTCCAGATGGCCAAACTCGCCGACGATTGTCGGCAAGGCAGTCGAGACGATCTGGTTGTCGAGCGTCGCCATGAACATGGCCGAACTCAGGAAAAAGAAGATGATAAGCCGCAGACGGTGGTCCGTCACTAGCGGCGCGGGCGGTGCATGCATATCCATTGATCAGGGTATCCGAACTTGATTACAGAGATAAGTGTGCTATTAGCACATAATTGTCAACAGCACGGTAATGCTGTTTGCATATTTGGATGCTTTGCAGTATCAGTGTGGTCAAGAATACGACGGACGCCATGACGACACATAAACGTGAAGCCGACGATCAAACCTATCACGAAGACATTGTGCATATCGGTCAGGTAATGACCCGGATGCGCCTGTTGGTCGGCCGGCGGCTGATTGGCCGCCTTGCAGTTCAGAACGTTGCGCCTGGCCTGGAACTCTCGCACCTCGATGTTCTTGATGCCGTGAGACGAGCGGAAACGGCAGGCGAAGTAACCGTTGGTGCGATCGCCGAAATCTTGCGCATCGATCCCTCCCGCGCCAGCCGTATCGTCGCGGAAATGGTCACGCGGGGTGTCCTGCGCCGTAAAGCTTCCCAAGCGGACGCGCGGCGCATCGTGGTCGTCATAACAGGGCTAGGCCGGAAGTTGGTCGCGGAAATCAAGGCTCAGAAACTCGCTGTCGTGCAGGGGGTCGTGCAAGACTGGCCCCCCACGGATGTCGAAGCCTTCGCGACGCTTTTTGACAGATTCATCAGCGGATACGAGCAGACGTTCCTGCTGCGCAAGGATTGAAACACCTTCGTCGAGCAGACGCGGATTTCTTCACAACATGTTGAAGGGCCTACACAGTTTTTTTCTGCCTGCGGCGAGCTATCACCTTTAAATCCCCTAGCACCCTTGCTATATGCGTGACTGTTATAAGCATCCTTATGAGTTTAACATTTCCTCATGGACAATGCACCAACACTGAGCTTTCTCCTGCACGAGGTCGCGCGCCTGCTGCGCAGGCGTTTCGAGCAGCGTGCAAAGGATTTGGGCCTTACGCGGTCGCAATGGCAGACACTGGCATATCTCTCCAAAAACGAGGGAATCCACCAAGCGGGTCTGGCCGAGCTTTTGGAGGTAGAACCGATCACTTTGGTTCGCATTCTCGACAAGCTCGAGGAACGCGGCCTCATAGAGCGCCGCAAACATCCGACTGACCGACGTATCCGGCTGTTGTTTTCTCGCGAAGAGGCAAGACCCCTTCTCGACGGCATTCGCCGTGTTGCAGACCTCACCCGCTCTGAAGCGCTCGCCAATGTCCCGGATGCAGATCGCGAACATCTCATTCGAACACTGACCCTTATGAAGACAAATTTGATCGACGCATGCCAAACGCCGGTCGAGGACAGAGAGAAAAATCATGGCTGACGGTTCACCTTCCTTGCGGATACCTGCCAATTCGGACAACGCCGGCCGCAATGACCCGGCAATGGAAAAGCCCGATACGACCATCGAAACGGTGCCTGCCGTACCTGTGGCCAAGGAAACTGCGCCCGCTGCGGCTCCCGCCCCGGCGCGCCCGCGGCGCAGCTTGAAGCGCCCGCTACTTTTTGGTCTTTTGCCGGTCCTTTTGATTGTTGGCGGCTATTTCTATGCGACTGGCGGTCAGGTCATGTCGACCGACAACGCCTATATCCAAGCCGACATGGTCGGTGTTTCCACCGATGTGTCCGGTATCGTGCAGTCAGTGGATGTCCGCGACAATCAGCAGGTCAAGCAGGGCGATGTCCTGTTCCGGCTCGATGCCTCTCCCTTCACCATCGCACTGGCGGGCGCGAAGGCGCAGCTTGGCGTAGTCCGCAATCAGGTTCTCAATCTTGAAGCGAGTTACAAGCAATCGCTGGCGGAGATTACCCAGGCTGAAGCCGATATTCCTTTCTTCGAAAAGTCGTTGCAGCGCCAGCAGGACCTGAATGCAAGCTCCTTCGCGTCTCGCGCGACCTATGATCAGGCCAAGCACGATCTCGACGCCGCCCAGCAAAAGGTCGACGTTGCCAAGGCAGAAGCGGCGGCAACCCTGGCGCAGCTGGGTGGCAACGCAGATCAACCCGTTGAGCAAAATCCTTCCTATCTGCAGCAGCAGTCAGCTGTCGACAATGCCCAGCGCAATCTCGATCACACGGTTGTCCGTGCCCCGTTTGATGGTATCGTCACCAATGTGAGCTCTCTGCAGACCGGCGCCTATCTGCAAGCGTCGCAGGCTGGTTTCAGTCTCGTCTCGACAACGCATATGTGGATCGCTGCGAGCCCGAAAGAGACCGAGCTCACCTATGTGCGTCCTGGCCAGACAGTCGCCATCAGCGTAGACACCTATCCGGACGTGAAGTGGAAGGGTACAGTCTCCAGCATCAGCCCGGCTTCAGGCTCCAGCTTTTCGCTGCTGCCCGCCCAGAACACCACCGGCAACTGGGTGAAGGTTGTGCAGCGCATTCCCATGCTCGTCAGCATAGATGACATGGCGGGTAAGCCGCCACTGCGGGTGGGCATGAGTGTCACTGTAAGTGTCGATACAGGTCATGCGCGCGGCCTCCCATCTTTCATGACGGACGTCGTCGATCTTTTCGGCAGCAAGGGTCATGTCTAATACCATCGCCAACCCCAGCGCCGCGCCGGTTATCGCCAACCGTGGCGCGATAACCGCATGTGTCATCCTCGCGGTGATCATGCAAGCGCTCGACACGACGATCGCCAATGTGGCGCTGCCCTATATCCAGGGCAGTGTCTCGGCGAGTGCTGACCAGATCAACTGGGTCCTCACCTCCTACATCGTCGCCGCCGCCATTATGACGCCGCCGTCGGGCTTTCTTGCCGCTCGCTTCGGCCGCAAAAACGTTCTTCTGACCGCCATCGTCGGCTTTGTTGCCGCTTCGGTCCTGTGTGGCCTCGCCCAGTCCTTGCCGCAAATCGTCGTCTTCCGGCTGATGCAGGGCCTCTTCGGCGCATCGCTCGTGCCGCTGTCGCAAGGTATTCTGCTCGACATCTATTCGGTGGAAGATCGCGGCCGGGCCATGGCGCTTTTCGGCGTGTCGGTGATGGTCGGTCCAGTGCTCGGACCGGTCATCGGCGGTTGGCTCACCGACCATATCAGCTGGCGCTGGGTATTCTATATCAATGTGCCCATCGGCATGCTGGCGTTTTTCGGTATTGTCGCCTTTGTTTCCGAAACGACGAAAGAGGTGAGCGCCAAGCTCGACTGGTTCGGCTTCGGCACCTTGAGCCTTGCTATCGCAACGCTGCAGCTCTTCCTAGACCGCGGCGAACAGCTCGACTGGTTCTCTTCCGCTGAAATTCAGATCGAAGCGCTAATCTGCGCCGGCGCCTTCTATCTTTTTCTTGTGCACACGTTCACCGCAAAGAAATCTTTCGTCAATCCGCGGCTCTTCCTTGACCGCAATTTTTCGGTCAGCATGTTCTTTATCTTCGTCATAGGCGTCACCTATCTTGCGTCGCTCGCCTTGATGACGCCCTATCTGCAGACGCTGATGGGCTATCCCGTCGTCACTGCCGGTATCGTCATGGGGCCGCGCGGCGTCGGTACCATGGTCTGCATGTTCATAGTCGGTAGGCTGATCGGCAAGGTCGATACACGGTTGTTGCTGTTCCTTGGCTTCAGCCTGACTGCCTGGGCAATGTACGACATGACGGGCTGGACGCCCGACGTGTCACAGTGGACCATCGTCTATGTGGGATTCATCCAGGGCGCCGGCCTCGGCTTCCTGTTCGTGCCGCTTACGACGATTGCTTTTGCCACCCTTCCCGCGTCAATGCGCGGCGAAGGCACCGGACTTTACAATCTGTCGCGCAATATCGGCTCGAGCGTCGGCATTGCTGTCGTCACTGCGCTCATCACAGAGAATGTGCAAAGCAACCATTCGTCGATCGCCGCGTATGTCACGCCATTCAACCATGCATTCAACGCTCCGGCAGTGATGCAGAATCTCGACCCTATGAAGGCGGCTGGTCGCGCCGCGCTGGACGGGATGATAACAAATCAGGCGACGATCATCGCCTATATGGACGATTTCAAGCTGTTGATGATCATGTCGCTGGTATCGATCCCGCTGGTCATGCTGTTGCGCAAGCCCGCGTCGAACGCCGCTCCTGCAGATCACGCGGCCGTGATGGAATAGGTTTGCACGTCACCTTGCCTCTTTGAGGTCTCCCAGCAACGTCGGAATGAGCTCAGACACTGTAGGATGGATGGGAACAGCCCATTTCAACTGAGGATAAGTCGCATCCACATTCATGATATCGATGATGCCGTGAATCGCCTCGTCGCCGCCCGTTCCCAATATGGCTGCACCCAGTATCCTTTGCGTCTGCGCGTCCACCACGACTTTCATGAAGCCTTGCGTCTCATCCTTTTCCACTGCGCGACCGACACGGGTCATCGGCCTCTTGGAAGTCAGTAATGGCCGCCCGCTCCTGCGCGCCTGGGCCTCCGTCATGCCTACCCGGCCGAGCGGCGGATCGATATAGAGCGCATAGCTGAGGATACGATCGCTCACTTTGCGGGTTTCTCCGTCAAGGAGATTTGCCGCAACGATCTCGAAATCATTGTAGGCGGTATGGGTAAAGGCACCTCGCCCGTTGCAATCGCCAATTGCCCAGATGCCAGGTACGTTTGTCTCAAGCTGATCATCAACGTTGATATATCCACGCTCATCAAGTTCTACACCTGCCTTGTCGGCACCAAGATCGTCGGTGTTGGGCCGCCGACCAATTGCCAGCAGCACATGTGAGCCAATAACGGTTGGTGAACCGGCTGTGCAATCCACGCCGACCTCCGCACCTTGGGCGTGAGGTCTAAACGATATGCATTCCGCATTGAGGCGAACTGCAATTCCCTCGCCCTCCAAAATTTCCTTGATCGCTTCGGATACATCCTCGTCCTCGCGCGCAACGAGCCTTGGGCCCTTCTCGACAATGGTCACGTCGGCACCAAACCGGCGGTACATTTGCGCAAATTCGAGGCCTATATAGCTGCCGCCGATGACAACCAGGTGCTTTGGCACTGTATCGAGGCTCAATATCGACGTGTTGGTCAGGATGTCGATGTCTTCAACGCCGGGCATATCGGGCACATTGGCACGGCCACCAACATTGAGGAAAATCCTCGGGGCGGTGAATGCGGCGCCATCGATAGCGATTTCATGCGGTCCGGTGAAACGGGCATGGCCCTGCACAACCGTGCAGCCTTCCATGCCGCGCAAGAACTTCTCGACTCCGGTACGGGCATTGAAGGATACAGTGTCAGCGCGCTGCTTGACCCGCTTCATGTTGATTTGGATCGGCCCACCCGTCTCGATGCCAAAATCAGCACCACGCCGGGCAAGATGTGCTGCATAAGCACTCGCAACCAGCGTCTTCGTCGGCATGCATCCTGTGTTGACGCATGTCCCTCCGAATAGCTTGCGTTCGACCATGAGCACTTTCATGCCGGCGTTCGTGAGGCGACCTGCCAGAGATGGCCCGGCCTGCCCTGCACCGATGATGATCGCGTCAAAAGCTTTGGTCATGCCTGCAGCATAGATTAGCAATGGCGCCACGTCACCCTGTGCACCATGTTCAAAGTAAAAATCGGGTCATCATTTGGAATGCCGAGTGAACGCCGGGTTCAGCCGCCGTTCAGATCGACAACGATATCCTCAGGAAATTCAAACGGGGCATTTGTCATGCTTGTTCAGCGTCTTGGCATCATTTTCGTGATTTTCGTCGCCTTCGCACTGTCCTTCGGCAGTTTCGTCAACCATGCGAAATCGAAACGCGTTGGGCATTACCAAGACAACCTCCTGCAGGTCCGAAATTAGGGCGCTATGAGATCAGCGAGTTTTCTTCCAGGCTTTTTCCGCTTCGTCGAGTCGGTCCAGCAGGTCCTGCAGCAATTTGGGTATATTCCTGTCCGTTTCTGATGGGCGGGCTGTCTCGGCCACCCGGCGAAAATCCGGGCGAACGACCTGTTCTCGCAGTACGTTCGCTGCGCGTGGGCGGGAACCTGGATGTTTTGCAGCCATCACCATTCCAATCACTCCTGTGCATCACCAAAAATCTGACCGCACATCTTCCGGACTTAACTTCCGTCCGGCGCATTTGTTTCAAATTCTATGGCTCTATGGTCAACAAATGCTGAATCGTTGAGTGAGGCTCGACATCCAATAAAATTTACGGCCGGGGAACCTGAACCGGATCGCGGCGTTCTCCTCTAAACTTTAGAGGATATACCTATGTTGATCCGTATCGGCTACGAGATAGCAATTCGCTGTAATCAGCCCACACCTATGACGACCTATCTCAACCTCGAATCGGAACGGATACCGGACGTCCAATGCGAGCGTGGTCCAACCGCTACACCAGATACAAAGCTTGAAACGTTTCGCGACCTTTTCGGAAACAGCTGCATTCGTCTACTAGCGCCTGCTGGCAACCTCTCGTTGAAATACGACACCGTTATCAAGGATGATGGGTTGCCCGATCCAATTGACGAGGATGCAGACGAAGTCAGCGTTGACCAGTTGCCGATCGAATGTTTGGCGTATCTGTCGGCAAGCCGCTATTGCGAGACCGACGAGTTAAGCAATCTGGCGTGGAGTCTCTTCGGTCACATCAAACCTGGCTGGACACGGGTTCAGGCAATCACCGACTACGTTAACCAGCGCTTGACCTTCAGTTATGGCTTTGCCAGATCGACGCGCACTGCAGCGCAAGCACATGAGGAGCGCGTCGGCGTTTGCCGTGACTTCGCGCATCTGGCCGTTGCTTTTTGCCGCTGCATGAATATCCCGGCACGCTATGTGAACGGCTATTTGGGCGATATCGGCGTGCCGGCTGACCCTGCACCCATGGATTTCAACGCCTGGTTCGAAGTCTATCTCGGCGGCAAATGGCATACATTCGACGCCCGTCACAATCAGCGCCGCATCGGGCGGATTGTCGTGGCGCGCGGCCGGGATGCTGCCGATATTCCATTGATTCACACCTTCGGACCGCATGAGTTGACAAATTTTAAAGTCTGGACCTTTGAAGAACACGATCCATCCTTTGCCAGTCAACGCTTCGAGAAAATATCACTGGTAACCCCGTGGTTCAGTCAGCGCTGGTCGCGCTTGTCGCGGGCCGTCAGGGAAAGATCGCAGACGGAACCGACTGTCTAAAACCCAGATTTGCCGTTCGCCACATTTGAGCGCAGGCAGCCGCATATTGCGCTGCGGTAAGCCCTTTCAACTGCCGGTAAATTCTTTTCGATTTGCAACGCCGCAATTGCGAAGCTATTTTTTCCTCCTTTTCGGGGTTCGTTTCGTCCACGGGAAAGGAATAGTCCTATGCCTTTCGATAATCCTTCAAAGCCGATCTACTCCCAGGATGACTGGAACGTCATGCAAGCCGCCTACAACAAGGCGGCAGCGACGCTTGTGGTTAAATCAAGCTCGGAGGAAGACGCGAAAGTTATCGCGGAAACCGTGATGACTGCCTTCAATCGCGGCAATCGTGATGTCAATTCGCTGGCGGCTCTGGCGGTGATAACCGCGATTAACTCACATCCGAGCGTCCGTGGCGGCGAGGGGGATCAACACGAGCGCTATGCGTAGGACCGAATCGCTCTAGAACCAGACATCCGCATATCCTTCGACTTTGACTTTCACCGATGATTCCGGCACATGAGTTTGCAGTGGAGATTGCAGACGGGGGTCGGAAAATGAAATTCGTGATGGCTGCCATATTATTGTTCAGCAGCTTTGTATTGGCCGGGTGCGGCTCCTACGCAACGTGGACACCACGAAAGCCCGAACCATCCCAGATCAATCCGCCTGAATGCCAGCAAGGTATCGGTGTTTGCCCTGGACGATGGGGGCGCGCAGGCCAAATGCGCCGGCACTCTTAAGAGACCTCTTACGAGGCGAAACTTTGTCGGAATAGTGCGTTCAGATCGTCGATAACGTTTCTTGCAGGATGGTGCTGCAGAAGGCCCGCATTTAGGTGATCTGAAGCGGCTTCCTGAAAAATCATGTAACCCTTATGGCGTGGGCGCATCCACGCAGCTTCGAGCGTCTTGCGCGTAGCTGCGTAGAAGCTTGTCGTCGCCTTATTGACAGTTTCGTCTTCCCAAGCGTCGGCATGAGCCGGTTGACCACCCGCTGACGCATACAGCCCTCGTTGCACTTCGCCCCCGGCAATCCAGTAGGCGAAATCGATGGCCGCGGCGCGATTTGCTGAAAATGCCGAAACACCGATGCCCGTCCCCCCAAGCGCCGAGCCGGCAGGACCATCACCTCCCGCGGCGGGAATATCAGCAAAGGCGACGAGATTCGGCCTGAAACCAGCGATGGAATAATTGACGTAGCCGTAGATCAACGGCGAACAGGCTATGTTCGAACCGGCCTCGCCCATTCTCTCCAGTGCCGTAATGGGATCCATTTTGAAGCACGCAGGATCGATCAACGCCGCAATTTCGCCCATCATTTCGAAGGTACGAATTCCGCTTTCAAGATCAATCAATTGCCCGGTGACTGCACACGGTGAACCAAGATTGCCGCTCAACGTATAAAAGGTCATCAGCGAATGAGGCGGGCGTAGCGGCAACAAAACCTTGCCTGCTCTTGCCAAATTCACTACCTCGTCCCAGCTTGCGGGCGAATCCGCGAGCAGGTCAGGCCGCCACGCACAAACCTGCGTCGCGGTATCGATTGGAAACGCCCATTGCCTTCCCTGCCAATGATAACTCGGGTAGGACTGCCCGACGCTTCCGGCGGAAAGCGCTTGTCGCTCCGCTTCACGTCCCGGCACATCGAGCGGTGCAAGACAATTTTCCGCTGTGATCTGGCCGACATGCGGATGATCGATGACGATCAGATCATATTCCCGCGCCAACTGCTCGACGGGAAAGGACTCAAAATCCTGCAGCGAACGTTTTTCCCATTCAATTTCGACTCCCGTCTGTTCTTTCCAGAGTTTTGAACACGCCGCCATCGGGTCATAGCCGCGAGGATGGCTCCATGTCATGCCCTTGAGCTTGACCGCGCTCATAGGCCAAACTCCTTGCGGATCGCCTCGCTGTGTTCGCCGATGCGCGGTGCCGCCCGATCAAACTTCGCTCGCTGACCGTTAACCCTTATGGGCGAACGTGTGGTGAGGATCGAAACATTGTCGTCGCGCTCCACGGTCTGCAGCATGTCAAGGACCTTGAAGCCTTCGCTTTCCAGAAGTTCTTCCCAGTTCAGCACCTTGGCACACCAGATGTCCGCCGGTTCGAGAATGGCGAGCCAATGGTCGGTGGTCTCGTTTTCGAGCCGGGCAGCGATAATGCGTTTGATCTCGTCGCGCGCCGTGAACCATGTAGCCGGAACGTCGCGGTAGGGGGCCAGATCATCGAGCGAGAGCAGGTCTGCCAATTTCGGTAGCGGGGTCATTGCGAGGGCCAGATAGCTGTCCTTCGTGTGGTAAACTCCGTAGGGAGCGGAAAGATAGGCATGGGCACTGCGGAAATCCGAACGTTTTGGCAGCCGGCGGCCATCGTTCAGATGTGTGGTCAGAACCTCAAACTGGAAGTCGATGAGCGATTCCATCAAGCTTGTCTCGATGTGGCCCCCGTTGCCGGTGATGCCGCGCCTGACAAGACAGGCGAGAATACCCTGCACGATCGACGCGCCCGCCAGCATATCGCCCACCGCCAGTCCGAACGGCACTGGCCCTTGGCTCTCATCGCCATTCAGCCACATCAGTCCGGAACGGGACTGCGCCAAGAGATCCTGACCCGGGCGAGAAACCCATGGCCCCCCATCGCCATAGCCGGAAATGCTGGCATAGACGAGGCGCGGATTGATTGCCTTCACCGCCTCGTAGTCGAGGCCAAGACGCTGGATGACACCGGGACGGAAATTCTGGATCAGCACATCGGCCTTGGCGAGCAATGATTTCAACGCTGCAAGATCAGCCTCGTTTTTCAAGTCAATCGCAAGGCTTTCTTTGGCGCGGTTGATCGCATGGAAAATGGTCGAGTCGCCGCCAATTTCCGTATCGCTCAGATAGAGCCGGCGGGAGAGGTCACCTCCATCAGGGCGCTCTACCTTGATGACACGAGCGCCAAGGTCCATCAGGCGCAGTGAAGCATAAGGCCCGGACAGGAACTGGCTCATATCGACGACAAGCAGGCCCGCCAACGGCAATTCATTATCGGCAGTCATTATTTCTCAGTCTTTCCAACGAAATCAGCGGGGTTTTGGTACTTTACGGTCTGCAAGTGCTCGCAATACAGAACAAGTTCACCCTCGTTCTTGTACACTTCATAGCTCGCCCGGATCAGGCCCAACTCCTTGTAGCGCGGGCGCTTATCGAGATTGGTACGGATGGTGTAGATCGTGTCATTGAGAAAGACCGGCTTGATGAAACGCAACTTGTCATAGCCATAGGAAAAGGCGTTGACGCAGTTGGTGGCCACAAGACCAAGGCCCGCGGAAAACACGAAAGCGCCAGCAACAAGCCGCTTGCCGAAGATACCCTCGCTCTCGGCAAACATCTGGTCCTGCACATAGGGGTGAATATCGGTAACCAGCATGTTGAACAGGTGGCTGTCGCTTTCAGCTATTGTCCGGCGCAACGAACGGATTTTCTGCCCAACCGGCCAATCCTCATAAAACCAGTTCTCGGCGTTCCAGACCGGCAGCGCGGCATGGTCTCCCGGCATGTTTTTCGGATGAGTGGAGGAGACGCCGATGCTGGGCGCTAAATCGGTCATGGCCGCAAGGCCCAACTCGGCAGACGTTGCCTATGCGATCTCATGCGTCATCCTCCCATCTTCTCTTGTGAATAATCTTTTCACATATGGGGATAGATGACAAGGGTAGGCAGTGTTAAAAATCCTAACTGTGGATGACGCCCTCGCCCAATAACCGCTCGCGATCGTGGGGACCTTCGAAGTCAATTTGAGGCCCGATAGGTACGATACCGGACGGATTCACGTGAGCGATGGAGTAATAGCCGGCTTTGATATGGTCGATCTTCACGGTGTTACGGACGTCCTGCCATTGGTAGAGCTCGCGCAAATAGTTGGAAAGATTGTGATAATCCTTCAGACAGCGGAGATTGCATTTGAACGCGCCGTGATAGGCAGCGTCGAAGCGCACCAGCGTCACGAAAAGGCGCCAGTCCGCTTCGGTCAAGTGGTGACCGGCGATATATCGATGTTCGGCTAGATGCGCCTCAACCTTGTCCAGCGCCTTGAAGACATCCGTCGCGGCTTCTTCGTAGGATAATTGAGTCTTGGCAAAACCGGCGCGGTAAACGCCATTGTTGATATTCTCGTAGATTAGCTCGTTCCATTTATCGACTTCGGGACGCAACTGCTCTGGATAGAAATCCTGCCGATCGCTGGTCAAGCCGTTGAAGGCGGTGTTCAAGATTCGAATAATATCTGCGGACTCGTTGTTGACGATCCGTCCCTCTGTGCGATCCCAAAGCACCGGTACTGAAACCTTGCCGGTATAGTTGGGCTCGCTGGCGGTATAAAGCTGATGCAGGTAACGGATCGGCGGCGCCTTGGGCCCTGCGTCCTGCTCTTTGGCAAAAGTCCAGCCATTTTCGCCGATGGTCGGTTCGGCGACGGAAATACGGATTATGTCGCGCAAGCCTTTGAGGTTACGGAAAATCAGAGTCCGGGACGCCCATGGGCAAAGATACGAGACGAAGAGCTGATAACGATGGGGTTCGGCCGGGAATGTCGGTTTCCCTTGAGGGTCCGGGGCACCATCGGCTGTGATCCAGCTGTGGAAGTGCGTCGCCTCGCGGTGAAATGCGCCGTCCTTCATTTCGCTGGCGGCTACTTCGCCCTTGATCCATTTTCCGTTGACCAAAGCTGGCATTTGCGTTGTTCCTGACGTTCGAATTGTATGTCAGGATCGCATTTCGCAGCCTGGTTGCAAACCGCGCAAGCTTTGACAGACTGTATTTGCACCCGCGACAGTTGGTTCACCTGATTGCGGCGATCAAATCCTTATCGGGAAAGCAGGTAGGCGCCAGGCCCTGTTTTGCCTGCCAATCACCAATTGAGCGACGAGTCTTGAAACCGGGAAAGCCGTCCGCGCCACCCGCATCATAGCCCTTCTTTTCCAAAATGCGCTGTAGACCCGCGATATCCGAACGATAGAGTCCGCCGACATCGCCCCAACCGGCAGAAAAGCCTGTTGCGCCGTGCGAGATACGATCTCCGACATGGCCGATAAACAGCGCATAGAGATCACTCATATTGTATTCCTTGATCACATAAAAATTCTTGGTGACGATGAATGCCGGGCCGTGCCGTCCCGCAGGCATCAACAGAAAGCCTTCACGTTTGGTCTCGCTAGAAGGAAATGGCTTGCCGTTGACGCGGGCAATGCCCAACTTTTCCCACGCTGCAAAAGGCTTGCCTTGGTCAGGACCCTCCAATGCACAACTGACACCAGCCGGAACATTGACCTCGTAACCCCAGTCACGGCCCTTCTGCCAGCCATATTGCGCAAGGTAGTGCGCGATCGAACCAAGCGTGTCCGGTACGGAATTCCAGATGTCACGTTTGCCGTCCCCATCGAAGTCTACGGCGTGTTCGAGATATGAAGTCGGCATGAACTGAGGCTGGCCTAGAGCACCCGCCCAGGAACTTTTCATGCTACCGGCGCCGATATAACCTTTTTGGACGATCTCCAGCGCGGCGATTAGCTCTTCCCGGAACATATCTTTGCGCGTCGCCATGAATGCTTTGGTGCCGAGTACTGTAAACGCGTTGTTGGGAATTTTGACACTGCCGTAGCCGCTTTCGCGCCCCCAAATCGCGAGGACGATCTCACCCGGCACCCCATATTTCGCCTCGACTGCCTTCAAGATGCGCGAATATTGGCCGGCCCGCGCGGTCCCGCCTGACGTAACCGCATTGATCGTCTTGTCATTGAAATACTTGCCGGGCGAACCGAATTCGGATTGGGTCTGCTTCTTGGGTGTTTGTGGTTTTTCACCCGGCACAACGAGGTCGGGAAGTTCAAAATTCAACGAGACGCCCGAAAACGCCTGATCGAAAGTCCCCTTGGAAATACCTTTCGACTTGGCTTCCGGCCAGAGGTCGTTGGCGAGCCATGTATGAAACTGTGCTTCGATCTCGGGCTTGGACGCGGCCGCCGCTGAAAAACTGAGAAATACCCCCAGCAATACGATGCCAAATCTTAGCGGGCCTTTGATCAAAACGTTCTCCCTACAGCGATGTCCGTGCCCGCAGCGCGGCGGTCAATGTTCCCTCGTCGAGATAGTCGAGCTCACCGCCAACCGGGACACCATGGGCGAGGCGAGTGACGCGAACGTCGAGCCCCGCAAGCTGGTCGGTAATATAATGTGCTGTCGTCTGGCCCTCGACGGTGGCGTTGACCGCAAGGATAACCTCCTTGATTTCACCTTCCGCCACGCGCCCGACGAGCGACGGGATATTGAGGTCGTCCGGCCCGATGCCATCAAGGGGCGACATCCGCCCGCCAAGCACGTGATAGCGCACGTTCATCGACCCGGCACGCTCCAGCGCCCAGAGATCTGAGACGTCCTCGACCACAATCAATGTTGCTCGCTCCCGGCGCGGGTCAGTGCAGATCATGCACGGATCAGATGTATCGACATTGCCGCACGTCGAGCAGATTCGGACCTTTTCAGCGGCATCCTGCATGGCAGAACCCAGCGGTATCAGCAGTGCTTCTTTCTTCTTGATAAGATGTAGTGCGGCGCGGCGCGCTGAACGCGGCCCGAGGCCCGGCACTTTGGCCAGGAGCTGGATCAGACGTTCAATTTCGGGACCAGCGATTCGTTTCGACATAGGGTGGGTGTAGAGCAATTTGGCGCTTTAGGAAATCAGCACACGCAACTGTAGCGAACACGCTGCTGAAAAGCACAACCCTGCATGCAGCTAAAACGGCAGCTTGAATCCCGGCGGGATTGGCAATCCGGCGGTAAGGGCCTGCGTCTTCTCAGCCATAATCGCCTCGACCTTCGCCTTGGCCTCGTTGTGCGCCGCGATGATCAGGTCTTCAATGACCTCGATATCATCTTCCTTGAAGAGCGACGGATCGATAGTGAGGGCCGTCAGCGCACCCTTGCCGGAGAGCTTTACGGTAACGAGACCGCCCCCTGCTTGGCCTTCCGCTTCAAGAGCAGAAATTTCTTCCTGCATGGCCGCCATCTTGGCCTGCATTTCCTTGGCTTGTTTCATCATGCCCATAATGTCACGCATGGAAAACTCCTGTTGTTCAATCGTCTTCTTCGATGGGTGCCAGTGTATCACCACTCGTAGCCGCACCCTCGCTGATTTCATTGTCCGCCTGTCCGGCTGGCGCCGCGATGCGCACATTTATGATCTTCGCTCCCGGAAATCTCGATAGAATAGCCGCGACATCCGGATCTGACCTTGCATCGCTTAAAAGCGAGTCGCGTTTCGCAGTTTCGGTCTCGTTGATTGTCGCGGTGCCCTGCTCGCGCGACAGCGAAACCATCCAGCGAATTCCGGTCCAGTCGCTCAACCTCTGCGACATATCAGTCAAAAGCGTCTTCGGTGCATTTTCCGTCAAATTGATTTCAAGGCGACCGGGCCTTATGCTGACGAGCCGCACGCAATTCTTGACCATGATTTTGAACTGCATGTCACGCTGCTTTTCCGCCAGCGCGATTATATCCTCAATGCTGTTGACTGGTACCGTAGGCGCCGGCTCTTCGATTGCCGGTGGAGGGATAGGCTCGGACCTCTCAGCAGGTTCGACCAGACGCATCGTCGCACCACCATTGGTGCTGACCAAACCACGCGACGAAGCGATCGCATCGGTGGAACGTGCCACGGCTCCCCCGCCATTTCCGGGACGCGGGCCATCACTGCGGGGAGCCTGCGCGGTAAACGGTCCACCCTCCTCCAGCGATTTCAACGCCTCGTCCAGCGTCGGCAGGTCGGCAGCATGGGCAAGCCGGATCAGCAGCATTTCAGCTGCCTGCACGGGCCGACTGGAATTGTCGACTTCGGTTATACCTTTGAGCAGCATTTGCCAGGTGCGTGACAGCACCCGGATGGAAAGTTTCTCTGCAAAATCCTTGCCTCGTGTCCGCTCATCTTCCGACAGGGAAATGTCATCGGCCACGTCGGGCGTGAAGCGGATACGTGTCACCAAATGATTGAAATCGGCAAGATCGGTCAGCACAACGCTCGGGTCTGCGCCCACATCATACTGCGCGCGGAATTCGCGCAAGGCAGACGCAACATCGCCGCGCATCAGCATCTCAAACAAGTCGATAATGCGAGCTCGATCGGCAAGACCGAGCATTGAACGGACGGACTCGGCATCCACGGTGCCCGCGCCGTGGGCAATGGCCTGATCGAAGATTGAGAGCGAATCGCGGACCGACCCTTCTCCCGCACGGGCAATCATGCTGAGCGACGCATCGTCGACCGTGATTGTTTCAAGGCCAGCAATCTTCCGCAAATGCCCGATCAGGAGATTTGTGTCGATACGGCGCAGATCAAAGCGCTGGCAACGCGACAAAACAGTAATCGGAACCTTGCGGATTTCCGTGGTGGCAAAGATGAATTTTACATGGGGCGGCGGTTCTTCGAGAGTCTTCAACAGGCCGTTGAAGGCCTGATTGGAGAGCATGTGCACTTCGTCGATGATGTAGACCTTGTACCGCGCAGACACAGGACGATAGCGCACCTGTTCGATGATCTCACGGATGTCGTCGATACCCGTGTGCGAAGCGGCATCCATCTCGATCACGTCGACATGGCGGCCTTCCATGATCGCCTGGCAATGTTCGCCCGGCACAGAAAGATCGATCGTCGGCTTGTCGATGTCAGTCGTCTTATAATTGAGCGCGCGCGCGAGGATACGTGCGGTCGTCGTCTTGCCGACTCCACGGACGCCCGTCAGCATCCATGCCTGCGCAATGCGGCCCGTCTCGAAAGCATTGGTCAACGTACGAACCATCGGCTCCTGGCCGATCAGGTCGTCAAAATTTTGCGGGCGATATTTGCGGGCGAGCACGCGATAGGCGCTGTCTGCCATGGTGTTCATTCCGCTCCTGCTTTGGTCTCCTCGCGTCGCGCGAGTTTGGACCGCCATGCACCACAGCGTCAATGCCGATAACGGCTTTGACACAGGCAAGGTGACAAAGAAGAAAGGGTGGGAGGCTGGCACGGCGACCCGTGCCTGGCTCGTTGGGGCTGCTTCCTTCCGGACCTGACCCGGTTGGCGAGTGGCTCGTCCACCACCAACCTCCCGAGGCTCATATCGGCAATCCACGCGCAAAAAGCAAGCGTATAGCCGAAAAAACTGCTATTTGTCGCAAATCATGATGTTCGAACTCGATAGCAAGCTTGCAGCAGACACATTTTCCATTGCGAGACTAGGTCTCTGCGACCTGCGCCTGATGAATGATCGCCGCTGGCCATGGCTGATCCTGGTTCCACAGCGCCCGAACATCTGCGAGATCCATGAAATGACCCCGCTCGATCAGACGATGCTCACCTTCGAGGCGGGAATCGCCGCGCAGGCACTGAAAACTGTGGTCAACTGCGAAAAAATTAATACAGCCGCCATTGGGAATATTGTCCGGCAGCTGCATCTGCATGTCATTGCGCGCAACAGCGGCGATCCCGCCTGGCCCGGACCAGTCTGGGGCTTTGGGAAACGCGAACCTTATGAAGAAAAAGAAGCAAAGGCCTTTGCGAACGCTGTACTGAAGGCTATCTAACTACTCAATATATTCGGCTTCCTGCGCCGGAAGCGTTCTGGAGTTTCCATTCCATGCCTTTTCGCCTCTTCGATGCTCCAGATATGGAGCCAAGCCGTTTCGTCGGCTTTGCCGGAAACAGAATCAACCGCCATTCCGAAAAGCGCAATGACGATGTGGTGGCCGCTGCACTCGCCAACGCCAACGCTCGCATCCTGCTTACTGGTCAGGGCCAAGTGCTGGTTATGGGCGACCCGGGTAGTTTGCTGTTCAGCCCGCAAGACGCAACGGCACTGCTACCTGCCCCGGACAAGACCATCTATCTCGGGATGCAGGACGATACTCCGATCCTTGCCTCCATCAGCGGTTTCGATTTTGCAGCCTTGCCGGAGTCGATCAGGGCTTTCGACTACCGTTCTGTCTATACGCAAGGCCTCGTCCCGCCAGACGAGCTTGGCGCGATGGCGCAGGCGGTCTCGCTGCTAACATGGCACGAGAATCACAAATTCTGCGGAAGGTGCGGTACCGAAACCGTGATGCGCGATGGAGGCTACCGGCGCACCTGTCCCAATTGCGAGGCACAGCACTTTCCCCGCACCGACCCGGTTGCGATCATGATGGTAGTGCACGAAGACAAGTGCCTTCTGGCGCGCGGTGCGCATTTCGGCCCGGGCATGTATTCCTGCCTCGCAGGATTCATCGAACCCGGTGAAACGATCGAAAACGCCGTGCGCCGCGAGACGTTCGAGGAAACGAACCTGCCCGTCGGCCGCGTGCTCTATCACGCCAGCCAACCCTGGCCCTTCCCCTATTCACTGATGATCGGCTGCCATGCGGAGGCGCTCTCCGACGAGTTCATGCTGGACAAGGCCGAACTTGAGGACGGGCGCTGGTTCTCTCGCAAGGAAGTTGTCGCGATGCTCGATCGCAGCCATCCTGACGGGCTGATGACCCCGCCGCCAGGCGCCATCGCTGCGCACCTCATTCGCAGCTGGGTGCAGAGCGGAGTTTAGAGCCTACTCATCCTCACCCTGCGCGCTGCGGAAAGTCGTATCGGCGGGGTAAACACCGAGTATCCGCACTTCCTTGGAGAAGAATTCCAGTTCGTCCAGCGCATGCGCGACATTTTTGTCGTCCGGGTGGCCCTCGATGTCGGCATAGAACTGCGTTGCGGTGAACTTGCCGTCGATCTGATAGCTCTCAAGCTTCGTCATATTGACCATATTGGTGGCAAAACCGCCCATCGCCTTGTAAAGCGCAGCAGGAACATTTCGAACGCGGAAAACAAAGGTCGTCATCATGAGTTCGTCGGATCGACGCGGCGCCCATTGCTTAGTCTTGGTCAAAACCACGAAGCGCGTGACATTGTTTTCAGTGTCCTCCACATTCTCTTCCAGGATATCGAGGCCGTATAGGCTGGATGCAAGCCGCGGCGCCAGTGCAGCCATCGTCTTGTCCTTGACCTCCGCAACGAGGCGCGCCGCTCCCGCCGTATCACCGGCAATTACCGGCCTCCAACCATTCTGACGAATATACTTTCGGCATTGGCCGAGTGCATGAATATGGCTGTGAACCGAGGTAATCTCGTTGCGTTTCGTTCCCGGTAGCACCATCAGCTGAAAATGGATCGGCAGGAAGTATTCGCCGACGATATGCAGGCGGGATTCCGGCAGCAGATGGTGGATATCGGCGACGCGACCGGCGATGGTGTTCTCGATAGGGATCATTGCGAGATCTGCTGCACCGCTTTCGACCGCGTTGAACGCATCCTCGAATGTCGGGCACGGCATTGGCTCCATCTCCGGAAACATGTCACGACACGCCGTATCG
This sequence comes from Phyllobacterium sp. 1468, assembly GCF_031455525.1. Lineage (NCBI taxonomy): Bacteria > Pseudomonadati > Pseudomonadota > Alphaproteobacteria > Hyphomicrobiales > Phyllobacteriaceae > Phyllobacterium > Phyllobacterium sp. 1468. The sequence goes on along the minus strand of NZ_JAVDSX010000003.1, from coordinate 157,700 downwards.
GAGTTCGCGCCAGGTTCACCCTGGAAAGAGATGCGGTTGGTCTTAGCCATGATGGATTGCCTTATGTAGAGGTGAGAATATCTCGTGCGCGTTCGAGGTCTTCGGCCGTATCGACCCCAAGTGGCACCGAATCGACGATTTCCACGTCGATGCGCATGCCAGCCTCGAGCGCGCGCAACTGTTCGAGCCGCTCACGACGTTCCAGAGGCGACGGTCCGAGGCCGACAAAACGTTCGAGAGCGGCGCGGCGATAAGCATAAAGCCCGATATGATGATAGAGCGGCCCATCGCCCCAAGGCGCGGTCGCGCGGGTAAAATACAGCGCACGCAGTTGGCCTTTCCCCGTGGGCGAGCCAATGATCTTCACGACGTTCGGATTGGTCTTCTCATCCTCGCGCCGGATTTCGACGCCAAGCGTGCCTATGTCAGCGGGACCATTCTGCAGCGGTAGGAGTGCGCGCTTAATGATCGCCGTCTCGATGGTCGGCAGGTCACCCTGAACATTGACCACCGCGTCGACGTTCCCGTCGGGATCGAGAGCCTGCAATGCTTCATAAATGCGGTCGGACCCGGATTCGTGATCATCGCGCGTCATCACGGCCTCAAGCCCGTGCGCTTCGACTGCCGCCTTGACGTCGAAATTATCGGTTGCGACCACGGTGCGGCCAAGTCCCGCAGCCCTCGCCCGTTCCGCCACATGCACGATCATCGGCTTACCGGCAATATCGGCCAGTGGCTTGTCCGGGAGCCGCGTCGAAGCCATTCTCGCCGGTATAAGTGTCAGTATTTTCATCATTGCAAAGACGCCTACGGTGTCAAAAAGTCTCAGGCAGAACCGCCCTTATATGTGTTGCAAGTCTGGAGTAAAAGACCTAGTTTCCGCGCGATCACGAGGGGACTCTTGTCGAAAAATGCAGCGATCTGCATTGACCAGATATTGAGAACCTAAGCAAGTGTGCTGAACACAAAGCTCCGGCACTGCACAGCAAGCGCCGCTATCGACTTTGTATTCAGTGTACTTGAACAGGACACAAGTGGAGCAATGATCGACGATGGAATCGAGCGCATTCAACAAATATGCCATGGCGTTTCTGGCAACCGTTTTCGTTGTCATGTCGGCAGGCATCCTGTCCGATGCTTTTTTCGATTCTCACGCACCTGAAAAGCCGGGTTATATCATCCAGGCCGCCGAACCCGAAGCTGGCGGCGCAGGCGGAGAGGCCGCTCCTGCGGCAGCTGTGCCCATTGCAACGCTGCTCGCTTCTGCCGATGCGACACGCGGCGAAGCGGTTTTCAAGCGCTGCCAGGCTTGCCACACCGGTGAAAAGGATGGTCCGAACAAGGTTGGTCCCAATCTTTGGGATATTGTCGACCGTCCGATCGCAACCCATCCAGGCTTCGGCTATTCAGGCGCTATCAAGGATTTCTCCAAGGGCGGCCAGGAGAAATGGACCTATGACCACCTCAACCACTTCCTGACTTCTCCGAAGGGCTACATCAAGGGCACAGCCATGGGCTTCGCCGGCGACAAGAAAGACAATGAGCGTGCCGATTTGATCGCTTATCTGCGCACGCTGTCCGATAGTCCTAAGCCGTTGCCGACTGCCGATGCAGCTGCAGCGCCAGCAGGCGATGCGGCAAAGCCCGCAGATGCAGCGGCCAAGCCGGCTGAAGGTGCCGCTCCCGCTGCGCCAGCAGGTGAGAAGCCAGCCGATGGAGCTACACCCGCTGCTCCGGCTCAACCAGCGCCTGCCAACTGAGTTCGATAAGCCGTTTCGCCAAGAAGCCGGGCTCAGCGCCCGGTTTTTTGTATCTCGAACCTGTGTTTTTTTAGTGCAGGCCTGTTCTCTGCCGCATTTTCTCTTAGACTGAAGTCTAGTCTTGTCGTCGTGAAACTGTGGAGACCGATTTGCGATTTCGCCCTTTCGTTGCCAGCCTCGCTTTTCTTGCCGTCGCCACTGCCGGCACCTTCCAGATAGCTCAGGCCGCAGAACCGGAATGGCGGTCAGGGACAAGTCTGCTTGGCGAGCCCAAATATGGCGCTGAGTTCAAGCACTATGATTATGTCAATCCGGATGCACCCAAAGGCGGAACGCTCAACCAGACCAGCGAGGGTAGTTTTGACAGCCTCAATCCTTACGTTGTCCAGGGTACGCCCGCCTCGGGATTGGGTACGTTGGGAGGCGGCCACCTCTACGACACACTGATGAGCCAATCGCTTGATCAGGTGGGAACAAATTACCCACTGATCGCTCAATCCGTCGCTTATCCCGACGACTTTTCGTGGGTCAAGTTCAAGCTCAATCCCGCCGCTAAATGGCACGACGGCGAGCCCATTACAGTCGACGACGTGATCTGGTCCTTCAACGCCTTGAAGGCGCAGAGCCCGCTTTACAATAAATATTACCACGACGTTGAAAAAGCCGAAAAAACTGGCGACGGAGAGGTAACCTTCACATTTACCAGCGGCGGCAACAGGGAACTGCCCAATATCATGGGTGATCTTGTCGTGCTCGCCAAGCATTGGTGGGAAGGGACAGACGCGTCCGGCAAGAAGCGCGATATTACCAAGCCGACAATGGAGATACCGCTTGGATCTTCGGCCTACAAGATCGAGAGCGTCGTTCCGGGTAAAACGATTATCTGGGCTCGTGTCGAAGACTATTGGGGCAAAGACCTCCCAGTCAATGTAGGCCGGAATAATTTCGACCGTATCCGCTATGAATACTTCCGCGACCAGAATGCCTCCTGGGAGGCCTTCAAAAAGGGCGGCTTTGAGGATTATCGAGGCGAAGCGAGCATTGGCCGTTGGATGCGCGGTTATGATTTTCCCGCTGTTGCCCGCGGTGACGTTATCAAGGCGATGTTTCCGCTCCGCTCGTCGGGCCGCATGCAGGGGTTCCTGATCAATACGAGGCGCGACAAATTCAAGGACCCGAAAGTGCGCGAGGCTTTGAACTGGGCCTACGACTTTGAAAGCATGAGCAAGAATCTGTTCTTTGGCCAATATAAGCGCATTAACAGCTATTTTGCCGGGTCCGAGCTCGCTTCCAGCGGATTGCCGAGCGGTAAGGAGCTTGAAATCCTGGAGACTGTAAAGGGGCAAGTGCCTGAAGAAGTCTTCACCAAGGAATTCAAGCTCCCGGTCTACGACACGCCGCAATCGCAGCGGGACAATCTGCGCCATGCCGTTCAGCTTCTCAAAGCGGCGGGTTACGACCAGAAGAATGGCAAGCTCGTCAATACACAAACGGGACAGCCATTGACCATCGAGTTTCTGGCAGATGATCCGTCAGCTGAGCGCTTTATCGGGCCGTTCATGGCAAATCTGCGCAAGCTCGGCATCGATGCACAGATTCGTGTCGTGGATAGTGCGCAATATACGTCCCGCCTCAACGATTTCGATTTTGACATCACGACACCCAACGTGGTCATGGCCCAAAGTCTGTCGCCAGGCAATGAGCAGCGTGACTTCTGGAGTTCGGCTGCAGCGGATACGCCGGGAAGCCGTAATTACATGGGCATCAAGAACCCGGCTGTCGACAAGCTGATTGACCGGGTAATATTTGCCAAGGCTCGTGATGAGCTTGTTGCAGCGACACATGCCCTCGACCGGGTGCTGCTCTGGAATTATTACGTGGTTCCGCAATGGTACGATGACCGGATAAAAATCGCCTACTGGAACAAGTTCGGCATGCCGGAGAAGCAACCCGAATATACCGGAATCGATCCATTCTCCTGGTGGATCGATACTGCCAAGGAACAGGCCCTGAAGGCACGTGCCGAATGACGCGACCTACCCGCCGCGATGTTCTGAAAATATCAAGCGCGACGTTACTGACGGCATTGGTGCCGCGCCTTGCACTGTCTGAAGTAGCGACGGGCGTGCCTCTTCATGGGCTCTCAGCATTTGGCGAGTTGAAGTATCCCCCCGATTTTACAAATTTCGACTATGCCAGTCCCGATGCCCCCACAGGCGGTACCTTTGCCTTCTCGCCCTGGACCTGGTTTTTCAACCAGTCGACCCAGACGTTCAACACCCTGAACACCTTCTCGCCAAAGGGCGATGCGCCACCGCGCATGGAGCTGTGTTTTGATACGCTGATGGAAACGGCGCTGGACGAGCCAGACTCCAAATATGGGCTGGTGGCGGAAAACGTGACTGTCTCCGGCGACCGCAATACGTTTACCTTCAAACTACGCCGCGAAGCCCGGTTTCACGATGGCTCGCCCCTCACCGCACATGATGTGGTCTTCAGCTATCAGACGATACAGAAGAAGGGGCACCCGTCGCTTTTGTTGTTGCTGACCGAGATGAAGGAGATCGTTGCCGTCGACGATCACACCCTACGTATCAGCTTTAGCGGCAAGCATTCCGACCGCGCCATTCTCGACATCGCCAGTACAATGCCAATTCTCTCAAAAACCTGGTATGACACGCGCGATTTCGATGCCTCGACGCTTGAGTCGCCCCTCGCCTCGGGTCCTTACCGGGTCGGCACCGTTTCCGTCGGCCAGCGTATCGAATATGAGCGCGTCGACGATTATTGGGGACGGGACCTGCCGGTCATGCGCGGTTTCAACCATTTCAGCCGGATCAGGATCGATTTCTACCGCGACCGCCAGCCGGAGTTCGAAGCTTTCAAGAAGGGCGATATTTTCTTCCGTCTGGAATCCACCGCCAAGACATGGGCGACGGAGTATAATTTTCCTGCAATTCAGCAAAAGCGCGTTATCAAGCGGGACTTTTCCGGTGAAAAGCGCCCGCAAATGCAGGCTTGGGCGCTGAACCAGCGCCGCGAACATTTCCGCGATCCGAGTGTTCGCGAAGCGATCGCCTTGTGTTTCGATTTTGAATGGACACAGAAGAATCTGTTCTATGGTCGCTACGACCGTTCACAATCACTGTTCGAACAGTCGGATTTTCGTGCCACGGGAAAGCCTTCGCCAGAGGAACTGGCGCTCATGGAGCCGTTTCGCGACAAGTTACCCAAAGCCATCTTCAATGAGGCGCTATTGCAAGCGCCGTCCGATGGTTCAGGCCGCGACCGCAAGAACTTGCGCCGCGCTTCCGAGCTTCTGGCCCAGGCCGGCTTCAAGCGAGAGGGCAATCAGTTGGTCGATGCGGGAGGCAAACCGCTCAACGTCGAAATGCTTATTCAGGCCGAGGTTTTCACGCGAGTCTATTCGCCCTTCATCAACAATCTCAAGGCAATAGGCATCAATGCCTTTTTGCGGCTTGTCGATCCTTCGCAATATCAACTGCGCCTGCAGGATTTTGATTTCGACATGATGGGCATCGCCTATATGCTTGATGCCACCCCGACGCGTGAATCACTAGAGATCATGTTCGGCTCGAAGGCTGCCAGCGTACCCGGCTCGTGGAATTTTCCCGGCACTGCCGACCCGGTTATCGACGCGCTTATCGCGAAAGTCAGCGAGGCGCACTCCCGTACAGAATTGATTTCAGTCTTGCGTGTTCTTGATCGACTCTTGCGTATAAGGCGCGACTGGATTCCAAATTGGTATGCAGCGAATCATCCGATCGCCTATTGGGACATGTTCGGCTTCAAGGAGCCGAAGCCCGATTACGGTTTTCCGGTTGAGAGGTTGTGGTGGCTCGACGAAGCAAAGGCGAAGGCAATTGGCAAGGTTTGATATTTTAGCGATGTTGAGAGGGAGCTCCTGATGGGAGCCTATATCCTTCGCCGGCTCGTTTTGATGGTTCCGACACTGTTCGGGGTTTTGCTTGTCTGCTTCGTCATCGTACAATTTGTCCCAGGCGGCCCGGTCCAGCGCATTATCGGCCAACTTACCGGCCAGGGCGGCAATGCCATGGACCGCATCGGCGGCGGTGGTACGGATTTCGGTCAGAGCCAGGATCAGCTTGGCCTCGGCGAGGGCAACTCAAAATATCGCGGTGCACAGGGCCTTGATCCAGCATTCATCGCCAGCCTCGAAAAGCAATTCGGCCTCGACAAGCCTCCCTTGGAGCGCTTCGGTCTTCTGATGTGGAATTATGTGCGTTTCGATTTCGGGAAGAGCTATTTCCGGGATATCAGCGTCATCGATCTGATCAAGGAAAAGCTCCCTGTCTCCATATCGCTCGGCCTGTGGATGACGCTGCTCTCCTACATGATCTCGATTCCACTCGGCATAAGCAAGGCGATCAAGGACGGCTCGACCTTCGATATCTGGACCAGCGGCGTCATCATCGTTGGCTATGCGATTCCAGGCTTTCTCTTCGGTATCATGCTGATCGTTTTCTTCGCAGGAGGCTCGTTTTTCGACTGGTTTCCTTTGCGCGGGCTGACCTCGAACAACTTCGCGCAGCTCTCGCTTTTCGGCAAGATCGTTGACTATGCATGGCACCTCGCACTGCCGCTGACCGCGATGCTGCTTTCCGCCTTTGCCACAACGACGCTGCTTACCAAGAACTCATTCCTTGACGAAATCCGCAAGCAATATGTTACGACGGCGCGCGCCAAGGGTCTCAGCGAGCGCAAGATCCTCTATGGCCACGTCTTCCGCAATGCCATGCTCATTGTCATTTCGGGCTTTCCAAGCGCCTTTATTTCGATCTTTTTCACCGGCCAGCTCCTGATCGAGGCGATTTTTTCGCTCGATGGTCTGGGATTGCTGGGCTATGAATCGATCATCAACCGCGATTATCCGGTGGTGATCGCCACGGTCTATATTTTCGCACTTGTCGGCGTCGTCGTCAGTCTCATCTCCGATCTTCTCTATACTTGGATCGATCCGCGGATCGATTTCGAACGGAGGGATGTCTGATGACGAGCGAGGTTTTACGCGCGCCCGCTATCCCGGTTCGACGCCCACGCCTATCGCCGCTCAATGCCCGCCGATGGCAGAATTTCAAGGCCAACCGCCGCGGCTGGTGGGCGTTGTGGATATTCTTGTTCCTGTTCATTGCGTCGCTGTTCGCCGAATTGATTGCCAACGACAGGCCAATCGTCGTTTCGTATAAGGGCGAAATCCTCTTTCCGGTTCTGGTCGATTATCCTGAGGAAAAGTTCGGCGGCTTCTATGCGGTCACCGACTATCGTGATCCGGTGATTCAGGACGAAATCAATGCCAATGGCTGGGCGATCTGGCCGCCGGTCCGTTACTCCTATCGCACGGTCAACAATGAGTTGCCGGATACGGCACCCTCCAAACCCTTTTGGCTATTTACGCCCGAAGAGCGCTGCGCCCGTTATCCGCAAGGGGTCAACGATCCGAACTGCACCTTTGGCAATTTGAACATTCTTGGTACCGACGATCAGGCCCGCGATGTCTTCGCCCGTGCGCTTTACGGCTTTCGCATCTCGGTATTGTTTGGCCTCATCCTGACTGCCGCTTCGGCAGTCATCGGGGTTACCGCCGGCGCGTTACAAGGCTATTTCGGTGGCTGGCTCGATCTTATCGCCCAGCGCTTTATCGAAATCTGGTCCTCTGTCCCAACTCTTTATCTGCTTCTGATCATGGCCTCTATCTTGCCGCCGGGCTTCTGGATTCTCCTTTGTATTATGCTGTTGTTCTCGTGGGTCAGCTTCGTCGGCATCGTGCGGGCCGAATTCCTGCGCGCCCGCAATTTCGAATACGTCAATGCAGCCCGGGCGCTCGGTGTGCGCGATCGAACCATCATGTTCCGGCATCTGCTGCCCAATGCGATGGTGACCACCTTGACGTTCCTCCCCTTCATTCTCAACGGATCGATCACCACACTGACATCGCTCGATTTCCTCGGTTTTGGCCTTCCGCCGGGATCCCCGTCGCTTGGTGAGCTACTGGCGCAAGGCAAGAACAATCTTCAAGCGCCGTGGCTCGGTCTCACCGGTTTCATCGTCATATCGTTAATGTTGTCGCTGCTGATTTTCGTCGGTGAAGCGACACGCGACGCATTCGATCCGCGCAAGGCTTTCAAATGAACGCTCTACTTTCAGTACGCGATTTGTCGGTCGCCTTCACGCAGAACGGCCGGGAGTCGCTTGCCGTCGATCGTATCTCTTTCGATATCGCTCAGGGCGAGACGGTCGCGCTCGTCGGCGAATCCGGGTCGGGTAAGTCTGTGACTGCCCTGTCGATCCTGAAGTTGCTGCCCTATCCGCCCGCATCACATCCATCGGGCAAGATCCTGTTCAATGGCGAGGACCTCCTGGACAAGGATGAGACCGATTTGCGCCGGGTTCGCGGCAACGACATCACCATGATCTTCCAGGAGCCGATGACTTCGCTCAATCCGCTGCATCCTATTGAAAAGCAGATCGGTGAAGTGCTGAAATTGCACCAGCGCATGGGCGACAAGGCGGCGCGCCAGCGCACTCTGGCGCTGCTGGAGGAAGTCGGCATTCGAGAGCCGGAAAAACGCATGAACGCTTACCCGCACCAGCTCTCCGGCGGGCAGCGCCAGCGCGTGATGATCGCCATGGCGCTTGCCAACAAGCCGAAGCTACTGATTGCGGACGAACCGACCACCGCTCTCGACGTGACCGTGCAGGCTCAGATTCTGAAGCTGCTTGCGGAGTTAAAAACCGCGCAGGGCATGTCGATGCTCTTCATCACCCATGACCTCGGCATTGTGCGCAAGATCGCCGACCGCGTCTGCGTGATGACAGGCGGCAAGATCGTCGAAACCGGTCCGACGAAGCAGATATTCGACAATCCGCAGCACGAATATACCAAGCATCTGCTTGCGGCGGAACCGAAGGGCAATCCGCCATCCGCCGACCTTTCAGCTGAACCGGTGATGCGCGGCGAGAACCTCAAGGTCTGGTTTCCGATCAAGCAGGGTTTTCTGCGCAAAACCGTTGATTATGTGAAGGCGGTCGATGGCATCGACGTCACGATCCGGGCTGGTCAGACGCTTGGTGTCGTCGGCGAATCCGGTTCGGGCAAGACGACGCTTGGTCTCGCTCTATCGCGCATGATTTCGTCCGAGGGCGTGATCCGTTTCGGGACCCGGGACATCAATCAATATTCGTTCAAGCAGATGCGCCCGCTGCGCCGCGAATTGCAGATTGTGTTTCAGGATCCCTACGGCTCACTCTCTCCTCGCATGTCGGTTACCGACATTATTGCTGAAGGTTTGCAGGTGCATGAGCCGAAGCTTTCAGTGGATGAACGGGATGCGCGCGTCGTCGCGGCCCTAAAAGAAGTCAATCTCGATCCGGAAAACCGTTTCCGTTACCCGCACGAGTTCTCCGGTGGCCAACGTCAACGTATCGCAATCGCACGCGCCATGGTTCTCAACCCGCGTTTTGTCATGCTCGACGAGCCGACATCAGCGCTCGACATGAGCGTGCAAGCGCAGGTCGTCGACCTTTTGCGCTCGTTGCAGCAAAAGCATAATCTGGCTTACCTTTTCATCAGCCACGACTTGAAGGTGGTCAAGGCACTTGCCAATGACGTGCTGGTGATGCGCAATGGGAAGGCAGTGGAATATGGCCCTTCGGAGGAAATCTTCGCACGGCCCAAGAGCGATTATACAAAAGCCCTGATGGCTGCGGCCTTCAGGATAGAAACGGCCGAACAGGGAGCGGTGAGCGAATGACTCGGAATGCGGATGACACGATCTTGTTGGCGGTGACGGGCTGGGACCCGGATGTCTGGCAAACCGAATTTGCCAAGGCCGCGCCAGCGCGCAAGCTTGTGCTCGATGCCGACACGGCCAAGGACAAGATCCGTTATGCCTTGGTGTGGAAACAGCGGCCGGGATCTCTCATGGGTCTGCCCAACCTCGAGGTCATCTTCTCGCTCGGTGCCGGTGTCGATCATATCTTCCACGATCACCAGATCCCGGATGTTCCCATTGTACGAATTGTTTCGCCGGACCTCACCATGCGGATGAGCGAATATGTCGTATGGCAGGTGCTCGACCACCACCGGCTCGGCCTGCGCTATCGCCAGCAGCAGACCCAGAAGGTCTGGCATGAGGATAGACGCCAGCCCGCTGCGCACGAGGTGACGGTTGGCATTCTGGGGCTCGGTGTGCTTGGACGCGATGCCGCGCAGAAATTGCGCAACCTCGGCTTCCGCGTCAGCGGGTGGAGCCGCCGCCTGCAAACCATCGAGGGCGTCACGAGCCACTTCGGCAAGGATGGACTGAAGGATTTCCTCAAGGATGTGGACATCGTCGTCTGCCTGCTTCCATTGACGCCGGAGACCAAAGGCATTTTGTCGATGAGCATGTTCGCACAGATGAAGGCCGAGGGTCCGCTTGGCGCGCCGGTATTGATCAACGCCGGTCGCGGCGGCTTGCAGAACGAACCCGATATTCTTGCCGCGATTGATCGAGGCATGCTGTCAGCGGTGACGCTCGACGTGTTCAAAACCGAGCCATTGCCAAAGAGTAGTCCGCTATGGACACATCCGCAGGTTGTCATCACGCCGCATGCAGCTGCAAGTTCCAGTCCCCAAGCGTTGGTTCCGGAAATCATAGCGCAGCTTGAGTCCTACGAGCGTGGCGAGCCGCTCAAAAATATCGTCGACAAGGCCGCGCAATACTAGGTCGTGAACTCTCCCCTTGAGGGAGATAGAAGAGCTAAAGCCGGCGCACGGCTGTCGGCTTGCCATAAAGATAGGCGATGCGTTCGATGGCCTCGCGCAATGGTTCGAGGGTAACACTCATCGTATGGCCGCTCGCATGCAGCAGCATGGAGTGGCTCGCCATCATCGCCGCGTGACCCGTCCAGAACAGAAAGTCGCCGCGCTGCAGATTATGATAGTCCTTGTCCGGTTCGATCAACTCGCCGATCGAAGCTGCCTGCATATCGGAATCGCGTAACACGCCTTGGCCAGTCATCAGCAGGGACAGCTGGATCAGGCCTGAACAATCAATGCCAAATCCTGAAGCGCCGCCCCAAAGATAGGGCGTGTGCATAAGTGTTTCTGCAACGGCGACGTGATCATCCGTCACCTCGTCTATGGGCACAAGATGTTTAGCGATGATCGCCTCACCGCTTGGCAGCATGGCATAGAGTGTGCCACGTCTCTCCTGCCCGCCGGCAACCGTAACGAGCGAGCCCATGGACAGCGCTTTGGTCCGTGGGAACTTCAGGTCCGAACCAGGATATACGAAGGTCCGTGGTGCGATGACGACGTGGGTCGGTTCATGAGCGCGAAGGTCCAGCGTCGTATCCACCACATAGCCGACATAACCATCGCGCTCGTTCTGGACCCAGCACCAGCCATTGGCGTCTTCGAAGACCAGCACATCGTCCCCGTGGAGAAACTGTGTGGTGATATTGGCGTCGCCTCGCGGTTCGGAGCGCACGTCGACCACTGGATCGGCGATGCGCATCGGCACGCCGGGGGTGAATCGCTCGGCTTCAACCAGACCGCGCAAGCTCTCGTCAGCAAGATCGGGGCGGAATGCGTTCAGCCGCTTGTCGAGATTTACAGTTTCAGCTTTCAAAGCGGCAATCCTCTTGCTTTGGCGATAATCAGGTCGCCGAGCCGTTCAACATATAGCGCACCCTTTACCGTTCTCTTGACAAGGACATTGCGCTTATCCTTCTCATCGCGGTGCCGGTCGACGAAACCATAGGTGCCCATTGTGTCGAGAGCGCGGGTGATGACGGGTTTGGTTACGCCGAGCTTTGCAGCCATGCCCCGTATCGTGTGCGGCGGCGGTTCTAGATAGACCGTAAGAAGCACAGCCAGCTGCCGCATCGTGAGATCATGGGCATCGTCGCGCACCTCCGACAGCGCAATCTCCTTCCACAATGTCAGTGCCTGAAGCGGTCTCAGCTCTATATTCATGAACGTTACCCGCGATCATTTCGGCTCCGTTCCATTCTAGCCGCTGCATCGGGGTACGCAAGGCAATCATTTGCTCGGGTAGCGCTCTTTGAGAAGATGGTAAAGCGCGCGGATCGCCTGTGCCTCCCCTCCGATCGGGGCGTGCGGTTTCTCCACCGGATTCCAGCCGAAAATATCGAAATGCGCCCAGACTTTCGCCTTGCCGACGAAGCGTTGCAGGAATAGCGCCGCAGTGATCGACCCGGCAAAACCATCGGACGTGACATTGTTGAGGTCGGCGACACGGGATGAGAGTTTGGCGTCATAGGGTTGCCAAAGGGGCATGCGCCACACGGGATCGGCAACCGCATAGGCGGAGGCCTCGATCTCTGAAGCAAATCCATCATCATTGGTGTAGAATGGCGGTAAATCCGGGCCCAGCGCGACGCGTGCTGCGCCCGTCAGGGTAGCCATGTCGATGAGGATTTCCGGCTCATCGTCATCGGCCAGTGCAAGCGCATCCGCCAGGATCAAACGTCCTTCCGCATCGGTATTTCCGATCTCGACCGTCAGGCCCTTGCGGCTGGTCAGTATGTCTCCAGGGCGAAACGCATTGGCCGAAATCGAATTTTCGACCGCCGGTATCAGTACGCGCAACCTGACCGGCAGCTTTGCATCCATGATCAGTCCAGCCAGCGCCAGCACGTTGGCCGCGCCGCCCATATCCTTTTTCATCAAGAGCATGCCGCTCGAAGGCTTTATATCCAAACCGCCTGTGTCGAAGCAAACGCCTTTGCCGACCAGTGTCACCTTTGGCGCATTTTTATTGCCCCATGCAAAATCGATCAGGCGAGGTTCCTGGCTTCCTGCCCGTCCGACCGCGTGGATCATGGGAAAATTCTTCTTCAATAGATCATCGCCCTTGATCACGCTGAGCGTTGCCTTGTGTTCGTCGGCAACGTTCCGCACCGCTGCTTCCAGCGCCACGGGCCCCATATCGTTGGTCGGCGTGTTAATAAGATCCCGCGCCAGCATGACGGCCTTGGCGAGCCGTCTCACATTCGTCTCATCGGCACCCTTGGGTGTCGCAAGAATGACTTCAGCATCATCCTTCGTCGTGTAGCGCGTAAATTTGTAACCTCCGAGGAGAAACGCCAAAGTAGTAAGATCTGGCTCGCTGATTGGGCTCGCAATGTGCCAGTCACCTTTCGGCAACGCACTGGCCAGCTTGCCGGCAACGAGCCGAACGTCGTCCTTGCCAATCCCGAAGAGCGCGCCCGAAACGGCGCCGTTTTCGTCCGGAACAACAAGGACACGGGCAGCCTGGCCATCAAACCCATTGGCTTTCGCCCATGCAAGGGCAGTACTGTCGAGGCCGGCATCTTCCAATTCGCCTTTTTTCACGAACCAGATCGGCTTGCTGCCTGCGATTGTTCCAACTTTGATATTACTAGTCATAATGTCTCTTCTCGCTCGTACTTTTGTACCGCGCCGCCCTCAGGTCATTAACCGTCCGTTAGGGTTAACAGAATATTTCTAAGCCAAGGAAATGGTTAACGCACAGGTGATTTGTGCTGCGGATGGGGCAAACTATGACAAGCATTGGCATTATTCAATGTAATCGCCACTTCATTTATGCTGTTGCAATTGTCGCGTTGGCCTCCGGAATTTCCGGCTGCGCAACCACCGACAAGACGACGACAGGATCGATCACCCCGGCCGCTACGACCGCCGACGCGCTTCCTGCTGGCAATTTCGATCAGATGAACCAGGAACAACTGATGCAGGCTTCGTCCAGTCTCGGCAAGCGCTACGAAGCGAATCCCAAGGACAGGTCTGCGGCGCTCAATTTTTCCACTGTCTTGCGCATGACAGGCCGCAGCGATCAGGCCCTCGCCGTCATGCGAAGCCTCGCCATTGCCTATCCGAAAGATCGCCAGGTGCTCGCCGCGTATGGCAAAGCGCTCGCCAGCACGGGCGAGTTCGACGCGGCACTCGACGCGTTGCGCCGCGCCCAGACGCCGGAATACCCGGATTGGAAGCTGCTCTCGGCCGAAGGTGCCATTCTCGATCAAATGGGTAAGACAGGCGAAGCGCGTGATCTCTACAAACAGGCGCTGATCATCAATCCGAACGAAGCGTCGATCCTGTCCAATATGGGCATGTCCTACGTCCTCTCGGGGGAATTGGCCACTGCCGAACAATATATGCGCCAGGCGGTGAATGCGAAGGGGTCTGACAGCCGCGTGCGGCAGAATCTGGCGCTTGTCGTTGGGCTGCAGGGTCGTTTTGACGAGGCCGAGAACATCGCCAAACAGGAACTCTCACCCCAACAGGCCCAGACCAATGTGCAATATCTGCGGTCGATGCTGTCGCAGCAAAATTCATGGAACATGCTGAAAGACAAGAAACAGCCCAAGAGCTGATCGCTCCATGCGACGCAGCAAAAACAGCCGCCGATAAGGCGGCTTTTTCACGAACCAAATGATGTGGTTATTTGGGCGTTGCGGGGCCGAATATGCCGCCCTGAGCCTGAATTTGAATGGCGGCGGGTCCAAGAATGACGCAGAACAATACGGGAAGCAGAAACAGGATCATTGGCACTGTCAGTTTTGGCGGGAGGGCTGCAGCCTTCTTCTCAGCCGCCATCAAACGCATTTCGCGACTCTCGTCGGATAGAACGCGCAATGCGGTGCCGATCGACGTACCATACCGCTCCGATTGAACCAGTGCCTGTACCACGGACTTAACGGTTTCAAGGCCTGTGCGGGTCGCAAGATTGTCATAGGCTTGGCGCCGCTCCGGCAAGAACGAAAGTTCCGCATTTGTCAGGACCAGCTCCTCTGCCAGCTCGCCCGACTGGACGCCGATCTCTTCCGATACTTTTTTGAAAGCGGCTTCGATCGACATTCCCGACTCCACACAGATCAACAACAGGTCCAGAGCATCGGGCCATGCCATTTGTATGGATTGCTTTCGCTTGCCAGCAACATTTCTCACATAGAGATTTGGCAGATAGAAGCCAACATACGCGCCAGCAAAGCAGGCCGCCAATCGGATAAGCGTCGATTTATCCGCAAGGCCGCCCAATCCGAAAACATAGAGCACCGCGAGAGCGAGCGTGACAAACGGCAGGCCAAAACGTGCTGCCAGAAAAATATTGAGAGCGTTCTGTCCACGAAAGCCCGCCATGCGCAGCGCGGCGAGCGTCTTTTCGTCCGCGAGTGCCCTTTGCAGATCCAGTCTTTCGACAAACTGGCGTACGCCTTGTCGTTCCGTCAGTCGCAGGGACTTGCCGTTCTTACGTCTGCTATCGCTTTCCGAAGCAAGACGTGACCTTTCGCGCGATCTGATCTGGTCGCGCTCAAGAGCAACCGATTTCATGCGCGTTTTAAGCCCCGCCCCCGACAGCATGGGCATGAGAAATGTGACGAGCGTGGCGAAAATGGATACCCCGACCAGAATAGCGAAAATGAATGCCGGGTCCTGGATGGCTTTAGCAAAGGCGTTTACCATGCATCTCTCGCTAGAATTTGAAGTTGATCATCTTCTTCATCACCAGGATGCCGATCGACATCCACGTCCCCGCGCAAGCAAGAATGAAATTGCCGGTGCTGGTGTTGAAAAGAATCATGATGTATTGCGGGCTCGTCAGGTAAACCAAAAAGGCAACGATAAAGGGCAGTGCGCCGATGATATAGGCCGAAGCTTTTGCTTCCATGGAAAGCGCCTGAACTTTGGCCGCCATCTTTTTCCGGTCACGCAAGACGCGCGACAGATTGCCTAGGGCTTCGGACAGGTTACCGCCCGCCTGAGCCTGTATCTGGATGACGATGCCAAAGAAACTGGCTTCCGAGCAGGGCATGAATTCGGACATGCGCATAGCGCCATCGGGGATACTGACACCGACCTGTTGAGCATCGACGATGCGGCGGAATTCTCCGCGAACGGGCTCCTGAGCTTCGTGCGCTATGAGACGGATTCCATCGTTCAACGGAAGACCCGAACGGATGGCGCGGACAATCACATCGATGGCATTCGGGAACTCGTTCAGGAAAGCCTTGATGCGGCGGCGGCGGCGGAAATAGATAAACCAACGCGGCAGGCCGAGGGCTCCCGCCAAGAATAAACCCGGCGCAAGATAAAGCGGCGATCCGAACATCAGGCCGAGCACAGTCACCACGATGCCTGTGATAACCGAATAGAGATAGAATCGCGGCATGGTGACCTTCATGCCCGCTTGCTGAATGAGCATTTTCAGCGGCGGTGACTTGATATTCTTGTCGCGCAGCTTCTGGCGCTGTTCAAGGTCCTTCAGCGTATCGTGAACCGACTTGCGACGCTTGACCGCCTCGGCCTGCTTGTCGCGAACTGTGAATTTGCCAAGGCTATCGGTTGCGGCGAGCTTGACCTCTTTCAGTCGTTCGTCCGCCTTTTTCTGCCATGCAATAGAATCAAAGAAGAATACGTAGGCCAAAGCGGCAACGGCGAACACAACCAGCACGATGAAACCAAGCTGCGCGAGATCAAGCCCGAACATTGCTGCGCTCCGATCCCACCATCACAGCTTCGCCGCTTCCATGGAATCGAGCGCATTGGCGAGCCGCCGATCCTCATTGTAATAACGCGCGCGCTCCCACATGTGCGGGCGGCCAATGCCCGTGGAGACGTGCTTTCCGATGAGACGGCCATTGGCGTCTTCCCCTGTGATCTCATAGACGACAAGGTCCTGCGTGATGACAACCTCGCCTTCCATGCCGATCACCTCGGTGATGTGGGTGATGCGTCGCGAACCATCGCGAAGCCGTGCCGCCTGAATAATAATGTCCACCGAACCCACGATGATTTCGCGCACGGTTTTTTGCGGCAGAGCAAATCCGCCCATGGCAATCATGGATTCCATACGGCTGAGACATTCCCTCGGGCTGTTCGAGTGGATCGTGCCCATGGAACCGTCGTGGCCGGTGTTCATTGCAGAAAGCAGATCGAAGACTTCAGGTCCGCGCACTTCGCCGACGATGATCCGTTCAGGGCGCATGCGCAGGCAATTCTTGACGAGATCGCGCATGGTGACCTCGCCCTCGCCTTCCAGGTTCGCCGGCCTTGTCTCAAGCCGCACCACGTGCGGCTGTTGAAGCTGGAGTTCGGCAGAATCTTCGCATGTGATGATCCGCTCATCCTTGTCGATATAATTGGTCAAGCAGTTAAGGAGTGTCGTCTTGCCGGAGCCGGTGCCGCCGGAGATGACGATGTTGCAACGGACGCGGCCAATAATTTGCAGAAGCTCGGCACCGGCAGGAGAAATGGCGCCGAAGCGGACAAGCTGGTCCAGCGTCAGCTTGTCTTTCTTGAATTTACGAATGGTCAGGACCGGACCGTCGATCGCAAGCGGCGGTGCGATGACATTGACACGCGAGCCATCGGGCAGACGTGCGTCGCAGATGGGACTGGACTCGTCGACGCGCCTTCCAACCTGGCTGACTATGCGCTGGCAGATGTTGAGCAGCTGCTGGTTGTCGCGGAAACGAACACCGGATTCCTGTACCTTGCCGAGCACTTCGATATACGTCTTGCGCGCGCCATTGACCATGATGTCGGCAATGTCATCGCGCGCCAGTAAAGGCTCGAGTGGGCCATAGCCCAAAACGTCATTGCAGATATCGTCGAGCAGTTCCTCCTGCTCCGAGATTGACATGGCGAAATTCTTGATCGCGATGATGTCGTTGACAATGTCGCGGATTTCTTCGCGTGCCACCTCCGGGTCGAGTTTCGACAATTGCGCGAGGTCGATCGTATCGATCAGAGCGGCGAAAACCTGCGACTTCGTATCGTAATAAGCTTCGTTTTTCTCACGCAACGGCACGACAGGCTTCGGCGGTTCAACGGGCGAACGCTTCGGCTCCAATATATCCCGCGGCAGTCCGGCCGGCGCGATGACCCCTCCGCCAAGAGGTAGCGCCGTCTCCAGGACTGGCGCCCGAAACTCCTGAACCTGGCTTCCACCGGCCCCGCCGGATTGGGGATTACCGCGTTTACCGAACATGATTTCTCTTTACTGTTTCTTTCGCTTCAACCGGGAGAGTACCGACGACAATCCAGGCTTCTTCTTGGGCTTCAGAGTCATGCGACCAGTTAGAATATGCGCGATCTCGTTAATGCTTTGAACAATGGGATTAGCCCCATCCGTTTCCGCCAACATGCGGCCATTGTTCGCCGCACTCCCGAATAGCGCTGGCTCGAAAGGTATCTTGGCAATCGGTAAAATTCCAAGCGGGCTGCAGAAATCCAGGGGTGCAATTTCAGGACGTTTGGGTACGCCGACCTGATTGAGGATCAGTCTTGGCGGGGCGTCATTGGGGCGGAGTTGCTTCAGGGTATCGAGCAGGTTTTTTGTATTGCGCAGATTTGCCAGTTCCGGTGATGCAACGATAACGACTTCATCGGCCCGGGCCAGTGTTGTGCGCGTCCAGCCGTTCCATGTGTGCGGTACGTCCAGAACGACGTGGGGAACGGATCTTTGCGCCACGTCGATCAGGTGCGCGAAAGAATCGTCGCGAAAATCGAAAACTCGATCAAGCGTCGATGGTGCCGCCAGCAGGGAGAGATGTTCGGCGCATTGTGCCAATAGACGGTCGAGATATACGTCATCGATGCGTTCGGGTGAAAAGACCGCTTCGGCTATTCCCTGCGCCGGGTCCTGGTCGAAATTGATGTTCGCCGTGCCATAAGGCAGGTCCATGTCGGCAATAACCACCTCGTTCTTGAAGAGGGACGAAATGGCCCAAGCGATATTGTGCGCCATTGTGGAGGCGCCGACACCGCCTTTAGCACCGATGAAGGCAATCGAATGGCCGAGCGGTTTTGCCTCCGGATCGACGAACAGGCCGCCTATGACACCGACAATCTCCGAGAGGTCGATTGGTGCGACCATATACTCCGATATGCCGTTGCGGATCAGTTCACGGTAGAGCCAGACATCATTGAAATGTCCTATGATCACGACTTTGGTCGAAGGGTCACACACCTCGGATAAAGCCGCCAAATTCTGCAGCATGTCGCGCGGGGCCGCCGAGGTTTCAAGCAGAATGAGATTGGGCGTCGGCACGGTCTGAAACAGTTCAACGGCGGTGTCTACGCCGCCCATATGGACCTGAACGTGGGTTTTGGCCATGCGCCGGTCTTCGCTGGCACGAGCTACCTGCTTCGCGACGCCATCGCTTTCGCAAAATGCCTGAATCGATATGCGGGGTATCGGCCGATGCGCGTGCAAGCCAATACCCGGCGATCGCTCGCCACCATCTCCTGGCTGATTGTTTGTTTCGAAGGCCACTTGACTCATTTTAGCATTCCGCTTTTCGAAGAGATTTGGTTGCTCAAGACCAAGTCTAGTACTGTACTTCCTGTGCCGTGGGTGCCACGGGCGAAGGGGCATTCCGGTAGTCATCGATCACGACAATTCGCCGCTCCGCATCGATCGGAGACGTTGCACGTGGTCCGAGCAAATCGGCCGGGTTGGCGAGCTGTGCAGCAAAGTTGTTTTGACTGGCGCAGCCGAAATTGGCGTAATGCCTGTTTTCGGCCGTTTCGAGCAAATCCTTCGGCCACTGGCCGCATGTATTGGTCGATGCTGTCATGGCAGAATAGGACAGGCGAATGGGTGCCGATTCTTCCGGGCCAGCCTGATACCGTTCGCTGGAGATATTGAAGGGCTTTATGCCATTCTTCCGTAACGTCGCGGCAACATCCCCGCGCAACCTCGCTGCAGCACGTTCATTGGGCGAACCATCAGGAATGAGAATATGGATGACGCCGGATCCGTTTGCCCGGTAATTGGCCGCAGCATGGTCGACAATGCTACGCTGGGTTATCGACAGCCTCGTATCGGCGTGGCCGACCGGTATGTCGGCGACCTGTTCTTTTTCCGAAATGACGATCGGATGATTGGTCCGGTAGTCATCTGGAATGCCTCCCGTCACATCGCGTTGCTGGGCGCATCCTGCAAGCAGGGCAACGGCCAGCAATGCCAGGACCGGCTTCATGCGGAGTTTTTTGTTCACGTTCGACATGATCCGTTCCTCGTTCATTTATAGATGTACCCGACGCTGCCTTCGTAGCGGCCTGCAGGCAGACTTGCTTCCTTGGTGCCGTAGACGCGATTGACCCTGCCGAGGAAGATACCGGCGGCATCGCTTGCCGCGTTGAGGTTGTCATCAGGGCGGGCCAGCTCAGTGCGTGCAACCGGGCGGACGAGGTAGGGTGTGATGATGATCACGAGTTCGCTTTCGTTCCTGACAAAATCGCGACTGCGGAATAATGTACCGAGGATAGGCACCTTCGAGAGGCCCGGAAGGCCGGAGATGGCTTGCCGCGTGTCATCACGCATCAAGCCGGCAATCATCATCGATCCACCCGACGGCAATTCGACCGTGGTATCTGCAAGCCGCTTGCGTATGGAGAGGATGTTCGGTGCTCCCCGACCGCTAACTCCCGGGGCTTTGAGCGAACCTTCCAGGGTTGGCTCGGAAACGGACGTGCGAACTTTGAGGCTGATCCGGCCCGGAGAGAGAACGACCGGCACGAATTCGAGTCCGATGCCGTAGTCTACGGTCTTGTGGTCAGTAGTAACGGAGTTGCCGTTTTCATCTTCGGTCACTTGCTGGCCCGTAAAGATGTTGTATTCGCCGCCTACCTTGAACGTAGCCTTCTCGCCGGAGATTGCTGTCAAGGATGGTTCGGCCAACGTCTTCATGACACCGGCGAGTTCCATTGCATTCAAGTACGCCGCAATTGTGGTATTTCCGATCGAACCGATTGCACCAAGATGGGAATTCGAGAGGGGCGTCCCTAGGCCGGTGAGAGTCTCACTGGCAAAGCTTATTCCGTTGCCGCTGTTGCTGGACGCAATCAGATTGACGCCAAGCTGCTTCATGACGGTCCGGCTGACTTCGGCCACAGTCACTTTCAACGTGACCTGATCGTCGCCAGCGATTTGGATAAGATTGACGATCTTGCTCTTCTGGCGCGCCTCGTCCTGGTCGCCGATGACGACACTGGTGCCACCCGCCCCGCCGCTGACAGCGGTCTGCTGATATTGTCCCGTCGTCGCCTCACCGCCTGAAACAAGTAATGTGGCGAGATCGGTCGCCCTCTTCGCATCGAGCGGCGTCTGCACCGTTCCTGTCAGAATGACGTTGTCATTCATCAGCTCGACTTTAATGTTCGAGTCGGGAATATACTTTTTCAAAGCGTCTTCAAGACCGGCGACATCTCGTTCGATCATCAGATCGAAGCTTGCCAGCTGCTCGCCATTCGGTCCAAAAACGAAAACGTTCGTTTGCCCGACTTGCTTGCCGAAGAGATAGATACGACGTGCCGTGCGGGTCACTGCGTCGGCAACGCTCGGATTGGCGACGAGGATATCATATGCGTCTGCCGGGAGATCGACGACCAGGGATTTGTTCAGGCCGAGATTGATGCGCTTGTTCATGCCCTGGCCTTGGTTAAGCCTTACCACACTGCTTTCGGCAATTGCCGTGCTTTGGATGGCAGGAACCGAAAGAGCGCAGCCGAGGGCGCAAGCCATTGCTATCGATGCGCACCGGAAACCGTATTTGAACATCTTTGTCTCGCTTCCCATTTTATTATTTCCGCCCCAGAATTTCGGTGACGGTCCCGGACTTGATCAACTTCACGTTGCCTGCCCTGCCGGGTGAGTTGACGAGATATTCGGCCCCGGGTCCCGTCTGTTCCTGAGCATCCTGTACGGAGCGCAGAACCAGCGACAGACGAGCAGCCATCTGCTGAGCGACGGTCAGGATTTCAGCTTGCTCCGGCGTGAGTTCAAGCGTTGCTGTAGAACCAACCTTGGTCTTGTCACCCTTTTCGTCCTCTTGAATTGTCTGGTCGATCGCCAACACGCGAATGTTGCTCAGAATGGTTTCAGTCGCGTATTGCTTCTGCTCTCCCTCCATCTGCCGGATCATGATCACATCGACATAATCATCCGGCAGGATAAACCCCCCTGCGCTGGTCTCGGCTGCAATCTGCGTCGCAACAGCGCGCATGCCTGCCGGGAGTTGAGCGGACATGAAGCTCTGGCCCTTGCCGATCAATTTGGCTTCACGGATCGGCTCTCCGGGGAAAATCTGCAAGCGGACTGTTGAACCTTTCAATTCTTCTTCCGCATTGGGTCGTTCGGAACGTTTGATGTATCCGTCAGCGACCGCTTCCTCTGGCCATTGCTGCCAACGCATTTGTCCTTGCACCTCCGCACCGACGCCGAGATTTTCGGTGGCGACCAGAACGTCCTGCAGTTTGATCTGCGGCCCGGCATCGGCGACAACCGTAACATTAGGCTTCATATGTGTGGCAATGTAGCCGGCCGCGCCGGCGGCAGCGACCGCTACGACTAATATGACCAGACGAGCTTTTTGCATTGATGATGTGCCCCACTAGACTTTCGCCTTAGATACTTTGGTCACATATTGACGTGTTAATCGTGTAATTAAGGTTAACGTATTGCTTAAAAGTATGATTAACGGCGCTTAACGTTTACTATTGCTTGGCCCGGATACTGCGTTTCGGGATCAAACCCAAACATCAATCAACTATGAGCAAGACGATCGATAACCCAAAGGCCGAGGGGTGACGAAGGAAAGGCCAGCAGTCCGGCCAATCCGAGCGCTATTCCGTAGGGCACACCTTCGCCTTTTTGTGCGAGGCGACGCATGAATTCAAACCGCTCCGTATAGACCCGTGCAACAAACGAGCTGCGGTAATGCAGGATCAACATGGTCAACATACCGCCGAACAGCGATAGCGTGACCAAGTACTGCACCAGTTCCAAATTCCAGCCCAACCAGAGCGACGTGGCGGCCATGAGCTTCGCGTCACCGCCCCCCATTGTTCCTGTGGCAAACAAGGCAAAAGTGGCCGCAAGCACTGTCACAGCCGCAACAAAGTGCATGCCATAAACATCCCACGCCATACCCGTCAAAGGTGCCAGGACGATGAAGGATCCAATCAGAATGAGAGGAACCCTGTTCTGTATGGTCATGGACAACAGGTCGGACGTGGCGGCGAACACCATGGCAAACGGAAAGATGACGAGTATAGCTGCTTCAACCATGGTTGTGTTCCGGCGAAAAAGTGATCGATTCCTGTCGGGTCATCTGTTGGCGGCTTCCGTCACGTCATTGGTGAAACTCGCGTACAGATCCTTCAACGATGTGCCGAGCGTGCCGGCACCAACCATAATGCCAATGCTGATGATCGAGGCGATCAAGGTGTATTCGATGGCTGTCGCGCCCGATTTGTCGCGCAAGAAATCGGCGAAGACGTCGAAGATGATCTTTACGGGTCGTCTCATATCGAACTCGCTCGTGCCCTTGGCGTCACTGAATACTCATGGAAACTAGGTGCCGCTCGTTGCATTCGGTTTAAGAAATACCGTTACGAAAATGTAAACCACCATGAAACCTTAAATCACGTCACCAGAGGATGAAAAATACCGGCGCGATTTGGTATAAATTCTAACTATACTGTTTCTACAAATTTAACCGCCCGGCGATTCTCGCCGGCGAAGGCGCCGCGGAACAGGTGCCTCGCATATACTTTCATCATCTATTTGAAGATTTAAGCTTTCCTTCACCAATCCCCGCCATGGTTAACCGAACAGTTTTCGAAGGACTATCCTATGGTTCACGTCAGAAGCCGAAGCATCCGTTCCTGTGTCCTCACAACGGTGCTGACCCTGGCTGCAGTCTTGTCGGTTGCGCCGGCAACGCAGGCCGATACGGGCATCCACATCGTGATGAACCAGGCAAGAATCCTCAAACTCGCCCGTCCAGCCGATACCGTGGTCGTTGGAGACCCGGAGATTGCCGATGCGGTTGTCAAGGATTCGCGGACAGTCGTTTTGACGGGCAAGGGTTTTGGCATCACCAATATCGTCATCATCGATGCGGACGGCGCTGCAATCGTCGATGACCAGGTCATGGTCAGCCGCAGCGT
Source organism: Phyllobacterium sp. 1468 (assembly GCF_031455525.1). Lineage (NCBI taxonomy): Bacteria > Pseudomonadati > Pseudomonadota > Alphaproteobacteria > Hyphomicrobiales > Phyllobacteriaceae > Phyllobacterium > Phyllobacterium sp. 1468. The sequence goes on along the minus strand of NZ_JAVDSX010000003.1, from coordinate 133,946 downwards.
CGCCAATACGACCCGCGTCTATCGCCGGGCCTATGTCCAGACGCTTTCGTGCACACCCTATTGCGAAACCGCGCAGAAAACCGAGGCCGAGAAGGCATCGGACTCGCAAATTGGCGGCGCTAACTAAAGCCTCTCATACTTGGATTCCTTCGGCAGAACGCTTCACTCCAGGCATCAGCGCGGGATAGGGTTGAGAAAAAGTAAATCCATTGCCAGCAATTTGCCGTTGTCCCCAAACGAGATTCTAATATCTGATGTGTAAGAGTTCCTTCGGGCTAATTGCGCGGGGAAACTATGTTCGGGAAAATCCATAAATTTTTTGGCACTCGAGACACCGCCGAGGCGAATAATCGGCCGAGGAGCACGCGACGGTCTACCGCGGCGAGATTCTTTGCCAACAAGCGTGGTATGGTTGCGATCGAATTCGCGATGATAGCGTTGCCCTTCTTCCTGCTGATCTTCGCTATAATCGAGGTGAGCCTGAGTTTTACAGCCCAGCAGGTCATGGCGAACGCAACGGACGATATTGCACGCCAGTTGCGCACCGGTGAAATCAAGACTCTCAATCTCAATCAGTTGAAGCAAATGGTTTGCGCCAGACTGCTGATGCCGGCGGCGAACTGTCCCGATTTGGTTGTGGATTTGCGCACCTACGCGTCCTTCGCCCTCGTTCCGAAAACGATCCCACTCAAAACTGGTGGGGATGTCAATTCAACTGGGTTCACGAGCGCACCGGGCGGTGCCAGCACGATCAACCAGCTGCGTGTCTTTTATCGCTGGCCGATTTTTACCGATCTGATGAAACCGCGCATAGCCACCATCGATGGCACAGGAAAGATACTGCTTTTCTCGTCCGCGACCTGGAGAAACGAACCCTATCTCTGAACCCGCGCCTTCAAACAAGCATTCCTTCATTCTTCCGAAAAGTGTGACGCATGGAAGCCCATAACAAACAAAAACCGACAGAAGTCTCGTTGCTGAAATGGATGCGGAGCTTTGTCCGCGATCGGCGCGGTGTCGCAGCGCTGGAGTTCGCCCTGATCGCGCCTGTCATGATCGCGCTCTATATGGGTAGCGTGGAGGCTACTGCGGGACTTGATCTCAACAAGAACCTCGGCCGTGCCACCAGCATGGTCGCGGATCTGGTTACGCAGCAACAGACCATCACCAAGGCGGATATCAAGGATATCATGGATATCGGATCGGCGACGCTTTTGCCCTATACGCGCGATACGCCGCAGATCACCATCACGGCGATCAACATATCTGCAGCCAATGCCGCGACCGTTGCGTGGTCGAGGCGCAAGGTCAATCTGGTCTATTCAAAACCTTATGTGGCCGGAAGTGCAGTGGCCCTTGATCCAAATCTGCTGATCCCGAATACGTCGGTGATCCGGGTCGAGATGTCGATAGGCTATGTGCCACTCATGGCCTTCTATATGAAGAATGTGATCACGACGGCAAACGGCACTTCGGCGATCGGGATAACCATGCCCAAGACTGCCTACGGACGCGTGCGGCAGGGTACGTCAGTCGCCTGTTCGGACTGCTGATCCCAGACATTTGTCATTGCGCAAAGTTTCACCTATCTGTGGGGCGCAACCCTGTCGGAGTGAGGCATGTCTCGCGCTTTCCTTTTTGTACTCGATTCCTTCGGTATCGGCGGCGCGCCAGATGCAAAGGCGTTTGGGGATGAAGGTTCAAATACACTCGGTCATATTGTCGAAGCCTGCGCAGCCGGAGCTGGCGATCGGGCCGGACTGCGTTCCGGTCCCCTCCAATTGCCGAACCTGAAGGCACTCGGTCTCTTCCACGCCGCCAATCTCGCGTCGGATCTTCCGCTCCCTCGCGAGCCGATTGCTCCGTCCGCACTATGGGGTGCGGCGGAAGAAGTATCCCGAGGCAAGGACACGCCGTCCGGCCATTGGGAGATTGCAGGCGTGCCGGTTACGTTCAATTGGGGCTATTTCCCCCAGAAAATTCCGGCATTTCCCGACAGTCTCGTAGCAACTGCCATGCAACGTGCACAGATACCTGGCATCCTTGGCAACAAGCACGCGTCGGGGACTGACATTATCGATGAATATGGTGAGGAGCATATCCGCACAGGCAAGCCCATATTCTACACATCGACCGACTCCGTCATTCAGATTGCCGCGCATGAGGTGCATTTCGGTTTGGACCGGCTCTATGAACTCTGCGCTATTCTTCGCGAGCTTGTCGATCCGCTCAATATTGGCCGTGTCATCGCAAGGCCCTTTATCGGGGAAACCCGGGCAACCTTCACGCGGACCGGCAATCGCCGCGATTATTCTGTCCCGCCACCGGAGCCGACATTGCTGGACCGGTTGACAGACGCGGGCCGCATGGTCATCGCCATCGGCAAGATCGGTGATATCTATGCTCATCGGGGCGTCGGCCAGGTGCGCAAGGCCAATGGCAATATGGCGCTCTTCGATGAAACGCTGGTCGCCATGGACGACGCACAGGACGGCGATCTAGTTTTCACCAATTTCGTCGATTTCGACATGCTCTATGGCCATAGGCGTGACGTGCCGGGGTACGCGGCAGCGCTGGAAGCCTTCGACCGGAGGCTGCCGGAGGCTCTGGCCAGAATGCGCCCGGGCGATCTTATGGTTCTCACTGCAGATCACGGCTGCGACCCCACCTTTAAGGGAACCGACCATACGCGCGAACGTGTCCCTGTCCTCTGCTACGGTCCAGACCTTCCTCACGCCTCATTCGGTATTCGCCCGACCTTCGCCGATATTGGAGAAACGGTCGCCGCCCATCTCGGTATCGCGCCGGGCTCGCATGGCAAGAGTTTCCTGAAGGGAACCGGAGACCTCTCTCCAAATGCCTGAGCTACCGGAAGTTGAGACGGTCAAACGCGGACTGCAACCGGTCATGGAGGGCTCGACGATCCTTGCCGTCGATCAAAACCGTCCGGATCTGCGCTTTCCTTTCCCCGAGCAGTTCGCCAAGCGGCTGACAGGCCGTCACATCGTGGCGCTGGAACGACGCGCCAAATATCTCATTGCGCATCTCGATGACGGTCTTGGCCTGATCAGCCATCTCGGCATGTCTGGCTCCTACCGTATAGAACACGAGGACGGTGGTGATATGCCCGGTGCCTTTCATCATGACCGATCGAAAAGCGTTGCACACGATCATGTCGTGCTGCATCTGGACACGAAAGACGGCAAGCGACGCATCATCTACAACGATCCGCGACGCTTCGGGTTTATGTTGTTCTCCGAACCCGGCAAGCTCAACGTGCATCCGTTGATCAAGGATCTCGGTACAGAACCTACGGGCAACCGTCTGGACGGGACGCTTCTGGCGAAGTTGTTTGCAAACAAGGCCGCGCCATTGAAAGCCGCACTGCTCGATCAGAGGCTCATAGCCGGTCTCGGCAATATATATGTGTGCGAGGCGCTATGGCGGGCTGAGCTTTCGCCATCGCGTATGGCCGGGAGCATAGCAGGAGAGAACGGCACAGCCACGGACATGTCCAGACGTCTTGCCATTTCGATCCGCTCTGTCATCGGCGACGCGATCAAGGCGGGTGGATCGAGCCTCAAAGACTATCGGCAAGCCGACGGCGCGCTCGGCTACTTCCAGCATTCCTTTTCCGTCTACGACCGCGAGGGTCGGCCTTGCCCGCGTAAGGGTTGCCATGGCACGGTGGCGCGCATGGTTCAAAGCGGGCGCTCAACGTTTTATTGTCCCGTCTGTCAGCAATGATTTGGAGGAGTTCGGATGACTTACGAAAATATCATCGTCGAGACGCGCGAAAAGGTCGGCTTCATTCAACTCAATCGCCCCAAAGCGCTCAACGCCTTGAACTCGGCGTTGTTGGCCGAGCTTGCCCAAGCACTTGAGGCTTTTGACAAGGACAACACCATAGGTGCCATAGTACTCACCGGTTCGGAGAAGGCCTTTGCAGCGGGTGCTGATATCAAGGAGATGCAAACACTGGAGTTCGCCGACGCTTATCTTGGCGACTATTTTAGCGAATGGGAGCGGGTGACACGGTTGCGCAAGCCGCTGATCGCCGCCGTCGCCGGTTATGCGCTCGGGGGCGGCTGCGAGCTCGCGATGATGTGCGACTTTATTATTGCCGCCGATAGCGCAAAATTCGGCCAGCCGGAAATCACACTCGGCGTCATGCCCGGCATGGGTGGTTCGCAGCGACTCACCCGTTTTGTTGGCAAGTCGAAATCCATGGACATGTGCCTGACCGGTCGCATGATGGATGCCAACGAGGCAGAACGCAGCGGTTTGGTCTCGCGCGTCGTGCCCGCCAGTCATCTGATCGACGAGGCCTTGAAGGTCGCCGCGAAAATTGCATCTTTCTCATTGCCCGTCGTCATGATGACCAAGGAGACCATTAACCGCGCCTATGAAACGACGCTTGCAGAAGGCTTGAGGTTCGAGCGGCGTGTGTTTCATTCCATGTTCGCGCTTGAGGATCAACGGGAGGGAATGAACGCCTTTGCGGAAAAACGCGCGCCGGATTTCAAAAACCGGTAAGGGCAAAATCGCGTAGATTCCAAGTTGACGCAAAAGCAAACGTCATCTATAAGCCCGACAACGTTCGGTGGCCTCCTGGCCGCCCTATTATTTTGTGACGGCCGCTTTAACGCTGCCGATTAGCTGACAGAAAAGAGAGGCAACATGGCCAACACTCCTTCGGCCAAAAAAGCGGCGCGCAAGATCGAAGCCCGCACCGAAGTAAACAAGTCCCGGCGCTCCCGTGTGCGCACCTTCCTTCGCAAGTTCGAAGACGCGGTAGCAAGCGGTGATCAGGAAGCCGCTTCCATTGCCTTCAAGGCGGTTGAACCGGAAGTGATGCGTGCCGCATCGAAGGGTGTCTTTCACAAGAATACCGCTTCGCGCAAGGTGTCCCGCCTGTCGGCCCGGCTGAAGAGCATGTCGGCCTGATCAAAAGTGTCATTTTTATATATGAAGACCCGGCTGCTCGTTAGCCGGGTTTTTTGTTTTGAGTGATTCTGTGGGAATAAATTCGTTTCCCAAGGAAAAGATCGTGGCTTATCAAAACCATGACATATGGTGGTCACAAACTTGCTAGGACAAAAAGCGTCAATCATCAATTTGCCTTTATTTTCAACGACTTATAGAAGGTAGTCGTTGTACCGTGTAGCGGGCGGGGAGAATCTCTCGCCTCAGCCTCTGTCAAGCGATAATTTAATATTTTTTTTTGCCAACAAGAGTCCGCACTGCAACAAAATGTACAGCCCAAAAAAGGCTTTGAATCAGAACGATTTTTCCTCTTTGTCTCAAAGACTCTTAAAAAAAAAAGCAAAATCGTTAACCTTTAATTCATCAAAAAACCCTTGGGGCGCACTTGCCCTTCCTGCAAAGGTTTTTGTAAGGTCCAGACATCGAAGGGGTGGGCAAAAACCCATTTAACAGGCTTAGTAAATGTAGGGTCGGGCGCAGATGTTATTGTTTGCGTGACGGGTAGATTTGTCAGTACTCAAATCTTGCGATTTGAGTTGTTTCAAAAACAAGAGCGAGTCGACGACGCTGGCGAGAGCCGGGCGGGAGTCTTATTGCGCCTAAACCGAGAGGGACGCGAACGTGGTAGTTATACATACTCTGGACCAGATTTATTCAGTCCGGCACTGCGTTATCGCTGAGACCTCTACCCTTTAGCTTTTAGACTGTTCGGGCTGACCACTGGGGCGGTTGGCCGGAATTCATTTTGCAAAATACGGGCGTGACCCGAACGACAATATCAGGATGAGGCGATGACGATGACCAGCGGAATAATGGAGAACGGCTCAAAGGCAGCCATGGTCCCGCTCCATATGGAAGGGGACACCATGGACACGGCCAGCAGCCAGGGGGAGCTTATTTTTGAGCGCGTCAAGCTCAAGCTGAAAGCAAAACTCGGAAGCGAGGTTTACTCAAGCTGGTTCGGCCGACTGAAACTGGATGAGACATCAAAGAGCATCGTTCGCCTGTCGGTTCCGACCGCCTTCCTGCGTTCGTGGATCAACAATCACTACTGCGACATGATCACTGACCTCTGGCGTGAAGAAGATGAGCAGACACTCAAGGTTGAGATTGTTTTCCGCAGCGCCAGCCGCGCTACCCGCCCGGCTTGCGATACGGAAACCACGGTGCGCGCTGACAGCCGTGCCCTCCTTCGCGAAAAGCCCGTCTTTCCGGTTGGCAACACCACACAGGACAAGAAGGCGCCTACCCATTTTGTCGACCGCGCCCAGAATTCCGTCTTCGGTTCGCCGCTCGACCCGCGCTATACATTCGACACCTTTGTTGATGGCACGCCCAACCGCGTTGCGCTTGCCGCTGCGCGCACGATTGCTGACGCAGGCGCCAGCGCCGTCCGTTTCAATCCACTGTTCATTCACGCCTCCGTCGGTCTCGGCAAGACGCACCTCTTGCAAGCAATTGCTGCCGAAGCGTTGAAGCGTCCGGAACGTGCCCGCGTCGTGTATCTCACTGCCGAGTATTTCATGTGGCGCTTTGCAACCGCCATCCGCGATAACAATGCATTATCGTTCAAGGAACAGCTCCGCGACATCGATCTGCTGATCATCGACGACATGCAGTTTCTTCAGGGCAAGTCGATCCAGCATGAATTCTGCCATCTGATCAATACGCTGCTCGACAGCGCCAAGCAGGTGGTCGTGGCCGCGGATCGCCCGCCGTCGGAGCTGGAATCGCTTGATCCGCGCGTTCGTTCGCGCCTTCAAGGCGGTGTGGCGCTTGAAATGATCTCGCCAGACTATGCAATGCGCCTCGAAATCCTGAAGCGCCGTCTCGTGGCTGCCCAGACCGAGGACCATTCGCTCGACATCTCGCCGGAAATTCTTGATCACGTTGCCCAGTCTGTCACCGGCAGCGGCCGCGAACTCGAAGGGGCATTCAACCAGCTCCTCTTCCGCCAGACGTTCGAGCCTAATCTGTCAGTCGATCGCGTCGATGAACTCCTGAGCCATCTGATGCGCGGCGGCGAAGCCAAGCGTATCCGCATAGAGGAGATACAGCGCATCGTTGCTCGGCACTACAACGTGTCAAAGCAGGACCTTCTATCGAACCGGCGCACGCGCACTATCGTTAAACCCCGTCAAATCGCTATGTATCTCGCCAAGACACTGACACCCCGTTCGCTGCCGGAAATTGGCCGCCGCTTCGGTGGTCGCGATCACACCACGGTTCTGCATGCGGTCCGTAAGATCGAGGATATCGTCGGCAAGGACCAGAAATTGTCGCAAGAGCTAGAGTTGCTCAAGCGTTTGATCAACGACCAGGCTCAATAGTTTATCAACAGAAAGGCTGCGGTATGGCACACTGTTGCCAGCCGCAGACTTGCTTTTTGCGGTAAATATCTGCCAATTTGCCTGACCTTGGGAAAATTGCGTTTCCCTCTCCAGAAAAGTGCGGCAAACCCGCGGTGCTTTGGCTGGAATTGAAGTCAGCGAGACCGGTTTATCATGCGTGTAACTCTTGAACGTTCCAATCTTCTGAAGTCGCTCAACCATGTGCATCGTGTGGTCGAACGGCGTAACACCATTCCGATCCTGTCGAATGTCCTGTTGAACGCTGATGGCGCAAGCCTCGCCCTCAAGGCAACCGACCTCGATCTCGAAGTGACGGAAGCGACGGCGGCCCAAGTGGACCAGGCCGGCGCGACAACGGTTCCGGCGCACCTTCTCTACGATATCGTCCGCAAATTGCCTGACGGAGCGGAAGTCTTGCTTGCAACCAATACCGACGGCAATTCCATGGCAGTTACCTCGGGCCGGTCGAGTTTCCGCCTGCAGTGTCTGCCGCAATCGGATTTTCCCGAGCTTACAGCCGGCTCCTTCACCCACACATTCCGCATGCCATCAACTGCGTTGAAAGGCCTGATCGACCGGACGCAATTCGCCATTTCTACCGAAGAGACACGCTATTATCTCAACGGTATCTATCTCCATGCCATCGAGAGCGACGGTGCACTGAAGTTGCGGGCCGTTGCTACTGATGGCCACCGCCTTGCCCGCGCCGAGCTCGAAGCCCCGTCAGGCGCTGAAGGCATGCCCGGCATCATCATTCCGCGGAAGACCGTCGCTGAACTGCAAAAGCTCGTAGACGATCCTGACATCGTCGTGACCGTCGAACTCTCGGAGACCAAGATCCGCTTCACGATTGGCTCGGTCGTCCTCACCTCCAAGTTGATCGACGGCACCTTCCCTGATTACCAGCGCGTCATTCCCTCCGGCAATGACAAGAAGCTGACGATCGACCGACAAAGCTTTGCCTCTGCTGTCGATCGCGTCTCGACGATTTCGAGCGAGCGCGGCCGGGCCGTCAAATTGACCATCGCGGACGGCCAGTTGACGCTAACCGTCAATAATCCTGATTCTGGAAGCGCCACGGACGAGCTTGCGGCGGACTATGACTCAGATCCGATCGAGATCGGCTTCAATGCCAAATATTTGCTTGATATCACGGCCCAGTTGACGGGATCTGAGGCGATTTTCATGCTGGCCGATGCGGGTTCGCCAACGCTGGTGCGCGATACGGGCGACGAAAATGCGCTTTATGTGCTCATGCCAATGCGGGTATAGCACCGCCAAGCGTACTTATGACCGATGATCCGAATATGGACGCGGGCAAACCGGCCCGCGTTTCGATCAGCCGGCTGAAGCTTGCCAATTTCCGCAATTATGAAAACCTGTCGCTGCGGCTGGCGCCTTCGCATGTGGTGCTGACCGGCGAGAACGGTGCGGGCAAGACCAATTTGCTCGAGGCGATTTCGTTCCTGTCGCCAGGCCGGGGTCTGCGCCGTGCAACCTATACCGATGTCACCCGCAACAATGCGGCCGACGGGTTTGCCATTCACGCCGCCATCGAAACCGCCGAGGGTACCGTCGATGTCGGCACGGGTCTTGCCGGCAATGCGCCCGGGGATAATGCGCGGCGCGTCCGCATCAATGGCGTAACGGCGGCGGGCGCTGACGAGCTTCTGGAATACTCCCGCATCCTCTGGCTGGTTCCGGCCATGGACGGGTTGTTCACAGGCCCCGCCGCTGATCGTCGCCGTTTCCTCGACCGTATGGTCCTCGCCATTGACCCTGCACACGGCAGGCGCGTCCTCGACTACGAGAAGGCAATGCGCAGCCGTAACCGCCTGCTTACCGAAGAGCGCAACGATGCATGGCTCGATGCGATCGAAATGCCCATGGCCGAGCTTGGCATCGCTATTGCGGCAGCGCGAGCTGAACTCATGCGCCTGATCAATAACATGATCGAGCGCTTGCCCGATGACACCCCCTTCCCCAAGGCGGATTGCCTGCTCGAAGGCGAATTGGAGCAGCGCATCGGTCTAGAAGCGGCAACGGACGTGGAAGAAACGTTTCGGCGTGCGCTGCATGACGGGCGTAGTCGTGATCGTGCCGCCGGGCGCACGCTCGATGGCCCGCATCGCTCCGACCTGCTCGTCCGTCATCGGCCAAAGGCAATGCCGGCTGAACTTTGTTCGACCGGCGAACAAAAGGCCTTGCTTATCGGCCTCATTCTCTCCCATGCGCGGTTGACGGGCGAACTTGCTGGCATGGCACCAATCCTTCTTCTGGACGAGATCGCCGCGCATCTCGATGAGGGCCGAAGGGCTGCGCTATTTGACATCATAGAAGAACTGGGGGGCCAGGCCTTCATGACCGGTACCGACAAGGCCCTGTTCAAAAGCCTGGAAGGACGAGCCCAGTTCTTTGATGTTTCGCATGGGGCGGTAGTACCGGGCTGAGCATATCAATAGACGGTCGATAAGATCATTCCGTTGATTCATGCGTTGGCGGTGTTTGGACTTTGCGAGAGTCGTGACCGAGCACAAAGTGCGACAGGATCAATACCGGCTCAAGAATGACAATTCCGATCAGGATGCCGGCCAATCGGTCAATACCCGGATCGACGACGGCATCGGAATAGCTATCCGGCACGAGCACCACAAGGAAAGCCAGGACAAACTGTGTGCCGATGTAGCTGGTGGCCGCATTGCCGTTTTCGATATGCCGTCCCACCAGCACGCCGAGGCATACGGCCAGCGTCATGAGGACCGGCGAGTGATGACTGGCGAAAAGGATTGCGATGGCCAACAGGCCGCCGGCACTGCAGCCGACGAAGCGAAGCGCGAGCTTGGAGGTCACTGGATTGAGCGGGTCTGCGCCAAGGCTTGCCACCGGAATCATCATTACCGCCATGATGGTCACACTTGATTGCGCCAGCGACGTGATGCCCAGCCACGCCCATATCCATGGAATGAACGCAAGGGCGATCGCTGCCTCGACCGAGTGCCTGACTGCGCCCGAATGCCAAAGCGACGAATGCCGTATAGCGGTCTGCACGGCTGTTTCACCGCCCTGCTCATTCAACCTGCGCCGAACGAAAAATGTCGAGGCGGCACTCACCAGGATGCAAGCGACAGTACCCGCCACGATCTCAACAAGGCGCGACTGCGCAAAGGGCAGCACGCTCTCGGTCGGATGTTTCATACCTTCAATGACGATCATGCAGAATGTGAGCCCGGTGAACAACCAGGCATAGCTGCGCCGGCCAACCAGCGCGAAATAGAGGCTGACGCCGCCGAATACAGCGAGCGCGACGCTCATGACCGCCGGTGACTTAACGGCAACCGGCGCGACGAGCAGCGCCACGCCGGCACCGGCTGCGGTCCCAACCAAGCGCAGGCTCCCGCGCATCAGGCTCTGCGAGACATGCGAGCGCATGACCATATAGCCGCTGAATGCCGCCCAGCCGACATTCTGAGCCCCAAGTGCATGGGCAAAGACGATCGCGAGCAAGACAGATACCACGCACTCGAACTCATCGATCATGCGTGGCCCAGGATGATGTATCGAGCGCAACTCGCCCATGAGTGCCCGCCACAGACCGGAGATATCACGAAAAATGCGCTGGACGTAGCTCATGCCAGACTAATAGCAGAACCCTCGCCCTATTGCCCAATGACCTGTTGCAGCACCGGAACCATCATCACCGGATTTTTGGCCGGCAGCGTACAGAAACAAGTAATGCAGCATTGCCGTCCAAGTTTGGGCCGCCAAATCTTGGAACAAAGAGCGGCTTCCCAGAAACTTTCTCTATTTTGGCGAGACTTATCAAAAAGTTTCTCGCGACACTCCCTTGCATTCTTCGCTCCACGGGTCACAAATAGGCGAATCTGACACATATACTAGTATGGTGGAGTACGCTGCTATGTGGAATCAGGTCTACGATCCTTTCAACAATTCTGTTCTTTCGACGATAGCGGCCGCAATACCCGTTGTGGTCTTGCTAGGGATGATCGCGTCAAACAAGGTCAAGGTGCACATAGCGGCTATCATTGCGCTGATCCTTGCAAATCTGGTGGCGATCTTCCTCTTTACCATGCCTGCAGGATTATCGATCCGCGCATCGTTGCTCGGTGTAGTCACCGGCTTCTTTCCAATCGGCTGGATCGTCCTCAACGTTATCTTTCTCTACCGTCTCACGGTGGAGCGGGGGGTATTCGAAACGCTGCAGAATACGATCGGCGGGGTAACCCGCGACCGCCGCCTGCAGATTCTGCTCATCGCGTTTTCGTTCGGCGCTTTCTTCGAAGGCGCCTCCGGGTTCGGCACGCCGGTTGCGGTTACCGCCGCGATCCTGATCGGCCTCGGATTTTCGCCGCTCGCGGCGTCGGGTCTTTCCCTGATCGCCAATACCGCGCCGGTTGCCTTTGGCGCATTGGGCACGCCCATCGCCGGGCTGTCGAGCGTCACCGGCATCGACCCCTTCCTGCTCGGCGCCATGGTAGGGCGCCAGTTGCCGTTCTTCTCGCTGATCGTGCCATTCTGGGTCGTCTGGGCATTTGCCGGATACAGGGGCACGAAAGAAGTCTGGCCCGCAATACTCGTGACCGGCGTTTCCTTTGCCGTGCCGCAGTTCCTGATCTCCAACTTCGTCAATCCATGGATCGTCGATATCGGCGCATCGCTCGTTTCGATGGCGTGCCTCATCGGGTTCCTTCGCGTCTGGCAACCGCAGGTCATCTGGACGTCCGCCAAGCTGCGGATCCGCGATGATTCCGCCAGCCAGGTCCCCCAGGTGAAAGCCTCGAAACGCGAACCGACCCGCGCGGAAGTCTGGGCCTCGCTGACGCCGTGGATCATTGTTTGCGCCGTGCTGCTCCTCTGGGGGACGGATTGGTTCAAGGGAATGGTCAATCCTTGGGCAACGCTGACCTACGAGATCCCCGGCCTGAACAACATGATCGCTAAAGTTGCACCGATTGCCGCTACTCCGACCCCGGAAAAGGCTGTTTTTGCATTCACATGGTTGTCCTATACGGGCTCTGGCATGCTCATCGCAGCCATCATCTCCGGCTTCATCATGGGCTATTCGCCGCTGGAATTGATCCGCAGTTATGGGCGGACCCTCAAGCTCTGCGCCTATTCCCTGATCACCATCTCGGCCATGCTGGCGATCGGGACGCTCACGCGGCTCTCCGGCATCGATGCTACGCTCGGTTTGGCCTTTGCGGCAACAGGCGTGCTTTACCCGTTCTTCGGAACGTTGCTTGGCTGGCTCGGCGTGGCACTGACGGGGTCGGATACGGCTTCCAACGTGCTCTTCGGCAATCTGCAGAAAATTACATCGGAACAGCTTGGCCTGTCGCCCATTCTCATGGCCGCCGCCAACTCCTCCGGCGGCGTCATGGGCAAGATGATCGACGCACAGTCCATCGTCGTTGCCTCGACCGCTACCAACTGGTACGGGCACGAAGGCACGATCCTGCGCTTTGTCTTCAAGCATTCGATCATTTTGGCGTGTCTTGTGGGTATCCTGGTAATGCTCCAGGCCTATGTCTTCCCATGGATGATCGTGACGGCTCCATAAACAGGGATCTCATCTCTTCCAAATTGGCCCGGCGTCCAGGCCGGGCCAATTTTTTTGCGGCGCAATAGAACACCGCTCATCACCATGCTAACCTTCACACAAAGAATCAGACCCGCTCAAAAATCGTGATGTACCAGCCCATCTGGGAGAAGAACATCGTGCGAGCGGTGCTTTAATCCAGGAGTTCCACATGTCAGAATTATCCGCCTTCCCCATCGCAAAACGATGGCCGGCAAAGCATCCAGACCTCTTGCAGCTCTATTCCTTCCCGACGCCAAACGGTGTGAAGATTTCGATCGCGCTCGAGGAAATTGGACTTCCGTACGAAGCGCATGCGGTGGACATCGGCAAGAACGAGAGCTGGACGCCAGAATTTCTGTCTTTGAACCCAAACGGCAAGATCCCTGCGATTGTCGATCCGAATGGTCCCGGCGGCAAGCCGCTGGGTCTGTTCGAGTCCGGCGCCATCCTGCTTTACCTCGCGGAGAAGACCGGCAAGCTCATGCCTGCGGATCCCGCTCTACGGTATGAGACCATTCAATGGGTGTTCTTCCAGATGGCCGCGATCGGACCGATGTTCGGTCAGGTCGGCTTTTTTCATAAATTCGCCGGCCGCGACTATGAGGACAAGCGCCCGCTTGAGCGCTACCGGGACGAGTCGAAGCGACTGCTCGGCGTTCTCGAAACGCGTCTCGATGGCCGTGACTGGATCATGGGCGAATACAGTATAGCGGACGTTTCGATGCTCGGCTGGGTTCGTAATCTCGTCGGGTTCTATGGCGCACGCGATCTCGTGGAGTTCGACAGGCTGAAACGCGTGCCCGCATGGCTGGAGCGCGGTCTCGCGCGGCCAGCAGTGCAGCGCGGCCTCGATATTCCCAAGCGGCCTTAAACAGCACGCGATTCTGCGGTCACGGCAGCGTCCCAGACGGCGGCAAGGCGGGCTGGTGGCCAAGACCGTCCAGCTCGATCTCGAGGTAAAAGGGTTGGTGGGGCGGGAGAAAACCAACCCGATACCGCCGCTCCAGGGCGAATTTAGTTGGGCTCTCAGTGGATGGAGATAATCCCGTCCACGGCCCGCCATTCGCGCGGCTCGATCAGGCGCTGGTGAACGATGCGAATTGAGTGGAGTGGCCCATCGAGGTCCTTTTGCCAGAAATCAAGAAAGCCTTTCAATTCCGGGAAGTTCGGCGCAAGATCGTATTCTTGCCATATGTAAAGCTGAAGAAATTTGGGGTAGTCGGGAAGACGATAATGTATTTCGGCCGTGGTCAGGCCATAGCCCTTCAACTGAAGTTCGAATGCTCTGCCGCTCATGATATCATCCTTATGGAACAACTCATGTATTGCAGTGAATCTTGCCAGATTCTGTATTGCTTTCAAGGGGAAAATAAAGCCCCACGAACCAGGGAGTGAACGACGATGGCTGCAAAAGAAGTCAAATTCAGCTCTGAGGCTCGCGATCGAATGCTGCAGGGCGTCGACGTCCTCGCCAATGCCGTCAAGGTTACGCTAGGCCCCAAGGGCCGTAACGTGGTCATAGAGAAGTCCTATGGCGCACCGCGCATCACCAAAGACGGCGTAACGGTGGCGAAGGAAATCGAACTCGAGGACAAGTTCGAGAATATGGGCGCGCAGATGCTACGCGAGGTCGCATCGAAAACCAGCGATGTTGCCGGGGATGGCACGACCACGGCGACAGTGCTCGCCCAGGCGATAGTCCGGGAAGGTGCCAGGGCCGAAGCGGCCGGTATGAACCCGATGGATCTGAAGCGCGGAATCGACATTGCAGTCGCGGCAATTGTCGAGGAACTGAAGCGCAACGCCCGCAAGATTTCGAACAATTCCGAAATTGCGCAGGTCGGCACGATTTCTGCCAATGGCGATACCGAGATTGGACAATATCTGGCGGATGCGATGGGAAAGGTCGGGCATGAAGGCGTCATTACCGTTGAGGAAGCGAAAACGGCAGACACCGAACTCGAAATCGTCGAGGGCATGCAGTTCGACCGGGGTTACCTTTCCCCATACTTCGTCACAAATCAGGAGAAAATGCGGGTTGATTTTGAGGATCCCTATATCCTCATCCACGAAAAAAAGCTCTCCAATCTCCAGGCTATGCTGCCTATCCTTGAAGCCGTCATCCAATCCGGCAGATCACTGCTCATCATAGCCGAAGATATCGAGGGCGAAGCTCTGGCCACCCTCATCGTCAACAAGTTGCGCGGTGGTCTGAAAGTGGCTGCTGTCAAGGCTCCGGGATTTGGCGATCGTCGCAAGGCCATGCTGGAGGATATCGCAATCCTGACCGGAGGAACGGCCATCAGCGAGGATTTGGGGATCAAGCTTGAGGCCGTGACGCTCGAAATGTTGGGCAAGGCCAAAAAGGTTGTGATCGATAAGGAAACCACCACGATTGTCGATGGTGCCGGTGCGAAGACGGAGATCGGAGGGCGCGTCGCCGAGATCAAGGCGCAGATTGAAGACACGACATCCGACTATGACCGCGAGAAACTGCAGGAGCGGCTGGCAAAACTTGCCGGAGGTGTTGCGGTTATTCGTGTGGGTGGTTCAACTGAAGTCGAAGTCAGGGAGAGGAAGGATCGCGTCGATGACGCCCTGCATGCGACGCGAGCAGCCGTCGAAGAGGGTGTCCTTCCAGGCGGTGGTGTAGCGCTTCTGCGTGCAGCCAAGGCACTTGATGGGCTACAGGGTGCAAATGCCGATCAGCGCGTGGGCATCGAGATTGTACGCCGTGCCACCGAGACACCCGTTCGCCAGATCGCCGAGAATGCAGGCGCAGAGGGATCGATCATCGTTGGCAAGCTGCGCGAGAATGGCAACTTCTCTTTCGGCTGGAACGCCCAGACGGGGGAATACGGCAATCTCTTCGACATGGGCGTCATCGATCCTGTCAAGGTGGTGCGGAGCGCGCTGCAGGGTGCCGCGTCCGTCGCCGGCCTGCTGGTGACGACCGAGGCTATGATTGCCGAACGTCCGAAGAAAGAGGCGTCACCATTGCCACCGGGCGCAGCAATGGATTATTAGACCGATTTAGGCCCGTAAGCTCATAAATCTGGTAGAAATGGTATGAGTTCACGGCCTAAAATAAGGCGGATTGCGTTCCATTCGCTTCGCGCCATTGCCCCGGCGAGCGGCCGAGATATCGCCGGAACGCCCGGCTGAATGCTTCTTCGGACCCATAGCCAGCCTGTTCCGCAACCGCAGCAAGCGTCAGGCGCGTTGCGCGAAGCAGGCCCGTTGCCAGCTGCATGCGCCATTCGGCCAGATAGTGAATTGGCGGTTGGCCAAGCAGATTGCGAAACCGCTCGTCAAGAACCGACCGCGACGTTGCAGCTGCGCGTGCGAGTGTTTCGACCGTCCACTTGCGCGCGGGCTCTGCGTGCAAAAATGCCAGCGCACGCCCGACCACGGGGTCGCTAATCGCGGCCAGCCATCCGGTATCCGGCGGCGTCTGTTCGCAGTAAAGCCTGAGCGCCTCCATGAGCAGCAATTCCGGCAGCCGAGCCCTCAATGTTGCGCCGCCTTGGCGCGAATGCATTCGCTCGTCGAGCGCATAGGTTACGCAAGCCTGCATCCATTCCTTTGCCGGACCAGGCGTTGGACTAACGCGAAAAATTGGCGGCAGACGGCGCAGGAACGAATTGAACAGGAGTTCTTCACAGCGGAGATAGCCGCAGACGATGCCCGTCTTCCGGCCCCCTCCGTCCAAGCGGCAGTAAGGCACACCCTCCCATGGCGGTGGTGGCAGCAGATCTGCGATTGTAACCGGCTTGGCCGGCTCGGCACTGCCCATCAGATGACGCTGCGCATGCGGCAGCACGACTATGTCCCCCGCCTCCGCTTCAACACGCTCGCCGCCAGCACTGACCCACACACTTCCTTCACTGACGATGTGAAACAGGATCAGGCGTTCCGCCCCTGGCGCAAGCAATGCGACGAGGTCCGCAGCGTCGGGTGAATCCAGTGACCACGGCGCTGAATACTCGCCGCGTAGAAACATGGCGCCGGCAAGCCTGACATGCGACAGCACATCCGACAAAAGGTCCGCCTTGTCTGCCATGACTGGCGACCGCGGCGTTTCAGTCAATGGCTCCGGCGTTTTGATCATGGTCATTCGCGCGCATGAAGCAGATGCTCCCCATCCCCTCGCGTGGTAAAATCGCACTGCGGGGGCGAATGGTCAACAAGGAGGTTAGAATGCCAAAATTTGTAATCGAGCGCGACATGCCCGGTGTCGGCAAGCTGACACAGCCGGACCTCAAGAGCGCCTCGCAGACATCCTGCGCCGTGCTCCGCGATCTCGGAACAGATATCCAGTGGATCCATAGTTACGTCACGGATGACAAGATTTATTGTGTATATCAATCGACAAGTGAGGAACTGATCCGCGAGCACGCTAAAAAGGCCGGCTTCCCGGCAAATAAGATCTCGCAGATACGCAACGTCATCGAGCCGGCGACAGCCGAATAAAACGCAACTTCCCGGTTGCACTTTAACGTCGATATTGCATAATAAGGGCAACCAGGAGGTTGCCCTTATGTCTGATCGTATCGAAAAAAGCATCGACTTGAATGCGCCGGTCGAGCGGGTCTGGCGCGCCCTTACAGATCATATCGAGTTTGGTGAATGGTTTGGCGTCAAGCTCGAAGCGCCGTTCAAGCCGGGCGAAGTGGCCAAGGGCCGGATCACCTATCCCGGCTACGAGCATCTCAAATGGGAGGTGACGATAAAGACGATGGACGAGCCGCGGCTCTTCTCCTTTACCTGGCATCCCTATGCGGTCGAGCCCGGCTTCGACTACTCCAAAGAACCGCCGACGCTGGTCGAATTCAAACTCAAACCCAAGGGCACAGGCACAAAGCTGACGATCGTCGAATCCGGCTTTGATGGCTTGCCGGCGCACCGCCGGCCGGACGCCATGCGCATGAATGACGGCGGCTGGGCCGAGCAGATCAAGAACATCAAAAAGCATGTTGATTGAAACGCCTGGGCGCGATACCGCGTCACTCTTCGCAGCCTTGGGCGACCGCACCCGCCTGTCACTGCTAACCAAGCTCAGCGACGGTCAGGCACGTTCTATCGCCGGGCTGTCAGCTGGGACGGATCTTACCCGTCAGGCCATCACCAAGCATCTGCGCATTCTCGAAGAGGCTGGGCTGGTCATCAACAGCAAGGTTGGGCGGGAAAGCCAGTTCGCTTTCCGTCCCGAGCCTATCGATGATATCCGCGCCTATCTCGACAGTGTCTCTCAGCAATGGAGCGATGCCCTTTCGCGACTTCGAGCTTTCGTGGAAACGTAAGCCTTTACTTACCTGTCGTTTCGTTTTCACGCTGAAGTTGTAACCATACGGATCGCGGCGCAACGCGCAGAATCATTAGTATTGACTAATCAATAAGTGTCCACTAATGTATTTTCATGATTGAAGCCACCGCCATCGACGCTGTCCTGCGCACGCTTGCCGATCCTACCCGGAGAGCCATATTCGAGCGTGTCGTCAATGCCGACGAAATTACCGTTGTGGAATTGACGCGGGGTAGTGGAGTTACACAGGGCGCCATCTCCCAACATCTCAAGTCGCTGAAGCAAGCCGGGCTGGTCGCCGAGCGCCCTGAGGGTCGCAACGTCTATTACCGCGCTCAGCCGGAAGGCCTCGTACCGCTTGCCGACTGGATGAGCCATTATGGCGTCTTCTGGCGCGAACGCTTTGCAAATCTCAAAACGCTCCTGAAGGAGATCGATCCATGAAAGAAGCCGCACCGAAGTCCGACACGCAAGACATCGTGGTCGACGAGGTCTTGCCGCATGCGCCGGAGACAATCTGGAACGCATTGACAAAAGGCGAACTGATCACGCGCTGGCTTGGCATGCCGACAAGCGGGTTCGAGCCCGTCGTGGGCAAGCGCTTCACATTCAAAACGACGCCGGCCGGCGCGTGGGACGGTTTCATCCAATGCCAGGTTTTGGAGGCAGTGCCGAATGAACGGCTCGTTTATACCTGGCAAGGCGGGCATGAGGGAAATGTCGGCTACGGCTCGCGCCTGGAAACTGTGGTCACATGGGTTCTTTCCAAGGCCGAAAATGGCACCCGTGTTCGCCTTGTCCATTCAGGTTTCGTGCTGCCGCAGAACGATACGGCTTTCAGAAACATGAGTTCAGGCTGGAAGAAGGTTGTTCCCGGTATCGGCGCCATCGCAGGGGAAAAACTGCACTGAAGCACGATCGATTGCTTCAGACGTTGGGGAGGCGTCTCAACTCAAAGGAGGTAGCTATGACGAATCCAGTCGTTTCACGCGAAGAGTGGCTAGCGGCCCGGCTTGCGCTGCTCGACGAGGAGAAGCAGCTGACGCGCCGCAGTGACGAGATCGCGCGGCGAAGGCAGGCTCTGCCATGGGTCAAGATCGACAAGGATTATGAATTCGATACAGACGAAGGCCGTGCGTCGCTCCCGGATCTCTTCAAAGGGCGCTCGCAACTGCTGATCTATCACTTCATGTTCGGGCCCG
This sequence comes from Phyllobacterium sp. 1468, assembly GCF_031455525.1. Lineage (NCBI taxonomy): Bacteria > Pseudomonadati > Pseudomonadota > Alphaproteobacteria > Hyphomicrobiales > Phyllobacteriaceae > Phyllobacterium > Phyllobacterium sp. 1468. Next base: position 114,503 of record NZ_JAVDSX010000003.1, on the reverse strand, counting down.
ATTACAAGGCGGGATGTCCTTCCTGCTCGGCGATCGCCGACGGCTTTGACGGCTCCGTTGTTCACCTCGCCAATCACGATGTAACGCTCATCGCGGTCTCGCGGGCGCCACTAGCCAAGTTGCAGGCATTCAAACAGCGTATGGGGTGGACTTTCCCGTGGGCGTCTTCGTTCGGGAGCGACTTCAATCCGGATTTCCACGTCACATTCACCGAAGAGCAACAACGCAAGGGCGCCATCGAATACAACTACGTGCACGAAGACCCCGCCCCGGCCGGTGAAGCTGGCTCTGAAGGGGAGGATATATTCGCAACCATGGCCGGCACAGATGCGGCTACGTATGCACGTGAGAGGCCGGGCATAAGTGCATTCGTGCTCGAAGACGGTATCGTCTATCACACCTATTCCGCCTATGCGCGCGGGGTTGACGGCATCTGGGCCATGTATCAGTGGCTCGATCGAGCACCCAAGGGACGAAACGAACAAGACGGTGTCTGGTGGCGCCGCCACGACGAATACAGCAACTGAACAAGGTTGGTGCCTGTGGCGATAGCGCGGGCATGGCCGATCCCCCAACTCATCAAAGGAGTTTAGAATGAGCGAGGCCTACACGGGCGGATGTGCTTGCGGCGCTATCCGTTATAAAATTTCCGCCGAACCGGTCGTCATGCTCGATTGCCAGTGCCGCCAATGCCAGCATGAAAGCGGCACCGGTCACGCCTCCCATCTGACCTTCCCGCGTGCAGGGGTTAAGGTTGAAGGCGAAGCGACGCTCTGGAACGCGACTGGCGACAACGGAACTGTCAAAACCCGCGCGTTCTGTCCTACCTGCGGATCGCCGGTCTATATGACATTTCCGGATATGCCGGACTATTTCGTCGTGCGTGCGGGGAGCCTTGATGATCCTGGTCGATACAGGCCGCAGTTGGTTTCCTGGGCCGCCGCCGGGTACGCGTGGGACCATCTCGACCCAGCTTTGCCGAAATTCGACAAGATGCCGCCGGCGTGACGTTTGTCGACCAGCGGCAACAGGCGTATAATCGCCGCGGGCGGAGGGCGGATCAATTCGCGGCCTCCGGCGTGAGCCGGACCGCGTGGGAGGTTTGCCATGACCACTTACGTTATGTTGATCAACTGGACCGAGCTCGGCGTGAAGAATATACGCGAATCGCCGGCAAGGCTCGATGCAGCAAGAAAGCTGCTCGGCGAGATGGGCGGTTCCTTCAAGGAGTTCTACCTCACCATGGGTGAGTACGACATGGTTGTGATCGGTGAAGCCTCGGATGATGCGGTCATGGCGCGGTTCGCTCTTTCCCTCGGCATGAAAGGCAATGTGCGCACGAAGACCCTGAAGGCCTTCCCGGAAGCCGCCTATCGCCAGATCATCTCCTCACTCGGCTAGGTCCAGGAAAAGTGGGAATCGGTTTTCCGTCCAGGATTGCGCACGATGCAAGTAAATTATCTGGACGCGATACGCGACGACGACCCGCCCGGCATGCGTGGGACCACGACAAGCTGCGTAACCTCGCCCCGCTTGAAGGCGGCGAGGAAACGGCGATAATCCTTGAAGGACACACAGCCGTTCGAATCCCCGCGCGGTCCGAGCATATAGGTATGCGCCAGAAGCCCGTCGCGCCCGAAAATCTTGCCCGGTTCAACAGGGTTCAGCCTGATTGCCTCGACGCCGTGGAACAGCTTTTCGCGCATTGTGAGGTTATAGGTATGAGGCGGTGTGGCGCCGCGCATCCTTTTGTGGACATAGCGCGGATTGTCGAGCATCGGTCCCAGCCCGGAATGCGCTTCCAGGCGCTCGCCGTTCGGCATGTAGACGGTTTTCGCTTCGATACTGTAGATGGCCGTGCGGTTGCGTGAAGCAAAAAGCGGCGCAGGTCTATAGCTTGGCGCATTGTCCTGAATGGCGTTGTCCTGCGGCGCATAGGCCAGCATTTGCGGAGCCGCTCGCTTCAAGGCCTTCGCTGAAGGCAAGAGCACGTCGTCTGCTGGCCGGCGCGGCCTTATCCCCGGCAGCGGGACCGCAGCGATATCATCCTCGGCTGCCGGTTCCTCCTCGGCAAGCACGAGGCTGAACGGCCCCTGCGGCGAGGTCCCGACCGGAGGCGCGTCCTGCAATGCGGCTACCGCGATCGCCGGCGCCGGGGCGGAAGGCGCAGCAACGGGCGGCTCTGCATCAAACGCCGTGTATGTCTGGATCGAGGCGACCTGCATCGTATCGATGCCGGAAGCGCGGGCGCCAAAGACGTCTTCGGCCAAGGGCCCGGCTCGCACCACATCAAAACGCGCACCGAAAGACTCGGCGGCCAGTGGATGATGCACGGCGGCGACCACCTTTGGCTGTGGCTGCGCGATCACGCTGATCTCTCCGGTCGGCAAGATCACCGAACCTTCGTCCATGCTGCTTGCCTGCCAGGCCGTGTATTTCAGCTCCGCCACGCGCGGAAACGTCGCGGTCTTGGGTAAATTGTGCAAGGGATTGACGAGTGCGATCGAAGGCGCCGAAAACACCCGCTCCGCCGGATTGAAGGCGCCGCTACCCGCGGCATGCGAGCCGAAAGCGCCTTGCATGGTTGCCACCGCGGCAAGCGCTCCGAGAGAAGCCACGGCACTGACGCCCGCAAGCAAGCCGGCGGACAGCAACCGGCGGCCACGATAAAGGCCCTTGTCGCCAGAAGGCGCAAAGCCTTTGGCGGATCTGACTGCAAACCCCATGATACACGCAACCCACGCTCGACAACCAACGCGTCAGCCTGCGCAGAACCCTATTCCCGTGGCAAAACTGAGGCCACAAGACGTAAAACCTGGCTCACGCCGTCATGCTGACTTTATGGACAATGAAGAATGTTGGTTACCAACCCGTTTATGCAGCGACGAATGTTTGAATGAATTTTGGCAACGGGAGCAGCCCATCAATTCCTCGTGGTGGGCCACCCCATTCAAGCCTCGACTTCGACGACGAGTTCAATCTCGATCGGCAGGCCAAGCGGCAGGCTTGCAACGCCGAGCACGACGCGTCCGGAGAGTTTATCTTCTCCAAAGACCTTCAGCAGAAGCTCGGACGCTCCATCCGCGACTTTCGGATGATCTCTGAAATCACCCTCCGTTGCGATATAGACGCCAAGTTTTGCGACAGCCTTCACCTTGTCGAGTGAGCCAAGATGTTCTCGGATGGCCGACAGTGCGCTCAGTGTAGCCACTTCCGCGGCCTTGCGGCCATCCTCGGCGGTGAGTTCACCGCCAACCCGTCCGATGAACTGGGGCTTGCGGTTGATGACGGGCAGCATCCCGCTGAAGAAGACGAGGTTCCCGATCGTCACGGCCTCCACATAGGCGCCAAACGGCGTCGGCGGTGGTGGAAGCGTGATGCCCCACGCCTGCAGCAGCTGTTCTGCACCGGCTGCCGATGCTTTCACAGCGTTCACCATTTGCCCAGATGTGCGCCGCCATCAACGTGCAGCACCTCCCCGGTTATATGCGGAGCTTCCGTCAGGAAGATGACCGCATCGACGATCTCCCCGACGGTGGAAATGCTCGCCATCGGTGACAAGGTCCGCAGGAAGTCCTCCGGATTGTCGTTGTGCAACGGTGTGTCGACAACGCCGGGAGCGACCGTGTTGACCCGGATACCATCGCTTGCATATTCCATTGCGATGTTCTTGGAGATCGCGTCGATCCCGCCCTTGGTCATCATGGGCACCGAGGCGGAGAGGCCGGCGATCGGATGGTCGATCAATGGCGTGGTGATACTTACGATGCTGCCGCCGGATTTCTGCGCCAGCATCTGCTTGACGACGCGCTGGGTCAGATGGATGAAGCCTTCGAGATTGGTCGAGGACAGCTTCCTGAAGTCGTCCATCGTATAGTCGATGAACGGCTTGGTGTAGAAGATGCCGGCATTGTTGACGAGGGCATCGATCGAGCCGAACCGGCCGATTGCGGTCTCTGCAACGCGCCTTGCCGTTTCGGGATCACCAATGTCGCCATCGACGACAGCGATCTGATCTGAAGCCCGAAAAGCATCTGACGAGGTTACCTGGCGGGAAGTCGCGACCACATTGTAGCCGCGTTCGGCAAAGGCGTTGACGATGCCTGCTCCGATACCCTGGGAGGCTCCCGTGACGATGACAGTCTTAGGTGTTGGCATTTTAATCTCCATCGGTTGCTAGCGCAGCAATTGCGCTTGTTGCCGATGAATATGGCCGAGACCTTATTGCGTGATTAGATGGAAATATATGGAATCTATTTTCCATATATGCAAAAATCCATGTATGACGGATTTGAACGATATCGCGGTTTTCGTGAAGGTTGCGCAGTTCGAGAGCTTCAGCCGCGCTGCCCGCTCCCTCGGGATGCCGGTATCGACCGTTAGCCGCAAGGTCTCTGCACTCGAAGACCAGCTGGGGGTCACCTTGATCCAGCGTACCACTCGCAAACTGACGCTGACGCTACAGGGCCGCGCCTATTACAGTCAGTGCAGCGAACCTCTCAGCCAGTTGTTCGATGCCGAGCAAGTTCTGACCCAAACGCAAAAACAAGCGGAGGGCCTGCTGAAACTCTCGGTGCCCGTTCTTATGGGGCAGGAGCCATTTTATGAATTTCTCTCCGCCTTCCTGAAAAGACACCCGCGCATCGAGGTCGATCTCTTCATCACCAATCTCTTCGTCGATCTGATCGCGGAGAATGTGGACGTCGGCATTCGTTTCGGAGAGATGCCCGATTCGACCATCGTCACGCAAAGGATCGGCAAGAGCGTCCGCTATGTCGTCGCGGCACCGGACTATCTCGACCGCCGCACGGCTCCGGAAAAACCGGAGGATTTGCAGAACCACCGATGCGTCCTGCTCAACGGCCGTAACAACGAGGCGGAATGGCATCTGGTCAACAGCGGTAAATCCCTCAAGCAGCATGTGTCAGGACCGTTATCGAGCCGGGATTTCCAGTCGGTCGCCGCGTTTGTCTATCGCGGCCACGGGATCGGCCTTTTGCCGTCGACCTATTGCGACGAACAGATAAAACGCGGCGAGCTCATCCGCTTGCTGCCGGACTGGTCATCTCCGGAGATCTTCGTGCATGCGGTCTATCCGACCCGCCGGTATCTGCCCGCAAAACTGCTGGTCTTTCTCGATGAACTAAAGGCCTGGAAGAGCCCGCTGTGGATCCCATTGCGCGGATAGTCATGTAGTTTGGCCAATAGCATACATCGAACTACTTAGAGATGCCGACCAGAGCAAAGTAAAAATGCAGCATCGGAGCTCAAAGCTTGCCGTTTAGCACTATCTCGGCTACTTTTGACAGCTGCTGCAAGTTAGTCGGGGACGGCTGTCAGCCGGGTTTCACATGTTGCATAATCTTATGGTCAATGGCAGTGACTATGCCGTCGATGTGGATGACGACATTCCGCTTCTATGGGTTCTTCGCGACACCATAGGTCTTACCGGCACGAAATTCGGCTGTGGCATTGCCATGTGCGGTGCCTGCACCGTGCATGTGGATGGCATGCCGGTGCGGTCGTGCATCATGCCGGTCGCAGAGGCGGCGGGCAAGCCTGTCACCACGATCGAGGCGATTGGCGATACTGCCGAAGGCGCGCGAATACAAAAGGCTTGGCTCGACATCGATGTCGTTCAGTGCGGTTACTGTCAGTCCGGGCAGATCATGTCCGCGACTGCCCTCCTTGCTGCCAATCCATCACCGAGCGACGACGATATTGATGCGGTCATGGCGGGAAATATCTGTCGGTGCGGCACGTATCCGCGCATTCGGGCGGCCATCAAGCAGGCGGCGAAGGCGGGGTGATGCGATGTCCATTTATGACAAAGTCAATGTTTCCGTTTCGCGCCGCCACTTTCTGATCGGCGCATCGCTAACAAGCGCGGGCCTCGTTTTCGGGTTGCGCCCGTCGATTTCTTCTGCCGCCCCAGCGGGGTTTGAGCCAAACCCCTTCATCCGTATTCCTGCCGACGGCAAAATTGTGCTCATCATGCCCGCCGCGGAGATGGGGCAAGGCATCTATACGGCGATCGCCATGCTGCTCGCCGAAGAACTGGAAGTTCCCCTCGATCAGGTGGTGCTGGAGCATGCGCCCGCTGATCCTAGCCGTTACGCAAACCCTTTGCTGGGCGACCAGATCACCGGTGGCTCACTCTCCATTCGTGGTGTTTACGAACAGATGCGTAAGGCGGGCGCGAGCGCCCGTATGATGCTCATCAACACCGCAGCGCGTGGCTGGGACGTTGCGCCGGATACGTGCACGGCCGAGGCGGGAGAGGTCGTTCACGCCGCAAGCGGACGCAGCGCGGCCTATGGCAGCCTTATTCGGGCCGCTGCAGCCGAGACCGTTCCACAAGATGTACCACTGAAGCCGGCGTCGAGCTTCAAGGTTATCGGCCAAGCCATCCGGCGCCTTGATAGCCCGCAGAAAGTGAACGGTACCGCAAAATTCGGCATCGACGCCCGTCCGGAAGGCGTGTCCTACGCAGCCATTGCGATCTGTCCCCACTTCGGCGGCAAGCTGCGCAGGGTCGATGACAGGCCGGCTGTGGCGGTCAAAGGTGTGAAGCAGGTGGTCCGGATCGAGGACGCCGTTGCGGTCGTGGCCGACAACACCGGTGCTGCGCGCAAGGGGCTTGCGGCACTTTCCATCGAGTGGGATCCGGGCGCTGGCGGCGATCTCACTTCGGCCGAACTCGAGAAGCGTGTGGAGGATGCGACGAACGGCGGCAAGGCCCTGCCTCACATAAATGAGGGGGACGTCGCCAAGGCCGAGGCCGACCGCGGGCCGGTCCATGAATTCATCTACCGCATGCCGATCCTCACGCATTCGGCAATGGAGCCGATGAACTGCACCCTACACGTTCGCAAAGACAGCTGCGACGTGTGGACCGGCACCCAGGTTGCAGGGCGTGCGCGGCAGGCAGTAGCGGACGTCACCGGCCTGCCTCTGGACAAGGTGATGGTTCATAACCAGCTCCTCGGTGGCGGTTTCGGCCGCAGGCTCGACGTCGACGGGGTCATTCTGGCGGCGAAGATCGCGAAACAGGTGGATGGCCCGGTGAAGGTCACCTGGAGCCGCGAGGAGGACATCCGCCACGATTGTTACCGCTATCTGAATTACAGCAAGATCAGCGCGACGCTCGGCCAGGACGGCATGCCCGTCTCCTGGCGTCACCGCGTGATCGGTCCCGCCGTCATGGCGCGCTGGCTGCCGGCCTTTACCAAAGATGGCATCGATCTTGACATCATGGGTGGTGCCGAATCGTCCTACGCGATCCCGAACAAATTTACCGAGTTCGTTCGCCATGAGGCACCCGACGGAATGTTGACAGGCAACTGGCGCGGCGTCGGTGCCACGCGCAACATCTTTCCGATCGAAGGCAGCATCGATGAACTGGCTAACGCCGCGAAAATCGATCCGCTGGAGTACCGCAAGCGCCTGCTACAGCATAAGCCGCGTCTGCTTGCCGCGCTTGCGCTGGCCGCCGAAAAGGCCGGCTGGTCAAATGCCCCGGCTCAAGGCAAAGGACGGGGCATCGCCCTTTCGGAGGATTTCGGCAGCTTTGCCGCAATGATCTCTGAAGTCAGCGTCGGGGATGAGGGAAGGCCCAAGGTCGAGCGGATCGTCTGTGCGGTCGATTGTGGCCAGGTCGTCAATCCGGACACAGTGGACGCCCAGATACTGAGCGGCATTGTCTATGGCCTCAGTGCTGCACTCTACGGACGCCTGACCGTCCAGAACGGAGCCGTCGTCGAGAGCAACTTCGACGACTCACCCGTGTTGCGCATCAATGAGACGCCGAAGATCGAGGTCTACATCGTTCCGAGTTCGGAGGCGCCAGGCGGGATAGGCGAGGTCGGCACGCCGGGCGTCGCCCCGTCCCTGTATAATGCGATCTTTGCGGCGACGGGCAAGCGGCTGCGGTCGCTGCCCATCGACCAGCACGAATTCCAGAGGGTGTGACCATGGCCATGCGTTTTGCCGCCATTGCGATCGCATCCGTCCTCGCGACCGCCGGAGCATTTGTCGTCATGGGCCCCTTGCAAGGCTATGCCGAGACATCGGGTCCCGGTGCGCTCAAGGCCGTCTCCGATTTCGATACGATCGCTGACACCAGCGCACGCTCGAAGGCCATCTTCGAAGAGGCAAGCCGAGTCCTGACGCATCCGCGCTGCATCAACTGTCATCCGGCAACCCGTAGCCCGACGCAAGGCGAAGATAAGCATCCACACGTGCCGTTGATAATCGCCAGCAATAGTTCGGTGGGTCCGCTGGGTCTTGCCTGCAGCGCCTGCCATGGCGCAGAGAATCGGCCGATCGTCGGAAGCCGCATGAAGTCGATCCCGGGGAACGCCCACTGGCAACTCGCTCCGGCGAGCATGGCCTGGCAAGGGCTGACGGTCAGCGAAATATGCCAGCAGGTGAAGGACACGAGCCGCAACGGTAACCGCTCGCACGAAGATCTCATAAAACATATGGGCGAGGATCACCTGGTCGGCTGGGCGTGGCACCCGGGCGATGGAAGGTCCGCCCCGCCCGGATCGCAGGAGACATTTGCAGCGCTGATCGCCGCGTGGGTCAAGACCGGAGCCGGCTGCCCCGACTGATCAACCGGGCCGGCCTGACACACCAACAAAACTGTGATTTTGCCGAAATTTAATTAGCGGTTACGCTGCCAGCGCATCACAGAAAAAGCTCAGGAGTTAGACGATGAAGACAATCCTCGTACTTGCCGCTGCTTTCGGTCTTACCGTGTCGGCCGCCTCGGCCGATTGCCCCGGTCATACTGCCTCCGTCGACAAGACGACAACGGCAAGTGTTTCGAAAGACCAGACACCCATTCCAGCTGAGAACCAGTCCGTCAAACAGGAAAAGCCCCAACAGGAAGCCGAATAGCGCGAGCTTTCAAGGGTATGTGACCTATCGGGCGATTGGTGAGCCTGGCGGCAGATCGCGCAACCATTGTTTGTGTGCCCGTGTCCGGGATGGCGTTCGCGGTAGCGCATGCCCGGTCCCGGGTGTTGTCAGGTGCCGCCCCCTTCACTCGCCTTGAACTTTACCCTCAAAATTACTCATCCCCTCGCCTCCTTGCCAATCCCTCCCCTGATCCTTAAATCAAACATTGGAGGACGGCCTCCACGCTTCCCAAGCGTTTCCAGACAAATCCGGGACGGCCCGATCGAACATTAAAGGATGGTCGTCATGGCCTGGATTATTCTCATTCTCGCCGGTCTCTTCGAAATCGGCTGGGCCATTGGGCTCAAATATTCCGATGGTTTTACTAAAATCACCCCGTCTGTGCTCACCGCCGCCAGCATGGTGATCAGCGTCGTTCTGCTCGGCCTTGCCTTGCGCGATCTGCCGGTCGGCAGCGCCTATGCGGTGTGGACCGGCATCGGCACTGTCGGCACGGCGCTGCTCGGCATGTATATGTTCGGCGAACCGGCGACGGTGGTACGCTTCGTCTGCATCGGGCTGATCGTTGCGGGTATCGGCGGGCTGAAATTTCTGGCCTAGCACCACCTATCCTCCTTCTTAGCAAAGAAGCTAAATCCAAGAAAATCCCTTTCTCTCCCACAGGCGGAGAGATAAAACAGCGTCATGACCGAACAGCAGATCACGCCCCTTACCTCTTCTGAAATCGAGCGCTATGCCCGTCATATCATTCTTGGCGAGGTGGGCGGGCCTGGCCAGCAAAAGCTGAAGCGAGCCCGCGTGCTCGTCGTCGGCGCCGGCGGGCTCGGCGCGCCGGTGCTGCAATATCTGGCGGCATCTGGCGTCGGCACGCTCGGCATTGTCGATGACGACCGCGTGTCGCTGTCGAATTTACAGCGGCAGATCATCCATTCCACAGAGCTTGTCGGTTCGCCCAAGGTGGAGAGCGCGGCGCGCGCCATCACCGCGATCAACCCGCATGTCGACGTCGAGGCGTATGAGCTGCGCATAGGGCCGGACAATGCGGCGGATCTCGTCAGCCGCTATCACATCGTCGTCGATGGTTCCGATAATTTCGATACGCGCTATATGCTGGCGGATACTTGCCTTGAGCAACAGCGGCCGCTGGTTTCGGCGGCGCTCGGGCGCTTCGACGGGTCGGTGACGACACTGATGCCCTACGCGGCGAATGCGGCGGGCGAGCCGAACCCGTCTTACCGCGATCTCTTTCCCAATCCGCCGCCGCCGGGTCTCCTGCCCGCCTGTGCCGAGGCCGGTGTGCTCGGCGTCCTGCCCGGCGTCATCGGCACTTTGCAGGCGACCGAGGTGATCAAGCTCATCACCGGCGTCGGCGAACCGCTCATCGGGCGGCTTCTGCTTTATGATGCGCTGACCTCGCGCTTCGAGACAATCAAGTACAAAGCGCGCAAGGCCTGAGCGATGGCCCTCGCGCTTTCCGCCGGACAGCAGGCGATTGCCAATGGCGCGCACGGGGAAGGTGCCGCGATGGCGATGCGCATCGTCGCCGCCACTGCACGGCTGATGGGTGCGCCATCCCTCATCCCGATCGCCTCGGCGCATATCGACGGCGCGCTCTATCATGGCGATAGCGGCACGTTGTTTGCGGAACAGCTGGTCCTCGGCGGCGGCAAGGTTGCGGTGCGCGCAACGCTGAATGTCGGCTCGCTCGATCTCACCGGTTGCTCGAAGAACCGCCTGCCATCCCATGAGCACGGCATGGCGCGGCGCATGATGGATGCCTATCGCACGCTCGGCTGCGAACCAAGCTGGACCTGCGCGCCCTATCAGGCCGGGCACCGCCCGGCGCTCGGCAGCGACGTTGCCTGGGGCGAGAGCAATGCCGTGGTTTTCTGCAATTCCGTGCTCGGCGCACGCACCAACCGTTATGGCGATTTCCTCGATATCGCCTGCGCCATATCCGGCTTTGCGCCCTATTACGGCCTGCACCGGCCGGAAAACCGCCGCGCTACAGTAGTTTTCGACGTGTCCGGTCTCGATCCGGCATTCCTCGGCTCGGAGGTCGCCTGGCCGATCCTCGGCAGTCTTTACGGCCGGGAGATCGGCGATGCGGTCGGCGTCGTTGCAGGCATCGCCGCCCACCCCGGCGAAGATGCATTGAAGGCATTCGGCGCGGCTTCCGCTTCGGCCGGCGCTGTCGGCCTGTTCCATGTGGCGGGAGTCACGCCGGAAGCGCCGGACCTTGCAACCGCCCTGCACCACCAGCCACCAGAGGCCGTGATCAAAGTCACGGCCGAGATGATTGCGGATTCACGACGCCGCCTCTCGACCGCGCTTGACATGGATCGTATCGACGCCGTCGCCATTGGAAGCCCGCATCTCTCAATCGCGGAGTTCGACCGGCTCGAAGCGTTGATCGGCAAGCGTAGGCTCAAGGTTACGCTTTATGCCTGCACCGGCCGTCATACGCTTGCCGTGCTGGAGAAAAATGGCCGCCGCAAGGTCCTGGAAGCCTCGGGCGTCGTCATCGTCGCCGACACCTGCGTGGTGGTCACGCCGATCTTGCCGGATATCGCAGGCGCGGTGCTGATGACCAATTCCGGCAAATTCGCGCATTATGCGCCAGGCAATACCGGCTATGGCGTCATCTATGGCTCGATGGCCGAATGCGTGGAAAGCGCCGTTCTCGGCCGCCCGGTATTTGAGGCCGCAGCATGAAGGCGGAAGTCCTCGTCGCGGGTCAACCGGCCGAAGGGCACGCCCTTGTGCTCACCGCGCCGATCAGCTTCTGGGGCGGCGTCAATCCAATGACCGGGCTGATTGCGGATGTGCGCCATCCGCAGCATGGCGTGTCGATCAGCGGCAAGGTGCTGTGCCTCCCCGGCACGATCGGCTCTTCTTCCGCCGCGGCCGTGCTGCTCGAGCTGGTGAGCGCAGGCCTCGCACCAGCCGCGCTCGTCCTGCATGAACCCGACGCAATCCTCTTGCTGGGGCTCATCGTTGCCCAGGAAATGGGCCACGCAACGCCGACGGCACTACGCCTGGATCGCGCTGAATTTGGCGAGTTCGTGGATGCAAAGCTAGCAATTGGCAGCGATGGCTCCGTTCTTATCTCCCCCCTCGCGGGGGAGATATAGCAGGGGTGGATGTCACCGGTCTCGCGGCAGGACCCGGTCGGGCGGGCGATGCCCATCGATGAAGGCGCGGATGTTGATGATCACCTTTTCGCCCATGTCGATGCGGCCTTCGAGCGTTGCCGAACCCATATGCGGCAGGATCACGACTTTGCCTTGCCTGGCAAGCTTGCGCAGCTTGGAGTTGACCGCGGGCTCGTGCTCGAACACGTCAAGGGCCGCGCCCGAAAGTTTGCCGTGTTCCAGCTGCTCAATCAGCGCGTGCTCATCGATGATCTGACCGCGTGCGGTGTTGACGACAAACGCCGTCGGCTGCATCAGCGCGATGCGCCGGGCGGAGAGGAGATGGAACGTCGCGGGTGTTGAAGGACAATTGACCGAAATGATATCCATACGGGCAAGCATCTGATCGAGACTCTCCCAATAGGTCGCCTCAAGTTCGTCTTCGGTCTTGGGGCTCACGGGCTTGCGGTTGTGATAATGAATCGACAGACCGAACGCCTTGGCACGGCGGGCGACAGCAGTGCCGATCCGGCCCATGCCCACAATGCCGAGGCGCTTGCCCCAGATACGGCGGCCAAGCATCCACGTCGGTCCCCAACCTTCCCATTTACCATCGTCGAGCAGGATCGATGCCCCCTCGACGAGGCGCCGCGGAACGGCCAGCATCAAGGCCATGGTCATGTCCGCCGTGTCTTCGGTCAGCACGTTGGGTGTGTTTGTAACGGTGATGCCACGTTTGGCGGCGGCCACGACGTCGATATTGTCGGTGCCATTGCCGAAATTGGCGATGAGCTTGAGGTTGGGGCCGGCGGCGCTGATAATCTCTTCGGTGATATGGTCGGTAATGGTCGGCACAAGAACGTTGGCGTGGCTGACAGCGTCGATCAGCTCCGCTCTCGTCAGCCGCCGGTCATCGACGTTAAGCCGCGCTTCGAAGAGTTCGCGCATGCGCGTCTCGACGGAATCCGGCAGTTTGCGGGTGATGACGACCAGAGGCTTTTTGCTCACCAATATTCCCCTCCCAATTCGCGACGCATTGAGACCTCTTTAACCAAGTCATTGCAAACTGCAATTGCTCGTGGCGTTCTGCACCTGTCTATCAAGGCGGCGTACAGAAGACAAAGAAAAATAGGGATCGTTCGCCATTCGGCCGCAATTTGGCGGTTGCAAACCCCGAACGATGAAGGACTGACTTGTTGAATATTCGAAATTTTCGCCTTTTTGCTTTGGCCGCTGCAATCGTTCTGGCAACTCCACTCGGCATGCCGGCGCTCGCACGAGCCGCCGCTGCGGCGCAGATTGGCCCGAGCGGCCTGCCGCTGCCGCGTTTCGTCAGCCTGAAGCCGGGGCGCGTCAATTTGCGCGTGGGGCCCGGCCGCGATTACGCGGTGACCTGGCTGTTTCTCAAATCCGGACTCCCGGTAGAGATCGTGCAGGAATATGACAATTGGCGGCGCATCCGGGATTCGGAGGGCACGGAGGGTTGGGTCTATCAGTCGCTGCTGTCTGGCAAGCGCACGGCAATGACCGCGCCTTGGCAACGCGACAAGGATGGCGTGATGCTGAACGTCTATCGCAGTGCCGACGATAAGGCGAGCGTCGTCGCCAAAGTGCAGCCCGGCGTTCTGGGAAGCCTCAAGACCTGCAATGGAGATTATTGCCGCGTCATATTCAGTGGCGCCAGCGGCTGGATGCGTCAGTCGGACATCTGGGGCGCCTACCCGGACGAGAAATTCGACGACTAGACGTCGGGAAGGGGCGGCACAACGTCGCCATCGGCTCATTTCGCCTCAACGTTCCCCTTTGCGGACCGAGGGTCAAACTTCGGCCCGACTCTTTCGCTAGCAACCGTGGACCTGCCGTCATGCAATCACCACAACCGATTGCTATTCGTGCGGTTGCGAGCAGACGATTCGAGCACTGGGGCCACCCTGAAGGAGAACGTAATGGCTAGAGCCTTTAATGCTATTATCGGGCGTGCCCGCCGTGTGATTGACGAATCCCTTTTGAGCAACACGGCACGATCGGTCCGGCGGGACCGGCTCACATACCTGTCATCACGGAAGCTGAGGCGCCTTGAAGGCGCGTTGAGTGAGATCCAGAAGCGGAGGGTGCCCGGCGATGTGGCGGAATTCGGCGTTGCCCTTGGCGGAAGCGCAATCGTCCTCGCCACGACGGCGAAAACCCAAGGGCGGAGCTTCCACGGCTTCGACGTTTTCGGCATGATCCCTCCTCCGACTTCGGAAAAGGACGACGTGAAATCGAAGGATCGCTACGAGAAGATCGCGAGCGGAAAGTCTTCGGGGCTCGGCGGCGACGAATATTACGGATATCGCGACAATCTCTATGACGATGTCTGCCGGTCTTTTGCCAAGTATGGCCTCGATGTGGACAGCTCCGACGTTGATTTGCACAAGGGGCTGTTCGAAAACACCATGCCGAACGCCAAGATGGAACGAATGGCTTTCGCCCATATCGATTGCGACTGGTACGATCCGGTCATGTATTGCCTGAACAAGGTAGCGGACCGGTTGAGCCAGAACGGTGTCATTTTGATCGATGACTACCACGACTACGGCGGATGCCGGACCGCAACGGATGAATTCCTGCGCCAGCGTGGGGATTTCACTTTTGATGACGGAGAAAACGTCATCCTTCGCCGGACGGGCACTAGCGCCTGACCATCCCCTTCCGCCGGGATAAATATTGCGTCGCAGCAAAAATTGTTGCAACGCGTCAAAATTGACCTATGCTGCCCGGTAGAACATTTCCCGATTGGGAGTTTCGACAAGCCCATGAGCGCCGTCACCGCATCAAAAATATTCCGCCCGGACATTGAAGGGCTGCGCGCCCTGGCAGTGTCCGGAGTGATCGCCTTCCACTTCGGCTATTCTGGACTGCCTGGAGGTTTTGTCGGCGTCGATATCTTCTTTGTCATATCCGGCTATCTCATTACCCAGCATCTCCAGCAGGAAATCGCCAAGCACGGCTCGGTCAATCTCTGGACGTTCTATGCGCGGCGGGCACGCCGCCTGCTTCCAGCCTCGCTTTTCGTCATCCTTGTTACTCTCGTGGCCGGATATTTTATCCTCGCGCCGTCCGAGCAGCAGCTTTATTCCAAGGGAGCACTGTTCGCCTCAACCTATATAATCAACCTTTGGCTCATCCGTTGGTCTCTCGACTATTTCGCTGTCGACGCCACGAACAACCCGTTTATCCATTTCTGGTCGCTGTCGGTCGAGGAACAGTTCTACCTTGCCTGGCCCGCGCTTCTCCTGCTGTTCACGCGGATACGTCCGGGTAAATATGGCGTGTTTCTGCTGATGGCAGCCGCAGCCGCGATTTCATTTGCGCTTTGCGCGTGGCTGACCGCCGTTTCACAGCCTTGGGCGTTCTATTTTTCACCTCTCCGGGCTTGGGAATTTGCGATCGGGGGCCTTGCCTCCATGGCGTTGTTGAACAATTGGGCCAAGCGGTTTCCCTATTCGCCGGCGATGGGCTGGATTGGCCTCGCATTGATCGCCTTAGCCTATGTGCGCCTATCCGAGCAGGATGCCTTTCCCGGCTTTGTTGCACTGGTTCCCGCGATGGGAACTGCGATGGTATTGCTTGGCGGGGTGCATCAAAGTGCCTATGGTCCAAAAGCCCTTCTCGCGGTCAAGCCCGCTCAGTGGGTTGGGAAGCTGTCCTATTCGCTCTACCTCTGGCATTGGCCGGTGATCGTCTATGCGGCGATGCTCGTACCCGATCTGACCAGCATACAACGTATCCTGCTCATGCTTCTGACCCTTGCATTGTCGATTTTCAGCTACCGTTTCGTCGAAAATCCGATACGCAGGAACCCATGGCTTATGGCGAGCACCCGCCGTTCCCTCGCCTTCGCCGCGCTGCTGACGATGACTGGCGTCACGGTTGGCTACGCGAGTGCGACGCTTGCAAAGCACAACATCACTTCGCAGCAACGTATGATTGCCGAAACAGCGGAACGTCCGTCCACGGTGCGCGCAACGGATGAAAGCTGCGTCCTGGATCTCGAGACGGTCAAGCCGAAGCCTTGCACATTCGGGTCGCAATCTTCCAGTCAGACGATCGTGCTTTTCGGTGACTCACATGCCGATCACTGGTCGACGCCTCTCATCGATATCGCCAAGAAAGACGATATCCGCCTTGTTACGTACCTCAAATCATCGTGCCGGGCGACGCGGGTTACCACATGGTCCATCAAACTCAAACGCGACTACACCGAGTGCGATCAGTGGAGAGATTTGGCGATCAAGGAAATGATCGCAATGAGGCCTCAGCTCGTCATAATCTCGCAGCTTTCGATAAGTCATCTCAATGAGGAGATCAGTGACTCGTCCGAACTGTCGCCGCGCAGGCGTCAATGGGCCGACGGGATAAAGTCAACGATACAGCCGCTTGTCGACGCAGGCATCAAGGTCGTTTTCCTGCGCGATGTCCCGACCCACAAAGCGTATTTGGACAAGTGTGTGGCGCGCGCTCTCTGGCAAGGCAGAGACCCGTCGATTTGCGATACGCCGCGCTCGGCGGCGCTCAATGAGGGTGATGCAAAAATTGAAAAAGGCATCGTGAGCAGCATCCAGAATGCATCATATGTCGATATGACATCCTTCTTCTGCAGCGACACACTGTGCCACGCCACAATTGATGGAAAGTTGATGTTCCGGGATCGTCATCACATTGCCACGGCCTACGCCGAATCCTTGGCGGGGCCACTCGAACGCGCAATCTTGAAACCGGCGATGGCAGGTGCCGTGAGATCTCAGCCTGCCAGTGAGAAAAACCTTTAAACGGAACAGCTTGTCGGGGCGGCGATGGTACCCACGGCCGCCCCAAGCCTTTCGGCCCGCCCCAAAATAGCCAATTAACTCTACGAATGATGCATCTCGTGCCGCCTGTCCGGAGAGATTGCATTTGAACGCGTTTATTCGTTATAAGCCATTGTTTTCAGCGTCATATTTATTGAAAACCACGATGACATATCCAGCTTGGACACCACACTCGCTTATACGTATCGTAATAGCTGGCTAAGGGTCAGGACCTAATGAGCGGGGAACCGGTATTGAAGACACTTTTTGGGTTGTTGAGGTCCGACAGGCCTGCGCCGCGCATTGCCAGACGCCGTCTTTCAATCGATATCTCAGCGACGGCCGTTTACACGATCGGCGATGTGCACGGCTGCTACGATCAGCTGCTGGAACTGGAAAGCAAGATCACCGAAGACGCTGCTGGGTTGCCCTGCAAAAAGCTCATCATCATGCTGGGGGACTATGTCGATCGCGGGCCTGCCTCCGCCCAGGTTATCGAGCACCTGCTCCACAAGCCGCATGCCGATTTCCAGCGCATCTGCCTGACCGGCAATCACGATATGGCCATGCTCGACTATCTGGAAAAACGGATGTCCCTGTCGGGCTGGTGGCATATGGGAGCCAACTCGACATTGCTTTCCTACGGCATTGACGTGGAGCGTCTGAGGGTGATCCACCGCACTCCCCAAATGCTCGATGAAACCATCCGCGCTTCGATTCCCCACCGGCACAAACAGTTTCTGCGATCCTTGCCCATCATGATCAACGCCGGAAGCTACCTGTTCGCACACGCTGGTATAAGGCCCACCCTTTCGCTGAAGGATCAGACCGATGACGACCTTGTTTCCATCCGCAGCGAGTTCTTCGAAAACGCCCATCTGCTCCGACAGTGGGTTGTTCACGGCCACACGCCGATAGAGACCCCGCGTCAGGAAGGAAGGCGTTTCAATCTCGATACCGGGGCATTCTCCACCGGCAAACTGAGTGCTTTGCGGCTCTGGCAGAAGAAGGGCCGCGTGTTCACGACGTGAAGGCTAGGTTTTGGTCGGAGTCACTCGCGGCGTATCCAGATAGTAGCTTGAGTATCGCTCCATGAAATGCTCGGAACTTCCGTAAGAGCTGTACTTCGCAAGCCGCTTCATATCGACCTTGTTGAGGACCAGTCCAAGGATCTTCGGCGCGATTTCGGTCTCCGACTGCAGTATGGTCTTGACGAGCGCCCGCGGCGTGACACCCCACTCTGCCACCATGACGAAGCCATCGGCCATCGGAGCGAAGGCCTTGGCATCAACGACCGGGCCAAGAGGTGGAAGATCGACGACAATATAGTCGAACACAGTGCGCGCTTCATCCAGCAGTTTCTTCATACCCTGGCTTGAGAGAATCTCGCTGGTGTGACGCAAATTCCGGTGAAGCACCGTTGGAATGATTGCCAGCTTGGTCTTGTTCTCGACCTTGACGGAATTTTGCCATGGCTGACCATCCATGACCGCTTTCACGAGCCCTCGTTGCGTTGAAAGCGACAAGGCGCGGGACAGCCCCGGATTGCGCAGATCGCCATCGATGAGGAGCGTCTTGGCCCCCTTTGCCGCCAGCAATCCGGCAAAATTGGCAGCAATCGTGGTTTTGCCTTCGTGCGGCAAAACGGAGACGACACCGATGACCTTGCTTTCCTTGCCTTGCAGCACCACGTCCGCAGCGATTTTGACATTCCGCAATGTTTCGGCGAATTGCGACGACGGGTTATCGACAGCCAAGCGGATTATATTGGTACGAGCAGGCGGCGCAGGCTGCCCCTCCAATGCCACGGGCGTTCTCTTGGCCTCTGTTATACCTTCAAGTTTTGGCACAAAGCCAAGGAACTTGACGCCAAGAAGCGAACGTACATCTTCACCAACCCGGAAAAAGCGCTCACGGTATTCACGCCACGCGCCGATACCAGCGCCGGCAAAAAGGCCGAGCAGCAGGGAGGCTGCGAGGGCGAGTTTCTTCTTCGGGCTCGATGGGTCCGTCGGCGTCGATGCAACCGAGATCACGCGCGCCTTGGCGATCGGGAAGGACTGCTGCTGTGACGCTTCCTGATAACGGCCGAGATAGGTTTGATAGAGATTGGTCAGTGCTTGAGCATTCTGCTCCAGATCCCGCAAATGGACCAGCGCCTCATTCGCCACGGACGTTTTTCCGGTGGCATTTTCCAAACCTTCCCGCAGGGATGTCTCGCGTGACTGCGCAGCCTCATACTGATTGCGGTAGCTTTCGGTTATTTGCTGGAGTTCCTGGAAAATCTGTCGGGAAACGTCCTGCTCCTCAGTGCGCAGACTGACGGCTTGCGGATGATCCTTGCCGAACCGGCTGACGATTTCCTGCTCGCGCTTGGTGATCGTCAGATAACGCGCTCTCAGGGTTCCTATCACCGAGGTGCCGCTCTGGTCCGATACAACAGCGGCATTGTTGACAGCGCCCTCGGGACCCGAGGCCAAAATCGACTTATATTGATTGTAGAGGGCTCGCGCCCGAGCGGTGTCCGCCTGGGCAAGGATCAACTGGCTATTGATATCAGAGAGTTGCTGCTCGGAAACCAGCGCTCCCTTTGCCGCCGTCAGACCATTGGCGGCCCGGAAGCGCTCGGTCTCTAGGGCAGCTGCCTGTGAACTTTCCTTCAGTTCATTCAATCGGCCCTGAAGCCAGACTGTCGCCCTTTGCGTCGCATCGAAGTTGGCGTCGAGCTGATCCGAGAGATAGACGTCTGCATAGGCCTTCGCAATTCTTCCGGCGAGTTCCGCGTCGTCTGACGTATAGGTCAGATCGATGACGAAGCTACGTCCTTGCCTTTGGACATCGACATTGGACTGCAGGAGCGAAGCCGCATATTCGATCTTCAGATCCGCAGCGGACAGGCCATCCGTATTGGCTGGTTTGCTACTGCTAAAAAGCCCGACGATGGACCGCATTGTGGAAATGGCGGTTGCGAAAATGGAGCGCGGCGGGTTCATAAACCCATCGTTCTGGTCAAGCTTCTCCTTTCTTACCACCTTTTCCGCCAGCTCAGCCGACTTCAGAATCGCGATCTGGCTGAGAATCGTGGTGTCTGTCTGCGCATTGGCCGGTGCTGGTGAAGGTTCATCAGCGAATTTGCCGAGATTGTCGTCGAGCAAAATGCTGGTCGCGGCCGTATATCCTGGTTTGGCAGCGACGATGTAAATGATGCCGAGTAGCAGACCCACTCCAGCGGTTATGGCGACTGTCTTGGCCTGCCGCCGGGCGATCGTCATCAAGTGCTCGAGATCAATAAAATTGTCGGCGTGGGCTTGCCCTTCCGGGCTTCCCGCCAGCCGAACATTAAAAAGTTGATTGCCTTGATGCATGTTACCGCCGATTGTTGCGTTCGTATAAAAAATTGACTGGGCTTGCCTGCCTTTAGGACGGGATCAAGCGCCTGAGACGTATTCCGATAGGCATAGAGAGATGGCGAAGTGCCACGGGGTCTTTCAACACCACCTCGATAATCCCGCTGATCGATCTGCGTTTAATATGACCGACGAGAGAGAGGAAGGATTTCGCCTCCTCCAGGCTGCGCGTCCGTCGCGCTTGGGCAGCCTTAGCCTCAGCACCGAGTTCGAACTTTGCCAAGAACGTCTTGTCCGCCTCTAACATGGCGATGATGTGATGCGTTTCGAGAACACGCGAAATAGAGCCAGGACGCACACGGTAGGCGTATCCGACCGATGGCTCCACTGCGCATTTTCCGCCCTTCGCCAGAATGGAGGCGAGGAAGATATAATCTTCGCCGATGCGCAGGTTCTCTTCGTAACGCAGACCATGCATCTCGACGAACCGGCGCTCAAAAATCGGCTTCATGTAGCCGAAATTGAAGGTCGCCGCGAAAACGCGGTTCGAAGCGATAAAATCCGCCAGCGTAATCTCGTGGATTTTCGCAAGGTAGTGGACGGGAAACATCGTCTCGCCCTTTGTCTCGCCGTCCTTTATCACTTCGATATTGTCCACGGCGGCTTGCGCCCCGCTGCTCTCCGCACGGGTTATCATCGCTGCGATACGGTCGGGAAAGACGGTGTCATCGGAATCGAGCACCGCAATCCAGCGGCCCTTCGCCAGGGCAAGAGCGGCGTTGCGAGCGCAGCCGGGACCACTATTTCTCTCCAGAGTCACGACGCGCACCCGCTCGTCGGACAACGAACCGGCAATCGCAGCGGTGTTGTCGGTGGACCTGTCGTCGACGACAATGATTTCCACGCTCACAGCGCGCTGTTCCAGCGCGCTTTCTATTGCGCGCTCGATCGTGTCCGCGGCGTTATAAGCGGCGATAATGAAGGTGACATCAGGCTGCACGGGATTTGTCTCTCCTCGCTGGCACCATCGCTCCCTCTCCATATTGTTCTATCTCGCGGATGCCTATCAGGCCGCTGACGACACCCACATGCATAATGCCGCGCAGGAACCATCGGTTGCGCCGAGTAGCAGAAAAGGCCGTCGCGAGCGCCATGGACAGGCAAAAAGTCGCCTTTGCACCCGCAAGCGCCATCTGTGCGACACGTTTCATGCCGGCTGATCCGCTTCTGAGCATCCGCCCATGCGTCTGACCGACGCGAAAGCGCCGTTTGCAAAGCCACGAAAATTTGGCCCGGCCCTGTGGCACAGGTTCGAAAACCCAGGCTTGCGGCGCATAGGAAATCCTGCCGCCCGCTCCGTGAATTTCCGAGAAATATTGCGTATCTTCACCGCCGCTTCGTCCCAGCGCCAAACTGAAACGCCGGTTTCCGATGCATGTCGAAGAGCGGCGCAGAAGGACGTTGCATGTATAGCCGGTGAGAATTTCTCCGCCTACCCATACCGGAAACGTCGAATGGAAATCGCCCCTGCTCATCCAGCTCGGCGCATCGCTTGCATAGGTCGCTTGCACAGGTCCGAGTACGGCATCGGCATTCGTATCGCGTGCCGTGGTCAATAGATTGTCTATCCAGCCCTCCGACGCCGTTTCATCATCGTCGATGAAGGCAACATAATCACCGGAGCTGGCGTCGAGACAGGCATTGCGCGCCAATGATATGTTCGCAGCCGGGCTATGGATATAGCGCACTTCGAAGGGGAGTTCCGCCGCGATATTGGCCACCCTGTCTCTGGCGCTCGGCTCGACATCATTGTCGGCGACGATAACGCGCATGCGGCATTTTTCTGGCAGGTTCATTCGGCTGAGTGACAGCAGGGTCGCCCTCAGCTCCTCGCGACGATACGTGCAGATACAAACGTCGATCCAGGTTTCGCCTGTACCGGATTGATTGCTCGAGCCAGTCATCAGGGCGTATCCCCCCGTCTGCGGGAATCAAACAGTTGCAGCCAAAAGCCCGTAGACCAGGCGAGATGCATGATCATCGCTGATACGGACGCCAAGGGACCGTAAGGATTGCGTTCGCCGATGGCCAGCCACACGCCATAGCCGAGGCAGATTCCCATCCATAGCGCAGCCGGTACCGCCGCCCACCAGTTGAGGGCGGCGAGAAAAACGCCGGCGACGACGGGAAGGACCATAAGGGGAAGCGCCTGACGAACCTTCGGAATCATCCGATGTTTCAGGAGGTTTTTTGCCCTGCCTCTCCCATAGCCAAGATACTGCTTGAACAGGGCCGATGCCGATGATCGCGGATAGTAGACCATGAAGGTCTTGTCCGTCATCCATATGCGTGCACCGGCAGCCTTCAGCCGGCAATCAAGCTCGGCATCCTCGTTATGTGTAAAGCCCTCGTCGTAACCGCCAACCTCGCGGAACATCGAAATGCGCATCAGGGCATGATGGCCATGATCGGTCCAGTGGCCTTTTGCGCCATGGCGATGCCGCGCGCCACCATTGCCGAGCTTGGAGTTTTGGGCGAGGGCCGTCGCCTTCTGAAAGGTCCCGAACCCCTCGGTCGCCATGCCGACGACGACGGAATCGGCTCCCGTAGCTGCCGCTTCATTGAGGAGCTTCTCGCAATAATCGTCCGGGTATTTTCCATGCGCATCGATGCGGATGAGATAGTCGTGGCCGTCGCCATAGGTCGCTACCGCCAGATTGATTGCGGCGCTCTGGATGCGTTTCTCATTGTGCAGGAGAATGACACGAGGATCGTTCCGCATTATTTCCGCAACGATCTGCTGCGTTCCGTCGCTGCTGCCGCCGTCGGCAACGATGATCTTCAAGTCGAAACGCCGGGCTTCCGCGCCCAGTTTTTCAAGAAGCGCGCCAATGTGCTCGGCCTCGTTGAGGCAGGGTACAACAACAATGCAACGGCCGGCAAAATCCGCTTTTGTAGCGCTTGGCATTAACGTCATTTCTCCTGTTCTCATTTTTGCCGATCCGGCATTCCCGCTGATCAAGCTGCAACCTGAAGTACGGCGCCCTGACCGTTTGCATGTGTGAGCCGCCCAAGACGTTCCACCAGTGTGCGGCAATCGCTCTCGTCGAACACCCAGGTCGCACGTTCCTGCGCTTTGACTTTTTCACGGGCGCGTTCGTAACGAACGGTATCCAATTCATCGAACAGGGCTGCGAGAGCCTCGACCGTCGGTTCGCCAAGGGAAAAACCGATGCCGCGTTCCTGCAGAAACAGCGAGGTTTCGGTCCCCTGCATCGCTATCGGCACCGAGCCATAGCGACATCCTTCATAAAGCCTGTTGGGCAGGAGCCAGTTGGAATTTTGTCCGGCCTCGTAGAAATCGATCGCCCATGAGAAATGCACCTCATCGTAGATCCTCTGAAGATCTTCCGGGTTTGCATAGGCGCCATGAAATTGCATAAAGGGTTCATCGGCAACGAAACGGTCGAAATCATCGAACTCCGAGTAGGCGGGGCGCCCCCTCAGAACGATTTCAACGCGGCCCTCCAACTTGCGTGAGAATGCAGACAGGAGCTCCAGCGACGTTCGGCACCGCAGGGCACCAAACCAACCGATCTTCCAAGGCTCGTCTTTGGACTTGCCCGCACGGCTGATAGCCCCCGATTCCTGAGGTCCGAGTTCCAGAACCTTGTTCTCCACCACTTCGACCGGCAAGCTGATCTGGCCAAAAGGTGCGAAATATTGCCTGACGAATGCGGGTGAAGACGTGATCAGAAGCTGTGCATTATTACTGAGCGTTCGTTCGACGAAGCGCAGCGCCTTGCCTGTCACATCCCGCCGCAAAAGCAGCCGATGAATATCCAGGCATTCGTAGACAATTGGCACGTCGCCGGGAAAAAAGGCCTTCGCCCTATTGGCCAGTGCCAGCATTTCCAGGTTGCGTCCGATGATCAGATCCGGTCTCGGTACGCCCTTGAGCATCGAGCCGAGTGTCCACGCAGCGCGCGCAACAGCGGCGACGCGTTGGGTAAACTTGCCGTCACTCGTTCTGCCTAGATCGATCGGAGCGATCGACGCAATCTCACTGATCGGTTCGCGGCTTCGTCTGAAACCGGCCAGAGTGACGGTCGCGCCGCCAGCTTGCATCATGATCACGCGGCGCCGGACCGCAGGGTCGGACAGATCATGTACGAGATACAGGACATGCAGCATGAGGTCATCCCACAATTGATCTGCACAGGCAACTTAGTATGGCTTTTACTGCAGTGCAACATTTTTGCTTCACTGCAGCAAATTCCATAATGAGCCTTGCGACATTATGGTAATGAATTGGGCGTAGATATGTTGTCATCGAAAAAATCAATCCAGCGAACACGCAACTGATTCAGGAAATTGGCAAGCCTCACCCAGTGCAGTAAACGCCACGCGGCCAAACTGGGCCGAAACCGGTGTGCCGGGCATACTGAAAGCTCCCAGCCAGGATTTCATCTTGTCGCTGGCCCAAAGGCTCAAAAATATCTTCTGTGGGTGGGTGGGCAGCGCCGAAGGATCGGTGACGGTGTGCACCAGTTGGCCATTCACATAGTAGCGCAGACGATCCTTTTCCCAGACGAAGGCATAATCATTGTACTTGCTGTCTGCGCCTTCAGGCACCGCGACCAGTTTCTCGTGTCCGCCCTTGCCGTTGACATAGGTGTTCAACTGAACCCTGGAGGGGTCCTTTCCAAGAAACTCGAAGTCGATTTCGTCCCATGGCTGCTTTTGCTGGGGCCCGATATAGGCGAAAAAGCTGGTGTTGAACCCCGAACCCGCCGCAGCCTTGATTCGGGCTTCATAAGTACCGTAGCTGAAGCGCTCATTGGTCTGGATCTCGCCACACACATAGTCGCGATCCTTGGTTTTTTGCGGCGCAAAGCCGAGGGTCAAGGTGTTGTCCTTGAGCCCCACCTGCCCCTTGGACCACGTGCAATTCTGGTGAGCGCCATTTGACCAGCCATCCGAAACGTACCAGCGCTTCTTGTCCAGGCTGTCAAAGTTTTCGACGAAGGATTTTCCTGGCTGCTTCTCTTGGGCAAATGCCAGAACCGGTGTCATGCCAAGGCCAAGCGCTATGCTGGCGAATGCTATCCGGGATGAAATCGGGGCGACCATCGATCTTCCTTTCTTTGTGGGAAAAGGCGCATCAGCCAGAAGCCGAAGTTGGACATAATCTTAAGGGTGCACAATATCTTTGCTGCACTGCATCATTTCACAACGCGCCGTGACGACTGTCAACCACGTAAAAAACTGAAAAAAACGATGTCTTTCTAATTAAAATTCAATGAGTTAACTGGGCGTCGCCGATCGCAGCACGCAAACTTTGCCTTTTTAAGGTCGCATTCGCCCTGTCGGGAACGGCACGTCAATCGGGCTTCGGTTCCATGTGGCCAAGGCCATTCGCATTTTCAAACGCGGTTATGGCCTCGTCCATTTCTTGCATGAACGCCATCTGTTTTTCCAGGAAATCGATGCGTTGGGAAAACCTTGTCAGTGCCTGCGTCAGATTATCCACCTGCGCAGACACCTTTTCCGTTTCGCCCTCGTTTTCCATGTTTTCGAAGGAAAATGCCGCATTGACCGAAGCGTCGTCATAGCGGCGGCGAAAGCCGTCGCGCTCACGTTCAGTCTCGACAACGACATCTCTTATCGCCCGCTTGATACTCTGGAAACGTGTGGCGTCCGACAGACGATCTCTCTCGGGATTTCTTGTCCGGAAGCGGAATAGTGCCATCTTTCACCCCATTTCCCAAGGCGCAAACGCGCCTTCGACCACATAGCAGAGTCGTAGACAAAACTTGTTACACAATGGTTGTTTCCGGTTGCGATCCTGTCAAGCCAGATAACGAAACCGCCTGTATCTGACATAGGCTTAACCCTTTCGGGAAAACCGCTGCGGCCTTTTTGAATTTTACAAATTCCGCCGATAGTGCCAGTTTCCGCTATCGATTTAAGAAAGCGATAGAGCTCAGATCATCTCTGGACAACCAAAATGGAAATCCGTCCAAGAGAAAAACACAATGCTCCCATACGGACGTCACGATGAGAATTGCAAAATCCCTGCTGGTCGAGCCAGGCAAGAATTTTTGGTACGGAACGCTCGCCGTAGGCTTATCTGTCTTTGTTTTTGCCTATTCGACAAACTTTGGTTTTCTATCCATCCTGCTTTTCTATGGGCTGTGGTTGCCTCTGATTTTGGTCGACTACCGAAAAGTCATCGGTAACTATGCACGTTTCTATTGGGTATTGCCCTTCGTGCTGTTTGCATGCATGTCGTTTACATGGTCGGCAGCGCCTCCAGTCACCCTGCGCGCCGGCATTCAATATCTGACGACGATAGTCTGCGCCTTGATCGCATCCCGCATCATAGACTCGCGAACGTTTGCCAGCGGGGTAAGCATGGGCGTTGCGCTGGTCCTGCTTTATTCGCTTGGCTTTGGCCAATACCAATATGATGCGCTGGACGGCTCCTATAGTTTCGTCGGTGCGTTCGCCTCCAAGAACCAGCTTGGCTTCTTTGCATCCCTGGGTGTCTATTTCGCCTTCGCGAGTTTCTTCGTGTTGCAAACGAGCAGGACATGGCGATGCATCGCAGTCGTGTGCGGCCTCCTGTCCGCCTATTGCCTGGTAGCTTCCAGTTCAGCTACCTCGGTCATCGCAACGATCGCGATATTCGCCGCGACCTTGATCGTCGGCGTTGTATTGAAATTTTCGCCGAAGCACCGCCGGTCCTTTTTTCTGGTCGGCATCGCCGTAGCGTTGGTGCTCGTAGCGGTGGCTGTCAATGCCGGCGCCATTGATCTGGTACTCGGCGCGTTCGGCAAGAATTCCACTCTCACCGGACGTACCTATCTATGGCAGGAGGGATTCAGAGCTTCTCGCGAGGCCCCGCTTATGGGCATTGGCTATCAGGCCTACTGGGTACAAGGCTTCTCCGAGGCCGAGCGATTATGGGCAGAATTCTACATTCCGGCGCGGACCGGATTTCATTTCCATAACACCTATATCGAAGTGCTCGTTGAACTTGGCTATATCGGCGTTGTTCTGATCAGCCTGCTCCTCGGGGGTGTGGTGATCGGTTTCCTGCGGCGTCTGCTGACGGAAGGGTATACGCCGCAAGGTCACCTCATGTTTGGCATCGCGCTCTTGTTATTGATTCGCTCGTTCTTCGAGATCGACTTCATCCAGCCATACACGATCGGTTCGTTCCTCCTGTACTATTCGGCAGGATTGCTCGCCATCCCTCAGCGCACACCGTTCAAAATGATGCAACCAACGCAATTACAGACATAACAATATCGTGATCGGTTAAAAAAGGACGCGATTTGGAACGGCTGGAACGCCCTCAATCGCCACTTCTTTATGCATCATCTAGATTGGTGCAGTGCAGCAAAATGCACGGTTTGCGGCCCTAAAAAAGTTACCGCATTCGCGTTGTGACCTGTTTCAGACGCCTATTTTGGGGTGAACCCTGCCTTAAAGCGCAAACACGGCCAAATTCGCCATAGTACAGTGCAAATACCAAATAATAGTCGGCAAAACGTCAGCAAGTTAACAGACGTATAATATAGTCGATGAGGTCAAAAATTGGGCAACTTATGGGCAATTTCTAGCCATCACTTAGTGTTTCACGCGTGTTAATTTTTTGTGTTGCGTTGCACCATATTCTTGTTGCAACTTTGGCTATAGCCTTGGATGTACCGTTTGATACCGTCGCATCAGCCATTAGATCACCCGACCCCCGGAGTTGTGCCATGAGCGATTCAGTCAAATCGACCGATTTGAGCTATTCCCCCGTTGATACGGATTTCGACCCTGCTTTGGGCGGATTCCTGAAGCGTGGATTCGATATTGCTGGGGCCTTGGCAGGCCTCATTGCCCTTAGTCCCCTGTTCCTGCTTATCGCACTTCTGGTGAGGTTGTCCGATGGCGGGTCGGTATTTTATGGCCACCGCCGGATTGGGCGGGGTGGCAGCATTTTCCACTGCCTTAAATTCCGGACGATGGTTCCGGATGGCGATGGCGTGCTGGCCAGCTATTTTGCAGCCAACCCCGATGCAAGGGCCGAATGGGAAGCCACCC
Source organism: Phyllobacterium sp. 1468 (assembly GCF_031455525.1). NCBI lineage: Bacteria > Pseudomonadati > Pseudomonadota > Alphaproteobacteria > Hyphomicrobiales > Phyllobacteriaceae > Phyllobacterium > Phyllobacterium sp. 1468. The sequence goes on along the minus strand of NZ_JAVDSX010000003.1, from coordinate 86,168 downwards.
GCAAGCTCAAGGATGATCCACGTGTTACTCGCGTCGGAGCTGTCCTGAGAAAGCTGAGCCTTGATGAACTCCCGCAGATCATCAACATTCTTCAAGGCCACATGAGCATTGTCGGACCCCGTCCAGTCGTGCATGACGAGCTTGAGAATTATGGCAATGCCGCCGTGTTCTACCTCAAATCACGCCCTGGCCTCACAGGGCTTTGGCAGGTGAGTGGGCGCAACGACGTTTCCTACGACAGCCGCGTGGAATTTGATCGGCACTATGTCGAGAACTGGTCGTTGAAACTCGATTTGCATATCATCATCAAGACTGTGCCTGCCGTTTGCATGGCCAGAGGCAGCTACTGAACAGCTCAATGACAATTAAAAACCTTGGTTGCGGGCATTCCATATGGCCCGCGATTTTAATGATTATAAGTGACCGGGTCCGGATGCGATCCGATGTCTTTGCACAGGAACAAATCCAATGAATTTAACAGTTTTTGGGATTGGCTATGTCGGTCTTGTACAGGCCGCCGTATTGGCTGAGGTGGGGCACAATGTTTTGTGCGTCGATATCGACGCCGACAAGGTAGAACGGTTGAATCAGGGGCTGATTCCGATCTACGAACCAGGTCTTGAGAGCCTCGTCAGAGAGAATCACGCGGCGGGCCGCATCACCTTCACGACGAACGTCGCCGCCGCAGTCAAACATGGCCAGATCCTCATGAGTGCTGTCGGTACGCCGCCCGCCGAAGACGGATCCGCTGACCTTAAATATGTGCTTGCTGTGGCAGAGGCGATCGGGCGGGAAATGGAAACGCCAAAGATCGTTGTCAGCAAATCGACGGTGCCAGTAGGAACCTGTGACAAGATAAGGCTTAAAATCGCGGAAGTGCTCAAGGCAAGGGGGCGCGAAGAACTGGACTTCGATGTAGTCTCAAATCCGGAATTCCTCAAGGAGGGTTCGGCCGTGGTGGATTGCATGAAGCCTGACCGCATCATCATTGGTACCGGCAGCGATAACACCGAAAAGGTGATGCGGGAGCTCTATGCTCCCTTCAGCCGCAATCATGATAAGATGATTGTCATGGATGTCCGCAGCGCCGAATTTACGAAATATGCAGCCAATTGCATTCTCGCGACCAAGATCAGCTTCATGAATGAAATGTCGGGTCTGGCAGAACGGCTCGGTGCCGATATCGAAGAGGTCCGCAAGGGCATCGGCAGCGATCCACGCATTGGCTACGACTTTATCTATCCGGGAATAGGCTATGGCGGGTCGTGCTTTCCGAAGGACGTCCGCGCCATGATTCAAACGGCAGAGGGCATCAGTTTCGATGCCAAGATGTTGAAGGCCGTGGATGAGCGCAACAACGCGCAGAAGTCCATCCTGTTCGAAAAGGTCCATCGCTATTTCAAGGGCAATCTCAAGGGCAAGGTCTTTGCCCTGTGGGGGTTGGCATTCAAGCCGAACACCGACGACATGCGTGAAGCGCCTTCGCGCACGCTGATGGAGGCTCTGTGGCAGGCGGGCGCCAGCGTGCAGGCCTTTGATCCGGAGGCGATGCAGGAATGCCAGAGCATTTACGGCCAGCGTGATGACCTGCTACTTTGCGGAACCAAGGAAGCAGCGTTGCGCGGTGCCGACGCCCTGCTGATCGTCACCGAATGGAAGAGCTTCCGGGCACCATCCTTCGACCTCATGAAGGACGCCCTTACGACGCCTGTCGTCTTCGACGGCCGGAATATCTATGATCCCAAGGTCATCGCCCGCCATGGCCTGGAATATTACAGCATCGGCAGGCAGGCCGCATAGGTCGCCGGTGGAAACAGGATACAAGGAGCCACGCGATGAAAGTACTTTTTGCGGGCGGCAACGGCTACTATCCCCAGTTCAGCGGTGGCGTTCAATCCAGCACGCATCATCTGGTCGAACAATTGCGCAACCAGGGCCACGAGGCCTCGGTACTGGCTGCCCTGTTCGGCCAGGGGATGTTCGGACTGAAGGCGCGTGCCAAGATGAAGATCATGGGTCAACGGGCGGCGGTCGACAATTTTCCGGGTTATCCCGTGGTCAGGGCCTGGTTTCCCTGGGAGGCTGCGGGCTTCGCGGTCAAAAGGCTCAAGCCTGACGTTGCGGTCGTGCAATGCCACAAATCGGTTCCGATAGGGAAGGCACTGCAGGCTGAAGGGATACCGTTGGTCATTTATCTCAGAAATGTCGAATTCCATGAACTTGCCGGCGATCTGCGGGAACTGGATTCGGCACTCTATATCGCGAATTCCGAATTCACGGCGAGGACCTACAAGGAGAAGTTCGGGATCGATTCGACCATCATTCCTCCGACGATCGACCCTGTCCTGTATGGAACACCGACGACTGGCGAATATGTAACGTTCATCAATCCCTACAACGAAAAGGGTTTTGAACTGGCCGTCCAAATCGCCGGACAGTGTCCCGATATCCCGTTTCTTTTTGTTGAAAGCTGGAAGCTTGCCGAAGATCACCGGGCCAGCATCGAAAAGACAATCGCGCCCTTGAAGAACATCAGACTTGAAAATCGCACCAGCGACATGAAAACGGTCTATGGGCGCACCAAGATCCTGCTTGCCCCCAGCAAATGGGAGGAGGCATGGGGCCGCGTCGCATCAGAAGCGCATTGCAGCGGCATTCCTGTCGTGGGGTCACGCCGTGGCGGTCTGCCGGAGGCGATTGGCGAAGGGGGCCTTGTCCTGGATTACAACGCGCCGCTGGAAGATTGGGTCGGCGCAATCCGCACGCTCTGGACTGACAAAAGCGAATATGACCGGCTTTCGTCCGCTGCAAAGAAATTTTCCGAGCGGCCGCAGATGGATCCGAAGAGCCAGTTTTCGACCTTTCTTAGCGTTCTTGATCAAGCCGCCAGCCAGAAGACTATCAAACAGGTGGCGTGATAGCCGCTGTCCATATTCAAATTTATTGAAAGAATGCTCGGTAATGAGAGTTGGTTTTGTTGTCGACAAGTTCCCGTCATTGTCAGAGACCTTCATTTTGGATCAGGTAAACGGATTTCTTGAGCGCGGTATCGAGGTGGGCGTTATCTGTAATGAAAACCTCCTGAAGCAGGACAGCGCGCGAACAAAACATTGGCAAGCGCTGACTGAAAATACGGTTTGCTGGTGGGGTGCTCTGGCGCCGTTGCGCCCGATCCTTCGAAAACTGCCAACAGCTCTCTGGGACAAGATTTCGACGGCATTCGACATTGTCTTTTCGCGAAAGCTCCAAAATTTCGATGTCATAATCGCCCATTTCGGCAATAACGGCCTGCGTGTTGCCCGCGTGTTGAAACGTAAGAAACTTGGCGCTTCCCTGGTCACGATATTCCATGGCCGCGATGTTGGCCGGCCGCTCCTCGACAGCTCCCTCTGGCAATATAATGTCCTGTTCGAACAGGGTACGCGGCAACTCACGGTCAACGATTATTTCCAAAAGGCCCTTGTGGACGCCGGCGCACCGGCAGCAAATGTCGCCGTGCATCATATGGGTGTACCGATCAACGAGATCGAATATGCGTGGCGCTCTTGGAATCAAGGCGCCTTGAACGTCATTTCGGTTTGCCGCTTGACGGAAAAGAAGGGTATCGAGTTTGCCTTGCGCGCGCTGGGTCAGCTTTCGATTTCAAATCCAGACCTCGATTGGGCCTATACCATCATAGGCGGCGGCGAATTGCTCGACGAGCTGAAGCGCCTCGCCAATGACCTGAACATTGCCCGCCGGGTGACATTTCTCGGACCGCGCCCGCACAGCGAGGTCAAGCAGTGCTTGCGCGAAGCACAGGTGTTCCTGCTGCCAAGCGTGACGGCACGGGATGGAGATGTGGAGGGTATTCCTGTTTCCCTGATGGAGGCGATGTCTGCCGGGTTAACCGTGCTCAGCACATATCACTCGGGGATTCCGGAACTTATAGAAGACCAGAAGACAGGATTTCTCGTTCCGGAAAAGGATATCGAGGCTCTTGCGGCAAAACTTTTGTGGATCGCCGAACACCCGGCCGAATGCGAGGGTATCGCCATGGCCGCGAGGCGGAAGGTCGAGGCCGATTTCAACGCCGATATTTTGAATGATCAGTTCGCGCAGATGATCACGCGTCTGGCCGAAGCGAAGTTAAGCGCGTGAGTGCCGAACCGCTTCAGTTTGGACGCGTTGCCCTCCGCGGCGGCCTTTTGACGGTCATCGCACAAGGCATCAAAATTGTTGTCCAGTTCCTCTCCGTCATCGTCCTGGCGCGCCTGCTCATTCCGGAAGATTTCGGGCTAGTCGCCTCTGTCAGTCCGATCGTGGCCTTCGTCGCGCTATTCCAGAATCTCGGACTTCAGCAAGCGGTCGTCCAGCGCAAGGAGATCAGTCAGCGGCAGCTCAACCAGGTCTTCTGGATGAGCGCCTTTGCCGGCCTCGCCAGCACCGCCGTCGTCGTTGCACTCTCTCCCGTCGTCGCCTCCTACTATGGTGATGCGCGCATGGTCGGGATCACCATCGGTGCAGGGCTGCCGCTCTTCCTCGGAAGTCTGGCGGCCATGCCGCTCAGCCTGATGAACCGCCATCTTCAGTTCGGTCAGCTCGCGATCAACGACGTTGTCACCGCCATTGCAGGCTTTGCGACAGCGGCTGCGGCGGCCTATGCCGGCATGGGCTATTGGTCGCTGGTGCTTGGCCCGGCAGCATCGGCGGCGGTTGGATTGCTTGCAGCCTGGCGTGTGGCGCGGTTTAGACCGGACAAGCCGGTTTTGAGGATCGATCGCGACATCATGTCCTTCGGCGCCAACCTTACAGGCTTCAACCTCGTCAACTTCTTCTCCCGCAACCTCGACAATATTCTGATCGGCAAATTTTCAGGCGCGATCGAGCTCGGTTATTACGACCGCGCTTACAAGCTTTTGCTGTTCCCTTTGCAGAACATCAATCAGCCGCTGACACGCCTGATGATCCCGCTGCTGAGCCGCATACAGGACGATAAAAAACGCTTTCGCGATATCTACATGCAGACCAACTGGGTCCTTGCGGCCGTCACGGTACCCGCTATCGCGGCGTTGACCCTGACCTCTGAACAGGTCGTCGGCATTCTTTTCGGCGACAGATGGCTGCCCGTTGCACCGATTTTCGCCTGGCTCGGGATTGCCGGCCTCATTCAGCCCATTTCGAGCACCACAGGCTGGATCTTCATCTGCCAGGACAGGACGAAGACCATGTTCCGCTGGGGCATTTACTCGTCGATTACGACGGTGGTTGCTTTTATCGTGGGCTTGCATTGGGGCGCCGTCGGCGTCGCCGCGGCCTATGCCATCAGCGGCTATCTCCTGCGCGTTCCTGTTCTCGCAGTGCTTGTGCATCGGGTCGGCCCGGTGACAGCGATGGATGTGCTTCTGGTGCAAGGCCTCTTCATCGTGTCGGCCCTGCTGGCCTGGTTCGCCTACTGGTTGCTGCCCTTGTCGCTGATCGCCCGCTCGGACTTTCTCGCGGTCATTCTGGCTGTGCTGCTGAACTACGCGTTCGCGTTCGCACTGATGCTTTTGCTGCCCCAGTCACGCAGCACTCTGTCGGCTATCTGGTCCAAGGTCGCGAGCAATATTCGCTGACGGAGCGACAAGAAGCGGCTTCAGCAACTCGGTTGCCGACATTGCCGATGCATGCTCGTCAAGAACAGCCTTGAGGCTGGTTGTGCGGTAATGTTCCAGATTCTGGATGAAGGTAGCGAGTTTCTCGCCGGCCTCTTCCACCGTCACGGTGTCGATGTCGAGCAGAACGCCGGACACGCCGATACGCTTGGCGACTTCCTTGGTCTTGAACTCGTAGGCTATGGGCAACACAGGGGTGCCGACGCACAGCGACATGATCATCATGTGCATGCGCGTGGCGACCACGAAATCGAACCCTTTTACAAGCGCCATCAGTTGTTCTGGCGTATGAAATGATGCGTCCACACTGACATGGCTGGCAATTTCGGGATCGAGCTCGGCAACGATCGCCCTGGCCGCCTTGGAGTCGTCATGGGCGTATTCCGGTACGCCTTGGCAAGTCGACAGGAAGGTGACCTCTTTGCCCTGATCCCGCACCAGCGTGGTAACGATATTGCGAATGGAATCAAGGTAGCGGCGCATGCCGTCCCCGCCGCCCTTGACGTAGTTCCAGTGCCGGACGGAAATGGCGACGCGACCCGTTTCCGGTGCCCGGTCCGCAGCCAGAATCCCCGCGATCCGGTCCGTCTCGGCGAGCGCGAACACCGCATCCGCCACCACGTGACATTTGCTGGGGTCGTCGACGAGATCGACAATATGGTCCCTCGAGCGGGAATCGCGAAGAAGAATGAGCGGGCTCCGGTCAAAGACGGGTTTCAGTTCCTGGCGATTATAGTCTTTGTCGAAGGGCCCCAGGGACTGCGTGAAGAACACGGGATCCTTGCCGACTATCGCATCGATGCGGAATTGATTGAGACGCCGTTCGAGGTTGTAGTTCTCGACGAGATAGGTTCCGCCCGTCGTGATGACGAGATCGGCGTCCCGATAGATCTCAAGCGAACGGCGGTCGCTGTCGCTAAACAACATCTTGTCGACGGACCCGCCCCTGCCGAAGCGGCGCAGCGCCTCGAGCACAATTCGATTATAGAGCGGCTTGACGGCGTTCTTGAGGACGTTCTGATCGTAATTGTACTTGAAAACGGACTCCGACAGCAGTTTGTGAAATTCGAGATCCGGATATTCTTTCGAAGGGTAAAGCCGTGCCGCCACTTCCGGCTGGCTGTCGAAGACCTGGAAACGCAAATCCTCGCCCCAGACTTTTCTCAGGATGTGCCTGATCGCTAGAAGAATGGCGGCATCGCCAGTATTGAGGCAGACCGTGTTCTCGACAATGATTTTCATAAAACTAACCCTGGTATCTGATTGGCGGCATGGGGTTTGTTGGCTGCAAGTCAATCACGACTGCAACCTTTGCGCGCTCAGTTGTCGAAACCAACTGAGCAAATCCGCTCATATTGACCCCTGATCTATTCCTGGAGCAACCTAGTCCATTGCGACTTTTTGTGCAACGCACAATAAATTAGAACTGTATCTGCGCTGAGGCCGGGGCCCTTTTCAGCTCACCGCAGTTTGGTGGTTGCCGGAAAAAGATAGCGCAGCTCCGGTTTGACCTGGGGCGCAGTCGATCTGTTTCTGACGGCTCCATCGAACTTGTCGGCCAGGATGCCCGTCGCGATTGGAAAAACCGCAGACGGATTGCGCACACCATAAATAGCTGCCGCAACTAGCCCCTCATGCGACTTGATGTCCAGAAACTGCCGGTGATGAAATTTGGAGCGAATATGACGCTCATGCTCGCGCACGGCATCCAGCCCGCTTCCCGACAGCACACCGCTATCCAGAAGCGCCCTGTCGGCATCGGCGAGTTGTTTCAGATCGTCGGTCCTGTGCCGCCCGCTCAGCGAATCCGCGCGGACGACGGCGCCATATCCACAATTATTGATAATCTGAAACCGGGCACCGAGGGCCAGCGCTCTCGTATAGAGATCGTAATCTTCGCCGAGCCGCAGCTTTTCATTATAGCGCAAGCTGTGGCGATCCAAAAACTCGCGCCGGATGACAGGCTTCAGGAAGCCGAGCTCGCCACGCTGCTTGTTGCGCCTCGATATGTTGCGGTCGACGAATGTCGGCAGATCGAGAAACCAGGTTTCCGGAGAAAACTTGTCGATGGCGAGTGTATTGAAGTGGCTGACCCAACGTTGATCGACGAAGACGATGTTATCGGCGGCCATGTCCCAGTCTGTGGTTGACAACAAATGGGAAAAGCGCCCCGGGATAAAGAAATCGTCGGCGTCGAGGATACTGATCAGAGCTGCCGAGGAACAGGAAATGGCGTGGTTGCGTGCGTAAGACGGTCCCCTGTTGACGTCGAAACGAATGATACGCAGCCGTCCGCTTGCATCATCGGACTTTGTGGCCGCTTCAGAAGTACCGTCGGTCGAACCATCGTCGACGACGATCACTTCCGTCACATATGTATCCGCCAAAGCGGAGGATATGGCGGCCGCGATGGTATTGGCTGCGTTCTTCGCAGCGATGATCACACACACACTATTGTCCGGATTATCTATAATTGCCCCTGCCCTCGACTGTGCGGGTCTGCATTGGGTGCACAAAGGCTTGGCTATTTGAGGAGCCGTGCACCACGAGTGGTCCGCGGGCATTTGCCGGCACCAGACCAATGTAGCAAGGATACAAATATTTCGGCCGCCCGCAAGAGGCAGACTTCCAGCGTTGGTCAGTTGGCCCTAGAGCCGTTCATGCTGGGGCTCTAGTGCGTCTCGGTTGGTGTAATCGACTTAAAAGGAGGCTGCTTGTTTGCGACGATGCCGGTTGCCTCATTGCTCCCGGACTGCTTCCACTCGGACGTCCGTGGTTTCTCCCGCGCAACAAGGAAAAGCACCACCGCGAAATATCCTACCTGAATGACCACTGCGCAAATCAACGTCTGTACTATCGTTGCCCACAGGGATTGCGTTAGAACGTAGGTCGTAACTGCAAATGCAATAAGAACGCCCAACATTCCGATTAAAAAATTTGGAAATCTCATAATGCTTAGCTCCTCTCATTCTTCAATCTGAGAAAAGCAGCGGTATCGTTTCTTAGCATTTTGTCTCCCCCCACACACGCTAATGCGCGTACATGAATGTTTTTTTGGCTGCCAATTTGTCTATACCAAACCCCTTGAGTTTAGATGAAGGCACCTCGGCTAATTTTAAGCCGGAATATAACACTTTTCTTACCTTGTAACCACAATTTTTCTGCGCGTTTGGAGCTGGCGAGGTATTGCGACTCGCGAATACAGCATACAAGGAACACGAACGGCTGAAGCACGTCCTGTCTTCACTCAAAAATGACGAAACACACACGCTTCACGCTATGTTACAGCGCAAGTAAAAAAATTACACAATATCCCGAAGCTATACAACCCCTCCAATTCTCTAGAAGGAGGCACAACTAATGACAATCACTCAGTTATATAAGCATATGTAATTATGTTTTTGGCGCTGAGAAATGGAATCGCACCGGCAGATTACATGGCATTCCGGGAAGATACGCTGTCATTTCCGGCGATTACGACCAAGGATCGCAGCCAAATGCTATTCCACTCGCATGCTGCAAGCGGCGTTCTGTTGCAACGCACAATTTTTATGTTATCTTTCGAACAATCATTCGCGTCCGTTCCAGGGTGACTGGGGCGGATATACGAGGGCAGCGGTGTTCCCTTCGATGAATGCCTTGTTTTCGACAAGCATTCCGTTGAAATTGGCCTTTTCGGAAGGACATTGTGATCGTTTGCTAGTTCATTCCCGCCTCATATATGTCACACGATCCTGCTTATGAGGCTTGGGCCGGGTGGCTTTGCCGGAATTAGGACGCAATAGCCACGCCGATCCCGATTGATTTACAGGAGTAATTGTTGGAAATGACCCCGATTTCCCCGTCAAGTGCGTGCCCAGGCATGCCACACGGTTTCACCGCTGCAACGCGCTGGTTCTCTTTTAGCTGCATGCTGCTTCTCATGATGCTGTTTGCGCCTGTTGCCCATGCTGCGGATTACGCGCTGGGCCCGATGGACAAGGTCACCATACGCGTGATCGAATGGCAGACCGCAGAAGGCACCTTTCGCGAGTGGCCCACGATTACAGGTGATTACAGGGTTGGGCCCTCAGGCACCTTGTCTCTCCCCTTCGCGGGTGAAATAGCCGCCGGCGGCAAGACTACATCGGAAATCGCCAAGGAGATCTCCGAAAACCTCCGACAGAAACTCGGCCTTAGCGACCTCCCCGAGGCTTCCGTAGAGATATCCGAATTTCGACCGATTTTCGTTTCAGGTGACGTGCAAACGCCAGGAAGATATGCATTCGAGCCTGAAATGACGGTTCTCAAGGCTGTCAGTCTTGCTGGCGGAATGCCGCGAACGGCCGGGCAGCGCTTCGAGCGGGACTACTTCAATGCGCGCGGGGACTATGATGTCATAGTAGCCGAGCATGACCGGGCGGTGGTCAAACTCGCAAGACTGCAAGCAGAATTGGCCAATGAAGAGGAAATCAAGGTTCCGGACGATTTGATCGAGAAATCGAGCGCCAAGAGACTGATCGACGATGAAACGGCGATCATGCGGACGAGGAAGAATTCCCTCGATCTTCAGATCAGTGGGCTGAAAGACCTCAAGACGCTCTATACAAACGAGATCAGTTCACTCGAAAAGAAGATGGGCGTGCAGAACCGGCAGCTGGATCTGACCCGCAAGGAACTTACAAGCATTGGCGGACTGGCCGATCAGGGCCTTGTCGTGAATTCGCGGCTTCTCGGGTTGCAAACCTCGGTTGCAGACATGGAAGGCAAGCTTCTGGATCTTGATACCGCTTCGTTGCGTGCCAAGCAGGAAATCAGTAAGTCGACCCAGAATGAGACCGATCTTGATAATGAACGCAAGTCGGAATTGGCAACCGAGATGCAGGCAACGCAGGCCAAGCTCGACGAAAGCAATCTGAAGCTTCAGATGAACAAAAACCTGATGACCGAAGCGCTGGTCAATGCACCGGCTGCCGCGGGCAACGGCTCGGAGCCTGTTGTCATGCAATACAGCATCGTCCGCAACTCGAAGGGAAAAACCGAAGAGACGACCGCTGAAGAAGGGACCATCCTGCTGCCCGGAGATGTGGTCAAGGTCAAAATCGACACCGAGCATTCATGACGCGCATTACTGATTTCGCAAGGTCTCGGCTTCAGCGTAGAAACGCTTTTCCCACTCCTTGTGGTTGTCGAGGCCTTCACGGATAAACGGCGTGAAGATCGCCAGGTTCATAAGCGCCCAATTGATGAAACTGGCGGGAAATTTCAGCGGCTTCACGAAATCCACGAACAGGACGACGCGCGTCTTATCCGTATGGTTCCAGGCTTCGTGTTCATAGGCGTCATCGAAGACCAGGGCTTTGCCCTCTTGCCAGTGACATATCCTGTCTTTCACCCGGATGGCGAGCTTGTCGCCCGGCTCCGGCACGATCAAACCGAGATGGAGCCGCAATACGCCATTGTATGGCCCCCGATGGGCAGGCAGATGTTTGCCGGGTTCGAAGATCGAAAACATGGCTGTCTTCAGGTTGGGGATCTTCTGCACCGCCGCCCATGTCTTGGGACATGCCTGGATGTTCTGTTTTGACTTCACGCCGAATCCGACGAGGAAAAATGTTTTCCATTGACTGTCCGTCGAGATTGTTTTGACGTCCGTCGAAATGTCCTGAAATGCGGGCAGTTCGCTTTGACGCAAAAGAACGCGGTCGAGTTCAACGCGAATGTCGGGCCAGGCCTTTTCTATCTCGCTGGTCCAGGGAAAAACCGCATTATCGTAGACTGGAGGGTTGCCAAATCTGGCATATTTGAGATTGAGCTTCTCCGCCCAGGAGACGATGCCCATGAAAAAGCGAGTGGTCCTGCTCGGGCGAGCCATTGGCGCAATTCCGGCCGTCCCGAATTCCTGCTCAACTTCTTCAGCCTCAGCGTCTTGAAGATTTGGTTCCTTCAACGTTCCTTCGGTCATAATCATTCCAATGCGTTGCTGACTTTGCGGAACGGGACGCCATAGAGCTACGTTCGGTTCCGATGACGAAAATCTATTTAGGCGACGATAGACCGGTATGCCAGATTACCTGCCAATTTTTGGTCCGGCGCCGCAGATGCCTTCTCGAGCCAAAATCCGCCAGGGCGGCGAAGATGGGAGTTTAGAGCAGCGAAGCGCAGCGTATGCTGCCATGTGGGCATCGGCGCGGAGAAACCGCCATTTGCAGCCCTCCATGGCGAAATCTTCGTTCAGGCTCTGAGGCTGGCCATTATGCCGCCAATCAAGTCCTCCGTCGTTTTGTACTCATCAACATCGAGGACCTTGCAGCCGTGCTCGCTGACGAGTTCGGCGGTCTTTCGATCGAATAACAGCGTGCGTTCGAGAAATCTTGAGATCATTCCACGGTTCTGCTCGCTGGCATTGTGGAAACCGCTTGCTTCATAGATCCGTGTGCGCAACGTGTCGGAACTGGCTGTCAGCCAGACAGTTCCAACTTCCTTCATGCGGTGTCCACTCGTGATGAAAGGCCAAAGTGCCGATCCCTCGAGCACCAATTTTTCCATGCCTTCATCGTGCACCGTCGCCCGGACAAGTTCCGCGACGATTGGCGACATCTTGCGGTGATGCAGAATGACGGATTCCAGCAGTTCGTTGGCCTTTAAACTTAGATAGTGTTCGGCCACATGGTTGGGGACTTTCTTGTTCGACTGTCGCCACGGCCTGCCAGGATGCCTGGCGAGGCTGTCCGTCGAAATACAGCGCCAGCCAAGTTTCTCCGCCAATGCGCCTGCCACCCTTGATTTCCCGACATTGGACGAGCCGCCGATCAGGATCATTTTAAGATGCGGATCAATCCGTGTGTTCAAGGGCATTATCCCGGGTCAAAGGTGAAAAGAAATTCAGAACTGTTTATCGCTGACTATTTTACGATTTTCCATTATCTGCAACCAGAATGCACCTTCGCGCAAAGAGCAACAAAAAACTGTTCCCCAAAACATAACCGGGTAACAAAACGTTGACGCCCGTGACAAGTTGCTCTTCCTCACCTAAGCAAAACAAATCGCTACTAAGCGAAAGATCAACGATATCGGTGTCACGTTTTTTTCCATCCGAACGATTCGTCCTTCTGGCCGCCTGAATCTTGACCTTTTATCGAGTAATCTTTTGTCGCATTCTGCCTGAACGGAAATCCTTCCATGTCCAACATCACGACCATAGTATCGACTATGACGGCAGCTTCCTTCGTCGAAGTCGTCGAAGCCTTCACCATTATCCTTGCCGTCGGGGTGTCCCGCAGCTGGAAACCGGCCTTCATTGGCACGGGGCTGGCGCTCATCGTGCTGGCCGCCCTGGTTGTCATTCTTGGACCGCTGCTCGGGCTGATCCCGGTCGAGCTCCTGCAATTTGTCATCGGAACCCTGCTGATCCTGTTTGGAATGCGCTGGCTGCGCAAAGCCATCCTTCGCGCTTCCGGCATTATCGCTCTTCACGACGAGGCAGAAGCCTTCGCCAGGGAGACCGATCAGCTCAAGCGTCAGCACGCCGAACGACGCGCGGACTGGATCGCTGGAACCGCGGCGTTCAAGGCGGTTCTGCTTGAGGGTATCGAGGTGGTTTTCATCGTCATCGCCGTTGGCGCGGGACGCGGCATGCTCGGCTATGCGGCGCTTGGCGCGGCTTTAGCCTGCCTCCTGGTGCTGATCGTCGGTTTCGTCGTGCACAAGCCGTTGTCGCGGGTGCCTGAAAACACCTTGAAATTCGTCGTCGGACTTCTACTTACGGCATTCGGCGTCTTCTGGGTTGGCGAAGGCCTTGGCGCCGATTGGCCAGGTGACGATCTGTCGCTGATCGTGATCCTTGGCGTGCTTGCAATCTTCTCGTTTGTCGCCGTGCGGATGCTGCGCGGCTATTATAGCTCCAACGCAAAGGCAGTCGCCTGATGAACATCATACGCATCACACTACGAGAACTGATCGGCATGTTCATCGATGACGGCGCTCTGGCCCTTTGGTCGATTGCCTTGATCGGCGTCATTGCGGCCGCTGTGGAATATGCCGGATTGTCAGGATTCGCCGGTGGTATCCTCTTATTGGCGGGCTGCATGCTCATCCTCGCAGAGAGCACGTACCGTGCCGCAAGAAAAAAATCCCAAGGATGATGCTGGAGTAAACCAGAATTGGTTAATTTACTTACGTCCAGTCTGTCGCGCGACAGCCTGGCTTATCGACGCGACATCGACGGCCTGCGCGCGATCGCGATTTTGCCGGTCGTATTCTATCACACGGGCATGTCGGGCTTTCAGGGCGGCTTCGTCGGCGTCGACGTTTTCTTCGTCATTTCCGGCTATCTGATGGCCCTGCGGATCATCGGAGGAATCGACCAGGGCGATTTCAGCCTATGGCGGTTTTACGAAAGCCGCATCCGCCGCATCTTTCCGGCGCTTTTTGCAATGATTGCAGCGTCGGCCGCCATGGCATGGCTGTTTTTCATGCCGGTCGAATTTGAATATTTTGCGCGCAGCGTGAAGGCAGCGGCTCTTTTTGTCTCCAACATCCAGCTCAACAGAGAGAGCGGATATTTCGATATCAGCGCCCAGCTGAAGCCGCTGTTGCATACATGGTCGCTCGCCATCGAAGAACAGTTCTATATCGTCTTTCCTCTGATGCTGCTCGTTTTGAGCAGGATCGGCCGGGAATGGGTAAAGCCGGCGCTCGTTCTGCTGTTTGTCGGGTCGCTCGCAGCGAGCATCTGGGGTGTTGAGCAAAGGCCTGTCGAGGCGTTTTACCTGTCGCCTTACCGCGCCTGGGAGCTGCTTCTCGGCGCCTTGCTGGCATTGGGTGTCGTACCCCGGCCGAAACAGCAATTTATCGGCGAAATCCTGGCTGCCATCGGACTCGTCCTGATAGGCTTTGCGGTCTTCGTCTATAATGACAACACGTCGTTTCCCGGCCTTGCCGCACTCGTTCCTTGCATTGGTGCCGCTCTCATCATTCAGGGGCGGGCTTCGCGTGGTCCTGCGGGACTGCTTCTCACGTCCTCGCCGCTCGTGTTCATCGGTCTGATTTCCTATTCGCTCTATCTCTGGCACTGGCCGATTATCGTCTTCACGCGCTACCTGAACGGTCACGAGCTCACGTTCATCCAGAACGGCCTGCTCGTCGCCATTTCGTTTGTCGTGGCCGTTTTTTCCTGGCACTTCATCGAGCGGCCGTTCCGCGGGCACGCCGGCCCGGTTCCTCGCAAACCCGTCTTCGCCGCGGCGACGGCGGTCATCGTGGCGGTCGTGGCTTTCGGCAACTATGTCATAACCGAAGTCGGGCTTCCCAGCCGCCTCACCCCGGTTGCCCAGAAAATCTACAATGCCACCTATGACGAAAGCCGGTATTCCAGCTCCGAATGCTTGCAGGATACCAGTGGAAGAGGTCCGTCGCTCTCCGACATAAAATCAGGCAACCTTTGCCGTCTGGGGATTCCCGGCGCGGATAATTTGAATTTTCTCGTCTGGGGCGACTCGCACTCCGGTTCAATGGCGCCTGCCATCGATCTTGCGGCGGCGAAAGCCGGCGCCAGTGGTATTTTGGCCGCACGGGCCTCGTGTCCGCCGCTTCCGGATGTGGAACTCAAGGACCAGAAAGACACGCTGCGCTGTGTCGACTATAATGCGGCTGTGCGAGACCTTATCATCAGCAAGCGCATACCTTTGGTCTTCATGATCGCCTATTGGCCGAAATACGTCCTTCGCTCGGAGTTACCCAATCAGGGACTTTATTTCGATCCCAAGATCCGCCCGCAGCTTGACGACGAATCGGCGCCCATTGCGACCGCTCTGGACCAGACCCTCGCCGATCTCAAACGACATGGTACGCAAGTGGTTCTTGTGATGGATGTTCCGGAAATGGGGCACTACATGCCGGAGGCCCTGGCCAAGGCGGCAACGAGAGGCACGTCGACCGATATCGCACCGCCATGGGCCTACACTTCGGAGCGGCAAGCGGCCTCCCGCGACATGCTCAGCCAATATGCTGCAAAATATGGGGCCATAACGGTCGATGCGCTTCAGGGGATCTGCGATAATAGTCGCTGCGACAGCATGCGAAACGGCCTGCCTTTGTACAGGGACTCAGACCATATCACAGCCACGACAGCACGGAGTTTGAGCTACCTCTATACACCCGTGTTCAAGACACTGGCTGGTGCATTGGGAATCAATATTGACTAGAGAAAATTGGTCTATTTCGGGCCAGAAGACGTGGAACGACCCGCAGGCCACGTGGAAAGCGCTTGCTCGGCAACGGCCTCCAGCATCTCGCGGCTAAAGCCAGCCTTGGCCTGCACCGCCATGCCGTGAGAGACAGCCATCACGAATGCCGCAAGGGCATCGGGTTTTGCCGTCTCCGGTAAATCGCCTTCGGCCTTTGCCCGGCAGAGGCGTTCACGAAGCTGCGCCTCACCGCCGGCGCGAGCCTCAATCAGCGCCTGGCGCACTGGCTCCGCTTCATCAGACCCCGCCAAAACACCGTTTATACCAAGACACCCCGTGTGGTGGGAGTAACGTGTATTCAGTTCGGCTGCACTGTAGAGTATATGCGCAGCAACTGCCCGCGCTGTCGGGAGCTCAAGCGACTTCGGGATGAAATCCAGATATCGTTCATAATAGCGATCCAGGGCTCGGCGGAAGAGAGCTTCCTTGTTGCCGAATGCAGAATAGAGGGCGGGCCTCTCTACACCGGCAGCCTCGGTCAGGTCAGCGTAAGATGCGCCCTCGTAGCCCTTGCGCCAGAAAACGCACAGCGCCGCGTCGAGCACTTTCTCCACATCAAATTCGCGATGGCGGCCCATCAGCGCAAATCCATCTTTTTCATAATGATCGTTATTAAAACACTTGACCGCTTCTGTCAAATTTCATACCAAGCGTTATGGTAATGCTTGTTATGAAACAGGATTTCGCTCACCAGACCGGGGTGACGCCCTGGTCGTCCACAGAAAGGGATTCTCATGTCGAACGTATTGAAGGGCAAGACCGTGCTCGTTACCGGCGGGTCGCGCGGGCTCGGCACCGCCATCGCCGAAGCGTTTGCCGATCAAGGTGCTGATGTCGCGATAAGTTACGTTGCGTCAGCCGAAAAAGCCGAATCTGTTGTTCAGAAGCTCAAGGCAAAGGGCGTCCGCGCGATCGCGATCAAGAGCGACCAAGCCGACCTTGCTGCCGCCAAGCCTTTGATCGACTCGGTAATTGCCGAATTCGGCAAGCTCGATATCCTCGTCAATAATGCCGCAATCGTCGTGCAAGGCAAGACCGTCGACGACCCCGAACTCGACACGGTCAATCTCGACCGTCAGTGGCAGATCAACGTCATGGGCGCCGTGGCGACCACCCGCGCGGCCGCCCCGGCGCTCCCTGATGGCGGACGGATCATCTTCATCGGTTCTGTGAGCGGCACCCGCTCCCTGTTCCCCGGCCTCGCGGACTATGTGGGAACCAAGGCTGCCATAAACGGCTATGCGAAGGGCATTGCCCGCGATCTGGGTGGACGCAACATCACCGTCAACGTTGTCCAGCCCGGTGCCATGCCGACCGATATGATGAGGGAGGTGATGGGCGACGTTCATGCTCCCGACGCGTTCCTCGACCTTCACCCCATCCGCCGCATTGCAAAGCTCGAGGAAGTTGCCGCGCTCGTTACCTTTCTCGCGGGACCGGACGCCAGCTACATGACCGGCGGTGTAATCGACGTCGGCGGTGGTCTCGGAATCTGAGCGTCGAACGCAATTATCCATTGCACTTTCGTACTCGACCGGGTCAGGACCTGTTGACCCGGTCGAGAGGGAATAGAGGTAGTCGAGCGGGCTACGATCGGACGACGAGTCTATGGCGCAACAGGCGATGCGTCGGCGCCCGGTATTCCGTACCTATAAGATTGACTAGCCTGGATCAGCCGCGCTTTTTGCGCAGGCGAATGATGATGTCGACGTTGACGATTTCCATGCCTTCCGGAACCGGAGGCAAATTGCCAACCATGGTCGAACCACTGGGGATGTCGATTACCTCATTTTCGCCTTCAACGAAAAAGTGATGATGGTCCGAAACGTTGGTGTCGAAATAGGTCTTTGCGCCCTCGACTGCGAGGATGCGGAGCATTCCGGCCTGGGTAAATTGATGCAGTGTATTGTACACCGTCGCCAGCGAAACCGGGACATTGGCGCCAAGCGCCTCTTCGTGCAGTTCTTCGGCCGAAAGGTGCCTGTCACCCTTGGCAAAGATCAGGCTGGCGAGCGCGATACGCTGACGGGTCGGCCGCAACCCTGCAAAGCGCAAGCGCTCCTGCAAGGACACATCAGCGTCAATTTCATAAGAAATATGCATGGCCCGTCTGCCACTCCGTTAACTCATATCAGAAGTCCCACCACGGACACATTGTCCATCGTGTTACATGATTGATATATGCTGTCTTGCGAAATCGATCAATAGGCAGCATTTACACCGTTTGTCTGAGGAAAAGTGTGGGCACAACTGGAAATCACATGTCACACGAAATTCGCAGAGCGGTTCGCTCGGGCGAGGGTTCCATTTGATCGTGGTTTGCTCTATGCAGCGTTTTCAGGCGGAAATACTCTATGATAGGGTCCGCCCGCGCCGGAACATATCCAGGCGCAAGCCTTGACGTTACCGATGGGAGAAAGAATGCCAGAACAGAAATCAAGCTACGGGTATGAAGAGCTCCTTGCCTGTGCCCGCGGAGAGATGTTCGGTCAGGGCAACGCCCAGTTGCCAGCACCACCTATGCTGATGTTCGACCGGATCACCGAGATTTCTGAAACAGGCGGCGAGAATGGCAAGGGCTATATCCGTGCTGAGTTCGATATCAAGCCTGACCTTTGGTTCTTCCCCTGTCATTTCATTGGCGATCCTGTCATGCCCGGCTGCCTCGGCCTCGATGCCATGTGGCAATTGACCGGCTTTTATCTCGGCTGGCTCGGCGAGCCTGGCAAGGGCCGCGCCCTCTCTACCGGCGAGGTCAAGTTCACCGGCATGGTCACGCCGAAAAACAAACTTGTCGAATATGGCATCGACTTCAAGCGTGTCATGCGCGGCCGTCTGGTGCTTGGAATTGCCGATGGCTGGTTAAAGGTCGATGGCGAGACTATCTATAAAGCAACTGACCTGCGGGTTGGCCTATTCAAGGAAAGCGCTGCCTGACAAATTTGGCAGCGTATTACCTTTAAGGAGATCGCGATGCGGCGAGTGGTTGTGACGGGCATGGGTATCGTGTCCTCTATTGGCAACAATGTGGAGGAGGTGCTGGAATCGCTGCGCGCAGCGAAATCGGGCATCGTCTTTGCTGAGGAATATGCGAAGCACGGCTTCCGCAGCCAGGTCCATGGTGCACCCACCCTCGATCCATCAACGCTGGTAGACCGTCGCGCGATGCGTTTCCACGGCGGTGGCACTGCCTGGAACCATGTCGCCATGGATCAGGCCATCGCTGACGCCGGGCTCGATACGGATCTCATTTCCAATGAGCGCACCGGCATCATCATGGGTTCGGGCGGCTCGTCCACCCGCACAATCGTCGAGTCTGCCGAAAAGACCATCGAATCCGGTTCCAGCAAGAAGGTCGGTCCCTTCGCCGTACCGAAAGCAATGTCTTCGACCGCCTCCGCAACGCTTGCCACATGGTTCAAGATCAAGGGTGTCAATTATTCCATTTCCTCGGCCTGCGCGACATCCAACCACTGTGTCGGCAACGCTTATGAGATGATCCAGTATGGCAAGCAGGACATGATGTTCGCCGGCGGCTGCGAAGATCTCGACTGGACCTTGTCCGTGCTCTTCGACGGCATGGGCGCCATGTCCTCCAAATTCAACGACCGGCCATCCGTGGCCTCACGAGCCTACGACAAGAATCGCGATGGCTTTGTCATTTCGGGTGGCGCAGGCGTTCTCGTTCTTGAAGAGCTTGAACATGCCAAGGCGCGTGGCGCAAAGATTTACGGCGAACTTGTCGGTTACGGCGTGACCTCGGATGGTGCCGACATGGTCGCACCGAGCGGCGAAGGTGCGGCGCGCTGCATGCGCATGGCGATCGCCAACGTCAAGGGTCCGGTCGACTACATCAATCCGCACGCGACCTCGACGCCCGTCGGCGATCTCAAGGAAATCGAGGCCATCCGCGAAGTCTTCGGTTCGGGCAACCAGTGCCCGCCTATTTCGGCGACCAAATCCCTGACAGGCCATTCGCAGGGTGCGACCGGCGTACACGAGTCCATCTATTCGCTTTTGATGATGAATCACGATTTCATCGCGGAAAGCGCCAATATCGAAGAACTCGATCCGGCATTCGAAGACATGCCCATCACGCGCCGGCGGATAGACAATATCAAACTGAATACGGTCTTGACCAACTCCTTCGGATTTGGCGGCACGAATGCTTCGCTGGTTTACCAGCGTTACGAGGATTGAGGAAACAATGGCAGATTTAATGAAGGGCAAACGCGGCCTTATCATGGGGGTCGCGAACAGCCACTCCATTGCCTGGGGGATCGCCAAGGAATTGGCCGACAATGGTGCCGAACTCGCATTCACCTACCAGGGCGAAGCCTTCGGCAAGCGTGTCGCACCCTTGGCGGAACAGCTTGGCTCGAAACTGCTGCTGCCCTGCGATGTCGAAGACATCGCGACCGTCGATGCGGTTTTCGAGACGCTGGAAAAAGAATGGGGCACGATCGATTTCGTTGTTCACGCCATCGGCTTCTCGGACAAGTCGCAGCTCAAGGGCCGCTATGCCGACGTGACGACGCGGGACAATTTCAGCCGCACCATGGTCATCTCCGCCTACTCTTTCACCGAGGTCGCCCAGCGCGCGGCAAAGCTGATGAGGGAAGGCGGTTCTATCCTGACACTGACCTATGGCGGCTCCACCCGAGTGATGCCCAACTACAATGTGATGGGCGTGGCCAAGGCCGCACTGGAAGCGATGGTCCGCTATCTGGCCGCCGACTACGGTCCGGAAGGAATTCGCGTCAATGCAATTTCTGCGGGTCCTGTGCGCACATTGGCTGGCGCCGGCATCGGCGACGCACGCGCCATGTTCTCCTACCAGAAGCGCAATGCCCCGCTACGCCGGACGGTCGATATCGAAGACGTCGGCCGGTCTGCCCTCTACCTCCTGTCAGACCTGTCGAGCGGTGTCACCGGTGAAATCCACTATGTGGATTCCGGCTACAACATCGTGTCGATGCCGACCCTGGAAGAATTGAAAAAATCCGACGACGGCAAGGAGTGAGTCCGGCCCTGCTTTACCCGGGGACGGATCTTGCGCAAGTTTCCCGAAAATGGCGCAAGACTCTGCAAAAATGGTGCAAGAAATGCCGAATCTGGCGCGCTTTTTGCTACCACGAGTGGTATTTTAGTTGTGAAATTACTTCTTGGCCTCAATGATCTTGTAGCCGGCATTATCCTCAAGCGGCAGCACTGATTTGAACAGTGCTTTCAGTCCCGCCTCATAGGGCATCTGCCGGTTGGCGACGAGCAACAGCTTGCCACCAGGCTTGAGCCGTTTGGCTGCCGCTGCTATGAAACCCTGCCCCATCGCCGGGTCCGCACTGCGCCCTGCATGGAACGGTGGATTCATGACGATGGTGTCGTAAATCTCTGTAATCGCTTCGCTATTCACGTCGTGCCAATGGAACGTCACGGGGATCGCACCCCCATTGACGTTCAATTTGGATGCTTCCAGTGCCTCGTAATCGGCCTCGTAAAGAGCAAGCGATTTGAGCTTTTCCGGGTGATTCAAAACTTCGCTGGCAAGGTAGCCCCAACCAGCGCCGAAGTCCGCCGCGTGCCCCGTAATGCGACCGGCGAAATGCTTGACCAGCATGGCCGAACCCTTGTCTATCGCGGCATGCGAAAACATGCCTGGTGCCGTCGTAAAGCGATCTTCAAGCTTTGTCGCCTCGCCGGTAAGTCTTTCAATTTGCTCGCTATTTACTTTTTCCGGCCGCATGAACCAGAAGGCGACAGCATGATGCTTTGATAGCCGGTCAGCAACCGCGACGATGCTCCCCACCGTCTTTCGGAAGCTGTCGACGCCGAGCTTCTTATCGCCCGAAACCACGATCTGGCCACCGGGTCTGACGTGCTTCAACGCCTGAGCCAGCCAGTTTTCATTGCGACCCTTGTGCTTGCCCAGCAAGATCAATGCGCCATCGAAACCTTCGTCGCCCTGCAACCTCGGAACGGCATTGAAGCCTGCCTTCTGCAATGCAAGGTAGTCTGGTTTGAACGGCTGTAGACATGTGAGGCTTGTCGTCCACTCTTCACCTACATTGCGATCTACTTCTGCCCCAAGAAAAAGCCATGCGGCGCCTTTGTCCGGCAAGGGTAGTATCTCGTCTTCAAAAGGCAGGAAGAGCGTCTGCAGGGCGCCGTTGGCCATAGAGGATCCATCTATAGATATGTTGTGCCAAGAAAAAAGCGCGCCACAAGGGCGC
Source organism: Phyllobacterium sp. 1468 (assembly GCF_031455525.1). Classification (NCBI taxonomy): domain Bacteria; kingdom Pseudomonadati; phylum Pseudomonadota; class Alphaproteobacteria; order Hyphomicrobiales; family Phyllobacteriaceae; genus Phyllobacterium; species Phyllobacterium sp. 1468. The sequence goes on along the minus strand of NZ_JAVDSX010000003.1, from coordinate 64,076 downwards.
GCTTTCACTATACTCTATTCAGAAGATTACTCAGCGTCTTCCTGAGCCTTCTTTTCCTGAACGATTTCCTTGCCAGTTTCCTGATCGACGACTTTCATCGACAGGCGAACCTTGCCGCGTTCATCGAAGCCCATGAGCTTGACCCAGACCTTCTGGCCTTCCTTGACCACGTCTGAAGTCTTGGCAACACGATCCGAAGCAAGCTGCGAGATGTGAACCAGACCGTCGCGTGGGCCGAAGAAGTTTACGAACGCACCGAAGTCAGCGGTCTTTACAACTGTGCCTTCATAGATCTCGCCGACTTCCGGTTCAGCCACAATCGAGTGGATCCACTTGCGTGCAGCTTCGATTTCCTTGGCCGAGGACGATGCAATCTTGACTGTACCATCGTCTTCGATGTTGATCTTCGCGCCAGTCTTTTCGACGATCTCGCGAATGACTTTGCCACCGGAACCGATGACGTCACGGATCTTGTCGGTCGGAATGTTCATGACTTCAATGCGTGGTGCGAATTCGCCAAGTTCCGAACGGCCTTCGGTGATGGCCTTCGCCATTTCGCCGAGGATGTGCAGACGCCCATCCTTGGCCTGCGCCAAAGCAACTTTCATGATCTCTTCGGTGATGCCGTCGATCTTGATATCCATCTGCAGGGCAGTGATACCGTTTTCCGAGCCGGCTACCTTGAAGTCCATGTCGCCAAGATGATCTTCGTCGCCGAGGATATCGGACAGAACGGCGAACTTCTCGCCTTCGAGGATCAGGCCCATGGCGATACCGGCGACCGGACGGAGTAGCGGAACACCAGCATCCATAAGGGCAAGCGACGTGCCGCACACCGTAGCCATTGAGGACGAACCATTGGATTCGGTGATTTCGGAGACCGTGCGGAGCGTGTAGGGGAACTGTTCCTTGGCAGGCAGAACCGGGTGGATAGCGCGCCAGGCGAGCTTGCCATGACCGATCTCGCGACGTCCTGGCGAACCCATGCGACCAGTTTCACCGACCGAATAGGGCGGGAAATTGTAGTGAAGCATGAAGGTTTCTTTGTACATGCCAGTCAACGAGTCAACATATTGCTCGTCTTCGCCAGTACCCAGCGTCGCAACGACGATGGCCTGTGTTTCACCGCGGGTGAACAGCGCCGAGCCGTGCGTGCGTGGCAGAAGACCAACTTCCGAAACGATCGGACGGACTGTCGAAAGATCACGGCCGTCGATACGGCTGCCCGTGTCGAGAATGTTCCAGCGAACGATCTTCGCCTGAACCGACTTGAATACGGTTGCGATCTCTTCTGCGGAAAACTCTGGCTCTTCAACGCCTTCCGGGAAGAAGTGCGCCTTGACCTTGGCTTTCGCTGCATCGACCGCATTGTAGCGATCCTGCTTGTCTGTGATCTTGTAGGCATCGCGCAGATCAGCCTCGACTACCTTCAGAACGGCTGCTTCTGCAGCCGAAAGGTCGTCCGTCTGGAAGTCGCGCGGCTCTTTTGCGGCGACTTCAGCGAGCTTGATGATCGCATCGATAACCGGCTGGAAAGCGCGATGGCCGAACATCACGGCGCCGAGCATAACGTCTTCCGCCAATTCCTTGGCTTCCGATTCAACCATGAGAACCGCGTCGCCCGTACCGGCGACCACGAGATCAAGGCTCGATTCCGGCATTTCATCAACAGTAGGGTTCAGCCTGTATTCCCCACCAATGTAGCCGACGCGCGCGCCGCCGATCGGGCCCATGAAAGGCACGCCGGAGAGCGTCAAGGCAGCAGAGGCGCCGATCATCGAGACGATGTCCGGGTTGTTTTCGAGATCGTGCTGGATAACAGTCAGAACAACCTGTGTGTCGTTCTTGTAGCCATCGGCAAAGAGTGGACGGATCGGGCGGTCGATCAAACGCGAAACCAATGTTTCGTTTTCGCTCGGACGACCTTCACGCTTGAAATAGCCACCGGGGATCTTGCCGGCCGCGTAGGTCTTTTCCTGGTAGTTGACGGTCAGAGGGAAGAAGTCCTGACCGGCCTTCGGGGCCTTGGCGGAAACGACCGTCGCGAGTACGACCGTTTCGCCGTAGGTGGCGAGAACGGCGCCGTCAGCCTGACGGGCGATCTTGCCGGTTTCGAGAATGAGCGGACGTCCACCCCATTCGATTTCAACTTTGTGTTGATTAAACATATCTTGTCCTTCAGTGGAGAAAGACGCGCTTCCCTTTGGATAGCAGCATCGATCTCCCGTTTCGATTTAGACCAATCACGGGCAAGACAATTTGCAACTCGCACTTTCGAGTTGCCAGCAATCCTGCCCCATGACCTGTCTCATGGTAGAATTCATTCCTCATCGGAATGAAGAAACCGGCGGAACGCAACGCGTATCCGCCGGTTTAATCCGTTATTAACGGCGCAGGCCGAGCTTTTCGATCAGCGTCTGATAACGGCCCTGATCAACTTTCTTGAGGTAATCAAGAAGGCTGCGGCGCGTCGAGACAAGCTTGAGCAGGCCACGGCGGGAATGGTTATCCTTCTTGTGGTCCTTGAAATGTTCGGTCAAATTGACAATGCGCTCTGTCAGAACGGCAACCTGGACTTCCGGAGAACCGGTATCGCCTGGCTTCGTTGCATATTCAGTGATCACTGCCTGCTTGCGTTCAGCGGTTATCGACATCGTATATCCTTTCTTTTGAAGAGGAAAACAGGATGCCCACGGCCGGGATGTCGTCCAGCGGGGGCCGGTTAAAGCGATAGCAAAAGCTGGTCGCTGCGGGCCGTATAGTCGAAAATGTGACAAATTACCAGCCGCAAATGATTCTGGCGGTTTCCTCAGGCAAATCCGAGAAACAGCGCCAAAGCGCCATTGACTGAAACCATGGTTTCATCGTCGAGTCGCCCAAAGGGGCGCCGATCTTGGTGCGCATTATTGTCGTGGCATTGTCAATCATGATCTTTGAAGGTTTGCGCAATCCATTTTTTCGGCATCCGGCTGGACGGTCAGGCGGATGAGAGGTGCTGCAACCAAAGTACTGGTCATTGGCAGAATTGTAACTGAAGCCGTCATATCGAACTGAGAAGACTGCACGACCAGAGCGGGCAGAGGTTCCGATGTCTCCTTGAATTACGACTGTCGCAAGGTCGCCACGCCTCATTCTTTCCACTCATCATCAAGGTCTGCCAGAGCCGCATCCAAAAACTCCAGCAGGTCGCCATCGTTGAGGTGCAGTTGTCAATCCGGCGATCATCTGCGGGACGCTGTCAGCCTGTGAAAACCCGCTTTGGCTGGAACTGACCTTTCTCGATAAAACCGATCGCCAGCAGCTTGCCCTTGGCAGTCACGCAGGCTTCGTCGGCTTCGACAGGTGCATCACGCCCGCGAAGTATCACAGGATTTCCCATGCGAATGCGATGCGCCTGATCATCGGAGACGGCTACCTGTGGCAGGCCCTCCAACGCTGCGCCGGTATCGATGAGGAACGCATCCATCACCGAGAAGCGCTCGGCGAGCCGCTCATAGGAGCGATCCTCGCCCTCTTCCTCTGTCGGAACAGGAGGATGCGCAGCTTCCAACTCCGCGAGTGTGACAAAATCGGATTCGTCGAACGGTGCAACCTCGGTGCGGCGCAGGTCGGAAATGTGGCCATAGCAACCAAGATCCCGGCCCATGTCGCGTGCGAGAGAGCGCACATAAGTGCCCTTCCCGCATTCGACTTCGAAGATTGCCGTCGAAGCATCGGTCTGCTCGATCAATTCCAGTCTGTCAATTTCCACTTCGCGGGAGGGTATCTCGACTTCTTCGCCGCCGCGAGCGAGATCGTAGGCTCGTTCGCCAGCGATTTTGATGGCGGAGAATTTGGGCGGCGTCTGTTGGATGACACCGGTGTATTTCGGCAGCAACGCCTTGATTGCGGCTTCGTCCGGACGCAAATCCGAGGTCAAAGTCACCTCGCCCTCCAGATCATCCGTGGAGCGTTCAGCGCCCCAGGTAACTTCAAAGCGATAGATCTTCGTTCCGTCCATGACATAGGGAACCGTCTTTGTCGCCTCACCCAAAGCGATCGGCAGCATGCCGGATGCCAGAGGGTCCAGCGTGCCTGCATGTCCGGCCTTCTCGGCCTTGAACAACCATTTGATTTTGGAGACAGCCTCGGTGGATCCCATGCCCGTCGGCTTGTCGAAGATCAGCCAGCCGGAAACCGGACGGCCCTTTTTCTTGCGCTGCCGTGTCATCTCAGCCGTTACCGTCGCCGTCATGGCCTGGCACATCGCCCGGATTTGGATCACCACCGTTGTCATCCTCATCATCGATGAGGTCGCGAGTGACTTCCGGCTTGCGCAGCAGAGCGTCGATCTTGGCGTAGTTGTCGAAGCTGGTGTCAATGCGGAACCGAAATTCTGGCATATATTTCATCTGCTTGAGATGAGCCGCGGCCCGGCCGCGAATGAACTTGGCATTCTTGTTGAGGGCGCTGATGACGCCTTCGCTGTCGATGGCACCAACCGGCGACACAAAGCAGGTAGCGATTTTCAGATCTGGCGACATGCGCACTTCTGAAATGGCAATCACGGCATTTTCCAACGTGTCGTCGCGGACATCGCCGCGCTGAAGCACTTGAGAAACCGCATGGCGCACTTGTTCACTGACGCGCAACTGACGTTGAGAAGGGCCTGTTCCTGTAGCAAAGCGAGCCATTAATTGTTGTATCCCAAAAATTCGCATTCCAATAAACAATGGATCGCCGGCTTTGCATTCCGGCGATCCTATCCTCAGTGATTTGGTCGCTGCTCCTTAGAGCGTGCGGGTCACATGTTCGACGCGGAAAGCTTCGATTGTGTCGCCTGCGCGCATATCGTCGTAATTCTCGAACGCCATGCCGCATTCCTGACCGGCCGGGACTTCGGTAACTTCGTCCTTGAAGCGCTTGAGCGTCTTGAGCTTGCCTTCGTGGATGACGACGTTGTCGCGGATAAGGCGGACGCCCGCACCACGTTCAACCTTGCCTTCCGTGACACGACAGCCAGCGACCTTGCCGACCTTGGTGATGTTGAATACTTCCAGAATTTCCGCGTTACCGATGAAGGTTTCACGGCGCTCTGGCGAAAGAAGACCCGACATCGCCGCTTTCACATCATCAACGAGGTCGTAGATGATGTTGTAGTAGCGGATCTCGATTCCTTCACGCTCGGCCAGATCACGAGCCTGCTTATTGGCACGCACGTTGAAGCCAATGATTGCCGCGTTGGAGGCCTCCGCAAGGGCAATATCGCTCTCGGTGATGCCCCCGGCACCCGAGTGGATGATGCGCGCCCGTACTTCGTCGGTTCCAAGCTTATCCAGAGCACCGGCAATGGCTTCGATCGAGCCTTGCACATCACCCTTGATGAGAAGCGGAAATTCCTTCAGCCCGGTTACCTGAAGCTGGCTCATCATCTGTTCAAGCGAACCGCGTGAACCGGCCTGACGTGCCACAGCCTTTTCACGGGCGAGGCGCGTACGGTATTCGGAAATTTCACGCGCCTTGGCTTCGCTTTCAACGACTGCAAAACGATCACCAGCCTGCGGCGGTCCGCCCAGACCAAGAACCTCGACCGGCGTTGCCGGTCCGGCATCCTTGAGATTTTCACCACGGTCATTGACCAAGGCACGAACACGGCCCCACTCGCTGCCCGCGACGATGATATCGCCCGGCCTGAGAGTGCCCTTCTGAACCAGAACGGTAGCAACCGAACCGCGGCCACGATCAAGCTTGGCTTCAATCACGACACCTTCGGCGGTCCGGGTAGGATCGGCTTTGAGATCGAGAACTTCCGCCTGAAGCAGGATCGTTTCCAGAAGCTTGTCGAGGCCGGCTCCGGTCTTGGCCGACACCTCGACGTCCAGTGTTTCACCGCCCATCGATTCCACGAAGACTTCGTGCTGCAAAAGACCGTTGCGAACCTTCTGCGGATCAGCAGACGGCTTATCGATCTTGTTGATCGCGACGATGATCGGAACGCCTGCAGCCTTGGCATGGTTGATCGACTCGATCGTCTGCGGCATGACGCTGTCATCGGCAGCAACAACCAGAATGGCGATATCGGTTGCCTGCGCACCGCGAGCACGCATGGCCGTGAAGGCTGCGTGGCCCGGCGTATCGATAAACGTGATCTTCTGGCCGTTCTGTTCGACCTGGTAGGCACCGATATGCTGGGTAATGCCGCCAGCTTCGCCGGAAACGACGTTGGCCTTGCGGATCGCATCGAGCAGCGAGGTCTTGCCGTGATCGACGTGACCCATGATGGTAACGACCGGCGGACGCGACACGAAAGATGCGGTGTCGTCCTGGACGTTGAAGATACCTTCTTCGACGTCGGATTCGGCAACACGACGGACCGTGTGGCCGAATTCCTCGGCAATCAATTGGGCCGTATCGGCGTCGATCAGATCGCCCGGCTTCATCATCTGCCCTTCCTTCATCAGGAATTTGATGACGTCGACGGAACGCTCGGCCATACGCTGGGCGAGTTCCTGGATCGTAATCGTCTCCGGCAGAATAACTTCACGCGCGATCTTCTCGCGGGTTTCCTGCTGCATGCCGCGTTTGAATTTCTCCTGGCGGCGACGCATGGCGGAAAGCGAACGGCTGCGACTTTCATCATTGAGCGCGGTGCCCAACGTCAGCTTGCCGCGACGGCGTTCATCTTCACCCTTGACGACCTTTGGCGCCCGGACTTCCGGCTTCGCCGGAGCAGCACTGGTACCACGGCGCGCACCAGCAGGACCACGACGATCGTCGTCTTCTTCGGCAGCATTCGGTTTGCGCGCCGCTGCCTTCAATGTTGCGTCGTCGGCTGTCTTCAACTCGGCAGGCTGGCGCTTGCGGGATTCTTCTTCCGCACGCAGCTTGGCCTCAGCCTCCTTGCGCAGGCGCTCTTCTTCCTCAGCCTGACGGCGGGCAGATGCTTCACGCTCCTGAGCACGGAGTGCGTCGTCTTCAGCACGGCGGGCGGCTTCGATGGCTGCCTTGGCGCGATCTTCTGCATCACGGGCCTTGGAACCTTCAAGAGCCTTGCGGCGCGCTTCGAGTTCGGCTGTGGACAGCGTATTGAGCACCATACCGGAACGATCATTCGGGCGCTGACCGGAAGGACGATACGGCTGTTGGGCGGGACGTTGCTGGGCTGGCGCAGCGGGACGCGCACTCGTCTGAGGCGCTGGCGCCGACGCAGCTGGAGCCGCCGGACGCGGCGCCGGTGCAGCAGCAGCACTTGGCGGCGGTGCAGCCGGCTGGGGTGCAGGGCGCGCGGGCGCAGCTGCCGGCGTTGGCGCTGGAGTCGCCGCAACAGGAGGCGCAACCTCCGGTTTCTGATCCGGGAGGCTGAACTTGCGCTTCTTTGTTTCAACGACAACAGACTTCGTACGCCCATGGCTGAAGTTCTGACGCACGGTGCTCTGTTCAACGCCAGGCCGCTTCAGGGTCAGGGTCTTCTTATTGACGCCTAGCGTCTTGTCGTCTGTCGATTTTGTATCGCTCATTCCGTTTCCGTTTCCTTCGCGACAGTCGCCGCTTTAGCGTCGGCCACATCCGTGGGGCCATCGCGAAAATGCTGCAGAAGCCAGGCTCGTTTCATGAACCCGGCAGCTGCCTTCCCCTTGAGTACGGCAGCATGTATCACATTTACCCCGCCCAATGCCAAATCCATTTCATTGCTTTCGAACAATGAAAGGGCGGGTATTTCAGGTCCGCCCGCATAAACAACCGAACGACGGGCCTGGTCAAGTTTGCGGACACCATCTTCCGCGGCTTCAAAGGCATGAAGCACGAGTGCAGCGGTGCCATTGCGGATCGCAATATCCACTTTTGCGGCCCCTGTTACCACAACCCCGGCCTTTCGCGCCAACCCAAAACTGCCCAACGCCGATTTTGCAAGCATTTGATCCACTGTCTGTCCCAGATTATCGGGAGCCGTGACGCTGCTTTTCAATCCGCGCGGAAAAAGCTTTCGCTTGACCGCTTCATCAATGTAGCGCCGTTGGGCCTTCACCCAACAGCCCCGGCCGGGAAGATTGCGCTTCAGATCAGCCACAACCGTACCATCGGGACCAGCGACAAACCGGATCATGTCATCGACAGAACCGCTTGTCCGCGTGACAATGCACGTTCTGTCGTTCATTTCCGGTTCCACGTCTAGATCGCTCGAAATCAGCCAGCGACCTCTTCTTCTGCCGTTGGTTCAGCTTCGGCAGCGGCAAGATCGTCTTCCGTAATCCATCCGGCTTTCAGGCGCGCGGCAAGAACCATCTGTTCCGCGTCAGCACGGCTAACCTCGAACGACGACAGAATGCCGGGATAATTGATTGTCTCACCATCCTTGCGTTCACGCCAGCCGGTCAGTTCGTCGACCGCATAGCCAGCGAAGTCCTCGATCGTCTTGACGCCATCTTCACCGACAGCGACGAGAATAGCGTTTGTCATGCCCGGCAGGTCACGAAGCTCGTCCGCAACACCCAGTTCCTTACGGCGGGCGTCGCGTTCCTCCTCGATACGGCCAAGATATTCCTGGGCGCGCTGCTGAATTTCAGTTGCCGTATCCTCGTCGAAACCATCAATGGAGGAAATGTCGTCGGCATCCACATACGCGATTTCCTCGACACTGGCAAAACCTTCGGAGGCAAGGACCTGGCCGACCATCTCGTCGACATCAAGCGCTTCCATGAAAAGGTTCGAGCGTTCGACGAATTCCTTCTGACGGCGCTCGGATTCTTCCTGCTCCGTAAGAATATCGATGTCCCAACCGGTCAACTGGGAAGCGAGACGCACGTTCTGCCCGCGACGACCGATCGCAAGAGATAGTTGGTCATCCGGGACCACAACTTCAATACGTTCGGCGTCCTCATCGAGAACAACTTTTGAAACTTCTGCCGGCTGCAGCGCATTGACAATGAACGAAGCCGGCTCAGGTGACCATGGAATAATGTCGATCTTTTCGCCCTGAAGCTCACCAACCACCGCCTGAACACGCGAACCGCGCATACCAACGCAGGCGCCGACCGGGTCGATCGAGGAGTCACGGGAGATGACAGCGATCTTGGCGCGTGAGCCCGGATCGCGGGCTACCGACTTGATCTCGATAATGCCATCGTAAATTTCCGGCACTTCCATGGTGAAGAGCTTTGCCATGAACTGCGGATGGGTGCGGCTCAGGAAAATCTGCGGGCCTCGCTGTTCGCGGCGTACATCGTAAACATAAGCGCGAACACGATCGCCATAACGGAACGTTTCGCGGGGGATCAGCTCGTCGCGGCGGACAATGGCTTCACCACGCCCGAGGTCGACGATCACGTTGCCATATTCAACGCGCTTGACACTGCCGTTGATGATTTCGCCAACGCGATCCTTGTATTCATCGTATTGGCGGTCACGCTCGGCTTCGCGCACTTTCTGCACGATGACCTGCTTGGCAGATTGCGCAGCGATACGGCCAAAATCCATGGGTGGCAGCTGGTCGGCAAGGAAATCGCCGGGTTGCGCATCTGGATTGCGATCGCGCGCAGCTTCCATGCCGATCTGGGTGACCGGATCTTCCACATCCTCGACCACCTCAAGCAGGCGCTGAAGCTTGATCTCACCGGTCTTGGCGTTGATATCGGCCCGGATATTGGTTTCCTGGCCATAACGCGAGCGCGCGGCTTTCTGAATGGCATCGGCCATCGCCGCAATCACGATCTCGCGGTCGATCGACTTCTCGCGCGCAACCGCATCGGCGATCTGCAGAAGTTCTAGCCTGTTTGCACTGACTGCCATGTTCTTCTCCTTGAAGTTCCCCTTGGGGTTCATCGCCGCATTTGCTTCTGCGGGCGTATGAAATATCAATCCTGTTTTGTCTGTTCCTGCCCGGCCGTTGAAGCTTCCGCCTCGTCTGCCTGGCCAGTGCTATCTTCCGGGATCCGGCCTTCGCGCAAATCCTTGTCGCGGCGCAGCGCATCGCGAATGAGATCGTCTGTCAGGACAAGCCGCGCATCCGAAATCAGATCGAACGGGACCTCTACGACTGGTTTGTCGCCATAGCTCGCCTGGTCGCTCTCGACCGTTACACCTTCACCGGAAACCTCGGCTATGCGGCCGCGAAACTTTTTGCGCCCTTCGTGAACGGCCGATGTATCGATTTTGGCGATATGGCCGATCCATTTGGTAAAATCCGATTTGCGCACCAATGGCCGGTCAATCCCCGGTGACGACACTTCCAGATGATAGTTGCGGTCGATTGGATCCTCGACATCAAGCACCGGTGACAATGTTCGGCTGACGAGTTCGCAATCTTCCACAGTCATCGTGCCATCGTGGCGCTCGGTCATGATCTGAAGCGTCAGGCCATTGAGACCGGAAAGCCGGGCACGGACCAACCGAAAGCCGATCGACTGCAGTACCGGTTCAATGATACCGGCGACGCGGGCGTCGATACCCGTTTCAGTAATGATCCGCTCGTCCGCGCCCTCTATCGGGGCTATTTCCTGTTTCGTATTAGCGTCGTCTGTCACGCAAAGATTTTCCCTGTTTCGGCCTTAAGAAACAAAAAAGAGCGGGACCGGTCTGGACCCACTCCTGTTCTATCGACCAAGAATATGACGCTTATATACCGAAATGGTGCGCGAGTTTCAAGCGCAGAGGTGATTTTCTACCGAGTTGTTTACAGACGCCGATCTCGTCATGCGTTTTCGCATGGCTGCCCTGCGTTGTTGGACCTAAATTTATCGCCTCATACATCCTATCTATGCTGCAGTGCAATATGGATTAAGGGATAACAAAATGTCCAAAACTCAACAGCTCTCAAAGATTGGCAACTTCTTCCGCGCGTTCGGAAGTGCGGTCGCTGTCGCCGAAGCTACTCGACTTGGCCACCAGCCTGTCGCGTCTGACCTTCGTGCGCTCGGCATCGATCCCGTACAGTTCAAGTCCATCTACCGGCGCTAATTTCCGGTAGATGGAGTAGCAGACCGTTTCAATCCTCGTTCGCAGCGAGGGCAGCCAGGACTTTACCCTTGCCGCGCGCCCGCAGGATAAGCGGGACGACAACTGCGCATACCGCGAGCAACAGCAGTATCACCGAGATCGGCGACCCGACAAAGACAGTGAAATCACCCTGGCTGATCTGTAGCGCGCGCCGGAAATGGATCTCCGCCATTGGTCCGAGAATCAGTCCGACGACCACCGGCGCTATCGGATAGCCAAAAAGCCGCAGAAAATAGCCGAGCAGGCCAAACAGCAGCAACATGCCCAGCTCGAATGTCGAGGGATTGGCGCCAATGGTTCCGAGTGTCGCAAAGACCAGGATACCGGCATAAAGCCAATGCCTTGGGATGGATAGCAACCGGACCCATAATCCGACCAGCGGCAAATTCAGAACCAGCAACATGAGATTAGCCACGAGCAGGCTCGCGATCAAACCCCAAACCAGCTGCGGATTGGTTGCAAACAGCAGTGGACCGGGCTGCAAACCGAACTGCTGAAATCCTGCCAGCATGATGGCTGCGGTTGCGCTTGTCGGAAGACCAAGTGTCAGCAGGGGAACAAGCGTGCCAGCGGCCGATGCATTGTTGGCCGCCTCAGGACCGGCAACGCCTTCAATGGCGCCGTGGCCGAATTCCTCAGGTTTTTTCGAAAGTTGCTTCTCTACCGAATAAGACAGGAACGTGCCGATCTCGGCACCGCCCGCTGGCATCGCTCCGATCGGGAAACCGATAAATGTACCCCGAAGCCAGGGTTTCCAGGAGCGTGACCAATCTTCCCTGTTCATCCAGACTGACCCTTTGACGGGCTCGATTTTTCCTTCGCCCGTGCTTTTCGATGCAGCGACACTCAATGTTTCACCGATCGCAAACAGGGCAACGGCAAGCGTTGTAATCTCAACGCCGTCTGTCAGATCAGGGATGCCAAAGCCCAGGCGCACCTGTCCCGACAGGCCATCGGCGCCTATCAAGCCAAGTGCGAGGCCAATGAACAGTGCGGTCAATCCGCGCAAGGTGGAATCGCCAAACGCTGCTGAAACCGTCATGAACGCCAACATCATGAGGGCAAAATATTCGGCCTCGCCAAAGGAAAGCGCAAATTTGACAATGGTCGGAGCAATCAACGCCAGCGCCATCGTGGCGATTAAACCCGCCACAAAGGAACCGATCGCGGCCGTCGCCAGGGCGGGACCACCTCGCCCTGCACGAGCCATCTTGTTGCCTTCGAGCGCAGTAACGATCGATGCGCTTTCCCCTGGCGTATTCAAAAGAATCGACGTTGTCGACCCGCCATACATGCCGCCATAATAGATACCGGCAAACATAATGAGCGACCCTGCAGGATCGAGTTTATATGTAACCGGCAGCAACAAGGCGACCGTGAGGGCTGGTCCGATGCCGGGCAGGACGCCGACGGCTGTACCCAATGTTACGCCGATGAGTGCATAAAGCAGATTGAACGGCTGGAATGCGACGGCAAAACCATGTGCTAATAGGGCAAAACTATCCATAGCCGGTCCTTAAATGAGACGTTCAAGCGGTCCAGCCGGGAGGGACAACTGCAGTCCCTTGGCAAAAATGACCCAGATTATGAATGATAAAACAATGCCAGCGGGAATTGTCATCCAGAGTGGTCCCTTGCCGAAGCCACGGGCCGTAGCGGCGAAAAGCAGTCCTGTCGCGATGGCAAAGCCCGTTATATGCAAAAGCAGCATCTGGGCGGCGAGACCGCCTACAATCCAGACAAGTGGCTGGATCTGCTGTTCCTCGCGTTCAGGAAAATCACCACGCATCGCCTCAAACGCGGTCCAGATCGCAAGAATAAAAAGACCGCCGGCAATCGTATAAGGAAAAACTGCCGGACCGATGCGTGTCGCACTGCCGCCAACGGCGGTGGCCGTATTATAGGCAATTATCGCAGCAACAATTGCGATACCAGCGGCAATTGCCAGCGCCGCCCGATCGGGGCGGCGCGCTTCGGAACTCGGTGTCTCTTGTGTCATTTCACGAGGCCAATATCTTTCAGGATAGCTGCTGTTGCGTCGGTATCCTTTTTCAGCTGAGCCTTGAACTCGTCACCGGCAAGATAGGTGTCAGCCCAGCCCTTGGCTTTAAGCTGTTCCTGCCAGGTCTTTGACTTTGCCAATTTTTCAACGTCTGCACTGATCGCCGCTTCCTGTTCCGGTGTGATGCCGGGAGGGGCCGCGATCATACGCCAATTCTGGATAGCGACATCGACACCGCCCTCCTTGAACGTCGGCGCATCGATGCCTTCAACCTTTGAGTCGCTGGAAATACCAATGATGCGAAGAGCGCCTGACTTGATCTGCGATTCGAATTCGCCGTAACCGGAAATGCCGACGGTAACCTGTCCGCCAAGGAGCGCGGCCAAAGCTTCACCGCCACCGGAGAAGGCAACGTAATTGATCTTTGTTGGATCGACGCCAACAGCTTTTGCAATCAGACCAGCTGTGATCTGATCGGTGCCGCCGGCCGAGCCGCCGGCCCAGGAAACCGCCCCTGGGTCAGCCTTCAGCTTTTCGACCAGTTCAGCCATCGTCTTGATCGGGGACGCAGCCGGAACAACCACAGCCTCGTACTCACCTGTCAGGCGAGCGATCGGAGTAACCTGATCAAGCGTTACGGGCGATGCATTGGTCAGAATGGCGCCCACCATGACGTAGCCGCCAACCATGAGCTGCGAAGGATCGCCCTTGGCCGAGTTGGCGAATTGCGCCAAGCCAATAGTACCGCCGGCACCGGGAACATTCACGACCTGAACGCTACCGGAAATCTTCTCATCCTGCAGGGAGCTCTGGATGGTGCGAGCGGTCTGATCCCAACCGCCACCTGGCGCTGCTGGAGCCATGATCTTGTAATCGGCGGCGAAGGCCTGGCCGGACAGGACCATCGCCCCGGCGGCCACACAGGCAAGCATGATTCTACGCATTCTGGAAATCCCTCCCATGACGGCCATCCGGCCGCCTGTTTTTGATAGATACTGAAGAAAACGGGAAGATGCCAAAGCCTATCGAACCGGATGGCAGACGCCAATATCCATGGTTCGATGAGTTGAATATACGGACAGCCTCCCAGCGGTCTCCTCATCCTTAAGATGATACTAGGAAACTGTCAGGAAGCTGTCACGCGAAATGACGAATTAACCGTGATCGTACTGCAGATTGATACTACACGCGCAAAAAAGTCAGGTAGGCGCCAATACGGCCTTCGCGATGGGCTTTTTGTTCGTAACGGGTGCCTGGCCACGCTTCATAGGGCGTATGCCAGTCTGCCGAAGTCTTCGCCCGCCACTTAAATTGTCCGTGCGCCTGGCAATGTTGCAGCGTCCAATTCACATAGGTGTCGATGTCGGAAGCAAACCGGAAATAACTTCCCGATTTCAGTACACGGGCAAAACGGTCGAGATTCTTCTGGCTAACGAAGCGGCGTTTCCAGTGCTTCTTCTTCGGCCATGGATCAGGATAGAACAGATCAATACCGTCCAGGGAGTTGTCCGGCAACCAGTCGAGGACCTGTGTCGCATCATCATCATAGAGCCGAATGTTCCGTATCGGGTCATCATGGAGATCGACGACGAGTTTCGCCATGCTGTTGACGAACGGCTCCACGCCGATGAATCCGGATTGCGGACAACGCCGGGCCTCGTGCAACAGGTGTTCGCCGCCGCCAAAGCCAATTTCCATACGGACCGTTTCGACCTCCGCAGAAAACAAACTGCGAAGGTCGTCTGGCGCTTGTACACCGATGTCAAGCTTGAGCAGCGGCAAGAGCTCATCACGGATGGAGCGCTGCAAGGGACGCAACGCTTTACCGCTTCTTCTACCGAAGAAGGCCTCCGTTGAACGCTCGCGCCGTGCCTCAGTCATAGGATCGCAATGGCCGCTCAGGCGGCCAGAGCGGACTTCAATTGCTTGGCCAGATCGGTCTTCTCCCAGGAGAAAGAGCCGTCGCGGCCGGGCTTGCGACCGAAATGGCCATAGGCCGACGTCTTGGCGTATATCGGCTTGTTGAGGTCGAGATGCTTGCGGATGCCACTTGGCGAGAGATCCATCACCTTGCGCAGCGCGGCTTCCACCTGATCCTCATTCACGCTGCCGGTTCCGTGCAGATCAACGTAAACCGATAGCGGCTGGGCGACGCCGATCGCATAGGAGAGCTGGATCGTGCAGCGGTCGGCAAACCCGGCAGCAACGACATTCTTCGCAAGATAGCGGGCAGCATAGGCGGCGGAACGATCAACCTTGGTTGTGTCCTTGCCGGAGAATGCACCGCCGCCATGAGGCGCCGCACCGCCATAAGTATCGACGATGATCTTGCGTCCGGTCAGACCGGCATCCCCATCGGGCCCGCCGATAACGAATTTGCCGGTAGGATTGATGTACCAGACACAATCGTCGGCAATCTTCAGATCGCCCATCGCTGCACGGATATACGGCTCGACCACCTTGCGAACTTTTTTGGAATCCCAGCTCGCGTCCATGTGCTGCGTCGAAAGCACGATCTGCGTAGCTTCCGCGGCGACGCCGTCCACATATCGAACGGTAACCTGGCTTTTGGCATCCGGTCCGAGCTTGCCAGCTTCGCCCTCGCCCTTGTGGCGAGCACCAGCCAGAAGTTCGAGAATTTTGTGGGAATAATAGATAGGCGCTGGCATCAGGTCTGGGGTCTCGCGGCAGGCATAGCCGAACATGATGCCTTGATCGCCAGCACCTTCTTCACCCTGGCGATCGGCAGCGTTGTCGACGCCCTGCGCAATGTCCGCTGATTGCGGATGCAGGAGTACATCGATTTTCGCGGTCTTCCAGTTAAAACCGTCCTGCTCGTAACCGATATCGCGGATGGCGCGGCGGGCAGCGGCGCGAAAGCGCGAGGGATTGATGACCGGATGGCCCTTGGCGTCTTTCAGCACGACGCCGTCCTTGTCTTTCTTCAGCAATGTGTCAGGCACACGCACTTCGCCGGCGATCACGACACGGTTGGTGGTTGCCAGCGTTTCGCAAGCAATGCGCACAGTCCACGGGTCAACGCCGGTTTTCTTTGCCTCTTTGTAGATCATGTCTACGATTTCATCGGAAATGCGGTCACAGACCTTGTCTGGATGACCTTCAGATACGGACTCACTGGTAAAAAGATAAGAACTGCGTGTCACGGGGAACCCCTCTTGAAAGCGAACGAATGCTCAATCAGCAAAGTCTGAATTGGGCAGCACAGTCTTTGCCAAGGACGAGGGGATCAGTCAATTGCTTTCGGTTTTAAACAAATGGCGGTTTGAGAATTTTTTTCTAAATCGTTGGAATGCGCCTTCCTCTCCGAACACATTTTTCAGCTGATTATTCTTCTTCGTGACCCAACGTACGGACAAGGTCGAGAATTTTCCGCCTTACCTTTGCATCGCCGATTTTAGCGAATGCACGGGCAAGCTGAATCCCCTCGGAACTGTTAAGGAAGCCGACAACATAGGTTGTCTCACTCTCCTCCTCAAAACCCTTGGGCTTGTCGGATTGTCCGGGCATGTCGTCGAAGAAAAATGTGACGGGTACATTGAGAATATTGCCAATAGCCTGCAAGCGACTGGCGCCGACCCGGTTCATCCCCTTTTCGTACTTCTGAATTTGCTGAAATGTTATTCCAAGACTTTCGCCAAGCTTCTCTTGGCTCAATCCAATCATGTTGCGTCGCAACCTAATGCGTGCACCCACGTGTACATCTACTGGGTTTGGTCTCTTCTTATTAGTATCAGTCATAAAAATCTCATTCGTATGAAATGAAGCTTAAAACGAATTTTATCATCAATGTATCAACGGGCCAAATAAGGCTTTATTCGATAGGTCCACGTCTAAAATGTCAACCAACCCTCGCTCTATAGTGAAAAAAATAAGCCAGCGTTACAACCAGAACAATGCCAATTACAATCCAGAATTGAAAATGGCGCGCAGCTGCACGAACTGGTAGTTCCACTTTTGTTGGAAGAGCGACATCGATCACGCCTACAGCGTTGAGCGCCAATGCATCAATGATTCGGCCATACGGATCTACAACAGCCGAGAGCCCGTTGTTGGCAGCCCTTACAAGAGGCAAACCCTGCTCCACGGCGCGCAATTGCGCCTGCCGGAAATGCTGGTAAGGGCCGGGAGTGTCTCCATACCAGGCATCGTTCGTGACGTTGACAATGGCGTCGGCACGCGGACCTTCATAGGACATTTCGGCTGGAAAAATCGCTTCGTAACAGATGAGGGGCAACGCGGTGAAATTGTCTCTCACGGTTAGCGAACGACGGGTCGCCGCTGCTGTGAAGCCGCCGGGAAGCTCGATAACTTCGCTGATGCCAAACCTGCGCAGAATATTCTCCAGCGGCACGTATTCTCCAAACGGAACGAGATGGACCTTGTCGGCCGCTCCCGTAATTTCTCCTTCGGCGTCGATTGCGTAGATTGAATTGTAGTAAAGCGGCGCATCACTGCCGCCGGGCTCTTCCATTCGAACGGCGCCAGCTAACAAAACCTGATCATCCGTCAGAATGTCGGCAATGCTCTTCAGTGCTTCCGGCGTTTTCGTCAGAATATAAGGAACTGCCGTTTCCGGCCAAACGATGAGCTGCGGCTTGGGCTTACCGTCCTTGGGCGCTTCACCGGTCATGGCGAGGTATTTATCCATTATGCCCCGCCGAGCGTCGGCATCCCATTTAAGATCCTGCGCGATCGATGGTTGGACCACCCGCACTTGCAGCCCCTTGGCCTCGACCTTTGCATTGCTGAGACGATAGACGCCGAATCCGACGTGGACAGACATCAGGACAAGGGCGAGAACAGTGCCGGTTCTCAGACCATGCCGACCTGCCAGCAACGCTGGCATTGAAAAAACGATCACGGCTAGCACATTCATCCCGAGCAGCCCGACGATGACCGATGATTGCATCAGGACCGGCACCGGCATAGCCGCGTAGCCTATCGCGTTCCAGGGAAAGCCCGTCAAAACGAACGATCGCAGCCATTCGGCAATGCCGAAGCCAAAGGACAGCGCGAATATTCGGCCAAGACCATCGCTCCACAGGAGCCGCGCGAGCGCTGCCGCAAGGGCATAAAAAATGGCAAGGAAAGCAGGAAGTCCGAGAATGGCGAAAGGTATGGCCCAGGCGAAATTGGCAGCGTCGACGAGCAAAGCATTGCCGATCCACCAGAGCCCGAATACGAAATAGCCAAAGCCGAACCACCAACCGACCATCGCGGCCGGTAGCAAGCGGCGGATCGGTCCAGCGCCGGCATTATCGACGGCCCCATCAACAAGCCAGACAAGAACGGGGAACGATATGAAACAAACGGCAAAGAAATCATAGGGCGGAAGCGCATAGCTTGCGAGGGCGCCCATAAGAAACGCCAGCGCAACCCGCCTCCAGCCCGACAGAAGAATGATTTTCCCCGCCAACCGTTGCACTACGCCCGTCTCTTTTTCGGCTCGGGATATCGTTACATTCACAGGCGCGACACGAGGAAAACGATCATTGGCCATGATCCGACGGCTGGCCCGCAGGATCTTCTTGCTTGACAGGGCGGATTGGCCGGCGTTCCGCCGCGTGGCGTAAAGGCACAATACGGACCTTGCGAATGCGTCGGGGGTCAGCCTCCAACACGTGAAACTCATACCCAGGGACCGCCTGCACCATCTCGCCCCGTACCGGAATACGGCCGAGGATCGAGAAAATAAGCCCGCCAACGGTATCGACATCCTCACCGTGTTCACCAACGACGAATCCAGCTCCGATCTTCTCGGAAACCTCATCGAGATCGGCGCGAGCATCGGCAATGAAAACGCCTTCCGGGTCTTCAACGAGCATTACTTCATCGTCGTCATGCTCGTCTTCAATATTACCGACCACCATCTCGACGATGTCTTCCAGTGAAACCAGACCGTCGGTTCCGCCATACTCGTCAATGACAAGAGCAATCTGGATGCGTTGTGCCTGCATTCGGCCCATCAGATCGTTGGCAAGCATCGATGGCGGCACGAAAAGAACCGGCCGCATGAGACTTAGATCGGCGATCGTCTTCGTGAGATCGACATTGGAAAGGTTGAACTTTGCTGCAACGGGTGTTTTGGCTGCGCGCGCAGCGCTCCTGCGTGGGGTTTTTACGCGTGAAATATTGGTGATGTGATTGACAACATCCCGTATGTGGACCATGCCCCGAGGGTCGTCGAGTGTTTCCGCGAACACTGGCATACGTGAATGGCCAGACTCCTCAAAAACCTCGAGAAGGTCGCCAAGTGTCGTGGAAATCTCTACGGCTTCGATATCAGAGCGGGGGATCATGACATCCTCGACCCGCAACTCCCGCAGGCGCAGGATGTTGTGCAGCATGGCGCGCTCTTCGGGCGAAAACGCCGTGTCTCCATGCTGGCTTTCGGCCAAGGCCGCATCCAGGTCTTCCCGAAGAGACGTACCGGGGCGGGCGCGCAAAAATGGAAAAATGGTGGAAAGAAGCGAGCGCTTTTCTGGACCTTGCGCTCTGGTACTACTCTGCCCTTCGGCATCGCTCTCCTGCCCCGACATTCCCCTTGCGGGAGCGGCGGCAGAATCGTTCTGGTGTGACGTGTCAGTCATGGTCCTCAATCGAATTGATCGTCAATGACGGATAGCGCATATGGGTCGGGGATGGCAAGACGTTCAAGGGCTTTGCGTTCAAGTCCTTCCATCTCTTCCGCTTGCGTCTCGCTAAGATGATCATAGCCGAGCAAATGCAGAAATCCATGAACGATGAGATGGCTGACGTGGTGATCGAAAGGCTTGCCTTCATCCACAGCTTCGCGCGCCACTGTTTCATATGCGATGACAATATCGCCGAGCATTGGCCCAGGCTTCTGACCAGGCTTTAGCGCAAAAGCTGGAAATGACAGGACATTGGTGGGCTTGTCCTTGTCGCGCCAGTCATTGTTGAGTTCCTTGATCGCGGCATCATCGGTGAAGACCAGACTGAGTTCGCTTGCGGGTTGTTGCCCTCGCTCAAGCGCTTGCCACGCTGCGGCAATGGCACTGGTCGCCACTTGGCGCAACATGGACTCATCACCCCAGTCGTCCGTTTCAACCAGTATATCGATATCGATCAAGACAATATCGCCAAGTTCAGGGCTTGGCGCCTTCCTTGTCATAGGCACGGACAATTGCGGCAACCAGCGGATGCCGTACGACATCTACATCCGTAAAGCGCACTGTCACGATCCCGCTGACACCATCTAGAATTCTCAGCGCCTCCACCAATCCGGATTTTTGGCCAGGAGGCAAATCGATCTGGCTCGGATCACCGGTGATGATCATTCGGCCGTTTTCACCCAAACGCGTCAGAAACATCTTCATCTGCATGGCAGTCGTGTTCTGCGCCTCGTCAAGAATGATTGCCGAGTGAGCGAGTGTCCGGCCGCGCATGAAGGCGAGCGGCGCTATCTCAATGACGCCAGCCGCAATCGCCCGCTCCACTTTGTCGGCGGGCATCATGTCGTAGAGCGCATCGTAGAGCGGTCGCAGATAGGGATCGACCTTTTCCTTCATGTCCCCCGGCAGGAAGCCGAGTCGTTCGCCGGCCTCCACGGCTGGACGCGACAGAATAATCCGATCTACAAGTCCGCGCTCCAGCAGCATGGCTGCGTGCGCGACTGCAAGATAAGTCTTGCCAGTACCTGCAGGCCCGACACCGAACACCATTTCCGAGCGATCGAGCGCTCGCATATAGGCATCCTGCGTCGGCGTGCGAGCAAAGATCGTCTTTTTGCGGGTCGATATCTGGGCTGCAGCCATCTTGCTTTTGTTTTCCATCGTGGGGAGCGTCAACTGGTCGTCGGCGGCGATTGCCATGCGCAGTGCGCCATCAACATCGGATGCGGAGATGTCATGGCCTTTTTGCAAGAGCTCGTAGAGCTGATCGAGCGTCCTGCGTGCCTGTTCCGTTGCCCCAGGCTCACCCCGAATGGCGAGCTGATTGCCTTTTGACCGAACATCGACACCGAGCTTCTGCTCAATGCGGGCGAGATTTTCATCGAACTGGCCGAACAGCGCACTCGCCAGCCGGTTATTATCAAATGTCAGTACGATATGCGCCAGATCTGAAGCTCCATGGGGGGCTCCCGAGGGAGCGGGTTTCAGTTTTTCGGTGGCGTTCAAACGGCTCTCCTGAATAAGTGTTCAGCCTTTATATAGTCCCATTGCTCGCCGAGTTCATCTCCCGAATGCCAATCAGACTGTTGGTCCCGGTGTCGATGATTCGTACATTGATAATGTCGCCGATTCTTCCCCCGTGTACATCGATAATTACAGGTTGTAACCAGGGAGATCTTCCGACCATCTGGCCGGATAATCTCCCGGCCTTTTCGATCAGCACATCCATGCTCTTTCCAACAAGGCTGCGTTGAAACGCGTATTGTTGCTCACTGAGCAGGCCCTGCAGGCGCTGAAGTCTTTCGTCCTTCACCGCTTCATCGATATGGCCCGTCAAATCGGCACCGGGCGTGCCCGGACGCGGTGAATATTTGAACGAATAGGCCGCAGCATATGTAGCATCGCGTACGATCTGCATCGTTGCCTCGAAATCTTCTTCCGTCTCTCCCGGAAATCCCACAATGAAGTCACCGGACAGGGCGATATCAGAACGGGCAGCGCGAATGCGCTCGATCAAACGCAAATAGTCGGCGCTTGTATGCTTGCGGTTCATGGCTTTCAGGATGCGATCGGAACCGGACTGCACCGGCAAATGCAGATAGGGCATCAGCATATCAAGATCGCGATGCGCGCTGATCAGCGTATCATCCATATCGCGCGGATGACTGGTGACGTAACGAAGCCGCACGATTCCGGGGATTTCGGCCAAACGGTAGAGTAGTTTACCCAAGCCCCATTCGCGGCCGTCGGGACCCTCGCCGTGCCAGGCATTGACGTTTTGACCGAGCAAGGTCAACTCACGCACGCCCGCATCGGCAAGTTTTTCGGCTTCTTTCAGAATTTGGGCGACGGGACGGGAGACTTCCGAACCACGTGTGTATGGGACCACACAAAAGGTGCAGAATTTGTCGCAGCCTTCCTGCACCGTCAAAAACGCCGTCACGCCACGGCTTCTTGTCTGCTCTTTTGCAGGCGCCGGCAGATGCTCGAATTTGTCTTCTATCGCATATTCTGTCTCAACCACGCGCTCACCCTGGCGGACGCGGGCCAATGCCTGGGGCAGACGATGATACGTCTGGGGACCGACGACGAGATCCACCACCGGCGCTCGGCGCGTGATCTCATCACCTTCTGCCTGCGCAACACAACCGGCAACACCGACAGTCAGTTCGCGGCCCTGCTTTGCCCGCGCATCTTTCATCTTGCGCAGGCGGCCGAGAGCCGAATAGAGTTTTTCGGAAGCCTTTTCGCGAATATGGCAGGTGTTGATCAGCACGAGATCCGCTTCATCGGCAGTATCGGTCGGACTATAGCCTTCGGCGGCGAGGCTGTCGGTCATCCGCTGACTGTCATAGACATTCATCTGGCAGCCATAGGTCTTCACATAGACCTTGCGCGTGTTCGCGAGCGCTGGCGAATGCGGAGCAGTGCCGGAAGCTTCGCCCGACTCGGTTTTGATGTTCATGTCGTCCATTTGCAGGCTTCTAAAGCTTTTTGGCGCCGTTGAGAATAGCAGAGTCGCTTTCGACTTCCGGATTGACGAAATCACGTCCCATCACCGAAGACCGCACCATTGCGCGGACGCGCTCCTCCATCGTCCGTGCTAAAGCCTTGCGGTCACTAT
The DNA here is from genome assembly GCF_031455525.1 of Phyllobacterium sp. 1468. Classification (NCBI taxonomy): domain Bacteria; kingdom Pseudomonadati; phylum Pseudomonadota; class Alphaproteobacteria; order Hyphomicrobiales; family Phyllobacteriaceae; genus Phyllobacterium; species Phyllobacterium sp. 1468. Next base: position 41,323 of record NZ_JAVDSX010000003.1, on the reverse strand, counting down.
TCCTGTCGATGACGACTGGTTCGCCAAACCAGACATCGACATCGATAGCGCCATCTTTGAGAAGACCAATCAAACTTGGGCCCAGCGGTACGTCACCCGGCCAAGCAACGAGCGGCCTATGCGACCGCCCCATTGGTATACCATGAACTCGTGTATAGGCGATCGCCACCGGCTGTACAGTGACCGTTTCAGCACCCGCATCACGGATGGCCACTTGCGCCGCGCCAAAAAGCGATGTTTTGAACGGAAGGACACGATTGCCGTCGGAGGTTGTTCCCTCGGCAAACAACACCATCGCGTCGCCTCCGGCGAGCCGGGTCGCTATTTCACTGGCTTGATGATGCGTCTTGCCGCGCTTCTCCCGCTCGATGAACACCGTCCGCTGCAGCTTGGCTAACATGCCAAACAGCGGCCAGTTCGCCACTTCCGCCTTGGCGATAAAAGCCATCTCGTGCAGAGAGCCGAGAATGACGATATCCGTCCACGAGGAATGATTGGCCGTCAACAGAAGGGGCCGTCCCTTTGCCATATCGCCATGGATATGCACTCGAAAACCAAGGAGACGCCGTACGATCCGATGAAACAAAATCGGCGTGGTGGTGCGTGGCCGCCAGCCGGTTTTCAGAAACAGGAACTGCAAGGGTACCAGGAATATAATAACGACAACGAACGCCGACGCCGTCACCAGAAAACGCAACCACGCGATCATTCAGCGGCTCTTTTTCAAATCGCGGCGCATGGTCAAGGCAGCCGAGCGCCCTGCAGCCGTTTCATAATAGCCCGGTCGTTTTCCAACCTGCTTGAAGCCAAGCCTGCGATAAAGTCCAAGTGCCGGTATATTGAGCTCATCGACCTCGAGGAACAGCATATTCGCGCGCGCATTGTGAAGATAACGAAGCGCTGCATCCATCAAAGCGTGGCCAAGACCCTTGCGCTGTGACTGGGGTGAGACAGCGATAGTGAGTATTTCCGCCTCATCCAACACAAGACGTGCCAATACGAACCCGCCTGGCTGTGCTTTGCGGTTGCCCTCTTCTCGCGCGATAAACCCGAAAACCTTGTCATCGACGATAAGGGCATGAAACTCCTCGTCGCTCCACGGTTGCCGAAATGTCCTCTCATGAATCCTGGCCAGATGCGGCGCATCCTCGGGAAGAACCGGCTCAATCACAAACGATTGCGATCGCATGGTGTCGAATGGAAAGCCGATCATTCGACGATTTTCCTTTTTAAAACAAAACCCTCCTGCTGCTTCACATCAAGTCCCCGCAGATAGAGCGGCCTTGGCGCTGTGCCCTCTTCCTTACGCAATGCGCCAAGCCGCGCGAATGCTTCTATGCTTCCAGTTGCCGTCATTGCGGCAATGTCGAAAGGACGACCAAGCTCTTTTTCGATTGGAATTGCACCCGAACCCGCGAGCACATGCTCGCTGCCTCGTTCTTCCAATTGTTTTATAATCAAGGGCAATGTCGTCACCATTGGCTCCGATGCCGCCGATCCATCCTCGCCGAAGAATTGAGCATAGAGCTCGTCACGCCGTGCATCGATAATCGAAAGAATTGGTCGATGCGAAAATTGCCTGGCAGCATCATAAGCGAGTGCCTGAAGGGTGCTGATCCCAACTGCCGGACATTTGAGCGCAAGCGCCAAGCCCCGCGCCGCGGAGACGCCGACGCGGACGCCGGTGAATGAGCCCGGGCCGATGCTGACAGAGATCTTGCCTATATCGGTGATGGAAATTTGGGCCGCAGCGGCCACATGCTCGATCGCGGCCATCAATCGCTCGGCATGCCCTTTGCCTATATCTTCGCTAGACGCTGCCAGTATAGTCCTGCTCTCAACGTCGAGCACAGCGACGGAGCAGAGATTGGCAGCGGTATCGAGCGCAAGCAGTTTCATGCGCCTCGCCTAAACAAGAATCGCGCAGCACACAAGTAGGCGGATGTGGCAGTTCAGATATAGAACTCACGGTGCGCGCAATCCCAAGCCCATTCGCCTTTCTATGAAATCGGGCAGCTGCCGGCAATCACATCGAAACTTTTTGATACCAGTTCCCTACCTGACAGGTCACGCAACGAGATCGTCCACTCACCCGAGACGAGTTCGAAGTCCCTTTCGAAAACCCAACCGGCGTAACGGCGCAGGGAGGTCGCACTGTCAGGCCAGCTGCTTTTCAGCATCGATCGGCCGTCCTGTGTTTTGATCATTGGATGGAAAACCACGACCGTGATGGGAAGGACAGCCTCACCGATATCTGACGTCCTGTACAGAACACCGAAACTCCTGCCGATGCACGCTCGGACTTTCGTGGTTCGCGTGACATCGACAGGACCTTCGACCAGCCGGTTCACACCTGTTGGCGTATCGGGTGACACTTCGGATCCGACCTCTTTCGGGTTTGTCAGCCCCCAGTCGACGATCTCTACTGTCGAGGTTTGTCTTTCTTCAGCCAGGCCAGTATTCCACGCCATCGCAGCGGTGAGGAACACAAGATATCTGACGTGTTGAATCATCTGTCCGTGGACCTAGGTTGGGGTCTGCTTTGCTTTCAGCTCGAGCCTACGGCGATGCAAGACCGGTTCCGTATAGCCATTGGGCTGTTCGCGACCGTTGAAAACGAGGTCGCATGCTGCTTGAAAGGCAATTGAACCATCGAAATCAGCGGCCATTGGGCGATAAAGGGGATCGCCAGCGTTCTGCTTGTCGACGACCGCTGCCATGCGTTTGAGCGTCTCAAGCACTTGCGCCTCACTGGCCACACCATGATGCAGCCAATTGGCGATATGCTGCGCGGAGATACGAAGCGTTGCGCGGTCTTCCATCAAGCCCACATTGTTGATATCCGGTACCTTGGAACAGCCGACGCCTTGGTCGACCCAACGCACGACATAACCAAGTATCCCTTGAGCATTGTTATCGAGTTCGCGCTGAATATCCTCCGGCGTCCAATTGGGCCGGGATACGACGGGTACGGATAGAATATCGCTGAGCTTGGCGCGCCCACGCTTTTTCAAACTGGCTTGGACGTCAGCGACATTGACCCTGTGGTAGTGGGTGGCATGCAGTGTCGCCGCTGTCGGGGATGGTACCCAGGCGGTATTGGCACCGGCTTTCGGATGCGCGATCTTTTGCTCGAGCATCGCTGCCATCTGGTCGGGCATGGCCCACATGCCCTTGCCGATCTGCGCATGACCTGAAAGTCCGCACTCGAGACCGACATCGACGTTCCAGTCCTCATAGGCGCCGATCCAGGCGGCCTGTTTCATGTCGCCCTTGCGGATCATGGGACCGGCTTCCATTGACGTGTGAATTTCATCGCCCGTACGGTCGAGGAAGCCGGTGTTGATAAAGACGACGCGTTCCTTTGCAGCACGTATGCATTCCTTCAAGTTCACCGTGGTGCGTCGTTCCTCATCCATGATTCCCATCTTTATGGTGTTCGGCTCCATACCCAGCAGCGTCTCAACCCTTCCAAACAGCTCAGAAGCGAATGCTACCTCTTCCGGACCGTGCATTTTTGGCTTGACCACATACATGGATCCGGTGCGGGAATTCATGTGGCGGCCGCCTGGTCCTATGTCGTGGAGCGCCGCCAACGCTGTCATCGCTGCATCCATAATGCCTTCGGGAACCTCATTACCCTCGCTGTCGAGGATAGCAGGATTAGTCATCAGATGGCCGACATTGCGCACAAGCATGAGCGAACGTCCAGGATGCACAAAAGGCGAGCCATCGGGCGATTTCAGCCGCACATCGTCATTGAGTTCTCGGGTGACGGTCTTACCACCCTTTTCAAACTCCTCTTTCAGATCGCCCTTCATCAGGCCGAGCCAATTGCGATAGACCGCCACCTTGTCTTCCGCATCCACTGCCGCAACGGAATCCTCGCAGTCCTGAATGGTCGTCAATGCCGATTCGAGCACGACATCGGCTATATGAGCGGGGTCTGACCTTCCGACAGGATGGTTCGCATCAAAAACAACATCGATATGCAGGCCGTTGTTGACGAACATAAGTTCATGGAGCCGTTCTGCATCGAAGCCATAAGCCACGAACTGCGCCGCATTGCGCAGCGACGTTTCGCCGGAGAACGTGCGGATGGACAGCTTTCCATCATCAACGGCAAAACCGGTCACATCGGTCCAGGAACCTGTGGCGAGCGGCACTGCCGCATCGAGAAACGCCTTGGCCCAGGCAATCACTTTCGATCCTCGAACCGGATTGAACGCCTTGGTTTTTTCAGCCCCGCCTTCATCCGGAATGGCGTCCGTGCCATACAATGCATCATAGAGCGAGCCCCAGCGCGCATTGGCGGCGTTGAGCGCGTAGCGAGCATTCATAACCGGAACGACCAGCTGCGGGCCGGCGACAACAGCAATTTCAGGATCGACATTGCTGGTTGAAACGGCGAATGCTGCGCCTTCTGGCAGCAGATAGCCAATCCCCCGCAGGAAGGTCTCGTATTCTTCTTGGCTGTAGCCGCTGTCGCGCTTGCTTGTGTAGAAATCGTCCAGCTTTTGCTGAAATGCATCGCGTTTTTGCAGGAGTGCACGGTTCTTCGGAGCCAAATCTTCTACAATTTGTGCAAAGCCAGACCAGAATTGCACGGCATCGATACCGGTACCGGGGATAGCTTCGTTGGCTACGAAGTCGCGGAGTTCCTTCGCCACCTTCAAGCCATTGATCTCGATGCGTTCAGCCATAATTCATTCCTTAGATTTCGTAGGCCTACCCTTGAACACGCAGAAGCATCGTCAGTCAATTCTTCAATAGCAGCAGAAGTCGAGCCCAATTGGAAAGAATGTTTCAATGCGCAATGCGCGGTCTGCCGGAAGCCGTTGCTATTACCACCGCTTCGATGAACTTGCGCTGATCCTCTACTGTGGCGGCACTGATGTCGCGTGTGATGCTGATCTGTGCTTCATCGGTGCCAGCTTCCAAAGCCAACTGCCCGACCTGATATTCCAGCGTTGTTTCGGCGAAGGTCATCGATTCTTCCTCAATCTGGAAGTCCCTGACGACCTCACCGGCCATGACGCGGAAGATCCCCTCCGTAGGCTGGCTGATATGGGCCTCAACCGATACACGAACTTGACCAACCACAGCACCCAAAGCGTTGGCGACGTCTGTATCGACAGGGACTATGCACTCTGTACCCAGCATGTCACCCACGGCCGGATAGTAGACCGGTGCAGATGCGCCTAGTCCGATCAATGGCCGGTCTATATCCAGCTTTGCTCCGGCAATCCCGCTCTCGCCCGAAAGGGCACGCTGAACCAATGGGCTAGCCACTGTTTCCGGCCCTTCTAGGCCATCCTCGGCAAAAACCGTTTCGAGAACCACTTCGGAGGACCGCCGGATCAGGGCGTCATGGGTACGGTGGCAGACTTCCTCGGGTGTATCGCAGAGTGGACGACCGGCGCCATCCTTTCGCCGCGCATAGAGTATGGCGCCGTAACGTGCCGCCTCCGCATTCCAATTATCTTGCAACCCAAGAACGTGGCAAGCATCCGAGGGCGTGAAACCCGACAGATGAACCAAACCCCGCGCCACAAGGCGGTTGACGGTGGTTGCCTGTGATATGGAACTCAACAGCCTGTCCAGCGGCTGCGGTTCGGACGTGATGCGTCCATATAGTTCTGCTTCATTTTTGGTCAAACCGGATGCCATTTGCACCGGAACACCCGTAAGAAGCGCAAAACGCCCATCCAATCGGCCGGCAGTGGCCGCCTTTGCTTGCCGCGTCAGATGATCGATGACCAACGAGCCGTGATTGGCAGCGAGCAGCGACAAGGGCACGAGCCGTCTCGGGCCAAGCTTGATGCCTGGAACCATAGCATTGTCGTCGAGAGAGACTTCCGAATCTCCTCCGAGACCAAACGTATGCATGGCGACCGCCTCAACCATCGTACGGAAACCACCTACCGTGGCGCCATTGGGATCGAGCCGAGGCCTACCCTTGTCGAGAACAGCGACGTCCGTGGTCGTGCCGCCGATGTCCGAGACAATCGCATTATCCAGCCCCGTCATGTACCGCGCACCGACAAGACTAGCCGCGGGTCCCGAAAGAATGGTCTCAATCGGACGATGCCGGGCAAAAGCAGCAGAGACAAGGGCGCCGTCGCCGCGCACCACCATGAGCGGGGCGTGGATACCACTTTCATCGAGAAAGCTTTCCGTTGCAGCCACCAGCCGGTCGATCATGGCGATGAGGCGGGCATTGAGAACAGTAGTCAAAGCACGCCGGGGGCCGTTCAATTTGGCCGAAAGTTCATGGCTGCAGGTGACGGGTAACCCGGTTTCTCCTCGCACGAGATCGCGAACTGCGATTTCGTGTTCAGAATTACGCACGGCAAAATAGGCGCAGACGGCAAAACCAGTTACCTCTCGCATCAACTGGGGCAGGGCCTGGCTCAAGGCACTCGTGTCGAATGGCTGTGCCCGGCCATAGACATCGTGTCCACCAGGGATGAAAACGACGGGATCTGATCCGAGAGCCGTGCCAAGATCAGCCTTTTCCAGATCGACTTTGGAGAATCCGACCATGATAAGCGCGATGCGGCCGCCCTGCCCCTCTACAAGTGCATTGGTGGCCAGCGTTGTCGACATGGAAACAAGCCGTATGTCGGCAGGAGCGATCGATGTCTCAGACATGATGCGCTTTACAGCGCCGGAAATGCCCACGCTCAAATCATGCCGGGTTGTTAAAGACTTGGCTTTGGCAATGACGCCGCGTTGATCGGACCAAAGCACCGCGTCGGTGTAGGTACCGCCGGTATCCAACCCGAGGAAGATAGCACTTTCAGTTGTGGATTCACTCATGATGCCCCGCACTATTTGAGGCAGGGTTATCGCATGAATGGTCGCAGAGCTAGCGCCATTCCGACCATTGTCTGCCGCAACCTTGTAAGACATGTGGTCGTGGCCCGCCCGGAACCAATCAAAACATTTGGCGTTTCGCAAGGTCAGGGGAATCGCGATGTCATCACAATCAGCAACGACGCAGGCGGGATCGAAGAAAGTGATCTACGCTGCGATCATTGGCAATCTGCTTATTGCCGCAACCAAATTTATCGCAGCCTTTTTCACCGGGAGTTCGGCAATGCTTTCTGAAGGCGTCCATTCGCTGGTGGACACCGGCAATGGAGGGCTGCTGCTTTACGGTCTTCGCCGCGCTGCGAGGCCCGCAGACAAGACTCATCCGCTGGGTCATGGACGCGAACTCTATTTCTGGAGTTTTATCGTTGCGTTGCTTGTTTTTGCGGTCGGTGCCGGTGTGTCGTTCTACGAAGGGATCATCCATATCCTGGATCCTGAACCTGTCGCCAACCCGATTGTAAACTACGTTGTGCTTGGCTTTGCAACTGTCTTCGAGGGAGCATCGTGGTTAGTCGCCCTGAAGGAATTTCGAGCGGTCAAGGGCAACCTCGGTTATGTCCGGGCCGTACGGCAGAGCAAGGATCCCAGTGTCTTTACGGTACTGTTTGAGGATACCGCGGCATTGCTTGGGCTGCTCATCGCCTTCATCGGTATTTCCACTGCTCAAGTCTTCGCTATGCCGGAGCTCGACGGGGTCGCATCGATTGGCATTTCGTTTGTCCTTGCCGCGACAGCGATTTTCCTGGCGCGCGAAAGCAAAGGCCTTCTGATCGGCGAATCGGCGCTGCCCGAAACCGAACAGCAAATCCTGGACATCGCTAATAGTGATCCGGACGTTCAGAAAGCCAATGGTGTATTGACTGTGCACATGGGACCCAAACAAATCGTCGCCGGCCTCAGCGTCGAGTTCGAGGATCACGTCCAGGCACCGGAAATCGAAGCCTGCGTGGAACGTCTCGAAGCCGCGATGAAACATGCCAATCCCGATATTGCCACGCTATTCGTCAAACCGCAGACGACCGGTACCTGGAAAGCACGGCGTCAGAAGATCGAGGCGGCTTAGGGTCAAACCTGTCAATATGATTGAAATGGCGCCTGAAACGGCAAGAAGAGGCGAGGAGAAGCGTGAAGGGCGGGGTCCTTCTCCCGGCCGAACGGTTCGGCATTGCAGCCTGCAGCCGGATCAGTGTCCGAGGATATGGTCCATCAATCGTCGCCGTCAACCACCCGCAGGCGCAATTGACCCGTTGCCGAGGCAGCGGAACGCGTCGTTTCGGCATCCTTAAGAGGGTCGCCGACAGGCGCTTCGGCAAACTCCAACGCTTCAATCTTTTGACCGCGCTTGGCCACTTTGCTGGAAGAAACAAGAATATCGTCGATATCCTTGTTGGCCTGACCGAAATGCGTCTGCAAGCGGCGCACCCGGTCATCAAGCCGCGCCACGTCTTCCATGAGCCTTATGACCTCGCCCTGAATGAGATGCGCCTGTTCGCGCATACGCACATCCTTGAGGACGGCCTGAATAACCTGGATTGAAAGCATCAAAAGTGAAGGCGAGACAATCACGATGCGCGAGCGATGCGCCTTCTGGACGACGGGCTCAAAATTCTCGTGAATTTCCGCAAAAATCGATTCGGAAGGCACAAACAGAAACGCTGTATCCTGGGTCTCGCCGTTGATCAAATATTTCTCCGCCACATCGCGAATGTGAATCTCGACGTCCCGGCGGAACTGGGCGGCCGCAAGCTTTCTGGTTTCCGGTGTTTCCGACTCGCGGATAGCATTCCATGCCTCCAGTGGAAACTTCGCGTCGATCACGAGATTCGGAGCGCCATTCGGCATCCGCACAACACAATCCGGCCTGCTGCCGTTGGAGAGCGTTGCCTGGAACTCATACGCCCCCTGTGGCAGGCCATCAGCGATGATCGCTTCCATCCGGGCTTGGCCGAAGGCCCCGCGCGTCTGCTTGTTGGCAAGGATTGCCTGTAGTTGCACAACCTGGCCGGCGAGAGCCTGGATGTTGTTTTGCGCAGTATCGATGACCGCCAGCCGTTCCTGCAATTTTGTCAAATTTTCGTGTGTGGACTGCGTCTGTTCCGTCATGGTCTGGCCGATGCGGCTGGTCATTCCATCGAGCCGTTCGCGGATCGATTGATTAAGTTCAGCCTGCCTCGATCCGAACAGTTCGGCCATTGTCTGCATCCGGCCTTGCATCTCCGACTGGCTTTTCAGAATTTCGCCCATACGGGCTTCCGCATCGCGCGCCCGGTCTTCCGCCTGGATCTCTGCGACCATGCGCATCCGGGTCGAGCGTAACGCTGCAGTGACAGCGAAGATTACTATCAGCGCTGTTGCGACACCCGCTATCAGCAGGGCCATACCGAGCGACACAGAGCTCGAGGCAAGTTGAAACAAAGTCTGATCCAGAGAAATTGACGTTTCCATAATGTGCAGACTAACCGATTCGGACGGCAAATGTGAGATCAAAACGAGAACATTTTTATAAACGACTTTCAGGCCGGATTGACGGTTGAAAGCCGAGATATTAGGTGATGCTCATGTCTATAAAACCACTTGTCATTCTTCCCGATCCATTGCTGCGCCAGGTATCAACGCCTGTGGAGCGCTTCGACGCCGATTTGCGCAAGTTTTCGGCCGATATGCTGGACACCATGTATGACGCGCCCGGTATTGGGCTGGCGGCCATTCAAGTCGGTGAGCCGCTACGTATGCTGGTCATCGATCTTGCCAAGGAAGACGAGCCGAAAGCCCCTCAGATATTCATCAATCCTCAAATATTGTCGTCGAGCGAGGAACGAAATGTCTATGAGGAAGGCTGTCTCTCCATTCCTGACTACTACGCAGAGGTCGAGCGACCGGCCCAGGTTCGCATTTCGTATGCCGATATCGATGGCAAACAGCACGAGGTTGCCGCGGAAGGGCTCCTCGCAACTTGCCTGCAACACGAGATCGACCATCTGAACGGTGTTCTGTTCATCGACCATATTTCGCGATTGAAGCGTGAGATGGTGGTGAAGAAATTCAAGAAGCTTGCCAAGGACCGCCCGCCAAGCCGGTTGGCGGTGTGAGCCGATGAGTCTGCGTATTGTCTTTATGGGAACACCCGAATTTTCGGTACCCATCCTCAATGCCTTGATTGGCCAGGGGCATGAGATTGTCGCTGTTTACAGTCAGCCGCCACGGCCTGCAGGACGGCGTGGGCTGGAGCTGACCCCCTCGGCGGTGCAGCGAAATGCCGAACAGTTTGGCATCGAAGTGCGCACACCAAAAAGCTTGAAGTCCGAGGAAGAGCAGCAGGCGTTTCGGGACCTTGAGGCCGACGTTGCTGTGGTCGTGGCTTACGGGCTTATCCTGCCTGCTGCAATTCTCGAGGGCACGCGGCTCGGTTGCTACAATGGACACGCCTCGCTGCTGCCGCGTTGGCGCGGAGCTGCCCCCATTCAGCGTGCGATCATGGCCGGTGATGAGGAAACCGGGATCATGATCATGAAAATGGACGAGGGACTCGACACTGGCCCTGTCGCCATGGCCGAAAAGGTGAAGATCACGGCCGATATGACTGCCGGCGAATTGCACGACCAGCTTAGTATGGCTGGCGCCGATCTGATGGTCCGCGCCATGGCGGCACTGGAGCGCGACAGTCTTACGCTCACGCCGCAGTCCGAAGACGGCGTCTCGTATGCCTCCAAGATCACCAAGGCGGAAACGCGCATCGACTGGACGCAAGCCGCCATTGATGTTCATAACCGCATACGCGGCCTTGCCCCGTTTCCGGGCGCGTGGTGCGAGATGGAAATCGGCGAGGAGCTTGAACGGGTAAAACTGCTGCGCTCGATCCTGGCCACCGGGGTAGGTGATCCTGGAACGGTACTTGGCGACGATCTGCGCATTGCTTGCGGCGAAGGCGCGATTCGCTTGCGCTCCTTGCAGCGCGCGGGCGGCAAAGTCATGGACAGCCTCGAGTTCCAACGAGGCGCCAAGATCGCACAGGGAACGCGCCTGCCATGAATGGCAAGACCTAGAGCCTTTCATGCCTGGATGGAAGCGTTCTGCCGGAGGGAATTTGGTTCAAGGTCGAGGGATTGGGCGAGGGCGATGTTTATCCATCGGACGAAGCCGAAGCCCGAAGGAATTGGGCCAAATTCACCCGGCCCACTGGTCGAACCGCATTTCGTTCAAAATGCGGATAATTCGACCAGCGGGTTTGAAAGCTTGTTGGTTTGCAAAGCAAACCAATGGCTGGGTTTCCGGCTGGCGGACACCCACTTTGTCAGGCGGCGTCGGACGATGGAAAGACATCGGCCTCGCCACCTTCCGCGTCGGGAAACAGAACTGTTTCCATCCAAGCATGAAAGGCTCTAAGTGCCTCGTTACAAGCTCACCATTGAATATGACGGCACGCCGTATGCCGGCTGGCAGCGGCAAGAGAACGGTCACACGGTTCAGGCTGCCATCGAACAGGCGATCTTCAAATTCTGTGGCGAAACGGTTGCGCTTGGTGCCGCTGGCCGCACGGACTCCGGTGTGCATGCGACCGCACAGGTCGCGCATGTTGATCTGACGAAAGACTGGGCCAGTTCCAAGGTGCGCGAAGCGTTGAACGCCCATCTCGTCATCGCAGGGGAAACCGTCGGTATCATCAATGTCGAACTCGTCGGGCAAAATTTCGACGCGCGGTTTTCGGCGACGGGCCGGCACTATCTTTACCGCATCGTCAACCGCAGGCCACCCGCTCCGCTCGAGGCGCACCGCGCGTGGTGGGTGAAGAAACCGCTTGACGAAATGGCCATGCACGAGGCCGCACAACGCCTTATCGGCACGCATGATTTCACCACGTTTCGCGCAACCCAATGCCAATCAAAGAGCCCGGTGAAGACGCTCGATCATTTGAGTGTGAAACGCAGCGGTGAAATCGTCGAGATCAGGGCATCCGCGCGGTCATTCCTGCACAACCAGATCCGCTCTTTCGTCGGAACGCTCAATGAGGTGGGATGCGGGCGCTGGGGTGCAGATGATGTCACCGCTGCGCTTGCCGCCCGCGATCGCCAGGCCTGCGGGCCCGTGGCACCACCGTACGGTCTTTATCTTGTCGCCGTGGACTATCCCATCATTACCGGTTCGGGCAGAGAAATCCCCAGCACGTTCTGAAGCAGGATCATCAGGAATAGCGATCCGACAATCATGACCAGGAAAAACGTGGCCGTATAGGCATGGGATTTTTTCAGCGCGACATGCGTCAAGCGATAGGTCAGGTACATTACGCCTCCATAGAGGACAAGGCCAAAACCTGTGGCCAAAGCGGGCCAGCCGGGCAGGAGTAACCGTGCCAGCGTCGCTGGGACCATGAGCCAGGCTCCGATCGCGGTTCCCCAATTGCTTGCTACGACATAGGGACTGAAACGCTTGTTAAGACCAAGCCGCTTGGCACTGAGGGCGAGAACCACCAGCGGTACCACCCACGATGCAAGATCGACGAACGCCACCCGGCCCATGATGGAAAAGCGGTTACCCGTTTCCGGCTGCAATGAGATCATGTCGTTGGCGAAAATAATCCAGCCAAGGATAAGCGGCGGCAAGGAAATCGTGATCGCATGGAAAGACTGCCAGAAGCCATCTTCGGAGAAATCGAGTTGGTCAAGCCCGTCGGCATGACCATTCATCATCCGCCACGCGCCCCACAGATATTGCTGAATCTCGTCAAAATCCGGCATTTCACTTGTAGTCATGCAAAAAAATCCGCGATGAACCGTTCGTAGATTTGCGTCAGTGTCTCAAGATCGGCAATCGCCACCCGTTCGTCAACCATATGCATAGTCTTTCCGACAAGTCCGAATTCGACGACGGGGCAATAATCCTTGATGAAACGAGCGTCCGAAGTGCCTCCGGAAGTTGATAGTTGCGGGCGTTTTCCTGTTATCGCTTCGACGGCCGAGGTCAAGGTTCCGATCAGCTTTTCATCGTGTGTTAGAAAAACATGACTTACACGGTCACGCCAGGTCAGCTCGTAGTTCACCGGCGCCTTTTTGTTGGGGCGCAGCTTGCGACGGCCGGAAGCCTTATCGAGACGGTTGTGGATCTCGGCCATCAGTGTCTCATCGGTCCAGGTGTCGTTGAAACGAATATTGAACGTTGCGGTGGCCTTTGCCGGGATCACATTTACCGCAGTGTTGCCGACGTCAATCGAGGTGATTTCGAGATTGGTGGCCTGGAAGTCTTTCGTTCCCTTGTCGAAAGCGGGATAAAGCATGCTCTCGACCAGCGTCGCCAGCCCGCGTACAGGGTTGTCCGCCAGGTGCGGATAGGCAACGTGGCCTTGCACGCCGTTGACGGCGATCGTGCCCGACAACGAGCCACGACGTCCGATTTTCATCATGTCACCCAGCTTGTCAGGGTTGGTCGGCTCGCCAACAATTGCAGCATCCCAGCTCTCGCCTTTTGCCTTCGCCCACTCCAACAGCTTTCCTGTTCCGTTGATGGAGGGCCCCTCTTCATCGCCGGTAATCACAAAGGATATCGAACCGTTTAGGCCCCCGTGCTTCTCCAGATGACGCCCTACAGCAGCGACAAAGCAGGCAATGCCACCCTTCATATCGACGGCGCCGCGTCCATACATTTCGCCATTGTGGATCGATGCCGAGAATGGCGGGTAAGTCCAGGCTGCTTCGTCGCCGACGGGTACGACATCGGTGTGGCCCGCGAACATAAGGTGAGGTCCATTGCCGGAGCGCCGCGCATATAGATTTTCGACGTCCGGTGTATCGTCCTCACGGAACGTTGGTCTTTCCACGGAAAAGCCCAACGGCGTCAACATAGCTTGAAGCACCGTCAATGCCCCCCCTTCCGCAGGCGTTATCGACGGACATGCAATGAGTTCGGCAAGGTTCTGGACGGGGTCGATCGAGGATTTCATGGTCAAAGCGATAATGGAAAAGCACGATCCTGTCACGCACTGGATGGGGGTTCCTCCGTCTGATTTAGTGACACCGGCGACTCAACCAAGGACCAGCACCATGATCGGAATTAATAGCCGGATCGTCATAGCCGGCGCCGGGTCGATCGGATGCTACGTGGGCGGGCGTCTCGCTTCGGCTGGCAAGGCAGTGACCCTGTTGGTTCGGCCTCGGATGATTGAGGGCCTCCAGCAAAATGGTCTAAGAATTACTGACCCGGATGGATCGGAAAAACTGGTAGAGCCCGGGCAATTTTTCCTGACAAGCGACCCTGAGATTGCGTTCCGACAAGCCGACATTATTCTCGTCACCGTCAAGAGCGGCGCTACCGAAGAGATGGCCAAGTCGATACGGGAAAATGCGTCATCCGATATCGTTGTGGTCAGCCTGCAGAACGGTGTCGGCAATGCTGAAACTCTCCGCCAGCACCTGCATCCTGAAGCGACTGTCATCTCCGGAATGGTCCCATTCAATGTCGTGCAGTCTGAGCCTAGCGTCACCCCGCTTAGTGTAAGGCGGACAATGCCGGGAACCATTCTCATCGACAATACCCTCGACGGTTTGGCAGATGTTCTTTCCGTCCCGGGGCTCTCCGTTCAGGCGCATCCGGATATGCTGGGTATCCTTTGGGGCAAACTGCTGACAAATCTCAACAATGCTCTCAACGCCCTTTCAAACCTGCCGCTCGTGGAACAGTTGGCCGACCGAAGTTGGCGGCTGTTGGTGGCGGATCAGCTGAGCGAAGGCCTCAAAGTTGTGAGAGCGCACGGTATCACGCCGGCAAAAGTGCAGGGGGCACCGCCCGCCGTGCTTCCCTCGATTCTCCGATTGCCCAATTTGTTGTTTCGCATCGTCGCGGCGCGAATGTTAGCGATCAATCCGCACGCCCGCTCCTCCATGTGGGAAGATTTGTCACGAGGGCGCGCCACCGAGATCGACTATCTGCAGGGGGTTATCATTCGGATGGCCGACGAGAAAAATATCGCAGTGCCGCTCACCCGCAAGATCTCTGCCTGTGTGAAAAAGGTTGAGGGCAAGCCATTGCGAAGTCATTCCGTCGAAGACATTCGCGGGTGACCAACCAGAAGAACGCGCTCTATCAGCCCCCCTCTCCCGGTTGGGATCAATCGCGTAGCAGGTCGTTGATCGAGGTCTTGGAACGCGTCTTTTCATCGACGCGCTTGACGATCACGGCGCAGTAAAGGCTGGGACCCCAGTTTTCGCCCGGCACGTTATTGCCGGGCATTGAACCGGCCACGACCACCGAGTAGGGAGGGACTTCGCCATAGAGAATCTCACCCGTAGCGCGATCGACAATCTTGGTCGATTTTCCGATAAACACGCCCATACCAAGAACTGAACCTTCGCGAACGATGCAGCCCTCGACCACCTCGGAACGTGCTCCGATGAAGCAATCGTCTTCAATGATCGTGGGTCCGGCCTGCATGGGTTCGAGAACACCGCCAATGCCGACCCCGCCTGACAGGTGAACGCGCTTGCCTATTTGCGCGCACGAGCCAACCCCCGCCCAAGTGTCGACCATGGTCCCCTCATCGACGTAAGCGCCGAGATTGACGAAGGACGGCATCAGGATCACGCCCGGAGCGATATAGGCGGAGCGGCGGACAATCGCATTCGGAACGGTGCGAATACCAGATTTGGCAAATTCGGTCGCACCCCAGCCGTTAAACTTCGATGGGACCTTGTCCCACCAGGTCGACCCACCTGGACCGCCCTCGATAAGGCCCATCGGGTTAAGGCGGAACGATAGCAGGACCGCCCTTTTCAGCCATTGATTGACCTTCCAGTCGCCGTTCGCCTGCTTCTCCGCAACGCGAACTTCTCCACTATCGAGCAGCAAAAGAGAGGTCTCGACTGCTTCCCGTATTTCGCCGCGCGTTTCGGTGCTGATTGCATCGCGTTCTTCGAAGGCCTTGTCGATCGTCTTCTCGAGACTGGTCAGATCGGGCTTGGACATTTTCAGATCACTCCATTAAACGGGCGGCGGGTTATGGCTAATGACAAAGGCTACTATGTTAAGTCTGCGAGAGCGTCAATTCGCACCGCCACATTGTTGGAAGACGAATCGATTTTTATGTCTCTAAGCGCCATAAGTGTCCGCAGAAGGAGAAAAACAATTGAACACTGATGAAAAACACAGCTGGACACCATTCTCACATTCTTCCGAAGCAGTACGCCGCGTCGAGAGCGCGCCGGAAACGCCGCAGACCCAATCGCCGACCTATCGGCTGGCCTTTGCCGATCCGGATTTCATGACGAAGCGTGAACTTCGCGCCGTGCGTCTGCAGCTTGAATTGCTCAAGCCAGAGATGGCACTGGCCGAGCGCGGCATTCGATCCACCGTCGTGCTTTTCGGCGGGGCACGCATTCCGGAACCGGGCGGCGCTGCCTGGGCCGCAAAAAACGAAACCCAGAAGAAGAACCTCGAAGCCAATTCTCACTATTACGCCGAGGCACGCAAGTTCGCCCAGCTTTGCTCGACCTATTCTTCAACGACCTACAACCGCGAATTCGTTGTCGTTACCGGAGGCGGGCCCGGGGTGATGGAGGCCGGCAATCGTGGCGCCGCGGACGTCGGCGCGCCAACGATCGGGCTCAATATCGTGCTGCCGCACGAACAGGCACCTAACGCTTACGTGACGCCGGAACTTTGCTTCAACTTCCACTACTTTGCCATTCGCAAGATGCATTTCCTCATGCGTGCCAAGGCCATGGCGATCTTTCCTGGTGGCTTCGGGACGATGGACGAGACTTTCGAAGCCCTTACCCTCATTCAGACCGGACGTATGGAGCGCATTCCCTTTCTCCTCTTTGGCAAGCCATTTTGGGAAAAGGCAATCAACTTCGATTTCTTGGCGGAACAGGGTGTCATTTCGCCGTCCGATCGCGAGCTGATTACATTCGTCGATACGGCCGAGGAGGCTTGGGACGTAGTCAAAACGTTCTACGATCTTTCCTGATTCTCGTCATTGCCGCGTGGCGGATAGACCCAGGTCACCAATACGACGGAAATGATCATCAGCAGATACCAGGATCCTAGCTTTGCCAAGGACACCGGCGCCCATCCGTCAGCCTGCGCCGGATAGATCCAAGCCCTTGACCAGGTACCGATGTTTTCCGCAGCCCAGATAAACATGGCAACAAGAAAGAAAGCGACGAGCAATGGCATTTTGTGACGAAAGCGGAAGACACGATAATGCATCGTGCTGCGCCAAAACAGGGCGATTGTCGCAGCAAAAAGGCCAGCCCTGATGTCCGGTATGAAATGATGCGCAAAGAAGTTGGCATAGATGGCAATGGCGAGCAGAAACGTCAGCGGGAATGAGGGGTAGCGTTCAAGCCTGATGTCGAATATCCGATTGATACGCGCCATGTATGAACCGACGGCTGCATACATGAAACCCGAAAACAGCGGCACTCCACCGATTCTGAAAATATTCGCTTCCGGATAAATCCATGATCCCACATGGGTTTTGAATATCTCCATGATTGTTCCGACCACGTGGAAAATGAAAATGACCTTCGCTTCTTCCCAGGTCTCCAGTTTGAATGCCAACATGCATACTTGAATCGTGAGGGCTACAAAAAAGAGAAAGTCGTAGCGCGCTAGCCAGCTGCCATTGGGCCAGAACAACCTCGTCAGCATGATTGCAGCGAGCAGCGCACCACCGAAGAGACAAGCCCAGGCCTGTTTGATCCCAAAAACGGTAAACTCGACAAGTGCGCCAGAAAAACCGGACTGCGGCAATCGTTCGAGCACACGATGCGCCGCATCATCGATTATCGCTTCAACGGAGGTTAACCGCTTCAAGCAGGCACATTCAGCGCCGCCTGACCCGGCAGGATGGCGCTGAGGAATGAGGCAAGGTTGTCCGTAACATAGTCGACGTGATCGGTATGACCCGGATCGCGCTCCCATATTTCCGAGAAGGTCGGTTCGAAATTGTTTGGAACGATCAGCACCGTCGTCATCCCCAAGGCTTTCGGCACGATAAGGTTGCGCGCCAGATCCTCGAACATCACGCTGCTTGCCGCGTCGATCTTGTGCAGTGCTAAAAAGCGGTCATAGGTCTCTTGCGCAGGCTTCGGCAGTAATTCCGCCGCGACGATATCGAAAATGTCATCAAACTCGTCAAGAACGCCAAGCTGACGCGCAGCCCGCTCGGCATGTCCGCGATTACCGTTGGTGAAAATGAACTTGCGACCGGGCAGTTGCCGAATGGCGGTGGCCAATGAAGGGTCCGGCACCAGCCAGGAATAATCGATATCGTGGACTTTCTGTAAGAAGTCGTCCGGATCAATCTCGTAGCGGTCCATTAATCCTTTGAGCGTCGTGCCGTAATCCTTGTAGAACTGCTTCTGCATCTGCCGCGCATCGGTCCGGGACAGCTTCAGAAGATCCGCAACATAGTCCGTCATTTTCACATCGATCTGGGAAAACAGATTTGAATGATGTGGATACAGGGTATTGTCGAGATCAAAGACCCAATCGGTCACATGGGCAAAGTTCAAAGATTCTGGTTGATTTGTCATACGCGATTAAGGTTCCGCCGTTTTCTGATAGGCAAAAAGCAAATGCAGAAAATTCTGTTTCGCTCCCGAATCAATAGACGAAAAGAGTCTGAACTACGACCGTTTTTAAATTATTCGCTAACAACCGCTTCATTTGTTCCTCGTATTGGTTAAGAGCTGTCTCCGAGGTCCGATGTCCAGAATTCTCCTCAAATGTGCAATGGTCATGGTCGTTTCCGTCATGTGCTCCCTGCTGATTACCGGAGCAATCATGACGGCCAACGATATGCATGACGCAAGAGGTTACATGATCGCAACCATTTGCCCCCTGGTGATTTCTCCAGTCATTTCCTTCATCGTCTTTCGCCAGTCGGAAAAACTGCGTCTGACCTACGAAAAACTCAATCAGGTCATGCAGGAGCTTGAGATCACCAATGCGAAACTCGTCGAGAAATCATCGCACGATAGTATGACGGGCCTCCTCAATCGCGAAGCCTTCTTCAACCATATCGAGGATGTCCGTACGCGAAAGGCAAGTTCTCTCCTGATCATAGACGCGGATCATTTCAAAAAAATCAATGATGTTCATGGCCATTACAATGGCGATGGCGCGTTGATGGCTATCGCACAGAGTATCGCGGGCTGTCTTGGAAAAGAGGACAGTATCGGACGCATCGGCGGCGAGGAGTTCGCTGTCTTTCTCGCAACGGATGATGAGGACAAGGTCAAATCCGTCGCCGAAACCATTCGGGCAACGGTGAACCGCATCGAGTTCCGCACACCGGAAAACGAGCGCGTCTCGCTAAGTGTCAGCATCGGGGGCATTGTTGGGCTGGCAGATGGAGCGATCGCCGATCATTTTCAGATCGCCGATCGCAGGTTGTATGAGGCCAAACGCCATGGCCGCAACTGCGTGATCATCGAGTCAAACATGAAGAACGCCGCCTGAGATGCCATCGCAGCGGTTTGTTTTCAGCGGTCTTAGACCATCGACGGATCCAATGGATCAACATCTTTCCAGCGCGCAACCAGTTTTTCCATGTCGGCTTTCTCAAACGCATCTCTCAACGCGGCAAAGGATGGCAACACGAAATATGCCCGTTGGAACTTGTCGATTTCATACGCCGTACGCATCACCGTTTCCAGATCGAAAGGCACGTGATGGGCGTCCGGACTCGTCACAGCGAATTGCAGTTCACTGAACGACGACATAAGACCGGCACCAAACGCTTTGAGCGATGCGCCCCCCTCACGCATAAGACCAAATTCGGCAGTGTACCAGTAAAGCCGGCCTGCCAGCTGTTCGCCGCCCATGCGAGATGCGGCACCACCCTTCTCACCATAAAGCTGCATGAAATCCGCAAATACCGGTTGACTAAGAATGGGAACGTGACCGAAGAAATCATGAAACATGTCCGGCTCGACGATATAGTCGAGTTCCTTCTTGCTGCGCAGCCAGTTCGTCACCGGGAAGCGCCGGTTGGCAAGATGGTCGAAAAACGGCTCATTCGGGATGAGACCTGGTACGGCAACGATTTCCCAACCGGTAAGCTTATGAAGCCGCTCGCTCACCTCGTGAAAGTCCGGTATTCGGTCGAGAAGCCCTAAGGCATCCACACCGTCGAGATAGCTGTGATGCGCCAGCTTCTCCGTCAATTTTGTCTGGCGATCGCACAAAGTGCGCCAGACCTCTTGGTCTTCATCGGAATAGTCATATTTCTGTTCAACGGTGAAATCCGCCTGGCAAACCGCATAGTTACCGCGAAGTCCCTGTTCGGCACATTCCCGGGCATAAGCCTCAACGCTGATAGTCATCGTTTCCTCCTAGATTGCTTTCCAGAAGGATACGATGGGGAAATGAGGGGATTTGACTTAATCGGCGCCTCTGTGCATCGTTATGAGTGAATTAATAAACTGCAAGGAGGGTGTTGAGTGAATTCACCTCAATTCAGCGACTTCGAAATCAAGATGCTGCAGATTCTGCAAAGCAATGGGCGCGTTGCGATAACTGACCTTGCCCAATTGATCGGCTTGTCAGCCACACCCTGCACTCGCCGCTTCGAGCAACTGCAGGAAAGGGGGGTTATCAAAGGCTTTGCCGCGACCATCGACAGGCGATCGATAGGACTGATGGTAGAAGTTTTCATACAGGTGCGTCTCAACACCCATAGCGACGACTCTCCCGAGCGCTTTATCGCGGAGATTCAGCGTATGGACGAGGTTTCGGCTTGCTGGACCATGACCGGAGAACATGATTTTCTTCTTCACGTCATGGTGCCGACCGTGGACGATCTGAATGCTTTCGTCATGCACAGGCTGATGCGATTGAAGGGCGTACGAGACGTGCATACCCAGCTGGTGCTGCAGAATATCAAAGGGCCCGGGAAAATCCCGCTCGATCATCTCAAAAAGTGATCAGGGAACGAGCAGCGTTCCTGCTCCGCGTTCCGTGAAAAGTTCGAGCAGAACCGAATGAGGCGTTTTGCCGTTAAGGATGACCACGCCCTCAACACCGCGATTGATCGCATCGATACAGGTTTCGACCTTCGGGATCATACCGCCGGATATGGTGCCGTCCTTGATCAGAGCACGTGCCTGAGCGACGGAAAGTTCCTTGATAAGCTGCTTGTCCCTGTCGAGAACACCGGGAACATCCGTCAGGAATAAAAGGCGAGATGCCGCAAGTGCGCCGGCGATGGCGCCAGCGAACGTATCTGCGTTGATATTGTAAGTGTGGCCATCACGCCCGGGCGCAACAGGGGCTATGACGGGTATCATCTCGGAACGAGCGAGAAGATCGAGGAGCGTGCGGTCGACTTCTACCGGCTCGCCGACAAATCCGAGGTCGACGATCTTCTCGATGTTGGAATCGGGATCGATGATGGTTTTCTTGGCCTTTTCGGCAAAAACCATATTGCCATCCTTGCCGCACAGGCCGATTGCCCATTCGCCCTCGGCGTTGATCAAAGCGACGATTTCCTTGTTGATCGAGCCCGCCAGCACCATCTCCACGATTTCCAGCGTCTTCGCGTCGGTTACGCGCAGGCCGCCTTCGAACTTGGACTCAATACCCATGCGTGCCAGCATGGACGCGATCTGCGGTCCGCCACCGTGGACAACGATGGGATTTATACCGGACTGCTTGAGAAGTGCTATGTCCCGGGCAAACGCCTTGCCGAGAGCCGCGTCACCCATCGCATGGCCACCATACTTCACGACGACGGTCTTGTTTTCATAGCGCTGCATATAAGGCAGAGCAGCAGAAAGCAGACTCGCCTGAATTTCAGCAGTGTGGTCAGCGTCGGATGTGGAGGACATGCGCAAGCTCCAGCTTGGGAAGGACGGGGGTTCTTAACGCTAAAGACGGTTTCGGGCAAACACGATTTAAGCCATCGGCGGACGTTTTTTTCATCGGCCATTGACAGCGCAACCCCTCGGCAGATTTAAATTGAGCGCTAAGAGTTGGAAACGCCATCTGTATGACGCCTGAAGGCATATCGGAGCTAATCTCGCGAGTTTCGCTACGGGACCGCGCCGCTTTCGATGTGCTGTATGCCGCCACAAGCGCGAAACTTTTTGGGGTCTGCCTGCGTGTCTTGGGTAATCGAACGGAAGCAGAAGACGCACTACAGGACATCTACGTCAAGATTTGGAACAAAGCGGGCCGATTCGCCGTCGCTGACACGAGTCCTATTTCATGGCTGGTGGCGATCGCCCGCAATCACTGCATCGACATATTGCGGTCCCGAAAGCCTGCAGCCGTCGAATTGGATCAGGCTGCAGCCGTGTCCGAGCCCTCACCCAATCCCGAACAGGCCGCCGTTGCCAGTGGGGAAGCGCAACGGATCTATGATTGCCTCGGCCGGCTTGAGGCTGACAGAGCAGCGGCCGTCCGTGGCGCCTACCTGAATGGTGACAGTTACGAGGTGTTGGCCAGCCGCCATAAGGTGCCGTTGAATACAATGAGAACCTGGCTGCGCCGCAGCCTGATAAAGTTGAAGGAATGCCTAGAGGGATGAGCCCGACTGAACCCGATGACAACATGATACCGGAAGGTGATGATTTCATTGCCGCCGAATATGTGTTGGGTGTGATCCCCCAGCAGGAGCGCCGGGAGGTTGCGCGCCGTATCGAAACGGACAAGCCGTTTGCGGACCTGGTTGCACGCTGGCAGACACAATTGGACCCTCTCAACGATGAGTACGACGCGGCGCAAGCCCCGCAACATCTGAAGAGCCGGATCGATCAACGCCTCTTTGCCATCGAAGTGGCCGCCAGTTCGTCGTTCTGGAACAATATTGCCTTTTGGCGCGGACTGGCCTTCGCCGCCCTTGCTTTTGCTGTGATCGGAATTGGCCGTGATTTGATCGAGCGTCCTGCCCGGATCAGAGAGCAACTGGTCGCATCTATGGAGACACAAGGCAGCAGCGTTCGCACGCTTGCGATCTTTGATGACCAGACCAAGAAACTGAAAGTAACCGTGGTCAGCGGCGACATTCCAAAGGACCGCTCACTTGAACTTTGGCTGATTGCCGGCAACGAAGCGCCCGTCTCGCTCGGCCTGATGGTTTCCCCGCAAGTGACAGAGTTCAACCTATCGTCGCCATTACTCGCCAAGCTACGTGATGGTACAACACTGGCGCTGACTTTAGAGCCTGTCGGAGGTGCACCAGGCGGCGCTCCTACCGGGCCAATCGTCGCTGCGGGCGTCGTCCGCAAAATTTAGAGCGCCAATTTTTGACGTCGTCTGAAACTTAAGTCTCCGACCTCCCGTATCTCCATCTGTCCTCACCTGAGGGGAAACAAACAATGGAGATGTAGTATGTTGAAGAAATCATTGGGCCTGATCGCACTTTCGGCCCTGCTGGTTGCCGGAACTGCGTACGCCAAGAACCCCACCGTGGGCGGTGCGGCCATGTACGAAAACAAGAATATCATTGAAAACGCCGTGAACTCCAAAGATCACACGACACTGGTGGCTGCAGTCAAAGCGGCCGGCCTTGTCGAGACGCTTCAGGGCAAGGGGCCTTTTACGGTATTCGCCCCTACAAATGAGGCATTTGCCGAGCTCCCGAAAGGCACCGTCGAGACGCTGCTAAAGCCGGAAAACAAGGAAAAGCTGGCGAAGATTCTGACCTGCCACGTCGTTGCTGCCGACGCTTCATCCAAGACGATTATGAAGATGATCGATGATGACGAAGGCGCGCATCCGGTGAAGACGGTCGGTGGATGCGTCTGGACGGCAAAGTACAAGGGCAAGAAGCTTACTTTGACCGATGAAAACGGCACGGTGGCCACCGTTACCATCGCCAATGTCAAGCAATCGAACGGCGTCATCCACGTAATCGACAAGGTTCTTCTGCCAAAAATGTAGTCAGAGACGCCTGGTTCATTTGCGCAGAGTGAACCAGGTTTTGCCCCGCCGATCCTCCGGATCGCGTGGGGCCTTTTTTATTTACGCTGTTCTTCGAGGAGCTGTGCAATTGCCCCCCGGAGTTCATCCAGCCCCCCACCTTTCTCAGACGATGTCGCCAGGATTTCCGGATAGGCCGCGGCGCGCCTTCTGATGGCCTGTGCCGTCTCTTCGATCAAACGCGGCACTCCGGCGGGTTTGATCTTGTCGATCTTGGTCAAGACGATCTGGTAAGATACAGCGGCTCGATCGAGTAGATCCAATACCTCGGCGTCGTTCTTCTTCACCCCGTGGCGGGCATCAATCAGCAGGTAGACACGCTTGAGCGTCGTACGTCCGCGCAAATAATCGAAAACCAGCCGTGTCCAAGCATCAACCTGTTCTTTGGGCGCTTCAGCGAAACCATACCCCGGCATATCCACGACCGCGAGGGGAGGAAGATCGCCGTCTTCGCCGGAATGGCCATCTGGAACGAAATAGTTGAGCTCCTGCGTCCGTCCAGGTGTATTCGATGTCCGGGCCAACCCCTTCTGGCCAATGATCGCGTTGATCAAGGACGACTTTCCCACGTTGGAACGCCCGGCGAACGCGATTTCGAGCGGGCCCTCCGGCGGCAGAAACTTCATCGCAGGAACGCCGCGGATAAAAATCCAGCCCTGCGCGAAGAGCAATCTGCCCTTCTCGATGAGCCTGTTGATGTTTTGCTGCGTTTCGCTCAATTTTCTTCCATCCATTCGCCGCAGACGGCCATGCTTGCAATCAATGTTTATGGGAGGCTTGTCAACCGCGCAAAAGAAAAGCCCCCGATCAATCAAGCCGGGGGCCTTCTGGGTAAGTTTAGCGATTCATCGCTATTCGGCGGGTTTCGGCTTCTTGCGGAAAAGCCCTGTGAGATTGTCCCACAATTCGACCTTGACCCCCTGACGCTTCATTATGATGCCCTGCTGGATAATGGACAGCGTATTGTTCCACGCCCAGTAGATCACCAATCCTGCCGGGAAACTCGACAACATGAATGTGAATATGAGCGGCATCCAGTTGAAGATCATCTGCTGGGTCGGATCCGGCGGTGTCGGGTTCATGCGCATCTGCAGGAACATCGTGACGCCCATGATCAAAGGCCAGACGCCGATCATCAGGAAAGCAGGGACTGCCCACGGGATCAGGCCGAAAAGATTGAACAAAGATGTCGGATCGGGAGCCGCCAGATCCTGGATCCAGCCGAAGAACGGCGCGTGGCGCATTTCTATGGTAACGTAGAGGACCTTATAGAGCGCAAAGAAAACCGGAATCTGTATCAGGACCGGCCAACAGCCCGCAATCGGGTTGATCTTCTCCGTCTTGTACAATTCCATCATGGCTTGCTGCTGCTTGACCTTGTCATCCGCATATTTCTCGCGGATTTCGGCCATCTTCGGCTGTACCAGCTTCATCCTCGCCATAGAGGCATAGGACTTGTTGGCAAGCGGGAAGAACAAACCCTTCAAGATCACGGTCACGACCAGGATGGCCACGCCGAAGTTTCCAATAGCCTTGTAAAGCCAGTCGATCAGATAGAACATCGGCTCTGTGATGAAATAGAACCAGCCCCAGTCGATCAGATTCTTGAAGAGCGGAATGTGCAGATCATTCATGTAGGCATTGATTCTGCCGACCTCTTTCGCGCCTGCGAATATGAGATTTTCGGTGGATGCCGACTGACCCGGCTGGATCGTCGTCGGATCAGACAGATAGTCGCTTTGATAGCGCGGACGTCCATCATCGAAAAATGAAAAGCGAATCTTGAACGGCGTCGCCTGTGCTGGAACGAGCGCTGCAGCCCAGTATTTGTCGGTAATTCCAACCCATCCGCCGGTGGTCGAACGGTCCGGCGCAACTTCGCGCTCTTTTTCAATTGCGGCAAACTTGTACTCGATCAGTTTGTCATTGACCACGCCAATCGGGCCCTCGTGCAGCACGTAGGTGCTTGGATGCAAAGGCTTCGAGAAGCGCGTCACACGTCCGTAAGAGGCCAGCGAAACAGGTGCCGAGGTCGTGTTGCTGACAGCGTCCTTGACTGTGAACATGTAGTTCTCGTCGACACTGATCGTCCGTTTGAAGACCAGACCCTTCTCATTGGTATAGGACAGGGTAACAGGTGTGGACGCGGTCAAATCGTTGTTGCCCTCGCGGGTCCAAACGGTCGTCGGGCCTGGAACGGTCCCGGTCAGGTCATTTCCCGCGAACCCAACCTCAACAAACTGGCCGTCGGCCATCTGCGCAGGGCTAAGCAACTCGATATTTGGCGAATTGTCGTCGACAGTCTCATGATAATGCTTCAGCTGCAGATCATCCAGCCGCGCTCCGGTCAGGCTGATCGAGCCGCCAAGGCTGGGTGTGTCGATCTTGATGCGCTGGGTCTGACCAAGGGCGGCGGCACGCGTGAGACTACCCGCCTGAACAGCATCTTGCGATTGGCCTGGGACATTTGCGGCTGGATTGCCAGCAGTCGAAGACGGGAGATTATTTGCTGCATTGCCGTTTGTGGCAGTGCCGGCTGGCGTGCTCGCCTGCCCGTCAACACGCGTTTGTCCTTGCCGCGTAGCCTCGATCTGGGCCTGTTCGCGCTGCGCTTCGATCTTGGGGTTCATGTAGAACACCTGCCAAAGCGTCAGGATCACAATGGACAAGGCAATGGTGATGAAGAAATTACGGTTGGTTTCCATTGTCAGTCCTTGGGTCGGGTTCGCGAGTACCTGTCAAGGCTTGGTCGAACGCCGGGTCAATATTTTCCTGGAAACCCGTTTGGAGAGTTCCCGCGTCAACTCAGCGAATGGCGCGTTCAGCGCATCGCGGCGAGCAACGATCACATAGTCGGTTCCAGCTTGCATGTCATCAGCAACATTGACGCGCACCGCCTCTCGGAGGCGCCGCTTGATGCGATTGCGAATAACAGCATTCCCGTTCTTTTTGGTGACCGTGAAACCTACGCGCGGGGGTCCAACCTGGTCCTCTCGCTCTTTGACTTCAACAAGAAAGTAGACGCCGCGGCGCTTTTCTCCGTTTCGGACAGCCAAAAACTCCGCTCTCTTGCGAAGGCGGAGTGGTTTTTGCTCATTCATTCTATGGTGCCAACTCTGGCTAACCGCACAAGTCTGCGCGGAATGCCTTATGCCGACAACCGCTTGCGACCGCGAGCGCGACGCGCTGCAATAACCTTGCGGCCGCCTGCCGTTGCCATGCGGGCACGGAACCCGTGGCGACGTGCGCGGACAAGCTTGGATGGCTGATAAGTACGCTTCATTTGTTAAATACCGCGGTGTGCGGCCCTTCTTGTGGTCTGTTCTTGACAGGAGCATATCAGGACCGCCGTTAGCATATGCGAATATGCCGTCGATATTCGTCGTGGGGGCGGTCAGCCCGGACGTGCGCGGCTTATAGAGGCCCGATGCTGATAAGTCAATTGATTGACGCGATTCAAAAATAGGCAAATCCACGCAACTGATTTATTGTGCTGGGCAAGCATTTGACCTAAATCGAATGCCGATGGAGCGTATATGACGGCGACTCAGCAAAAGCCAGAAAACACGAGTGTGCCTCTGCATGCCGGTCGGCGTTTGCCCGTTCTGAAACGTCTTTCCGGCAAGTTGCTGCGCCTCACCCTCCTGTTTGGCCTTCTCGCGGAAGTGATGATTTTCGTACCTATCATTGCAGATATGCGTATTCGTTGGCTTTCCGACCGGCTCAACACGGTTGCTGCGGCGAGCGTCGTGCTAGCTGCGAGCGATAGCGAGAATGTACCGCAATCGGTGCAGAACGACGTCCTTCTTGCGACGGGAACGAAAGCGATCGTGTTACGCGAAAAAGGCGCCTCCCGGCTCCTTGCCGTATCGGAAATGCCTTCCAAAGTTGACAAGCACATCGATATCACTGTCACCGATCCGATTACGATGATCCGCGATGCATTCGATACGCTGATCAATGGCGGACACCGGGTTATCCGTGTTTATGGTCCGGTTGGGGATACCGGCAAAATCATCGAACTCCTCACTTCCGATGCCCCGCTGCGGAATGCAATGCTGCGATATGCGGGGAATGTCGCACTGATCTCGTTGTTTATTTCGCTCATTACTGCGGGCTTGGTTTTCCTGACGATCAGCCGCTTGCTGATCCGGCCCATCCAGCGCATGAGTGACAACATGCTGGCTTTCGCCCAGGCGCCAGACGATCCGCAGCGTATTATCAAGCCGGAAGCTCGCGAAGACGAGCTCGGCATCGCCCAACGGGAGCTCGCAGACATGCAGCACCAGTTGCAACGTACGCTTTCGGAACAGAAACATCTCGCCGACCTAGGCTTGGCGGTTTCCAAGATCAACCACGACATGCGCAATATCCTGGCCTCGGCCCAGCTCATATCCGATCACCTTGCAAACACCAGCGATCCGGCCATCCAGCGTTTCGTGCCGAAATTGGTACGTACCATCGATCGCGCGATCAATTATTCGCAGACCGTGCTCGCCTATGGCGGTACGCAGGAAGCACCGCCGCAGAGACGGCGGGTCAAGTTGCGCACGATCATCAGCGACGTCGAGGAGATGCTTAACCTCGACGCAAAATCGGAGATTGAGTTCAAGAACCTGGTACCGGCCGATTTTGAAATCAATGTCGATCCGGATCAATTCTTCCGCGTCATTTCCAATCTGTGCCGCAACTCGGTGCAAGCCATGGCCAGCGACACCCGAAGTGATCCGTCCGTGGTCAAGCGATTGACGATAACGGCAGGACAGATCGGCACAACCTCTATCATCGGCATTGACGATACCGGGCCCGGCCTGCCGCCCAAGGCGCGCGAAAATCTGTTTACAGCCTTCAAAGGGTCGGCAAGATCTGGTGGCACCGGTCTTGGTCTTGCTATTGTCCATGAACTTGTACGAGCTCACGGGGGAACGATTGAGTTGCGGGGAGACGATGGAGCGGGAACAAGTTTTGAAATTCGTATACCGGACCAGCCGGTATCCTTGGCCGAATGGCGTTCCCGCCGGGACTCAGCATCCTGACATGAAACGCCGCAATGGCTGATTATCTCTACACCCACCTGCCGCATATCTTCTTTGTGCTGTCGATCGTTCTCGGCGTCCCGGCGGCCGTTCACGCCACAATGACCAAGGAAGAGGTCCGCGCCGCCATCGGCTGGGTCGGCGTCATCATCCTGTCCCCGGTCATCGGTGCACTCATCTATGCCGTCGCAGGCATTAACCGCATCCGGCGGTCGTCCATCTCCTCGCAACGCAAATTCCTGCACGAGATTGGCCAGGACGTCTTCATGCGTTTCGATGCCAAGGACAAACATGTTCTGGCGCATTTCGAAAAACGTTTTGCGGCAATGAAGACACTTGGAGATCGCGTCAGCCGATGCCGGCTTACGACCGCCAACGACATCGACATACTGCAAGGCGGCGATGAAGCCTATCACGCCATGCTATCCGAGATTAACCAGGCCCAACGCAGCATTCTGGTTGAGACCTACATCTTCGACCGGGACAAGCTTGGTCTGCGCATCGCCGACGCCCTGATTGTCGCCGTCAAGCGCGGGGTCGAGGTGAGAATACTGATCGACGCGGTGGGTGCTCGATATTCCATTCCGAGCATCGTCGGCTATCTCGCCAAGCACAACATCAAAGTTGCCGTCTTTAACGGTAATATTATCATGGGGTTACGCCTGCCCTATGCCAATCTTCGCACCCACCGCAAGATAATGGTCATCGACGGGCGTGTAGCCTTTACCGGCGGAATGAATATCAGGGCAGGTTTTTCAGCGGAAGTCGTAGGCGAAGACAATGCGCGTGACACGCATTTCCGATTAACCGGGCCGATCGTGACGGATCTGTTTCATATTGCGTCCGAGGATTGGCGATTTACGACTCATGAGATGCTCACAGGGGAGCCCTGGCATATCGCCACGCCGGACAAGCAGCCGGGGGATCCCGTGTTCATTCGCGCCGTACCGTCGGGACCTGATCGCAGTGTTGAAGCCAATCACCGGATGCTGATGGGCGCGTTTTCCGTTGCACAATCGCGCATTCGCATCATGTCACCCTATTTTCTGCCGGACCGCGAATTGATCAGCGCGCTGGTAACGGCCGCACGCCGCGGGGTCGAGGTGGACATCGTCGTGCCCTCAATCAACAATCTCAAGCTGGTGGACCGCGCCATGACGGCACAGTTCGACCAGATCCTAAAAGGTCACTGCCGCATCTGGCGCGCCCGCGGTAACTTCAACCATTCCAAACTTTTGGTGGTCGATGGGCAGTGGGCCTATGTCGGATCGTCAAATCTTGATCCGCGGTCGTTAAGGCTGAATTTCGAAGTCGATCTTGAGGTGATGGATGCAGCATTTGCGTCCGAAGTGGAAGCGCTTATCGAGAACGCAATGGCCTCAGCGAAGCCGGTTCTGCTTCAAAACCTGCGCGCCAGGTCGTTCTGGGTGCGCCTGGTAGAGCGAATCATCTGGCTAGGCTCGCCCTATCTTTGATTTCTTCTGTTTCGGCCAACGCCGATTTCAGATCGACATAGGCTTTGATCGGCAAATGATCAGATGCGACACGGGCCAAGGGTGTATCGTGAACCTCGATCGTTGTTACAAGGCTGTGCGGATGACCAAGAACGCGATCCAGGGCCAAGACAGGAAATCGCGACGGAAAGCTCGGCACCGCATTTTTTGCCGGGTCGAAGACCGGGCGAAGAAAGTGCAATGACGAACCTTTGCCCACGCGCCATTCGTTCAAGTCGCCCAATAGCAAAGCCGGACGCGATGGATCTGCCTTCACGGCATTCAAAATTGCTTCTGATTGTTGTTGTCGCGAGTGTCTGAGGAGGCCCAGATGTGCGGCAATGATGCGAAGCGGGCCTGCTTCCAGATCGATATCGACCACCAATGCACCGCGCGGCTCGAGGCCGGGTAGTACAAGTTGTTGAACACGGCGAACGACGCCTTCGCGGAACAACAGCAGATTGCCGTGCCAGCCATGGCCTTTTGGGTAAAGCGAAGTTACCGGAACTGGAACAAGGCTGTTCTCGCGATGGAGACGGGCAAGATCGAGCAAGCCTGTCCTTTCGCCAAAACGCTTGTCGGCCTCCTGAATGGCGATGACGTCCGCGCCAATTTCGCCAATCACGTGGGCAACGCGATCCGGGTCGAATTTCTTATCGATCCCGACACATTTGTGGACATTGTAGGAAGCAATCAGCAGATCGTTGCGCACGACCCGGGTAATGCCAGCCGGGCGTTTGTTACGGTTCCTGACCGCGGCGAAAATGCTGGCGGAGACGCTGGGTCTGGTGTGCCGCATCGGCTTCTTGCTGTCCATCGCTTAGAGATATGTCGGGATGCCAAGAATGGCAAGCGAATGAGTAGACGCTCTTAGTCTATCGTCGGGGTGGTCGTTTGTCATCGATAACCATAACTTCTTGGGATGAATCCATTTAGTTTTTGCTGCGGTCACGTTACATTTAGCTGCACGAAGGACGCTGAGAGGGCTACGGTGATGAACGGCATTCAACTCTTTGCCTTTGTTATCCTACCGCTTGCGCTTGCTGCCGGAGGCTGGCCGGTTGTGCTGTTGAATGAACGGCACAACCGGCGATAGTGTTCGCTTAAAACCTGCTTCCAACCATATGCGCCAGCTGCGCACCCACTTCATAGTATCCTTCACGGATTGCCCGCAGGCCCTGGTCCTTTGGCGGCGTCACCGGCAGTGGCAATTCGGCCTCGGTTATCTTGCCGACTATATGCTCAGCGAGAAGACGGCCAAACACTGTGCCCGGCGCGATGCCGCGGCCGTTGTAACCACTGAAACTGATGGTATTCGGAGCGAGCGTGTGGAAACGGGGCAGACTGTCGTTCGTCATGCCGATCTTGCCATACCAGCCAGCTTCAAATTTTACATCCTTGATCTGCGGAAAAAGCTTGCGGATTGATCGCGCTGCCCACGCCTTATGCACGGCCATGCCGGTGCCGCGCAATGCACCGACGCTGCCGAAAATCAGCCGCCCTGCCCGGTCCATGCGGAAGGAACTCAATATTTCTTTCGTATCCCAGCCGCCTTGCTTTTCGGGAAGGACGGTTTTCCGCACTTCTTCCGGCAGCGGCGCAGTGGCGAAATTGAAATAGGGGAGATGCAGAAGCTCCGCCCGCAATTCCGGCCAAGGCGATGTCGTATAAGCATTCGTCGCAACGATGACCCAGTCCGCGGCAATCGTGCCTGAAGGTGCTCGCAGGATCCAACGCTTACCGGAACGCTCCGTCGCCATTACCGGCGTCCCGGTGTAAACAGCGGCGCCAACACTCAGAGCAGCCTTGGCGAGCCCGCGAACATAGCCCAGCGGCTGAATTGTGCCTGCCCTGTTATCCAATAACGAAGCCATGTATGCATTAGAGCCCACCTTGGCGGCGGTTTCTTTTGCATCCAGCAGTCGAACCGCAGCGCCCCGGGCAAGCCATTGTTCGGCCCGTTGCTCCAGCTGCTTCAGCCCGTCCTGGCCAAGCGCACAGTGCAGTGTGCCTTTGCGCTCGAGTTCGCAGTCGATGTTGTATTTGTCGACAAGATCAAAAACTGATTGCGGCGCGTTTCCGAGCAGTTCCAGGAGGCGCTCGCCATGAACCTCTCCCAATACTCCCGGCAGATCATTTGGCATGACCCACATACCCGCGTTGACGAGGCCGACATTTCTGCCTGAACCGCCGTACCCTATCTCAACGGCATCGACGACTGCCACCTTGGTTCCTGCTTCGGCCAGATGCAAAGCCGCAGAAAGCCCGGTGAAGCCTGCACCGACCACCGCCACATCGACGGAGATATCCCCAACCAGCCGTTCCGTCTTCGGCGCGGGTGGCGCGGTCTTTTCCCACAGGCCGTGGGAACGTTCATCATTCAGCATGGGATCACCGTCAGGTCGGCCGGAGAAAACCGGCTCATAAACATGTCGTTATAGGGTGTGATCGTGCCAACGGAAATGAAATTTCTTGAACACATGATGCGGTCACCGAATGATCAAGGGTACCGTCGGCCCTTCAGTAACTTGATGGGCAATCCAGGTGATGAAGCTCTGTGCCAGAGCGTTCTCCTTCTTGTGGTCGGGCACCACAAGGTAGTAGCTGTTCTCGGTCTGGAGGGGCTGCTCGAACAGCACGAGCAAGCGCCCTGACGCGACCTCTTGCTCAATCAAATATCGTGGCAGCAATGCGAAGCCCAGACCGGCAAGCGCTGCCTCTATAACCATGGAAAAATATTCAAATCGGTGGCCTTTATAGGGCGTCGCAATCTCTGCCTGTACCGTTTCGAACCAGGAGGCCCAAGCCTTGGGCCGTGTCGAGAGATGCAACAATGGCGCTGAGCTTGCCAGTTCGGCTGGTGTCTTGACGGGATTGGCCGCGCAAAGCTTCGGGCTTCCGACGGGTACAATCAGTTCACTGCAGAGATAGGTGCATGTGGCGTGCGCCCAGATCGGCTGGCCATAGTGGATGGCCAGATCGAAAGGCTCCTCCTCGAAATCGAAGGGTTCGGACCGCGATGCGACGCTGAGCGCCATTTCGGGATGGCGGTGCAGGAAATCGGGAAGCCTCGGCATCAACCAGCGGCTGCCGAAGGTCGGCAGCGTGGCGATGTTCAGGGATGATGCCGACTGTGACGCCGCCATGGCGCGCAGCATCATCTCTTCGGTCAACCCGAGCAGGCGCCGTACTTCCGGAAGAAACTTCTGTCCTGCATCGGAAAGTACAACACGTTGACGAATGCGCTCGAACAACAGCACGCCGATCTGGCCTTCGAGTTCGCTCATCTGCCGGCTGACAGCACTTTGCGTAAGATTGAGCTCTCTCGCCGCTTGGGTGAAACTACCATGCCGAGCCGCACATTCGAATGTCTGCAGAATATCGATGTCCGGGATCAATCTGCGGCTTAACTTCATTCTTATCTCGCATCAACCCAGTTTGAATCATCGCAATCCGCAAGCCATTATATTATGTATAATCCAGTTTAAGCATGACGGCGATGAATTTTGCTGTCGCACCACTGCAACGGAACCATCATTGTGAAATCAACAAGTTTTGTCTCGACAGATGCTATTCGCGCATCTTTCTCTTCAGCCATGTCCTCCATGTACCGGACGGAAGTTCCCGCCTACGGGACACTTCTGTCGCTTGTCGCGAAAGTGAACGCACAAACGCTTGCCGGATCGCCGGAACTGAGACATCGCCTCGAAAAAACCGACACGCTTGACCGTATTTCGGAAGAGCGGCACGGTGCTATCCGTGTCGGCACGCCAGCAGAATTGGCCATGCTGCGCCGGGTGTTCGCCATCATGGGCATGTACCCGGTCGGCTATTACGATCTGAGTGAGGCCGGCGTTCCCGTTCATTCCACCGCCTTCCGGCCGACAAGCGATGCAGCGTTGAAGATCAACCCGTTTCGGGTTTTTACTTCATTGCTGCGGCTTGATCTCGTTGCGGATGCAGAGCTTCGCAATGAAGCCAGGAAGGTCCTCGAAGCACGGCAGATTTTCACTGCAGAGGCGATTTCTCTCATTGAGAAAGCCGAGACCGAAGGCGGCCTCAACCCTGACGATGCGGCGCGTTTCGTACAGGAAATCCTCGAAACCTTCCGTTGGCACGATCATGCCAGTGTTAGCGGTGAGCTTTATGACCGCCTGCACGATGCGCACCGGCTGATCGCCGATGTCGTGTCTTTCAAGGGACCGCACATCAATCATCTGACGCCGCGCACACTGGATATCGATGCGGTTCAGGCCCTGATGCCAGCACACGGTATTTCGCCAAAGGCAGTGATCGAAGGCCCTCCGACACGGGCTTGCCCCATTCTCCTGCGCCAGACCTCATTCAAGGCGCTTGAGGAAAATGTATCGTTCCGCAACGTCCAAGGGCAATGGGAGGCCGGCTCGCATACGGCCCGCTTCGGCGAAATCGAGCAGCGTGGCATTGCGCTAACCCCTAGAGGTCGCGCGCTCTACGACCAACTCCTGGTCAAATCGCGTGAAGTAGTTCGCCCTGCCGCCGATGGCTCGAATGCCGCAGCCTACGTTGCTGCGTTGGCGGCTGCGTTCAAAGCCTTCCCGGATGATTGGAATGATATTCGCATCAATGGGCTCGGTTATTTCCGCTACTCTGTCGTCGAGTGCTTTCCGGTGAACACGCTTTCCCCTCGCGAGGCCGCCAACATCGAAACCCTCGTCGCGATGGGCGCCGTCCAGTTCGACCCGATCGTCTATGAGGATTTTCTGCCGGTGAGTGCCGCCGGAATTTTCCAATCCAATCTCGGCGACGATGCGAGCCAGAAATTCGCAGCGAGCCCTAGTCAGCGCCAATTCGAGGACGAGCTTGGCGTACCGGTTCTCGATGAATTCGCTCACTATGAACGCCTTGAAAAGGCATCCATCGATGCCTGCCTGAGACACTTCAAACCCATCGCGCTCGCAAGCTGAGCAGCGGCTGTATCAAAAATTAGAACCGCCTGATAAAGAGCCGCCCCAAACCGGCAGGCGAACAGACAAAGGAAAAGCAAGATGACCATTGCTCAAGAAGTGAAAGCACTCCTTTCCAAGCTCGGCGTAGCTGAATCCGCCCATACCGGAGGCAATATGCCTTCCTTTAGTCCCGTAAGCGGAGAGAAGATCGCTGACGTGGTGGTCCATTCGGCAGACGACACGGCGAAGACCATCGAACAGGCCGATGCAGCCTTCCGCGAATGGCGTCTGGTTCCTGCCCCAAGGCGCGGTGAACTCGTGCGTCTGTTCGGCGAGGAGTTGCGGGCGCTGAAGAGTGAACTCGGCCGCCTCGTTTCCATCGAAGCTGGCAAGATCCCGTCCGAAGGCCTCGGTGAAGTCCAGGAAATGATCGACATTTGCGATTTTGCTGTCGGCTTGTCGCGCCAGCTCTACGGCCTGACCATTGCAACTGAACGTCCCGGACATCGCATGATGGAAACTTGGCATCCGCTCGGCGTCGTTGGCGTAATTTCCGCTTTCAATTTCCCGGTTGCGGTCTGGTCGTGGAACACAACGCTTGCACTCGTGTGCGGTAACGCTGTCGTGTGGAAGCCATCGGAAAAAACGCCTCTAACCGCGCTTGCGTGCCAAGCCATCTTTGAGCGCGCCGCCAAGCGTTTTGGTGATGTTCCCGCCGGCCTTACCCAGGTGCTGATGGGCGACCGTACCGTTGGTGAGACGCTCGTCGATCATCCGAAGGTTGCGCTGGTATCGGCGACCGGATCAACCCGCATGGGCCGCGAGGTCGGGCCGCGTCTCGCCAAGCGTTTCGCTCGCTCGATCCTCGAGCTGGGGGGCAACAATGCCGGCATCGTCTGCCCCTCGGCCGATCTCGACATGGCACTGCGTGCTATTGCCTTCGGTGCAATGGGAACGGCCGGGCAGCGTTGCACAAGCCTTCGCCGTCTTTTCGTCCATGACAGCGTTTATGAAACGCTCGTGCCCCGCTTGAAAAAAGCCTATGAGAGCGTTTCCGTCGGCAGTCCGCTCGATACATCGGCGTTGGTCGGCCCGCTTATCGACAAGGCAGCCTTTGACAATATGCAAAAGGCGCTTAGGCAAGCAATCGATCATGGTGGCAAGGTAACGGGCGGTGAGCGCATCGATACCGGATACGCCAATGCCTATTATGTCCGACCCGCTCTCGTCGAAATGCCAAAACAGGATGGGCCGGTTACCGAAGAAACCTTTGCTCCTATCCTCTATGTCATGAAGTACAGCGATTTCGACAAAGCGATCGCCGATCACAACGCAGTCGGAGCGGGGCTGTCATCCTCCATTTTCACGCTCAATCTACAGGAGGCCGAACGTTTCCTGAGTGCTGACGGTTCTGACTGTGGTATCGCCAACGTTAATATCGGCACGTCCGGCGCTGAAATCGGCGGGGCATTTGGCGGCGAGAAGGAAACGGGTGGCGGGCGCGAATCCGGATCGGACGCATGGAAGGCCTATATGCGCCGTGCCACAAATACGGTGAACTATTCGTCAGCCCTTCCCCTGGCTCAGGGTGTATCCTTCGACATCGACTAATCAGATTTCAAACGCCGTTCCCGGAAACCGGGGACGGCGCCTTAGGCAGAATATCATGCCTGAAATTGTTCGCCGACAAATTCCCAGTTAACAAGCTTGCCAAGAACTGCCGCAACGTGTTCCGGGCGGCGGTTCTCGTAATCCAGATAATAAGCGTGCTCCCAGACATCGATACCGAGCAACGCTTTCTTGCCCTCCGCGAGCGGATCGCCGGCATCCTGCATGCCAACGATTGAGAGCTTTTCCCCATCCT
This sequence comes from Phyllobacterium sp. 1468, assembly GCF_031455525.1. Taxonomy (NCBI): domain Bacteria; kingdom Pseudomonadati; phylum Pseudomonadota; class Alphaproteobacteria; order Hyphomicrobiales; family Phyllobacteriaceae; genus Phyllobacterium; species Phyllobacterium sp. 1468. The sequence continues at coordinate 4,206 of NZ_JAVDSX010000003.1, read as the reverse complement.
TGGTCAGCCATATCCATCCTGTGCCAAACACGTTGTCGCCCTCGGCAGTAATCTTCTTCTTCAGTTCGTCAAAGCCGCCAAAACTGTTCTCGATGGCTTGCAGGAATTCACCTTTGGGTGCCGCAGGTCCGCCTTCGAACTGTTGCCAATAGAGATTATGGTTCCATGCCTGTGCGGCGTTGTTGAAGATCGCGGTATCCCCGTCTTTTTTGGCGCGCACGACCACCTCTTCGAGGGAGAGATCGGCATAGGGTGTCTTTTCAACCAAGGTATTGAGCTTCTTGAAGTAACCGGCGTGGTGTTTTCCATAATGGAGGCCGACTGTTCTCGTTGAAATCACCGGCGCAAGCGCGCCTTCCACGTAAGGCAGTTCGGGCTGTTTGAAGGGCGCGGCGGCGCGAGCCTTGATGGCCGGGGCAAAGAGCGTTGTCGCGGCGGCGGCTCCTGAGAGCGCCAATACATGACGTCGGTTCATCTGCATATTGATCTCCTACGGTCTTCTACGGACGCTGGACACAGATATCTCATAAATGGTGCCCAACTGCTTTAACATGTTTGTGATGGCGAAGCGCCAAGCATGTAGATCTCCTGATCAAGCGTGCCGGCGAATGCCCTCTATTTCCCGGCGCAAAACTGAAATTCGTCATTGAAGCGGCGGGCCGCATCGGTTAGAAACGCTTCGCGCATATAGGGTCAACGCCTTATCAGCACCCGTAGCTCAGCTGGATAGAGTGCTGCCCTCCGAATCCGGCTAAAGCCCTGAAACTAAAGATGTTTTTCCCTTTATCCTGAAGGCTTTTCTGCTGCCAAGAAGCGGGATTTTTCCGGACAAGGCACGTATGCGCCACTCTTAGTAAGCTGCACGGGAACGGAACTATGGAAACTTGTCTTTTGGATACTCCCAAGAAAGCCGAAGTGTGTCTTCCTCCGAAAGCAATATAGGCAAACCAGTCTCAAGCGGGTCAATCCGTTTTACATATCCTTCAGCCCATTCGATCCATTCGCGAACGGCGGGCAAATCTTGATCTACCTTGATCAGATATTCCCAATTCCTTTCCGAGTTGAGTAATGGGCTTGGACCACACCAACTCATATAGCTCCTGCCGCGTAAATGACGCCATGCCGCCTCCTATTACATATTCCTGAGTTTCACGGGGACGCTGGGCTGAGCAGTCGAGGTCTTTATCTCAAGAGAATCCAAACTCGTCCATTTCTCACAAAGTTTAATTGATTTCTCAAGCGGTTCTTATCGCTGGTCACCTACCCCATACCTAATCGTCTACCATCCGCCAGCTAACTCGGCGGGATTAGCCCACGTTGATGTGCATCCAACTCAGCCGAAATTTGCTAGACTGGAGAAAAACAAAAAAAGGGGGCCGAAATGTTTGAGTTGACAGATGGGGCTATGCTGATCGTTATTGCGATCACAACGGCTATTGGTGCCTATATCTTTTTTGGAATCTCGATCGTGCAGCTTCCAGCCTTCTAGGGGTGGCTATTTTCTATCGACTTCCATTCGCTCATAGCGAGATAACTGCCCCCATATGACCTACCGCCCAGCTTCCGGCATTTGCATGACCGCCAGGATCGACTGCAGCTGGGTTAGCCATTTGCGCGACCTCGACTGCGGTTCGCTGTTCCTAATGTTCCCTCACCTCTTGTTCGATCCTGATCGCCAGACCGAGGAAATCCCGCAATAGAGTCCGGTGATTCCTAATCCGAACGGATTATCACCGTATTTTTGCCGAGCTGTTGTCTCATTTCGGACATTTTCGGACCACGTTGCATTTGCGCAACAATGGCCCTATTTGGCTCGAAATATCGCCTTTTCGAGCATATTTGACCATCTTCTTCGCCAAAATCCTTCTTGCGAGCATCCAAAATACTCCCGAATCTCGATTCTAGGCGTTTCGATCTAGTGGTTTGCCCGACCGAGAGCCTCTTGAAACGAGTTGCGCGCTATCACGGCTTCGTTACCTATACGTAATGGTAACGAATTGACCCGAGTTTGGACGCAAGTGCAGGGGTTTTTGGGAGGGCTTAATGAATAGAACAATATCTACAATCGCCGGCGGCGCTCTACTTCTTACGAGCGTCGCCTCCGGTGCGCAGGCGGGTGGGCTTGAGCGCGGTGGATACAGTTGGGATCTTCTATTTAACAACGGAACAGTTGCGACCGATGCAGGCGTCACTCATGTCATGCCGGAGCGCCGAATCAAGAATGCGCGCGATACCGATCCTAGCAATGGGCCAGGCTTCGGAAGCACGAGTGTAGACGAGACCCCTTCATACAATGTCCCTCGCTGGAGCGGCAAGGTCGGCATCACGCCAGAGTTCGATTGTTTGGCGAGCTATCAACAGCCGTGGGGCGTTCACACCAATCCAGGCTATGCCTGGCAAGGTAACGCCAGCAACATCGAAACCGAGATTACCAGCAACGATTATGGTTTGACCTGTTCCTACAAATGGCAGGTAGGTCCGGGCTTCCTTCGAGGCATAGCCGGCGTCTCGTATCAGGAGATCGAGGGCTTTAAGACCAGAATGGTCAATAGCCTCATTCCACTAAGCGGAGCGTTTCCGGGTTTTGATGGCACTGGAACACTCGATATTAAAGGCGATGGTTGGGGCTGGCGCGCTGGCGTTGCCTATGAGATTCCTGAATACGAAATGCGCTTCAGCCTTATCTACAATGCAGAGATTGACCTCGGCGAGGTCAACGGCACCGTGGACTTGACCGAAATCCCGAGAGCGCTTGCGTCTGCCAGAAATCCCTTTTTAGGAACAGTCACAGACGTATATGGCACAGCAACCCTGCCACAGCAGCTTGAGTTCAAATGGCAGACAGGCATCGCTCCAGAATGGCTCGCCTTTGGCACGGTCAAGTGGACCGACTGGAGTGTCCTCGGTGTTATCCCCTTCTGCCCCACGGTTACAAAGTCGTTAGGCTCATGCAACCCTAGCTCTCCATTCCGCCTCACATCTCTCGATCTGATGTTCCAGGACGGTTGGTATGTTATGGCCGGCATTGGCCATCAGTTTACTCCAAAATGGAGTGGCGCTGCTCAAATCAGCTGGGATCGGGGCACATCAACTGGCTTGACCACACAGACCGACACCTACCTGCTTTCAGTCGGCGCTCAATACCAGCCGAACAAATCTTGGCAACTCCAGGCCGGCGCTGCGGTGGGCATGTTGTCCTCGGGCAGCTACGGTCCAACAGCTTGCGAGGGCAATCAAGCTTGCGGCGTAGACGCTGCCTATGAGTTTGGCGACGACTTCGTGTCGGCTCTGTCCGTCTCCGCGAAGCTGAAATTTTAAGTGGCTTCTGAGGCCAGGGTTTTCTTAGCTGAAACCTTGGCCTCATAGAGGATTTTCCGGACGCTCCAGCGTGAGCAGTGATGTTTATGCGCTATGTCCTCGATGGACATCCCTCCCCTGCCGTCAGTAGCTACAGCCTCCCGATCAATGATGCCCGACACCGGCACTTCAAGATCACGCCGCATCAGTGATTTCTTGATTGCTGCATAGTTCCTGCTGCCAAATGCTATTCCAATATCGGTCAAGGACGTTCCGCGCAGCCTCACATACGCCTCGGCGATTGCGTCATCGCGAGCCTCTACTATGTGCGGTTTGCGAGACCTGTCGATGAGGTCGGCGCTCGATAGCTGATTGCACTCGGCAACAATTCCGATGATATCCTCAATGGAGGGGTCAAGTAGGCTATCTAGAGCAGCGTAGGCGTTGTTCATGCTTGAATTCCATGGTTGCAATCGTCATGCGATTTCTAGCCGGTTCGATCTTTTAAATCCACGCGTGTTCAATGTCGGAAGCTGTCAGTAAACGACCGTTTGAAAATGCCGATAATCGGCTTCAGACTGCAACATGCTATGAGTTCAATTCAAGAATCCTACGGTAGGGATCATTTGGAGCTCACAGTCATCAGAGGCTACGTCAAACGACTCTTAGCGAACGCCCGCGTCGTCAGCTATTTGTTGGGACTCGCCCTGAATATGTGCCTGAGCTGCAGAGCGTCGTCGAGATAACTTCAAGCTCAGGGCTGGACAATTAAACAGCGAGTAGGCAGGCCGGTTCTTCGTCCGTCCGCTCAAGTGCTGTGGGTTCTACTTCAAATGCAACGGCGGGCGAGGGTAGGCTATAGTGGTGGCGATATGATTTCAACAAGCTGGTCTCTGAACACTTCGGTTG
>NZ_JAVDSX010000002.1:0-783014 GCF_031455525.1 Phyllobacterium sp. 1468 | reverse complement strand
GTCAAGATGATGCGGGCAGTCGGGGATGTGGTTCCATTCGACTGGCGACTGATCGTCAATGGCTATCTTCCAGAATACGCCTATGAGCGCGGCGCGCTCGACACCAGTCTGCCGCTCGCGGATCTGCGGCGACGCGCCCATGTCGCCGAGCGGGCCAAGGCCGCAGGCCTCACGCCGGACTTTTCCCGGCTCATCAGGCTGGATGTGCCATCTCCATCTGCACCGCAAAAACAGTGAGAGGGAGGGAGGGACGTATGATTCGCTATCCCGGTCAGGCCGATTCAGGCCCGTCTGGCTTCGGGGATGACTGCGATCTCCTTGGAGAATATCACCACGGCGAAGATCAAAACGCCTGCGAAAACAACAAGCGACCCTATCCCGACGAGCGGTTCAAGCTGGACATTGCCAAGTTCCATGAAGTAGAGCGCCGGCAGCATGACGATCAGACCAAGCGTATAGACCACATAATGAACCATGGCCATTCTCTTGACTGCCTTGGCTGGGTTGAGCGCGTAATACCCACCGAAAATGGAACTGGAAACCCAGCCCAAGAGGTTGAGATGTGCATGAGCAGCGATCACCGTATGGTTTCCGGACATTCCCATTTGCAGGCCCATCGCGAGCCCGATCAGAAGACATATGATGGCCGTCTTGAAGAAAAGCTGAGAAATCTGTGGCATTTGGCTCCCCCTGAACCAGAATTCAATGATGCCGCGAATAATACACGCGAGCGACCGTGGTTTCCAGCAAGCCCAGTTAAGCATTAAGAATGAGGCTTGTGTGCTTCGTCAGGTGAGGGGAGCTGCAATGTTTTCCATTGGGGCGCGCAAAGTCCATACGAGGCGTTTGGGCGTTTGTTCGAGGGTGCCTGCCCCCCCAAGGGATAGGGGAGTTACGCGCTCCAGCACGATCTTGCCAAATCCATGGGCACGCCCAAGCCTTACAGGTGGCCCGTCAGATTCAGTCCACGCCAGATAAAAGTTGTTACCGTCATCGCCGACATACCAATCGATTGCGATGCTACCCCGGTCAGCGGAAAACACACCATATTTGGCCGAATTCGTTGCCAATTCATGGAACGCAATCCCCAGATACTGAACGGCATTGGGCTGCAGGACTATAACGGGACCTGAAATTGTAACGGCGGATTCATCGCCGAACGGCTTTATCTGCGCCAAAAGCAGATCTGCTACGGTCGCTCCGCGCCATTCGGCGTGTACAAGCAGATCATGTGATCGCGCGAGAGCCATGATTCTTTCCCGCACCTGCTGCTCGAACTCGCCACTATCTCCGGTGCGATTGCCGGTTTCGCGGATCATGGACAGAATGACGGCATATTGATTCTTGACGCGGTGGTTTACCTCCCGCATCAACATGACGATGCGTTCTTCCTTCTCCTTTCTATCGGTAATGTCGCGGGCAATCTTGGACGCACCAATGATGCGACCGGTCGAATCCTTGACTGGCGATACGGTCAGCGAAACATGAATCCGCACCCCGTCCTTGCGCACCCGAATTGTCTCATAGTGATCCAGGCGTTCACCCTTGCGGACTTTGTCGACGATGGACTCTTCCTCCCCCAATCTTTCGGGAGGAATAACAGTGGTGATCGAACGGCCAATCATCTCCTCGGCTGTGTAACCGAATACGCGTTCAGCACCCCTGTTCCAGCTCCTGACGATGCCTGTGAGGGTTTTGCTAACGATCGCATCGTCGGATGATTCCACGATCGCCGCGAGGTGCTGAGCCGACTCTTCATTGCGCTTCTGTTCTGTGAGATCAACCAGCATATTCAAAGCGCCAATAACTTCGCCACTCTTGTCCCGGAGCAAAACAGGGAATGGACGGAACGCAACCCGGGTGCCGTCGGGCCGCTCGGCTATTGCTTCCAGTCCTCGCACCTCTCTGCCTTCGCGCAGGCTCGTCGCCATGGGACACTCGTCATGCCGCATCGGCGTTCCATCAGGCCAGTACAATTTCCATGATCCGCACCAAGCCTCTTCGCTGATCCGCGGCTCACGACCCCAAAACTCCGCCGCGGCTCGGTTGTAGAAATTAATGATGCCGGATTTGTCTGTCGTATATACGGGAATGGGAAGTGCCATGACCAGGGAATCACGGATGACGCTGTCCATGCTGTGCAAAGCTGCAAGCGAAGAACTAAAGTTGCTTTGCGCAATATCCACTATTTTTCCTGCTTCAAGTAACTACTTGCCTGCCGGTTCTCGAATGAAGGGGAACAGTCGACAACAGCATAACCCCATCTGCGAAACTATCTGCAATGACTTTGGTTCCAATAGTGCCCAGGCGCACCAAGGGCCAGAAGTGGCGCCTGAAGCGGTGAGAGTAAAGGGCGGTCTTTCCTCCCGGCCGAACGGTTCGACAGCCGGTTCAAGCGCCATTCCTACCGGATTTTGACCTAAAGTCCCAACAATAGAATGGGCCAGTTTCTCTTGGAAACCAGCCCATACCAAACCCATGCGCTATCCGTCGGACGCACACAGCTCTCCGAGTTTTCATCCCGATCGGGTCAAATCCCCGATAGTCAAACCGCAAAGACGACGGCTGCAACTGCCAGCGCGCCAAACAAAATCATTGAGCATGTCATCCAGTTGGAGATATCGCCGTTTTCTTTCGTGTGTCGCATCGCCTGACTCCTCCTGAGCGTAGCCGGATAGGACCGGCGCGTTCTCAAAAAAATCATAAACACCCGTCGCTGATTCCAGTTCCCAGCGATCAATTCAAATTGTGGTGATCATGTGCTTGACCCAAATCATGGAAGGCTTAATCCCATTATCCCGGCCTCACTGGAAGGGATTATAGCGCTTTCAATGTAGAGCGCAATTTGCGCTGTGCCTTAGTTTCATCACATTTTGATATCGAGTGAAACGAAAGCGATATCGGTGAAACTCAGGCTGCGCTGGCCTCGACGAGCTTTGGAAAAGTCATCCGCACCATCGCTCCGCGACCGGTATGAAAGCTCGCAGGGGCATCCAGCATTTCGAGATGCCCACTATGATCTTCGACGATTTTCTTGACAATGGCGAGGCCGAGACCGGTGCCCTTTTCGCGCGTCGTCACATAAGGCTCGAGCAGTCGATGACGATTGTCAGCGGGCAATCCTTTGCCGTTGTCGAGCACTTCAACAATGATGGACGAACTGGTGCTGACAGCACGAACGAGAATGAAACCTTCTTCGATCGCTCCGTTCTGGAGCGCTGCCTCAATGGACTCCGAAGCGTTCTTGATAATGTTACCGAAAGCCTGACCAAGGAGTCTGTTGTCGAAATTTCCAACGAGCGGCTCGTCGGTAAAGTCATGCTCGAACTTGATCTGGTTGTTACTGATTTCCACGAGAAAGGATGCGTCGCGCAACACATCGCGGATGTCCGTTGCTGCGAGTTGCGGCTTGGGCATACGAGCGAATTCAGAAAACTCATCGACCATACGACCTATATCGCCCACCTGGCGGATAATCGTTTCGGTGCATTGGTCGAAAACCTCGCGATCGTCGACAATGACCTTGCCGTAGCGGCGGCGAATGCGCTCGGCGGAGAGCTGGATTGGCGTTAGCGGATTCTTGATTTCATGGGCGATGCGGCGTGCGACGTCCGCCCAAGCGGACGAGCGGTGGGCAGCGACCAGATCGGTGATATCGTCGACGGTCACCACGTAGGAGGTGTGCTGCGTATCGGCGTCTTCCCGGGTAATCTGAACGTTGAAAGAGCGTACGACACCATTGCGGGTAATGCCTATTTGCTGGCGGCTGGAAGACCGGCCGTTCTCCCGCGCCGCCTCGAATACAGCGCCGATTTCCGGAAGGATATCAAGGAGGTTCTTGCCGATAGCGAGTGAACCATCTATCGACAGCATGTGCTCGGCTGGCCGGTTTAGACCGGCAATATCGCCTTGCGAGTTGACGCTGATAACGCCGGCGGTCACGCCGGACAGAACCGCTTCGGTAAAGCGCCTGCGCTCATCGATCTCGTCCTTTGCCGAGATCAGATCGTTATGCTGGGTTTTCAACTGCTCGACCATATTATTGAACGTATGAGATAGGGAGCCGATATCGCCATCCGAAGCGCGGACAGGCACTGAGACGTCAAAATTGCCGGTGGCAACGTCGCCGGCAGCGCCAATCAAAAGGCGAATGGGCCTGACCACACGATTGGCGACGGCGATGCCAGTCCAGACGGCGGTCAAAAGCAGCAACAGTGTCAGCTCAATATAGAGCAACGCGTAGGCGATCTGTGTATTCTTCCTGTTGCTCGCCAGCGACTGATATTCGGCATTGTTGTCGGTCATGACGCGCATGTTATCCAGTGCCGAAGAATCCACGGCGCGGATCGTATAGAGGTACAAATCCGGCAGCGCCTGCATCTTGATGATGGCGCCGACGAGGTTGGTGGCTTCCGGCGGTATCAATACCGGCCTGTCGCCCGCCGCAGTTTTCAACGCCTCCAGCGGTGCTTCGGGAAGGCTGTGATCGTTGAAAAGTTGGGCGCTGACCACAACCTCACCGTTGGCTCGGACCAGGGATGCGCCAAGCAGATTGTTGCGGCCTGCATCGTAAGTCAGCCAATTTTCGAAGGCGCCTCGATCAAGACTGTACAGCATCCGCCGCTGATCGAGATCGATCGCCATTGAAAGTGTTGTGGTCAAAAGACTTTGCGCATTGTCCTCGGTGTAGGACTGAGCCGCCTTGATTGACATATCAATGATCTGATTGTTCTCGGGATTGATCCAGGAGTTTAACCGATTGTCCAGGACAATGAGTGAAAAACAGGCAACCATGATCGAAGGGATCGACGCGATCAGCGCGAAGATGATTGCTATGTTGGTATGCAGATCCCGGTGCTTTTCCTTGCTCTTGAACAGAAACAGTTTCCGGAGCGTCGCATAGGATAAATAGATCAGTACCAGAATTGAAACTGCGTTGGCTGCAATGATGATTTGCGTCGTCCGTTTGGTGGGCGAGATGTCGGTAATACCCATCATGATGACGAACGAAACAATTGTTGTCGCCAACGTCAGGAGCGTCATGATCAACGCGCCTTTCGGCAGAACCTGCGGTTTGACTACGGTCTTGCTCATTTGCTGTCGATTATCGGTCGCAGCGTTGCTTGTAAAGGAAGCTTGCGCTCCGAATGCGGTTTGAGGCACGAGGCTGTAGCAGCGTTGCTCATGTGCCACGTCCCAGTTTGAAAGGTCCAAGTTTTGACGATACGCCCAATCCTCAAATATCCGCATCCCTTGCTGCGTTCATCGGCTGAAGGCGTTACCGAATTTGGGAATGATCTCCGTTTGCTGGCAGATGACCTCCTGGAGACAATGCGGGCAGCGCCGGGAATAGGCATAACCGCTCCACATATCGGCCTGTTGAAGCGCATTGTCGTTCTTGAACTTGATCGCGGGCAACCAGCTCGCTTCTATGTTAATCCGGAAATCGAATGGTTTTCGGCTGACACCGTCCGGCACGAAGAGGGCAGTGTTTCTATGCCAGGTGTTTCTGACGAGGTCGAGCGGCCCGCTTCCATTCGGGTTCGCTATGAGGATCTTGCGGGCGTGTCCCAGACAGAAGAAGCGGCCGGTCTCCTGTCCATCTGCTTACAGCACGAAATCGATCAGCTCGATGGCATATTCTGGATCTACCGTTTGTCGAAACTCAAACGTGACAGGTTGATCAAGCGTTATGAGAAGCTCTCGCGCAGTCAGCGGTGAATCGGATCCTTCCATAAAACACCCTCCGGCATTTCTACCGGCTGAATATCGAGATTGACGACGACAGGCTCCTGACCGGAGCGGACAAGGACGCATTCAAGCGCTTCGTCTGTACTGGCGTTTATCTCCTGATGCGGCACATATGGCGGCACAAAGATGAAATCGCCGGGGCCGGCTTCCGCGACATATTCCAGCCTTTCGCCCCAGCGCATGCGTGCGCGGCCTTTGACCACGTAGATAATGCTTTCCAGATCTCCGTGGTGATGCGCGCCGGTCTTGGCGTTGGCGTGAATGACAACGGTTCCTGCCCAGATTTTTTCGGCTCCAGCCCGGGCGCGATTGATGGCGGCGGCTCGGTTCATACCCGGCGTCTGTGCTGTGTTGGGATCAAGCGAATCGCCCGGAATAATTTTGACACCATGCTCCCGCCAGTCGACTGGGTGGTCATGCGCGCGCGCGTACTCCTCTTGATGTTCGTCTGACATCGATGCCTCCTGCCTCTTGGCGATGTTACGGGCAATGTAGCGAGGAGAATGCAATGACACCAGAGATCAACCGCTGTCAGGATGTGCGTGTATCGGTAGTTGCAAACGCATAGTAAATAATTTCTACTTCTCCCGGAACATTGGCATATTGTTCTGCGAACTTAGTGCCCGAGATTGCTAGCATGCGAATTCGATAACGAAACCAGTGGGATACAGATGAAATCCTACAGTAGCTGCGGGGAATACCATGAACTTGAAAAGTGTCGCCTCAATCGGGCTTGGCGTTTTGGTGGCATTGACGGCGGCGACGTCCGGCTTTGCGCAGACAGTGAAAATTGGCAGCAAGAATTTCACTGAACAGTTCGTCGTTGCTGAAATCTATGCGCAGGCGCTGGAGAAGGCCGGCATCACAGTCGAGCGCCGGCTCAACCTGGGCGCTACGCTCATCGCACATTCGGCACTGACGAGCGGCGAGATCGATCTTTATCCGGAATATACCGGGACAGCGCTTGCGGCGGTGGTCAAGGGCGACCTGTCGGGCTCGGCCGACAAGATTTACAAGGACGTCAAGGATTATTACGAGAAGAACCTGCAATTGACCCTGCTTGAGCCAACGCAGATCAACAACGGCTATGCCATCATTACGCTTCCAGAGACCGCCGAAAAATACAAGCTCAAGACGCTGACGGATCTTGGTCCAGCTTCCAAGGAGCTCTCCTTTGGCGCCGAAGGCGGCTTTGGCGAACGCAAGGATGGTCTGCCGGGGTTGAAGCAGGTTTACGGCATAGAGTTCAAGGATTTCCGCATCTTCGCCAAGCTTGGTATCCGCTACAGCGCGCTGACGAGCAAGAACATCGATGTGTCCTATGGTTTCAGCACTGACTGGCAGATCGCCGATAGCAATCTCGTTGTTCTGGATGACGATAAGCACCTTTTCCCTCCCTATTATCTTGTGCCTGTCGTTCGCCAGGATGCCTTGGCGAAAAACCCGAAGATTGCTGAAGTGCTCAACAAGGTCAGCCCGCTTTTGACCAACGAGATCATGCGCGACCTGAATGCCGCCGTCGAACGCGACAAAAAGGAACCAAAGGAAGTCGCTGCAGAGTTCCTGAAAGAAAAAGGTATTTGATTATACTCGGCGGAACCCAGCGGTTTCGCCGATCATTTGAACGTGTATGGCGGAGATGACCACATCTCCGCTATTTCATTGCTGAAGCGACCATACAGGCAGGACGGCACCCTTGAACTGGGCTCCCAAAAACATTCCGGAAATACTCACTGCGACGTGGCAGCACCTGGTTCTGTCGGTTTCCTCGGTGCTGATAGGACTGGTGATCGCCTTGATCCTCGGGATCATCTGTGCGCGACGGCCGAAGCTGTACGCTGTTGTCCTGACGCTAACAGGCATCATTTTCGTCATCCCCAGTCTGGCGCTATTCGCACTTTTAATTCCCTGGCTTGGCCTTGGGACAAAGCCAGCGCTGGTTGGACTGTCGTCCTATTGCCTGCTCATTCTCCTGCGCAATGTCGTAACCGGATTGCGCGGCGTACCGGCCGATGTTCTCGATGCCGCAGATGGTATGGGTTACAATGCCTGGCAGCGGCTTGTCGGGATCGAACTTCCTCTCGCACTGCCCCTCATTGTTTCGGGCATACGCATCGCCCTTGTTACCGTCATTGGCATCGCCACCGTAGCGGCCTTCATCGATGGCGGCGGGCTTGGCACGATCATTCTGATGGGGATCGATCAAAACTACACAGAGAAGATACTCGTCGGCGGCATTTTGACGTCCTTGATGGCGATCTTCTTCGATGTCGTGCTCAGTCAGGCCGAGAAATATCTCGTTCGGGGGAGGGCATGACATGTTGATCACCGCCTTCACTTGGATCATCAATCATCAGCCGGAGTTCTACCAGGCGCTTGGCCAACATCTGGTCATGTCGGGGGTCTCGTTGGCCTTCGCGCTGGCCATCGGACTGCCGCTGGCGATCCTGATCATCAACCGGAGCGGCCTCGCCTTTGCCGTCATCAACACAATTAATGCACTGCGTACGATTCCCAGTCTCGCAATTCTCGCGATAATGATGCCGCTCCTTGGCATCGGATTGTGGCCGTCCATCGTGGCCCTGACCATTCTCGCATTGCCGCCTATCCTGCTCAACGCTTTCATCGGACTGCGCGACGTCGACCCCGATGCCGTCGAAGCGGCAACGGGAATGGGCATGAGCCGAGGGCAGATCTTGCGTAAGATACGCATTCCCCTTGCAGCACCTGCCATGTTCGCCGGTGCACGCACCGCCGCCGTTCAGGTCTTGGCCGGTGCGACGCTTGCCCCTTTCATAGGCGGCGGCGGCCTCGGAGATTTCATCGCCGTCGGCATCAGTATGATGGATATGTCGAGGCTGCTGGTTGGCGCCATTCCCATTGCGCTGCTCGCGCTCACGACCGAGTTTACTCTCGGCATCGCCGAAAAAGTCTTTTTTGCAGAGAGATCTACCGCATGATCACCATGGAACATGTGACCAAACGTTTCGTTGCGGGCGGACCCGCTTCAGTTGATGATCTCTCGCTGGTTGTGCCGGAAGGGACGACAACGGCACTCATAGGTCCATCGGGCTGCGGCAAAACCACGACCATGCGGATGATCAACCGCCTTATCGATCCGACGGAAGGCAAGATTATCGTCAATGGCGAGGACGTCACAGAGGTTGATCCGGTAGAGCTGCGCCGGCACATTGGCTACGTAATTCAGCAGGTCGGTCTGTTTCCGCACATGACCATTGCTCAAAACATTGCGGCGGTGCCTAAATTGCTCGGCTGGACTGAAGCGAAAATCACCGGCCGTACGGAAGAACTGCTGGATCTGGTCGGACTGGACCCGAGCGAAATGCTGAAGCGCTACCCGCGCCAGCTCTCAGGCGGACAGCGCCAGCGCATAGGGGTGGCACGCGCGCTTGCGGCCGATCCGCCGGTGCTGCTGATGGATGAGCCTTTCGGCGCGATCGATCCGATCGCCAGAACGAGACTTCAGGACGAATTTCGCCAGATATTGCGCCGCGTTCGCAAGACTGTTGTGCTCGTCACCCATGATCTCGACGAGGCCATCCGGCTTGGAGACCGCATCGCCATCATGAAAAGCGGCAAGATCGTCCAGTACGATACGCCGGATGCAGTGCTGTCTCACCCCGCCGACGCTTTTGTGGAAAATTTTGTCGGGATAGACCGCGCGATCAAGCGGCTCAGCCTGTTCACTGTGAATGACGCGATGACCACTGCAGCGCCGAGCACAGGTGCCGGTACGGTTGCGCGGACGAGTAGCCTGCGCGATGCGCTAGCGTTAATGGTTGCCGCCAATAGCGACGTTCTTGCGGTTGTAGACGAGAGCGGCGCAGTGAAGGGGCAATTGACGAGGGACGCTATCTTCGCGGTCTGACGGGCGGTACGAGCAAGGGTAACCCAGCAATGCACATCGGAATATCGATCACGCCGTTTGGCCACCATCCCGCCGCCTGGCGTGAGAAGTCGGAAGATGCGATTCATTTCAACGCGTTGGCGGCGCAGGTGATGAAAGCAGAAGAAGGCGGGTTGGACTTCGCATTTTTTGCCGATCGGCTTGGCCAGCGGCCCCTGAACGCTCTGTCGCCGCAGGCCGTGCCTTTCGAGCCGACGACGCTGGTTGCGGCACTTGCCACTATCGCTCGCCGGATCGGGCTGATCGCAACCGCTGCAATGACCCAGCACGAACCTTACAACCTTGCGCGTCGCTTTGCCTCGCTCGATACGATCAGCAAGGGCAGGGCTGGGTGGAATGTCGTGGTTTCGTCGGGCACAACCGCGCGCGACCAGGAATATCTCGAAGTGATCAACGGACTCTGGGACAGCTGGGAGGATGATGCCTTCGTTTATGACAAGGCCTCAGGCCGTTTTTTCCTGCCGGAGAAAATGCACCTTCTCGATCACAAAGGCGCGTATTTCACCGTGCGCGGTCCACTCAACGTCAATCGTTCGCCACAAGGCAAGCCTGTTGTTGCGCACGTACTGACGGCTGACACCGCCGAGATGGCCGCACGCTGGGCCGAACTGGTTTTCATTAATCCGGCGTCGGTGGACGAGGCGACGACGCTTGTCTCCGATTTCGTGCGGCGGCTCGAACGTCATGATCGCAAACGGTCCGAGGTGAGGATCCTTGCAAATGTCATTCCATTCATCGGCGCTACCAAATCTGACGCACAGCAACTTCATGCCAAACTGGATGCGCTATCGCCCGATGGAGAAAGGCCTGGAGGGTCGGAGATCATTGGCACGCCTCTCGATATTGCGGATGCGTTGGAGACATGGGCAGGCGTTGTCGATGGTTTCACCGTCCTTCCTCCGGTGACGCCGGAAGGTGTCAACGCCTTTGTGGATCACGTCATACCTGAACTTCGAAAGCGCGGACTATTCCGCAACTCCTACGCGGATACCACACTGCGCGAGCATCTTGGATTGCAACGTCCGCGTCATCCGGCCAGCCAGGCAGCGGAGCAACCATCATGAGCAAAGCACTGATGAAGCTTGGCGCCTTTCTTATGGCAGGCGGCCATCATATTGCGGCCTGGCGGCACCCGGACGCGGTTGCCGAAGCCGGTGTGGATGTCGATCACTTCATAGCTCTGACGCGCCTTGCAGAAGCTGCCAAATTCGACATGGTTTTCTTTGAGGACGCGGCCGCGATCCGCGAGCGCAATATCAACACCGCGAGCCAGGCTGCGCGTTCGACCATGTTCGAGCCGTTGAGCCTGCTTGCGGCGCTGGCGGTCAATACGTCCCATATCGGCTTGGTCGCTACGGCCTCCACGACCTACAACGAGCCCTATGGCCTTGCACGCACACTGGCCTCCATTGATCAATTGAGCGGTGGCCGGGCTGGTTGGAACCTCGTCACGTCCGCGAGCGAACTCGAGGCGGAGAATTTTGTTTCAAGCGGCCTGCGGCCCCATGCGCAGCGTTATGAACGTGCCGAGGAATTCGAACAAGCGGCAAGAGCAGTCTGGGACAGTGTCGACGCCGGCGCTTACGTCGCCGACGGAAAAAGCTATACCGACCGGACCAAACTACATCCAGTCAATCATCACGGCGCGCATTTCACGGTGAGCGGACTTCTCGACAGCCCGCGTTCGCCGCAGGGCCGTCCATTGATGGTGCAGGCCGGTGCTTCGGATGCGGGCAAAAACCTCGCAGCGCGTACAGCGGATGTGGTGTTCGTAGCAGCGCAAACCTTGCAGGAAGCTCAAACCTACTATGCTGATTTGAAATCGCGCATGCCGGGCTTCGGTCGGAAGCCGGACGATCTGAAGATCCTGCCCGGCGTGTCGCCCATCGTTGGCCGAACCGAAAGCGAAGCACGAGCGAAATATGACGCCCTCCAGGAACTCATTCCCGATGAGGTTGGGGTGGCGTTGCTCGCCAGCTATCTCAGTATCAAGGACCTGTCACAGTACCCGCTGGGAGGACCATTGCCCGAAATGCCAGCGACCGATGGCATTCAAAGCCGTCAGCAATTGATCATCGATCTTGCGCGGCGGGAGAACCTTTCGATCCGGCAGGTTGCGCGCAATTTCGCCGGAGCGCGCGGCCATTGGCAATTGATAGGCACACCGGCGCAGATCGTCGATGAACTGGAGGAGCGGTTTCATGGCAAGGCGGCGGATGGCTTCAACGTGATGGGTGCCTATTTTCCAGGGGCACTCCAGGATTTCATCGACCTGGTTGTGCCTGAATTGCGTCGCCGTGGCCTCTTTCGCAATGAGTATGAAGGGCGCACATTGCGCGAAAATCTCGGAATCACAATCCCTGCGCGTGCAGCATGAGCAAAGACATGAAACCTATCTATATCGACTATCTGAATGCGCTCGACATCGATGCGTTGGCGCTGACGGATGCCGAAATTCTCGGTGCAATCGAAACCTCGCTTGCCGCGCAGGGCAATGGCCAGACCGTCATAGAGCCGCGAGTGCATCTTGAGCCGGATGCGACTTTCAACGGCCATTTCAACGTGTTGCGGGGATATGTTGCGCCTTTGAATCTGGCAGGTGTGAAGATCGTCGGGGACTTTGTCGACAATTACAAGCTGAACTACCCATCAGAATTCGGTGTGCTCAATCTGTTCGATCCACGTACCGGTGCGCCTCGCGCTATTCTTGATGCAACGGTCATCACCGATATGCGCACCGGCGCCATCACCGCACTCGGAGCAAAATATCTCGCGCGCAAGAGTTCGAAGATCCTTGGCCATATCGGAGCGCGCGGCACGGCCTATTGGAACGTGAGGCTCCTTGATCATCTCTACAATTTCGATGAAATTCGCGTGCATTCACGTCGTCCCGAAAGCCGCAACGCCTTTGCCGAGAAGCTTTCCCGGGATCTTGGCAAGCGGATCATCGTCACGGATGATTGGCGTTCCTGCGTCGAAGGCGCCGACATTGTTGTTGAAGCGTCGCGCTTGCCGCAGCCGCAACCGATATTGAAAACGGAATGGATCAAGCCCGGCGCGTTCGTCGTGCCTTACGGAACAATGAGCGCCGTGGAGCTGTCGTTGACCGACATCATGGACAAACTTGTCGTCGATGACTGGGGCCAATGCAAGGGCGGGAAATTTGGGTCCCTGCGCGCTCATGTGGAGGCGGGCAAGCTATCCGAACAGACGTTGCATGCGGAGCTCGGCCAGATCGTTGCCGGACAAAAGTCCGGACGTGAGAGTGAAAATGAGACCATCCTGTTCTGGCATCGGGGCCTGTCGCTAAGCGACATTGCGCTGGGCTATGCCATGCTGGAAAAGGCCAAAGCCTCCAATATCGGCCAGCGGCTGCGCTTTGCATGAGCCCCGTTGTCTTCAGTGGAGCGACCACCACGATCGCTGATATCGCAGCGATCGCCCGTAAGAATGCGGCGGTCCAAGTCGAGCCCGCTGTGTATGACAGGCTGGAAAAGGGGCGGACGCTCCTCGACAGAGCTGCATCATCTGGACAGCAAATCTACGGTCTTAATACTGGGCTCGGCGCCAATTTGAAAACATCGGTGACCGAGGACATCAGCGCCTTCCAACAGCAATTGGTGCGCGGACGCGGCATGGGTGTTGGCCCGTCCCTGGAGCGCGATGCTACCCGCGCCCTCATGGCCGCGCGGCTTTCAATGCTGGCTGTCGGCGGATCCGGAATTTCTCCATCAGTTTTCAATGACTTGCTAGCGTTGCTCAATAGACAGATTCATCCGGTTATCCCATCCATTGGCTCCATAGGAGCTGGTGATCTCGTGCTGCTGGCTGCTATGGCATCCACTCTGATCGGCGAAGGTTCTGCAGAATATCAAGGCAAGGTCTACCCATCTGCTCAAGCTTTGAAAAAGGCCGGTCTTGCGCCGTCGGCGCTTGGCCCGAAGGACGGGTTGTCGCTGCTCAATGCCTCAGCGGTTTCGGTCGGGCGGGGTGCACTTGTTGCGATAGACGCTGGTGCGCTTCTCGACTGTCAGCGTCGCTCGATTGCCCTGAGCTTCGAAGCCTTGGGCGGCAATCCACGCATTCTGACACCTGCGATTCAGATTGCGCGTCCCGCTGCAGGTCAGGTGGAAGAGGCGGAAAAGCTTTTGGCATTGCTTGAAGGCTCGTCATTGCTCGAAGCAAAGACGGCGATTCAGGATCCACTTAGCCTGCGTTGCGCAGCGCCCATTCAGGGAGCGCTTGCCCATGCCTTGAAGGCCGCGACAGACGCGATCGAACTCGAGCTCAATTCGGCCGCGGATAATCCGCTGGTAATCATCGATGAAGACCGGGTACTGTCGACGGGAAATTTCCACACGCCGTCGCTGGCGCTGGCTTTCGAAACACTTGGGCTAGCCATCGCACAAGCGGCGCTGGCCAGTGCTGCACGTTTCATTCAAATCACGGGCTCCGGGCGGCATGGCCTACCACGGTATCTGAGCCCAGTCGGCGGGGCGTCGGCCGGTTTTGTACCTTTGCAGAAGACAGTAGCCGCAATCGCTGGTGCCATTCGCTCCAAGGCCAATCCGGTCCTTCTGGATTTCCTTGCCGTTTCGGAAGGGGTCGAGGACCATGCGACGCAGACGCCGCTCGCAGTGGCAAAATGTGCGGAGATTGTTGATTTGTGGCGACACCTTGTTGCCTGCGAGATGCTGGCCGCAGCACAGGCCATAGATCTGAGGCCGGAACTTCGCTGCGGCAGGGGAACGAGACAAACGTATGATCTCGTTCGCGCTGTTTCACCCAAGCTGGAAGCGGATCGGGCGCTCGGAGCGGAGGTTTTGGCGTTGGTGGACAGCTTGCGCCAATGATTGGGGCGTCACCTCAAGCCATCGGTCGGGTGTTGTCGGATGTGCAACGGTTTGGACACCTTTGCACGCTAGAATGGTGAACGAGTTGTATATTCGTTACCGGTAAGTTTCATGATCTGCGCATCGTCTGCCACCAAGTTTCGGCAACACTATCGAAACGCTAAATTCTTGATGCCAGTCCAAGAACAGAACATTTGACTTATTTCCACGAATAACATCGACTAAAGTAGGGTGCTGTAAAATCAGCGTTTCTTGAAAAGCTGGATAGTCATGACGGTCGAGCGGAATCTTTTGTGGGCGCCAACAATAGGCTTATCCTGGCTGTGGGGATTGGGTTTCTTTTATTCCATCCACGTCACTCTGACCTATGGTTGGCTGGGGTTTTTTGGTTTTGCCATTGCCAATGTCGCAGGGCTCTGGCTGTTTGGATTTATTCTCGGCCGCACCAAGCGGCCGCCTGATCAAATCATCAAGGATATTGAAGGCCGCTACGCTGGCGTGTTTCTGCTATTTCAGATGGCCGCACTGGTTGTGACGATCTTCGGATTCGTCGCCTATCTCTGGCAGCCGATCGTGGGCGAGGGATCGGCGCTCGGCGTTGCGCTGTTGTTGTTGTTTGCATGCGCTATCGGTCATGCGCTGTCGCTGCAGCAACTCAAACTATTGCATATCGTCTATACGATTGTCGGGGTGGCTGCGGGGATTGTCCTGCTCATCGGACTGCGGCAGACATCAGACTATCCAGGTGTGCCACTCGAAAAGTTCGATAGCCGCTTCTATGGTCTGATCATGCCAACGCTGATCGGGTTCCTGCTTGGCCCGTGGCTCGATATTCAGCATTGGCAGCGGGCGGTTACCATCAAACGCGAAGGCGGTGATGTGGGCATGGCCTACGGTGTCGGCGCGTTGATATTCTTTGGCTTTTTGTTGCTCAATGCGCTTACCGCTTCGGCCGTCGGCCCGATAGGCAGCATTCTGTCCATCGATGGTCTACCAAGCGCCCAGGGATCCGTCTCTGCAGCTACGGTTCTTGCTGCAGAAAATGGCCAGCCATATCTGGCGGTTGCCTTCGTTATCTGGACCGTCATTGCCCTGGCTTCAACCGTGGACAGCTTTTATTGCGCCACGTCGTGGTTCCTGAAAGGCAAAAATCTACGCAGCAACAGTCCCTTGCTTGCTCTCATCCCGGACGGTGTCGCTTCATCGCCGCTTTGGCTGTTGTTTGGCGCTGCCTGGATTGCCTTCACGGCGGTGCCGGCGAATTTCTCGCTGATGTATTTCATGATGCCATTCGCAACCCTGTTCGTCAGCGCCTCGGCGAACCTCGTATGCGAGGCGCTCGGCGCAAAGCCAAAGTTCGACCCGGTGCTCAGCTTCATGATCGGTTGCGGTTCGTCGCTGATATTCATCATCGGCTACATCCAGCCGGTGCCAGGCTTCCTGTTCATCTCTCCGTTCATCGGTCTGATAGGCGCTTTGCCCGTCATCATCGAACTGTTCGGGCCGGCCTCGAAGGCTATTCCCGTTGAGATCGTCGATCAACCTATCCGGATGATGTCGCCCATACCACTTGCCAGCGTCGCGGGAGGTGACGAGGTTTCGCCGTCGCATGGATTCGACGGTGAGTGGTTCGTCATGCAGCTTGTTCCCACTTATGATGATACGAATTCCGTCGGAAACGTCTATTTCGCCAACTACGTGCGTTGGGTCGGCAAGGCACGCGAGTTGTTCTTCAACGTCTGCATGCCCGATTTCGACCTGGCAACGACGCGGTTCTATATCCTCACGCGTTCGTTCACCCATGATTACCGTCGCGAGTCGAAGGAGTTCGAGCAGATCACCGTGCGCATCAAGATTGCACGCCACAATCGGAAGTTCGTGACGTTGCAGCATGAGATCCACAGCGCCGCACAAGGATTGCTCGGGCATGGCGAGCAGTCATTGATGTTCGTCGACCGCGACCACTACAATCCGCTCGATATTCCGGGGGAAGTGATCAAAGGCTTCCTGCCCTATTGGCCGAAGGATTCACGCCTGTCCGCGAACTACCGGCCGGTCAATATTCAGGATGCTGCGAAGCGGCAGGCGTGATGCTGGCGGATTGTCAGAGCTTTGATGCCTAAGAACCGTTCTCGCAGAGCGGTTCTTTATTTAGATAGTTCTAGCTGGCAACCTGGTATCGGTCACGATCGAAGGCGAGCAGCTCGAAAGTCTTCTCGACAGGTTCTGCCGGGCTGAACAGGAAGCCCTGCACCTGATCGCAACCCTCCTTTTGCAGGCAGGCAAGTTGCTCACGGGTCTCGACCCCTTCCGCAGTGATCTTCATGCCCATGCTGGCCCCAAGGCCCATCACCGCACGGATAATTGCGAGGCTGCCCCGATTGTGTGGAAGGTCGCGCACGAAGGACTGATCGATCTTGATCTTGTCGAATGGCATCTTGCGCAGGTAGCTCAAGCTCGAATAGCCGGTGCCAAAGTCATCGAGTGCAATGCTCACTCCCATGGCGCGGAACTGGCGCAACAACGAAATAGCAGCGACATTCGCTTCAAGAAAGACGGATTCAGTGATCTCCAGCTCCAGCCGATTTGGTTTGAGCTTGTTCTTGGTCAAGGCATCGCGAACGATGGACGCCAGGTCGGAGTGCCGGAACTGGATCGCCGAGATATTGATAGCAACGTGGATTTCCTGCGGCCACGAAACGGCGATACGGCACGCTTCCTGGATGATCCACTCGCCAAGGGGAATGATATTGCCTGTCTCTTCTGCGATCGGGATAAAGATAGTCGGAGAGATGAAGCCGTGCACCGGATGCTTCCAGCGCAGCAGGGTCTCGAACCCTACCGTCTTGAGCGTCTGCGCGGAAATGATGGGCTGGAAATGGAGGATGAACTCGTCTCGTGCCAGAGCCCCACGCAAGTCCATGGCGAGCGCACGTTTGGCTTCGATGCGCGCATCCATTTCCACCTCGTAGAAACGGAAACTGTTGCGGCCCTCATTCTTGGTCCGGTAGAGTGCGAGGTCGGCGCAGCGCATGATGTCGTTGACACTGTCGGTCGGTGCAATGGCAATGCCGACGCTGATGTGAATATTGATCTGGATACCGTCAATCCAGAAGGGTTGTGCGATGCTTTGAACGAGCTGCTCGGCGAGTTCGGTGGCAGCAGACTGATCCGCGCCACGCGCCAGGATGGCGAATTCATCGCCGGAAAGGCGGGCAACGACATAGGTTGCGGGTGCTGCACCACGCAGGCGGTCCGCGACCTGTTTGAGCAACTGGTCGCCGATGCCATGACCAAAACTGTCATTGACCGTCTTGAATTCATCAAGATCGACGCAAAATACCGCAAAGCTGCGCAGCCCTTTCTCAAGGTCCTTGGTGGCTTGCGAGAGCTGGTCGGTAAACAGTGTACGGTTTGGCAGATCGGTCAGCACATCATAGCGGGCGAGATAGGACAATTGATCGTCCGATTGCTTTGCAGCGGTCACATCGGAGCCGACGCCGCGGTATCCGACGAACTGGCCCGCGTTATCGAAAATCGCCTTGCCGGTGAGCGACCACCAACGGGTCTCCCCCTTGATGTTGACAGGCAGAATATGGTTGCGGAATGTTGTGCGGTTCTCGATGGCCTGCCAGATCGAACCAACCTTGACTGCCTCTTCGGCATGAGACTGATCGATCTTGAACAGTTGGGCAAAAGGCATGCCTTGCAGCTCTTTGGTCGTTTTTGCAGCGATCTGCGCCAGCCGCGGCGATGTGTGCTGAAGCTTCAGATCGGCGTCGGTCTCCCAAATCCAGTCGCTGGCGTTTTCTTCGAAGTCATACAGCAGCAGGCTGATAACTTCCTTCTGCTGTTCGACCTTGATCTGGTCCAGCGTGCGCATAACAATAAGATTGCTCATGTGGACGATGGTGAACAGAATGAAGAGCGCATAGAAGGCAAGCAGGATCGCAATGAACAGAAAGAAATCTTCGCCAGTCGACGCAAGCGCGAAGAATGAACCGGTGATGATTGTGCCTGAATAGGCGATCGCAGCAAGGGGTACCACTGCCACGCCGATGCCGGTTGCCATGAGACCTGCTGCTGTACACGCGATCAAAAGCCTGTGGTAGGGATCAGCGTCGAGAAACAGCATCAGGGGAATGCTGGCAAGGCAGATGCCGTAAAGCGCGGATATGATGATCAAGTATTTGATCGCATCAAATCCAAGCTCCTTGACCTTTGGCACTGTGTACCATTGCCAGCAGGCGAAAAGTGAGCCCACAGTCATGAGCGCGACCATTATCGACACACCGGCGAGATAGGGGCGGGGGCCGAGATCCCAGAAAACGAACGCGACGACAAACACGACGCACATAGCCACCAGAACCGTAAAAGGCGCTAGCCTCAGTGCAACATCCATCTGCTCCGCATAGACACGACGCTTTACTGCCGGGTTGATAGCACCCCGCATACCGAACATCGATCGGATAGCGTCAAAAGTATGGAAATTGGACAATTGCACGCACAGACCTCAGGCAGGTGAGTTCATCTCTGACCCATGTTAGTTTTTTTACGTTCGGCATTGGTTAATATACTTAGCATTTTTTCTATTAGTTACCAATGTCTTTATGTCCTGGCGTCGCGCTTTCGTTAAGATAAAATTTGCGACTACAGGGTATTAGTGCGAGAAAAGACATAAATTTTCTACTGATATAAGTATATCAATAATCTATACGTTAAAGTGGAAAGTAATGTTTCCAAAACAACTTTTTTCTATTCAAATGTATTCCGCCGGTCAATCTACTCGATTTGCTACGCAATCAAGTAAATAGTTCTTTGGAATTAGCTCTTATCGGCCGAAATTTTCCCCTGCATGAAGGGTACAAAGCCGATGTGCTGGCCGATACGTTCGTTTTGGAAAGACATTCCCGCAATTGACACAAATATGAAACCGGCGTCGTGTCATCGGACGAAAACATTGCGTATCGTCATCTCCGTCGACGCTTTCCGGCCACCCAAGATGTCCAAACAGAGCTTAAAATGTTGATCCCTGTCGTCAAGGTCTATCGAAACTCGAAGATGGTCTGTATAGACCGCCCTAAAAAGGCAACAGGGCGGACGTGCGAACTCCGCAAATGAACATGGCAGTATTGAGAAACACGGCAACGAGTACGCCGCACGTTCTACCAGGTAATGAAGCGGCTGTGCCCGAGGCAGCCAATCCCATGGTTGTATTCGAAGGCGTTGCCAAACGCTTTGCGGCGGGGAAAACCGGCGCCGAAGTGGTAGCGCTGAACGATATAGACCTCGTGGTGCCCCGTGGATCTGTAACCGGGATCATTGGCCGTTCAGGAGCGGGCAAGTCGACGCTGATCCGGCTCGTCAATGGGCTTGAAAAGCCGAGTTCTGGCCGCATCCTCGTTGACGGCGTGGATATAGCTGGACTGGACGAGAAAAATTTGCGCGCTGTGCGCCGCTCGATCGGCATGATCTTCCAGCATTTCAATTTGCTCTCCTCGCGCACCGCCTTTGGCAACGTAGCGCTGCCGCTTGAAATTGCCGGCATGGGAAGACAAGACATTGAAAAACGTGTGGCGCCTTTGCTTGACCTGGTCGGCCTTTCCGACAAGCGCGACCGGTTTCCTTCCGAGCTTTCGGGCGGTCAGAAACAGCGCATCGGCATCGCGCGCGCTTTGGCAACCGAACCAAAACTGCTGCTCTCCGATGAGGCGACATCGGCGCTGGATCCAGAAACTACGCGCTCGATCCTTGCCCTGCTCCGGAAGATCAACAAAGAGCTCGGTCTGACTGTGCTTCTGATTACCCACGAGATGGAGGTGGTGAAGGCCATCGCCGACCATGTGGCAGTGATCGATGGGGGCCGCATCGTCGAACAGGGCCCTACATTCGATGTGTTTACCGGGCATGTGCACGAAACCACAAAAGCCCTGCTCGGTGGCCTCGCAGGCATGTATTTGCCGGAGTTCCTGACCAGCCGGATGTCGCAGCAACCGGAGCCCGGCTCCCGGACCATTCTTCGCGTCATATTCAAGGGCGAAAATGCCACGGAACCGATGTTGGCGCGGCTTGGAAGCGATCTTGGCATCGAGGTCAACATCATGGCCGGTGCAGTCGATGAAATCGCGGGGCGTCCTTTCGGCATGCTGGTCGTTTCCCTGCGTTCCGACGAAGCAAAAATTGCCGAGGCCCGGCAGTTCCTTGCCCATCACGGCCTGTCATCGGAGGTGGTCGGCTATGTCCGCTGATATCGTTGCTCTCATCGTCAAGGCGACGGGCCAGACGCTGTATATGGTCGCAGTCGCTGGACTGATTGGTTCATTGTTGGGCATTCCCCTTGGCGTGTTTCTGGCGACGAGCGGGCGAGGCGAGCTTTTCGCTGCGCCTTGGGTCAACAAGGTGCTTGGCGCCATGGTCAACGCCACGCGTTCGACGCCGTTCATCATTCTGGTCGTTGCCATCATCCCGTTCACTAGGTTCGTTGCGGGCACCTCCATAGGAACCACCGCTGCGATAGTGCCGTTGACGATTGCGACAATCCCCTTCGTTGCTCGTCTGGTCGAAACGGCAATTCGTGAGGTCGATCCTGGTCTCACCGAAGCGGCGCGCGCAATGGGTGCAGGCCCGATGCAGATTGTCTTCAAGGTGCTGCTCGCAGAGGCGCGGCCTGGAATTGCCTCTGCACTGACGCTGACGATCGTCAGCTTGATCGGTTACGCGGCAATGGTCGGTGCGATTGGCGGCGGCGGCCTTGGCGACCTTGGCATCCGCTACGGCTATCAACGCTTCATGCCAGACGTCATGGCCGTCGTCGTTGTGGTGTTGATCGTACTTGTTCAGCTTGTCCAGAGCGCCGGCGACCGGTTGGCGCGGCAATTCGACAAGCGCAGCCGTCCCCGTTGAATTTTTTATAGAAGCAGGAGTATGAAATGTTGAAGAAAATACTTGGTGTGGCAGCCTTGGCGGCGATCCTCGGCGCGACCGGTGCGTTCGCCGAAACGATCAAGATCGGCGTTACGCCAGGAGAGCATGCGCAAATTCTCGAAAAGGTCGCGGAGGTCGCCAAGCCCAAGGGTCTCGATATCCAGATCCTCGAGTTCTCGGACTACGTCGTTCCAAATCAGGCATTGAACGACGGCGAGCTCGATGCGAATTCCTTTCAGCACAAGCCTTACCTGGACAATCAGATTGCTGATCGTAAATTCGATATCGTCGATGTCGCCTATACTGTCAATTTTCCGATGGGCGTCTATTCCAAAAAAGTGAAGAGTTTCGACGAGTTAGCGGATGGAGCTACGATTGCGATTCCGAATGATCCGACCAATGGCGGCCGTGCCCTGCTCATTCTCGCCGATAAGGGTGCGATCAAGCTGAAGGAGGGTTCCGGCCTGAAGGTGACGCCCGCCGACATCACCGAAAACAAGAAGAACTTCAAGTTCGTTGAACTCGATGCCGCCCAGCTACCGCGTTCGATTGATGACGTCGATGCCGCAGCGATCAATACGAACTACGCCCTTGAAGCAGGACTTGATCCGATGAACGGTACGATCCTCAAGGAAGGTGAAAAAGCTCCGTACGTCAATCTCATCGCCGTTCGCACCGCCGACAAGGACAAGCCCTGGGTGAAGACACTCATTGAATCTTACCACTCCGATCCGGTGAAGCAGTTCATTCTCGACAAATACAAGGGTGCGGCCGTCCCAAGCTGGTAACCCGATCTTGGAAGAGAATCTCACTTATGCAGGTGGGATTCTCTTCCCGTCAGCACCAAAAAGATGCAGCTTGTCCTTCGGGATGATTACCCGCAGGTGATCATCGGTTTGTGACGCGGATCGGCCCGGAACTCGCACCACGACGCGCTCGCCCCCGGCAATGCCATAGACATAGCTTTCTGCACCCACCGGCTCGACGCCCAGTACCTTGAGATCAAGAACCAGTCCGCCGACATGCGTCTCCGATCCAGCGGAGACTTCGAGGTCTTCGGGCCGGAAGCCGATGAAAGCCCCATCGCCTGGAATGACAAGACCTTCAGCACCGATGCGTGTGCCGTCCTTCAGAACCAGTCCCGAATGGTCGGCGTTGACCGGCACAAGGTTCATGGGCGGCGCGCCAATGAAGCTTGCGACAAAGGTGCTGGCCGGCTTCTCGTAAATATCGAGTGGTGCGCCGATCTGTTCTACGGAACCGGCGTTCATGACGACAAGGATGTCAGCAAGCGTCATGGCCTCTAGCTGATCATGGGTAACATAGACGCTGGTCACGCCCAATTGCCGCTGCAGGTTCTTGATTTCGACGCGCATTTGCCCGCGAAGCTTGGCATCGAGGTTGGACAGCGGCTCATCGAAAAGAAACACTTTCGGGCTGCGGACTATAGCGCGGCCCATGGCGACGCGTTGACGCTGGCCACCTGAAAGTTCTTTTGGGCGACGTTCCAGAAGCTGAGTCAATTCAAGGATTTGAGCTGCGTCTTTTACACGCTTGTCGATCTGGTCCTTTGGCATACCCCGGTTGCGCAGGCCATAGGCCATGTTGTCGTAGACCTTCATATGCGGGTAGAGCGCATAGTTCTGGAATACCATTGCGATGTCCCGCTCGGCGGGTCCAAGCTCGTTGACCACCTTGTTGTCGATTTTCACCGTGCCGTCGGTGATCGACTCCAGACCCGCGATCATACGCAGCAAAGTTGACTTTCCGCAGCCGGACGGACCAACCAGCACGCACAGTGCGCCATCCTCTATGGCAATGTTGATGCCTTTGACCGCTTCGACGGAGCTACCATAGACCTTGCGAACATTGGTCAATTCTACATTTGCCATATCGGTATCATTTCTCCGTTTCGACCAAACCGCGCACGAACCAGCGTTGCATCAAAACGACAACGAGGATTGGAGGCACTATGGCGAGTATGCAGGTCACCATCACCAGGTGCCATTCGGTATCGGCGTCGGCGAAGGAAATCATCTTGCGTAGACCAATGACGATGGTCGACATGTCGTTGCGGTTCGTCATCAGAAGCGGCCAGAGATACTGCGTCCAGCCATAGATGAAGAGGATCACGAACAGGGCGGCGATGTTGGTCTTGGATAGTGGCAGCAGGATATCCTTGAAGAATCGCCATGGTCCTGCGCCATCAACGCGGGCGGCCTCGACAAGTTCTCCGGGGATGGTCATGAAGAACTGCCGGAACAGTAGCGTGGCCGTTGCAGACGCCATGAGCGGCAGGATCAACCCCGTATACGTGTCGATCAGGCCAAGGTCGACCATGATCTTATAGGTGGGCAGGATGCGAACCTCGACCGGCAGCATCAGGGTTATGAAAATGAGCCAAAAGAAGATCATGCGCCCCGGAAAGCGGAAGAAGACGATCGCATAGGCAGAAAGGATCGAGATGCAGATTTTTCCGATGGCAATGCCGAGCGCCATGACCAGTGTGTTGAACAGGAGCCGGTCTACGCCCACGCCGCCGATACGGCCTACGCCACCAAAGAGCGCAGCGGAATAGTTCTCCCACAAGTGTCCGCCCGGCAGCAATGATAGCGGCGGGCGCAAAATTTCCTGGAGCGTTTGGGTCGAGGCGACGAAGGTATAGTAGATCGGGAAGGCGACGATCAATATACCGATAACCAATATCACATGGGCGAACAGGCGGCCGAGGGGATTGTTCTGGATCATTATCTATCCTCAGCCGTAGTGCACTTTGCGCTCAACATATCGGAACTGAATAGCCGTCAAGCCGATAACAATGATCATCAGGATCACCGATTGAGCGGCGGAGTCACCCAGGATGAGGTTGACGAAGCCGTCATTGTAAACTTTGTAAACGAGCGTTTCCGTAGCCTTGCCGGGACCGCCCCCGGTGACCGCGTGGATGATGCCGAAGGTGTCGAAAAAGGCATAGACCGTGTTGACGACGAGCAGGAAGAAGGTGGTCGGAGCCAGTAACGGAAAAACGATGGTCCAGAAGCGTTTCGTTTCGCCCGCGCCGTCAATGGCTGCAGCTTCGATCAGCGATTTGGGTATCGACTGCAGACCGGCGACGAAAAAAAGGAAATTATAGCTGATCTGCTTCCATGCCGCGGCCGAGACGATCAGCACCATTGCCTGATCGCCGTTGAGCAGCGGGTCCCAATTATAGCCTGTCGAACGGAAGAGGTAGGCAAGGGTTCCCATCGACGGATTGAACAGGAACAGCCAAAGCATGCCCGCGATGGCGGGTGCGACCGCATAGGGCCAGATCAAAAGCGTTCTGTAGATGCCTTTGCCGCGGATAACTTTATCGGCCATGACGGCTAGAAGAAGAGCAAGCGCCATCGCGATGAGCGCAGTGGCTACAGAGAATATAACTGTAACCTGAAGGGAGTTCAGGTAGTTCGGATCTCCGAGGACGCGCCGAAAATTGTCGAGACCGACAAATTGCGTGGAGAGCCCGAAAGGGTCTTCGCGCAAGACGGACTGATAGATCGCCTGTGATGCCGGCCAGTAGAAGAATATTGCGGTGATGGCGAGTTGTGGTGCCAGCAGCAGATAAGGCAAAAACTTGTTTGGAAAAGTGACGCGCGTTGACGATGCCATGAATGCCCCGTTTTGAAATAGCCCGTCCGTAAATTACGGACGGGCTGTCATGAATTGAAGCTTACTGGCCGATTGCCTGCTTGATCGCAGCGTTGCCACGCTTGACGGCGTTATCCAGAGCCTGTTGGGCAGTCTGTTTACCCGAAAGCATGTTTTCGAACTCTTCATTCTGGATGTCGCGAACCTGCGGCAGGTTAACGAGGCGGACACCCTTTGAATTCTCAGTCGGCGCCTTGCCCATCATCTGCTGGATCGGCGTTTCGCGACCGGGATTCTTGTCGTAGAAGCCAGACTTCTTGGTTTCCTCATAGGCGGCCAGCGTTACCGGCAAATAGCCCGACACCTGATGCAGGCGCGCCTGAATTTCGGTTTTGGAGAGGAAGTTGAAAAAGGCTGCGACGCCCTTGTATTGCTCGTCGCTCTTGCCCGCAAAAACCCAAAGGCTCGCGCCGCCGGGGATCGTGTTCTGTGGCGCACCTTTGGCCTCAGGGTCATAAGGCAACGGACCTGTTCCGTAGTTCATACCCGATTTGATCACGTCGCCGAGACCGCCCGATGAATCGTTGTAGATGCCGCATTCGCCGGAAAGGAAGAGCGGTTTGGCTTCGGAAGTACGTCCTCCGTAACGGAAAGTGCCATCTTTTGCGAGATCGGCGAGTTCCTGAAAATGCTTGACGTAGATTGGCGCATTGATCTTCAGCTCGACATCGACGCCGCCGATACCGTTTTCATTCGAACCCCAAGGCAGGTTGTTCCAGGCGGCGAAGTTTTCGGTGTGAATCCAGGTCAGCCAGGCCGAGGTATACCCGCATTTGGCTGCGCCGCTTGTCTTGATCTTCTTCGCAGCGTCCCAGACTTCGGACCACGTCTTGGGTGCATTGTTTTCGTCGAGTCCGGCCTTCTTGAAGATGTCCTTGTTATAGTAAAGGATTGGCGAGGAGCTGTTATACGGGAAAGACAGCATCGTGCCGTCGGGCTTGGAATAGTAGGCGACAATTCCGGGCAGATAGAGGCTCTTGTCAAACTTGGCGCCGCCCATTGAAAGAATGTCGGCGACCGGCTTGATCGCGCCCTCGGCGGCCATCATCACGCCGGTGCCCGCATCAAATACCTGAATGATGTCCGGTGCCTGTTTGGCGCGGAACGCTGCGATGCCGGCATTCAGCGTTTCGGGATATGTGCCCTTGAACACCGGAACTACTTTGTAGTCGCTTTGGCTTTCGTTGAATTCCTTCGAAAGCGTGTTGACGACCTCGTTGTTGGCGCCGGTCATCGCATGCCACCAACTGATCTCGGTGACGGCAAAAGACGAGGTGGATGAGGCGAGGACAATGCCGAGAGCAAGGCTCAGTGAAGTGCCGCGAATAGTCATGTGAATCTCCCATACACATAAGGCGTCATCTGAAGTGCGCTTGACGGCAGTATCGCCATTATGTGACAGGGAAACAACAGTTTTGTGTCTGGAAGCTCATACCTTGGTTCAAGGCTGTGGAAAAAATGCTCAGCTGTTCACTTCGAGTGGCCGTTAAACAAGGACAACACCGGCCTTGCGCATTTTTGCGGTCATGGCAGCGAGCGAGCCGCCAAGATCGATCCCGCGACAGGCGTCGAGCAGGACCTCCGCGGTAAAACCGTGTTCGATAGCGTCCAACGCAGAATATGCGACGCAATAGTCGGTCGCGAGACCTGCGAAAGTCACATTGGTAATGCCACGCTCGCGCAAATAACCGGCAAGTCCGGTAGGAGTCTTCCGGTCGTTTTCGTAGAAAGTCGAATAACTGTCGATATGCGGATGAAAACCTTTGCGGACCACCAACTCCGCTTTTGTCCATACCAGATCCGGATGGAATTCCGCACCGGCAGATCCCTGGATACAATGATCGGGCCAGAGGACCTGCTCTCCATAGGGCATCATGATTGTTTCGAACGGCGCCTTGCCTGGATGCGACGACGCGAAGCTCGAATGCCCTTGTGTGTGCCAATCTTGCGTGAGGACGACGCGATCAAAACGCTGTATGAGCTTGTTGATGATGGGAACGATCTCGTGCCCGCCATCAACTCCCAACGCCCCGCCAGGACAGAAGTCATTCTGCATATCGACGACGATCAGCGCGTCCTTGGCCATCTCGATTCTCCAGCAAGGTGAAGGCTCTAGGTCGTGAACTCATAAACCCGATGGAAATGGTATGACCAGTCGAACTGTTCCGTCAACGTGCGTAATGCGAATCGCCACCGATCCAGACGTGATTGACATCGAGCTTCTCGTCGAGATGCACGACATTGGCGATATAACCCGGCGCAAGGCGTCCGTAACGGTGATCGACACGGATACTCTGGGCAGGGTAGAGCGATGCCATACGCAGTGACTCATCGAGAGAGAGCCCGAGTTCCCGATGCACAAAACGCACTGCGGAGATCATATCGAGATCAGCACCGGCCAGTGTCCCGTCGTCCAGTGTCAAACGTCCGCCGGCACGTGTGATCCTGCGTCCGTTCAGCGTGAACGATGAAATGTCGGTACCTATCGTGGACATCGCATCGGTGACGAGGAATATCTTTGCCGGACCCTGCTTGGCACGCAGTGCGATCGCCATTGAGGCTTTGTCGACATGAAAGCCGTCGGCGATCAACCCCGCCGACAGTTCCCCTGATTGAAGCACCGCGCCGACCACGCCGGGACTGCGATGGCCGAGCTGGCTCATTGCATTGAACAGGTGTGTCACCATGGTTGCACCCGCATCCTTGGCTGCCAGCGCGACTTCATAGGACGCGCCGCTATGGCCGAGGCTGACGATCACCCCGGCGTCGACCATCGCCCGGATCTTTTCGGCCGATACCGTTTCCGGTGCAACTGTGGTGAGCAGAACCGGCAATTCCTGCACGGCTTCTATGATGGCAAGGAGATCAGCGTCGTCCATCGGCCGGATCAGCTTCGGGTCGTGCGTGCCCTTGTGTGTTAAAGACAAATGTGGACCCTCGAGATGCAAGCCGAGAAAACCCGCCACTTTCTCTTGTGCCGCGGCCTTGCCTGCGGCGATGGCTGCCGCCGTTATTTCCGGCGTATCGGTGATCAGCGTTGGCAGCAAGGCAGTCGTGCCGAAGGCGAAATGCGCATCGCATATGGTGCGGATTGCGTTGATGCTTGGGCCATCGTTGAGGAGTACGCCACCACCCCCATTGACCTGTACGTCGATGAAGCCCGGTACAAGCTTACCGCCCTTCAATTCGACCTGGCGAATGTCGCCGGGCAGATTCGACAACGGCGTGATACTCTTGATTACGTCGCCATCGACAACCAGACCTGAATCGGTGTGCCAGGTTTCGCCGTCGAATATCTCGGCGCCGATGAGGGCATAGATAGTACTCATAGGGTTTCAGTCACTTTTCGCAGGTGCGGAGGTTCATCCGGATTCAATCCACGACTGCGGGCAAAGCTTTCGACGAAAGCATAGAACGAAACGAGCAGTGCCAATGGATCAGTCAGCGGGTGGGACGTAGGAACGAAGGGCAGGGCCGTAGCATGTGATGGTTTGGACGAGGTGAGGAACACCGCGGCGCCCTGGTCGGCCAGGCGATTGGCAGCGTCCACGAGTGAATCTTCGGCCGCGTCCCGTGCAGCAAGGACGAGAATCGGGAAACCTTCACCGACAATTGCCTTTGGCCCGTGCATGACTTCGGCAGCACTGAAGGCTTCGGCATGAACCGCACTTGTTTCCTTGAATTTCAGCGCCATTTCGTTGGCGATTGCCAGAGATGGCCCGCGTCCAAGAACAAACAGGGAGTTTTCGTCCGTCACCGCGCCCGCAAAGGCCGACCAGTCACAAGCCACAGCTTTGGCGAGTGCAGACGGAAGATCATCGATTGCGGCAAGCAACTTGTTGTCTTGGGTCCAGTGTCCGATCAGCGCGAGACCCGCAACCGCCGAGCTGACGAAAGACTTCGTGGCGGCGACGCTGCGCTCTGGCCCGGCCAGGATATCGATAGCAAAGTCGCTGGCATGTGCAAGGTCCGACGCGATGACATTGGTAATCGCAATTGTCAGCGCCCCACTTTCACGCGCTGCGTTTGTCATGCTGACGATGTCTGGACTCTTGCCGGACTGCGAGATGGATAGCGTCGCAGCAGAGCCCAATTTAAGCTTCACGCCATAGATCGAGGCGACAGAAGGCCCGAGCGAAGCAACCGGAATACCGGCCGTGAGTTCGCTGGAATATTTCAGGAAGGCACTGACGTGATCTGATGATCCGCGAGCGATTGACGCAAGGAAGGGCGGGTTTTTTTCGCGCAACTTCGCGCCAGCGGCAGCAAGCGTTGCGCGGGAGGCGTCAAGGAACTTTGCTGTCACATCGGGAATTGAGAGTATTTCTTCCCGCATAAGGGTCGTTTTGGCATTCACAGCACTGCTCCTGAAATTTCCGAAGACTCGCCGAGTTTGAGTTCGGCGACAAATTCATAGGCATCGGCACGGTAGATCGATCGGGTAAACTCGATCACCTTCCCGGATTCGAGGTAAGATATCCGCTCTATATTCAAGCTGGCGGAACCCGCCGGAACCTGGAGCAGTTTAGCATCATTCTCTTTCAAAATGGCCGCCGAAATGCGCTGTATCGCCCTGACAGGTCGATTGCCGCTCTCGGCAAGTACTGCATAGAGCGATAAAGTGACAAGTTCCGGATTCGGCAGCACATGGATTGACAGTGCAGCGCGTTCGATTGCCATGGGCGTGTCGTTGGCCACGCGCAATCGGCTGATCCGCGCCACCTTTTCGCCGGATGACAGGCCGAGCGTCACCATTTCTTCGGGGGAAGGGGCATAGACGCCGCGGTCGAGCCATGTTGAGCGGACGATCATACCGCGCCGCGCCATATCCTCAGTAAAAGATGTAAGGTGCGACAAGGATTGCTCGACGCGTGCGGAACGCGGTGCAACAAATGTGCCCGAACCATGCCGCTGAACAAGCAGTCCATCATTGACGAGACCCTGGACGGCTTTGCGTACGGTTACCCGCGAGATCTCCGCCATTGCAGCGAGCTCTCGCTCCGGAGGCAATGCGTCTCCAGGTAGAAGTTTTCCTTCACGAACGGCGTTTTCGATCAGCCGTTGCAATTTCACGTAGAGCGGACCACCGATAGCAGAACTCTCGTTGAGCGAGGGCAGAATGTCGATCAAACCCTCACCCATTGCTGACCTCCTCTGATGACGAAGCGAAATTGCGCGCTGCCAGCTGGACTGCACCCGTCAGTGCGTCATTCAACGGTGCTTGCAGTATTGCCCGATAGCGAGGTGAAAGGCGCGGACCATAAAAAGCGCCAAGACCACCCAAAAGAGAAAGGCGCATAGGGGCCGGGGACATGACGGCATCGAGCCCTTCCTCGATTTGGCCAATGGTCTTATCCAAAAGAGCAACGGCGACAGCGTCATGTTGCGAAGCATACTCGAAGACAGTTGGCGCGAACGTGCCGAAATCACTCGGCGTCGCGGAATGCGCGAATTGGACGATCCGATGCGGGTTGCCTCCAAACCGCTCCATAACTGCCGTCGTCATCGGCGAGCTCATGTGAAACTTGTCATAGGCGAGCAATGTTTCTTCGAGTAGGTCCCGGCCAAGTCTAGCACCCCCGCCGAGATCACTGACCTTGAAGCCCCAGCCGCCGGCAAATCGAATGTTATTGCCGAGCCGGGTAACATAGGCGGAACCGGTGCCGAGGATCACCACTGTGCCATCATGATCGCCAAGTGCACCTTGGAGCGCGATCATGCCATCAGAATAAACAAGCGATTT
Organism: Phyllobacterium sp. 1468; assembly: GCF_031455525.1. Classification (NCBI taxonomy): domain Bacteria; kingdom Pseudomonadati; phylum Pseudomonadota; class Alphaproteobacteria; order Hyphomicrobiales; family Phyllobacteriaceae; genus Phyllobacterium; species Phyllobacterium sp. 1468. Next base: position 752,128 of record NZ_JAVDSX010000002.1, on the reverse strand, counting down.
TTGAAACGGCAGCATAGCTTCCAGCTTTGCGCCATTACCGCCCACATTGGCGCCGGCGAGACCGAGGACCGCGAAGACCGTTTTGCTTTGGCCAGCGTCGATTCCAGCCATTTTGAATGCTGCTTCCGTTGCATCGAGAATATTGAGACGTGCTGTATTCATGTCGGTCATGATATTGGCCGAACCACTCTTGCCAGTGCCTAGAACATTGCCGCTCAGATCAGCCAATGCCGCCCTGCAACCTGTGCCACCACCATCAATTCCAAGGAGATAAGTCACGTTCAATCGTCCTCCAGCATTCAGAATACCAATAAAATACCAATAGCCAAGCGTTAATTTGTATCTCGCCGGGTTTTTCTCGATCTAATTGAAATAATTGAACAAAAATCCGTCGTCGCAAATCCTCGTGCAAATTTTTTAAGGAATTGCTGGACAAGTGGTATTTTTTTGGCATTAATTATCGGAACGAGGAGTGAGCAGTGGCACTAACCCGCACCGAGCAGCGCAACGAGAACGCATTGGGACTGGACGAGAAGTCGCCAGAAGATGTTCTGCGGTTGCTGCATGAAGCACAGATTGAGGCTGCTGCTTCGGTTGCTCGCGCCAGGGATTCCATTGCAAATGCCTCCCTGCTTGCTGCCGACACGCTCGCGTCGGGTGGACGTCTGGCTTACGCCGCGGCGGGCAGTTCAGGGCTGATGGCCATGGCGGATGCGCTGGAATTACCCGGTACTTACGGCATTGCTCCCGACCGCGTCGTCGTTCTGCTTGCTGGCGGTGTTGCCAGTCTTACCCGGTTGGCTGGCACTTACGAAGATGACGCGAGCCAAGCCTCAAGCGATATTGCGGCGGCAGGGTTGATGGCCGGTGATTGCCTGATCGCGATTTCCGCCAGCGGCACAACGCCCTATGCACTCGCCGCAATCGATGAAGCGAAAGAGCGCGGCCTCAAGATCATTTCGATCGCCAATAATCCCGACGTTCCGATGTTTGAAAAGGCGGACGTAGCAATTGCGCTGGAAACGCCGGCGGAAATGGTGGCGGGCTCGACACGAATGGGGGCGGGAACCGCGCAGAAAATCGCACTCAATCTGTTGTCCACTTTGATGGCCATCCGTCTCGGTCACGTGCATGACGGGTACATGGTCAATCTTGTCGCGGACAATATCAAACTGCGCGAGCGCGCGGCGCGCATCGTATCGGCGATCAGCGCTTGCGATATGAGCGACGCAGCAAAATTGCTGGAAGCCAGTGGTGGCTCGGTCAAGTCGGCGATCCTGCTCGCTGCTGGAGCAACGAGCGCTGAAAATGCATCAAAACTTCTCGAAAGCAATCAACAGAGGCTTCGCCCGGCGCTTTCGGAACTCAAAGAGAGTCATGGTTCCCGCTAGGAACCCGGGCTCTCATTAACGGCACTGCTCAAAAGGGTGCAACAGGAGACTAAAATGGGAAGCACGACTTTAAAAACATTGCTTATGGCGACAAGCATTCTGGCTACGGCCGGTTTTGCCCAAGCCGCCGATACCACGCTGACGCTGGAAAGCTGGCGTACCGACGATCTGGCCGTGTGGCAGGAAAAGCTCATTCCAGCTTTCGAAGCCAAAAACCCTGGGATCAAGGTGAAGTTCGCTCCGACGCCTCCAACGGAATATGATGCTGCGCTTGGTGCGCGCTTCGATGCGGGTAGCGCTGGCGACATTATTACCTGCCGTCCCTTCGACAAATCGCTGGAGCAGTTCAAGCGCGGCAATCTGGCGAGCCTGAACGACCTTCCGGGAATGAAGAACTTCTCGGATGTGGCAAAGTCCGCCTGGACGACCGATGATGGCAAGGACACGTTCTGCGTGCCGATGGCTTCGGTTATCCACGGCTTCATCTATAATAAGGATGCCTTTGACAAGCTTGGTATCGCGGTTCCCACCACGGAAGCCGAGTTTTTCGCCGCGCTCGACAAGATCAAGGCCGATGGCACCTATATTCCCATGGCCATGGGTACAAAGGATCTCTGGGAAGCCGCTACCATGGGTTACCAGAATATCGGACCGACCTACTGGAAGGGCGAAGAAGGCCGCGCCAAACTGATCAAGGGCGAAGAGAAGCTGACCGACCCTGATTGGGTCGAGCCCTACAAGGTTCTTCTCAAGTGGAAGGATTATCTCGGCGATGGTTTCGAAGCCCAGACCTATCCAGACAGCCAAAATCTGTTCACTCTCGGACGTGCTGCGATTTATCCGGCCGGTTCATGGGAAATCGGTCTGTTCAATACGCAGGCCCAGTTCAAGATGGGGGCATTCCCGCCGCCTGTGAAGAACGCCGGTGACACCTGCTACATTTCCGACCACAATGACATCGGTGTCGGGCTCAATGCCAAAAGCGGCCACCCTGAAGAAGCCAAGAAGTTTCTGGAATGGGTTGCTTCTCCGGAATTTGCAGAGATCTATGCCAACGCGCTGCCAGGCTTCTTCAGCTTGAACTCGACGCCGGTGAAGATGCAGGATCCGCTGGCGCAGGAATTCGTTTCATGGCGCGAGAAGTGCAAGCCGACGATCCGCTCGACCTACCAGATCCTGTCGCGCGGCACGCCAAACCTCGAGAACGAAACCTGGGTTGAATCGGCCAACGTCATCAATGGCACCGATACGCCGGAAGCTGCGGCCAAGAAGCTGCAGGATGGTCTCGACAGCTGGTACAAGCCTGCCAAGTAAGTGATTGATGGCCGGGACGTTCTCGTGATCGTCCCGGCTATTTCTTTATCCGGGCGCAAGGCACGCCGGTGCGCTATCATTACTAAAAAACGGCAGTCGCAGGCCGCTTTCCGTGCGACCAAAAATCACAAGCAGGGGTCTCAGTTTTTCAATGAGCACAGTCGCAGAAGTATCGATCGATCGAGCTGAGGACAGACACCGCCGGCGCTGGCACATTCTCGTGTTTTTGGCGCCCGCCTTGCTCGTCTATACGGCTGTGATGATCCTGCCGCTCATCGAAACGCTGCGGCTTTCCCTGTTCAATGTCAAAGATAACCAGAGCATCTTTGTCGGCTTCGGTAATTTCCAGGTGCTTTTCGGCGATCCGCGCTGGGCCGCCAGTTTCTGGAATGCGCTGCGCAACAACTTCGTTTTCTTCCTGATCCACATGCTGGTACAGAATCCCATCGGGGTGGCACTTGCCGCACTGCTGTCTGTCCCGAAGCTGCGCTTTGGGGCCTTCTATCGTACGGCGATGTTCCTGCCGACGCTTCTCTCCTTCGTGATCGTCGGCTTTATCTGGAAGCTCATCCTGTCACCAATATGGGGCGTTTCGCCTTTCCTGCTCGATCTGGTCGGGCTGAAATCGCTGTTTTCGCCCTGGCTCGGTAAACCGGGTAGTGCTCTGATCGCCGTGTCGCTCATCTCCGTCTGGCAGTATGTCGGCATCCCGATGATGCTGATCTATGCGGCAATGCTCAACATTCCCGAAGAAGTTCTTGAAGCAGCCGAATGCGATGGCGTGACCGGATGGAGCCAGTTCTGGAAGATCAAGCTGCCGCTGATCCTGCCATCCATCGGCATCATCTCGATTCTGACTTTCGTCGGCAATTTCAATGCGTTCGATCTGGTTTATACCGTGCAGGGTGCGCTAGCCGGACCCGACGGCGCGACGGATATTCTCGGCACTTTGCTTTACCGCACCTTCTTCGGTTTCCAGTTGCAGATCGGCGACAAATCCATGGGCGCGACGATCGCGACGGTGATGTTCCTCATCATCCTGTCAGGCGTCTGCCTCTACCTTTTCGCCATCCAGCGGCGTATGCGCCGCTACCAGTTCTAGGATCGAGAATATGGCAAAGCCAACTGCATCGCCCGTCCGCACCGGTCTCGTCCATCTGGCGCTCATCATCTATACGCTGATCGCGCTGTTTCCAGTATTCCTGACCGTCATCAATTCCTTCAAGGACCGGAGCTCGATCTTCCGTGATCCACTGGGTCTGCCAACGCCATCTACATTCAGCCTCATCGGCTATCAGACCGTTCTCGGACAGGGCGATTTTGTTCTTTATTTTCAAAACAGCTTCATCGTTACCGGTGTTTCGATTTTCTTCGTTCTGCTATTTGGCGCAATGGCGGCCTTTGCGCTGTCGGAATATCGCTTCCGCGGCAATACGCTGATGGGACTTTACCTAGCGCTCGGCATCATGATTCCGATCCGCCTGGGAACGGTGGCCATCTTGCAGGGCATGGTTGCTGCGGGACTGGTCAACACGCTCACCGCGCTCATTCTGGTTTACACAGCGCAGGGTCTGCCGCTCGCGGTCTTCATTCTCACTGAATTCATGCAAACCGTTTCGGATGATCTGAAGAATGCAGGGCGTATCGATGGGCTGTCGGAATATTCGATCTTCTTCCGCCTCGTGCTGCCGCTGGTGAGGCCGGCGATGGCAACAGTTGCCGTCTTCACAATGATCCCGATCTGGAACGATCTGTGGTTCCCGCTTATCCTTGCCCCGAGCGATGCCACCAAGACCGTGACGCTCGGCTCGCAGGTGTTCATCGGACAATTCGTCACTAACTGGAATGCGGTGCTCGCCGCGCTGACCCTGGCTATCGTTCCGGTCCTCGTTCTTTATCTTATCTTCTCGCGGCAGTTGATCCGCGGCATCACTTCCGGAGCAGTCAAATGATGGCACAAAAGCCAGTGCGGGTTCTTGTGGCAGGGCTCGGCAATATGGGCCGCAGCCATGCGCTGGCCTATCACCACAATCCCGGTTTCGAGATCGTCGGGCTGGTCAATCGCTCTATCGTGCCCTTGCCGGAAGAGCTCAGTGCCTACACAATCCATCCTTCCTTCGACGAGGCACTCGCTGAGTTGAAGCCCGACCTCGTTTCCATCAATACTTATTCGGACAGTCATGCTGATTATGCGATTGCCGCCATGGAAGCGGGCGCGGATGTCTTCGTCGAAAAGCCGTTGGCCACGACCGTAGCCGATGCGGAGCGGGTTGTTGCTGCCGCCAGGAAGCATGGGCGCAAGCTCGTGATAGGCTATATCCTGCGTCACCATCCGTCATGGATCCGGCTGATCGGAGAAGCCCGCAAGCTGGGCGGTCCTTACGTTTTCCGCATGAACCTCAATCAGCAGTCGAGCGGCCAGACATGGGAGACCCACAAGTCGTTGATGAAGACCACGTCGCCAATCGTCGATTGCGGCGTTCACTACCTTGATGTCATGCTGCAGATCACCGACGCCAAGCCGGTTCAGGTGCGTGGTATGGGCGTGCGTCTCTCCGATGAAATCGACCCGGACATGTACAATTATGGACACCTGCAAGTGCTGTTCGACGACAAAACCGTCGGCTGGTATGAGGCCGGTTGGGGTCCGATGATGTCGGAGACTGCCTTCTTCGTTAAAGATGTGATTTCGCCGAATGGTTGCGTCTCGATCGTCATGGACCAGAACGCCAAATCGGATGACATCGATTCACACACCAAAACTTCGACCATTCGTCTGCACTCGGCAAAGATTGGACCGGATGGCCGCTTCGCAAAGCCCGACGAGCTTTTGAGCATGGCCGGCGAACCTGGACATCAGGAACTCTGCGATCTGGAGCAGGCGTTTGTTCTCAAGGCTATCCGCGAAGACCTCGACCTTGACCGCCACATGCAGGACGCCGTGCGTTCGCTCAGCGTCTGCCTGGCCGCAGATGAAAGCGTGCGGACGGGTCAACCAGTTAATCTATGAATTTGAATCAAGAAACGGGAACAAGACATTGGGTTCTTTGAAAATTGAAAATATCCGTAAGTCCTTCGGTCAGGTCGACGTGTTGAAAGGCATCGACCTTGAGGTCAAGGATGGCGAGTTCGTGATTTTTGTCGGACCGTCCGGTTGCGGCAAATCCACCTTGCTGCGGGTGATCGCGGGACTCGAGGATGCAACGTCGGGTGAAATCCTGATCGACGGCAAGAAGGTCAACAATACGCCGCCTGCGAAACGCGGCATTGCCATGGTGTTCCAGACCTATGCGCTCTATCCGCATCTTTCAGTTCGCGACAATATGGGTCTCGGCTTGAAGCAGGCGGGAAAACCTGCCGATGAGATCAAGGAACGCACCAGGATCGCCTCGAACATGCTGTCGCTCGGTGATTACCTCGACCGCCGCCCGGCGGAGCTGTCCGGGGGCCAGCGCCAGCGTGTCGCCATTGGCCGCGCCATCGTACGCGAACCGCAGCTTTTCCTTTTCGACGAGCCTCTGTCGAATCTCGATGCTGCGCTGCGTGTCAATACACGCATCGAGATCGCGCGTCTGCACCGGCAACTCAAAGCAACCATGATCTATGTGACACATGATCAGGTCGAGGCGATGACTCTTGCCGACAAGATCGTGGTGCTGAACCAAGGCAGGATTGAACAGGTCGGCTCACCCATGGAGCTCTACAATTCACCGCAGACCGTCTTTGTCGCCGGGTTTATCGGGTCGCCACAAATGAACCTGATCGACGCAACCAAGCTCGGCCAGGGTGGCGCGAAGACTATCGGCATCCGCCCGGAACACATCCAGGTCAGCAAATCATCGGGCGAATGGAAGGGCTCGGTGATCCACGTCGAACATCTTGGCGCGGATACGATCATTTACCTCCAGACTGATTTTGGCCCGCTGACCGTTCGCCTCTTCGGCGAGCACAATTACGATGTGGACGGGGTGCTCTACGCCACGCCGGATGCAGGGCGAACATATCGTTTTGACAATGACGGAAAGATCATCAGGGCTAGTTCGTAAACGCGTAAATCTGGTAGAAATGGCGCCTGAAACGGCAAGAATATGCGAGGAGAAAGCCGCTCGGGATATATTGCTCACGTCGCTCTGGAAAATTGAGATTACAGAACAACCGCTATTCATGTCATGACATCACCATGCGTATGGGGCATAGTCCGGCGCGCGTGGAGTCGCCTCCCGCGGTAATAATGTATGGATGAGAGCAGGACGAACACCATGAGCTGGACACCGGACTCCAAGCGCTACGACACCATGAAATACAACCGTTGCGGCAGGAGCGGACTCAAGCTGCCGGCCATTTCTCTTGGGCTTTGGCACAATTTTGGCAACGACACCCCGCACAACGTCAAGCAGGCAATCTGCCGTCAGGCCTTTGACCTCGGCATCACGCATTTCGATCTTGCCAATAATTATGGTCCGCCTCCCGGTTCTGCCGAAGAAGCATTCGGCGACATTCTACGTAATGACTTCAAGGGTTATCGCGACGAGCTGATCATTTCGTCCAAGGCGGGCTACAACATGTGGCCCGGGCCTTATGGCGAATGGGGCAGCCGCAAATATGTTATCGCCAGTTGCGATCAGAGCTTGAAGCGGCTGGGCCTCGACTATGTCGACATCTTCTATTCGCATCGTTTTGATCCCGATACGCCGCTCGAAGAAACGATGATGGCGCTGGATCAAATCGTTCGGTCCGGCCGGGCCCAGTATATTGGCATTTCATCCTACAACTCCCACCGCACGCGCGAGGCGGCAGCCATTCTCGAAGAGCTTGGCACGCCATGCCTCATCCATCAGCCAAGTTACTCGATGATCAATCGCTGGATCGAGGAAGACGGATTGATCGACGCGCTGGAAGATCTCGGTATCGGTTCCATCGTATTCTCGCCATTGGCGCAAGGAATGCTGACCGACAAATATCTCAAGGGTGTGCCAGAAGAGAGCCGTGCGGCACAGGGCAAGTCGCTCAATCCGGATTTTCTCAACGAGCGCAACATCGACAACATTCGTGCACTCAATGAGATCGCTTCCAAACGCGGTCAGACACTCGCGCAAATGGCAATCGCGTGGGTTCTCAGGAAGGGCCGCATCACCACCGCGCTGATTGGGGCCAGCAAGCCACAGCAGGTAGTCGATTGCGTCAAGTCGCTTGAAAATCTCGCATTCACAGATGCCGAGCTTGCCGAGATCGATAGTTATGCAACCGATGCGAACGTCAATCTTTGGGCTGCCTCGGCTGAACGCAAGGGGCCGTCACGCAAGTAAAGCGTCCTCGAAGCAACCTTGAAATTGGTATGGCGGGGTTAAATATGCGAAACATCCCGCCAAGATAAGGATTGGACCGTTCAATGAAGATTGCGATGATCGGAACCGGGTATGTCGGTCTGGTGTCGGGTGTCTGCTTTGCCGAATTTGGCTTTCAGGTCACCTGTGTCGATAAAAACCCGGCGATCATCGACCGGTTGCAGGCTGGCGAGGTCACGATCTACGAACCAGGCCTTGATGAGCTGCTGGTGCGCAATGCGCGCGACGGGCGCCTGACGTTCACGACGGAACTTGCAGAGACCGTTGCCGATGCGGACGTTATCTTTGTTGCGGTGGGTACGCCCTCGAGGCGCGGCGATGGTGAAGCCGACCTGCAATATATTCACGCGGCTGCCGATGAAATCGCTGCGGCAATGAAGCCGAACGCTGTCATCGTCATCAAATCGACTGTGGTCGTTGGCACCAACGCCGATGTGCGTGCGCGCATCGCCAAAGCACGGCCCGGCGTGCCGTTCTCCATGGTCTCCAATCCGGAGTTCCTGCGCGAAGGTTCGGCCGTCGTTGACTTCCTGCGGCCAGACCGCGTCGTGGTCGGCGTTCATGATGATGCCGGTGCAGCAGCCATGAAGCGCGTCTATCGTCCGCTCTATCTGCGCGAAACGCCGATGATCGTCACGACGCTGGAAAATGCCGAGATCATCAAATATGCGGCCAACGCCTTTCTGGCCATGAAGGTCACGTTCATCAACGAGGTGGCTGACCTGTGCGAAAAAGCCGGAGGGAACGTCCAGGACGTGGCGCGGGCCATCGGTATGGACAACCGCATTGGATCGAAATTCCTGCATGCGGGGCCGGGATTTGGGGGGTCATGTTTCCCCAAGGATACACGCGCCTATGCGGCGACCGGACGCAAGGTCAATGCACCCCAAACCCTTATCGAGCAGGTCGTCAGTGTCAATGAACAGCGCAAGCGTTCCATGGCGGAGCGTGTGATCGACGCAGCGAGGCGCACCGGCGCGAAATCCGTTGCCGTGCTTGGCATTGCCTTCAAGCCCAACACGGACGACATTCGCGAGTCTCCGGCGCTCGACATTATTCCTGCCCTGCAGAAGGCCGGATTGAGCGTGCGAGCGCATGATCCTGAGGCACGCGAGGCAGCGGAATCGGTCCTGCAAGACGTCACCTGGTGCAAGTCTGCCTACGAAGCAGTCGACGGGGCAGGGATCACACTGTTGCTGACCGAATGGAATGTCTACCGAGCGCTCGACCTCAAGCGGGTTTCTACGCTGATGAGCGGCAATCTCCTGTTCGATCTGCGCAATGTCTTCAATGCGCAAGACCTTGAAGGCTCCGGTCTCGAATACCATTCTGTGGGACGGCCGCTGGTCGGGCGCACCGAGGTCTAGTCCGCTCTTGCCTTGAACGCGGAATTCGGTTCCGCGGGCTGGAATGCAAGAGTCAGCGGCGCCCCTCCAGTTCGAGGGGAAACGGCGTGCGCTGCCAGATTTTTTCGATCTTGCACCATTTGACCGTAGCCTCCTCCCATTCGTGCAATATCCGCACCACTTCGGCGCGGTCTCCGGCAAGCAGCGCTTGATGGAACCGGGGTTCTCGCTGGTTGAAGTCGTACAGAACGTCCGGATAGTTTTTGAGATTGTTGATGGCGAGCTCGAAATCCCCTTCGAGGACTGGCATCAGCACTTCGCATTCTTTGATGGCGTAGGTCTCCGGCCAAAAGCCCCCTATGCCTCGAACGTAGTCGTAGTAGTCTTGGAGGGTGGTTATGCCGGTGAAGGCGGTCAATATCTCGTCGACTGTCTCGACCAGCTGCGTCATGGATTCCGGCCTTGTGATATCCCAATAGGCTGTGGAGGTGCCATCCTCAAGCTTCTCCCTGAGGCGATCGCCCGCCCCACGATGGCCTCCGCGGGGAACGAGGAGCTGAATTGATGTTTCCACGAGAAAGGATTTGGGGTTGAAGCCGCTTGCCCCAAGATAAACGCCGCGCAGCAGGTGGTGAACCGGCTTGATAAAAACGAAGCGGCCAATCAGAACGAGTTCCGGGCGGCGTTGGAGCAAAGGCCGTAGGAGATTGCGTACATCCTTGATGGTGGTCATTCGTCTTAGTTCCTTCGAATGGAGCCGGCCGACGGCCTGATTTCGATGAAGAAGTACTGCTTGAAGGCCCAACGCGTCTCTCGCGCGTTCCGGAATGTCATCGACGGCACCTCGTATAGAGGTTGGCTAGCTGTCGCGCAGCTCCAATGGAAACGGCGTGCGCTGCCAGATTTTTTCGATCTTGCATCTCTTGACCGTAGCCTCCTCCCATTCGTGCAATATCCGCACCACTTCGGCGTGGTCTCCAGCAAGCAGCGCTTGATGGAACCTGGGTTCTCGCTGGTTCAAGTCGTACAGAACGTCCGGATAGTTTTTGAGAGTGTTGATGGCGAGCTCGAAATCGCCTTCGAGGACTGGCATCAGCACTTCGCATTCTTTGATGGCGTAGGTCTCCGGCCAAAAGCCCCCTATGCCTCGAACGTAGTCGTAGTAGTCTTCGAGGGTGGTTATGCCGGTGAAAGCGGTCAATATCTCGTCGACTGTCTCGACCAGCTGCGTCATGGATTCCGGCCTTGTGATATCCCAATAGGCTGTGGAGGTGCCATCCTCAAGCTTCTCCCTGAGGCGATCGCCCGCCCCCCGATGGCCTCCATCGGGAACGAGGAGCTGGATGGTTCTTCGGGCGCGGAAGGATTTGGGGTTGAAGCCACTTCCCCCAACATAAACGCCGCGCAGCAGGTGGTAAACCGGCTTGATAAAAACGAAGCGGCCGATCAGAACGAGTTCCGGGCGGCGTTCAAGCATAGGCCGTAGGAGATTGCGTACATCCTTGATGGTGGTCACTCGTCTTAATCCCTTCGAATGGAGCCGGCCGACGGCCTGATTTCGATGAAGAAATACTGCTTGAAGGCCCTTAATCTCTCGCTCTTCGCGCTCGAAAACGCAAAATCCGCTATGCGCTTGGTACCAAGCCCTTTGATGCCGGTCTTGAAATCATAGATGCAGGCCGTATCGGCATCCACCGGCTCGACCACATCCACACCCAACGTGTCTCTCGCCCGTTCCGGAATGTCATCGACGGCACCTCGTATAGAGCTTGGCTAGCTGTCGCGCAGCTCCAATGGAAACGGCGTGCGCTGCCAGATTTTTTCGATCTTGCATCTCTTGACCGTAGCCTCCTCCCATTCGTGCAATATCCGCACCACTTCGGCGTGGTCTCCAGCAAGCAGCGCTTGATGGAACCGGGGTTCTCGCTGGTTCAAGTCGTACAGAACGTCCGGATAGTTTTTGAGAATGTCGATGGCGAGCTCGAAATCGCCTTCGAGGACTGGCATCAGCACTTCGCATTCTTTGATGGCGTAGGTCTCCGGCCAAAAGCCCCCTATGCCTCGAACGTAGTCGTAGTAGTCTTCGAGGGTGGTTATGCCGGTGAAAGCGGTCAATATCTCGTCGACTGTCTCGACCAGCTGCGTCATGGATTCCGGCCTTGTGATATCCCAATAGGCTGTGGAGGTGCCATCCTCAAGCTTCTCCCTGAGGCGATCGCCCGCCCCCCGATGGCCTCCGCGGGGAACGAGGAGCTGGACGGTTCTTCGGGCGCGGAAGGCCTTGGGGTTGAAGCCGCTTCCCCCAACATAAACGCCGCGCAGCAGGTGGTGAACCGGCTTGATAAAAACGAAGCGGCCAATCAGAACGAGTTCCGGGCGGCGTTCGAGCAAAGGCCGTAGGAGATTGCGTACATCCTTGATGGTCGTCATTCCTCTTAGTCTCTTCGAATGGAGCCGGCCGACGGCTTGATTTCGATGAAGAAGTACTGCTTGAAGGCCCCTAATTTTTTGCTCTTCGCGCTGGAAAACGCAAAGTCCGCTATGCGCTTGGTACGAAGGCCTTCGATACCGGTCTTGAAATCGTAGATGCAGGCCGTATCGGCATCGACCGGCTCGACCACATCCAGGCCCAATGTGTCTTTCGCGCGTTCCGGAATCTCATCAATCGCATAATATTCATCTGGCATGCCCTCCATGGGCCTCATTAAATAGAGCTCTGCGAAGAGGCGGCCCCTCCAAACGTTTTCGACCTCATCTGCCGCGCGTAAATGGTATTGAATACCGTAATTCTGCGGTGAGCCGTATGACGAGACCGGCCCCATCGAATAGGCCACCCTATCCGCCAAAGCTTGTACATCGAGATACTCGGGGCAGAACTGTTTGATCGTTTCCTTGTCCACCTCCCGAACACTCGCCCATAGCTTCGTGTTCGACCGATCCTCGTCCCTGATAAACTGTTTCGCCCGCATGCCCAGCAGCGGCACGACATAAGGGTCGTCGGTGCTGGCGATGGCGTTGTACTGCTTCACCGCCTCGTCGAGAGGATATTCGATCTCCGGAGCCTTCAGAGCGGACATCAGTGCGGTGACGGTGCCGATGACCGGATTGAGGCGGCGAAAAGCTCCAAGTTCCGGAAGTTCGTGCTCGGTCACCTCCCAAGCCCGTTTTGCCGCGCCAAGCCAATTGGTCGATCGGGAGGTCCCTGCCGCGGCTGCCGCTGCCGGACTGGCGGCCGGGCTACTTCCACGCCGCCTCTCTTGCGCGAGCCAGGCTCGGCCATTGCCGGAACCTGTTCCGCTGGCGCCGGTCCACTGACCGCCGTCCGCACTGCCCGCCGGTACCCGCGGTTGGTTCGGATCGAATTTGCACGAGAGGTCCAATGTCTCCCAAACCTCGACTTGGCTAAGAAGCAGCTCACGTTCCTGCCAAAGTCGTGCGAGGTGGGCTTTTTGTTCCTCCCGAGATGCCCGACGTTTTGGTTGTCTCATCTGGGCATCGTTGGCGCGCAATTGCCAAAGCAGATGGTGATATTCGGGATGGTCTTTGGAAAATTGATGCATGAATATGGTCCTTCATTAGAGGACAATATTCCTACGGCGAAACGGAACCGTCAATTCGACATTAGTCGCAAGTCAATCGATTATTGCGCGGCTTTGTACAGCGTAATGGTCGTTTTACGGCCTTTGCTGTAGTTGATGCCGCTGATAGTAGCGAGTGCGGCAATCGACTTTTCGCCCTGCGGCAGAGCCTCGATGAAAGCGTCGTGTTCCCGTTCATCAACGGCTGAGATTGCGCAAGCCGGATCGTCGGTGAGGTGCTTGGCTGCCCCTGCGCCGTCGGTTAGGACCGTCTTCGTACCGGCAAGAAACACCAGGCTTGGCTCGGCATAGCTGGCAGAAGCCAATACGCTGCCGTCGCAGGGCTTGGCGGCATTGAACGCATTGGCAATGGCCGGGCTGAGCCAGATCGGCGTCAGTGCCGGAACGACGCCCCATGTAAGCAGTGTGAGCGTAATAATCGCAAAGGTTGCAGAGGCTTGCAGTGCACGCTTGAGATTATGATTCAATACCAGACCGCTGGCAAAGACACCGGCGGCGGCTGCGGTAAAGAAGGCAATGATCCCCGGAAACGAGAATGATCCGGTCAGGACGTAGGGAAGGACAAGCCCAGCGCCCATGAAGCCGAGTGTCGCAGCGGCAAGGCCAAGCAGCGTCAGCCGCTCGACCCAGATTTGCCAGCGGCCGCGATAGGGCTGGGCGGCGATGCCCGTGTCGATGGCCCAAGCCATCATCAACAGCAGGGCCGGGTAGGCGGGAAGGATATAGTGGGGCAACTTCGTCGGGATGAGCTCGGTTACCAGCCAGAACGGGATGTACCAGGCAATCAGGAAAGCAAGGCGCGGATCCTCGCGCAGCCGGCTCAGCGCCTGCAGACCGCCTCGAATGGCGAGCACGGCAAACGGCCACATGAACACGACGAAGATCAGGGCGAAATAGCCTGGCGGCGCGCCGTGGCTTTCCTGCGCATCGCCAACCTTCGACAGGAAATCCTTGTTGACCGATTCGTTGAAGAACGCACCGCCGCTTTTCAGCGTGATCAGAATGAGCCAGGGCAGCACGATTGCCAGCAGGACGAGGATACCACTTAATGGCTTGAGGCGTTTCAGCCATCGCCACTCGCGGTAGAAAAGGCTGAGAGAGCCCATCGTCAAAAGACTGACAAATGGAGTGATCGGGCCCTTGATGAGAACGCCGGCTGCCGTTGCCACCCAGAAGATCACTGCTGGTGCCCATTTGGCTGCAGCCTGTTTGCGGCTTGCCATCCAGATCGAGGCAAGCGCACCTTGCGCGATGACGACTGTCGCCAGCACCGTCGCATCGGTCTTTGCCACGCGCGCCTCGAAACCGAGCATAACGATCGATGCAAGGGCGATGCCGGCCATGAGGCCGGCGCTTTGACCAAAAAGGAATGCCCCCAAAGCAGCCGTGCCGAGCACAGCAATCGTAGCGCCGGCCACGGAGACTAACCGATAGACCCATGCCGGTGCATCGTTATTGTAGCCTGTGAGCTTGAGCGCGGCGCTCTGCAGCCAGTAAATGCCAACCGGCTTCTTGTAGCGTGATGCGTCTTGAAAGCGGATATCGACATAATCGCCGCTCTCAGCCATTTGGTGCGTCGCCTGCATGTATCGCGCTTCATCGCGGTCCAACGGGGGTATCGAAGCGATGCCGGGTACGAAGGAGACGAGGCAGATGAACACCAGCAGTAAGTAGTGGCTGGCGCGAAGTTTTGTGCCGCCGCCGGGAGCCAGGTCCGAAGAGGTCATCAACATCCCTCGCTCACGTGTCCAGCGTCATCGCCTTCTTCTCATTAGCGATCAGCCAGAGATTGCGAATATAGACGATCAGCCCCAAGCCCTGACCAGCAATGAACACCGGATCCTTGCGCACGACTGCGTAGACAAAAAGCAGCACACCGCCGAACAGCGAAAAGAACCAGAATGTCACCGGTACGACACTGCGTTTGGCGCGTTCAGAGGCAATCCACTGCACGACGAAACGCATGGTGAAACAGCCCTGCGCAAAAAAGCCCAGCAGGATCCAGGCGTCGAATTGGGCCACGAAAACCGAGTGCAGCCAATTGGTAATAGAATCAGCCATGACTGATCTCCGTAATCGTTGGAACGGTCTTGCGGCGTTTGCGCAACCACCAGACGCCATAAAGGTCGAGGATACCGCGCAGACCGCGGTCGAGAATACCGTAGTTCGATTTGCCGTGACGGCGTTCGCGATCGAGGACATCGACATGCACGACGCCGTAGCCTTCACGGATCACCAATGCAGGCAGATAACGATGCCAGCCATCGAAGAAAGGCAATTCGCGGAAAAGCTGGGTGTGGATTGCCTTAAGGCCGCAACCACTGTCGCGGGTATTGTCCTTAAGGATCGCGCTGCGCAGCTTGTTGGCATATTTCGATGCAAACTGCTTCAGTTTCGTGTCGGTACGCTTCAGGCGTTGCCCGGCTGCGATCCCGATTGCCGGACCGGCCTGCAGCAGTGCATCGGCGAGCTGCGGCAGATAGGCAGGGTTGTTCTGCCCGTCGCCATCCATGGTGACCACGACCTTGCCCCTTGCCGCAAATACGCCTGAGCGAACGGCTGCACTTTGCCCCGCTGACTTGTCGTGACGAATATGGCGCAGAGGCTTCCCGGCCTTGATCCGCTCGCCCAATGCTTCACCCGTCAGGTCGGTAGAGCCATCGTCGACCACGATCACTTCGTAGCTGCGGCCTTCCATGGCTGCATCCACTTCATCGAGGAGAAAGGCTAGATTGGCGGCCTCGTTGCGGCACGGAATGACGATCGTAATTGCCGGATTGCTCAAGTTGCAAGCTTTCGTAGTGGGACTTCAGGCGGGCTCCATAACATCGAAAGCGCCGCCGTGCCATCCTCATTTGCATTACGAAGCCGGAATGGTCACTTGTCGTTCAACGCTTGTTGCGAATGTCGGAGAGCGACTTTGCCGGTGTAATCGCTTCGGGATCAAGGCGGATCTCGATGATTGCCGGTCTGCCGCTTTCCACGGCTCGTTGCCACGCTCCTTCGAACGCCTCGGTTGCGTCCACTGTCTCTCCATGCCCGCCATAGGCACGCGCCAGCATGGCAAAATCCGGGTTGGTGAGATCTGTTGCGGATACTCGCCCAGGATATTCGCGTTCCTGATGCATGCGGATCGTCCCGTAGATGTTGTTGTTGATGACGAGGACAATGATCGGCAAGTCATACTTCACCGCTGTTGCAAAATCCTGGCCGTTCATCAGGAAGCATCCGTCGCCCGCAAAGCAGACGACCATACGCTCCGGATAAAGCTGCTTGGCTGCAATCGCGGCTGGGAGCCCATAACCCATGGAGCCCGACGTCGGCGCCGCCTGTGTGCCAAAGCGGCGGAATCGATGGAAGCGATGCAGCCATGTGGCATAGTTGCCTGCGCCATTGGTCATGATAGCATCCTCAGGCAGCACGCTCTCAAGATAGGACATGATTGGTCCCATCGCGACCTTGCCTGGTCCGGTCTTCGGCGGTGTCGACCAGGCAAGATAGGACTTATGCGCAATGTCGGCTTCGCCCGGCCAGTTGATGTGGGATGGCGGGGCGAGGTGCTCAACGGCTTCAGCAAAAGCGTCGGGCGCTGAGTTGATGGCGAGGCTTGGGCGATAGACTCGTCCGAGCTCACCCGCGTCGGGATGCACATGGATCAGCATCTGCTTGGGGTAGGGACTGTCCATC
Organism: Phyllobacterium sp. 1468; assembly: GCF_031455525.1. NCBI lineage: Bacteria > Pseudomonadati > Pseudomonadota > Alphaproteobacteria > Hyphomicrobiales > Phyllobacteriaceae > Phyllobacterium > Phyllobacterium sp. 1468. The sequence continues at coordinate 735,446 of NZ_JAVDSX010000002.1, read as the reverse complement.
AACGTGTATCCCGAGGAGGGCATCTCACCAAAACGCCCGCCGACGAGCAGCAACACATCAGCGTCTTTCACGCGCGCCGCCAAAGCCGGATTGATCCCGATCCCGACATCGCCAGCATAATTCGGATGCAGATGATCGAATAGCATCTGCCGGCGGAAAGAACAGCCAACGGGCAGGTGCCATTTTTCTGCAAAACGTGTGATTGACTGAACGGCATTTTCATCCCAGCGCGACCCGCCCAGGATCATGAACGGCTGTTTTGCACCCTGAAGAAGATCGGCGAGCTTTTCGATACTAGCCGGAGAGGGCCCCGTCTCGACCGGTTGCCAGCCCTGAGCCGCCACTGCTTCGACCTCGTCCGTCAGCATGTCTTCCGGCAAGGCCAGTACGACAGGCCCAGGACGGCCCGACGTTGCGACTGAGAAGGCGCGCGTGACGAATTCCGGAATGCGCCGCGCATCGTCGATTTCTGCCACCCATTTCGCTGTATCGGCAAAGAATCGGCGGTATTCGACTTCCTGAAAGGCCTCGCGCTCACGTGCGTCGCGTTGCACCTGGCCAATAAAAAGGATCAGTGGCGTTGAATCCTGCTTGGCGATGTGGATTCCAGGGGAGGCATTGGTTGCCCCCGGACCCCGTGTGACAAAGCAGATGCCTGGCTTGCCTGTGAGCTTTCCCCAGGCATCAGCCATCATCGTCGCACCGCCCTCGGCCCGGCAAACGGTGACTCCTATCTGTGCGTCGTAGAGCGCGTCGAGCACGGAAAGATAGCTCTCACCCGGCACGCAAAACAACCGCTCGACACCATTCGCCGCCAAAGCCTCGACAATCAATTCACCGCCCGTTTTCATTTGGATACGTCCTTCAGTTCTTCAAGAATTTCGGCGCTGTGCTCGCCAAGACGTGGCGAAGGCCGTTGATAGCAAAGCGGGCTTCTGGACAGGACGATGGGCGTGCGCACCGAGGGAATAGTGCTGCCATGGCCGTCCTCGAGGTCAAGCCGCAATTGCCGCGACACGATCTGAGGATCGTTGAACATCTCGCCGATCTGGTTGATCGGGCCAGCGGGAACAGCATTTCGGGAACAGGCGTCAAGCAATTCGGCGCGGGTACGTTTCTGCGTTTCAGCCCGGATCAGGGCCGTCAGTTCGATGCGATTTTCCAGTCGTGCCCGATTGGTCAGGAAGCGAGGATCGCTGGCGAGATTTTCAAGCCCGACAAGGCTGCAGAACCGGGCGAACTGCCCGTCATTGCCGACGGCGAGAATCATGTGACCATCGGATGTCGGCACAACTTCGTACGGCGAAATATTCGGATGCGCGTTGCCCATGCGGTGCGGGCTCTTGCCCGTTGCGAGATAGTTCATCGCCTGGTTGGCCATGACAGCGGATTGCACATCGAACAGGGCCATATCGATCATCTGGCCTTCGCCTGTCTTCGTGGCATGGGCCAGCGCTGCCTGAATGGCGATGACGGAATAGAGCCCGGTGAAGACATCGGCGACTGCGAGGCCAACCTTTTGCGGCTCGCCGTCGGGTTCGCCGGTAACCGACATCAGCCCGGACATGCCCTGAATGATGAAATCATAGCCCGCCTGAGCGGCGTACGGACCGTCCTGACCAAAGCCTGTGATCGAACAATAGACGAGGCGCGGATTGTCAGCGCTCAGAGATGCATAGTCGAGGCCGTACTTCTTCAGGCCGCCTACCTTGAAATTCTCGAGCACGACATCTGCGGTACGGCACAGTGCCTTGACCGTCTCCTGCCCCTCGCTGGTCGTAAAGTCGATGATGATCGAACGCTTGCCGCGGTTGCATGCGTGAAAATAGGCGGCGGAGAGGCTTTCGCCCTCGCTGCTGGTGATGAACGGCGGTCCCCATCCACGCGTTTCGTCACCTCCGGCGGGGTTCTCCACCTTGATGACATCGGCGCCAAGGTCGGCAAGAACCTGTCCGGCCCATGGCCCGGCCAGAACGCGAGCGAGTTCGATGACGCGTACACCTTTGAGAGGAGCATCAGTCATGCTTCAAGCACTCTCGTTCGTTTCGAAACGGTTTGTGTGGCCCAATCCGCGAAATCTCGCATGATTACCTCCCTGTTGATCTCGTTGAGGCCTTCGTGCCGCGTACCCTCGTAGATCTTCGTTGTGACATTGGAAAATCCAAGCTGTTTCATTCTGCGATAGAGGTCCCTGACAGCTTTGCCCTTTTCAGTGGCCGGATCTTCGGCACCGCCGACGAGATTGAAGGGTAAGTCGCGAGGGACGTTGGCCAGCAATGAATTATCTGCACCGGTGAAGATGAGGTCGAAAATATCGCGCCACATACTCACCGTCGGGTTCCAGCCCGACAATGGGTCGGCAAGATAGGCATCTACTTCGTCAGGGTCGCGCGATAACCAGTCGGAGGCCGTACGGGCGTTGGCAACGTTGCGGCCCCACTGCTGAAAGGTGAATTTCGGTAGCACCATGCTTGGAACGTCCGATCCCAAAAACATGCGCTCGGCACGCAGGACACCTTGCGCGACCCGGCCGAGAAGTCCAGCAGAGAAATTGGCATTCCAGATCGCCGCAGCGTCCACTCTACCCGGATGCTTCAGCACGTAGTTCAGTGCAATCAATCCGCCGAGCGAGTGGCCGAACAGAATCATGGGGAGGTGAGGATGACGCTGGCGGGCAAGACCGTTGATGGCATCGACATCGTCCAGAACGTGCATAACCCCGTCGCTTTCCGCAAATCGTCCAACCGGGGCTCCGGGTGCTTTGGTACGTCCGTGCCCGCGATGATCGTGAGCATAGACGTGAAAACCTTGTCCGTTCAAGAATTGGGCAAACCGCGCATAGCGCAGGGAATGTTCACTGACGCCGTGACTGATCTGGACGGTAGCGTGGGTTTGACCTTCGGCCGCGGAAAACCGCATCGCAAGTTGTGCCCCTGTCGCGCTTGCAATTGTTTCTACGTCCTCGAAGGCCATTCTGTGCTCCCGCCGCCAGTTGAAGTGGTGGCGCAGGAATAGTCAATGCGCAATAAATTCCGATAGAATCCGCTTAATTTTTTTCGATCCTGCACAATAAATAATCACGACAAACTCTATGCAATTTTATTTTGCAAAGCCTCTTGCAATCGATAAAAACTTGCCTCAGAACTTCACTCGAAAGAGATCGAATGTGCGATCGTTGCAACCGCAACAATGAAACGCACACGGTCTGCCAGTTACATGGCCGTTCAGGGGAGAAGAGGACGCTCCCCGAATGCGGCACCAGAGGGGAAACCGGGTGACGGAAATATCCGCGCCCGGTTTCGCTCGTTTTGGATGTCCAAATGGTATTGCATCTGGCAAATCGGCGGCCTCGGACCAAATGGCAAGAGTCAGATGAGCGGTTGGCAAAGAAGGAGCCTAACCTCGGTCAGCTGCTCGAAATAAACCACCGATCCATTGCCACAGGAGCCCCTTTCGCCTACATACGGCGCAAATTCATGTCCCTAAAATCCCGAACACCGGAGTGACGCGCGTTATGGCACGCCAATTCATCTATCATATGGCCGGCCTGAACAAGGCATATGGAACCAAGAAGGTTCTTGAAAACATTCACCTTTCTTTCTACCCCGATGCCAAAATCGGTATCCTCGGGCCGAACGGTGCCGGTAAGTCGACGATCCTGAAGATCATGGCCGGTATGGACAGAGAATATACGGGCGAGGCCTGGCTGGCCGAGGGCGCGACAGTTGGCTATCTCGCGCAGGAGCCCATTCTCGATCCGACGAAGGACGTGATGGGCAACGTCATGGACGGCGTTGCCGACAAGAAGGCCATTCTCGACCGCTATAATGAAGTCATGATGAACTATTCTGAAGAGACCGCTGACGAGGGCGCGAAACTGCAGGATATCATCGATTCCAAGAATCTCTGGGATCTGGAATCGCAGGTCGAGATGGCCATGGAAGCGCTGCGTTGCCCGCCTGGAGACAGCGAGGTAACCAACCTTTCCGGCGGTGAACGCCGCCGCGTGGCTCTATGCCGTCTTCTGCTTTCGCAGCCGGACCTTCTGCTCCTCGACGAGCCGACCAACCATCTGGATGCGGAGACCACCGCGTGGCTCGAAAAGCATCTGCGTGAATATAAAGGTTCGGTATTGCTGATCACCCACGATCGCTACTTCCTCGACAATGTTACCGGCTGGATTCTCGAACTTGATCGCGGTCGCGGTATTCCTTATGAAGGCAACTACTCGGCGTATCTCGGTGCCAAGGCCAAGCGCATGCAGCAGGAAGGCCGCGAGGACGACTCGCGCCAGAAAGCATTGGAGCGCGAGCGCGAATGGATTTCTGCGAGCCCCAAAGCACGTCAGGCGAAATCGAAGGCGCGTATCAAGGCCTATGATGCTCTGGTGGATGCGGCCAACGATCAGCGGCCCGGCGACGCACAGATTCTCATTCCGGCAGGCGAGCGCCTTGGTCAGGTGGTTATCGAAGCGGAAGGCCTCACCAAATCCTTCGGCGATCGACTGCTCATCGAAAACCTGACATTCAAGCTGCCGCCCGGCGGCATCGTCGGCATTATCGGCCCCAACGGTGCTGGTAAAACCACCCTGTTCAAGATGATTACCGGACAGGAAAAGCCTGATTCTGGATCCATCCGAATCGGCGAAACCGTGCATCTGGGCTATGTCGATCAAAGCCGCGATCATTTGAAGGCGGATAAAAACGTCTGGGAAGAAATTTCGGGCGGCAATGAAATCATCAAGCTCGGCAAGCACGAGATGAACTCACGTGCCTATGTCTCGGCGTTCAACTTCAAGGGCGGGGATCAGCAGCAAAAGGTAGGCAATCTCTCCGGCGGTCAGCGCAATCGCGTGCATCTCGCCAAGATGCTGCAAGCTGGTGGCAATGTTCTTCTGCTCGATGAGCCTACCAACGATCTCGACACCGAAACGCTGGCAGCGCTTGAGGACGCGCTGGAAAAATATGCAGGCTGCGCCGTGATCATCAGCCATGATCGCATGTTCCTGGACCGGCTGGCGACGCACATTCTCGCATTCGAAGGCGACAGCCATGTGGAATGGTTCGAAGGCAATTTCGAAGACTATGAGAACGACAAGATCCGCCGCCTTGGTCCGGACAGTGTCAACCCGAAGCGTCCCAGCTACAAGCCGCTAACGCGATAAACGGTGTTGGGAGGCGGAGACGTTCTCCCATCACCATTTTTGACGAACCCATCAGGCTTATTCGCTGGTTTTCCTCACCTGAATTTCTAGTATGCGAAGAATTCATGGAGTGGCTCAATGACTGACCTGTTTGGAACCAGAACCGAAATAATGCCTTCACGCAAGCTTAGCGGGCGGGTCAGCGGGTTGTTCGAAGCACTCGCGGGCGACTTTGTCACGACGCCTGCAGCTTCTCTTGATCTCACATTCGATGGGATCGTTGGCGATTTTCATGCTGGTCCAACGCGTAGGTCCGGTGGGCGTGAGCCCTGGTATCCGCGCGGTACGGAAATGCGCAACGAGCGCCAGCTTTCCATTCTCGCATCGGACGAGCTGGCGGATGTCGCTGCTGGCATGGGATTGTCCTATCTGAAGGCTGAATGGATCGGCGGGAACATGGTCATTGACGGTATTCCGTCGCTGTCGATGTTGCCGCCACGGACGCTGATGTTCTTTGAAGGCGGCGTCACTTTGAGGGTGGACGGGCAGAATGCCCCGTGCAAGGTAGCGGGGCGTTCCATCGGCGAACATGCTGACACCGAAGATCACACGACGACAGCGCTCGATTTCGTCAGGGTCTCGAAACGCCTGCGCGGTATTGTCGCCTGGGTAGAGAAGCCGGGCACCATTCGCGCCGGTGAAAAAGTCGATGTGCGGGTTCCCGAGCAATGGATTTATCAGGTCTGAGGCTTGCGCCAAGTGCATTTCTATGGCGAATGGACTGAAGGTCCGGTGCCCGCGCGATGCGGGAGAATCGGGAAGCCGGTGTGACTCCGGCACGTGCCCAACGCTGTAAAGGGGATGGGCCGCGCAGATGCCACGGAAATACCGGAAGGCGCGCGGTTCAGATGAACCTCAGTCAGAAGACCGGCCGGACCTCATAGCTCAAACCGCGCGGACAGCGGGGAGAGTTTCCAAGCGTTGTTGGGAGCAAACAATGCAGAATGTTTCGTATCGTCCTGTCGCCGCCGATTGCTTTTCCGATGATGAACGTGCGGCGGTGTACAAAGCCATCTATACAAGACGCGATGTGCGCGACCAGTTTCTCCCGAAACCGGTGCTAGACGACATCCTTATGCGGCTGCTGGACGCCGCACACCACGCGCCGTCGGTCGGATTCATGCAGCCCTGGAACTTCATCATCATTCGCGACGAGGCGCGAAAGGCGGAAATATATCGCGCTTTCACCCGCGCCAACGAGGAAGCGAAGGTGCTGTTCGGCGACGAACGGCAAGCGCTTTACGCTTCGCTGAAGCTCGAAGGCATTCTCAAGGCTCCGGTCAACCTGTGCATCACCTGCGACCGCACCCGTGGGGGCAAGGTGGTGCTTGGACGTACGCATAATCACCAGATGGATCTCTACAGTACCGTCTGCGCTGTGCAAAACCTTTGGCTCGCAGCTCGGGCCGAGGGTATTGGGGTCGGCTGGGTGAGCATTTACCGCGATCAGGATATGCGCCATATCCTCGGCATTCCTGGGCATGTCGAGATCATAGCCTACCTTTGTGTCGGTTATGTCGACGAACTCTACGATGCGCCGGAACTGCAAAAGCGCGGCTGGGCCAAAAGATTGCCTCTGGAGAACCTGATTTTCCAAGATCAATGGCAGGAGACGACAAGCATCAGCTCGGATCTTCCTCATCAGGATCCAGCAGACGCGTCGCTCGCCACTCCGTCAACTTCCGATTGATGGCATCGAGCACGAAGAATCGCGCACTTTCCTTGTCATACCCTTCATCGCGCAGAGCGTCGTAGTCCGTGTGCTGGTGGCGGACATGCGCCACGGTAGCAAGCCAAACCGCGATGGGAGGGGGCAATGACCGCATGTGTGGCGCGCCGGCAGCAGCCCTTATCGGCTCCGAATCCGAATAGGGCACCGCAGGGAGAAGCAGCGTCAGTGCCTTGTTGATCGCACGCTGGCGGTTTGTTCCTGTGCTCATGCAGGCTCCTTGCGTGATTCTCGGTCGTATTTCAAACGCGGCAAAATTTGTCGTCAACGGCAAAAACAGCTTGCCAAAATTTGATTCCTCACATAAACATATCTTTATGTCTTTTGAGGTGAATGATGGACAAGCGTAATCTCAGTCTTGATCTGATGGTCGACACGCTGAAAGCAGCGGCCGAGCCGAGCCGCTTGCGCATTCTGGCGCTACTGTCGCGCGGCGATCTGACAGTTTCCGACCTTACGACCATTCTCGGCCAGTCACAGCCACGTGTGTCACGCCACCTCAAGCTCCTGTTTGAAGCAAGCCTCATCAACCGTTATCAGGAAGGCTCCTGGGCCTATTTCCGTTTGGCAGAATCGTTGATCGTCGGCGACATTGCCCGCTCCCTTCTGGATCGCCTGGACAACGCCGATACGCTGTTGGAGCGTGATCTCGAACGCCTTTCCTCGGTGAAGCTACAGCGTCGCGAGCGTGCAGCCGCATACTTCAGTGCCAATGCCACCAGCTGGGACGCGATCAGATCACTGCATGTTCCGGATGGCGCTGTAGAGGACGCACTGATCAAAATTGTCGGGCGCAAGCCCTTCCAGGCCATGCTCGACGTTGGGACTGGCACAGGCCGCCTTCTGGAGCTTTTTGCGCCGCTTTATGTGCGCGGTGTCGGCATCGACATTAATCGCGACATGCTGACTATTGCCCGTTCAAACCTCGACCGCGACGGGATTACCAACGCACAGGTTCGCCATGGCGACGTCTACTCGCTTCCGGTCGATCGAGAGACTTTCGATCTCGTGACGATTCACCAGGTCCTGCACTTTCTCGATAATCCGGCGGAAGCGATCCGCGAAGCGGCGCGCGCGTTGCGGGCAGGCGGACGAATGTTGATCGTCGATTTTGCGCCGCATGAGCTTGAATTTTTGCGCGACAATCATGCGCATGTGCGCCTTGGGTTCAATGACGGGCAGATGCGCGACTGGCTGACCGAGGCCGGATTGATGCTCGAAGAAAGCCGCGATTTGGAACCGAAGGGCGATGACAAACTGACCGTCAAATTGTGGCTGGCACGCGACCCACGCCTGCTGATCGCCGATCCCGATTCAACCTCCCGCATAACGGAGAGCGTATAATGAGTTTTTTCCGCCAGTCCCGCCGTTCGGATATTGGGTCAAATATCCGTGTTTCATTTGAGTTTTTCCCGCCGAAGACGGAAGTCATGGAAGAACGGCTTTGGGAAACGGTGACGCGCCTTGCGCCGCTCAATCCTGAATTCGTTTCGGTAACTTACGGCGCGGGCGGCACCACCCGGGAACGTACTGCCCGTACAATCAAGCGGATTTTGACTGAAACCGACGTCAATGCCGCTGCCCATCTGACCTGCGTCGATGCGACAAAGGAAGAAGTGGATACGGTTGTGCGCGAGTTTGCCGCCATGGGCGTCAAGCGCTTTGTGGCGTTGCGCGGCGATCCGGCCGGTGGCGTTGGCGCGCACTATAAACCAACTCCAGGTGGCTATGAGAACGGCGCCGACCTGGTCGCCGGACTCAAAGCCTTCGCAGACTTCGATATCTCAGTCTCCGCGTATCCGGAAAAGCATCCGGAAAGTCCAGATTTTGCCACGGATATCGACATGCTGAAACGCAAGGTCGACAATGGCGCGACCCGGGCGATCACGCAGTTCTTTTTCGAGAACGACCTTTATGAACGCTACGTTGAAAAGGTTCGCCGCGCTGGCATCTATATTCCGATCCTGCCCGGCATATTGCCGATCCATAATTTCACGCAGGTTACCAATTTCTGCTCAAAGGCCGGAACGCACATTCCCGCATGGCTCGCCGAGCGGTTTGACGGGCTGGACAATGACCCGCAGACGCATGCCTTGGTCTCCTCCGCGGTCGCTGCCGAACAGGTGCTCGATCTGGTCGAGCGCGGTATCCAGGATTTCCATTTCTACACGATGAACCGGGCTGATCTACCCTTTGCCATCTGTCATTTGATTGGCATCCGTCCTGGCGGCAGCAATGCGGTTGAGGCCAGTCTTGCCGGCGCCGCGGCCTGAATGAGAAACGAAAACGGCCCGGTTGCTATAACCGGGCCGCCTTCCTGTTTCTATTCGCTTAACGGTCAGAGACCATCTTCGTAGCGCTCTTATTTATAATCAGGGGATTAGTCCTACGACCATTGCACCAATAAATGCGAACGCTGCACAGATCATAAGGACATTCATCGATCGAGTTAGTCCCATCGCTCGTCTCCTGCAGTTAACCCATTTAGCATAGCGCAAATTTGCCACATAAAAAGCCTAAATATTGCGGTCTTGTGACATGGATGGTAGAAATTTTTGCTTCTCAAACCTAAGTTTTTGAATTTAAACCCATTTAGATCAGCAAAAAAAATTTAAATCACGATAAAATGTTCCAGTAGGTGGTATATTTTTGCAGTGCAGCAAAAAGGTCACACAGTAGGGATCGGCATGAGGTTTGCCACAATTAGGCCAGAATTAAGCCGCGGACCCGGAGCTATAGGACTAACGGAATATTGAAAACTTTAGGCTTTTTGGCGCTTTTGCAAGTCTGCGAGCAGCCTGCCATCAATCGTCAACAGTCCGAGAGCGATCAATGCCATGCCGAGGAAGTCCTGAAGCCCTAACTTTTCGTCAAGAAAAATTGTTCCAAGCAGAATAGCGCTGACTGGAACGATCAAAGTGACGAGTGATGCATTTGTTGCCCCCGCCGTCCGGACGATCGAAAAGTACAGAATATAGGCGAAAGCGGTCGACAGAATGCCAAGACCGAGAATGGCCAACCAAACACCGGTATCGATGTTCGCTACGGCAGGAACGCCGTCGTAGATGAGCACCACGGGTATCATGATGAGCGTGGATGCGGTCATTTGACCGGTGGAGGTCACTGTCGGCGGCACGCCCTTGAAGCGCTTCGCCAAAATGCCGGCAAAAGCATAGGAGAGGGTGGCGCCTATCACAGCAATTTCAGCCCAAAGCGGTCCACCGAGACCGGTGAGGACACCAGGGCCGATCATGATGACGAGCCCGAATATGCCCAGGAGAATGCCGACAAGTTTGTTGATCGTGATCCGTTCGTCTACCGTAAGGATGGCGGCGACCACGACCGTCCAGATCGGTGTTGTCGCATTGAGGATCGACTCGACACCAGCGCCAAGAACGGTCTGCCCGATGAAGAGCAGGGAAAAGGGTATGACGTTCATTAGAAGACCAAGGCCGGCGAACTCAAATGCATGGTCTCCGTAGTCCCAGAACCGGATGCCGCGGCTCAGCAGATAGAGATGAAGCGCCAGAGCTGCTACCGCCACGCGAAAAAGAACCAACGTCAACGGGGGAACGACCTGCACCGCGACACGCGCAAAGAAGAATGACCCACCCCAGATCGCGCCAAGAAGGAGTAATTGCAACCATGCGAAGCTGGTCATGGCGAGAGGGTTGGGCGACGTCGTTTGCGCGGTGGTCATGGAGAGATCCTTTTCGACAGTGCGGTCTGATCAGGTTTCTAGCTGTTCGACGGTATAAAACCACCCGATTCCAGCTGCAAGAAACCGACTTTCGTCTGTCACCTGTCCTTGATAAGAGTTTTGCATGACGCAGAACAAAACGATGCAACGATTCGCCTCGGCCCGTGAAGCAGCGCTTACCCTGCGGCCGGATCAACCAGTCTACTGCTTTCGCCCGCAAGTTCTGATCGATGATGCGCACCGCTTCATGAAGATGTTCCCTGGCGAGACGGCCTATGCGGTCAAGACCAATGGCGAAAATCTTGTGCTCGAAACGCTGGCACGCAATGGCATCACTGTTTTCGATGTGGCATCCCCGGGAGAGTTCGAAGCGGTGCGCAAGGTCGCACCGGATGCGCAGATGCTCTATATGCACCCGATCAAGGCGCAGTCGGATATTCGCCTGGCTCTTGAAACCTACGGCATTCGTGTGCTTGCAGTGGACCATGAGGATGAGATCGCCAAGGTAACCCGCATCGTGCGCGCACTCGATATCGATCCAGCCAGCATAACGCTATATATACGGCTGCAGACCAAGGGACATGCGGCTTACGAACTGTCCAAGAAATTCGGTGCGGCTCCAGCACATGCGGTCGAGCTTCTGCAGCGCGCCCACAAGATCGGCTACATGGTCGGCCTGTGTTTTCATGTTGGCAGCCAGATCGAGGATCCCGACACCTATGAGCGCGCCTTGAGCTCGGCTGATTGGGTACGCAACCGCGCCGGAGTTCCCTTGGCGGGTCTCGACGTTGGCGGTGGCTTTCCCGCTGAGTACGGACATGACCCGAAACGCAAGCATGTCGAGATGCCATCGCTTGGCCAACTGATGTCGCGGCTGCGGGGTGATATCAAGGAGTATGGCTTTGGTGATTTGCCCCTCGTGGCAGAGCCGGGCCGGGTCATCGTCGCCCGGGCGTTTTCATTGATCGTGCGTGTTCTCTTACGCAAGGGCAGGCGGCTCTACATCAATGACGGTATCTGGGCGTCGCTGTCGGATTCGTGGACCGGCAAGATCACGCTGCCTGCCCGCTTCATCCCCGATCCGGCCAAAAAGCACCGTCATGGCGATCCGAAGGAAATTGTGCCTTTTCGGGTGTGCGGCGCAACGTGCGATTCCGTCGATATCCTGTCACGCCCGTTCTGGTTGCCGGAAACGGTCGATACTGGCGACTGGATCGAGATCGGTAATATCGGTGCCTACTCGCTGTCGCTGCGCACCCGATTCAACGGTTTCTATCCCGACACGTTCGTGGAGGTCGAAACACCCTTCGACGAAGGTGATCGACCGGAGGGTTTTGCCTCGCTCGAAACGATGGCGCCTGCGCAGTAGGGTTAGGTCGTGTGGACAGTTATGAATTAGAGCGTGGTATGAGCAAAATCGTCCAGTTCGAGGAGCGAGACCGAAGGCGGAGATGTTCTCCTTCGAGGGCTTGCGACGCTGAAATGGGCGATTTTGGCCATATCCCTTTCGGGACGCGGCGGATTTCAGCCCTGGCTTCGTTGAAAAGCCCTTGTGGTGGGATACACCACCGCGGTCTTTTCGCCTTGCCAGCTCAGAAATCCGGCTCGCGCCACGCCCAATCGCTAACTGTCCACACGACCTAAAGCTTGCCGAGGAGTTCAGGTGTTGGCCACGCATCGGCGGGCAGACCAAGGCGAATCTGTTCGTCACGTACCGCATCGCGGGTAAGAATGCCGAACACGCCATCGATCTTCGGGCCCATGTCGTGGCCACGCGCCGCAAGCTTGTTCTGCAATTCCTTCATTTGTTCGGGATTGAGCCCGACTTCAGGATTGGTCGGCTCCAGCGGGCCCGCGCCAGCCAGGCGGGTGGCAAAATAGGCCGCTGTCGTAGCGTAGATGATCGATTTGTTCCATTCGACAAAAATATCGAAGTTCGCGTAGGAAAGGAAAGCTGGCCCCTTGCGGCCCATCGGAAGCAGCAGCGAGGCATCGCCATCGTCTGGACCAAGCGGTCCCTTCATACCGGTAACACCCCACGCTGCCCATTTGGAGTGGGGCAAACGGTTGGTACGCATGGCATTTTCCCAAGGAAGCTCTTGTGTGAGCTTTACTTCCTCCAGCCATGGCTCACCCTTGCGCCAGCCCAGATCATGCATCACACGAGCAGCGGTCATGATCGCATCTGGCGCGCTGTGCTTCAGATCGACCTTGCCATCGCCGTCACCGTCGACGCCGCGCTCGAGATAATCGGTTGGCAGCATCTGCATCTGGCCGATCTCGCCAGCCCAGGCGCCGGTCGTCTTGGCATCGACCACACCGCTGTCAAAAAGTTTCAGAAGAGCGATCAACTGCGGGCGGAAAAGTTCTGGCCGGCGGCAATCGAATGAGAGTGTCAAGAGTGCGTTGAGCGTATCGAAATCGCCCTGAACTGCGCCGAAATCCGTCTCAAGACCCCAGAATGCCGCGATCACCGGTCCTGGAACGCCATACTCAGCTTCTGCCTTGGCAAAGGTATCGGCATACTTCTTGAGGTTTGCAGCGCCCTGTTTCAAACGGTAATCGGACACCATGCGCGAGGAGAAAGTGAGGAAAGTCTGATTGAACACGCCTTGGGCGCGGTCACGCTCCAGTACCTTGTCGTCCATCGAAGCCTTGAGAAGCTCAGCCAAGCCCCTCTCGGTGACACCGGCTTCTTTTGCCTCGGCGATCAGCCCATTGAACCACGGCTCCAGTTCGCCGCCGCATGCGGGCTTTGCCACTACCGGCTGCATCGGCGCCACCTGATCCAGGGCGCGGGCGGTGCCGCATAGCGCAAAAAAGCTGATGGCAAGTCCAATCGATAGTTTGCTCATAAGAAAAATCTCATTGATAACGGGCGCGTATTCAATACACGCAGAATTTTTCCTGCTAATGCACGAATATAAGGATGGCGTGAAGTCAAAGAAGTGCGAGAAAGCGCTCGCGCTGAGCTTTATCGGAGCTTGTTGCGCACCAGCCACTGTTTCCAGGCGCTTTCATTGCCCGCGAAAACATTGATATCCGCATCGCCACGTATGCCAGGGATGGCTCCCGTCCCGGTATATTGCCAAAAAGTCCAGGGGTGCGGTCCGTACTTCTCATCGGGGTGACCTGCCACCGAGCGCAACCAGAATGGATAATTGGCTAGCTGCTTCAGATCGTTGTCGTCGAAGAAATCGACGGTCGTATAAATGATTGGCCGTTTGCCGTAATGCCGTTCGACGATATCGAGGAAGGTACGCATTTCGCCGCGCACGACAGCCGCATTTGGCCTGAGCTTGCAGGTTGGAGAGGCGGCGTTCCACTCCATGTCGAGAACCGGGGGCAAAGCACCGGGATCGTTGGGAACATGCTCGATGAACCAGCGCGCCTGTTCCTTGGCGGTACGGCAGAAATAGTAGAAGTGGTAGGCACCGCGAGGGATGCCTGCGGCGCGCGCCGCTGCCCAGTTCTGGCCAAATCTTTCGTCGAACCTGTCGGCGCCTTCAGTCGCCTTTATGAAGACAAAGGAAATACGGCTGCTGCGAACCGTCTGCCAATCAACTGTGGACTGATATTTCGAGACGTCCGTTCCATGAATCGGATATCGCCAGGGCGTCTTGCCGGTCCAGTCGTGAGGATCGCGATCACCGAAGCGCGGCGCGCTCACATTGCCTGTCGGGGCGGCAATCTGTTGAACAGCCGACGTTTGTTTGGGTGTGGAGAAGTCGTAGTCAACCGTCGTGCAGCCGGCGAGCAAGAGGGTCAATATACTGGCTGCAAGTCGTTTCATGAAGGAGTTCCGTATCGAATCGTGGACGGTGGGTCACAGGTACATTACACATGCGTCATTATGCTTAACAAAGATTGCATATTAGAAATTAGCCAAAGGCGATTTAGCTATCTTATAAATTCCGCATGCTTTCAGCCATTTTGGACGAGATCCGGTACCTAGTTGCGCGGCCAAGATTGCCCGGCCTTGCTTTCCGGTCGACGACATTGTTGGATCGTCTTTTTGGCACTTGGGGGAGAAGAGCCATGATTGCCGCTTACATTGACGAGTTCATTATGTTTTGCGCCGGATTGTGGATGACAGCCGTTGGATTTCGCTATCTTTCGTTTCCACCTGCCAACCAAGGTGCTCAGAACGCTTGGCTCGGAAACCTTGTACACCATTTTCGATGGATGGGCCCGCTATTGCTGGTAATTGCTATCGTTTTGGCGATAGCCGCGCCGGCTTAGTCCGCTGGTCGCTACCTTTACGTCAACGCCGATGATGCTCTCGGTGGCAGTGTGCGGGACATGAAGTAGTCAGCTTAACCTGATGATCATGCTTGGCTTGCTTACTATCAGGACGTAGCGTTGGCACGACAGCCAGAATCAGGAGACCGGGAAATGCTCAAGTTCATATCCGCCGAAGGACAGATTGTTTACGTTAACCCGCATACGATCGTTGCGGTCCAGAAATATCCAGACGCGCAACATACAACCATTCACACTCTGGGACCGCAAAGCCCTAGTCACTTCTGCATCCTGGTGAACGAAGAGCCCGAGACCGTTGCAACGCAGTGGCGGGAGGCGATGAAATAGACTTTTCCTATTTAACTTTATCCTTTGCCGACATCGCACGACTGGCCTCAAGGCGAAGTTCTGATCATGGTTCCAACAAAAAGGCGGTGGACTTTCGACCACCGCCAATCCGTTGGTATCAAGCTGGATACCGGCGTCCTTCAAACCAATGAAATATGCTTTAGGTCATCTTCTTTAAAAGCCCGGTCAGCTGGAGTCTCAAGGGTCAGCTGACCGGGCTGTTGGGCCTTGGGGGCCCGTGCCGGCGGGGGTGGTGTCGGCACTAAAGAGGATAGCCTTAATCAGGCGATGCGATATCGGACTAAAGGCCTACCAGTGAAAATCAAAGGTCCTACACATAGACTGAGTTTTCTCAATGGACGCCACTGGGCACGCCGCCTTCGCCTTTGCACCATCGCGGAATTGGCATGATATCTTTCTTCTGCAGGCTAACTCCATTTCATCGGACACCAGCCTTGCAGCCTATCATCCAGCTCGTTCTATTCGGTGAGATCTGCCTGCTACGCTGCCAACGGCGAGGTAAATGTTAGGCCCATTGATTTTTACTGATGGGTCTTTAGTCCGATTTCTCCATCCTCGAAGGAGCCTATCCTTGGACTGTTTGCCCGGTTCTGTCGGCATGCGATTCATTGAGGAGGTGGATAATGGTTCAATTTAAAGTTCGTATCGTCGCAGCAGCGTGCCTTGGTTTGTTTTTTGCCGGCGCAATGTGTGCAACCACCGATCAATTCAATCCCCTAGGTTCGGCCTTGGCCAAAAATGGCGGCGGCAATGGTGGTGGCAACGGCAATGGTGGTGGCAACGGCAATGGCGGTGGAAACGGCAACAACGGTGGAAGCCACGGCAAGTCGTCCGACCGCGGCAATTCGGCAAATGCTCACGACAAAGCCAAAGTCGAGAAAACATCTCTGGATGCTGACGACGATAGAACAGGATTGGGTCCGCTGAATGCTGCGCATGCGTCTGCACGGGCAAGGGAACGGGCCGCACCGAACTCTTCCGTAGGCAAGATTGCAACCTATGAGCGCAGCCGGGAAGAGGCCTTGGCGCTGACTGACCCTGTGTTGCGGGAGCAGGCGCTTGACGATGCCGTTGCACGGCTGGAAACCGCCTTTGGCCGCACGCTCACCCCGGCGCAGGTTGATCGCATTGACGCATTGCTGGATGCGCGGCAATAAGATCTTATTGAACCTTTATGGGTAATCTTTTGACGGCCTCTTCCGGGCCGCTGTTTTCAAGGGCAGCGAGCCGGATTCACGTTTTGATTGCATGAGGAAGTTTCTTGGGGGTAGAGATTGCGCCATGTCTCCTGGCTCGTGCATAATTGCACGATGACAGACCTTGCGATAACGGTGACCACGGCAACAGATCCGGGTAGAAACAAAAACGGGGCTCGCGACCGCTATGGGCAGACCAGTGCTGCGACCGCACAGGCACCCAGAATGGAGACAAAACAATGAAAGCATCGGGGTATCGGTGCCTATGCAACGTTCGAAAATTGCCTCGATCAAATGGCTTTGGACCAACGCACCGTACACAGCCATGAATCTGCTGACCCGCTGGAATTCCCAGTCTCTTGCGAGGCAGTTTCTGCTCATTGGAGGGTTAGTCTCCGTGGGCGCGATGATTTTGATTGGCGCTTTTGTGGCGGGGCTGATTGAAGCTGCCGTTACTCGCAATTCGGCGGCGGCGACCGCTTTGTACGTAGACAGCGTTGTCGCGCCTATTCTTCCCGACATGCAAACCAATCAGATGCTCGACGAGACGGTTACGCGTGCGTTGGACGAGACATTGGGGCAGGGGGCGTTGGCCAGCAGGCTCGTATCTTTCAGGCTCTGGCGAAGCGACGGGCTGGTTCTCTATTCCAATGACAAGACGCTTATGGGCAAGCGTTTTGCGGTCAACGATGACCTGAAGACGGCGTTTGCTGGCAAGATGGTCGCTAATTTTAACAACATTGACGACGTGGAAAGCGAAGCGGAGCGGGCGAGTGGCAAGCCGCTTCTGGAGATCTATAATCCGGTCCTCCAACCGTGGTCGGGCAAAGTGGTCGCCGTATCGGAATTTTATGAGATAGCTGACGAATTTCAGCACAGTCTGGATCAGGCGCGCCTGCGCAGCTGGCTTGCTGTGGCCTTCTTCACATTGGCTTTTTTTCTGGTCTTGTCAGCTATCGTGTTCCGTGGAAGCAAGACCATCGACGACCAACGCCGGGACCTGAAGCAACGGGTGAGCGAACTTTCTGACCTGCTCCTGCAGAACAAGACGTTACATGCACGCGTCCAACGTGCCTCTCAACGCGCTGCGGCACTTAACGAAAGCTATCTCAGGCGTATTGGGGCGGATATTCATGACGGCCCCGCACAACTCATGGCGTTCGCTGCGCTTAGGTTGGACAGCGATGTCCTGGTTAACTCCGCCGTCTCGGAAGAAACGCGTGAGGGTGAAGTGATGGCGATAAAGGAAAGCCTGGATGAGGCGATGCGTGAAATCAGGAACATCTGCGACGGCCTTGTGCTGCCACATATAGAGGCTGCCGATTTGCCAGAAATTATCCGACGGGCGGTCAAAGCCCACGAGTATCGCACCGGATCGAGTGTTGATTTATCGATATCGGGCACGCCTGTGCAGCTCGAACCTTCGGTAAAAATTTGCATTTATCGCTTTATACAAGAAGGTTTGAACAATGGCTTCCAGCACGGCGGAGGCATTGAACAACGGGTTGTGGAAACTTTGCGGGGCGAGCGCGTTGTAGTCGAGGTCTCCGACGGCGGGCCGGGATTCGATCCGGCCACTGTCGGTCGCACCGGTATCGGACTTGCTGGGCTAAGGGATCGAGTCGAAAGCCTTGGTGGCCATTTTACGATAGAGTCTTCGGCACAAGGGACTAAGGTGCGGATGTCACTAAATTTGGACGGACTGGAGCAGGCGTAATGACCGGACTACGTATTGCAGTGATCGACGATCATCCGTTGTTCAGGGAAGGGGTCAGGCGTAGCCTCGGTGAAATCAACGGCTTCCAAATCGTTGGAGAAGGCTGCACGAAGGAAGACGCGATCCGGATTGCCCGTGATCACGGCCCCGACGTCATTCTCATGGACATTTCCATGCCAGGCGGAGGCCTGGATGCGATCCCGCCGATCCTCGACCATTTCCCCGACCAAAAGATCATCATGCTGACGGTGTCAGAGAGGAGTGACGACGTGACGAAGGCCCTGAACAGCGGCGCGAAAGCCTATGTCCTCAAAGGCGTCGGCTCCCGTGCGCTGGCCGAAATAATCCGAGCGGTCGCTTCTGGCGAGGGTTACGTTTCGCCGGCCCTATCGGCCCGGATGCTATCGGATCTCTCATCCATCAACAATGCATCCAATAAGACTGATTTGATCTCCGAACTCTCCAGTCGCGAGTATGAGGTCCTGGATCTTGCTGCGGCAGGATTGAGTAACAAACGGATTGCGCTGAAGCTCGACATCCACGAAAAAACTGTGAAGCACCATATGGGACGCATATTTGCAAAGCTTAACGTCACTAACCGGACAGAGGCCGCGATGGCACTGCGTGACGCTGGTCGCGATATCCGCTTGGTATAAATGGTCGATGTTGGCGCGCCCGGCGGACGGACGATCAGCGGGCGAACGATTGTAATCTCGATTGATCGGAATTTGTCGCTGTGCGGCTGATGATGGTCCGTCCCTTTGCGTCCTTCATCGTGTAGCGCCCGGCCTCAATCCTTTCGCTCATCCCATTCTTGTGACGGACTTCAATCAAAGAGTCATCGACTTCGACGGTTTCGCGGGTAACTGGTTTGGATTGATTGACTGTACTAGCCTTTTTATCGCCGCTCTGGCCGGCATTGTCGTTTTTTCCGTCCTTGCCGTTATTGCCCTTTCCGTTCCCTCCGCCGTTACTTCCACTGTCGCCACCATTGCTATTGCCTCCGCCTTTGCCGCCACCTTTACCGCCACCATTGCCGCCACCATTGCCGCCGCCATTACCTCCATCTTTTGCCCACGCCGATTGTGCGTGCAAACTCGGAGACGTGCCATCAAAGGTGAGTTCAAAGGGGGTAGCCACCAATGCCGCCGCTACGAAAGCGCTACAAAGGACGTGAGCGAGTTCAAAACGGGTATGCATAGTGCCTCCTGGAGTTTCTGCCCTCATAACAGAACGCAAAACAAAGGAAAGATTTGGTCTCGGTTGCGCCTCAAAGCACCTGCAGTCATAGAAGTGGCCGGCTTCAAGAGGACTTCCCCAAATTTTGACACGTCGCGTTCGCGTGTCAATCGCCATACTTTCCATACCAAACGATTGCCTCGCGGTATTCCGACTTTGGTCCGATCATCGATAGTCATAAGACTCATCCTTCGCTGGTCTGAAGTCCAAGGAGGAATTTGACTGCTCTGAGAGGCTGTCGAGCCGAGCCTCTACATTGCCGAACAGCAATTCAGACTTTGGTCTGATTTTGGGCTTGGCATAAGTCCGGCACTTCCTAGGGCTGAAGCCCAACGGTGGAACGAAGTCGCCAGTCCCGGGTTGGCGTGGAAGATTGCCGCGCCTATGAAGAGTTGGTTTAGCCATCCAGGATACGAAACGAGCCAGCTTCTTGAGAACCACTCGAAAGGACTTCTTGTGACGACAAAAACAATTCGAGAATCCGAAGAACTTGAAAAACTTCCGATTGGAGGGCTCTTGAAACGATCCTTCGATGTGCTTGCTGCCATCCTTGCCCTCATCCTGCTCAGCCCGCTGTTTATACTGCTCTCCTGTCTGGTTAAGTTGTCTGATGGTGGACCTGTTCTTTATGGCCATCGCCGCATCGGGCGTGGCGGGAATGCCTTCTATTGCCTCAAATTTCGTACCATGGTTACGGATGGTGATGCCGTCCTAGAAGCCCATTTGGCTGCAAATCCGGACGCACACGCAGAATGGTTGGCCGCACGAAAGCTGCAGGTCGATCCACGCGTCACCACGGTCGGCATCGTGTTGCGGAAATTGAGCCTCGACGAATTACCTCAACTGGTCAACATTCTTCGCGGCGAGATGAGTCTCGTTGGGCCACGTCCCGTAGTGAAGGATGAGATCGAGCTCTATGGTTCCGCCGCAACTTACTATTTCAAGTCGCGCCCTGGCCTGACTGGTGTGTGGCAGATCAGCGGGCGTAATGACGTCAACTATGACGAACGGATTGCTTTCGACAAGCACTACGTTGAAAACTGGTCATTTCAGAAAGATATCATAATCATTCTCAAGACCATTCCCGCCGTATGTACGTCTCGCGGATCATATTGATAGTTGTTTGGTGGTCGTTTCACTGGCTGGATAAAATTGAGTTGTCGGTGCGCATCTTGCAGCCAACGATTCTGCCAAAGAAAAGACGGCGGTCGAGTCGTCAGCCGTCTTTATGCTCGTAAAGTTGGTCCATACTCAATGAGGCTACTTCGGCAAATGGAGCCTGGCTCTTTACGTGACCGCCGCTGAGAATCACAACATCATCGCAAAACGCAATCGTGCTCCTGTGATGGCTGATCACGATCGTTGTACGCCGTCCCGCCCTCGATTTAAGCGTCTCGACGATCGCCGCTTCCGAGAGACCGTCCACAGCATTTGTGGCCTCGTCCAGAATCAGGATGTCGGGATCGCGCACCATTGCTCTTGCAAGAGCAATGCGTTGCCGCTGTCCGGCCGACAGATTGACACCCCTGTAGCCAACGATCGTTTGGTACCCGTTAGGCAGGCCTTTTATAAAGTCGTGTGCCTCGGCCAATTTTGCCGCACGCTCAGCTTCAGCGCCCGTCGCCAGGTCTTGTCCGTAAGTGATGTTCTCCAAAATCGTACCGTCCACAAGTTCGAGGTCCTGGCTTGCCAACGCGATCTGGCTTCGCCATTGGGTGGGGTCGATCTGGTTCAAGGGTACGCCATCAACGATGATCCGACCCTTATCCGGATCCACAAATCTGCATAAAAGGTTGACTACCGTAGTCTTGCCGGCACCTGATCGACCGATGATTGCTGTCGAACAACCACTGCGGATTTCGAAGGTCGCGGAATGCAACACCGCCGCGCGGGAACCTGAACCAGGGTATTTAAACGTCACACCTTCGAATTGCATCCGTTGACGCAAGCCCTGGGCCGGTAGCGTTCCCGCTGGAGGTTTTGGCTTATCTGACGAATCCAGCAACCAGCGCACTTCTTCCAGCGACCCGCTCCAACCCTGGATCTGGCTCCACGACAATTGCAAGGCACGCATATGCGGCTGCAGCCGGTAAAGCAGGACGATGAATGCGACGATAACCGGAAAACTCACGTTCATGAACCAGGCAACCACGACGACTGCCAGGAAAAGCATCGCATGCAGGACCTCGGTCAGCGGCGGTAGAGCGCCCTGACGGGTCTGGAGGACAAAACCAGCCCGGCGAACGGCGTCCGATGCTTTGTCGAAAACCGCCTGTTCACGCTGCTCCTGTCCGAAGATACGGATCAGCCGGCCGGCATGCACGAGGTGGAGCATTCTTGATGCAAGTTCGCTATTGAGCGATGTCACACTACGGCTCGGGTCTTTCAGACTGGCCGAAAGGAGGGCATGCGCCAGTTGGACCAACGCCAGCCCCATCGCCACGAACAATGTCATCGGCCAGGACAGAAGCAGAAGGAACCCCAAAAGAATGATCGCGGCCGACGCGCTCACAATCGACGCGAGGACGGTCTGGATGGCATCCGAAGCCCGCCACGACTCGTTGGAGATGATATTCAGCAACCGCCCCGGGCTCTGTTGCAGGAAAAACGGGTATCCTATGCTGAGAAGCTGCTGTGAGAGCGCGCTTCGAATTGAGTGGCTGGCTTTACCGTAGATGTATGTCGTGAGCACGGTGTTTGAAAATGCCAAAACGTTCTTCAGCGTGATCAAAGCGAGGACAATGACCGCGATTACAACGAGTCGTTCCCCATCATCGAATCCCGATCCGACTTGTTGGAACACGGCCGAGAGGCCGCCCATACCCGCGTCTTTCTCATGACCGGCAATGATGCTCAGCATGGGAATGACGAGACCTATACCGGCGCCTTCGAGCGCGGCGCTGCTCAGACCGAGGATGACCACAGCCGAAAGCAGGGGCAATTGGCGGCCCAGCGCGTCTCGGAGCAACCGCGTGCCTGGCAATACGAATTGCAACATGATGTCACCTTAGCTCAAGAGCTGCCTCTTTGTCTTGGCGCACCTCTCGGCGACGCCGCCGTTTTGTTAAAAGAAGACCCATGAACGCGACAGCGCCCAGCAAATTCATGAATACAATTGGCCAGTGAGAAAGGTGCAGCTCAGGGTCGAATCGAGGGCCGCCGAAAAGCTCTCTGCAGGCCGATCTCACGGACCAGAAGAAATGGCGAAGCAGCCATGGAGCACATCGGATATGCTTTACATAGAGCCCTCCATTACCCAAGCTGTAACTTCGGTGGAGCCTTTCGACATCCTGGCGAGAGCTTCGTCCGTGGTGATGGAAGACTGTCATGTCAGGCACGTATTCGACCGGGAAGTTAAGCTGAAACGCGCGAATCAGGTAGTCGGTGTCCTCTGCGGCTCGCAGCGGCGCACCGGCGCCCAGCAGCTCGTCGAAATGGCCGATACGAGCCGCGACATCGCGATGCATCGTCATGTTGCAGCCCACCACGAAGCCACCCGGATGGACGTCGCGGGTTAGGCGCGCCCGTGTCGGCGATCGTTTGATCGTGAATGGTAAATCATTCGGGTTGCCGAGCTCGACTCGGCCGCCGCGAATGACCAACCGCTCACCGGTCGCATAGTGACGCTCAAGGTCGCGGAGATAGTCGCGATGAACTTCGCAATCGTCGTCGATGAAAATGACAATGCTGCCCCGCGCATGCTGCAGTCCGGCATTGCGCGCGGCGGCTAGGCCCGGACGCGCTTCTGCAAGCAGCGTGATTGGAACATCCGAGGCAGCGGCCACGCCCATCACGTATTCTGGCGTGCTGTCCGTCGAGCCGTTGTCGACAACAATGAGTTCGCTCGTAAAGGCAGCATGGGACCGGCATGCTGCCTCAATCGATCTAATGCAGGCGGCAAGAGCCGCAGCGCGGTTTCGCGTACACACAATGAAACTTCCCTGCACAGGTTTTTCTGACTCCGAGGGAGCTTTTGTCGAAAGCGCACGCGCCATCTTGAAACTGTGTCGGGCGGTGTGGTGGAGTTCCATATCCATTCTAACTCAGCCGATCAGGTCACAATGGGGAAGGACGGTGGCAGCGGGCACGGACTGCAAGTACCGGGACAACGCGTCGACCTGCTTGTTGGCCGCAATTGAAATCCCACTGAACCACGGCATGTATGCACCGGGGCGGAGACTGTATCGTTCGCGGCGCCGAATGAGCCCCCATTTTCGCGTGCGGGTTAAGAACTCATGCGTCAACTCCGGCCGCTGTTCATCGCTGATGAGCTGATAGAGGAAGTAGAAGAGGTTCAATGTGCCTTCTTCATAGCTCGGCCGTATCGCCTCGGGCTGTGTCGACACATTCTCTTCGAGCCCCAGGATACATTCCGCAACCCGCTGAACACTGTTCCACGTCACGGCCTTGGCGATGTCGTCGAAAACGTCAGGATTGTCGACCAGACCTTCCCGCTCGAGGTTCTCAGCAACGATCTTCAGATGCGTCTTGCGCATCTGTCGCTTGTGCTTGTTTGTGACGCTTTCGTCGTGGATACGGTAGGCGACCAAACTCTCACCGATCATTGCCGCTGAGAAGCGATCCGTAATCCGTCTGAAAAGATCGAAATCTTCTGCGTGGACATAACGTGGGTCATAGGAAAGCATCTCATCCGGGATGACATTTCTGTTGTAGACCACGGTCGAGTGCATGAAGATCGTGAAGAACTTCGACAATATCCCTAAATTCGCCCACAGGTAGAGTGGATCAAGCGACCCCCGCACAATCCGGTCGCCGATGAGCGTGTCGATACCCGTCCCACAGATTGCGAGGTGCGGTTGTTCCTTAAAAACCGCGACTTGCCGCGACAGGCGAGCCGTATAGCAGACGTCATCTGCGTCCATCCTGGCGATAAGTTCGCCCTTGGCTAGAACCAGGCCCTCGTTCAAGGTTGCGATGAGACCACGGTTCTCTCGTGAGACGATGGATATACGATCGTCGACCTTCTGGTACCGCTGCAGGATCTGCAAGGAGCCATCAGTTGAACCATCATCGATTGCGATGACCTCCAGACGTTCATGGTCCTGACGCAGAATGCTGGCGAGCGCCGCAGCGAGGTATGGTTCGCCGTTGTAGACGGGCAGCAGGACGGAGACCAGTGGAGTGGGCATGGTTCACCTGAAATCAGTTCGTTGACGATTGAGGGTTTGGGAGAGTGTCGCTGTCATCGATTGCACGGTAAGGATGGGCGGTATCCCCGTAATGTTTGGTCCCGTGCAGCCGTTGAGCGGCGCTGCGCTCCTTTGGAGCGACGTAAGGGAAGAAATCTTTCAGCGCGTTGATCCGCTTTTCCAGGACCAGCCACGAGATCGAGGCAAGCCCTATTGTGCCCGCAGTTGCGACGAGGAGCCGGCCAAATCCTTGCTCCGAGACATTGATGGGTATCCAGGGCTGCGCCTGGACGATCAATGCAAGGACAACCGCGTGCAAAAGGTAAACGCCGTAGCTGATGCGGCCCAGCGCAGTCAGTGGCGGGCATTCAACGAACCGACCCAGATAACCGCCAAATCCTGCTGAA
This sequence comes from Phyllobacterium sp. 1468, assembly GCF_031455525.1. Lineage (NCBI taxonomy): Bacteria > Pseudomonadati > Pseudomonadota > Alphaproteobacteria > Hyphomicrobiales > Phyllobacteriaceae > Phyllobacterium > Phyllobacterium sp. 1468. The sequence continues at coordinate 710,494 of NZ_JAVDSX010000002.1, read as the reverse complement.
CAGAAGCTCACAATCATCACCAGCGGGACGAGAGGAAAAACCTCCAGCCCGATCCAGCGTGCCCAATCCTGCGTCACCGGCACTGGCACCGGCCTGAGCCACAACAGAATGAGGAAGGCGGCGGCCAGCGGCATCCAGCTCATCAACATCCATCGGGGCGAGAGCGCAGTCCTCGACCGCCAGGCAGCGAGCAATGCACCGGATGCGAGTGCGTCCATCGATGCGGGAGGTAGCAGATCACGCGATAGAGAAGGGATTCCCGTCACAGGCCAGTAGAAACGATATGCCAACGAAAGGAGGATGACGCCAATGCAAATCCGTTCGATCGATCGGCGCGGCGCCAACAGAATAACCAACGGCCAAATGACGTAAAACTGCTCTTCGATGCTCAGACTCCAGGTATGACATAAGATCCACGGCGTCCACTCGTCGCGAAGGGCATACCAGAAGTTCGAAAGGTAAAACGCGTGCCAGGCAAGCACTCGTTTGGATTCCTCTAGACCTGCCAGCCAGACGAAGCTCAACATGCCAAAATATAGCGGAAAAATGCGCAATGCCCGGCGAATGTAAAACGACTTGAGTGCAGCAACGGGTTCGAATTCTGCGGCAGAGCGCGCCTCCAGGAGAAGCCGCGTAATCAGGAATCCGCTCAGTACGAAGAAGAGACGTACTCCGACGTGACCCCAATAAGAGCCATCGGCCGCGAAGAGATGCGCATACAAAACCATGGCGACGGCAACGGCTCTCAAACCGTCCAACTGCCGAGAACGCACATTCGACATCGGGTTCCTTCAGCGTTCAGCTATGCCGGCAAGCTCCTGGACCGCACCAACCCTCCAATCAGTGACGGTTCTTGCCAAATGGCCTCCCTCATTGACCCAACAAATAATCTCTCGGGCGTGATCACCTCGATCGGCGGACGTAGCAAAGCTTCATTCGGCACAGCAATTGTGGCTGCTTATTTGGCGCGTGGCAGAAAGCCCAAGAGTGCTCGCCTGTCTTCCAGTTCCTCCATAGCAAACATTGGCCGCACCGTAATCAGACTTTGGTCTGACTGCGGTGAGGCATAAGTCGGGCGCGTTTCAGGGCAAATAAACGACCGACAACAGCGGTGGCCATTGCAACGTCCCGTCGTTGAGATTTGTGCTGGCGGAGCTTCTGCGAGCCTTGGAGATGCAGATTGGATAAGGGCGTCAAGGGTAAAGGCACTTCGCATGGCACGACGGCCAAAGTGGGCTCGGCGCGGTTTCAAAAGCCCCTATCAAGCCGCCATTTTCCTAGCTGCACGAATTCTTGGCGCGTGTTACTCGTTGCAACCTATGTTTGAGACGTATTGGTTGCAGCGTTGCCATTTTGGGGGCAAGAAATGATCCGTAGACTTGGCTTGCTGGTTTTGCTCATCGGCTTCGTCGCGTTCGCAAATGCCTTTTTGAGTTCCTGGGTAACGATCGATCGCAATGATTTGGGTGTTTCCGTGGGCCAAACCGGAAGCTGTACCCGACCTACAATCCCGAGTTTCTGGCGGAACTATCGCGGCTATCCCGATTATGACAATGAACTGATCTCCGATTATTTCGGCATCTATGCTGCCTATGCGTCGAATGTTTATCAACCGATCCCGCGCGAGCGCTTCAAACTGCAGCCCGACTATTTCGGATGGGCTCCGCAAGGTGGACCGATTGTCAGGCCAGGCGGCTTCGACGCCGAAGTGTACTATCGTCGCGCCGCTGATCGCCTGTCGGTGATGATGGTGTTCCGGGGCAAAGACAACGCCACAAGTCTCAACGATCTCATCAGCGAAAACACCTATTTTACCCAGATGATCAATCCCTGGGATCAATATCGCACGGCGCGCAAGGAGTTCGCCAAGGTTCGCAGGGAAGCCCAGCAGAACGCGGCCGGCCTTCCGGTTGAATACATAATGGTCGGGCATGGGCTCGGGGGCGGGCTCGCGCGTCACATGGCAGCCGCGTTTCCATGTACCGCCGCTATCGTCTTCAATTCGACCTTCATATCTAACAACCGCCGTCTGGCGGAGCCGTATGATGGCCAGGTCGTCGATCTTTTTTCCGACAATACCCTTCCGTCGAGATTGGCAATCCTGTCCAACCCGCGCGCATTCTTCCGGATTTCGCGCGTTCACCAATGGTATCGTGTGCGAAATGCCGGAGACTTCGTCGGGCCGCAAGGCATGCAAAGAGCTGCTGTTGCCATGGCCCGCATCCCGGTTATGTGCCTGCTTCGCGCCGATTGCGAATTGAACAAAACTACAAGTGGCGACGCGCAGGAGGCGAATCCGCAAAACACCCGGACGGCTGCGGAGATGTCGATGCTCTATTGCCTCGCGGGTCCGAACTCGGAAGGCTCCAAGAACGATCTGTGCAAATAGGTCTATTTCTTGCGGCGAACAACTGAAATCCAGGCAAAGCCGCGGTAGAGCCGCCGCGCTTCGCTTGAACATCCGCCCTGCGCAGCGATCGTATCAGCTACGTCGAACAGGTTGTTGCGCGGTGTGACGTGATACCACTCCAGCCATTTGTACAGGGCAGTCCTGGTAAAGCCGGGCAGGTCCTTCAGGTCGCCAAAATCCACGATATGCAAAGCACCCCCAGGGGTCAGATGGGTCACAGCCTCGCGGATCACCTCTTGCCACTGCGGAATCATCGAAACCGCATAAGAAATGAAGATCCGGTCGAATTCACGTCGTCCGAAAAGCGCTTGGGGATCAAAATCCGCGGCATCGGCGTAAGCGAGGTGAGTGCGTTCGTCCAGTCCCGCTGCGGCTATTTTCTGGGTCGCGGTCGCGAGCATTTCATGCGAGATATCAATGCCATAGAGCGAAGTCTTCGGATAAGCTTCGCCGGCAAGGACAAGATTCCGGCCGGTGCCGCAACCAATTTCGAGAATGCTACCGTTGCCAGGGGGATGCAGGCCCGCGATCATGGGGTCGCGTCCCAGAAGATAATACTTGCGGGTCGCGTCATAGAAATGACGCTGATGCCGGTAGACCCGATCCATTAGTGGACCATGTTCAATCTTGGCAAGCATCGAACTAATCCTTCAGCGTATAGAGGTGAAAACCGCCGTAGATTGACGAGCGATCGCGGGCATGAAGGGCGAGTGACTGTTCGTTCTGATAGGACCAGCGCTCGAGCAGAGCATCGTCGATACGACCCGGCAGGATGGTCGGCTCGGCGGCGGTCCGGAATATCACGCGAGCGCCTGGTGAGGCGGTGCGGGTAATTTCGTGCCAGAGTTCGTTGAGCTGGGTGTCGTTCATCCAATCCTGTGCGTCGAGAAGGATGAAGCGGTCGACGGATGCGACGGCCTTTGCTGCGAGAAATTCTGTCAGGGACGCATTTACAACGCTCATCCGACCTGCGCGGTCGCGCACGGTGGCAAAGTTGTTGCGAGAGAGGTACGGAGGCAGCGGGCCCGTTTCAGCGTTGTCGCTATAGCCACGACCGAAGGCCTGCCAGGCGAAATAGTTCTCCGAAAGGGGAAAGCCACAAGCGAGCTTTTCAAGACGGCCGCGCAGGACCTGTGCCATATCGCCGTTTCCGGCCGTCGCAAGAGCATCATATTGCTGCGGTGGGATGCCGAGACCAAAAAGGGACGATTTCCGCTTCGTCGCCCAGCGGATCATACGTCTGTCAAAGAGCGGGGCGAGAGCGCTGTCGAAATAGGCGCGCTGTTCCTCCATGGTCGAGGATTTCAGAATGTCGCGCGGATCGATGCCGTAAAGCTTTGCCACGCGATGTCCCATGCCGATGAACAGACCGAGCAGACCGTGGCGATAGAGATCGCGGGAAAAGATCGTGATACGCCGGCGCCCCGACAACATGCGTGTTTCCCAATAGGCGCGGCTCGTGGAATCCAGATGCTGGCGAATAAAGCGTTCATACGCGGCAAGGTTGGCCTTGTCATCGGCCGTGCCGTAGAAGCGATAGAACGCATCGTAGTTGGGCAGGTTTGCCACTGCCGCGAGCTTCAGGCGGTTAAATGCGACGTGGGCGGTATTCAAATCGACGGCCTCGACACTGGCAGGGTCAGCAGTCAGGTAGGACATGGCATTGCAGCCGCCCGACGCGATTGTGACGATGCGATGCCCAGGGCGGATCTGCAGCGCCTCCATGTCGACTTGGGGATCTTCCCAGATTTGTGGATAGACCAATCCCTTGAAGACATGAGCGAAAAGCCGCTCGGACATCCCGGCCCGCGATAGAAATCGGTTCTGACGGACCGCCTTGTTCAGTTTCTCATTCCGCGGGAGAGGGGTATTTGTGGATTGTCGAGCAAACGGCATCTAATCGAATCCCCATTGTTGGAAATTCCTGCTCGCCTAGCATTTCGATGTAACAGACGGGTGACGGTGTCGGTGCAACAAATTGTCAAATTGATTCAACTTATAGCGGCAACCCATTGGGTTTGCTCGTTCGCGCAATGTGACACTGTTGCCGCATAAGTGATCGGATTCGGCTAATTCCTTGTTTTTCCCACTTTTCCCGGAACGGCTAGCTGATATATGACGTTTTAGTGACGGTTTTGTAACAACCGCCCGCGCATTGTGGAGATGGCGTTGGTCAGGCAAATCGAGCAAGTCGAACTTGAGACAGAGAGTGCCTGGCAGGCCGATGCGGCTGCGACGCAGCCCTCCATGTTTGCAATCTACCTACGGCACGCGGGTTATGTGATCGCTGTTTGCGTTCTTTCAACGGTCTTGGTGTTTGCCATTGAACTGGTATCGCGCGGCTCAGTTTCGGAAACGATGCTGTTTTTTCAGGAGCTCTACCGGCCTGCCTGGACGACTGTCGGCTTCTATGCACTGGTGATGATTGCGTTCGATGCGCTTCTCGGACGGTCCCACAATGGACTGCTGGTCATCGCTCCCTGCGTGCTGCTGTTCACGTGGATTGGGAGACAGAAAGCGCTGTATCTGGGAGACCCGCTTTATCCCACTGATTTTCTATATTCGCGCCAGATCGTGGATCTTTTGCCGTTGCTCGTCAGGGAACGCCCGTGGAGTGCCGCCGGTATCGTCGTAGTAGCGATTTTGGTAAGTGCCGGGCTCGTATTGACTTGGCGGTTTTGGCGCCAGCGCACCTTCAGGCTCAACGGTAGGGGACGCGTGTGGCGGCTGGTTGTCGCGCTACCGGCGCTGGTCTTCTTTGTTTCAATCATGGATTACAACAATTTTTCCTGGGCACGGGACCGCCTGCGCGTGCAGCCAATCATGTGGGATCAGAAGGAGAACTATGCCCATAACGGGTTTACAATGGCCTTCGCACTCAATTTGCCTATGGCCGACCTGACCGTTCCGCAAGGCTATTCTTCCGATGCTATCACTGCGATTTCATTGCCTGCTACAGCAATGGAGCCACGGGAAAAGCCCGATATCATTATGGTGATGAGCGAGTCCTTCTGGGATCCGACACGGTTACGCGGCGTGAATTTCAATCGTGATCCGCTCCCAACGGTGCGTGCGAGCCTATCTGGCTCGGTGTTCTCGCCAGAGTTTGGCGGGATGACAGCCAATGTGGAATTTGAAGCGCTGACGGGTTTTTCCAACGCATTTTTGCCCTATGGCAGCATTCCTTATCAGCAATACATCCGCCATCCTCTCCCTTCGCTCGCCACCTTTTTGAAAAGCAAGGGTTACGCTACGAAAGCGATCCATCCCTATCATGAGTGGTTCTGGAACCGGCGCAATGTCTATCAGGCATTCGGCTTCGACGCGTTCCGATCGGAGGAGAATCTGCCGAAACTTGCGTCGCGGGGACCGCTGGTATCGGATGCGGCCCTGATGGAGGAAGTCATTCGGGAAGCGGACGAGACCAAAAGCCCGTTCTTCTTCTTCACCGTGACCTTGCAGGGTCACGGCCCTTATGAACCGTATCGTTACAAAGACCCATCTATTGATGTGGCGACAGAAACAGGTGTTGCCGAGCGCGAAGCCATCCGCAGTTATTCCGAAGGTGTCGCCGACGCCGACCGTGGTTTGAAGAAACTGATGGACTGGGCGTCAAAGCGCAAACGCCAGACGATTCTCGTCTTTTTCGGCGATCATCTGCCACCCCTTGGCGACGCCTATATCTCCACAGGATACATGAAAGGCCGTGTTGCAGACAGGCGCGCGCCGCTCGACGAGATGCTCAAGCAGCATGAAACGCCTCTGGTCGTCTGGTCCAATCGTACGGGAACGGATCATGCTATCGGTACTGTCAGCCCGGCCTTCCTACCTCTTCACGTGCTGGAGGTTGCCGGGTTAAGCCATCCATATTACACAGGTTTTCTTGGGGCGATCCGCGACCGCTACAAGATCATAGACCGCCATCTGCTATTGTCTACCGACGACATGTCAAATCCTGACTGGATGGAAAAGCCAGGCACCGACCCGCTGATCAATAATTTCAGGCTGCTGCAATATGACATGATGTTCGGGAACCGGGCGGGTCAGGATAAATTCTTTCCTGAACTGAATGTTCACGGCACTTAAGGCGACCGTTTATCTCAGGTCCAACCGCAATAGTTCATCGTCATAGGATTGACCGTTGACACGCAGAGCGTCCTTTTCAAAGCCAAAGACAGTGAAGCCAAGCTCCAGGTAAAGCGCGCGTGCCGATATGTTTGTGGCCATTACAGTTGCGTGCAATGTATCGACATGACCACGAGCATAGTCAATGACCGCTTCCGTCAATCGCTTTCCAAGGTTATGCCCGCGCCATTCCCTGTCGACGAAGACGCCCCACAGCAGCCCCTTGTGTCTTTGCTTGCTTTTGGTGTTCATGGCGAAGCCGGCAATCCCGACAAGGACATCGTCGGCGAATGCACCAAAGACGGCATTGGGCTGGTCATCGAGGCGCCGGCGGACGTCCTCGATGCTGCGTTCGCGTTCCTCTTCGTAGCTCGAACCGAAAGCCTCTGGCGCACTGCGCAACCCATGCAGGCGCAGTGCGTGAAAGGCTTCGGCATCGGCGCCGTCCAAAATCCTGATGAAGGGAGTGGCGGCGCGCACCATTGTCAGCCTCCGATCTTGCCGTAACCGCCGGGCGTCGGCGTTGTGACGATGATGGCCTCACCCGCTTCGAGCACAGTCTGGTCGCAGGCCTTCAACGTTTCAATAGTTCCGTCGTTGCGGCGGACTTCGGTCTTGCCAACCTCGCCGTCGCCGCCGCCATCCAGGCCCTCTGGAGGACGATCGCGATGTGATGAAAGGATCGAGCAATCCATCTGCCTTAGAAACCGGATAGTGCGTTTGGTACCGCCACCGCCCGGGAACTTCCCGATACCTCCAGAATTTTCCCGGATGTGAAAGTCCTCGAGCAAGACGGGAAATCGCATTTCGAGTATCTCCGGATCGGTGAGGCGCGAATTCGTCATATGGGTGTGAACGCCGGATGTCCCGGCAAAGCCGGCCCCATTGTTGAAATGGCCGGCGGGAGAACCTGAACAGATTGTCTCGTAGTATTGGTATTCATCATTGCCGAAGGTCAGATTATTCATCGTCCCTTGCGAATTTGCCACGGCACCAAGCGCCGCGAAAAGCGCATTGGTAACATGCTGCGACGTCTCGACATTACCGGCCACGACAGCTGCCGGATAGGCAGGCTTGAGCATGGAACCATCGGGAGTGATGATGTCGATCGGACGCAGACAGCCTGCGTTCATCGGGATCGCGCCCTCAACCATGACGCGGAAGACATAAAGAACTGCCGCGCGCGCCACCGGTTCCGGCGCGTTGAAGTTGTTCTTCATCACCGGCGACGTGCCTGTGAAATCGACAGTCGCCCGGCGCTGACGCCTGTCGACGGTGATCTTGACCTTGATCGTCTGGCCCGTATCGGTCGCATAGGAACATTCGGAACGTTCCGGCAACCGGTCGAGAACGTTGCGGACGCTTTCTGCCGCGTTGTCCTGCACGTGACCCATATAGGCTTCCACCACATCGAGACCGAACTGCGCGATCATCTTCCTGAGTTCATTCACACCCTTTTCGTTGGCGGCGATCTGGGCTTTCAGGTCGGCGACATTCTGGTGGACATTGCGTGCCGGCCATGGGTGGTTGGTCAAAAGTTCGGTCAGTTCTTCTTCACGGAAGCGGCCCCGTTCTACGAGACGGAAATTGTCTATCAAGACGCCTTCTTCGTCCACGGTCGTCGCCAGCGGCGTCATTGACCCCGGCGCCGATCCGCCGATATCCGCGTGATGGCCGCGAGACGCCGAGTAGAAGAGGATTTTTTCGCCTGCCTCATCGAAAACCGGAGTGACTACCGTGATATCGGGAAGATGCGTGCCGCCATTATAGGGTGCGTTGAGTGCGAAAACATCGCCGGGATGGATATCGCCTTCATTTAGCTTGATGATTGTTTCGACGGAACGATCCATCGATCCCAGATGCACCGGCATATGCGGGGCGTTGGCCACCAGCGCACCATTGCGATCAAAAACCGCGCAGGAGAAATCCAGCCGCTCCTTGATGTTGACCGAATAAGCCGTGTTTTGCAGCGTCACACCCATCTGCTCGGCGATCGACATGAAGAGATTATTGAACACCTCCAGCATGATCGGATCAGCTTGCGTGCCAAGCGCTGCAGCGCGTGCCTTCTTCTCGATCCGCCGCATCAGAACGTGATTGAGCGCGGTGATTTCCGCCTGCCAGCCGGGCTCCACGACGATCGTTTGATGTGTCTCGATAATCAGTGCGGGGCCACTGACCTTGTGCCCAGGCCTGAGATTGGCGCGGGCGAAGGTGACAGCGTCGTGGAAGGCTCCTCCGGTATAGACCGTGCAGGTCTCACCGGCCTCGGGCTCCGAATTGTCTGGGCGTTGTTCGGTTTCAATCTGCTTGTGCCCGCGGCTATCGGAGCCCTCGACGCCGACTGCTTCTACGACGATACCCTTGTCGTCATAAATGAAACCGAACTGGGCCTTGTGGGCAATTTCAAAGGCAAGGCGCGCATTATCGATCGAGAAATCACTGAAATCGACAGGGATCGTCGTATCGGTGCCGTCATAGCGCAGATGCAGAATCGGGCGCGAAGTAACGTGTTCAGGTGGGACGCCCTGTTCGGTGATTTCCGCGACGACAGTTCCGGAGAGCCGGTCGGATAGCTGGCGTATGTCGCTCAATGAGCTTGGGGACAGGGCTTTCACCAAGGCTTGCTGACGGGAGGCGAATATGGACGATAAGCCGATTCCATAGGCGGAAAGCAGGCCGGAAAAAGGATGGATCAACACGGCTTCCATGCCAAGGGCGTCGGCGACGAGGCAAGCATGCTGGCCTCCTGCGCCACCGAAACAATTCAGCAGATACCGGGTAACATCGTAGCCACGCTGCACGGAAATCTTTTTCACCGCATTGGCCATGTTTTCAACCGCGATGGTGATGAAGCCTTCGGCAACCTCTTCCGGTGTTTTGCCTTCGCCGATCTCGGCAGCGAGCGCAGTGAATTTTTGGACTACCACCTCGCGGTCGAGCCGCTCATTTTGCCCCGGACCGAAAATCGCAGGGAAATACTTTGGTTGCAGCTTACCGAGCATGACATTGGCGTCGGTCACGGCCAGCTGGCCACCGCGACGATAGCAGGCTGGGCCAGGATTGGCGCCGGCAGAATCGGGACCCGCCTGAAACCGGCCGGCGCTATAGTGCAGGATCGATCCGCCACCCGCCGCTACCGTATGAATCCGCATCATCGGCGCGCGTATACGCACGCCCGCGACTTCGGTGTCGAAGGCACGCTCATACTCTCCTTCATAGTGCGCAACATCGGTCGATGTGCCGCCCATGTCGAATCCGATCACCTTGTCGAAACCGGCGAGCTTTGCCGTCTCCACCATGCCAACGACGCCGCCTGCCGGACCGGACAGGATGGCATCCTTGCCTTGAAACAAATCTGCTGCGGTCAAACCGCCAGAGGACATCATAAACGAAAGGCGGGGGCCGACATCGGACTTGTGCTCTATGCCAAGCTCGCGCGCGACGTGCTCGACATACCGGCGCAGGATAGGCGAGAGATAGGCATCCACAACCGTTGTGTCGCCGCGACCAACGAGCTTGGCCAGCGGCGAGACCTCGTGGCTGACGGAGACTTGGCCGAAGCCCATTTCGCGCGCAATTTCGGCCGCTGTCCGTTCATGTGCCGGATAGTTCCAGGCATGCATAAAGACGATCGCGACGGCATCGATGCCCGCCTGCCTGATATCGGTCAATGCGACGCGGATTTTCTCAGCGTCGGGAAGGATCTCCACGGTTCCGTCTGTACGGACGCGCTCGTCGATTTCGATCACGCGCTCATAGAGCTGTTCAGGGAGAATGATTTCTTTGGCAAAGATGTCCGGCCGCGCTTGATAGGCTATCTTCAAGGCATCACGAAACCCTTTGGTGATCACGAGGGCCGTCCTGTCGCCTTTTCGTTCGAGGAGCGCGTTGGTGGCAACGGTCGTGCCCATCTTGACCTCACCGATACGCTGCGAGGGGATGGGGTCGTCCTTTTTGACACCAAGCAAATCGCGAATGCCCTGGATGGCAGCATCGCGGTAAGCTTCCGGGTTCTCCGAAAGTAATTTGTGGGCTCGTATAGTGCCTTCGGGATCGCGAGCAATGACGTCGGTGAATGTACCGCCGCGGTCGATCCAGAAGTCCCATTTGTCGCTCATAATATTCGTCCAATCTCAAAATTAGTGATTTGCAAAATTTCGGCGAGTTTGCGCGCCGCCCGCCACAATAAACAGGCCTGGTCAGCAAGCGCAATCGGCTGCAGCATTTGGATTAAATTTTCTTCCTATGTGTGGTTATCCACACAGGAATTAACCGAGAGCAAAAACAAAATCCAACTTTGCCTCATTTTCGATAAGGTGGAATCGAGGGGCCATCTAAGTAATTTCGGAGAGGAAACCATGAAGAGTAAGTTTGTTGTTTCGCTGGCGGCGGTTTCGCTTCTGGCGCTAGCCGGTTGCGGCGAGAGTGAGCAGAAGTCGGAACAGCCGCCAGCAAAAGCCGAACAGCCGGCGCCAGCTCCAGCTCCAGCGCCAACGCCAGCACCAGCCCAGGCGCCAGCGGCTACGGAAGCGCCGACGGCGCCAATGAACGCAGAAGAAACCTTGAAAAAGATCAAAGAACAGGCTGCGACAATGACGGCTGAGCAAAAGCAGGCTGCTGTCGCCACCGCCAGAAAGGCAGCTGAGGATGCCGCGACGGCAGCCGGTCAGACGGCGGATCAGGTCAAGGCGGCTGCGGACTCTGCAGAAAAAGCCATCAAGGACGCACTCGGCGTTCAGTAAAAAACAATCCCGTTCGTGGGTAAGCGGCCAGCCATGTGCTGGCCGCTTTGCCAGACGCATGCAAATGCTGCGTCAACCGGTCCCGGCAAAACGCGTTTTTCAACACACTATCTCTCTCGCAATTGCGAACGAATTTGAATAAAACGAACATATGTCGATTTGGCGCCGCATCAGCGATTTCATTACCAGCACAGCGATCGATGCCTTCTCGAGCATCATCGAGGCAGTTCGAACTGCGTTCGAAGGTGATCCGGAAACGCGACGGCGCGTCGCCTTCTCCATCGCCATGATTGCATTGTCGGCCAAGATGGCGAAGGCCGACGGGGTCGTGACGCAGGTGGAAATCAACGCTTTCAACGACATTTTCCATGTGCCGGCGCAATATCAGGATCAGGTAACGCGTCTTTACAACCTCGCCAAGCAGGATGTGGCAGGCTATGAAGCATACGCCGCGCAATTGGCTTCGCTGTGCGGATCGGGCAAGCCTAATTGCAAAATGCTGGAAGATATCCTTGACGGGTTGTTCCACATCGCCAAGTCGGACGGAGCCTTGCACGACGAGGAACTGATTTTTCTCGGGACAGTCGCTGACATATTTGCGATTGATGAGGAAGAATTCGACATCATATTGGCACGGCATGTCGGGCGCAGTCAGGCGGACCCATATCTCGTTCTTGGCCTTCCACGGAACGTCAATTTTGAAACCGCACGCAAGCAGTATCGTGCCCTTGTTCGCGAAAACCACCCGGACATGTTGATGGCACGCGGAGTACCGGAAGAGTTCATCGCCATCGCCAACCAGCGCATAGCCGCTATCAATGCGGCTTGGGACAAAGTCGAAAAAGACCTTAAGGCATATGAGCACGTTTGAGCCGGACCAACCGCGGGCCGATGTTCATGCCTCGCCGAATTTCGGTCCGCGCAAGGACGGCAAACGTCCCTCTATTTTGATCCTGCATTATACCGGCATGGAAACTGGCGAGGCAGCGGAAAGCTGGCTGGCAAATCCTCAAAGTGAAGTGTCCGCTCACTACGTCGTTTACGAGAATGGCCGCATCGTACAGATGGTGCCAGAGAGCGAACGCGCCTGGCATGCGGGGCAGAGTTCCTGGAAAGGCGAGACGGATATCAATTCCTGTTCCATCGGAATCGAGATCGTCAACGGTGGTCCGCTGCTGGGGTTTCCCGATTTCCCAGAACGGCAGATCGAGGCGGTTATCGACCTTTGCAACGGTATCGCGACGCGCCACACCATCCGGCCGGAGAATATTTTGGCGCATTCGGATATCGCGCCGGCGCGCAAGATCGATCCCGGCGAAAAATTTCCATGGCCAGCACTTTACGATGCGGGCATTGGCCATTGGGTTGCCCCTTCGCCGGTACGCGGCGGAAGGTTCTTTTCGCTTGGCGATGAGGGACAACCTGTCGAGGCCCTGCAGTCAATGCTGGCTCTTTATGGCTATGGCGTTCCTATCGATGGTGTGTTCGGCTCGTCGACACAATTGGGCATTTTGGCCTTTCAGCGTCACTTTCGCCCTGAAAAAGTCGATGGAGTAGCGGACGTATCAACCATCGAAACCCTGCACAAGCTACTTTCTGCACTGCCAGTGGTCTCGTCATAAGTTGTTGAACAAAAAAGTCTTTTCCCGATAGGCTTTGTGCGCTGCAGCATATATATTTCAATGGGTTACACAAAGTTATTTGGCCGATCAATATTCGGCTGCATTGCGCCGTCAAATCCTTGGCCAATGTTCCGGGCATCGCCCTTGTGTGTTTTTGGCACGGAACGGTCCCGGCGTGCACGTTCGTGCGGCCTAAGCTTCTAGACGGAAAAAGATGACAAAAAAATTTGGTATGATTTTCGCCCTCCTTGGGGCGATGGCCTTCTTCGGCACAAATTCAGCATTCAGCGCTCCAAATGAGCCGACAAACCTCGCCGACTACATGAAGGCAAAACGAGCCGAGGCGGAAAAACAGAAAGCCGCCACCAAGTCTACGAAGCCAGTACAGGCAAAGACCCAAGCCAAGCGCGGTGTCGAAAAGACAGCGGTCAAGAAAAGCGCAGTCAAGTCGCAGCGGGTGAGCAAAAAGGCTTCAACCTACAAACGCCCGGTGGTTCACGCTAAAGCGCGGGTGAAAACCGTCGTTCGCAACGAGACCATCAACCGCGTTGATACCATGACCACGGGTGGTGTCCCTTCAGCGATCGGAGCGTCCAACTATTCGACGATTATCAGTTCCTACGCGTCGTCCTATGGTGTTCCTTTTGCTCTGGCGAACGCGGTCGTCAGGGTGGAAAGCAATTATCGTCCGAACATGACCGGCAGCGCCGGTGAAATCGGACTGATGCAGATCAAGCTCGAGACGGCGCGTGGTCTTGGTTATACGGGATCGCGGCAGGCGCTTTATAACCCGGAAACAAATATTCGCTGGGGCATGAAGTATCTAGCAGGCGCCCACAAGCTTGGAAACGGCACGACCTGCGGCACAATCCTGCGCTATAATGCCGGTCATGGTGCCACTCGCATGAACCCAGTTTCTGCCAATTACTGCAGCAAAGTGAAGTTGCAAATGGCTGCCATGTAGGTTGATCAAAGCCCCTGCTGAGTTCAAAGGCCGGATCCCATCCGGCCTTTTTTATTTGCGTTTTTCCTCCGAAACGCATTTATACGCATCGCCAGCTGGCCGGGCAGCCGCGCATGTCATACGCCGAAAGGCGGCATGTGAGGAAAGTCCGGGCTCCATGGAAACACGGTGCCGGATAACATCCGGCGGGGGTGACCCCAGGGAAAGTGCCACAGAAAGGAAACCGCCCCGTCTTTCGTTGCGCCGCATACGGCTCGTATTGGACGCAAGGAATGACGGGGTAAGGGTGAAAGGGTGGGGTAAGAGCCCACCGCGCAACTGGTAACAGGGGCGGCATGGCAAACCCCACCGGGAGCAAAACCGAATAGGGACGGCGTGCCGGGCGAAAGTCCGGCGATCAGTTTCCGGGTCAGTCGTCCGGGTGGGTTGCAGGAGGCGGATGGCAACATCCGTCCAAGATGAATGGCTGCCGCGTTGGATGAAAATCCAGCCATACAGAACCCGGCTTACAGGCCAGCTGGCATTTTCAATTTATAGATTTCGCGGCTTTCGAGCGGTCCGGCCGCGCTTTGTCAATTACAACTTCCCAAAGAGTCCTAACCCTTCATTAAGCTTAATGAGCGATAAATTCAGAATCGCCGGAAGTGTGCCGGAATAGCGGCTCATTCCCACTCTGTGTCTTGCAATCCCATTGACGCCCATAGTGCCCCATGATATCGATTGATTTCATCAGTAGCGTTCAGTCGACACGGTGTTTCCCGAAATACGATTTGGCATGCCAAGGCTGGCGTTCGGCTCAGTTTGCCGGTGCTTGGACTTCTATTGGTGGGGCTCGCGCTTCGAAGCGATCGAAGGGTGAGGCAGAGGTAGAGATGATCGAAGCCCTGGGGGCGGAAACGGCGGAGTTGCGTTTTGAACCGGTTCCTCGGACATGTGACGAACAGGATAGATGCCAAGGGACGGGTGTCCGTTCCGGCGCATTTTCGTTCGATCATCCAGGCGGCCGGCCACACGGAACTCTACGCCCTGCGTTCCTTGCATCTGCCTGCGCTCGATGCGGGCGGCCCGGAACTTTTGACGCGCTTCGACAACCATCTGGACGGCCAGGATCTTTTCGCGGAGAACGCGGACGACATGTCCTTTTATCTTCACGCGGATGGCGGTTTCCTGAAGCTGGACGGGGATGGACGGATAACGGTTACGGATTTCATGCGCGAGCATACGGGGATTTCATCGGATGTGACCTTTGCGGGCGCCAACACCCATTTTCAGATGTGGCATCCGGACCGGTTCGAGGCGCATCGGGCAAAGGTCCGGCAGCGACTGGCGGAAAAGCGCCGTCAGGAAAATCTGACCGCGGGGAAGAGCTGATGGCGGGTTCGCCGGATGCGGCCGATGGCCGTCACATTCCGGTCCTGCTCGATGAAGTCGTTGCTGCGCTCCAGCCGGAAAAGGGTCAGCGGATCATCGATGGCACATTTGGTGCTGGCGGCTACACCAAACGCATCCTTGAAACAGGGGCTTCCGTAACGGCCATCGATCGTGACCCGTCGGCTATTGCGGCAGGTCGCGTCATGGAAAAGGAATATGCCGGGCGATTGACCCTCGTGCAGGGCACTTTTTCGACACTGGATCAGGTCGCGTTATTCGGTGCACCCGATGGCATTGTTCTCGATATCGGTGTTTCGTCCATGCAGATCGATGAGGCGGAGCGCGGCTTTTCGTTCCAGAAGGATGGCCCGCTCGACATGCGCATGTCGAATACTGGCCCGAGTGCCGCTGATGTCGTCAACCGCCTGAAAATCGGTGATCTGGCGCGGATCTTCAATTTTCTCGGGGAGGAACGCCATGCGGGGCGCATCGCCCGTATGATCGACAAGCGCCGAGTGACCGAACCATTCACCCGCACGCGCGACCTTGCCAATGCGATTGAAGCGCTTGTCGGCAGAAATCCGAAAGTGCCGATCCATCCGGCTACACGGGTATTCCAGGCCCTGCGCATTTTCGTCAACGATGAACTGGGCGAACTCGTACGCGCATTGCATGCGGCGGAACGTGTGTTGAAACCTGGCGGGCGGCTTGTGGTCGTCACGTTTCATTCGCTCGAAGATCGCATCGTGAAGCGTTTCTTGTCCGACCGCTCAGGGACAGGTGGCGGCTCTCGTCATCTACCGCAACTCGAACAGCGTCTGGCAAGCTTCACCCCCGTCGGCAAAGGCATCGTTGCCCCGAGCGAGGCAGAGGCTCTCCGCAATCCGCGAGCCCGCTCGGCGAAATTGCGCGCCGGGATCCGCACAGACAATCCGCCGCTGGCTGAGGATCATTCGATCTACGGCTTGCCGAATCTTCCAGTGTTCCATGAAACAGCGAGGGGCTGATCCGTGCTGCGTACCTTCGACATCATATTGATCGGGCTGATGATCCTGGCGGCCGCCGTGACCTACAAGATCAAGCACGATGCTGAAAACCAGATGACGCAGGTTACCCGGCTCCAGCGCATGATAACGGATGAGCGGGATACGATCGATCTGCTCAAGGCTGACTGGAGTCTGCTGACCCAGCCGAACCGTCTGCAAAAGCTGGTTGAGACGTTCCAAGGCCAACTCGACCTGCAACAGGTGGAGGCGCAACAAATCATCAGCATCAATGAATTGCCGCAGCCGAAACCTGTGTCGCAAGATCTGGATGACGTTGCGAACATTATTACCGAGGCAGATGCAGGTGAGAAAATCAAACCAGACACAACCATGACCGGCAGCATCAACAAACCGAAGGCGGCGCCCAAGCCGCCCAAGCGAATTGTTCCGATTGCATCGCCAAAGGCAGCGGGGCTCTATTGATGGCTGCGATCTGGATCAAGCGGAAGAAAGCTGAATTGGTGACGGGCATCGCGCCTGTCTTCGCGCTCGACGCCAAAAAGAAAAAATCGGGCAATCGCGCTCGCAACCGCGTTGTCATGGCGATAGCCTGCTTCGTCGGCATCTACGGGATTATCGGCGGACGTCTGGTTTATTACGGGATGCAGGAAGACACGACGGGCTATAGTGGCCCGACCGGGGCCGTGCTTGCATCCCGTCCAGATATTCTCGACCGCAATGGCGAAGTCTTGGCCACCGATATCAAGACCGCCTCGCTTTATGCTGAGCCGCGCAAGATCGTCGATCCCGACGAAGCTGTCGAACTACTTTCGACGGTTCTGCCGGATCTCAACTTCGAACAGACCTATAGCCGTCTCAAGAGCGGGACGGGCTTTGCCTGGCTCAAGCGCGGGCTTACACCGCAGCAGAAGAGCCAGATCATGGCGCTGGGCATTCCGGGGATTGGCTTCCGCACGGAGAAATCGCGCTTCTATCCGGGCGGCCCGACTGCGTCGCATATCCTTGGTCTCGTCAATATCGACAATCAGGGTATTGCCGGGATGGAGAAATACATCGACGAACAGGGCCTGTCCGACCTGCGCGATGTCGGCCTTGCCGACAGCCGCTCCCTTGAGCCAGTGAAATTGTCGATCGATCTGCGTGTCCAACATGTCGTGCGCGATGTGGTCGTCAATGCGATGCAAAAATACCGGGCGATTGCAGCCGGTGCCGTGGTGATCAATGTGCATACCGGCGAAGTGCTTGCGATGGCCTCGGCGCCAGATTTCGATCCGAACAATCCGTTCAATGCGCTGGATAAAGACCATCTCAATCGCATGTCCGCCGGTACATACGAGATGGGTTCCACCATCAAGAGTTTTACCACGGCGATGGCACTCGATTCCGGAAAGGTCAATCTGCAAAGTACGTTCGATGCGAGACGCCCGATCACCATCGGTCGACAGACGATCCGCGATTTCCACGGGAAAAATCGCATCCTGACCATGCCGGAAGTCTTCATCTACTCCTCGAACATCGGCTCGGCCAAGGAAGCGGACGTTGTGGGTATCGAAGGACACCGTGCCTTCCTGCATCGCATGGGACTGCTTGATCGAATGCAGACGGAATTGCCCGAAGTCGCGCGTCCAATGGAACCGAAGGTCTGGAAGAAAGTGCATTCCATTACGATCGCTTTCGGTCACGGAATGGCTACAACACCATTGCAGACGGCGGTCGGTGCAGCTGCCTTGATGAATGGCGGCAAGCTCATCGAACCGACTTTCCTGCCCCGCACGATCGAAGCGGCAAACAAGGTCGCAAAACAGGTGGTGAGCGAAAAGACCAGCGAGGATATGCGCTATCTTTATCGCCTGAACGCTGAGAAAGGCTCTGGTGGTTCCGGCAACCGGGCGTCGGTTCCCGGGTATCGCGTTGGTGGCAAGACCGGTACTGCGGAAAAAGTGATCAATGGCCGCTACTCCAGCGACGTACGTTTCAACGCGTTTGTCGCAGCCTTTCCCATCGACAAGCCAGAATATGTGGTTCTGACCATTATCGATGAACCCAAGGCGGAAGAAGGCAAGGTTGGCGCTACCGCAGGTTTTAACGCAGCACCAATGGTTGCAGATATTATTCGCAGATCGGCATCGTTCCTCGGGGTCCAGCCAGATTTTCGCGAAGAACAAGAATCCGCTCCATTGATGGTTAATTTTGATCAATAGCGGTAGAACGCGAATCATATCGTCGCGTTTTCGATGGTTTTTAAAGTGAAGATGGGTCCAGTCCGGCCATGAAACTGAAAGATCTGAACGGCATACCAGCCTTGGCCATCTCCGAACTCGGAGAGAAGACAATCCGTGGCCTGACGTCGGACTCCCGTCAGGTCGCGCGTGGATTTCTGTTTGCTGCATTGAAGGGTTCGAAGGCCGATGGCGTTGCCTATGCTGCCGATGCGGTGGCGCGCGGTGCCGTGGTTATCGTGACGTCGCGCGGAGCAAAGCTCGGCAATGTCTCCGTACCCATCATATATGTCGATGATCCGCGCAGGACACTGGCACTGGCCGCGGCCAGTTTCTACAAGTTACAGCCAGATGTGATGGTTGCCATTACCGGCACCAGTGGCAAAACCTCCGTCGCGTCATTCACGCGTCAGATATGGGCGCAGGCGGGCTTTGCTTCGGCAAGCATCGGAACAACCGGCGTCGTCTCACCGAAGCGCGATGATTATGGTTCGCTGACGACACCAGATCCGGTCGAACTGCATAAATTGCTGCTTGAATTGGTGGAAGAGGGCGTAACTCACGCGGCGATGGAGGCCTCTTCTCATGGTCTCGACCAGCGCCGGCTCGACGGCGTCCGGCTTGTGGCGGGAGCCTTCACCAATCTCGGCCACGATCACATGGATTATCATGCGACCGTCGAGGAGTATCATGCAGCCAAGCTACGGCTGTTCACAGAGCTTCTGCCCAAGGGCGCGCCGGCAATCATATTCGCAGACGATCCGTTCTCCAAACCCACTATCGCCGCGGCAGAGAAGGCTGGTTGTACGGTTTTGACCGTTGGCCGTAAGGGCGATTTCATCACGCTGAAGCGCGTCGAGCACGAGCGGTTCCGCCAGCACGTTGAAGTGCACATTGCCGGTGAGATCTTTGAGATTACGCTACCGCTCGCTGGTGATTTCCAGGTGGCCAATGGTCTGGTCGCGGCCGGCCTTGCGATTGCCACTGGTGTACCTGCCGCAGCTGCAATGCGCGGGCTTGAGCGGTTGAAGGGTGCGCCGGGGCGGCTCGATCTTGTCGGTGCGACCGAAGATGGCGCTCCTGCCTATGTCGATTACGCACATAAGCCCGACGCGCTCGAGAATGTACTGACGTCAGTCCGGCCGTTCACGACGGGCCGTGTCATCGTGGTTTTTGGTTGTGGCGGTGATCGGGACAAGGGAAAGCGCCCGATGATGGGCGAAATCGCAACACGCCTTGCGGATGTGGTCATCGTGACGGACGACAATCCGCGTTCCGAAGTTCCTGCCACCATCCGTGCCGAAATTCTGGCAGCGGCTCCCGGTGCCCGCGAAATCGCAGACCGCCGCGAGGCGATCCAGGAAGCCGTCGCCATGATGAAGACCGGCGATACGCTGATCGTCGCGGGTAAGGGGCACGAGGAAGGCCAGACCATCGGCGACGTCGTGCTCCCGTTCTCTGACCACGTAGAAGTCGCCCAGGCGCTCAAGGACCGGCTGGCGCGGGAGAAGGGCGCATGAGCCTGCTCTGGACTTCCGATGCGATGGTCGAAGCGATGAATGGAAGGCCCGTTGGCAAATTGCCTGAAGGGATCACCGGAATTTCCATTGATACGCGCACCCTGCAGACCGGCGAAGTGTTCTTTGCCATCAAGGGTGATGCGCTCGATGGCCATGACTATGCAACGGCCGCTGTTGCGGCTGGCGCTGCACTGCTCGTGGTCGCCGAAGCAAAACTGCCCGCGCTCGGAAAACTGAAAGCGCCGATGATCGTCGTTGATGATGTGTTGGCGGCGTTGACCCGACTAGGCATTGCATCGCGGGAACGCTCGCATGCACAGATCGTTGCCGTCACAGGATCGGTCGGCAAAACAACCACGAAGGAGGCACTGCGGCATGTTCTTGCACAAGCCGGAAAAGTGCATGCTTCTGTAGCATCCTTCAACAATCACTGGGGCGTACCGCTAACGCTGGCGCGCATGTCGGCGGACACTGATTATGGCATCTTTGAAATCGGCATGAACCATGCGGACGAGATACGCCCGCTCGTCAAAATGGTTCGTCCGCACGTCGCGTTGATTACGCTGATTGCTGCTGCGCATCTCGGCCACTTCAAGAATCTGCAGGAAATCGCCATTGCCAAGGCCGAGATATTCGAAGGCGTTGCCCCCGGCGGCTATGCCTTGCTCAACCGCGACGACAAGCACTTCAAACTTTTGGAAAAGCTGGCGCGGGACGCTGGTGTTGAGCACATCAAGAGCTTTGGCGAGAATGCGCGGGCCGACTACCGCCTGATGAAGCTTAAACTTCACGCCGAATGTTCCTGTTTGACGGCGCGTCTTGCGGGCGAGGAAGCAGTCGTCAAAATAGGTGCTCCAGGCAGGCATATTGTCCAGAATGTACTTGCAGTCCTCGGGGCCGCCCACCTGACAGGCGCGGACATGACCAAGGTAACACTGGCGCTCGCATCCTTGCGACCGGAGAGCGGACGGGGCGCGCGTCATCTCCTTGAGATCGCCGACGGAACGTTCACACTGATTGACGAAAGCTACAACGCCAATCCCGCATCGATGCGCGCGGCAATCGAACTTTTGGCGGCCGCAACGCCTCATGGTAAGGGCCGCCGCATCGCGGTTCTCGGCGACATGTTGGAACTGGGCAAGCAGGCACCGAAGCTTCACGCCGAGTTGTCTTCGGTGATCCTGGCCAATCCAATCAATATGGTTTTTCTCGGCGGACCGGAGATGGCCGCGCTGAAATCGGCCATGCCGGTTGAATTTCATGCCGAATACAGGCAGACCGTAGACGAATTGCAACCGCAATTGCTGAACACCATCAGAGCCGGTGACGTGATCATGGTCAAGTCATCCAAGGGGACCGGCTTCGCGCAGATCGTGAAAACGCTCCTGCAAAAATACAACACCGTAGAGCCGCTCGGTCCTGCCGAATAGCCTGCGTGTATGGGGAATTAACGTATGTTGTACTATCTCGCCGGGTTGGCGGAGCATATCCAGTTTCTAAACGTGTTCCGCTATATCACGTTCAGAACCGGCGGAGCGCTGATCACATCGGCGCTGATCGTTTTCCTGTTTGGCCCGCGCATCATCGACTCGCTGCGCATTCGGCAGGGACGGGGCCAGCCTATCCGCGCCGACGGTCCGCAAACCCATTTCAAGAAAGCAGGAACGCCGACGATGGGCGGGCTGATGATCATGACCGGCATTGTCCTTTCTTCGCTGCTTTGGGCAAATTGGTCGAACGTCTATGTCTGGATCGTTCTTCTGGTCGCATTGTTCTTTGGAGCGATCGGCTTTTACGATGACTATCTCAAGGTCAGCAAACAGTCGTTCAAGGGCTTTTCGGCGCGTGCACGTCTCGGCATCGAATTCCTTGTCGCTGCCATAGCCGGCCTGGCCATCATGCGGGCGGGGCAGGAGCCATTTTCGTCCTCGCTGACATTCCCGTTCGCCAAGGAACTCATCCTCAATCTGGGCATATTCTTCATTCCATTTGCTGCCTTCGTTATGGTCGGGGCCGGCAATGCGGTGAATTTCACCGACGGTCTGGATGGTCTGGCGACAGTTCCGGTGATGATCGCGGCCGCTTCGTTCGGCGTCATCGCCTATCTCGCAGGTAACGCGATTTTTGCCGATTATCTGCAGATTCACTTCACGCCGGGCACCGGTGAACTCGCCGTTGTGCTCGGATCGGTCATCGGTGCTGGACTTGGTTTTCTATGGTTCAATGCGCCCCCTGCCGCTATTTTCATG
This sequence comes from Phyllobacterium sp. 1468, assembly GCF_031455525.1. Lineage (NCBI taxonomy): Bacteria > Pseudomonadati > Pseudomonadota > Alphaproteobacteria > Hyphomicrobiales > Phyllobacteriaceae > Phyllobacterium > Phyllobacterium sp. 1468. The sequence continues at coordinate 688,262 of NZ_JAVDSX010000002.1, read as the reverse complement.
GGCGACACCGGCTCGCTCGCACTCGGCGGACTCATCGGCGCAGTCGCCGTCGCTACAAAGCATGAGATCGTCCTCGCCATCATCGGCGGTGTGTTCGTCATGGAGGCAATGTCGGTAATCATCCAGGTGGCATCGTTCAAGATGACGGGAAAGCGCGTCTTCCTGATGGCGCCAATTCACCACCATTTCGAAAAGAAGGGCTGGACCGAGAGCCAGGTCGTGATCCGCTTCTGGATCATTGCTGTGATCCTCGCACTGATCGGCCTCTCCACGCTTAAGCTGAGGTAGAGCATGATTGCTGCCCATTCCTTGAAGGACAAGACCGTCGCGCTCTTCGGGCTCGGCGGTTCGGGCATTGCGACGGCGCAGGCAATTGTTGCGGGCGGAGCCAAAATCGTTGCCTGGGACGACAATCCCGAGAGTGTGGCGCGCGCGCAAAGCGCGGGAATAGAGACAGCCGATCTTCGCCAGGTCGATTGGAAACAGTTCTCCTCGTTCGTATTGTCACCCGGCGTGCCGCTCACGCACCCGCGGCCGCACTGGACGGTGGATCTCGCAAGGGCAGCGGCCGTCGAGATCATCGGCGATATCGAGCTTTTCGTGCGCGAACGCAACCTTGCTCACAAGCAGAGCCCCTTCATTGCCATTACCGGCACCAACGGCAAATCGACCACAACTGCGCTGATCGCCCATATCATCAAGAGTTCTGGTCGTGATATGCAGCTTGGCGGCAATATCGGCACGGCCGTCATGACCTTGGAGCCTCCGGAGGACGAACGCTTTTATGTCGTCGAATGCTCTTCCTACCAGATCGATCTCGCGCCCTCGCTCAATCCCACCGCAGGTATCCTGCTCAATCTGACGCCGGATCACCTCGATCGCCACGGTACGATGCAACATTATGCTGACATCAAGGAACGTCTGGTTGCCGGTAGCGAAACCGCAATCATTGGCGTCGATGACAGCTTTTCAGCGGCAATCGCCGACCGGCTCGAACGGACAGGCAAATCCGTCATTCGCATTTCAAAACGTTGGGCCGTTCGTGACGGGTACTTTGCCAAAGGTCTTGAGCTGATCTTTGCGAGAAGGGGCGACGAAACAGTTGTTGCATCGCTCGCGGGCATCGGGTCGCTGCGCGGCGAACACAATGCACAAAATGCGCTCGCCGCCTTCGCCGCCTGCCGCGCCGTCGGCCTCTCTACCGAGGAAATCAATGCGGGGCTGAAAACATTTCCAGGTCTCGCTCACCGCATGGAACAGGTCGCGCGGCTCGGCAAGACATTGTTCGTCAACGATTCCAAGGCGACAAACGCTGAAGCTGCTGCGCCGGCCTTGTCGTCGTTTCCGCGTATTTACTGGATCGCTGGAGGCTTGCCCAAGGAAGGCGGCATCGCTTCGTTGTCGGGTTTTTTCCCGCGCATTGCCAAGGCCTATCTGATCGGCGAGGCGGCGCCGCAATTTGCGGCAACGCTAGGCGACGCCGCACCATTCGAGATATCCGGCACAATCGGTGCTGCTGTGGATCATGCCGCGCGCGATGCAGCCAGGGACGGTTCGAGCGAAACCGTGGTGCTGCTGTCGCCGGCCTGTGCCAGTTTCGACCAATTTCAGAATTTTGAAAAGCGCGGCGACGCATTCCGCTCCGCCGTCCTTGCGCTTGAGGGCGCAGCACCAATCATGGGAGCTAGAAGCTGATGGTTAGTCGTGTTGACCGTGGTCCCGTTGCCGATTGGTGGTGGACAATTGATCGGTTTCTCCTGGCCGCTTGCCTCGCGCTGATGGGGCTTGGCATTTTGCTGTCGTTCGCGGCAAGCCCTGCGGTAGCCGAGCGTATCGGCCTCGACAGCTTTCACTTCGTCAAGCGGCAGGCGCTGTTCATGGTGCCGGCGGTCATGGTGATGTTCGCAGTCTCCTTCATGGCGCCAAAAACAATCCGGCGCTTTGCCATGATCATGCTCGGTATTTCCCTAGTGGCGATGGTTGGTGCCCTGTTCTTCGGTATTGAGGTCAAGGGCGCCCGCCGTTGGGTCTCGCTTGCCGGCATATCCATTCAGCCCTCCGAATTCATGAAGCCGGCCTTCGTCATCATCTGCGCGTGGCTATTTGCCGAAAACGAACGCCGCAAGGACATTCCGGGCAACTTCTTCGCCATGGTGTTGTTTGCAGTTGTCGCGGCATTGCTGGTCGCACAACCCGATCTTGGCCAGACCATCCTGACAGCCGTTACCTGGGGCGCGATGTTCTTCATGGCCGGTGTACCGTGGTTCTGGATTATCCTCCTCGGTGTCCTGGCAATTGGCGGATTCTTTGGCGCCTACACGGTCTTTCCGCACGTTGCCGGCCGTATCGACCGGTTTCTGACCGGAGAAGGCGATACTTTCCAGGTCGATGCAGGGCGTGAGGCGATTGTCCGGGGTGGCTGGTTCGGTCAGGGTCCGGGTGAGGGCACCATCAAGCGCATCATCCCCGACAGCCACACCGACTTCATATTCTCGGTGACCGCTGAAGAATATGGCATCGCCCTCTGCCTCTTGATCGTGCTGATCTTCGCGTTCATCGTTGTCCGTGGCCTGTCGATCGCCCTGAAGGAACGCGATGATTTCACCCGGCTTGCCGTATCGGGTCTGGTGATCCTGTTCGGGTTCCAGTCGATCATCAATATGTCGGTCAATCTGCACCTGATGCCCGCAAAAGGCATGACGCTGCCATTCATCTCCTACGGTGGTTCATCACTGATCGCGGTGGCAATTTCCACAGGGCTTTTACTTGCGCTGACACGCCGCCGCCCAGAGGCACGCCGGTCCGCGACGTTGGCAAACTCGAGAATGCATTCGATGTTGGGCAGCACCTGATCGATGTCCAAGGGGGTTATTTTTCTCGCTGCCGGGGGTACGGGCGGGCATCTGTTCCCGGCTGAAGCGCTGGCACATGAATTGATCGAGCGGGGGTGGGAAATCCATCTGGCGACCGACGAACGTGCACAACGCTTCACAGGCGCATTTCCCGCCGAGCAGATACATGTCGTCAGATCTGCCACTATTGCGGGGCGCAATCCCGTTTCCTTGGCGAAGACCTTCTGGACCCTTTGGCTCGGCAATCTCGATTCCCGCAAGTTTTTCCGAACATTTCGGCCAAAGCTGGTCGCCGGATTTGGCGGGTATCCAACGCTGCCACCGCTCTATGCGGCGAGCGGCATGAAAATACCGACACTCATCCACGAACAGAATGCAGTGATGGGACGTGCCAACAAGGCGCTGGCTGCCCGTGTCAACGCAATTGCCGGCGGCTTCTTGACCGACACTGGTGGACCATTTGCGCAAAAGACGATCGCCACCGGAAATCCAGTGCGCCCGGCAGTCCTGGCAGAAGTCGGGAAGCCTTATAAGGCTTCGCAGGCGCACCAGCCCTTCCGTTTCCTGGTTTTTGGCGGTAGTCAGGGCGCGCAATACTTCTCCACTGCCGTGCCGGCTGCCATCAAGCTGCTGGCGCCGGAAGATCGTGCACGTCTTGTCGTGACGCAGCAGGCTCGCGCAGAAGATGAGTCATATGTGCGCTCGGCCTACCAATCGCTTGGCATCACGGCGGAGGTCGCGCCATTCTTTCTTGATATGCCGCACCGCATCGCCGAATCCCATTTCGTTCTCTCCCGTTCAGGTGCGTCCACGGTTTCCGAGATCGCTGCCATCGGCAGGCCAGCTATTCTTGTGCCCTTCCCGCATGCCCTTGATCATGATCAGGCGGCGAATGCAGCGGCGCTCCAGGCCGCCGGCGGTGCGGACGTGATCAAACAGTCCGAGCTCTCCCCGGAGCGCATTGCCTCCATCCTGACAAGTGCGATGAGCGACCCGGCCCGTCTGGCATTTATTGCGGAAAAAGCCCGCACCACCGGCAAACCTGAAGCCACAAGGTTGCTTGCGGACCTCGCAGAAGCTATTGCGTCCGGTCAACGGATTGAAGATTTCAAAAAAGGAATGCGCCCATGAAGATGCCGCTCAATATCGGCCTCGTTCATTTCATCGGTATCGGCGGTATCGGCATGAGCGGTATCGCCGAAGTCCTGCATAACCTTGGCTACAAGGTTCAAGGCTCCGATCAGGCCGACAGCGCCAATGTGCAGCGTCTGCGCGAAAAGGGCATCGATATCTATGTGGGCCACAAGGCCGAGAACATTGGCGATGCTGAAGTCGTCGTCGTCTCGACAGCTATCAAGAAATCCAATCCTGAATTGATCGCCGCCCGAGAGAAACTGCTCCCGGTCGTCCGCCGCGCCGAAATGCTGGCCGAACTGATGCGTTTCCGCAAGGCCGTTGCCATCGGCGGCACCCATGGCAAGACCACGACCACCTCCATGGTCGCTACTTTGCTTGACGCGGGTAATCTCGATCCGACGGTTATTAATGGCGGTATCATCAATGCCTATGGTACGAATGCACGCATGGGCGAGGGCGACTGGATGGTCGTCGAGGCTGACGAGAGCGACGGCACGTTCCTGAAGCTTCCTGCTGATGTGGCCGTGGTCACCAACATCGATCCCGAGCATCTCGATCATTACGGCACGTTCGACAGGGTTCGCGAAGCCTTCCGGCAGTTCGTCGAGAACGTACCGTTTTACGGTTTCGGCGTGATGTGCCTCGACCATCCGGAAGTCCAGTCGCTGGTATCGCGGATCGAGGACCGCCGTGTCATCACCTATGGGGAAAATCCGCAAGCAGATGTCCGTTTCGTCAATCTCGTTGTCGATGGCGCGGCCTCGCGTTTCGACGTTCATATCGCCAAGCGCAAGACCGGCGAGATCACCGAGATTACTGGCCTGCGCCTGCCCATGCCGGGCCGGCACAACGTTTCCAACGCCACAGCGGCAATTGCGGTAGCCCATGAGCTTGGTATCTCACCCGAGGATATCAAGAAGGGTCTCTCGTCATTCGGCGGGGTCAAGCGACGCTTTACCCATACCGGCTCATGGAACGGCGTTGAGATATTCGATGATTATGGCCACCACCCGGTGGAGATCAAAGCGGTATTGCGGGCGGCGCGGGATTCCTCCAAGGGCCGGGTAATCGCCGTGGTGCAACCGCATCGGTTCACGCGTCTAGCCAGCCTGTTCGACGAATTTGCAGCTTGCTTCAACGACGCCGACACGGTCGTCCTGGCGCCCGTTTATGCAGCAGGTGAAGACCCTATTGCGGGTGTGACTTCGGAGGCGCTGGTTTCGCGCATCAAAACCGCCGCACACCGTGACGCACGCTATATCGCCGGTCCGCAAGAGGTGGCTCCTTTGATCGCCGAAATCGCCAAACCGGATGATTTCGTGGTCTTTCTTGGGGCGGGGAACATAACCCAATGGGCCTATGCCTTGCCAAAGGAACTCGCAGCGCTCTAGATTTGCCGGTTGCTCCGACAGGGATGGTTCGGACGGGAAGGATATGATGTCTCCACTTATTGATGGCGAGGCCCTGCTGAAAAAGCTGGGAGATCGTTTATCTGGTCTGCGCGGACGGTTGACGCCTAACATGGGCATGGAAAAGGTTACGTGGTTTCGCGCCGGTGGCCCTGCCGAAGTCATGTTCCAGCCCGCGGACGAGGAAGATTTGTCTGCATTCCTCAAAGCTGTCCCGCAAGAATATCCGATCCTCGTCGTTGGTATCGGCTCCAATCTCCTGGTGCGGGACGGGGGTATTCCGGGTTTCGTTGTCCGCCTTTCGGCCAAGGGTTTTGGCGAGGTCGAGCGGGTCGGCGATACGCAGTTGCGTGCGGGCACGGCTACGCCAGACAAGCGTGTTGCTGCTGCGGCCCTGGAGGCGGGCATCGCCGGGTTTCATTTCTATCACGGTATCCCTGGCGGGATCGGCGGCGCTCTGCGCATGAATGCCGGTGCGAACGGCGTTGAGACGCGTGAGCGCGTGGTGGAAGTGCGAGCCCTTGATCGCAAGGGCGAGGTTCGAATTCTTTCGAACGCTGACATGGGCTACGCCTATCGTCATTCCGGCGCGGCAAATGATCTGATCTTCACTTCGGCGCTATTGGAGGGCAAGCCGGGTGATCGCGGGGAGATCCAGTCAGCGATGGATGCCGTCCAGCAGCACCGTGAAACGGTGCAACCCATACGGGAAAAGACCGGCGGTTCGACGTTCAAGAACCCCGAAGGCTCCTCTGCCTGGAAAGAGATCGACAAAGCTGGCGGGCGCGGACTGATGATCGGTGGTGCTCAGATGTCACCGATGCATTGCAATTTCATGATCAACACCGGCACTGCCTCGGGACATGACCTTGAGACGCTTGGCGAAACCATCCGTTCGCGGGTCGTGCAGAATTCGGGTATTCGCCTGCATTGGGAAATAAAGCGCCTCGGGCTTTTCCGCTCTGGCCATGAAGTCCACGAGTTTATGGGCCAGTTGCTCTGATGTGGATCAACTAGCTTTTTTCAAATAATTCTTTGTTCAAATTTCATTGTGAATGGTACTGAAAAATGGTACTCAATTTATGAAGCGTAAACACCATGTTACGTTGGTGCAGATTTTCGCTCGTCCGGTCAGCGGTTCAGTTCGCTGGGTAGATGTGGAAGCATTGTTTGTCAGTCTCGGTGCTGAAGTCAGCGAAAGAGAAGGTTCGCGTGTTGGTGTCGTTTTGTTAGGCGAAGTTCGCATGTTTCACCGCCCCGCATCCATCGCCTGATACCGACAAGGGTGCAATTGCGAGCATCAGAAAATGGCTGGAAAGCCATGGAGTGAAGCCATGAAAAATGTCATCGATATCGACGGTCACAAAGCGGTCGTTTCACTTGATCCGGAAATCGGTATGATCCGTGGAGAATTTCTCGGATTATCCGGAGGCGCAGATTTTTATGCGAGGAGCGTCGATGATCTGATTGTCGAGGGTCGTAAGTCGCTCAAAGTTTTTCTTGAGATGTGTGCTGAAAAAGGCATTTCCCCATTCCGCGAATTCTCTGGTCGTTTCAATGTACGCCTTGCTGCGGAAGTTCACGAAGCTGCCGTTTTGGCGGCTGCTGCAGAAAACAAAAGTCTCAATGAATGGGTGGCTGACGCGATCGAGGCAGCGGCCCGCGCCGCTTGATGTGCCGTCTCCTGAAACATTTTTTTACACGAATTTCCATTGTTGAATCATTGGGGACTTGTCAGCGAATCAACTCTCTGATTCTTTAGGGACAAGCGTTAACTGATTTGAGTCGGCTGGATTTTCCAGTCTCGGGTATCTGCGGTCTCAGCCGCCGGATGTGTGCGGACTCATGTCTGTTTTCAGCTTTGATGGGGAAGTGTTCGAGGGGTTGCCTTCATGGCGAAAAAGCATGTTGCGGTGCTGATGGGTGGCTTTTCATCGGAGCGTCCGGTGTCGCTATCTTCCGGCAATTCATGCGCCGATGCTTTGGAGGCTGAAGGCTATACCGTAACGCGCGTCGACGTTACGCGCGAAATCGCCAGTGTATTGCGTGAACTCAGGCCCGATGTCGCCTTCAATGCGTTGCATGGGCCGTTCGGCGAAGATGGCACCATCCAAGGTATTCTGGAATATCTCGAAATTCCCTACACGCATTCTGGCGTGCTCGCGTCTGCGCTTGCGATGAACAAGGAGCAGGCGAAGATCGTTGCCAAGGCGGCTGGTATTCCTGTGGCTGAAGCCAAGACCATGAACCGCCTGGACTTCACCTCAAAGCATCCGATGAAGCCGCCTTACGTCGTGAAGCCCGTGAGCGAGGGCTCCAGTTTCGGTGTCGTCATCGTCAAGGAGGATCAGTCCCATCCGCCGCAGATCATCACTTCTGCCGAATGGAAATATGGCGATAGCGTCATGGTTGAGCGCTACATATATGGGCGCGAATTGACCTGTGCCGTGATGGGTGATGTGGCTATCGGAGTGTGTGAAATCATCCCGGTGGGGCACCAGTTCTACGATTATGATTCAAAATATGTTGCAGGCGGATCAAATCATGTTGTTCCCGCTAAAATTTCACTAAAAATTTACCAAAAAATACAAACACTGGCACTCAAGGCGCATCAGGCAATTGGATGTAAAGGGATTAGCCGGTCGGACTTCCGTTACGACGACCGTTTTTCCGAGGATGGCGAGCTGATCTGGCTGGAAGTCAACACCCAGCCAGGCATGACTCCCACCTCTCTCGTGCCTGATATCGCCAAAGCTGCGGGGCATACCTTCGGTGAATTGTTGAGTTGGATGGTGGAGGACGCATCGTGTTTGCGTTGAAGGGCAAAAATGCGCACCCGCGGGGTGCTGTGCCGGTGTCTTCGGGCAGGTCGGCGACTTTTGGCCGTTTCCGGATCGTCCTGCCAAAAATCCTGCGCAAGCCTGTACGTGTCCTTGCACGCACCATCGAAGGCGAAGTCTCCATTCCGAACCATGTGGGGACATTCGGTGCCTTGGCCTTCCTGGCTTTGACTGGCGCTTACGGCGCAATCCTTGGGGGTCATGCGCCCGAAGTGGTCAAGGTTACAACCTCGACGTTCGGCTTCGCCATTGAAGATGTGAAGGTCGTCGGCAACAAGGAAACGTCTGAAATCGACGTTCTTGGCGCACTTGGTCTTGACGGCGAGACGTCTCTGGTCGGCTTGAGCGCTGCAGACGCCCAAAAGGCCGTAGCAGGGTTGCCTTGGGTCGAGTCCGTCGATGTGTTCAAGGTCTATCCGAATACGATCCAGATTTCGATCCACGAGCGCACCGCATTGGCGGTGTGGCAAAATGGCGACCAGCTTTCGGTGATCGATGCCGATGGCCGCATGATCGTGCCTTTCAACGGCGGCCGCAGTGCTTCATTGCCTGTCGTAATCGGCGCCGGTGCTGACAAGCAGGCAAAGCTTCTCCTGACGCAGATGGCGGGCTTCCCGCAAATCGCCGCCGAGGTAAAAGCCTATCAGCGGGTCGGCGATCGACGTTGGGATCTGGTGCTGAAAAACGGTGTAAGCCTGATGCTGCCGGAAACGCGCATCGACGAGGCCCTGACCGATATTGCCAGTATGGACAGCAAGGCGGGGCTTTTGTCTCGCGATATTGCATCGGTCGATATGCGCCTGACGGACCGCGTCGTTGTCAGGCTGACACCGGAAGCAATGGTACAGCGCGTTGAGTATTTGAAGGCCCGTGACAAGGCGCCCAAGCGTTCGGAGAAGCGTGTATGAGTATTCTGAACGGAAAAGGTACATCGACAGGAGCGCCATCCGCCAAGCGGACGCGCTCGTTGACAGTTCTGGACATCGGTTCGAGCAAGGTCTGCTGCATCATCGCGCGTTTGCGACCGCGTGAGGAAAGCGCGCATCTGCCAGGCCGTACACATCGCATCGAAGTTTTGGGAATTGGCCACCAGAAGTCGCGCGGCATCAAGTCAGGCGTCATCGTCAATCTGGATGCTGCCGAGCAGGCGATCCGTCTTGCCGTCGACGCGGCGGAGCGCATGGCGGGTCTTACGGTCGACTCGATGATCGTCAATATTTCGGCGGGCCGCCTGAAGAGCGAGAGCTTTTCTGCCAGCATCAATCTGGGCGGCCATGAGGTTGATCAGTCGGATATCCGCCGGGTGCTTGCCGCCGGTGCCAAACAGGCGCTTGCTGCTGAACGTCATCTCGTTCATTCGCTACCGATCGCCTATGGCCTCGATGGCGAACGCGGCATTCGCGATCCGCTCGGCATGATTGGCGATACGCTCGGCGTTGAAATGCATGTGCTGACTGCTGACGCGGCGCCGCTGCGCAATCTTGAGCTGTGCGTCAATCGCTGTCATCTGTCCGTCGAGGCGATGATCGCAACGCCTTACGCCAGCGGTCTTTCAGCGCTCGTCGATGATGAAGCCGAGATGGGCGCTGCCTGCATCGACATGGGTGGCGGTACGACAACGATTTCCGTGTTTTCCGAAGGCAAATTTATCCACGCCGATGCCATCGCCATTGGCGGCAATCATGTGACCATGGATGTTGCGCGCGGCCTTTCCGCTCATATGGACGACGCCGAGCGGCTGAAGGTCATGCACGGCTCAGCTCTGCCCAGTGCTGCCGATGACCGGGACATGATCAGTGTCTCGCCGCTCGGCAACGATGCACGCGATGTTCCCAATCAATATCCACGTGCGGTACTGACCCGCATCATCCGCGCTCGTGTAGAGGAAACGCTCGAACTCGCGCGTGACCGCCTCAACCAGTCCGGCTACGGCCAGATTGTCGGCAAGCGCGTGGTGCTTACGGGCGGCGCCAGCCAGTTGGCGGGATTGCCGGAGGCGGCACGCCGCATTCTGGCTCGCAACGTGCGTATTGGCCGTCCTCTTGGTGTCACGGGGCTTCCCGAGGCTGCCAAGGGTCCGGCTTTCTCTGCAGCGGTTGGTCTTCTGATTTATCCGCAAGTGGCAGGAATTGAAGAGCGTTCTGTAAAGGCTGGCTCATCGTCGTTGATGACAGGCACAGGTGGGCGTTTTCAGCGTATCGGCCAATGGCTGAAAGAGAGTTTTTGATCAATCGGGGAAACCCAAAAAAACACCGCAGCGGCGAGGCGGTAGAGACGAAAAGGAACGAAACAAATGAGTATCAATCTGCAAAAGCCGGACATTACCGAGCTTAAGCCACGGATCACCGTATTCGGTGTTGGCGGTGGTGGTGGCAACGCGGTCAATAACATGATCAATGCCGGCTTGCGCGGCGTTGAATTCGTTGTGGCCAATACCGATGCACAGGCGCTGTCGCAGTCGAAGGCTGAACGCCTGGTTCAGCTTGGCGCCGCTGTGACCGAGGGCCTTGGTGCCGGCTCGCAGCCGGAAGTCGGCCGCGCAGCAGCCGAAGAATGCATCGACGAGATCAATGATCATCTCCAGGGCACCCACATGTGCTTCGTCACGGCCGGCATGGGTGGCGGCACCGGTACCGGCGCAGCTCCAGTCGTTGCCCGGGCGGCACGCGAAAAGGGTATTCTGACGGTTGGCGTCGTCACCAAGCCCTTCCATTTCGAAGGTCAGCGCCGTATGCGCACCGCCGATATGGGTATCGCTGATCTGCAGAAGAACGTCGATACGCTCATCGTCATTCCGAACCAGAACCTCTTCCGCATTGCCAATGACAAGACTACCTTTGCCGATGCCTTCGCGATGGCCGATCAGGTTCTCTACTCCGGTGTTGCCTGCATCACCGACTTGATGGTGAAGGAAGGCCTGATCAATCTCGACTTTGCCGACGTTCGTTCAGTTATGCGCGAGATGGGCAAGGCGATGATGGGGACCGGCGAGGCCTCCGGCGACGGCCGTGCAATGGCTGCCGCTGAAGCTGCAATTGCCAACCCGCTGCTTGATGAAACCTCCATGCGTGGCGCCAAGGGTCTGCTGATTTCGATCACCGGTGGCCGTGACATGACGCTCTTTGAAGTCGATGAGGCTGCAACGCGTATCCGTGAAGAAGTTGACCAGGATGCAAATATCATCCTCGGCGCAACCTTCGACGAAAGCCTCGAAGGCATCATCCGCGTTTCTGTCGTGGCAACTGGCATCGATAAGCAGATTGGAGAGTCGGCGCCCGCGCCGATCGAATTTCGCCAGCCTCTGAAGCCCATTGCCAAGCCCGCGCAGCAGGCCGCCGCAAGTACAAATGCACGTCCGGTTGTCCAGCAGCCGGCCGCACGCGCAGCGGACCCCGTAGCCGATGCGATCCGCGCCGCGGAACAGGAGGTGGTGCAGCGTGCTCCACAGCCTGCCGAGGAATTCCGTCCACAGAGCCGCATTTTCCAGGCTCCGGCGCCGGAAGTCTTTGATGCTCCATTCGCTGCCGCGCCCCAGGCTCCAGTGCATCAGCCTGCCCCGCAGCCACAGATGCAAGCGGTACCGGCACCGCAGCCAGCTGCCCCGCGCATGCCGAATGTCGCTGATTTTCCGCCTGTGATCCAGGCAGAACTCAACGCCCGCGACATGGGAAGCCGTGAGAGCAACCGCGAGCCTTCCTATGACAGCCAGGAAGACCGCGGTCCGATGGGTCTTCTCAAGCGCCTCACTGCCGGTTTGACTCGCCGGGAAGACGAGACCGCCCGCCTCGAACCAGCGCAGCCGCGGGAACCCGCGATGCGTCCGGTCGAACAGCGCCGACCGCTTTCGCAAGACGCGTCGATCTATGCGCCACGCCGTGGACAGCTCGATGAGCAGGGCCGCGTTCAGCCACAGGCGCGCCAGGCTTCCGAAGACGATCAGCTTGAAATCCCGGCTTTCCTTCGCCGTCAGGCCAACTGATCTAATCACGGATTGTTAAAGGATATGAATTCCGCCATTGCCTCAATGGCGGAATTTTTCGTTCAAGCCATTGAAAGGCCAAAGAAACGGCTTAGCTGACGGCGCAGTGGTTTCGTTACAAACGTCGCGAAACCGTGATTTTGCTTCATGGGATGTCGACTGTATCTTGCGCCGCAAAATAACGATGAGCGATGCTGATTCCCGAAACGTGCAGCGCCGCAAACGAAAGTCGAAAACCGGATGGACGATCCGGGCGGTACATAGGCACGAGGTTTCAATTGCGCGACTACCAGACAACGATTGCCGAGCGAATTGCCCTTTCAGGTGCTGGCGTCCACAGCGGTGCGCCGGTGACGATTGCCTTCGTGCCGGCCGAACCCGATACGGGCATCGTTTTCCACAGGCTCGACGGGAGGGGGGCCAGCCACGAGATCAAGGCGCTTGTGTCTGAGGTCGGGACGACCGATCTGTCGACGACGCTTGCCAACAGGGCAGGCGTGACGATCAGCACAGTCGAACACGTCATGGCTGCCATCGCCGGTTCGGGCATCGACAACATGATCGTCGAGATCGACGGCCCGGAAGTGCCAATTCTCGATGGAACGTCCTCGGTGTTCCTCGACGCATTCGAGCAGGCCGGTTTTGTGCGGCAAGCGGCGAAACGCCGTTTCATCCGCATCCTGAAGACATCGCGCATCGAGGCCGGGGCATCCTGGGCCGAGTTCCGTCCTTATGATGGAACGCGTTATGAGGTCGAAATCGATTTTGAAACGCCGGTCATCGGTCGTCAGAAATTTGCCGCGGATATGGATGAGACGGTTTTCCGGAAGGAAATTTCACGGGCTCGCACCTTCGGTTTCATGCGCGATGTGGAAAAGCTTTGGGCCGCGGGCCTGGCGCTGGGGTCGTCACTCGATAATTCGCTGGTCATCGGCGACGATCATTCCGTCATCAATCCAGGTGGCCTGCGCTATAAGGATGAGTTTGTTCGTCACAAGGCGCTGGACGCTATTGGCGATCTTGCCCTTGCTGGCGCGCCGTTCATTGGCTGTTTTCGCTCATATCGCGGCGGGCACCGGCTGAATGCAGCGGCGCTCCGCGCACTCCTATCCGATCACACGGCGTTCGAGATCGTCGAGATGGCTGGTAAACGCGGCCAATCGCGCGGCGCATCGCTTGTTGCCGTAAACGCTCCCGTTTTTGCACCCTGGGCGATCTGAAGCTCGTCAGTACGCTGGTATCGCGTTGTGCACCGCTTGCAGCATTATTGATGCAAGGCGTGCGGTTGCCGGATCCGGTTGCGCTTGCGATCGATGAAGAACAAGCCCGAGATAGGGTAGCGGCGGTAGTCCGCTGTCAGCCGGGATCAGAGGTTGTACGCTTGGCGGTAAGCCGAACGGGGTGCGAATAGTCACGCCAAGGCCCGCGACGGTTGCAGCCCACAATCCCGCCAGGCTCGGACTCACAAACGACTGGCGCCAAGGGATGCCGGCGCGGTCGAGTGCTCTCGTGGCGGCGGTGCGCAAGAGGCAGGGTGCTTCCAGCGATGCAAGAGGCAATGGTTCGTCTGCGGATGCTCGCCAGTTCCTTGGCTCCCCGGCCGGGCCGACCCAGCACATTGGTACATCCTTGATGTGGGCGGCGTGCGGTGTCGTCACCGTTCCATCGCTCCATGCCAACGCCAGATCAAGACGGTCGGATGTGATGCGATCGATCAACTCGCTGTTGCGCGCCACGCGGGCTTCGATCCGCACCTTTGGATGAGCGCGGGCGAACTGTCCTAAGACGTCCGGAAGAATGGTTTCGCCGAAGTCCTCCTGCAATCCGAGCCGCACCCATCCGGCAAGCTCGGTGCCGTGGATCGCCGTCGCCGCTTCATCGTTCAGGTCGAGCAACCTGCGGGCATAGGCCAGCATGGTCTCGCCGGCTTCCGTTAGCGCCAGCCCGCGACCGGCCTTGACGAAGATCGCCGTTTCCGTCTGCTGCTCGAGTTTCTTCAGCTGCGCGCTGACCGCCGAGGTGGAGCGGCCAAGCCGGGCGGCTGCCTTGGCAAAACTGCCAAGTTCCATGCCGGTTGAAAAAGTGCGCAGCACATCAAGATCGAAGGTAATTCGTCGCATTTTAATTATCCATATTTTTTGAACTGTTTATCAAAAACTTTCTGATTTTTAGGACGATAATGCCGTTCTATAAAAATGGCGTCAAGACTTTAGAAGAAAGGATGGTTCAATGCCCTTCACCCGCATTTCGCTTCTTGAGGGAAAATCCGATGAATATCTGAAAGCAGTTTCCGATAGCTTGCATCAAGCCATGGTCGAAGCCTTCAATGTTCCGCTTGCGGATCGTTTCCAGGCCATTCACCAACATCGCCCCGGCGAGTTGGTGTTTGACCGCAATTATTTTGGCGGTCCGCGTTCAGACGACTTCGTGGTGTTTGCGATTTCTATCGGCAGACCTCGCGATGCCGCGACGAAGCAGGCATTCTACAAACGTCTGGTCAAGCTGCTCAGCGAAGCGCCCGGCGTCCGGCAGGAGGACGTCATGATCATCATCAGCACTTCAAGCCGGGATGAATGGTCTTTCAGTAATGGTGAAGCCCAGTTGCTTGAAAACGCTTAGTTGAAACAAAATAAGTGAATCTTAGGGATTTGCGGTTCATTTTCGGCTCCGCCACAAAATTGGACGATTACATGGCAATAAGATTGCTGATTCTCCGCGCTTGTGGTTTATGACCGCCCAACCGACGGTAGATTGACTATCCCTAGAGTGTGGGCTGCAAACATGATATCGGGTTTGCGATCATTGCTCTTAAATTGATATATGGGGCCGGAAACAGCATGGCGAATAGCAGAATTTCGATAAGTAAAGGCTTTGGGGGCAAGGCCAGGATGGCCTTTCTACTCCTTCCAGTCGCCAGTGCTATAGCCATTTCCGGTTGTGCTTCGAAGGACGACGACATCGATCTCAACGCCTATGTCGACACGATCGAACCCGCAGACGTTCTCTATAACCAGGCTCTGGCCAACCTGAATTCCGGGCGCCTTGATGAGGCCGCCAAGAAATTCGATGCTGTCGACCGCCAGCATCCCTATTCGGAGTTTGCCCGCAAGTCGCTGGTGATGGGCGCATTCGCCAATTACCGCGCAGGCAAATATGACGAGTCGATTGCCATGACCAAGCGCTACATTGCGCTTTATCCAACGCAGCCAGAGGCGGCTTACGCTTATTACATCACCGGCCTTTGCTACTACCGCCAGATCCCTGATGTGACACGTGAGCAGAGCATGACGCGCCGCTCGATTGCTGCGTTCAACGAGGTGGTCGAACGCTACCCCGACTCCGAATATGTCGAGGATTCCAAGCAGAAGATCCGCTTCGGCCGCGATCAGCTCGCCGGCAAGGAAATGCAGGTCGGCCGTTACTATCTCGAGCGTAAGGAATACCTGGCAGCGATCAAGCGCTTCCGCGGCGTTGTCGAGCAATATTCGAACACGCGTCAGGTGGAGGAAGCCTTGGCCCGCCTGGTTGAAGCCTATTACGCCTTGGGCATCACCAATGAAGCCCAGACAGCGGCCGCCGTTCTCGGCCAGAATTATCCGGACAGCGAGTGGTACAAGGACAGCTACAAGCTGCTGCAAAGTGGCGGGCTTGAACCTCGGCAGAACGCCGGCTCATGGCTCTCCAAAGCCGCAGAGGCTATCACTGGTGGTAAAGACGGCGTCTAACCTGCAATAACCATAACTTGAGCAACCATGCTTTCGCATCTGTCGATCCGCGATATAGTTCTGATTGAACGGCTCGACATCGAGTTTCGCGAAGGTCTGTCGGTGCTAACCGGCGAGACAGGTGCAGGTAAATCCATTCTGCTCGATGCTTTGTCGCTGGCGTTGGGGTCGCGCGGTGATGCTTCGCTGGTGCGTCATGGCGCTGAACAGGGTCAGGTTACCGCTGTCTTCGATGTGGCAGGAAGCCATCCTGCTCGTGCGCTGCTGCGTGAAAACGACATTGACGACGATGGCGATATCATCCTGCGCCGTGTTCAGAATGCCGATGGCCGCAGTCGGGTCTTCATCAATGATCAGGCGGCAAGTGTCACACTGCTGAAGGAACTTGGACGCAGGCTTGTCGAAATCCACGGCCAGCATGATGACCGTGCGCTTGTCGATCTCGATATCCACCGTACCTTGCTTGATGCCTTTGGAGCGCTTGAAATCAAGGCGGCGCTTGTGCGCGCGCTCCACAAGACCTGGCGCGATACGGAACACACTCTGGTTCGTCACCGTGCCAAGGTGGAAGCGGCGACCCGTGAAGCCGACTATCTGCGCGCCTCTGTTGAAGAACTTGCGACGCTTGATCCGGAGCCGCTGGAAGAAGAGACGCTGGCGATCAGGCGCACGGACATGATGCGTTCGGAAAAGATCGCTGGCGATGTCAATGATGCCAATGAGGTGCTGTCCGGCAACGCGTCGCCCGTGCCTTCCCTTGCCAGCCTCGTCCGCAGGCTGGAACGCAAGGTGCCGGAGGCTCCGCAACTGCTGGAGCCGGTCGTCAAGGCCATCGACGAGGCCCTGAATGCGCTGGCAGAGGCGCAAAACGGCATCGAACATGCGATCCGCGCCATTGATTTCGACCCGCGTGTGCTTGAGCAAACGGAAGAACGGCTCTTCGCCTTGCGTGCCGCTGCCCGAAAGTATTCCGTTGCTGTCGATGACCTTCCAGCGCTGCGCGACCGGATGGATGCGGATCTTGCCGATATCGACGCGGGAGCCGAGCGGCTGGCAGCGCTCGAGAAAGAGGCACAAGCCGCGCGAGATGCCTATGATCTGGCGGCACTCGCACTTTCCGCCGATCGCCGTGAGACTGCCGAGCACTTGAAACAGGCTGTCATGGCGGAACTGCCGGCCCTGAAACTCGAGCGCGCCGAGTTCATCGTCGAGATGACGACGGATGCAGAGAGCCGCACAGCGGATGGGATCGACACGGTCGAATATTGGGTACGGACAAATCCGGGCACGCGCGCAGGTCCGATGATGAAGGTCGCATCCGGCGGTGAGCTTTCGCGTTTCCTGCTGGCGCTGAAAGTAGCGCTCGCCGATCGCGGCTCGGCGCCGACGCTGGTGTTCGACGAGATCGACACAGGTGTCGGCGGTGCGGTAGCGGACGCCATTGGCCAGCGTCTCCGGCGGCTCGCGGGTACCGTTCAGGTTCTCTCCGTCACGCATGCGCCGCAGGTTGCCGCGCGGGCCCAGACGCATTTCCTTATCGCCAAGGCCGCTGCCGGTCATGACCGCGTGGCGACTTCCATACGAGCGATGGAAACCGGCGACCGCCAGGAGGAAATCGCCCGCATGCTGGCCGGCGCCAGCGTCACCGACGAAGCGCGCGCCGCGGCAGTGCGGTTGCTCCGGGAAAACGCTGCAGTTATTTAACGATGTCAGGAACTGGCTGTAGCTGCATCGAGTGCGCACTTTGAACGATGCTTTTCCATTTCTCTTACGCTAATCTCCCGCCCGAATCCGTATTTTCAGCGTCGGACAAACCATGGCAGATATTCCTGTAGAAGACTTAAGCGAGGCGGATGCTACTGAGGAGCTTGGCCGCCTTGCAGCCGAGATTGCCCAGCACGACTACCGCTACAATACGGAAGACGCCCCCATCATCTCGGATGCCGCGTATGATGCGCTGCGGCGCCGCAATCTTGCAATCGAACAGCGTTTTCCGCATCTGAAGCGTGAAGACTCGCCATCGAACAAAGTCGGTGCCGTCGCTTCCGAGAAGTTCGGCAAGGTAACCCATTCAATTCCAATGCTCTCCTTGGACAATGCTTTTCACGACAGCGATGTTGAGGATTTTGTCGGCCGCATCCGCAGGTTTCTCAAGCTTGGAGCCGACGCTAAGATAGGCATTACGGCGGAACCCAAAATCGATGGCCTATCGCTTTCGCTCCGCTACGAGCTTGGCAGGCTGGTGACGGCGGCAACCCGCGGCGACGGCACTACGGGCGAAAACGTCACGCTCAATGCCCGGACAGTTGCGAGTATCCCCAATGTGCTCAGCGGCAAACCGCCCGAGGTGCTGGAGGTGCGCGGCGAGGTCTATATGAGCCACGCGGATTTCGCAGCGTTAAACGAGCGGCAGGCCAAGGATGGCAAGCAGATTTTCGCCAATCCGCGCAATGCGGCGGCGGGCTCCCTGCGCCAGCTCGACCCCGCGATCACTGCTTCGCGGCCATTGCAATTCTTTGCCTATGCCTGGGGTGAGGTCAGCGCGATGCCCGCCAAGACGCAAATGGGCATGGTCGAGGCGTTCAAATCCTATGGCTTCCGCGTCAACCCGCTGATGCAACGATTCGAGACGGTAGATGCGCTGGTGAAGCACTATCACCAGATCGAGGAACAGCGGGCGCTGCTCGGCTACGATATCGATGGGGTGGTCTACAAGGTCGATGATCTGGCGCTGCAGCAACGTCTTGGCTTTGTCTCGCGCAGCCCGCGCTGGGCGATCGCGCATAAATTCCCGGCAGAGCGAGCGATGACGATCCTCAGGGGCATCGACATTCAGGTTGGCCGAACCGGCGCGCTGACACCGGTCGCGCGGCTCGAGCCCGTCACCGTTGGCGGGGTGGTCGTCACCAATGTGACCTTGCACAACGAGGACTACATCAAGGGTATCGGCCAGAATGGCCAGCCCATCCGTGAGGGGCGGGACCTGCGCATCGGCGACACGGTCGTGGTGCAGCGTGCTGGCGACGTCATCCCGCAGATTGTCGATATCGTCGCCGACAAGCCGCGCGGAACGACACCGTATAAATTCCCGGATATTTGCCCCGCTTGCGGTTCCCACGCGGTGCGTGAGGAAGGCGAGGCGGTGCGGCGCTGTACGGGCGGGTTGATTTGCCCGGCGCAGGCGGTGGAGCGCATCCGGCATTTCGTCTCGCGCAACGCCTTCGATATCGAGGGCCTTGGTGAAAAACAGGTGGAGTTCTTTTTCAAGTCGGAGGATCCCGCTCTGCATATCGGCACGCCTGCCGATATTTTCACTTTGAAGAAACGTCAGGCCGCCTCGTTGGCGAAGCTTGAAAACATCGATGGTTTCGGCGCGACGTCGGTCAAGAAACTTTATGACGCGATCGACGACCGGCGCGAAGTTTCTCTGAGCCGCTTCGTTTACGCGCTTGGCATTCGCCACGTGGGTGAGGTCAATGCCAAGCGGCTCGCCAGAGCCTACCATTCCTATGATGCACTTGCCAGTGTGGCCATGGCAGCGGAACCGCCAAGAGACAAAGCTGACAAGGGCAACGATGCGTGGCGCGAGTTGAATGAAGTGGAAGGTATCGGCAGCATCGTGGCCGAGGCGCTGGTCGACTTCTATGCCGAGGAGCACAATCGCCACGCGCTCGACGCGCTGCTTGCCGAGGTAACGCCGCTCGATGAAGAAGTCCGAACCGTCAGCCATTCGCCGGTGGCAGGCAAGACCATCGTCTTTACCGGGTCGCTCGAGCGGATGTCACGCGACGAGGCCAAGGCAATGGCCGAACGTTATGGTGCCAAGACGGCTGGTTCCGTCTCCAGGAAGACCGATCTCGTGGTGGCAGGCCTCGGCGCAGGATCGAAACTTGCCCAGGCCCAGACTCTCGGCATTGAAGTGATCGACGAGGATTCCTGGTTTACGCTGGTGGGCGCATGAGCGACCTGGTTTTCAAAGGCTTTGGCGAAAAGGCACTCCCCTTTCTCAAAGCACTCGATTTCCACCAGAACCGTGAGTGGTTTCTGGAGAACAAGGATATTTTTGAGGCTCATCTCTACGAACCGCTGGGCGATCTCGTCGAAGATCTGATGGCCCGGTTCGAAAAGGCGGGTCTGCCGTTCCGGGGCGATCGCAAGAAGTCGCAATTCCGTATCAAACGCGATGTGCGCTTTTCCAAAGACAAGAGCCCGTATAACCGCCACCTGTCGGCGCTTCTTTCGCAAGATGGCACAAAGTGGGCCGAAAGCGGCTGTTTCTACGTCTGCATCGGCCACGAAGATTATCGCGGCTGCTATGCTGCTGTCGCATGGTGGCAGCAAAAGCCGGAACTCCTGCTCGCGATGCGCAAAGCAATCGTCGAAAAGCCGCAGAACTATCGCGCAATGGTCAAGGCGCTCAAGAAAAATGGGCTGGCGATGAAAGATACGGATGCATTGAAGCGCACGCCGCGCGGATTTGAATCGGTCACGGATGCTGATTTGATCGAGGCCTTGCGCAACCGGAATTTCGTGGTCCGCTATTCGATCGATCCCGCCGATATCACTTCGCCAAAGCTTGCGGATGATCTTTTCGATTTTGCGGTGCGCGCCAAGCCCCTGATCGATTGGGGCAGGGCTATCGAGGGTACTGCAACCTCCTGATTCATATCATTTTTGCCGCAGTTCAAATCGCAAATGCCGGATTGTGACAATGTGTAATTAATTAATGTTGACTTTTATAGTCTAGTTTTAGTAGTGAACATTTGTACGGCGCGGACACGCGCTGTTTATTCGCTCAGCAAGCCACTGACCCACAACGAGATTTTCGTGTGACGTAAGCCAGCCAGGCATTCTCTTTTGGGTTTGGGGAACTGGGACATGGCTAAGAGGACTCTGCTTGCGCGGCTTATGTGTGGCGGCGCCGGTACATTGGTGATGGTTGGGTTGAGCACCGGCGCATCGATTGCGCAAAGCACCACGAACACTGGTGATAATATCGAACTCGAAACAATCGTCGTAAAAGGCGCCAGGCCGAAAGCCGCCGAGGGTGAAAAATCCCCGTTGACCACGGTGACTGACCGGCAAGAGATTCAGGAGCGCATGGTCGAAAGCTTCGAGGATCTTGGGCGCCGTGTCGATGCCGGTGTTAATTTCAACACCCAAAACAACAGTATCAACTTGCGGGGCCTCGATCAGAATCGCGTGCTGACGACGATCGACGGCATACGTGTGCCGTGGCTGACCGACCCCCGCAGCAATTCGGGCGGCTTGAATGCCGTCGATTTCGACGGGCTATCGGCGATCGACATCACCAAGGGGGCTGATTCCAGCCGTTATGGCTCGGGCGCTTTGGGCGGTGTCGTGCAGCTGCAGACGCTCGATCCGGAGGACCTTTTGACGGATGGGCGCAATTGGGGCGCTATAACCAAGGGCGTCTATGACAGCGCCGACCGGAGCTGGCGTACGAATGCCGCCGTTGCAGCGCGCGCCAACGATACGGAATTCCTGATCCAGGGCGGCTACAGGCAAGGCCATGAATTTGAAAACATGGGCGACGTTGGCGGTTATGGCGCAACGCGAACCGAGGCCAATCCATTAGACTTCGATCAAGGCAATTTTCTTGCCAAGATTTATCAGAATGTCGATGGCGGCCATCGGTTTGGCATAACCGGCGAATATTTCAAGCGCGATGCGGACATCGACGACAGGATCGGTTCGACGGCAAGCTACGTTCGCGGAAGTCTCGAATCCGGTGACGACGTGGAGCGCAAGCGGATATCCGCAAGCTACGACTATATATCGCCTGACAAGACCGGCTGGATCGATGAGGCGCATGCCATAGCTTATTGGCAGCAGCAGATTCTGACCAAGACAACGGACGGCGTTCGTTTGCCGGATAGCCGGGCGCGAATAATTCGCGGAGATCCATTCTTTTACGGTTATCCCTCCGGCATCTATACGCGTGACAACGAGCTGAAGCAGGACAGTTACGGCCTCACGGGCAATGTTCTGAAAAGCACCGAAATCGGCAATCTTACACACACGTTCCGTGTTGGCGGAGAAATCTACCGTCAGGACCTGCACCAATATTCAGCAGGCGTCGACAATTGTCCCGATATCGATTGGTCCACGATTCCACAACCCTTCGGTCCGCAATCGTGCCGAATGCTGCATTCGAATTCATCCGATATGCCGGACGTCGAATCTCTCGCGGTCGGCCTCTATGCCGAGGATGACATCGATGTCCTCAATGGCCGTGTGACAATCACGCCCGGTGGACGTTTTGACTGGTATGATCATCGCCCGCAATCGACGGCAGCTTATGAGGCCGGGCCCAATTTCGATGGCACGCTGCCTTCGTCCAACAGCGACTCGCGCTTCTCTCCGAAGCTCCGCGCAACGTGGCACGCTGCTCCTGACCTCGACTTTTACGCTCAGTGGGCACAGGGTTTCCGCGCTCCGACCGCGCTTGAACTCTTCCAGAATTACGGTGCGCCCGGCTCCTACGCCAGAATCGGCAATCCCGATCTAAAGCCCGAAACCAGCAACGGTTTTGAAATCGGCGCGAAACTTGAAAACGAGACCTATGGTTTTGGCGGAAGCATTTTCAACAATTACTACCGCAACTTCATCGAGGAAGTGACGATCGCGCCTCCAGGCGGTGAATTTCCGGTCGGCGGTATCACGGGTTATGCCAATCTCGACCGCGTTCAGATTTATGGAGCAGAATTGCGTGGCCACGTGAATTTTGCCGATCATTGGCGCACCTGGGCCTCCGTCGCATGGACCGTCGGTAAGGATACGGAAAATGACGAGTATCTGAACTCGGTGCCGCCGGTTCGTGCGATCGTCGGGCTGGGATACGCGGTAGAGGATTGGGGTAGCGACGTATCGCTCACCATGGCTTCGCGCCGTGACAAGGTCAGCGATGGCGGTTTCGTTGCGCCCGGCTATGCGTTGGTCGATACCACTCTCTGGTGGGAACCAAAGTTCGCCAAGGGCATGAAGCTTCAGGCGGGCATCTTCAACATCTTCGACACGAAATACTGGAATGCGCTCGATGTGCCGGATTCAATTTCGCCTGCGATAGCAGATCGCTATACCGAAGTTGGCCGCAGTTTCCGCGTTTCCCTGACGCAAAAGTTCTAAAGCAATTCCAGGAATTGCATCAAAACAATGAGTTGGATGCCTTTGATCTCCCCTCCACCTGGGGGAGGTCAACGTTCTATTCCAGCCATTCGGTTATGAATACCTCATTGGCGTGGATATCGATGGTCTCCAGCGTGCCCGGCCCGAGATTTTCAAATTTGTGCGGCGTGTTGGCGGGCGAAACAACGATCTGGCCTTCATGAGCGTCGATGATTTCATCGCCGACGGTAAACCGTGCATGACCTTTGCGGATGATGAAGGTCTCCGTATAGGGATGCTTGTGTAACCGCGGCCCTGCGCCGACCCGCTCCTGATGGTTGAAAATCACCGAGACGTTGGTTCCGTAAGGCTTGCCCGTAACCTCTCCCTGCCAATTCTCGGGATCGGTCGCCCAGACATCGCGTTCTATTATTTGGGGCATTTTTGGTCTCCCTTGTCTCGTCGATGCAAAATAAACGTGGCAAAATCACCTGACAAGAACGGATGCATTCCCGGTCACTGCAGTGACATTGATGATATCAATCAACAAATGTGACGTGACAGCCAGGTGAAGCTGTCCTAGATCAGACCAATGGACGAACAAATATATCAGCGGCAAGCGGTTCCCGCCGATCCCGGCCGTGCGCGCACCCAGTTCTTGGAAGGCTTCGCCAAAGGCCTGCCCATCATGATAGCTTCTGCGCCGTTCGGGCTGCTGTTTGGCGCGCTGGCCGTCGACAATGGGTTCACCGTGTTTCAGGCCGTGTTGATGAGCGCCGCGATTTTTGGCGGTGCAAGCCAGATGGTCGGCATCGAACTGTTCGGCCATAATGTCCCTGCCTGGCTGATCGTCTTTTCCATATTCGCCGTAAATTTCCGCCATGTGCTCTATTCGGCGGCGGTGGGGCGGCGCATTGGCCACTTCAAACCGATCCAGAGCGCCCTCAGTTATTTTCTTTTGACCGATCCTCAATATGCGGAAACCGAGAAGCGCGCGGAATCCGGGAAACCGGTCACTTTCATCTGGTACCTTGGCGTCGCCACGCCGATTTATGTGATGTGGGTAACAGAAGCCTGGATCGGGGGTCTGTTCGGCAATCTGATCTCCGACCCGCATGCTCTCGGAATCGATATGCTGCTGCCGATTTATTTTCTTGGGCTGGTTATGGGATTTCGCAAGCGTGATAATTGGGCGGCGATCGTCATTGCCAGCGCCGTAGTCTCAATCATTGCCTATAAGACGATTGGCTCGCCCTGGCACGTCAGTATTGGCGCTCTTGCTGGTATTCTGACGGCTGTGATTGTCGCCAAGCCAGAAAAAGCCAAGGAGCGCAGCTGATGTCCGAGATAACGTGGATCATAATCGCCGGCGCAGTTCTGACATTCCTGACGCGTATCGGCGGTCATCTGGTTCTGTCGCGCTTCGAGCGCATTCATCCTCGCGTCGAAGTCGCACTCAATGCGGTGCCTGCCGCGGTTTTAACGACGCTCGTTGCTCCTGCCGCCGCGGAAGCTGACTGGCGCGGATTGTTGGCGCTTGCCTTCGCCGGTCTTGTGGCTCTGCGCTTTAACGCGCTGACCATGTTTCTGGCTGGCGGAGCGTTGATCATCCTGCTGCGCCAGTTCTCCTGAACAGAAGCTAGTTCACGGCCTGGCTCTCGTGGCCGAATGGTTCTGTTGACGCAATCAGCCATTCGCGCGCCGGGCCATCCGTGTGCGGCAGCAACGCCTCGCGAACTCTCGCGTGATACGCGTCCAGCCAAATAAGCTCTTCCCGTATCAATAGGCTGGTATCGATCAACCGTCTGTCGATGGGGCAGAGCGTAATCGTCTCAAAACCCATCATCGCGATGTCGCCGCCTTCCGGCACTTCCGGCTCTGTGACGATCAACAGGTTTTCGGTGCGGATGCCATAGGCACCGGGCTTGTAGTAGCCGGGCTCGTTGGAAAGGATCATGCCGGGCAGCAGCTCCTGCACGCCCCGCTTCGATATGCTCTGCGGCCCCTCATGCACAGATAGGAATGAACCCACCCCATGTCCGGTACCATGACCATAATCATATCCCTGTTTCCACAGGGCAATGCGGGCAAGCACATCGATGTCCATACCGCGCGTTCCCTTTGGAAACCGCGCAGTTGAAATGGCAATCATACCCTTGAGCACAAGGGTGAACTTGCGCTTCATATCATCAGAAGGCTTGCCGACCGGTAGCGTGCGGGTGATGTCGGTGGTCCCGTCGCGATATTGGCCGCCGCTGTCGATCAGATAAAGCTCGCCGTCCTCCAATGTGCGGTTCGACGCTGTGCTGACACGGTAGTGCGCGAAGGCTCCATTCGGTCCGGCCCCTGAAATGCTGTCGAACGAGAGATTTTCCAGCGGCATCTGGAAGCTCTCCGCCACGCTCTGGCGGGTCTCTTCCAGTTTCGTCGCCGCAATGATCTCATCGATTGTGCCCGGCGCTTGCCTATCGATCCAGGACAGGAAGGATACCATTGCCACGCCGTCGCGCTCATGCGACTTGCGTGCGCCTTCAAGCTCGACCGAGTTCTTGATCGCGCGCGGCAACCGCGCCGGATCGAGGCCCTCCACGACTTTTCCACCGGCTTTGTCGATGATCAGACGCAGCTTCTCTGCTGTCAGTGCCGGATCGAGCATCACGGTCTTGCCCTCGGCAGCAAAGGCCGCGACGTCTCCTTCCAATGCTGAAGGGGCACGCAAGGTTGAAAGCTGCGTGAGATAGGCTTCCGTTTCGATCGGCAGCTTGCGCTTGTCAATAAAGAGCAGCGGTTCGCCCGATGCCGGAATCAGCGCGAAAGCAAGGGGAAGGGGCGTGTTGCTGACATCATTGCCGCGAATATTGAAAGCCCATGCAATAGAAGATGGATCGGTGAGGATCGTCGCATCGGCTTTTGCCTTGGCAACGGCTTCTGCCATTTCATGCAGCTTCTGGCTCGCCAGCTTGCCTGCGTATTTTTCCGGCTGGATCGTGACGGCTTCCAGCGGCGGGGCAGGCTGGTCATCCCAGATCATATCGACCAGATTGTCTTTGACTGCAACGAGAGTGCCGCCGTTTTTCTCCAGAGCCTCGCGCAACGATTTGGTTTCGCTGATCGTGTGGAGCCAGGGATCGAAGCCAATGGTGAGCTTCTTGTCGACATTGCGCAACCAAACTGGCGGTGGCGTGTCGACAAGGCTTTCGATCGTGAAGACTTCAGGGTCGGTCTGTTCCGCTGCCTGCAAGGTGTAGCGACCGTCGACGAACAGATAGGCTTTGCTTTTCATGATCAGAGCAACACCGGCAGAGCCGGTAAAACCCGTCAGCCAAGCCAGGCGGCGGGCGCGGGCAGGCACATACTCGCCCTGGTGTTCATCGGCGCGCGGCACAAGGAAACCATCGAGGCCAAGATTTTCGAGTTCGTCTCGCAGCTTGGCGACACGGGGCGCCCCGGTGGCAGGATTGCTTGTGACCTCAAACGACTGGAACATGGGAATCTCGACCTTTTTGTTCGCGTACAAAACCCAAAAATCTATTCGATTTCTATAAGGATCATGCGCCAATGATAGGGTCGAAACCTAGCCTCCCGCTTTCACGCACGCAATGGAGGAGTGCGTCCGGAAACCGATTTAATCGGGGATCGGATGTTTGTCCCGAACGAACGCTGGAGTGCTACCTCACCATCCAGCGTTCGAGCAAAGTGCGGGCGCCATCTTTGACCGCCCGCCACTGCGAGAGCTTATCCTTTGACAAGGAGCCCTGCACGGCAAGCGTCAAATCTCTGTAATAGAAAGTAAAGTCGCATCCGTCGCTGAGGCTGAGGCATTCGAGAATCGCTTCTTCTTCCACGTTCACATAAGTTTGCAGCCAAAAATCGAGAGGCGTAATTCGCGTCAACGCGCTCTCGAAAGGGATGCGTTCCCTGTACATATCCATTTCAAATTCAATGCTTGAGAACGGAAATCCTGGAGTATTTTTTCCGTCCGGAATTACTCCCGTTCCAAGGGTTCAGCGCATTTCGTGGATGTTCGTGCCCGACCACCTGTCAAGTCGGAACAATGTCGTCGGACAGACTTCCGGACTTGATGTCCTGACGGGCTTACAGCTCGAGTGGAAAAGGCGTGGGTTTCCAATAGTCCGTCAGGCCAAGGGTTGCGATCGAGCGCGCCTGCTGCTTGCGCAGAAAAGTGATAAGGCCGCCCCGGTCTCGTTTCTTCAGAAGTTCGTAGTATGTCGGCAAATGATCGACCCAGCCCTTGGCGATAGCCGCATCCACAATGGAGAGGGCCTCGTCAAAATCGCCTTTCGTTATAGCGATATGGGCCATAACGGTAGTATCGAAGGAGAAGGTGTTATAAGGCTTTGGCTCGTCCAGGCGATAGGCGACATAATCGTCGATCGTGTTGACACGGCGCAATTCAGGTAAGGTTGTCTCTTCAATTATATGGCGTAAGCGCTCGACCTCTTCGGGATCATAGATGTTCCAAGAGCCCCACCCATTGTCGTAGAGCGCACGTCCGCCATACGTCGCCCAACTCGAATAACGCAGGAATGTCACATCGACGACTGCAGTGACGTTGAAGAGGTCGTCAAATATCCAGTTGCCAAAACGGATGAACCGCAGCACATGCCCTACCGGCTTGACGACTAGATGGCGACCAACGAGCGTCAGGTCCTCATAGCGATGAAGGATTGGCTCAACCAATTGTTCGACATCGTCCTGCGTGACAAGGGGAAGCAAACTTGCCCTCATGCCTTCTCTAATCCAAAACGCTCGGGTTCAAAATGTTTCGTCAGTTTGAGTTCCCCGATCGTGCGCGTCTGCTGTTCGCGCAGGAGATCGAGAAGCGCGGCACGATCCCCTTGCTTCAAGGGCTCGTAATATTCGGGCATCGAACTGATTTCGCCGCCGGCAATAGCTGCCTCGATGATCGAAAGGGCTTTCTCAAGATCGCCATTGGCAATTGCGATGAGGGCAAGATCGGTTGGATGAAGAGATGAACGATATCGCGATCTTATGCTATTGGTTTGGTAGCCCGCGAATTCGTCAATAGTGGTGACGCGGCGCATTTCCGGCAGTGCTTCTTCAATCATCTGGCGCAGCACTTCGAGCGACTCCGGGTAACGGATATCCCAATCCCCTCGATCAGCCGCCAGCCGCCAGCCGCCGTCGAGCGGCCAGTGGCCGATATTGAAGAAGGTGAGGTTCATGCCGGTGCGAACCGCAAAGGCATGCACGTTTGACCGGCGATCAATGCAGATGAAGCGCAGGACATTGCGCACCGGGGTTAATACCAGCATACGTCCGACGACCGCCAGATCATCATGGCGCTCAAGCAAGGGCATCATTGCCCGTTTCACATCGGCAATTGTTGTCAATAGCTTAACCACGGTTGGATGGGAATGATGATAATACGCTTCACCACTTTGAAATTCTTATGAACAGACTGGCCAATCTCCCGCATTCTCGCTGGGGTTAGCCCACTTTTCGCGGTTTTCAGATCGTAGACGCAGACGACGCCATTACCTACGTCTTCAAGGACATCCAGACGAAGTGAACCGGCCAAGCCATACCGAACACCGTCTTGGCTGTAGTTATTATCCTTTATCTCCTGAGCATACTTCAAGTAAGATCGTTCGGGTATTAGACTTTCAGGGTATTTTGCAAGAATATAGTCTTTCATGATCGTGTGCACTTCGGTGCCAAATTCGCTTGCCGACCGGTAGTTGCCGCGTTTGATTGCTTCCTGTGTGGCCAAATTTGCTTCTTTCTGAACTGCGCCATACAACGGGCAGGCGCCTTCCACTTGCTCACGAAGTAATGGCACGACCACAGGTTGCGGCTTCGGTCCTTGCCCCGCCTCAAATTCATGCGGAGTGAACTGCAGAGCGGGTACAATAGTTTTTGGCGCATTCTGGAGCAGCCAGTTATAGCGCTCGGCTGCCTCGTCCGGAGTGCCTTTGAATGATGAATCCAGAGGATCGCTGTCGAGTAGGTGGCGGAGGAGTTGTCCGACGATTGCCGGCCCCGCACCTCGACCGAACAACGAGCCGGGCTTTGAAGTGGGCACAGGATTGATTAATGCGCCTGGGTTGATCCCCGGCTTGGTCCCGGAAAAGTCAGTTCTCGCAGGGCTTAGCGGATCATTGCTTCCTGGCCTGGACCCACCACCGCCATCGGTCCATTGCCCGCCATCGGGATTTCCCGCAGGTACGCGTGGCTGATCGGGGTGGAATTTCCGTAAGATATTCTCGGCCATGCTGAGGTGGCTACGCCAGGCATTGTAGTTGTGCTCGGCAGCCCGAATGTGTCGCCACGGATAGGTGTTGGGCGGCGCCTGCCGCATCGCTTTCAGTTCAGCGGCGGCCTGTTCAACGCGAAATCTGTGGTGATAAACTTGGGACAGGTCATATTCGAAATCTCTCATGAAATAAATCCTTTAAAAAGAATATATTCCTATAATTAAATAAAACTGTCAATTGGAGTGAGAATGCCGCTCCGAAAAGCTCTAATACGTAGCTTGGGCTTTCAGATGCAGGGTAACCCAGCCCTCGCGGCGCAGTGTCTTGATATGAAACAGGCCCTGCGTTCGGTAGGCGGCGAGAACCTTCTCCCGTTGCGTCTCGAGAATACCGGAGAGGATGAGTGAACCACCCCAGGCGAGGTGTCGGCGCATTTCAGGGGCGAGCTGCATCAGCGGCCGCGCCAGGATGTTTGCGACGATGAGGTCGAAGGGTGCGGCGGCGCGCATTGCCGGATGATGAAACCCCGTTGCGGTTTCGGTCCGTATCCGGGCTGCAACGCCGTTCTTCACCACATTCTCCTGCGCCACCGCGACTGCGACCGGATCGATATCCGTTGCCAGAATAGGGATAGGTGCAAGCTTGGCGATACCGATGGCCAGCACGGCGCTTCCCGTTCCAAGGTCAAGCGCATTGCGCGGATGTTCGCGCCGGATCACCTGGCTGATCATATCGAGACAGCCGGACGTGGTGCCGTGGTGGCCTGTACCGAAGGCTTGTCCTGCATCGATTTCGATGCCGAGATCATTAACGCGGCGTTTGTCGCGATCATGCGAGCCATGCACGAAAAAGCGCCCGGCACGCACCGGTTTCAACCCTTCCAGCGAATGCGCGACCCAATCGATGTCCGGCACCTGCTCACGTTTCAATTCAAGGCCGAAGGTGTCGCTGCCGAGGACATCGCGAATGCGTGTCTCGATTTCGTCGGGCTCGAACGTATAGACCGAAACCTCGAATATTTCACGATCCTCGTCGATTTCGGCGTTGGAGACCGGCAATCCGTCCTCTTCGAATTCACGTTCGAGCTTGGTGAAGATGCGCTCGGCTTCGTTCTTGCCGGCGGTAACGAAAAGGCGGGTCTGAGTGGTCATTCAAGAATGTTTTCTCTAGGGTCAGGACCTGTTAATCTGGTCGAAAAGGCCATATCCTGCGGACGCCGAAACGGCTGCAAGCTGCAGTGTCGAACCGCTCGGCCGGGGGGAAAACCCCGCCCTTCACGCTTCTCCTCGCATCTTCTTGCCGTTTCAGGCGCCATTTCGATCATATTAACAGGTCCTGACCCTAGCTCTTGGCGAGGCGTTTTAGTTTCTCGACAGCCGTATCAGGATTTTCGCCATAGGCAATGGTGCCGAAGAAACGGCCTTTGCTGTCGAGAAGAAAGATCGAGGCGGTATGGTCCATCGTATAGTCGTTGCCTTCGACGGGAACCTTGCGCGCATAGACGCTATAGCCCTTGAGCATGGCTGCGATCTTGTCGGGATCGCCTGTCACACCCGTGATCCGGTCAGACACATTGCTGACATAGGACTTCAACACGGGGACAATGTCCCGCTCCGGATCTACCGTCACGAAGTAGGCGTTGACGTCCGCGCCCTCCGTGCCGAGTTTCTTGAGCCAGCCGTCAAGCTCGAACAATGTCGTCGGACAGACTTCCGGACAATGGGTGAAGCCAAAGAATATGGCGGATGGCTTTTGCCGGAATGCCGCCTCCGTGATCGGTTCGCCGTTCATCGTCGTCAGCTCAAAAGACGTGCCGAATGGCCCCTGATTGCCGGTCGTCGTCTGGCGTGACGACTGGAAGGTGATCCAGCCCGCAGCTCCGGCAAGAAGAGCAATCGCCACGATCAAAAAAGGCAGCAGGCGTTTGTTCATGGATGATTACTCAGGGACTGCCAAGCTTCTACATACACCAGGCCAATCCCGCATTGATGAGGGAAAGGAAGATGGAATCGCCCTTGTCGAACCACGCAGCAAAGGTGAGCCCCGTAGCTACCGATGCCGCAAGGGCAAGTGCAGCATAGAGCACCATTCTCGGTGTGCTGATGGAGGAGGACGTTTTCATTGTTGGATTATAGGATTTCGCTTTGGTTTATGCAAACAAGCGACCGGGACTTGCTACGATCGTCTGACTATGGAAAACCGGACAAAACACGGACTTCTCCCGGTTCCGGCGTTGCCGGCCGCGAATGGACGGCGAGCCATCGTTTTCAACTCGTCAACGACTTTCTGTGCAAAAGAATTGGCTGAACAATTGAGAAAGATCATGGCCGATAACGACGATCCGCGCTTCCAGAATGACCAGCCGCGCATCCATCCATCCGCGCAGCTGAAAGGCGTCAAGCTTGGCAAATATACCGAAGTTGGCGAGCGCGTTGTCCTGCGCGATGTGACGGCTGGTAATTTTACCTATTTCGAACGGCACAGCGAGGGTATCTATGCCGATATCGGGCGGTTTTGCTCGATTGCCGCGAACGTTCGCATCAACGCACTCGAACATCCGATAGAGCGGCTGACGACGCACAAGATCAGCTACCGGCCAAACGAGTTCTTCAAATACCAAGGCATCGACAACGTCTTTCGCGCACGCCGGCAAGCGAAACGCGTCGGGATCGGCCATGATGTGTGGATCGGGCATGGCGCGGTAATCATGCCTGCAGTCCAGATTGGTCATGGCGCAGTCATTGGCGCCAACGCGGTGGTGACCAGGAATGTCGCACCCTATACGATCGTCGCAGGCAATCCGGCCCGGGTCCTCCGCCTTCGCTTCCCGGAAGAGATTGCCGCGCGGTTGCAGCGACTTGCCTGGTGGGACTGGCCTCCGGAAACGGTCTTCGAAGCCATTCCGGACATCCAGTCACTCGGCATCGAGGATTTCCTGGCGAAATGGGAGCGTTAAAACGCGTTCGCATTTGCTTGCAATCGTTCAGCGCAATATCCAACTGTACTTTGCTCTAACCCTCGGGAGTTTTCTATGAAGCGAACGCTTGCTGCCCTGGCCCTCCTAGGCGCCGCATTTCTTCCTGCTCAGGCCGAAGAAGTCGGCAAGGTCGGCGTCGACTGGCTCGGCAATGATATCGTCATCGATGCTGTCACCGATCCGAAGGTGCAAGGCGTTACCTGCCATCTCGCATCCTTCTCGCGGGGCATGATCGACCGGCTGCAGAAAGGCAACTGGTTCGAGGATCCGTCCAATGCCTCGATTTCCTGTCAGCAGACAGGACCGATCACGATTGGCGATATCGAGCTTGGAGAAGGCGGCGAGCGCGTTTTTTCCGAGCGCACCAGCCTTATCTGGAAGAAGCTCGTCATTACGCGCGTCTACGACAAGCCGAACAACACGCTCATTTATCTTGCCCATGCCACGCAGGTTCAGGATGGCTCGGCCAAAACCTCGATCTCGACGATCCCGCTTTTTGCGGGCAATGTCAGCTGGTCCAAAGGCAAGCCGGAATAGCGAGATTTCCGCACTTAAGGTGCCGCTATCATGGCGCGGGGTCATATCTGCCTGCAATGGCGCTGTGCGTGGTTCGACAAGCTCACCATGAGGGACGATTTTGATGGCAGGAAGCCAGATCCTGCACCGTTGAACGGAATTCTGCAATCAGTCCAACGCCCTCATGGTGAGCTTGTCGAACCACGTACAGCGCCATTGCCATAGATCATAACACCCTCGTATGCAGATCCATCCTATTGACAAATAGGATTTAAATCTTATTACTGAGCGCATTTAAGAACTAAAAGGATTTTTTTCATGGAATTTCAAATCAAGGACAACAGGCTTGCAGCGACTTCTTCCCGCGTAGAATTTGTGAGATCACCGAATATCGGAGGTCCGCTGAAGCCGAAATTTTTGATCATTCACTATACCGCAAGCGGGCCGGACGCCGACATCGCCAGATACTTTTCGCAAAAAGCGGCCAATGTTTCGGCCCATCTCGTCGTTCGCCGCGATGGGTCGGTCACGCAATGCGTGCCATTCAATGTCATCGCGTGGCATGCGGGCCAGAGCCAGTGGACGGGGAAGGGCGGCACCAGATATTCGGGGCTGAACAGTTCGGCTATCGGCATCGAAATCGAAAACTGGGGGCCGCTTGACAAGGGTGCTGGCGGCTGGGTGTCCTGGACCGGAGCGGCCGTTGATGGCTCGAAGGTCGTCGAAGCCCGCCATAAGTTCGGTGTGCCCAATTGCGGCTGGGAAATCTTCACCTCCGCGCAGATAGAGACCGTGACTGCCCTGGCGCAAGCAATCTGCAGCGCTTATGCCATCGAGGATATAATGGGTCATGATGATATCGCTCCCGGCCGCAAGTCCGATCCGGGTCCAGCCTGGGACATGGAAGCGTTCAAGGCGAGGGTAAGGGGCGGGGCCGAATATAGGAAAATCGAGGGTATTCGGATGCAGCAACGGACTGAGCGATAGCTCAAATCCCTTTCACAAAGCTGTCCAGCACGCGCTTTTGCCCGGCCTTGTCGAAATCGATCGTCAGCTTGTTGCCTTCGATCGATGAGACATTGCCATTGCCGAACTTGATGTGGAAGACGCGGTCGCCCACGTCGAAATTCGAGGGCGTTTCGCTGACGGATTTCGCCACCAGTTCACCATCGATCGTGCGGCCCTTCACTGAACCGCGTCCTGCGCCAAGGACGGAATCCGTTTCGCCGTAGCCGATGCGCTCAACTTTTGCGCCAGAACGTGAGCCCCAATTGTTGCGGGTCGCGTCGGAGCGGTTTTGCTGGGCGCGTTGCCAGCCGGGGGTCGAATAGGTGTTTTCGAATGGATCGGCGCGATCGAAGCGCGATTGGCCGTAACCGCCGCCCCGGCCGCCGTAGCCTCCGTAACTATCGCCGCCCGCCACCACGTCCACATGTGCTTCCGGCAGCTCTTCGAGAAACCGGGAAGGGATCGTCGATTGCCACAGGCCATGGATACGCCGATTTGAAACGAACCAGATATGCAGGTTCTTCTTAGCGCGCGTCAATCCGACATAGGCGAGGCGGCGTTCTTCTTCGAGACCCGAGCGGCCGCCTTCATCCAGCGCGCGTTGGTGCGGAAACAGGCCTTCCTCCCAACCCGGAAGGATGACCGTCTCAAACTCAAGGCCCTTGGCCGAGTGAAGCGTCATGATATTCACGGCATCGAGGTTTTCGTTCTGCTCGGCATCCATGACCAGCGCGACGTGTTCGAGGAAAGAGCGCAGCGACTCATATTCCTCCATCGAGCGGATCAATTCCTTCAGGTTTTCCAGCCGGCCCGGTGCCTCGGCAGAGCGATCCGCCTGCCACATGGCCGTATAGCCGGATTCGTCGAGGATTTTCTCGGCAAGCTCCGTGTGAGGGGTCGTGTCAATCTGCCCTTGCCAGCGCTGGAAATTTTCAACGACTTCGCGCAAGGCCGAGCGCGGCTTGGGCTTCAGCTCTTCCGTCTGGATCAGGTCCGCTGCCGCTTCGAGCATGCTGATGTCGCGAGCGCGCGCATAATCATGCACCTGCCGGATCGCTGCTTCGCCAAGGCCGCGCTTTGGCGTGTTTATGACGCGTTCCAGCGCGAGATCGTCAGCGCCTTGCGCCACGACGCGAAAATAGGCCAGCGCGTCGCGGATTTCGAGACGTTCGTAAAACCGTGGGCCGCCGACCACCCGGTAATTCAGTCCGAGCGTGACGAAACGGTCTTCGAACTCCCGCATCTGGAATGAGGCGCGTACAAGGATCGCTATATCGTTGAGCAGGTGGCCCTTGCGCTGCGCCTGCTCGATCTCTTCGCCGACAGCGCGCGCTTCTTCTTCCGAGTCCCAGGATGCGTGCACATTGACCTTCGCATCTTCAGGATTGGCCGCATCGGTAAACAGGGTTTTGCCGAGACGGCCTTCATTGTGCGAAATCAGGAACGAGGCCGTACCGAGAATATGCGCCGTCGATCGGTAGTTGCGCTCTAGCCGGATCACAACTGCGCCGGGAAAATCCTTCTCGAAGCGCAGGATATTGTCGACCTCCGCGCCGCGCCAGCCATAAATCGACTGATCATCATCGCCGACACAGCAGACATTCTTCGACCCCTGCGCGATCAGCCGCAGCCACATATATTGGGCGGTGTTGGTGTCCTGATACTCGTCGACGAGGATATAGCGAAACTTGGCGTGATATTCTTTCAGCACATCCGGGTAGGCGCGGAACATGCGGATCGGATGGCAGAGCAGATCGCCGAAATCGCAGGCATTCAGCGTCTTCAGGCGGTTCTGGTATGCGCTGTAAAGCTCGCGGCCCTTGCCATTGGCAAAGGCGCGCGCGTCGCCTTCCGGTATTTCGGAAGGGCCAAGCCCCTTGTTCTTCCAGCCGTCGATCATGAGCGCAAACTGCTTGGCGGGCCAGCGTTTGTCGTCGAGGCCCTCGGCCTGGATGATCTGCTTGATCAGGCGAACGACGTCATCGGTGTCAAGAATGGTAAAATCGGACTTGAGACCGACCAATTCCGCATGACGCCGCAGCAGCTTGACGCCGATCGAGTGGAAGGTGCCGAGCCATGGCATGCCCTCGACTGCACCGCCAACCAGAACGCCGATTCGCTCCTTCATCTCGCGGGCGGCCTTGTTGGTAAAGGTCACTGCCAGGATCTGACTTGGCCAGGCTTTGCCCAGCGAAAGGATATGCGCAATACGGGAGGTCAAAACGCGCGTCTTGCCCGTACCGGCACCAGCCAGGACGAGTACCGGACCTTCCGTCGTTTCAACCGCCAGTCGCTGTTCCGGGTTGAGCCCACTGAGGTAGGGTGGCGCCCCACGCGCTTGCATAGCGCGCGCGGCTATGCCCGAAGGCTGGCGCGGCGGCACATCAGCTTCGTCGAAAAACGGCATATCGTCAGGTAATCCGGACATTTGAACCCAATGTAGTGATTCGGTACCGAAAAACCAGAAAAATGCGATACAAAAAGAGAACGGGCCGGCTTAGGCACATCTTCTACACCTAAACTTGAAGTTGAAATATAGGCCAAGCGATATTGCGTCACCTGGATTTACGGCATACCCATTTTGATTGAGACGACTCTTGACTTGAGCACACCCTGACAGCCGCCGGCACGTTCGCAGCCGCCTGTCGGGGATCCATCGATCCTGATCGAGCTTGGAAAAGGACCCCCCGCCCCATGGCAATCACTCTGACAGCCGTTGTTTTCCTGTTGATCGCTGCGGCGCTAGGTGCCGGTGGTGTCTGGCTCGCGGTGCTGGGTGGCAGCTGGTATTATATCCTCGCTGCGCTGGCTTTCCTGATAACCTCCTATCTTCTCTTCCGAAAACGCCCCTCGGCGTTGCTTGTCTACGCGATCCTGGTGATCGGTACGCTTGGCTGGGCCATCTGGGAGATCGGCTTTGACTGGTGGCAGCTCGCGCCGCGCGGCGGTGCCATCATCCTGCTCGGGCTATGGTTGCTGACGCCGTGGATTCGCCGAGGACTGAATGCTGGCGCTGATGCACAGCGGACCTCGTGGGGGCCGGCCGTTCCTCTGCTTGTCAGCGTCCTCGCTGCACTTGTTGTGGCCGGCTACTCCATGATGGGGGATCCGAAGCAAATCACGGGAAAGCTCAGCGAGGAGGTTATCGTAACCGAGCCCGATCTTGGCGGCAACGTACCCGCCGACGATTGGCATCAATATGGTCGCACACCCTATGGCCAGCGCTATTCGCCGCTAAAAGAAATTACGCCAGACAACGTCAATCGCTTGCAGGTTGCCTGGACCTACCAGACCGGCGATGTGAAACTGCCCGATGATGTCGGTGAAACCACCTACCAGGTGACGCCGCTGAAAGTGCGCGACACGCTTTTTATCTGCACGCCGCACAACTGGGCCATTGCGCTCGATGCGGCGACGGGTAAGGAGAAGTGGAAGTTCGACCCGAATGTCGGGCTCAATCCTGATCGCCAGCACCAGACATGCCGCGGCGTCTCCTACTATGCGGATCCGGCTTTGCAGCCCGGCCAGCCTTGTGCCGAACGGGTTTATCTCCCGACCTCAGACGCGCGATTGATTGCCCTTGACGCGGCAAACGGCCAGATCTGCCCCTCTTTCGCCGACAAGGGCACCCTGCATCTGGAAAAAGGCATGCCATACGATCCGGCGGGCTATTATTATTCGACTTCACCGCCCGTCGTCGCTGCCGGCAAGATTATTGTCGGCGGCGCGGTCAATGATAATTACTCGACACATGAGCAGTCCGGCGTTATCCGCGCCTACGACATCAATACAGGCGCGCTCATCTGGAACTGGGATTCAGGCAATCCCGACGTGACGACGCCTTTGCCGGAGGGCCAGACCTACACCCACAATTCACCCAACAGCTGGTCGGTTTCAAGCGCCGATGAAAAGCTTGGGCTGCTCTTCGTTCCGCTCGGCAATCAGACGCCGGACCAGCTTGGTGCAGGACGGTCGGAGAATGTCGAGAAGTTCTCGTCGTCGATCGTTGCGCTTGATCTGAATTCCGGTCAGTTGCGCTGGGTACGCCAGACGGTTCATCACGATCTCTGGGACATGGATGTTCCTGCCCAGCCGACGCTGCTCGATATCAATACTGCAACGGGTGCCATTCCAGCACTCGTCGGGCCGACCAAGCAGGGCGACATCTACGTTCTCGACCGGCGCACTGGCGAGCCAATCCTGCCGATCGAGGAAGTTCCGGCGCCGACGGGTGCAATCGAGGGGGATCATACCGCTCCGACACAGCCGGTATCTGCTCTCAGCTTCATGCCGCAGCGTTTGACGGGCAAGGATATGTGGGGCGTGTCGATGTTCGACCAGCTGGCGTGCCGCATCGAGTTCCGCAGGCTGCGCTACGAAGGCCGCTACACGCCGCCATCGCTGCAAGGATCGCTGATCTATCCCGGCAATTTCGGCGTGTTCAACTGGGGCGGCATAGCTGTCGATCCCGGGCGCCAGATCATGTTCGGCATGCCGACCTATCTTGCCTTTACCTCAAAGCTGGTTCCCCGTGCCGATGTTCCGCCACCGGGCGACAACACCAAGGGCAGCGAGCAGGGTCTCAATCGCAATGAAGGCGCGCCCTATGCGGTCGTCATGGGACCATTTGTTTCGCCGCTCGGCCTGCCTTGCCAAGCTCCACCATGGGGCTATGTGGCCGGGGCCGACCTGCGCACCGGCAAGATCGCCTGGAAACACCGGAATGGTACAGTGCGGGATTCGTCGCCGTTGCCTTTGCCGTTCAAGGTCGGCGTTCCGGGCATTGGCGGTCCTATGATCACCGCCGGTGGCGTCGCGTTCCTTGGTGCTGCTGTGGATGATTATCTGCGCGCCTATGATGTCACGACCGGCAATCAGCTTTGGGAGGCACGCCTTCCGGCAGGCGGCCAGTCCACCCCCATGTCCTTCGCTTTGAATGGCAAACAATATGTCGTCATGGTCGCCGGCGGACACGGCTCGGTTGGAACCAAGCCCGGCGACTATGTCATCGCCTATACCCTGCCGAAGTAGGGTATGGTTGGATTTGAGAATGCCGCATCAGATGCCTGGCCGGAGGATTGCCTAAGGTTTCTTAACGTTGCGGGAGCTTCAAAGGAGCTCCCGTTTTCACCGTGCGGATGGCGAAATTCGAACGGATGTCCGCAACACCCGGAAGCAATAGCAGCTTTTCAGTGAGGAACCGCTCGTAGGCGCTCAGATCCTCGACAACCACTTCGGCGAGAAAATCCGCGGTTCCGGAAATGAGGAATGCGGCCGTCACTTCCGGCATGGCAATGAGCGCCGCCTGTTGCGCGTCCGAATTTTCGCGGCTGTGCTGCCCGACCTTGATTTCCACGAACACCGTCAAGCCGAGACCGACTTCCTTGCGGTCGATATCCGCACGGTAACCGCGGATGACCCCGGCCTTTTCCAGATTGCGGATACGGCGCAGGCAAGGTGACGGCGAAAGATTTACCTTCTCGGCAATCTCGACGTTCGTCGCCCGTGCATCCCCCTGCAGCGCTTCGAGTATCCCAATATCGAATTTATCCAGATTTGGCATAAATCGCCTTCTGCGCCCATCCAACTTATCAAATATTGCTGAAACGGTATCAAAGACAGCATCAACTTGCAAGGACATGCTCCTGCCTTCGGCGATATCCTGCCTTTCAACCGAAGATGTTCGGGCAATTTGAAAGGAAGTTCCGATGGTTGCTCTCAGCCCAGAATTCAGGAAATCCAATTCCCACGCCACGGGCTATGCGGGTGCGCTGGTCACCGTTTTCATCTGGGCGACGTGGATCATTGCCACCCGCCACAGTAGCGCCACGCATCTCGGCACGATCGATCTTGGCCTCATCCGCTACGGTATTCCGGCATTGATCCTGGCACCGGTATGGTTGAAGACGGGACTTATCCCTCGCGATGTTCCGCTCGCCCTTCTGACCATCATGGTCTGCGGCGCTGGTGCGCTGTTCTTCCAGGTCACCACTTTCGCCATTCACTCGACGCCCGCTTCGGCCGTCGGCGTTCTCCTCGGCGGTTCCATGCCGCTTGCTGCCGCGCTGATCGGTGTCGTTGTGTTCGGCGAGCGGCCGGATCTCACGCGCTGGTTGGGCCTTGGCTCCATTGTCGCCGGTCTCGCCATCCTTCTCGTACTTGCGCTGAACAGTCATGAAATCACCTGGATCAGCTTCGTCTTCCTGCCGCTTGGTGCCTTGCTCTGGGCTGGCTATACCCATGCATTCAAGCGGTCCGGTTTGACCGCGCTGCAGGGCGGCGCGCTGATCGCGGTCTGGTCTTTCCTCATTCACGTTGGCCTCGCGCTCACCTTCGGCTCCACGATTCTCGAGGTTCCACTGCCTGAACTCGGTTTGCAGTTACTGAGCCAGGGTGTCCTGTCGGGTCTTGCCGCGATGTTGGCCTATGGCATCGCCGTCCGCTCCCTTGGTGGCAGCCAGGCAGCCGCCTTCAGTGCACTGACGCCGGTGCTTGCTGCTCTTGGCGGCGCCATATTCCTTGACGAGCCCGTCGGCGTCTGGGAGATTGTGGCAGCACTTGTCACCGGACTTGGCGTTGCCCTTTCAACCGGTATCCTTTCGCATCGCGCCAAGGGCTGATGCGGGGATTCGCGCCTCGTCCTCCACGTTTGGAGGAAACAGTTATGAACAAGCCGACAATCACCCAAGCGATGGTCGAGGCCTACGACGAATATACCCACCTGTCGCTTGACCGCCGCGCCTTCATGGAAAAGTTGACCAAGCTTGCCGGTTCCGGTGCTGCTGCTGCGGTCATCGCCCCGATGCTGGCGGCAAATGCCGCACAGGCTGGCATCATCGCGGTCGATGACCCGAGGCTCCGCACCAAGGACATCGTTTTTTCGTCACCCGCAGGGGACATCAAGGGATATCGCGCCAGCCCGGCAGAACGCTCGGGCAAGCTCCCGGCCGTCATTGTCATCCATGAGAATCGCGGCCTGAACGATCATATCCGTGACGTTGCACGCCGAATTGCCCTCGAAGGTTTTGTCGCGTTGGCGCCGGACCTGCTTTCCGCCTCTGGCGGAACGCCCGGCGATGAGGACAAGGCGCGGGATATGATCGGAGCACTCGACCCAAAGACTGCGATTGCAGAAGGCATTGCGACCATCGAATATCTCAAGCAGGACAAAGGGACCACCGGCAAAGTCGGCGTCGTCGGCTTTTGCTGGGGCGGTGGCGTAGTCAATGATCTTGCTGTCAACGCGCCTGATCTCGGCGCCGGGGTCGCATATTATGGCCGGCAGCCAAAAGCCGAGGATGTCGCCAAAATCAAGGCACCGCTGTTGTTGCAATATGCCGGTCTCGATACGCGGATCAATGCAGGTATCGATGCCTACAAGAAAGCCCTTGAACAAAACGGCAAGAGTTTCGAGATCCATATTTATGATGGCGCGAACCACGCTTTCAACAATGATACGTCGGAAGCCCGCTATGACAAGAAAGCGGCGGATCTCGCCTGGAGCCGGACGGTAGCGTTCCTCCAGAAGAATCTTGCGTGAGGAGCACGAAAAACAAAAGAGAAACCAGAGGCTTGCGGGACCGTTCTAAGGCCATTACTTCTCTCATTGAAAGAAGGAATGACCCTATGCGAATTGTTACCCTCGCTTTAAGCGTTGCGCTTTTTTTGCTGGCAAGCGTCCAGCTGGGCCTTGCACAAGAGCGGGTTTTTCCCGGCGGTTCCGGTGTCGGGCTCGTGCCGCCTCCCGGTCTGGTCCTGTCTACCAATTTCAGCGGGTTCGAAGATGCCGCCAAGGGTACATCGATCGTTCTGACGGAGCTTCCGGTGGACGCCTATGCGGAGCTCGCGGCAAAATTCAATCCCGATGGTCTGCGCGCGACCGGGATCGAGGCTGGCCAACCGGAAGATTGGCCGGTCGACGGCGCCGTCGTCTCAAAACTTATTCGCGGCAGCCAGGTCGCGGCCGGGATCAAATACCGGAAGTGGGTGGTCCTGGTCGGCGCCAAGACGACAACTGCCATGGTGACGGTACAGATACCCGAGGGCGTCCAGGGAGGTTTGTCCGATGCGGATGTCGAGACCGCCCTGCGCACCATCACGATCCGCACCCCGCCAAGCCTTGACGAGCAGGTCGCTGCCTTGCCGTTCAAGGTGTCCGATACGGCCGGGTTTCGCCCGGTGCGCGTGATAGCCGGGGCAACTCTTCTTCTGACCGAGGGTCCGAATGATGTTGCCGCAAACTCGATGCAGCCCATCATCATCATTGCG
Source organism: Phyllobacterium sp. 1468 (assembly GCF_031455525.1). Lineage (NCBI taxonomy): Bacteria > Pseudomonadati > Pseudomonadota > Alphaproteobacteria > Hyphomicrobiales > Phyllobacteriaceae > Phyllobacterium > Phyllobacterium sp. 1468. The sequence continues at coordinate 646,184 of NZ_JAVDSX010000002.1, read as the reverse complement.
TCCAATCTCAATACCGCACCGGAAGCGCCGGCGCGGATGTCCTTTGCCAAGCAGGCATTCGCCTCATTGACCGGCATTAAGGATGTCCAATCGGACAACGAGACGAGCTCTGAAGAAAATGGCGCCGAATGGGTCGAGATCGACGGGAGTGCCAAGGATGCTGCCAGCGGAGATGCTCTGTACGTCGCGCAAATTGCTCGTTTTGAAACAAGCCGTTACGTGCGCGCCATCCTCATCGTTCGCAGCAGCGAGAAGGACAAGTTTTCCGATCGTTTTCGAAAACTAGCCAAATCCCTGACGATCAACTAAAATTGGCTATGGAGAAAAGCTACCGACTCACCAAGAACGAGATACGGCCATTGATCCGCAACTATGGCGGTTGCATCGCGACGGATACGATCACGATCGATGGTTATCCGGTGCGCTTCATGTACCGCGAGGATCCCGATAACGAGATGGATAGCGGTTGGCGGTTTCTCTCCGGTTTCGAGAGCGACGACTATATGGAAGACCCGGACAACAGCGGCATCTTCGAAGTCAATACCATCGCTAATTACGATCCCAGTATCATTCCGCTTCTGGACGCTCCGGTTGGCAGTGTGTTCGAAAAGACTGGCGAGCAGGAGCGCTTCATCCCCGTCACGGATTGGCAGCCGGGCGAAGACGATGATGAGGATGACGACGACGACAATTAGATCCCGCCTTTTCGCCTGCGGGAAGTCGTCACGGTAATCACACAGAGTTACAACTGGACAAGTCGTGTGCATTCCCCGAAAATGCACGCGTGGAAGACGTATATTGAAGGGTGGAACTGGAATGGCATTGGCAGATGCGGGCGCTTTGCTACGCAACGAAAACGGTATCGCGACGGTCGTTTCTATTCTGAAGAAGCGCTTCGGCGATAATGCGCAGTCGGGCAAATCCATTCGCGAACAGCACGCGCATACGACGAGTTACGTGCCCAATCAGGCACCGGATCTGGTCGTTTTCGTTGAGTCCGCCGAGGATGTTCAGGAAATAGTGCGTCTGTGCAGTGAATGGGGCGTTCCGGTGATCGCGTTTGGAACGGGCACTTCCCTTGAAGGTCATGTCAACGCGCCGGCCGGCGGCATTTCCATTGATCTTTCGCGTATGAATCGCATTCTCAAGGTGTACAGCGAAGATCTGAATGTCGTTATAGAACCGGGTGTCACGCGCAAGCAGCTCAACGAATATCTGCGCGACACGGGTTTGTTCTTCCCCATCGATCCGGGAGCGAACGCCAGTCTCGGTGGCATGGCGGCAACGCGCGCTTCGGGCACCAATGCCGTGCGCTATGGCACGATGCGCGAGAACGTGCTGGCACTGAAGGCAGTGATGCCGGACGGACGCTTGATCACGACGTCGAAGCGGGTGAAGAAAACATCGGCAGGCTATGACCTGACGCGTCTCCTCGTCGGTTCGGAGGGCACACTTGGTATCATCACGGAATTGACGCTGAAGCTTTACGGCATTCCGCAAGCGATTTCCGGCGGCATATGTGCTTTTCCAGATCTTGAAAGCGCTTGCAACGCGGTGATCGAAACCATTCAGATGGGTATCCCGGTAGCGCGTATCGAACTGGTCAATCAGCTCGAAATGCAGGCGATGATCGCCTATTCCAAGCTGGATTACGAGCCTGCGCCCTATCTCTTTCTCGAGTTCCACGGCAGTGAAACGAGCGTGGCCGAGCAGGCAGAACTCTTCGGTGAAATTGCCGCTGCCAATGGCGGCGGTGAATTCAAATGGACAGCCAATGCAGAAGAGCGGGAGAAGCTCTGGTCGGCGCGTCACAATTCCTATTTCGCCTGCATGACGCTCGCGCCTGGAAAGCAGTCGCTTTCGACCGACGTGTGCGTGCCGATTTCACGCCTGGCGGAATGCATCGTCGAGACCGAGAAGGATATCGAGGAGAGCGGGCTGATCGCGCCGATCGTCGGTCACGCCGGTGATGGAAACTTCCATGTGCTCGTGCTTTTCGACGAGAAAGACCCGGCCGAGATCCAGAAGGTTGAGGCATTTGTCGAGCGCCTCAACTTGAGGGCGATTGCGATGGATGGAACCTGCACGGGCGAACATGGCATCGGCCAGGGCAAGATCAAGTTCCTTCGGGCAGAGCTCGGCGGTGCTGTCGATGTGATGGAAGCGATCAAGCGCGCAATCGATCCGGATAATATTATGAATCCCGGCAAGATCTTACGCCTTTAGGCTAACGAATTGATTCCTGGCGCTAAACCATTGTGTGAGCGTTGCAAATTGACCAGAAAGACTGTCATGTCTTGCCGCCGCCAAAAACTGGTGCTTATGGTGCCCGGCACGTATCGATCGGAGTAGGACACTGGCACGCCTGTTCGTATTTATCGGCGGATTACTGGTACTGGTGCTGACTGCGGCGCTGGTCGTGCCTTACTTTGTCGATTGGGCCGGTTACCGGTCCTCATTCGAGCGTGAGGCTTCGGCGCTGCTCGGGCGCCCGGTGACAGTTGCAGGCAGCGCCAGCGCGCGACTACTACCGTTCCCGTCTGTGACATTTTCCGACGTCAAGGTCGGTGATCCGGGTTCCGAACCGGTGATGACGATCGAGAAGTTTTCGATGGATGCCGAGCTTGCGCCATTCGTACGCGGCGAAATCCTGATCTTCGACATGCGGATCGAGAAGCCGACGGCAAAGGTGGCCATCGACGAGAATGGCGTCATCGACTGGGCGATCCGTCCGCGCGCGCCTTTCCATTCGGCGCAGGTCAGGCTGGAGGACATGCGCATTACGGATGGCTCGGTGGTCATTCGCGATGCCTCGACGGGAACCACCCGGACGATCGGAAACCTCAACGCGTCATTGTCGGCTACGGACCTTTCCGGGCCCTGGAAATTTGATGGCACGCTGTTTTTCAACGGGGCCAAGACGGCTGTTTCGGCTTCGACGGGGGCTGTGAAGTCCGATGGCACGCTGAATGTTCATGCACGCGTTTCCCCGGACCGCATTCCGGCGGCTTTCGAGACCGACGGCGAATTGACCGTGAATGAAGGTGTGCTGAAATATGCCGGCAATATCGACATTCGTTCGGCTGACGAGGTGCCTGCTGCCGACGGTTCCAAGTCTGCCGGGAAAACCGAAAGGCCCTTGCTTTCCAGCGTTCGCGTCACCGGGCGTTTTGAAGCCGATCACGCCAAGATCAACATCCCCGAATTTCGCATGGAGCAGGGGACCGTCGACGATCCCTACATAGTCAACGGCAACGCGCTCTTCGATTACGGCAATGATCCGCATTTTGAAATCAAGGCGGACGGACAGCAGGTCACGTTTGCCAACCAGAATGAACAGGCCAAAGGCACGACACCTAAGCCGGCCACCGCATCTGAACGGTTGGGTGTGTTCCGGCGTCTGGTGGACCAACTGCCCATACCGACCGTTCCCGGCACGATCGACCTCAAACTTCCTGCGATCGTCGCAGGCGATACGACGATCCGTTCGGTGACGATCGACGCAGCGCCGTCGAACGGGGCTTGGCAGATCAATCAGGTCAAGGCGGAGCTGCCGGGGCGAACCCAGTTCGAAGCGCAGGGTACGTTGCATGTCGGGGACGATTTTGGCTTCGACGGTCGGCTGCTGATCGCTTCTCGTCAGCCCTCGGGACTCGCCGCATGGCTGACGGATTCCGTTGACGAGTCGATCCGGCGTTTGCCCGGAGCCGGCTTTTCCGGCGATGTCAGCCTGCATGACGAGTTGCAGAAGGTCGACAATCTCGAATTGGCGCTTGGCGGCGCATCGCTCAAAGGCTCGCTGGTACGCAGCGCGAAAGGCGAATCACTGCCGCTGACGCAGCTGACGCTCGAGGGCGGGGCGCTCGATGCCGATGCGCTGGAGGCTTTCGCGGCGATCTTCGGCAATACTGGAACGCCATCTGCAAACGGTTCTCCCCAGTTGCGCGGCCAGGATCTCGATGTGCATCTGAAGGCGGGACCTGTCACACATGACCGGCTGGTCGCGGAAACTCTGGACACGGCTTTCCGCCTGCGCGATGGCGTTTTCGATATCGATAGGCTGACGATCGGTGATGTTGCAGGCACCACCATAACCGCGACCGGCAAGCTTGCACCCTTCAAGGCCGAACCTTCAGGCTCGCTCGATTCCACCATTCTCTCCGACAATCTCGCCCCATTTGTTACGGCGATGACCGAGAGGTTTCCGGATTTCCCCTTCATCAGGACGTTGAGCGAAAATGCCGCCCGGTTTCCAGGTCTCTTCGAGGAGACCAATCTCAATGTCATTGCAAACACTTTGCATGGCAAAGGCGGATCCGAGTTCTCTTTGAGCGCGGCCGGAAAAACCGGGGGGATGGACGTGACCCTCTCCGGCACGACCACGGAAAACGCCGACAAGTTGCGCTCGCTCGAGCTGACGATGGATGCGCGCAGCGCACAGGCGGAGACGCTGATGGCCTTGATAGGGCTCCCGGCGCTGCCACTCGGCATGGCGGGCGAACTTGAGGCCGACCTGGCGCTGAAAGGCAATGAAAGGGATGGCCTCCAGACACAGCTTTCGCTGAAGTCCTCCGATGGACAGGCGCTTGTCGATGGCAGTTTTCGGGACGTCGGCGGCGAGCTGAGCGGCGAGGGCCGTGCCTCGATCAAGGCGGCGGATCTCGAACCCTATATCGCAACGGCCGGCTACTCATTGCCCGGCTTTGGCAATGGCATGGCGGTGGACATCGCAAGCAGTTTCCAGCTTTCGAAGGGTAAGCTGACCTTGCCGGATTTGAACGGCGAAGTGAGCGGCAGGAAGATCGCTGGCCGACTGGGCTTCGATGCCGAGAACGGCATACCGGCGGCGCAAGGCGATCTGACGCTCGCACAGCTCGATCTTCCGTCACTAGCGCAATTCATGCTTGGCACGAACGCACTCGGGACTGATGGTCGCAATGTTTGGCCGACGGAGAACTTCGCGGCCGCACCGCTTTTTCCGGTAAATTTCAACGTGAAAATCAATGCCGCGGAAGCTCCTGCCGGCATTCTTGGCACGATGGGTAAATTCCAGGCGATTGCTACCCTGAAAGACGGCTCGCTTCGTCTCGACGATGTAAAAGGTGATCTGCTCGGGGGCCAGGTCCATGGTATGTTCGAGTTGCGCAATACCAGCGGTACAGGTCTTGCAACCGGACAGTTTACACTCGACCAGACGGCTCTCGAGGCGCTCTACAAGCCCGACGAAGACCAGACGCCGCTGAAGGGCAAGGCGAAAATATCGGCCTCTGTCAATGCGACGGGGACCTCGATTGCCGAGATGATGGAATCTGTCGCCGGCTCAGGCGTGGTCTCGGTTGCGGATCTTGCGATCAACGCGATCAATCCTGGTGCGCTGAAGCCGATCCTTCAGGCGGCGGACGCGATGGAGGGACCGGTCGCCGCCGCCGCCGTGACGGCAACGATTGGCAAATATTTGCATGAGGGCACGTTCAATGCCGGCGCTGCGGAATTTGCCTTCACGATTGCCGGCGGCATGGCGCGGACCTCGACATTCCAGCTTCAAAGCGAGGCCGCAACGCTGGCCGCTGATCTGCGGCTCAATTTTTCCGACATGAGTATTGCATCGCAAGGGCGTTTTACCTTCGATCCGGGCAAGGCCGAGGTTGCTGGAGCCGACCCGCTTGTCGAGTTCAGTCTGGCCGGTCCACTGAACAATCCAAAATTGGCTTTGAACCGGCAGCCGCTTGAACAGTTCCTGACCCAGCGCGCCTTGGAGCGCGAACAACAGCGCGTGGAAACAATGCAGGCCGCGCTTGTCGAAAAGCAGCGTCTGCGCCGCGAGGTGCAACTCTATCAGGCCCGCGCGGATGAGCGTGTGCGGCTTGCCGAAGAAGCCCGCCTCAAGGCCGAGCAGGAAGCACGTGCAGCTGCTGAACGCGCCGAAGCTGCGAGGCTCGCCGCAGAGCAGCGGGCTTTGGCAGAAAGACGTGCGGCCGAGGAGGCGGCTCAAAAGGCGATCGAACAATCGCAACCGGCACCAGCCCCGGCCGCGCCACAGCCGCAAACGCCACCCGGACCGGGCGGCGCTGCAGCAGCGCCGCAGGGCACTGGTGCGCTCGACAAGCAGTCAGTCGATGAGTTCCTGAAAACGCTCGAGCCCAAGTCCCTGGACCCCAAGATTCAATAACGCCATTAGTCACTGACGCCGTTATATGCGTCCTTGATCTTCTGGATGTCGATTTTATACATCTTCATCATCGCTGCCATGACACGGTCTGCTTTCGCTTGGTCCTTGTCGCGCAGCATTTCGGGAAGAATGGTTGGAACGATCTGCCATGACAGGCCAAATTTGTCCTTGACCCAGCTGCAGGGGCGAATTTGCCCGCCATCGGCCGTCAGTTTTTCGGTCAGTCTATCCACTTCCTCTTGGGTGCTGCAGTCAATGGATAGCGAAATACCCTCGGAAAACTGGAATTCTGGCCCGCCGTTCAAAGCGATATACTCCTGGCCTGCAAGCTGGAAAGTGGCGACGAGCAGGGAACCTTCCTTGGATCCACCCTCTTTGCCCCAGTTCATCTTGGTGAGAATCTTGCTGTCCTCGAAAATGGACATATAAAAATCCATTGCCTCCTCGGCATTTCCATTGAACCAAAGGCAGGGGGTAATTTTTTGTTTGGCAGGCATCGCTTTTCCCTTTCATAGCGGTTTGCACTGTTTATAAGACGAACGAAGGTGTGCCGTTCCGACAGGGCTGGAGAATTTTTTTCCGCAGGCGATTGATGAGTCAAAACAGTTGGCTATCGCCGATTAGAGCCTTTCATGGCTAGACGGAAGCGTTCTGCTGGAGGGAATTTGGTTCAAGGTCGAGGGAATTTGGCCCTGTTTCCAGCTAACGATGAACGGCTCTACTGGTGTCGTTCCTCACCCAGTCCAGCACATAGATGCGTAGTGCCGATGACAGGTTGGAGTTGCGATCACGGCTTTCGTCGATTTCGGCAATCAAGCCCGCAACTGTCATGCCGCGGCTAGTCGCGATCGAAATCATGATGTCGTAGAAGGGGTCTTCGAGCGAAAAGCTCGTGCGGTGTCCACGTATGGTGACCGAACGTTTGCGGACACCGCTCACTTGCTGTCCGCATCGTCGTCTGTGAAGGATGGTTTTGTTTCAAGACGACGGTCGTCAAGAAAGCGTGCCTTCTTGCGATTGGCTTCCCGGTCAAATTGCTTCTCAGTCTTGGTCCGTCCGAACAGGACCCGGTTTTCGGCTGCGGTCTTCTCAGCAGCCTCCTTCGCTTTGCGCTTCTTGATCAGTCGAAGATTGACGATCTCGGCCATAGCCAGGCTATTTCTTCTTGCGGAAAGAATCCAGCGACACCACGGACGCGGTGGCTTTGTCTCCGGTCTCCTCGGTATCCGATTTGTCGCCGGCCTTGACCGGCTTCTTCACCGTTTTCACCGGCGGCTTCGGCTTGGTGCTCGGCGTTGCAAGCTTGGGCTTGTCGCTCTGCGGCACGGGAGCAATGCTGGTTATACCCTGATCATTGTCGCCAACGGTTTCTTCCACCTCGACATCAAATTCCAGTTCGAAATTGACTGACGGGTCGTAGAAGCCGCGAATCGCCGAGAAGGGGACGACCAAACGTTCGGGTACATCGCCAAAGGAAAGCCCGACTTCGAAAAGGACGTCGGTCACCTGCAGGTCCCAGAACTGATGTTGCAGCACAATTGTCATTTGTTCCGGATATTTTTCGTGCAGACGCGACGATATGCGAACACCTGCCGCACCGGTTAGAAAAGTGACAAAGAAATGATGGTTGCCGGGAAGACCCGCCTTGGCGACTTCGCCAAGCACCTTACGAATAACGCCGCGAAGCGCTTCCTGGGCAAGTATATCGTAGCGGATCATATCTTGTGGCATGCACTCTTATCCCATGGAGTCACCCCTCCCTGTCAAGCGGAGATGGCTATCATCATTCAACCATTATGGCGCATGGCTAGCGGAATTGCGACCGCTTGTCTGCCGCACAAAACAATTTAACGCTCGTCAGGAAAATTGACGAACGTAAAATACAATTTAACCGTCGTTTGCGGCGAATTTTAAGATGAAAATATCAACTTCAGCAAGTATCAGCTGACGACAGCGAGAGCAGGCGTTCGCGGAGCCGCTTCACTTGCGGGCCCTGCATAGGCGCGGATGAACGTCCGTACCGCGTTGCGCGCAGCACTTTCAAGTTCTTCGTCAGTCGGCGTGCCGCCCAACAGCGTGATCATTTGCAGATCAGCGTTGACCAAGGCCAGAAACTGGCGGGCAGCAAGGTCGAAATCGTCGATCCGTAGCAGGCCTTTGTGGCTGAGGCGTGCAAAAAGAGCGCCCAGAGCCGTGCCGATCTTGCCGGGGCCATGCTGGCGCCATGTTTCAAAGAGGTGCGGATAACGCTCGCCCTCGGACTGCACAAGCTTGCGCAGAAATTTGCCATCCTGATTGCACAGGCAATTTTTCGTGAGACGAACGGCAAAGGCTGTCAGATCATCCTCAAGATGGTCCGTCTTGTCTGGAAAGGTGGATAATATCGAAAACAGCATGGCGTTGGCACGGTCCATGACATCCTCGACAACCGCCGTGAACAGAGTTTCCTTTTCGCGGTAGTGGTTGTATATGGTCTGACGGGAAACGCACGCCTCTACGGCAATTTCGTCGATACTCGCTCCTGAAAAACCTTTGCGACAAAACACCTGAGCTGCAGAATCCAATATGGAAATGCGTTTTGCGCATTGACCGCGCTGTGTATGGCCCGTTCCGGCTCTTGGTTCGTTGCGATTTTTCATCGGCGAAAGATAATGCGTCTTGACGTTTTAGACAATAGTGTCTAGTTTGACAGCGGTGTCCATATTTGTTGACACAGCTTTTTTGCCCTGTTGATGCGCTATCCTCCCAAGCCCGCGCACCATATCGGCCCCCGAGAATCAGTTCGAACCCTCCCGAGTTCACGACCTAAGTGGCGCGAAGACAATCCGGTTTTTGCGCCTCGGTTTCTGAAAGATCACCATCATGACGAGCTCCTTCTTTCGTAGTGCCCTCATCCTTGGCCTTCTGACAGCCATCGGTCCCTTTGCGATCGACATGTATCTTCCCGCGATGCCTTCCATCGGACAGGACCTCGGCGCAGGAAATAATGCTGTTCAGATGAGCTTGTTGGCCTTCTTCATTCCATTTGCGGTCGCCCAGCTCTTCTACGGACCCATCTCCGATATGTGGGGCCGCAAGGCACCGCTTTATATGGGCATCGGTTTGTTCGCCCTTGCGAGCATCGGTTGTGCGCTGGCCAGCGATGTCGAGACCTTGATCGCATTCCGCTTTCTGCAGGGTATCGGCGGTGCCGCCGGTATGGTTATTCCCCGGGCTATCGTCCGCGACATGCATACAGGCGTGCAGGCGGCACGGCTGATGTCGCTGCTGATGCTCGTTTTCAGCATCTCGCCAATCCTTGCCCCGCTGACGGGCAGTGCCGTTATCGTCCTGTTTGGCTGGCGCGGCGTCTTCTGGGCCGTGATGATCGCCGCGTTTCTCGGGCTGATCCTCCTGTCGACGCAGTTGACAGAAACGCGGACCAAGGACGCCCGGGCGGAAAGCGGTTTCGGCAGCGCCATGGCGGCTTATCGCCTGTTGTTCAAGGATGGCAACTTTCTCACGCTCACCTTCATCGGTGGCCTTGGCCTGTCCAGCTTTCTCGTCTATCTGGCCAACTCACCCTTCGTGCTGATCAACCATTACGGATTGACGCCGACACAATACAGTTTTGCCTTCTCGATCAACGCGGTATCGTTCTTTGCTGTCTCGCAGCTGACGGGTTGGCTCGGAGCTCGCTACGGCCTCGTGCGTGTGATGCGCAACGCGGTGACAGGCTTTTCGCTGGCCATGATCGCCATGGTCGTCGTCATGAGCCTTGGCTTCAATCAGCTGCCGGTCATGGCGACCTTCCTCTTCATCGGCTATGGCTTCCTCGGGCTTGTCCTTCCGACAACCGGTGTGCTTGCGCTTGAAGACCATGGCGAAATCGCAGGCACGGCGTCGGCACTTATGGGGACGTTGCAGTTCGTTACCGCCGCTGTCGCCATGGGCATTGCCGGCGCGTTCTTTGATGGCACCGCCTTGCCGATGGCGGCAGGCATTGCCCTTTGTGCCGTCAGTGCATTGATCGTCACGCAGACAACGATCGCTCGCCGCCGCGTCGTCGAGGCGGAGGCCGCCGCAGAATAAGATCTCTGACCTTCCATCAGACGCGAGAGTAAGGCCCGGAACGATGTCCGGGCCTTTTTCATGTCGAATGTTTCATCGGAATTCAGGTCATTCCTGCGCGAGCAACTCTTCCAGCCGATCGAACGTACTGTTCCAGCCCTCCCGGTGACCGTCGCAATCTTCAGGCGTATCGAATTCGCTCTGTTGGAATGTCATCAGTGTCTTGCCATTCTGGCCTTCGAAATTGATGTCGACGAGCGTTTCGAGGCCTGGCGTGCCGTTCTCCTGATCCCAGGCAAACGTGTAAGAGAGGCGCTTGCCCGGCACGATCTTGCGATAGACGCCGCCATGCCACAACTTCTCGCCGCTTGCTTGGCTATCCAGGCAGGCGCGCCATTTGCCGCCAACCCGCAAGTCCGCTTCAACGTAGCTTGCCGGATAATCGCGGGGGCCAAGCCATTGCAACATGCGTTTTGGATCGGAGAACGCATCGAAAACCAGCGCGGGCGGCGCGTTGAAAATGCGTGTTATGGTCAGAACGCGACCGGCTGATGCGTTCATTTCAACGTTGGTCTGGGCCATCGTTATCTCCATTTGTCTGAACCTCCTGCAGATATTCTTCCAGCCGGTCGAAACTGGTTTCCCAGAAGCGCCGGTAATGTTCGAGCCAGTCCCTCACTTCCTTGAGGGGTGCCGCATCGAGACTGCATGGCCGCCATTGCGCCTCGCGGCCGCGAATGATGAGCCCGGCACGTTCGAGCACCTTGAGATGCTTCGATACGGCTGGTCCGGACATGCGAAACGGTTCGGCGAGTTCCGTCACCGAGGTCGTGCCCAGCGCCAGACGTGCCAGGATTGCCCTGCGTGTCGGGTCCGCCAGTGCCGAGAAGATGGTATCGAGACGATCGGTTGCCATGTTGTGCTGAACCATTCGGTTATTTAACTACATGGTTTTATACGCCTTGATAAAGCGCGCGTCAAGCCTTGCACGAGCCGCGCAGGGAAAGGGCGAGGAGAAGGGGAAATGCAGGGGCAGGGAGAGAAGTGAAGGCTTCTGTTGCCAGGTGCCTCCGAACCCCGCCTAGAAGTGCGAACCCCTAGGACTTGATTTGAAGCTATCGCACCGCATTAAGCGGCGAGACGTGCTTCCGCATAGTTGTCGTTTGCAACTACTAGGTTAGCCCGATAACGGTGGTACAATGCCGGGCAAAAGTTCGATCTTTATACTCTTGTCGATCCTATTTCGCCCCCGCCACAAAGCAGCAAGACCTGCTGCGTTCTGGTGGAGGCGCCGGGTACCGCCCCCGGGTCCAATAAGCTTATTACATCGACCGTTTATCACCATAGCTGGCCGAAGCCAGCAGCTCTTATATAGGAGCTGTTGAGCCGAATTGAAAGAGTGGATTGACTTGGAACTGTTGCTGGGGAATGTTTCGGGGTGTCTAGAGAGCCATCGCCTCATGCATCTGCCAGTTTGTGCGATGTCCTCATTGTCAGAGAGGTTGCAATGCCACGCATTGAGCCTAGCAATCAGGGGGTTTTTCGATGAGTGACTATCTAAAGGATGTTCGTCATTATGATGCGGCTGCCGATGAGGCGACTGTAGCGAAAATCGTCAAACATCTCGGAATTGCTCTGCGCAACAGGGATTCTTCGCTGGTTTCCTGCACAGATCCGGACGAATTGAAGCGTGTCCGCACCAATTGGGTCGAAAAGAAGCTGGGTTTGACAGACACCGCCAAGGCCGATGCCGCCATCGAATCCGTCTGCGCAGCGATGAAGGCGGACAGCTCAAAAAGCCGCGTCACCTTTTATTACCTGACTGCCAAAGCCCTCGGCGCTCTCGGCAAGCTCTGATCATTTCAACCGGCAAATCCGAATCATCCCCGGCGAATCACCGGGGATTTTTCATTGCGCGCGTGGATTTTGCCCTTGCAGGTCTGTGGATCACGCACAAGTTTAAGTGTTTAGTCAGCCGAATCTGCTAAAAGAAATTATGCGCACTTATCTCGATCTTCTTCAGCACGTGCTCGATACGGGGGCTGACCGCGGCGACCGCACCGGCACCGGTACCCGGTCTGTTTTCGGCTATCAGATGCGTTTCGATCTGGCAGCCGGCTTTCCCATGCTGACGACGAAAAAGCTGCATCTGAAATCCATCATTTATGAACTTTTGTGGTTTCTGCAGGGCGACACGAACGTCGGTTATCTTAAGGAAAACGGCGTCACGATATGGGACGAGTGGGCCGATGAGAATGGCGACCTCGGCCCTGTCTATGGTGCGCAATGGCGCTCATGGCCAGCGCCGGACGGCCGGCACATCGACCAGATCTCGAATCTTTTGAATCAGATACGCAAGAATCCTCATTCAAGACGTTTGATCGTCTCGGCGTGGAATCCCGCCTTGGTCGATGAGATGGCGTTGCCGCCCTGCCATTGCCTGTTCCAGTTCTACGTGGCCGATGGCAAGCTCTCATGCCAGCTCTACCAGCGTTCGGCGGACATTTTCCTGGGCGTACCGTTCAACATCGCCTCCTACGCGCTGTTGACGATGATGGTGGCGCAGGTCACCGGGTTGAAACCCGGCGATTTCGTTCACACGCTCGGCGACGCCCATCTCTATGCCAATCATTTCGAACAGGCGAAGCAGCAATTGATGCGCAAGCCCGGTCCATTGCCGACGATGCAGATTAACCCGGACGTTACCGATCTGTTTGCCTTTAAATATGACGATTTCCATCTGATAGATTATGTCGCCGAGCCGAGCATCAGGGCGCCGATCGCGGTGTAGATTCCGCGTTCAGGTTTGCGGGCGAAATGTTTGTTTGAAACGGATGGATGCCACATGATCAGTTTTGTTGTTGCTATTGCCGAAAACGGCGTCATCGGCCGCGAGAATGGCTTACCGTGGCGATTGTCCTCGGATCTGAAGCGGTTCAAAGCCACCACCATGGGCAAGCCCATCATCATGGGGCGCAAGACATGGGATTCGCTTGGGCGGCCCTTGCCCGGCCGGACCAACATCGTCATCACCCGGGACCCCGCCTTTTCCGTTGAAGGTGCTATCGCCGCCCGGTCCATTGATCAGGCGCTGATGATTGCGGGAAGCCATGCCGGTGCCGACAAGGTCGACGAGATTTGCATTATCGGCGGCGGCGATATTTTTCGCCAATCGTTGAACCGCGCCGACAGGCTGTATGTCACCTGGATCCTGGCCGACGTCGAAGGCGATGTGTTTTTCCCCCCGATCGATCCAAAGGTATGGACCGAGGTTTCCAGCGAGGATTTTCCGGCGGGTGAAAAAGACAATTATGCAACGCGGTTCGCCATCTACGAACGCGGCTGATTTGGGGTCTGTTCGATATTCACACCCTAGCGTGGCGAAAACGGCGGGTTTCGAGCAACGGAGCGCTGCGTACATTTGGTACGTGCGCACCGGAGCGCAGAAAAACGTCGTTTGCAGGCCGCTATGGCGTGAATAAACGTCGCCACGCGTTGAAAGCGTGCCTTGCGATCCCTATAAACGGGAAGTTGGATTAGCGGGAGGAAGCCACGGGTGGCGCTTTCGTTCAAATTAAGAGGTAGGAATGCCCTGGAGTAATCAGAACGGCGGCGGCGGCCCATGGGGTGGCGGCGGTAATAATAGTGGCGGCGGTGGCCCTTGGGGTCAAAAGCCGCAGGGAGGCGGAGGCAAGACCCCTCCCGATCTCGAAGATATCTTCCGCCGTGGTCAGGATCGTTTGCGGCAGGCGCTGCCGGGCGGTTCCGGTGGCAGCCCGGCGATCTGGGGCCTGGCCGCACTTGCGCTGGTGGCTTTCTGGCTTTTCCAGTCGATATACACCGTCCAGCCTGACGAACGGGCCGTCGAACTGCGTTTCGGCAAGCCCAAGCCCGATATCGCCGAGCCGGGCCTGCATTTCCATTTCTGGCCGATCGAATCCTATGAGAAGGTCGAGATCGTTGAAAAGCAGAAGAATATTGGCGGGCAGGGTGCCCGCGGCGCCAAGGAGGGCCTGATGCTCTCCGGCGATCAGAACATCGTCGATGTTCAGTTCTCCGTTCTCTATCGCGTTTCCGATCCCGTCGCCTATCTGTTCCATGTCGAAAATCCGGAAAACCTCGTGCAGCAGGTTTCGGAAAGCGCCATGCGCGAGATCGTTGGGCGCAGTCCGGCCCAGGATATCTTCCGTGATAACCGTGCCGGTATTGCCAATGATGTGCGCAACATCATCCAGAAGACGCTTGACGATTATGGCGCCGGCATTGCGATCAATGCCCTGTCGATCGAAGATGCCGCGCCGCCACGCGAAGTGGCCGACGCGTTCGACGAAGTTCAGCGTGCTGAACAGGACGAAGACCGTTTCGTCGAGGAATCGAACCAGTATTCCAACCAGAAGCTGGGCCAGGCCCGCGGTGAAGGCGCGCAGATCCGAGAAGATGCGGCTGCCTATAAAAACCGTATCGTCCAGGAAGCAGAAGGTGAGGCGCAACGCTTTACCTCTGTCTATGATCAATATGTCAAGGCACCGGAAGTCACGCGCAAGCGTCTCTTCCTTGAAACGATGGAGCGTGTACTGAAGGATTCGAACAAGGTGATCGTTGATCAAAGCGGACAGGGCGTCATACCTTATCTGCCGCTGCCGGGTTTGACCGCCAAGCCTGCCCCCGCCACCACCACAGAGGGGACAAAGCCATGAACCAGAATCGTGTTCCGCTTCTCGTTGGCCTGATCGCGTTCATGGCCTTGCTGGCCTATTCGTCACTGTTTGTCGTCAGGGCCGGCCAGCAGGCCATCGTCCTGAGGTTTGGTCAGATTGTCGATGTGAAGGCCGATCCCGGCATTTACTTCAAGTGGCCGTTCGGCTTTCTCGAGGCAGACAATGTCCAGATGATCGAAGATCGTCTCCTGAGCTTCGAACTCGACAACATCCGTGTTCAGGTTTCGGGCGGCAAGTTCTATGAGGTCGATGCTTTCCTCGTCTACCAGATCACCGATCCGCGCAAGTTCCGCCAGACCGTATCGGGCGATGTCACATTGGCCGAAGCCCGGCTGCGTACCCGTCTCGATGCAGCGTTGCGTGGTGTCTATGGCTTGCGTGGCTTTGAGGCTGCGCTGTCGGACGAGCGCGCCGGCATGATGAACGAAGTGCGCGAGCAGTTGCGTCCCGATGCGGAATCGCTCGGCCTGCAGATCACCGACGTGCGTATTCGCCGGACGGACCTGACGCAGGAAGTGTCGCAACAGACGTTCGACCGCATGAAGGCGGAACGTCTGGCGGAAGCCGAGCGCCTGCGCGCACGCGGCCGTGAAGCGGCCCAGCGTATCAAGGCCATCGCCGATCGCCAGGTTGTCGAAATCATTGCGGAAGCCCGTAAGGAATCGGAAATTGCAAGAGGTCAGGGTGAAGGCGAGCGCAGCCGTATCTTCGCCGATGTCTTCTCGAAGGATCCGGATTTCTTCGCGTTCTATCGCTCGATGACGGCCTATGGCACGGCGCTGGATAATACGGGGACGACGATGGTGCTTTCACCCACATCCGAGTTCTTCCGCTATTTCCAGGATTCGAATGGCGGTCTGCCTCCGGTCAGCGGTGCTACACCGCCTGCCGCCGGTGCCGAGCCGCCTGCTCCCGCCACTCCCGCCCCTCAATAGGGGCGGGTTCAGATCATGATCGATTTTATTGATGCCGTAGGGCTGTTCCTCGTATTCGAGGGGCTGCTCTATGGCCTTTTCCCGCTCGTTGCAAAACGTGTTGCCCGCGATGTCAGCGAACAACCGGACGGTTTCCTGCGCGTCGCCGGCGTCGCTTCGGTCGCAATCGGCGTTGGGGTGGTGTGGCTCGCTCGGGGGTAGGCATCGCGCGTTTTAAACCAATTTGACGCGTAGTGTCGTTTGATCCATCACCTGCTTTGCGGTTCGACCCCGTCGAGGGTTGATCTCGGGGTGGAAGCAGGCGGTTGCGCTCAGGCATGGGAAAGCTTCGAACCGCAGACAACCATTCCCTTGGAACCCGCGTGCCGTTGAACCGTTGCCGTTGCATGTAACCATGCAGCACTTTCAGCGGAGGAGAATATGGCTCGACAAGAAGGTCCCGGAGTCCCGGCTCCGTCTATGCGCGAACCCGTCGGCGACTTCGATGTGGTCTCCGAGGATGAATGGAACCTTGCCCGCGAGAAGCTGCTCGTGGAGGAAAAGGCCCTGATGAAGGCCAAGGATCGTCTGGCCGCCAAGCGCAGACTGCTTCCGGTTACCGAAGTCGACCGCAACTACAAATTCATAGGCATTAATGGCGACAGGGATCTGCTGGGGCTGTTCGAAGGCCGACGGCAGCTGATCGTCTATCGTTTCTTCTATGCGCCCGATGTCGAGAATTGGCCGGATGGGGCGTGCAGCGGTTGCTCGCTGGTTGCGGACACCGTTGTTCATCCTGCCCATCTTGCAGCACGCGATACGACCCTTGCCTTTGTGACTGCTGCGCCCATCGACAAGATCAAGAGCCTGCGTGAACGGATGGGATGGAACCACATCCCCTTCTATTCGCTGTCCGACGAGCGATTCTCCCGGGATTTCGGTGTTGAAGAAATGTTTGGCATCAATGTCTTCATCCGGCACGGTGACCGTATTTTTCGCAGCTACTTTCTGAACGGTCGCGGCATTGAGGAAATAGGGCCTGTCTGGTCGTTTCTCGACATGACGCCGTTGGGTCGCCAGGAGACTTGGCAGGACGTACCGCCCGGCCGTCCTCAGGGAGATCCCTACATCTGGTGGCGTCTTCACGACAATTACGGCCGAGTCGTTACTCCCGACCCGCCGCAACAGAAGGGAGACGCCTGAGCTGGGGTCACATTGCGAAGCAAGAATAGGACGGGAGCAATTCATCAACTCTTGAATTGACTGATCCGAAATAAATGCTGCAATAGCCGCTCGGTCATATTTATGTCGCCTCTCGCCGTTCTGTTGTATCATCCTGTTTCCGATAAGGGCCCGAACGTATGTTTTTCAAGACTGGTCGCCTCGTTCTCCGTTCCGCAACCGCGGCTGCCGCGCTGATTGCGCTGGCCGCGACAAGCTTCAACCCGGCATTTGTCGGTGAAGCCCGGGCACAGGTGCAAGCTCCTATCGTGCCCAACAGTCAACAGCCCCAAGCACAGGGGCCGGCCTCCGTCGCCGACCTTGCGGCGGGCTTGCTCGATGCCGTGGTCAATATCTCGACCTCGCAGACGGTCAAGGGACAGGACGGGGAATCGGGACCGGTGCCGATGCCGAAGGTGCCTGATGGCTCGCCCTTCCAGGAATTCTTCGACGAATATTTCGGCAAGCAGAATCCTGGCGAGAGCAATCCTTCGCACAAGGTCCAGTCGCTCGGTTCGGGTTTCGTGGTCGATGCGGCCGAGGGGATCGTCGTCACGAATAATCACGTGATTGCCGATGCCGACGAGATCGAAGTCAATTTCAATGACGGTTCCAAGCTGAAGGCGACCCTGGTTGGCAAGGATACCAAGACCGATCTTGCGGTGCTCAAGGTCGATCCGAAAAAGCACAAGCTGGTGGCGGTCAAGTTCGGCGATTCATCGAAGACCCGTATCGGCGATTGGGTCATGGCCATAGGCAATCCCTTTGGCCTCGGTGGCACCGTGACCGTCGGTATCGTCTCGGCGCGCAACCGCGATATCAACTCCGGTCCCTACGACAACTTCATCCAGACCGACGCTGCGATCAACCGCGGCAATTCCGGCGGGCCGCTGTTCGATATGTATGGACAGGTCATTGGTATCAATACCGCCATCATTTCCCCGACCGGCGGATCGATCGGTATCGGGTTCGCCATTCCGGCCGAGCTTGCATCCGGCGTCATCGCACAGCTTCGCCAGTTTGGCGAGGCGCGTCGCGGTTGGCTTGGCGTGCGCATCCAGCCTGTGACTGACGATATCGCCGAAAGCCTCGGCATGACATCCAGCAAGGGCGCGCTGGTCGCCGGGATCATCGAAGGCGGTCCGGTCGCCAATGGTGCAATTCTTCCCGGTGATGTGATCACGCGTTTCGATGGCAGGGATGTCAACAACGTCAAGGATCTGCCGCGCGTCGTGGCGGAGAGCCCCATCGGCAAGGAAGTCGATGTCGTCGTTGTCCGCAAGGGCAAGGAGCAGACTGTCAAGGTCACGCTCGGCCGTCTGGATGACGGTGATCAGGCGGACGCCAAGAAGGACGACCAGACAACCGGGGAGGACGGAGCCGCCCAGAACGTGGACGTGCTCGGAATGAGCCTTGGAAAACTCGACGATGCCACACGCAAAACCTTCGGCATTGCCAAAGAGGTCGAGGGCGTGCTGGTGACGGAAGTGCAGAACGGCTCGATAGCCGCCAACAAGCGGATCGCGGCCGGTGATGTCATCGTCGACATTGCGCAGGAGACCGTCTCGACGCCTGAGGATGTGGCGGCGCGGATCGAAAAACTTCGCGACGAAGGCCGCAAGAATGCGCTGCTGATGCTGGCGTCGAAAACCGGCGAGCTGCGGTTCGTCACGCTTCAGATGGACTGATCTGAACGGTCGGATTCAAGCGCGGCACTGTTCGTTCACAAGATTGAGGATCGCATGCAAGTTTGTGCAAGTTTGACACAATCTTGCACAAGAAAATACGAATCTTACGCAAGAAGTGTCGATTCTGGCGCAAGATTTTCAACCATTGCGAGAAAAATGGTTGTGGGGACGCGAGTTCAGACTACAAAATCGGCCTTTCGATAACCCTGGATATAGAGAAGGGCGGTCAGATCACCGTGGTCGATCCGCACCTTCGCCTGTTCTGCAACGATCGGTTTGGCGTGGAGCGCTACGCCTGTGCCTGCCAGCTGCAGCATGCCGAGGTCATTGGCGCCGTCTCCGACCGCGATCGCATCCTGGGATGAAAGGCCGAAACGCTGGCAGATGGAGGTCAGCGCCGCCACCTTCGCTTCGCGTCCGAGGATCGGCTCCTTGACCTCTCCCGTCAAGACTTTTCCATTATCTATCAAGGTGTTGGCACTGTTTTCATTGAAGCCGATCATCTCGGCGATACGCTGGGTGAACACGGTAAATCCGCCTGAAACAAGCGAAGTATATGCCCCGTGCTTCTTCATCGTGCGCACCAGTTCCGGTCCGCCTGGCATGAGCGTGATGCGACCGGCGATCACCTTGTCGATCACCGTGTAGGGCAGGCCCCTGAGCAGCGCGACACGTTCACGCAGCGCAGGTTCGAAGGCGATTTCGCCATTCATGGCCCGCGCAGTGATCGCCGCGACTTTTTCGCGGAGGCCAGCTTCTTCGGCCAGTTCATCGATACATTCTTGCTGGATCATGGTCGAATCCATGTCGGCAATCAAAATCTTCTTGCGTCTAGTGTCTTGATTCTGAACGACAATATCGATCGGCGCGCCGTCGGCTGCTCTTGCCAGTTCAAGGCGTGCTTCAGCCGCATCCGTACCGTCCCTTAGAGGCAGGTCACAGGCAATCCCATCGGCCAGCCAGTAAAGACCTGTTGCATTGACCGCCGCCGAGGCTTTAATCCCGAGCGATGGTACAAGGTCCGAAGTGGCGGGATTGGCGATGAGCGTGGCCATCAAGGGCATAGGGCGATTTCCGGTTGGGCGTTAGCGTGACGAAAAGACAGATAATCCTGATAGCTGGACCGACGGCAAGCGGCAAGTCGGCGCTTGCGCTTCGTTTGGCAGATGAAACAGGCGGCGTCGTGGTCAATACGGATTCAATGCAGGTCTACGATGTCCTCAACCTCTTGACCGCGCGGCCTGGTCGGGACGATCTCAAAGCCGCGCCGCATTATCTTTACGGGCATGTTTTCCCAAATATCGCCTATTCGACCGGACGCTGGCTCGCGGATGCCGAAGACGTTCTGAATAGGCCAGAACTAACTGAAAAGACTATGATTTTCGTTGGTGGCACCGGGCTGTATTTTCGTGCACTTCTCGGAGGACTATCGGCTATGCCTGACATTCCGGCGGGTATACGGACACATTGGCGCCAGCAGGATGCGGAGCTGGGCTCCGAGGAATTGCATGCGATACTTACCGAGAAAGACCCGTTGGCGGCGTCTACCCTACGTCCGACCGATGGCCAGCGGATTGTACGAGCGCTCGAAGTCATCGATACATCGGGCCGGTCCATCGTCGAATGGCAAAAGGAAACCGGCAGATCACTGATCGACGCTAAGGCCGCGCGCAAGTTGGTTATCGAGCCGGATCGGAAATGGCTTGGCGCCCGCATCGCCGCGCGCTTTGAAACCATGATGAAAACCGGTGCCATAGACGAGGTCAAGGCATTGTTATCATTGGGGCTTTCGAGCGAACTCCCTGCCATGAGAGCGATCGGAGTGCGCGAAATTGCCGAGGTCCTTGCCGATCGCCTGGATCTGGAGGAGGCCGCTGAACTCGCGACGATTGCTACCCGTCAATATGCCAAGCGCCAGATGACATGGTTCCGCAACCAGCTCGGGGACGATTGGGAAAGGCTGTCTTATCCCTAACTCAGGTCTTGTCGTTGCGGAATGTACGGATCAGGTCGCTGGCACGGAACCGGTCGGTCCCTTCCGGTTGCGACTTGGGCGGTTCCTCTTTGCGGATTGCCGCATCGATATTGCGCCACTGAGTTCTTACCGGCTCCTGAGTCAAGGGAACGGTATGCCTCTGACTCGGAACAGAATTACCAATGCTTTCGACAATATCGAATGCGTCATCCTGGCTGCTTGTGCTTTCTGCCGCGTTGAGCTGGCGCATTCGCATCAAGATCGTATCGAGAGAGAGGTAAGAATCGCCCAGCCGCATGGATTGCTGGCTTTTGGTCATATGCGCAGCCGGCAATTGGTCAGGCGCGATTGTCTCGAACATCATGCGCATCGGCGTTGGAACGGCCTCACCAAACGCGATCGCTTCTCGATTGGCAATCGATGACAGAAATCCAATCGTGCTTTGCGATGCGCCGGTAATGGCGCCCCGAATGATCTCCTGGTCACGCTCATTTCCGAGGCGCATGGCAAACACGGTGCTGCATTGGGAAAGAATGGTTGCATCAAGCTCGCCTGGACGCTGCGTAATGACTGCCAGATAGACGCCATATTTGCGGCCTTCCTTGGCAATACGGGCAACTGCCTGACGGGTTGGCCAGAAACCTGCATTGGCATCGGCTGGAATGTAACGATGCGCCTCCTCGCAGACGACGAGCGTCTGTGCGCGGCCGTCACTCGAAACCGCGAGGTCGAAGGCCATGCGGCAGAGTACCGAGGCAACGGAATTCACCACTTCCGATGGCAATCCAGCCAATTGAAAGACGCAAATCGGTCGATCGTTCTTGGGTATGCGGAAAATATGGCCAATCGTCTGGCGCATCGTGTCCATCGTCGTCGGGGCCGAAAACATGAAACGGTAGCGGGGGTCGGCAACCAGCGCCTGCAAACGCTGCCGAAGCGCCTTCATGATCGGCCGATCTGTCTTGCCTTCCAATTGGCCGATACGTTCATCGATCAACTTGATGAGATCAGCCATCCGGTATGGTGTCGGCGTATCGGCGGTCAACGACGAGTAATCGCGATCTTTCTTCAGCAGCGATGTGGCGGTGGTTGCTTCGGAACTGGCAAAGCGCTCCCGCGCAATCGGAATCAGATCGCGCAAGGCATCAACTTCGGCTGGTACCGTCGGCCTCCCGCGGAAGACAGCTTCAGCGAACTCTTCCAGCCTGAACAGCCAATAAGGCAATTCCAATGTGTTGTAATCGATCGAGATCGCATGATCTGGAAAGGCGCTTGCAAATTCGTTGTGAGGATCGAGGATCAGTACGCGAAGATCCGGTCGCTGCGCGATGATTTTGCGCAAGAGCAGGGAAACGGCACTCGATTTACCAACGCCGGTACTGCCGAGAACGGCAAAGTGTCGCGAAACCAGACTATCTATCGAAATCAGTGCCGGGATCGATGCATTTTGCGACAGATGCCCGACCGATACGCTGTTCTTCAGGCTCGCTGTGTAAATAATTGCCAGATCTGTCGCGCGAATCCGATGTGCTACGGCGCCCATGTGCGGATAATTCGCGATGCCGGATGAAAAGGTCAGCGAACCATCATCATGCTCATTGACCTGTCCGATAAGCTCGACATGGATGCGAATGCTCTGGTCGGCTTCGACGACCCATTGCGCTTCGTGGGCGTTGACTTCATAGACGAGCCCGACCACGCGGCTGTTTCCGACCTGAATGGAAATCAACTGGCCGACTGTCCAGTAGTCATCCGATGCTGCGATAGATGGTCCGGTCAATGCGTAAATGACGGCTTTTTCGCCATTGCATTCGATGACGTGCCCATCGGTTCGATTGCGAACGAAGGGTCTGGGTTGTTCAGCCGGCAAGGCTTCAGCGTTCATCGTTGGTGACCATTCCGTGAACTTATAGCAGTGTGGTGACA
This sequence comes from Phyllobacterium sp. 1468, assembly GCF_031455525.1. Taxonomy (NCBI): domain Bacteria; kingdom Pseudomonadati; phylum Pseudomonadota; class Alphaproteobacteria; order Hyphomicrobiales; family Phyllobacteriaceae; genus Phyllobacterium; species Phyllobacterium sp. 1468. The sequence goes on along the minus strand of NZ_JAVDSX010000002.1, from coordinate 623,523 downwards.
AGACTTGTCGGGTCACCCTAATTCGAAGGCATTGAGATTATCTTAGCGTGATTGTGACAATTGTTTCGACTGGTTTGAGGTTCGGTGCTGATCATTCGATTTGATTTGCATTTTTGCCGTTGACGTATGGAATTTGCTTAACTATCGTCCGCGACCATGAAAACAGTTCTTATCGTCGTGGGATCGCGCATGGGCAGGGTGTAGTAAGCACCCGGCGAAAGCTCCCATGCGCGATACACAGGCTCCTTCGGGGGCCTTTTTTATTTCCAACATTTCAGTTAGAGCAGACACCTTCTGAAGGGCCAAGAGCCGCAGAATAGACGGGAAGAGACCGATGAAAGCAGACAAGCAGGATAGTGACAGCCGACCATCGCAACGACGTGAAATGACTGGTGCCGAGATGGTCGTCCAGGCACTCATTGATCAGGGGGTAACCGATATTTTCGGATATCCGGGTGGCGCCGTGCTTCCGATTTACGATGAACTCTTCCAACAGGACAAGATCAACCACATTCTGGTCCGGCACGAGCAGGGTGCGGGTCATGCCGCGGAGGGTTATGCCCGGTCCACCGGCAAAGTCGGCGTCATGCTGGTCACATCAGGACCCGGTGCAACCAATGCGGTTACGCCACTGCAGGATGCGCTGATGGATTCCATACCGCTGGTCTGTATCAGTGGACAGGTCCCGACGAGTCTGATCGGTTCGGATGCCTTCCAGGAGTGCGACACTGTCGGTATCACACGCCCTTGTACCAAGCACAATTGGCTGGTGAAGGATGTCAACGATTTGGCGCGGGTCCTGCACGAAGCTTTCCACGTTGCCAAAACAGGGCGTCCCGGTCCCGTCCTTGTTGACGTTCCGAAGGATGTTCAGTTTGCAACCGGTATGTATACACCGCCGGAAGTCTCGCCGCGCACCAGCTATCATCCCAAGATCCAGGGCGATATCGAGGCGATCAAGCAGGCTGTCGCTCTGATGCTGACGGCAAAACGCCCTGTTATCTACTCGGGAGGAGGTGTCATCAACTCCGGCAACGAAGCAAGCAAGTTGCTGCGGGAACTCGTTGAGCTGACCAATTTCCCGATTACCTCCACATTGATGGGGCTTGGTGCTTATCCGGCATCTGGCAAGAACTGGCTTGGCATGCTCGGAATGCACGGAACCTATGAAGCCAACATGACGATGCATGATTGCGATGTCATGTTGAACGTCGGTGCACGCTTCGACGACCGCATTACCGGCCGCATCAGCGGTTTCTCGCCAAATTCCAAAAAGATTCACATCGATATTGATCCGTCGTCGATCAACAAGGCGGTTCGGGTTGATGTTCCGGTCATCGGCGATGTTGCCCACGTGCTCGAAGATATGATTCGCCTGCTGCGTGCGTCGTCGACCAAGCCTGACGAAAAGGCGATCGATCAATGGTGGTCGCAGATCGACAGATGGCGCTCACGGAAGTCTCTGTCCTATACGCGCAACAAGGACGTGATCATGCCGCAATATGCGTTGGAGCGGCTGTATGCACTGACCAAGGATCGCGACACTTATATCACGACCGAAGTCGGCCAGCACCAGATGTGGGCGGCGCAGTTCTATCATTTCGAGAAGCCCAATCGCTGGATGACATCAGGCGGTCTCGGAACGATGGGCTATGGCCTGCCAGCAGCGCTCGGTGTGCAGATCGCGCATCCTGACTCTCTGGTTATCGATATAGCCGGCGACGCTTCGGTGCAGATGACGATGCAGGAGATGAGTGCAGCTGTTCAGTATGAAGCGCCGATCAAGATTTTCATCCTGAACAACCAGTATATGGGTATGGTTCGCCAATGGCAGCAACTGCTGCATGGCAATCGATTGTCACATTCCTATACGGAAGCCTTGCCCGATTTTGTCAAGCTGGCAGAAGCCTATGGCGGTCATGGCATTCGCTGCGAAAAGCCTGGCGATCTCGACGATGCCATTCAGGAAATGATCGACGTCAAAAAGCCGGTTCTTTTCGATTGCCGCGTGGCCAATCTTGCAAACTGCTTCCCCATGATCCCGTCGGGCAAGGCTCACAATGAAATGCTTTTGCCCGATGAGGCCACGGATGATGCAGTCGCCAACGCCATTGATGCCAAGGGCAGACAGCTCGTTTAAAAAAACCGGAGAAATAACGAATGAACGCTCAAAACCTAGCCTCCGGTTCGGCATATTTCATTGCCAAGGAGACTGAACTACCAGTCACGACGGTTCTATCGGTCCTGGTCGATAACGAGCCCGGCGTCCTTGCACGCGTGATTGGCCTATTCTCCGGACGGGGCTATAACATTGAAAGCCTTACGGTCTCCGAGACGGAGCACGAACAGCATCTGTCGCGCATCACAATCGTGACGCGCGGCACACCGCATATTCTGGACCAGATACGCCACCAGCTGGAACGCATTGTACCTGTGCACCGAGTGGTGGATTTGTCTGTGCGTGCAGATGAACTTGGTCAAAGCGGACCAATCCAGCGCGAACTGGCGTTGGTCAAGGTCGCTGGCCTTGGCGAGCATCGCAATGAAGCATTGCGTCTGGCCGATGCGTTCCACGCCAAGGTGACGGACGCAACGACGGAGCATTTCATCTTCGAGATCACCGGCAAAGGGTCGAAGATCGACCAGTTTATCGCGATCATGAAGCCGCTTGGCCTTGTTGAGATTTGCCGGACGGGCGTTGCAGCCATGAACCGCGGACCGATGGGAATGTAGTTCTGGCCGATACCCAGCCTTGGTCACTATTGTCAGGGACGCTCAATTGTATCCCTGACAAGTCCGCCCTTGAGCCAAATATTGCCAGACCCTATGAGTGCCCCTTTTACGGGGGGTGGGGATAATAATGACACTCGAGATTTTTCTGACCCTACTGGTGTTCGCTTTTGTCACTTCGATAACGCCGGGACCAAATAATTTCATGTTGCTGACGTCCGGCGTCAATTTCGGCTTCAAACGCACGATTCCCCACATGTTCGGTATTGGCTCGGGTTTCTTTACTCTCCTCATTGGAGTGGGTTTGGGACTCGGCGCTTTGCTGCAGACCTTTCCGCTTCTTTATACGGCCCTGAAATTTGCCGGCGGTGCCTATTTGATTTATCTCGCCTATAAGATCGCCAGGTCGCGCTCCTTGAACGCAGTTGACGGCAAGGCGCGGCCGATGACGTTCCTGGAAGCTGCCGCATTCCAGTGGATCAACCCTAAAGCGTGGGTGATGGCTGTGACCGCCATGGCAACCTATACGTCGCCGCAAGCTTATTTTACGACGGTTTTAATCGTGGGCATCGCGTTTGCCATCGTGAATATTCCATCCGTTTCGAGCTGGGCGGCCTTTGGGCAAATCATGCGTGGCTGGCTTGCTAATCCAGTGCGGCTCAAATGGTTCAACATCACAATGGCCGTTCTGCTCGTGGCCACCTTGTGGCCAATGTTGAAGTAAGCTTGCGCTGACCGCTGTTGGCGCATAGGATTTTCTGTATGCCACACGATCACGACGACCACCATCACGATAATGAACTTGATCCCATGGCCGCACGCGTGCGCGCCTTGGAAACGATTTTGACGGAGAAGGGCCTGATCGACCCGCAGGCGATCGATGCGATCGTCGATACGTACGAAACGAAGGTTGGTCCACGCAACGGAGCGAGGGTTGTCGCAAAAGCTTGGTCGGATCCAGAATATGCCGATTGGCTGAGGCGCGACGCAACAGCAGCAATTGAGTCCCTGAGGTATACCGGGCGGCAGGGCGAGCATATGCAGGCAGTATTTAATACGCCGGACACGCATAATCTCGTCGTGTGCACCCTGTGCTCGTGCTACCCATGGTCGGTGCTTGGCTTGCCTCCCGTCTGGTATAAATCGCCACCTTACCGGTCGAAAGCGGTTATTGATCCCCGCGGCGTACTGACGGAGTTCGATCTGGTCCTCCCTGAAACGACCAGAATTCGTGTCTGGGATTCGACTGCCGAACTCCGCTATCTTGTTGTACCAATGCGACCCGAAGGCAGCGAAGGCATGAGTGAAGAACAGCTTGCCCGGCTCGTCACACGTGATTCCATGATCGGGACGGGACTGGCGCTCGTACCGGAGGCAGCATGAACGGGCCGCAGGATCTTGGCGGACAGATGGGGTTTGGCCCTGTTGCGCCCGAAAAAAATGAGCCGCTATTTCATGCCGATTGGGAAAAACGGGCAATGGGCATGACAATCGCGGCCGGCGCGATGGGGCACTGGAATATCGACGAGAGCCGTCATGCGCGCGAGAGCCTTCATCCCGCGGATTATTACACTTCCAGCTATTATGAAATATGGGCCAAGGCGCTTGAGGTCCTGCTCAAGCGCCATGGATTTGTCCAGCCCCTGGAACTCGATGCAGGCCGCTCACTTGGCAAAGGAACTCAACCAAAGCGTGTTCTGAAAGCGGAAAATGTCGCTGCTGCCCTTGCGAAAGGTGGCCCTTGCGATCGCCCTGTGGCAGGTGCGCCACGCTTCCAGTCCGGCGATCGCATCCGAACCCATAATTTCAATCCGGAAGCGCATACGCGATTGCCGCGCTATGCGCGCGGCAAGTTGGGGGTTGTCGAAGCTGTCCGTGGTGGCTTTGTCTTTCCGGATTCCAACGCTCACGGCAAGGGTGAAAACCCACAATATGTTTATACAGTGGTCTTTAGCGCTCCTGAGATATGGGGCGATGGAGCCGATCCTGCAGTGACCGTCAGTATTGACGCCTGGGAGAGTTATCTTGAGCCTGCGTGAGCTGATCACTCACTCGCGCGGACTACCAGGAAGCCCTGATAGCCCGGTATTTGCCGAACCTTGGCAGGCGGAAGCTTTTGCGATGGTGGTTGCCCTCCACGACCGCGGGTTGTTCACCTGGGAGGAATGGGCGGCCACGCTTTCGGGCAAACTGAAACACGTTCGCGCGCTGGATGATGGCAGTGATTACTATCATTGCTGGCTTGAGGCGTTGGAATCGCTGATCGCCTCCAAGAATGTTGCGGATAGCCACGATATCGACCAGTTGACTGAGGCTTGGCAGCGCGCTGCACATGCGACACCGCATGGTCAACCCATCCGCCTCGAAAATGACCCGGACCGATCCTGAGATGAATATACCCTCAATCGCTACACTGCTGGTCTCCACTTTCATGTTGTTTACCAGCCATGCCTCGGCACAAGACACTTCGTGGTCGACGCCAAATGAAGACGATCTGCGCAAAGCCATCACCGGAGCGACTCTTACAGGCGAAGTTAAAGCTGAGCCGCCCTTCAACTTCACTGAATTCCTCGGCCCGGATGGCAAATCTCGCGGCAAGATGATCCAATGCTGCAAACCGGAAGAGGTTGCGACGAAGGGCATGCCCTACGCCGGCGAGTGGGCGCTTGAGAATGACAACCTTTGCTTGACCTATGAGGGTGAGGATCAGAAGATCTGCTGGACGCTGCAGGTCAATGGCAATCGTTTTCGCATGGTGAATCAACAATTCGGCCGGATTGGCGAGGGACAGATACGGCCTGGAAATCCCGATAACCTATAAGTCTAATACTCCTCGCGCCCATTTTCCTTGCCCTTTGGCGGCGAATCCTGTCACTCAGGACTATGCAATTATCACCACAACAGGATGAAGCGCTCCGCGCCGTTTCAAAATGGTTGAAAGACGGGCGCAGCCCGATTTTTCGGCTTTTCGGTTATGCCGGAACTGGGAAAACGACGCTTGCTCGCTATTTTGCCGAGCATATCGAGGGTGACGTTCAGTTTGCGGCTTTTACTGGCAAGGCAGCACAGGTGCTCCGTTCGAAAGGCGCCGCCAATGCTCGCACGCTCCATTCTCTCATCTACCGGCCGCGGGGTGAAGAGGCGATCGAGAACGAGACCACTGGGAAAACCAGCATTGCTCCGACATTTTCCTTGAATCGCCAAAGTCCGGTGTCCAAGGCCAAGCTCATCGTCGTCGACGAATGCTCCATGGTTGACGAGCAATTGGGACGGGATCTCATGAGCTTCGGCACGCCAATCCTTGTGTTGGGCGACCCCGGTCAGTTGCCGCCGATTTCCGGTGGCGGTTTTTTCACCGAACACGAGCCGGATTATCTCCTGAGCGAAATTCACCGGCAAGCGCGTGACAACCCCATCATCCGTCTGGCGCTCGATGTACGCGAGGGCCGTGAGTTCACGTTCGGCGATTTTGGCGCCGCAAAGGTGATTTCGAAGACGGATGTTACACAGGAACTGGTTCTCGGTGCCGACCAGGTGCTCGTGGGTACCAACCGCACGCGCCGGCGCTACAACCAGCGCCTGCGAGAGTTGAAGGGTTTTTCCGCGTCCTTTCCACAGGCCGGCGACAAGCTGGTGTGTCTGCGCAACGACCCCGCAAAGGGTTTGCTCAATGGTTCGCTATGGAAGGTCATGACCTCGTCGCGGGAAACGGTGAAACCGGGAATCAATCTCTTGGTCGCTCCAGAGGATGAGGAGCCGGGGAGGGGCGTCGCCAAGATAAAACTGCTGAAATCGCAATTCGATGATCCGGACGCCGAAATACCGTGGCAGACCAAGAAGCGGTTTGACGATTTCGACTACGGTTATGCTCTGACGACCCACAAAGCCCAAGGATCACAATGGGATGAGGTCGTGCTCTTCGACGAAAGCTATGCTTTTCGCGATACACGCGAACGCTGGCTCTACACCGCAATTACCCGCGCTGCAGAACGCTTGACCGTCGTGCGATAAAACCAGAGGGCTCAATCTTTGAGTTTAGATGAAATAGCATTATTTTATGTCGCGTTTCTGCTGTAAAGAAGACGCCAATGCTTCCGCGTATAGGTTAAATCATGACCGCATCACTCTCCGTCAACCTCAATGCGATCGCGATGCTGCGCAACAGACGCGATCTGCCATGGCCCAACGTCATTAGTCTTGGACGCATCGCCTTGGCGGCTGGCGCATCCGGTTTGACTGTGCACCCGCGCCCCGACGAGAGACATATCCGTTTTTCCGATTTGCCGGCAATTCGAGCGCTTATCGACGATGAATTTCCGCAGGCGGAGTTCAATATCGAAGGATATCCTACGCGCGAGTTCCTGGACCTTGTCGCCGCGAATGAACCAGAGCAGGTGACGCTGGTGCCGGATGATCCGGCGCAATCGACATCGGATCATGGCTGGAATTTGCAACGCGATGCGGAATTCCTCCGGCCAGTTATTTCCGAACTCAAAGCACAGGGTATTCGCGTTTCTTTATTCATCGATCCCGACCCCGATACACCAGCCATGGCCAAGGCGCTTGGCGCTGACCGGGTTGAGCTCTATACTGGCCCCTATGCAGGCGCATACGATGATCCGCGCCTGGAGGCCAGCGAACTCGCAAAGCTGGAATCGACCGCCGCGGCGGCGGCAAAAGCAGGGATTGCAGTGAATGCAGGGCATGACCTGACGGTCGTCAATCTGCCGGCTTTGGTCAAAAAAGTGCCAAATCTTGTTGAGGTTTCTATCGGTCATGGGCTTACAGCGGACGCTTTGGTGCACGGGATGTCGGGTGCTGTGGAAAGATTTCTCAATGCGCTTCAACCCTAGCCCCTTGATTCGGGTGCGGGATTCGCTTTGCTATGCATTTTTGCATACCACAGGCGAACAGCTATGAAAAAATGGCGATTGATATTGCGCTGCAACACGACTAACTCGTCCGCCCACGCTGTCAGAGCGAGGGAAAACCTGCATGAGTGAACAACAATTGGATGACGAGAACTGTGATAACGGTCCCGTCGTTCATGAATCGGAACCGCATCACAAAGAGGCCTTTCCGGTTCTTGTTCTTGGTGCTCTCGGCGTCGTTTACGGCGATATCGGCACAAGTCCGATCTACGCCTTTCGCGAAGCGCTCCACGCGGCTTCGCTCGATGGAACGTTGAGCCGCACTGACGTTCTTGGTGTTGTTTCAATGATCTTCTGGGCGCTGGCCCTCATAGTAACCGTCAAGTATATTCTATTTGTTCTGCGAGCCGACAATGATGGCGAAGGCGGTATCCTGTCTCTGATGGCTTTGGCACGGTCGAGCTTCAAGACTCGCCCGCAGCTTATTCTGGCACTTGGAATCGTTGGCGCATCGCTGTTTTATGGCGATGCGGTGATTACGCCCGCAATTTCGGTGCTTTCGGCCGTTGAGGGTCTTGAGATCGTCACACCGCGGCTGACACCTTTCATCGTGCCGATCACTCTGGTGATCCTTCTAACCCTTTTTTCCGTTCAGCGCTTTGGTACTGCGCGGGTCGCGACCGTTTTTGGCCCGATCACGCTGCTATGGTTTCTCGCTATCGGTTTTTTTGGTTTATGGCACCTTGCCGACGATTGGAGCGTTTTTGCTGCCGTCAATCCCGTCTATGCCGTTGAATACATTATAGATAATCCGGTTACGGCGTTCCCCACCATCGGCACGGTGTTTCTTGCTGTGACGGGGGCGGAGGCCCTCTATGCCGATCTTGGCCATTTTGGTCGCAAACCGATCGCGACGGCCTGGATGTGGATCGTCTTTCCTTGTCTTCTGCTGAACTATTTTGGGCAAGGCGCATTCATTCTGGCAAACGGGGACTCCGCAGAGAATCCATTTTTCGAAATGTTTCCGCACTGGGCACTTCTGCCGATGGTACTGCTCGCTACGATGGCAACTGTCATTGCCAGTCAGGCGGTTATTTCCGGTGCCTACTCGCTGTCGCGGCAGGCTGTGCAACTCAATCTCTTGCCGCGCCTCAACATCGAGCACACGTCGGAGAAATTGTCCGGCCAAGTCTATCTGCCGCGCGTCAATGTTCTGCTTGGTCTCGTCGTCGTCCTTTTGGTGCTCGGTTTTGAACGGTCGTCTAATTTGGCGTCCGCGTATGGTATAGCCGTAACCGGTAACATGCTTGTCACGACGATATTGCTTTTCATCGTCATGAGCAGAATTTGGAAGTGGCGCTTGTGGGTGGCAATATCGGCGACCCTCTGCTTCCTCATCATCGATCTAACCTTTGTTAGCGCCAATCTTATCAAGGTCGTAGATGGCGGTTGGGCATCGCTGGTGGTCGCATTCCTCGTCGTCCTCGTGATGTTCACGTGGGTGCGGGGCAGCCGCCAGCTGTTCGAAAAAACCCGCAAGGGCGAAGTGCCGCTCGATCTCATTTCCAGGAAAATGGCAGAGAATCCGCCAACCCTCGTGCCGGGTACTGCTGTCTTTCTGACAGGTGATCCAAAGAGCACGCCGACCGCGCTGATGCATAGCCTAAAACATTACAAGGTGTTGCACCAGAATAACGTTATTCTTACGGTAATTACCGCTCCGACTCCTTTGGTAAAAAAGAGCGAACGGGTGCGTATCGAGCCTATAAATGACCTCTTCATGCGCGTTACTCTGACCTTTGGTTATATGGAACGGCCCAATATTCCGCGCACACTTGCGATTTGCCGGAAGCAGGGATGGAAGTTCGATATTATGACCACTTCTTTCTTCCTGTCGCGCCGATCCTTGAAAGCATCGGCCCGATCGGAAATGCCGCGCTGGCAGGACCGGCTGTTCATTGCGCTCGCCCGGACAGCCAGCGATGCGACCGAATACTTCCAGATTCCCACCGGCCGCGTTGTGGAGATCGGTACGCAGGTCAACATCTAGTACAGGCATGCATTCTACCCGGCACACCAAAATATCAATTGATGGTTGATATTCTTGCTCGGGAATCGCACTTTCTTATTTCATTTGGGGGTATTCTTGTGCGGCTTCCGAAATTCCTTGTGCAAGAATTGATTGGACAGACTGAGAATTTGTCCTGTTTTGGCCTTGTCAAATTCCTTTCACCGTATTAGAACCGCTGCCGTAACGTACGGTACGGTACGGCAGGGAGTTGAAAGTGCAGTTAGCGGTCGACGTTGGCGAGAACGCATTGACGGAGCGTCAGAAGGACGTTCTCGACGCTGCGCTTGCACTGCTGGTCGAAGCGGGAGACGCGCTGACGATGACCAGCGTCGCGCGCCGCGCCAGCTGTTCCAAAGAAAGTCTCTACAAGTGGTTCGGTGACCGTGATGGGCTGCTCACGGCGACTGTTCAATGGCAAGCCTCGAAGGTGAGGGCGGTGCCTGTCAATCCTGAGGCATTCAATCTTGCTTCGCTAACCGCCGGTCTTCAGCGCTTTGCCTCAGATTGGCTGCACGTCCTCTCCGGGACCATTTCCGTGGCGCTTAACCGCGTGGCCGTCGGTCATGCGGGCAGCGACAAGCACGACCTCGGCGTCATCGTTCTCGAAAACGGACCCTTCGCCATGGCTCGCCGGCTCAAGCCACTGCTGCAGCTTGGTCGCGATACCGGTCTGCTGCATTTCAGCGAGACTGATGAAGCGTTTCGTACCTTTTTCGGACTGGTTGTCCGGGACGTGCAAATCCGGTTGCTGCTCGGCGACCGGCTGGAATTGACTGATGCGTCAATCGAGCGGGATTCGCTGCGAGCGACACAACAGTTTTTGGCTCTTTATGGAGCTCAAACGGAAGCGGCCGAAGGTGGCCACTAGGTCTCACATTGGAAGGGATAAATCAATGCGCGTATATTATGACCGCGACGCGGACATCAACCTGATCAAATCGAAAAAGGTTGCAATCATCGGCTATGGTTCGCAGGGGCGTGCCCATGCACTCAACCTGAAGGATAGCGGCGCCAAGGACGTGCGCATCGCGCTTCGCCAAGGTTCGGCAACTGCCAAGAAAGCAGAAGCCGACGGCTTTCAGGTCGTCAACGTCGCAGAGGCGGCCAAATGGGCAGACCTCATGATGATGGCGACGCCGGACGAGCTACAGGCAGACATTTACAAGGATCACATTGCCGACAATATCCGCGACGGCGCAGCGATCGCTTTCGCCCACGGTCTCAATGTGCACTTCGGCCTTATCGAGCCGAAGAAGTCGGTTGACGTGGTCATGATCGCGCCGAAGGGCCCAGGCCACACGGTTCGCGGCGAATACCAGAAGGGCGGCGGCGTTCCTTGCCTGATCGCCATACACCAGGATGCGTCAGGCAATGCACATGACCTTGCCCTGTCGTACGCATGCGGCGTCGGCGGCGGCCGTTCCGGCGTGATCGAAACCAATTTCCGCGAAGAATGCGAGACCGATCTTTTCGGCGAGCAGGTCGTCCTTTGCGGCGGTCTGGTCGAGTTGATCCGCGCCGGTTTCGAGACGCTGGTCGAAGCTGGCTATGCCCCGGAAATGGCCTATTTCGAATGTCTGCACGAAGTGAAGCTGATCGTTGACCTGATTTATGAAGGCGGCATCGCCAACATGAACTACTCGATCTCCAACACTGCGGAGTGGGGCGAATACGTGTCCGGTCCACGCATCATCACTGCCGAAACCAAGGCCGAGATGAAGCGCGTCCTGTCCGACATCCAGACCGGCAAGTTCACCTCCGACTGGATGCAGGAATACAAGGCCGGCGCATCGCGCTTCAAGGCTATCCGTCGCAATAACGACAAGCATCAGATCGAAGAAGTCGGTGAAAAGCTGCGCGGCATGATGCCGTGGATCGGCAGCAACAAGCTGGTCGACAAGGCCAAGAACTGAGATTTGACTTTGGTTGAATAGTAAAAGCCGGTGGAGCGATTCACCGGCCTTTTTTGTGCGGTGACAACACCGTTGCCCTAGTTCGCAAGGCTACTCGCGACGTCATACAGTTCCAGACAAGCTTACGGGCTTAGACGTCGGGAGATCAATCTCGATTGGATGAAAGCGAAATGGACATGAAGCGGCTGGTGAGCGCCAATGGACAAGGGACGCGCCTGTGATCGCATCCGCCTGCGGCGTGGTTAAGCTGCGTCTTTCCCGCGCAAAAAGACGAGCTGCTTGTCTTATCGATCGCGCGGTCCGGGCACTCAATGAAGCTTCGCCGGCAAATCACAACGCCGGAACACTCGCAAAACGCAACTTCGCCTGCTGGTTTCTCGCATTGTTCGCCGTGACGCAGTTTCCGCTCTATTCGGTCCAATACCCAGACATCACAGACTTTCCAAACCATCTGGCTCGAATTCACACATTGATGCAGCTTTCGCAGTCCGGGACGTTGCAGCGCTACTACGAACTTCGCGATCTGCAGATCGGGACCAATCTGGCGATGGAGGTCATCGTACCGGGGCTCGCGAACTTCATGAGCCTTCCGGTCGCCCTGAAGGTCTTCGCCTCGCTTTCAACATTGCTGTTAACCACTGGCGCAGTCATGGTGGGTCGGGCCATCACAGGTCGTTTAAACTACTTGTTGCTCGGCGTATTGCTGTTTGCCAACAATGCGATGTTCCAGCTAGGCCTGTTGAACTACCTCTTTGGCGTTGGTGTCGCCTTCTGGCTGCTATCAGCGTGGATCATCGCGGGTAGGCCCGTCGGAGGTCGTCGTTTGATGGCCTTCTCGGCGGGTTGCGTTGCAGTATATTTGTGCCATTTGAGCGCGCTGGGCATCTACGGTGTCGGCGTCCTCGGCTATGAACTCAGTCTTGCACGCAGCCGGGGCGTCTTCGCATGGCGCTCGCTATTGCTGGCACTGATGCAGTTCGTGCCTGCAGCCACGCTGCACGTGCTGGTATCGTCGAATTCAGCGGGCAGCTATGTACCGGCACCAAGTCCCTACACAGGGGTGGGCATGTCGGTCGTCTATAAGATCGTGCTTGTCTTCCTCGCGCCGGGGGTAGGTATTTCGGGCTATCCGCTCGGCCAGATCGCGATCGGCTTACCTCTGGTCCTGGCGCTCTATTTCAGTTTTCGAGAGGGTGCGCTGCGGCTGGTCACTACAGCACGATGGATGGTAGGACTGCTTGCTATTGCAATCGCCTTGCTCCCGCCCTCCGGGTTTGGATCGAACCTCGTCGACATCAGGCTGATCCCGGCTTGTTGCCTCCTTGCTTGGTCTGGGTTGGAAGCCACGGACCGCGGCAGGTGGGTGGCGCGCGCCGTGCTGGCGGTAATCGCGTCGGCCGTATTTCTAATCAGCCTCGAAACCACTTACGAGTGGGGAATGCGAGATGACGAGTATGGACGGGTCAGAACCGCCTTGCGTCAGGTTTCCGAAGGCTCAAGAATTGCCACGGTTACGCTGGACCAGGGCGAAATCAGGGCCACGTCGATTTCTCCCCATGCTGGCGCCTGGAGCGTCATCGACGGCTCGGCCTTCCTGTCAAATTTCTACATCTGGCCGTTCCAGCCATTTTGGATTGCCTACCGCGAGCCCTATGCCGCATTGGCTGAGCTGGCGCGAACCGACGATCCGGCTGCAGCAACGCCAGCATACGAAACGCTCAAGGACCTTTACGACTACGTGCTGGTCTTTGGTGGAGATGGCGCGGCGCGCCTGCGTTACGCGCCAAATGCCGAGTCGGTATATGACTCGAGGTCGGTCCGCATGCTTCGAACTGGTTCTACAGATCACAGCGTCGGCGCGGTCCAGTGAAAGGCTGATAAGTATTGTCGAAGGCACGGTAGGATTGGTATTGCGCGCGGCAACGCTCAACCTGTGTTCGGCCGGATGGGCCGATGGGGCGATGAACGCGGAAATCATAGCAGCGGGCTGATCCGGTGCAGTCGCGTAAAGCGGGATTGGACGGCGTGCCGCTGCCCGGAATATAGGGCTTTCTCGGGACTGCATCGAGCCCGCGCGGTGCCGGGCGGTAGCCCTGGATTTCCTGTGCGGATACGCTGACAAGCTGGGTTGTCAGAATAAAGCCGAGGGCCGCAAGTATGATCTTCAAGGCTTTCATTCGTTGTTCTTCCCGCTTTGATAACCCCTATATAAGGTTTTGTCGGGTGGATCGCCACTGGTGGCAGCCAGTCAATGGGGCTAGGTTCTCAATCGGAACGTTCCCGTCACATAATTCAAACATTCGAGTTCCCGCATGTCCGTTCGCATCGCCACTTTCAATGTCGAAAACCTCATGAGTCGTTTTGATTTTTCGGGATTCAAGAACAATCTCAACAAGGACCGGACGTTGCAGCTGTTCCAGATAGAAGATGAGGAACAATACCGGCAGCTTGAACAGGGGCGGGCGATTGCCTATGCCGACGACACGCGGCAATTGACCGCCCTGGCGATCGCCGAAACCCATGCCGATATTCTCTGCCTGCAGGAGGTGGACAATATCGGCGCGCTGAACGCCTTCGAGTTTGGATATCTGTTCAAGATGGTCGGCGAGGGCTACCGCCACAAATATATGGTCGAAGGCAATGACAGCCGTGGCATCGACGTGGCTGTATTGATGCGCGATCAGACCCGTTATGGCGAGCCGGTCGAATTTGTTGGCATGACCAGCCATGCGCATCTCACCTATAACGATCTCGGTATTCACAATCCTCAACTTGCCTTGCTCGGCATCGAGCCGCATGAACGTATCTTCAAACGTGACTGCTTGGAAATCGACGTACGCATCGGCGGCAAGCCGCTGACGCTTTTTGTCAGTCATTTCAAGTCGATGGGCTCGCCGCGGAACGGCATGGACGGGCGCGCATCGACCATGCCCGTGCGGGTGGCGGAAGCGACGGCGGTCCGGCGGATCATCGAGAACAAATTTGCGGCAAGCGGCGGTGCGGCTGGCAAGCGCTGGGTGATCTGCGGCGACTTCAATGATTATCGCGAGAGAGTGGTGATCGGCGGGGATTCGTTGGTTGGATATACCTTCGCGCCGGTGAGTGAGCCAATCAGCAGTCTCGACGTTCTGCTGAATGACGGATTTTGCAAGAACCTGGTGGAACGGCGGCCTGTCATGGATCGCTGGACGCTTTATCACACGCGCGGACCAGACGAGCGGCATCTGTGCCAGCTTGACTATATTCTCGCTTCACCGGCGCTCGCGCAGAGCAATGCTACTGCCGTACCCGATATCGTCCGCCGTGGTCAGCCTTACCGGACGATCTTTCCGCCCGATCAGAAGGTGGAGCTTTTTCCGCGTACCGGCTGGGATCGTCCGAAGGCCAGCGACCATTGCCCGGTTTCCGTAACTTTGAGTATGGTTTGAGTAATGCACGAAATTCCAGAGAAGACCGTCATCCCCCTCAACAACGCGGTGATCCGCATCGACAGCGCCCCACTTGAATATGGAATTTCAAATGAGGCGGCAATTGCTGCTGGATGGGTCAGCGCGACGGCAGCCAATCCGGCCATCTTCAATGGGCCATTTTTCATGGCTGAGGAGGCGGGGGTGGCGGACGATGCGTTTCAGGCGCGATATCATCGCACGCGATTTGCCACGATGATGCATTGGAAAGCCGATGCAGGAAACGTGAAGCCCTGGCATATTTTCGCCGTCGGTGTGATCGTTTCGGCGGATAACAAGCTGATCGCCGGGCGTATGGCCGCTTCGACATCGGCAGCCGGCCGCATCTATTTTCCGGCGGGTTCGTTCGACGAAGAGGATGTGGCGGGCGACCTCATCGATATTGACGGCAACATGCACCGGGAAGTCGAAGAGGAAACTGGCGTCAGGCTCTCAGGGGCCGGAAGGCGTGACGATCAGCTCTATCTCGTCACTGCCAGCCGCAGCATCGCCTTGTTCCGGCGTCATTATTTCGATGCCAGTGGAGAGGAACTGCTGGAGCATATCCGCGGCCACATTGCTGCCGAGGAGGATTCCGAGCTCGACGACATCACCGCGATTTCCGCTGCAGGAGAAATGGGCGAGGCGACACCCTGGACGTTTCGTACATTTGCCGACTGGCACTTTCGCCAGGGCTGAGGTCCGTACTGAATGTCACCGTCACAAGGTTTGACTTGTACGGACACTGCCTTACTCTATTTTCTCCGCTCCAGGTTGCGTTGATATTGACGCCGTGACGGCCTGCAACGCCGTGTCGGGATCGCAAATCTCAACGCAACCCAACCAGGAGAAAGCAAATGGCCGGTCGCTACTACGAGGTCTACGACGTCTTCACCGACGAGGTGCTGGCCGGCAATCCGCTGGCGATCGTGCACGATGCCGACGGCCTCGACGATATCGCCATGCAGCGGATCGCGCGCGAGTTCAATCTTTCCGAAACTGTGTTCGTGCTGCCTGCAAAGAACCCCGCGCACACGGCATGGGCGCGTATTTTTACACCCGACTATGAAATGCCGTTTGCTGGACACCCGACCGTCGGGACCGCAGTGGCCCTGGCTCAAAGTCGATTTGGCGAAGTCAAGGGTACGCAGGATGCACTTATCATCCTGGAGGAGCAGGTAGGTCCCGTCCGCTGCGGTGTCAAACTAAGTGAAAACGGCGCCTTTGCCGAGTTTGATCTGCCGAAGCTGCCGCAGGAGGTTCCTTATAAATACGACAAAATCGCCATCGCCAATGCATTGCGGCTCGAGCCAAAGGAAATCGGCTTCGAGAACCATGTTCCGAGTATCTGGGATGCGGGCGTACCTTTCATGCTGGTGCCGGTGCATGGACTTGAAGCGGCGGGGCGCATCGTTATCAATCAGATCGCGATGAAGGACGTGGCGCCGACGATCGGCCATCGCCAGCTGCCGGTCTATGCCTATTGCCGCGAAACGATACTGCATGACAGTCATTTTCACTCACGCATGTTCGTGAGCGATGAGGGCACCTATGAAGATCCGGCGACGGGTTCTGCGACTGCAGCGTTTGCCGGTGCAATTCATGCGTTCGACGAACCGCTGGACGGCATCCTGCGCCTCTCGATCGAACAGGGATATGAAATGGGAAGGCCATCACGACTCCAGCTCGAGCTGGACATCGTCGACCAGAAGCTGACCGGGGCGCGCATTGGAGGTTCGGCAATCAGGGTCGCGGAAGGCCGGCTGTTTGTATAGGTCATAAAGTTTTCAAGAAGGGCTGGACAGGCAAGATTTGCCCCGTTATAGAGCCCTCACTTGTCGCCGCCAAACGGCTGACGGGCACATAGCTCAGTTGGTAGAGCAGCTGACTCTTAATCAGCGGGTCGTAGGTTCGATCCCTACTGTGCCCACCATTTTAAACCAGCATCTTAGACGATTTTGTTAAAGATGCTGGTTTCCTCCTCCCGTCTCTTGTCGTTCAACCTCTCGGCATCATCGACTCCACGATCTGGTCCACTGTGAAGCTCGCCGCCTTCGCACGTGGCGGGAACTCCTTGAAGGTTTGCAGCCATTCGGCAACCATAGCCTGTGCGGCATATTGCAGGGGTACATGCTCGACAAACCACTGCGCGTAATAAAAATTGCTCTCTTCGCCACGCTCGAACGGATCGGAACGAAGATCGAAGAGCTTGGGTATACGCATCTCCGACAAGGGTTCCCGCCAGACATCGAGCCCTTTGCTCCTCTGCTCGTTGAACACCATCTTGTACTGGTTGAAGCGTAGCGCCATCAGTTCGCCATCGTCACTCCAGTAGATAAAACCCTTGCGCGGGGACTCTTTCTCTTTTCCGGCAAGAAATGGCTGAAGGTTGAAGCCGTCGAGATGCACCTTGAAGGTCTTCGCGCCGATTTTGTACCCTTTTTTCACTTTTGCGACGAGGTCGGGCTCGCCCGCGGCGGCAGCAAAAGTCGGGATGAAATCCTGCAGCGAACAGATGTCATTGATGACACGGCCAGGCTCGATGACTCCCGGCCAGCGCATGACACAGGGAATACGCCAGCCCCCTTCCCAATTGGTGTCTTTCTCACCCCGGAAAGGTGTTGCACCACCATCTGGCCAAGTCACGACCTCGGCGCCATTGTCCGTTGTGAAGACAACGATGGTATTGTCTGCGACGCCGAGCTTCTCGAGCTTGTCCAGCAACTGGCCGACATAGCCGTCCAGTTCCACCATCCCGTCCGGATAGAGGCCATGCCCCGTCTTGCCGGCAGACGATGGCTTGAGATGCGTGAAGACGTGCATGCGCGTGGTGTTCATGTAGCAGAACCAGGGTCCACCTTCCTTGGTCTTGCGCTCCATGAAGTTGAGTGCCGCCCCTACAAACTCCTCGTCCACCGTTTCCATTCGCTTGCGCGTAAGCGGACCAGTGTTCTCAATCACCTGTTTGCCGACCTTGCCGTATTTTGGATCGACGGTCTTGTCGTCCTTGTCGGACGCCTTGCACCTGAGGACACCGCGCGGGCCGAACCTTTCGCGAAACTTCGGGTCCTTGGGATAGTCCGTGTATTCGGGCTCTTCCTCCGCGTTGAGGTGATAGAGGTTGCCGAAGAACTCATCAAATCCGTGCACTGTAGGCAAATACTCATTGCGGTCGCCTAGATGGTTCTTACCGAATTGACCTGTCGCATAGCCAAGGTTCTTCAGGAATTGGGCAATCGACGGATCCTCCGCGCTGAGACCGAGCGTCGCTCCAGGCATACCAACTTTCGTCAGTCCCGTTCGGATCGGTGCTTGTCCAGTGACGAAGGCAGCTCGTCCGGCAGTGCAACTCTGCTGGCCGTAGAAATCCGTGAACATGGCGCCTTCGCGCGCGATACGATCGATGTTGGGTCTCCGGTAACCCATGATACCATGGTTGTAGCAGCTGACATTGAACCAGCCGATATCGTCGGACATTATGAAAAGAATATTGGGCTTGTTGGGTTTCGGTGCCTTGGCCATCGCTATTCTCCCGGTTGCGGGCGAGATATTAGCTACGTCGGTGATGCCAAGAAGTACGTAACAGTTACAGATGCTCAGCTTACCAAATCCACGAGCACATCATAGGCGGCATCGATATCGGCCTGAATGGCTATTTTGACCGCCTCGCCATCGTGAGCGCATAGCGCGGTGAACATGGACTGATGGTGCTCGTTGGCTTTGGTGTAATTGCCGGAATCATGCAGCATGTTGAAGTAGGGGCTGACCTGCAGCCAAAGATTCTCGATGATGTTGAGAATGCTTTCCGACCCGGCCGCCCGGTAAATCGAGAAATGGAACGCGTAGTTCGCTCGCAGGTATGATTTGATATCGCCGGAGGCGTTGGCTTTCTCCAGTGCTTTCAAAAGCGAGCGGAGCGTCGCGAGCTCACCGTCCTCGATGCGCTCGGCGGCCCATTTGCCGGCAAGCGCTTCGATCTCGATACGAACATTGCGCAGGTCCGTGAGCTTGGCGCGGCTCAACCGCGGTATGCCGATGGAGCGCCCGGAAACCACGGTCAGCGCATTGGCCGCTGTCAGCCGCCGCAAAGCCTCCCGCACCGGCATCGCGCTGACGCCGAAGGCATCTGCAAGGCTTTGCACAGGGACCATCTCGCCCGGAACGATGCCGCCTTCGAGTATCAGGCTGGCAATCTGGCGATAGACGCGGTCCTGCAGCGTCTCCTTGGAAAGCGGGAGAATTTCCACACCTGGTCTCTTGTAACCGGCTTCGGCCATCGTTCACCTTTTTCGCGGTGGGTGCTTTTACGCGGAATGCAGCGTCCACCGCAGCGCGTCAAGCGTTTCTGCTTATCTAACAAATCTTATGCACGATCAATGGTTTTTCATCATTGATCTTTGATCAAATGGTGCTACGGTTGGCTGAAGGAACGACGAGGGGGAAGAGGAGCCCCCTCGGAGATGTTTTCCTGTGTCAGGGAGGAGATATAATGGGAATTGGATCAATCATCCGGCGCGCTGCTGCTTGCGCGTGCATTGCGTCAAGCATGGCTATGATCGGGCATGCCGACGCGGCCGAAAAACACAAGATTTTTCTGAGCATGAGCTTTATCGGCAATGACTGGCAGGCCGAGGCAGCCAACATGGTCAAGGCCATGGCTGCCCACAAGAACTACGCTGACAAGGTGGATTTGCAGGTCCAGGTCGCCGGCCCCAATGCGCAGCGGCAGATTCAGCAGATAAACGCCATGGTCCAGGCAGGTGCAGAAGCGATCGTCATTTTCCCGATTTCACCGACCGCACTCAACCAGGTCGTCAAGAACGCGTGCGATAAGGGTGTCAAAGTATTTGCCTATGATGGCGAGATCACCGAGCCCTGCGCTTACAACATAGCGATCGATCAGGAAGAGGCCGGCCGCGTGACGGCGGAATGGCTGGTCAAGAAGCTCAATGGCAAGGGCAATATCATCGCGATTACCGGCGTGCCGGGAACGTCCGTCGACAATCTTCGTACCAAGGCGGCCAAGGAGGTCTTCGCCAAACATCCCGATATCAAGATCGTCGGTGAAGCGGTTGGCATGTGGAGCCAGGCTGTCGCGCGCACGGAACTTTCGAAGATCCTCGCAACCCGCAACTGGGACGACATTAACGGGCTTTGGATGCAGGTCGGCTGCTTTACCGCAAATTCGATGCAACTCGAAGCTGGCAAGAAGCCCGAACAGCTTCTTCCATGCGCAGGCGAGGGGTCGAATGGCGGCCGTATCCAGATGCTGCCGGCAGGAACCGAAGCAGAGGGTGCGACAGCTCCCTATGCACCCATGGGCGCGCCGCGCATTTCCTATGCATCGCCGCCATATTCGGGCGCACTGGCGCTGAAGCTCGCCGTCGATGCGATCGAAGGCAAGGAAGTGCCGAAGAAGACTGTACTGCCGCTGCCTCTCGTAACCAACGAGACCATCAAGCTCTGCCAGGAAGGTACGTGGCAGGAAATGAAAGACGGTTGCAACGCATTCAAACCGTCCATCGTCTCCAATCCAGGCTGGTTTGCTTCGATCTTCTCGGAAAAAACGCCGGAGATCGGTCTCAACGCAGCATTGGTCGGTCAGCCTGAAAACTGAGGGTATGCTTGCGCGGAGCGTCTTTCGTTCCGCGCAACGTTTCCAATCCCGATCAATTGAGCAGGACCGGTGGGATGAATTCACCATTCGAACAATCCGCCATTGAAGTGACCGATATTCGCAAGGCGTTTGGCGCCACGGTTGCCGTCGATGGCGTATCCTTCCGCATCGAGCCTGGTAGCACCCATGCTTTGCTCGGCGAAAACGGTGCGGGCAAATCAACGATCGTCAAATTGCTGTCGGGACTGCTGCGTCCCGACGAGGGGCACATATCGGTCTTTGGCGAAAGAGCAGCGCTCAATGCCCCAAGGGCAGCGCATGCGCTCGGCGTCCAGACTGCGTTTCAGGAAATGACGCTGGTCAAGGATTTGACAGTGCTCGACAATATGCTGATGCCCTATGCGCCGATGGGCCTAACCGGCATGATCCGCCGGTCTGCGGCGCGTCAAGCCATAGCGCAGCATTTGCAGGAACTCGAGTTTGTGGTCGATCTCGATGCTGAAGTCGGCACGCTCGACCTTGCCATCCAGCAAAAGATAGAAATTGCCCGTGCGCTTTACCGCAAGCCGCGGATTCTTCTCCTGGACGAGCCAACATCGACGCTTGCGGGCAGCGACGTCGAATGGCTGGGCCGGATCATCGCCAAACTGAAGGCTGCAGGGACCACCATCGTTTTCATCACGCATCGCATGCGCGAGGTGCGCGCTTTCTGCGACACGCTGACGATTTTGCGCAACGGCCGCCACATAACCACCTGCGCTGTCGCCGCAATCACCGACGGCCAAGTCATCGAGAGCATTGTCGGGCGATCGATTGCCCAGACTTTCCCGGCGAGGCCGAAAAGCGATGCCGCATTTGGTGCTCCCGTGTTGGGCGTCCGCAACTTGCGGTCCGGCCACAAGTTGCGGGATGCGAGTTTTGATTTGCGGAAAGGCGAAATCCTTGGCATTGCCGGGCTGCAGGGCATGGGTCAACTCGACCTCTTCCTGACTTGCTTCGGCATGACGCAGGTATCCCACGGCGATATCCTTGTCGATGGGCGCAGGGTCCGGTTTGGCTCGCCTGCAGATGCGCTCAAGCCCAATATTGCCATTGGGCTGGTGCCTGAAGACCGAAAGACGGAGGGCCTGTTCCTGAAGCTCAGCGGAACGCTCAATGCGTCCTTGCCGGTGATCGACAGGTTTTCACGATTTGGACTGATACAAAGTGATCTGGAAAGCCAAGCCGTGCGTTCTGCCTTCGGCACCGTCGAGGTCGACCAGCGCGCGCTCTGGACCAGGGCAGGAGCTTTCTCTGGAGGCAATCAGCAGAAGATCGCAATCGCCAAATGGCTTGTCGCTCAAAGCCGTATTCTGCTGCTGTTCGATCCCACCCGCGGTATCGATGTCGGCACCAAGCACGAACTTTATGTCATGATGCGCAACTTCACCGACGCCGGTGGTTCGATCCTCCTGCATTCGACCGAAATTCCCGAGCTCGTGCATTTGTGCGACCGGGTTCTGGTCCTTTATGACGGGCGGATTGCAGCATCGCTGTCGCGCGATGAATTGACCGAAGCCTCGATCATGCGGCCAGCGCTTGGCCATGACAGCGCAGCAAAAGAGGCCGCAGAATGACGATGCTGACCTCGACCTCAACGAGCCGCAACTGGACGTCCCTGTTCAGCATGTCGCCTGAACGGCGCAGCGTACTCATAGCCATAGCCGTATTTCTTGGCCTGCTTGGTTTGGTGGATTTTGTCAGCAGCGGCCCCCTCAGCTATTTCGACATTTCGTTTCTTTCAAGCGGCGGAGCAACGTCGGCCGTTGCTGCAATCGGACAAACGATCGTCGTTCTTTCCGGTGGTTTCGATCTGTCGGCCGGGGCGGTGATTTCTCTGGTCAATGTGGTGTTGGCGCAAGGCATGGACCCGGCTGCGGCACAGACAAGCGTTGTTTATTGGACCTGTGTCGGTATCGGCGTTGGCATGCTGACCGGGGCTTTCAACGGCGTTTTCATCGCATTCTTCCGGTTGCAGCCCATCGTGGTCACGCTGTCGACCATGTTCATCATCCAGGGTTTGACGCTGCTGGTAATGGACAAGCCCGGTGGCTTCGTCGCGCCTGACCTCGGGACTTTTTATTTGGGTGATGCCATACCTGGCTGGCTGCCCATGCCGCTGGTGGTGATCGGCGTGGTTCTGCTCGCCTGGCTCTGGCTGAAAAACACGCGGTTCGGTACCGCGATCTATGCGGTCGGCAGCGATCCTGATGCGGCTGCCGCTATTGGTGTGAAGGTCAAGCTCACCAAATTCCTGGTCTATGTCATTGCTGGCGGCTGCTATGGCCTGGCTGGCGTTTTCATCAGCGCCCAGACGGGTAGCGCCGATCCGCTGGTGGGCAATCCGCTGCTCCTGTCGATGTTTGCGGCAGTGGTCGTTGGTGGCACGCGTCTGGGTGGCGGACGCGGCGGGCCGCTCGGCACCGTCTTCGGCGCCTATATTCTCATGATGGTCGTGAACATTCTCCTCGTTCTGAATGTGTCGGCCTACTATTCGACCATTGCTGAAGGAACCATCCTGATACTTGCGGTACTGGCAGGATCGATCTCACACAGTTCGACCCTTGCCAAGCAATTGCGCGGCGCGCGGGCCCAGTTTAGCGCCTGGCGCCAGGGCCTGCTGCCGTCGCAGCTCGACCGCACTGACCGGCGGATGAAAATGCCGTCGTCGGTCGCGGGCAAACCGGTAGCGTCGTCATTCCTTTCACGCCACAGCGAGACGATCCGTTATGCGCTGCCGGCATATTTGTGTCTGCTCGCCGTTGTCATAGTGACTCAACTGTGGCTTGGCCGGGCGATCCTGAACCCGACCTACTGGAACTCGCTGGCGGTCCTGTCCACCTTCCTTGCCATACTGGCTTTGGGGCAGGGTACGGTGATCCTGACCGGGGGGCTCGATCTGTCCGTTCCCTGGACCATCGGCATAGCGGGTATCCTGTTGGCGGGTATCGTCAATGGTTCCGACGCGGCGCTCGTCTACGCTTTGCCCGCGGTTCTTCTCATTGCCTGCCTTATAGGTCTCGTCAACGGCTTAGGCATCGTCGTGCTCGGTATATCGCCCATCGTCATGACCCTGGCTATGAATGGCATCCTGCAGGGTTTCGCATTGGTCTATTCGCAAGGAACGCCAGCGGGATTCTCGTCACCGATGCTCCGCTGGTTCATGACCGGGAAGATATGGATTGTCACGCCGGTCGTGCCGTTCATGGTGCTGTTTGTGATTGCCGCCGTATTCCTGCTCGGCCGAACAGCCTTCGGACGCAGGGTCTACGGTATCGGCAATGGATTACGGGCGGCCCAGCTCTCTGGCATCGCTGTCGGTCGTACGCTCATTCTTGTCTATGTGCTGTCCGGTCTTTGCGCCGGGCTGGTCGGGGTTTTGCTCACCGGCTTTTCGGGCCAGGCAAGTCTTGGGATGGGCGATGACTATCTGTTGCCGTCCATCGCGGTGGTCGTTGTCGGTGGAGCCCTGATCACCGGCGGTCGTGGGCATTATCTCGGCATGCTGGGAGGAGTGTTGCTGCTCACCGCGCTGCAAATGTTTCTGGCCGGCACAACATTACCCTACGCTACGCGGGCGATCCTCTTTGGCCTTGTGGTGCTTGGTGCGGTTATGGCGCTTCGTGAGAAGCGGTCTTAGGAGGACAAATGATGAATAAAATAGCTCCGGCATCTGCAGAAGAATTCTTAAGTGGTTTGCGCGATCAGAGAGTGCTGGTCACGGCGGGGGGCTCCGGTATCGGCTATGCGATTGCCGCTACACTTTCGAGGCTTGGCGCGCGTGTCGCGATCTGCGATATATCCCAATCGCTGCTGAACGAGGCGCAGAATAGCGTTTCTCTGGCTCATGCGACGTTGGCCGACGTTTCGCGTGAACAAGATGTCGACCGCATGTTTGAGGAAGTTTCTTCTTCGCTGGGTGGTCTCGACGCGCTCATCAACAATGCTGGCATTGCCGGCCCGACTGGCGGTGTCGATGAGATCAATACCGAGGACTGGCGCCGTTGCATCGACATCTGCCTGACCGGGCAGTTCCTTTGCGCGCGGCGCGCCGTACCCATGCTCAAGGCATCAGGAGGCGGGTCGATCGTCAATATGTCATCTGCGGCTGGCAAGCATGGCTATGCTTTTCGCACACCATATTCGGCGGCCAAGTTCGGCGTGATCGGCCTTACCCAAAGTCTCGCCAAGGAGCTCGGGCCGCATGCGATCCGCGTGAACGCAATCCTGCCAGGCATTGTCGAGGGACCGCGTATTGAAAATGTCATCAGCAACCGGGCCAAGCAACTGGGTATCTCGCACGAGGAAATGACAGAGCGCTATCTCGAGAATGTTTCGTTGCGCCGCATGGTCAGCCCCTACGATGTCGCGACGATGGTCGCCTTCCTGCTTTCAAATGCGGGGTTGAACGTTTCGGGCCAGTCGCTCGGCGTCGATGGCAACGTCGAAACTCTGTGAGGTAGCGATGCAAAAGACAACGATCATCGGCAGCGGTTTCATCGGCAGAGCATGGGCCATCAGTTTCGCCCGCGCAGGCTATCAGGTGAGCCTTTGGGATCAGGCGCCGGAAGCAGTGGCCAAGGCTCGCGGCTACATAGCAGATGTGCTCGCCGACCTCGAGCGCAACGACCTGCTGAACGGGCATTCACCGGAAGCGGTTTTGTCGCGCATCGTGGCCGAGACGGATCTGGTGAAGGCGCTGCAAGGTGCAGTTCACATTCAAGAAAATACACCGGAAAATCTCGAAACAAAGATCAAGGTGTTTTCACTTCTCGATGAGAACGCCGATGCGTCGGCCGTCATCGCGAGTTCGACATCGGCCCTGCTTCCTTCGAAATTCACAGAGCACCTGAAAAACCGCCAGCGTTGTCTTGTCGTTCACCCGATCAACCCGCCATATCTCATTCCTGCGGCCGAAGTTGTACCGGCACCGTGGACCTCGGGCGAGGTCGTGGAACGGACCCGCGCGTTCTTGATTGCCGCGGGACATGCGCCGCTGGTCATGAAGCGCGAACTCGACGGATTCATCATGAACCGCATGCAGGGCGCCCTTCTCGAGGAGGCCTTTCGGCTGGTGGCCGATGGGTATGCGACAGTCGAAGATGTGGACATCGGCATTCGTGACGGACTTGCCCTCCGCTGGTCGTTCATGGGTCCATTCGAGACGATCGATCTCAACGCACCGGGAGGTGTGCGCGACTATGTCGAGCGCTATCAGATAATCTACGAGCGGCTGTTTCCGCAGATGCAGCGCCGCGTCGACTGGGCGGGCGATGTCCTGAAAACTGTAGAAGCGGGACGGCGCGAAAAGCTGCCGCAGGAGAAGCTGGTTGATCGCCAGGTCTGGCGAGACCGCCGCCTCATGGCGCTTGCGGCGCACAAGAAGAAATCAACGCAGGAGTTCGGACAATGAGCGAGACGACACGAGTGACAAGTGGTTCGAGCACAAAAGGCAAGGTCATCATAACGTGCGCCATAACCGGTGCGATCCACACGCCGACGATGTCACCCTATCTGCCGATCACGCCCGACGAGATAGCGAACGAAGCGCTTGCCGCAGCAGAGGCGGGTGCTGCGATCCTGCACCTTCACGCGCGCGACCCGGAAACCGGCAAGCCAGACCAAACCCCGGAGGCATTCGCCAAATTCCTGCCGCGCATCAAGCAGAACACCAATGCTGCCATCAATATCACCACCGGTGGCAGCCCTTACATGAAGGTGGAAGAGCGGGTGAAACCGGCGGCAACCTTCAAGCCCGAGGTGGCTTCGCTCAACATGGGTTCGATCAATTTCGGACTCTATCACCTTGTCGACAAATACAAGGAGTTCAAGTTCGATTGGGAGAAGCCGCATCTGGAGGCGACCCGCGATCTGGTATTCCGCAACAGTTTCAAGGATATCGAGTATATTCTTGCGACCTGCTACGACAACGGTACGCGGTTCGAGTTCGAGTGCTACGACATCGCGCATCTCTATAACCTTGCGCATTTCGCCGATCGTGGATTGGTAAAGCCGCCATTCTTCGTGCAGTCGGTTTTTGGCCTTCTGGGCGCAATCGGCACGCATCCCGAAGATGTAGCGCATATGAAACGCACTGCGGACCGGCTTTTTGGCGAGAATTATCGCTGGTCGGTGCTCGGAGCTGGATCTAGCCAGCTTCGCATTGCCGCCCAGGCAGCCGCGCTGGGCGGTAATATCCGCGTTGGCCTTGAGGACAGTCTGTGGGCGGGCAAGGGCAAGCTGGCGAAGTCCAATGCCGATCAGGTTCTGCTCGCACGCAAGATCATCGAAGGCCTTGGCATGGAAGTGGCGACGCCGGACGATGCGCGCGCGATCCTTGAACTCAAGGGCGGCGACAAGGTCGCGTTTTAGGAGATTTCCATGCTGCGGATCGAGGTTTTCAGCGAAGATCGCAATCAACTGGGCGAAGGCCCGCTTTGGGACGTCGAGGAACAGCGTTTGTACTGGATCGATTCCTACGCTCCTGCAGTCTATTCCTGTGATGCCACAGGCGGCAACCGCAAGAGCTGGAACCTGCCCGAACCGGTCGGCTCGCTGGCACTGCGCGAAAAGGGTGGCGCAATCGTTTCATTGCGCAACGGATTTCATACGCTCGATTTTGAAACGGGTGCTGTCGAGCTGCTGCATGAGACCCACCCAGGCGAGCTTCGACCGCGCCTAAACGATGGAAAGGTCGATCGTCTGGGGCGCTTTGTTGCCGGTTCGATGGATTTCGAGGAACGCGACCCGGTGGGAACGCTCTTTCGCCTCGATCCTGATCTTTCGCTGCACACGCTCGATACGGGCATCATTTGCTCGAACGGGCCCTGTTTCAGCCCGGATGGAAAGACACTCTACTTCGCGGACAGTCACAAAAAAGCGATCTACGCGTACAGCTATGACACCGCGTCGGGCACGGTCGGGTCGCGGCGCGTATTTACCAGCTTCGGCGATCTGCGCGGCTATCCTGATGGCGCGACTGTCGACGCGGAAGGATATGTCTGGAGCGTTGAAGTCTATTCCGGACGGCTTATCCGGTTCGATCCAAACGGTGTGATCGACCGTATTGTCGGCCTGCCTGTGCAATCGACGACGAGCATCACCTTTGGCGGACCGGATCTCGATATCGCGTACGTTACGTCGATGGCCCGGCCCTTCAACAACCAATACCACCGCGAGCGCGAGGCCGGCTGCATGTTTGCCGTGCACGGCCTTGGCGTGCGCGGTGTGCCGGAACCGCGTTTCAAGGGATGAGGGAGGTAATATGAAAATCGATGTGGTGGTGGACGTAAAGACCACGCTGGGCGAGGGCCCGTTGTGGGACGTCGAACAACAGCGGCTTTACTGGATCGACAGTTTTGATGGCCGCGTATTTCGTGCGACGGCCGATGGCCGGGAAATCCGCTCGTGGGATGTCCCCATGAAGATCGGCTCGATGGCGCTACGCAAGGATGGAAATGGCGCCATCGTGTCACTGGCGCGCGGATTTCATCTGCTCGATTTCAAGACAGGCGATGTTGAACTCATCCATGACCCGGAGCCGGACAAGTCGGCAAACCGCATCAATGACGGCAAGGTCGACAAGCAGGGAAGGTTTATTGCGGGCTCCATGGACACGATGGAGAGCGGTCCGAACGGCGCGCTCTACCGTGTCGACCCGGACCTCAGCGTGCATAAGCTCGACGATGGTATCATCGTTTCGAACGGCCCATGCTGGAGCCCCGATGGAAGCCTGTTCTACTTCGCGGATTCGTGGTCGGGCGAGATATGGGTTTATGACTATGACCAGACGACGGGAAATGTGTCCAATCGCCGGACATTTACCAAGATCGACACATCGAGAGGCGGTGCCGCCGATGGCTCGACGGTCGACGCGGAAGGCTGCCTTTGGAATGCGCAGGTCTATGACGGCAAGGTCGTTCGCTATCGGCCCGACGGCACCGTCGACCGCGTCATCGATATGCCGGTGAAAAAGGTCACCAGCATCATGTTCGGCGGCCCGGATCTGGACATTATCTACGTGACATCCATGGCAAAGCCGCCCTTGCCAAGATTTCCGGGAGATGGTGTCTTGCGCGGCAGCCTTTTCGCGATCACCGGGCTTGGCATCAAAGGTATACCCGAGCCGCGCTTTGCAGGCTGAGTATCCGGACTTCAAACAATACTGCGCCGCGTTACTCTGCAGAAGAAAACGGCCATAATTAACGGCAGAAATCCAGGTTAAAACGTCACTCGCATGATGATTCTTGCCGGCAGATCAGGCACTGCCCCAGGGTGTGCGGCCATCCGCTCAATACTTCTCGGCTGAGTCGTCCTCGTCGCCGGAATTGCCCTCGTTCTCGCTCAAGGCCGCCGCAATCTGTCCAGCGGTCACCCTTTCACGCATCGTTGGCTTGGAGCAGTCCTCGGTGATGTCCCTGAACTCGAGACTGATTTCCCGGTTGGCGGCGACGGCTGCGATGAGATCTGGATCGCGCATGCCCCGGTCAAAAAACATCATGACATTTCGTGCCAGGCGGTTGGCGCGCGGATCGGTCTTTGGTGACCTTTTCAGCAGCGCAGACGCTTGCGCAAAGGCATGCTCCATTATCTGCCAATCAGCGGACGAATAGGTCAGTTCTTCGGTTCGAGAAAAAGGCATGGTTCCCCCAAAAGTCCAGCCGCCTCGTCACGTAATCAGATGATCATGCGCATTTCAATGGATATAACTGCCTGAGAAGGCGTGGCGCCCGAATCCCTCAATCAGTGGAACCCAGTCACTTTTGATTCCACCTTCTTATGACCGGTTCAGTGAGGTCGTGTTCGTAGCCGAGGATACTTATGCTCGCCGTATCGAGGACAAAGAGTTCACCGGCTTCAGGTAGTAATCCGAGCCAACGCGCCGCAAGAACTCTCAAGAAATGAGAGCTCGAAAATATCAGGATCGTGCCATCGGTTTGGCGGAGCTGGCCAACGGTCAAATCCGCCCGTGCGCCCACATCCGATGTCAGTTCGCCCTGCGGACAGCCATCCCGGAACAGACGCCATCCGGGGCGTTCGGCGAGAATTTGTTTCGTCGTCAATCCCTCATACGCCCCGTAGTCCCACTCTGCCAATTCTGCCTTCGTCACCGCCTGCGAGCCAAATCCTGCAAGCGCGCAGGTTTTAGAAGCGCGTTGTGATGGACTTGACCACACAGCGGAGAAAGTCAGGCCCGACAGACGGGCAGCGATGTGGCGCGCGGCCTCTTCCCCAGCGGGCGTCAACGGTATGTCCGTACGTCCCGTGTGCCTGCCGGAGACACTCCATTCTGTTTCTCCATGGCGAACGAGATAGGTCTCCGGAAAAGCACTGCTCATATGGACTCCTTTTGATGATGCACGTCGAGCTGATCTTTTAACGGATCTGCTCAATGTATTTGGCGTGGAACCGGACGTAGCCATTCTCGGTCTGCTTGAGCTCGGTCTCGATCAATGCATGGAATTCCGGCAGTCGGTAGAAAGGAACAGTCGGATAAGCATGGTGTTCGGCATGATAAGGCATGTTCCACGCGAGTTTGCGCACTAGCCAAGTCGTGGTGGTTGTCCTGCTGTTCTCGAGCATGTTGGCGACATAGGGGCAGCGGCCGTGCTCGGCCAGAAGATAGATGCGCAGGAAAGGCTGTCCAAATATCGCCGGCAGGACCCATACATACAGAAGGACTGCCGTCTGCAGGTAAACGGAGACAGCGATCATCAGGGCATAGACCGCAATCATGATCTGTGCCTCGCTGCGAACCTTCCGGCGACCTTTTGCCGGCACGAATGTATCGCTGCAACGTCCCGAAGCGTTTATCACAAGCGTCTTGATGTGGCTCCACCAGACGGGAATGCCGGACAGGTGCACGAGGTATTGCCGCATGGTTTCCGGCTTGAGGGACATCAGCTCAGGATCGTTCTCCGGATCCTGAGTGAAGCGGTGGTGGGCCAGGTGAAAGTAGCGAAACCAGTCCGAGGGCAGGACAAGCAGGACGCTACAGACGCGGGCAACCCAGTCGTTCAACCACTGCGTCCTGAATGGCGTGCGGTGGATTGACTCGTGTATGAGGGTAAACAGGAACACGATCAGAATCCCTTGCAGGATCATCAAGAGCGGCCAAAGGGGTATCCGCACGGCGATCAACCATCCGAGCAGAATGATCGAGCCCCAATGGAGGGCGAGTTGAAGGAGGCCAGCACGGTCCGATTTGGTGGTCAGACGATTGCGCTCCTCCGACGTCAATGATGCAATGACAGTCCGGTGATCCATTTGGCAATGATAAGCGAACGGAGCACTTATTTATATAACTTCTCGAACGTCTAGATATGAAATTTGACTCTACGGTATGTGGCAAATAGTGTGACGCCGAATCGACTGTTATTGACGTTCGTTGCTGATGTTGCGCGCCGTTACGGGCAGAAAATAATTCAAAATCAAAGCGCTGTGATATTAAAATAATCGTAGTGCTCAATCAGCGGGTCTAAGGCTTGATCTGCAAACCACGCTACCATCCTTTGAAAACGGGGCCGCATCGGCCCTTTTTCATGCACGCAAGGCAGGCATTAAGTTGCCAGCACATCATTAGAGGAGATTTCCATGAGCATTCGCCGTATTGAAGTTGGTCCACGCATGAGCCAGGTCGTAATCCACGGCAACACGGTCTATCTCGCTGGCCAGGTCGGCAGCCCAGGCAAGAGCGTGACGGAGCAGACCAAGGATGTCCTGGCTTCGATTGACCGCTTGCTCAAGGAAGCCGGCACCGACAAATCCAAGCTGTTGCAAGCCATCATCTGGCTCGATGACATGAAGGATTTCGGCGAGATGAATGCGGCGTGGGATGCGTGGGTCGATCCGGCAAACACACCGGCACGCGCAACGGGCGAAGCCAAGCTTGCAACGCCAGAATACAAGGTCGAGATCATTATCACTGCCGCGATCTAGAGCTGTCGATGTTCATGCTCTGACAACCTGCAATTGGCGGCTTTCTCCACTCCGGTGTTCGAAAACCGCCATTTTCGGCGCTTCATGGCAGGAATCTTGAAAGCCCTTGGAATCTATTTTGGTTGGGTTCTGGATAGTCAGCCTGAAGCCGACTGAAATAGACACGGCACAAAAATTATCCCTGCCTAGTGACCAGAATAGTTGGCGTCGTAGCAGGAATACTCAAGTAAATTGCTTGAGCGCACTGGATTTTTGGCGCGGAAATGCATAAAGTCCGCGCTTCTCCGGATTGCCGTAGTGGCAATTCTTCAAACGCTTGTCTGATTGTGGCTCATTTCCTTCCGCAAGGCGAGACAAGCATGGGTAAGGAAAACGATTGCAAGTTCTCGTCCGTGATAACAATGTTGAACAGGCCCTTCGGGTCCTGAAGAAGAAGATGCAGCGGGAAGGTCTCTTCCGCGAAATGAAGGCGCGCCAGGCTTTCGAAAAGCCATCCGAGCGTCGTGTCCGTGAAAAAGCAGAAGCCGTTAGCCGTGCCCGCAAGGCTGCACGCAAGCAGGCTCAGCGCGAAGGCCTGTTGCCAGGTCCGAAGAAAAAGGAACGCGTTGCCCGCCCAGCCGGCAACAATGGCAGCGATTACAACAACCGTTAATTTTTGTGACCGGTCATCCGGTTATAATTAGACGCGACAGAACCCGCATGGTCCAGACCGTAGCGGGTTTTCGTTTGTCTGGAGATGGACCTGCTTGACAACTGCGTCAACAGCGGGTCACATAAACACATTCACCAGG
Source organism: Phyllobacterium sp. 1468 (assembly GCF_031455525.1). Classification (NCBI taxonomy): domain Bacteria; kingdom Pseudomonadati; phylum Pseudomonadota; class Alphaproteobacteria; order Hyphomicrobiales; family Phyllobacteriaceae; genus Phyllobacterium; species Phyllobacterium sp. 1468. The sequence continues at coordinate 591,107 of NZ_JAVDSX010000002.1, read as the reverse complement.
GGAGTCCCGACAAGGGGCTGAGATACTGCTGGCTTTGCAGCGCAGTGACCCGTTGAACCTGATCCAGTTCATACTGGCGTAGGGACGGTGCAAAAGTCTTCGCGTGGAGTGTCTTGGCACTCGGTCTCTATTCAGACTCGCGAACTCCTTTCATCCTTCCGGCACAGAACTGGGTTTCCACGCACTTGCTGCGCCGTGCGTCCACTTGAATGGACGCATAAGGGGCGCAGCAACACTTTTAATGGCTCGTGATCCTTATCCGAAAAGGAAGCGCTTTTTGGGGTCATGAGCGGGCAAAGGAACCTGATGATGACCGTTTTTAATCCAACTATTTCAAACACGCCGAGCGTTTCGACAGGTCCACTGCCTGCGTCGAGCAAGATTTACAAAACCGGGCGTTTCCATCCTGACATCCGCGTGCCCATGCGCGAAATCGCCGTTCACCCGACTGCCGGTGAGCCCAACGTTGCGGTTTATGATTCCTCAGGTCCGTATAGCGATCCGACGGCAGTTATCGATATCGCCAAAGGCATCCCGCGCGTTCGCGAACGCTGGCTCGCCGCGCAGAATGATGTCCATCGCTATGAAGGGCGCAGCGTTATCCCGGCGGATAATGGCTTCGCCACGGGCGAACGGCTGACGCCGGAATTTCCCATCCGCCACAATCCATTGAAGGCCAAAGACGGCAAGGCCGTTACCCAGCTTGCTTATGCACGGGCAGGTATCGTCACGCGAGAAATGGAATATGTCGCGATTCGCGAAAATCTGGGCCGGGAGAATGCAAGGAATGGTGGGGTGCGCGACGGCGAATCGTTCGGTGCATCAATCCCCGATCACGTGACACCGGACTTCGTCCGCGAAGAGATAGCGCGGGGCCGCGCGATCATTCCTGCCAATATCAATCATCCCGAGCTTGAGCCGATGATCATCGGGCGCAACTTCCTGGTCAAGATCAACGCCAATATCGGCAATTCCGCAGTGACGTCCTCCATGGCCGAGGAAGTGGAAAAGATGGTCTGGGCCGCGCGCTGGGGCGCGGACACGGTGATGGATCTTTCCACCGGGCGCAACATTCACAATATACGCGAGTGGATTATCCGGAATTCACCGGTGCCGATTGGTACGGTGCCGCTCTATCAGGCACTGGAAAAGGTCGATGGCATTGCGGAGAATCTCACATGGGAGGTTTATCGCGACACGCTGATAGAACAGGCGGAGCAGGGTGTGGATTATTTCACGATCCATGCCGGCGTGCGATTGCACTACATTCCGCTGACCGTGAACCGCGTCACGGGCATTGTCTCGCGCGGCGGTTCGATCATGGCCAAGTGGTGCCTGCACCACCATCGCGAAAGCTTCCTCTATGAGCATTTCGAGGAAATCTGCGATATCTGCCGCGCCTATGATGTCAGCTTTTCACTGGGGGATGGTTTGCGGCCCGGCTCAATCGCCGATGCCAATGATGCGGCGCAGTTTGCCGAACTCGAAACGCTTGGCGAACTCACGCAGATTGCGTGGGCAAAGGATTGCCAGGTGATGATCGAGGGCCCCGGTCACGTGCCGATGCACAAGATCAAGGAAAACATGGACAAGCAGCTCGCAGTTTGCGGCGAGGCTCCGTTCTATACGCTCGGACCGCTGACGACGGATATTGCGCCGGGCTATGATCACATCACGTCCGGCATCGGCGCAGCGATGATCGGCTGGTTCGGGACGGCGATGCTTTGCTATGTGACGCCGAAAGAGCATCTGGGCCTGCCGAACCGCGACGATGTTAAAGTCGGCGTGATCACCTACAAGATTGCCGCTCACGCTGCTGACCTTGCCAAGGGACATCCCGCGGCTCAACTGCGTGATGACGCGTTGTCACGGGCGCGTTTCGAGTTTCGCTGGGAGGACCAGTTCAACCTGTCGCTCGACCCGGAAACGGCGCGTCTCTACCACGATGAAACATTGCCCAAGGAAGCGCATAAGGTGGCGCATTTCTGCTCGATGTGCGGGCCGAAGTTCTGTTCCATGCGCATCTCGCACGACATCCGTGCCGAGGCGCAAAAGGAAGGCATGGCGGCCATGGCGAAGAAATTTCGCGACGGCGGCGACCTATATATGCCGTTGAACACAGGCGCCTGACAGAATGAACGTTCTCGTAAAGGGTGCCGGCGTGGCCGGGTTGTCGGTCGCCCATGAATTGATGTCGCGCGGCGCCCGTGTGACGGTGCTCGATCCGCAACCGGCCAGCCCCGCGGCGGCATCCTGGTTTGCGGGGGGAATGCTAGCACCCTACTGCGAGCGGGAAAGCGCTGAACAGGTGGTTCTTGAGCTCGGGCTTGGTGCCGCAGACTGGTGGGAAGCGGCGCTACCCGGCTCGGTGACCTGCAATGGTACGCTGGTCTTGGCGCCAATCCGCGACGTCAGGGAGCTTGAACGCTTCGGCTCGCGAACATCTGGCTTTGAATGGGCTGACGATGACGCGATTACAACGCTGGAGCCGGACCTTGCCGGGCGCTTCCGCAAGGGATTGTTCTTTGAGGGGGAAGCGCATCTTGACCCCCGACGCGTGTTGATCCGTCTTGCGGCGAAATTGGCGGAAGCTGGGGTAGTATTTGAAACTGATCCGGTGCGAACCGCGACAGCTGGTTTTGATTGGACCGTTCAGTGCACCGGCTATTCCCGCGACGATCAAACCATACGCGGCGTGCGCGGTGAAATGCTGGTCCTGCGGACCGCTGATATCTCCTTGTCACGTCCCGTCAGGCTCGTTCATCCGCGCTTTCCAATCTATGTCGTGCCGAGGGCGGATCATACGTTCATGGTGGGCGCAACAATGCTTGAAAGCGACTCGGTCGGTCCAATCACCGTGCGCTCGATGATGGAATTGCTAAACGCGGCTTATAGCCTGCACCCCGCCTTCGGCGAGGCCGAGATTGTCGAAACCGGGGTGGGCATTCGTCCCGCCTATCCGGACAATCTGCCCCGTGTCGTCCGCGAGGGTAACACCATCAGCATCAACGGGCTTTACCGACACGGTTTCTTGCTTGCCCCGGCGATGGCCATGCTGGTGGCGGACATGGTTTCGAATGAAAGGAGAGCACACTGATGAAACTGTTCGTCAACGGAGAACCGCATGATGTTGTGGCGCAATCGCTCGATGCTCTGCTTGCCGAACTGGAGTTCGAAGGTGAATGGCTGGCGACGGCATTAAACGGGGAACTCGTGCGGTCACTGGAACGTCAAGCTTGCCTTTTGAACGAGGGCGACCGGATCGAAATACTTACTCCACGTCAAGGAGGCTAGGGCCTTCCATGCTTGGATGGAAGCGTTCTGCCGGAGGGAATTTGGTTCAAGGTCAAGGGATTTGGCGAGGCCGATGTTTACCCATCGGAGGAAGCCGAAGCCCGAAGGAATTGGGCCAAATTCACCTGGCCCACTGGTCGAACCGCATTTCGCTCGAAATGCCGATAATTCGACCAGCGGTTTTGAAAGCTTATGGTTTGCAAAGCAAACCAACGGCTGGGTTTCCGGCTGGCGGAGACCCGATTTGTCAGGCGGCCTCGGACGATGGAAAGACATCGACCTCGCCACCTTCCGCGTGGATTGTCTCGCCATCCAGGAAACAGAACTGTTTCCATCCAAGCATGAAAGGCTCTAGCCATGCTGCAACTTTATAATACCAAACTTTCCTCACGAGTTTTGCTCGGAACAGCGCAGTATCCTTCGCCCGCCATCCTCATGGATGCAATCAAGGCATCCGGCACGGAAATCGTGACCGTCTCGCTGCGGCGCGAAATGGCGGGCGGCAAATCCGGTGACAAGTTCTGGTCGCTTATCCGGTCGCTTGGAACACATGTACTGCCGAATACGGCGGGATGTCATACGGTGAAAGAAGCTGTGCTGACGGCGCAGATGGCAAGGGATGTTTTTGCGACCGACTGGATCAAGCTTGAAGTCATTGGCAATCACGATACGTTGCAGCCGGATGTCTTTGCGCTGGTCGAGACTGCCCGGATATTGTCCGATGACGGCTTCAAGGTGTTTCCCTACACGACAGACGATCTGATCGTCGCCGAGCGGCTGCTGGAAGCGGGTTGCGAGGTTCTGATGCCATGGTGCGCGCCGATCGGCTCGGCTCTGGGACCGCTCAATTTGCACGCACTGCGTTCATTGCGGGGCAATTTCCCCGATGTGCCGATGATCATCGACGCGGGTCTCGGGCGGCCATCTCATGCTGCGACGGTCATGGAACTTGGGTTTGATGCCATCCTGCTGAACACGGCGGTGGCGAAGGCCGGCGATCCAGTGGCAATGGCCGGGGCCTTTGCCAAAGCAGTTGACGCGGGCCATGCAGCTTTTCATGCGGGCCTGCTTGAGCCTCGCGACGTTGCCGTACCGTCTACGCCCGTGATCGGCAGGGCGGTGTTTACGTGACAGAGCCTTCCATCCGGGCATGAAAGGCTCCAGCCTGAAGCCCTTAGCTGTCGAGCAGTTCAGCGACCTTGGCATCGCCGCCGTAAACGAGGCAATCGGCGATCGTCGTCTTGTCCAGGACCGCACGGGTGACATTGGCGACTTCATTGAAGACGTGGCGTATCTCGCATGTCGCTTCGTCCTGGCAATCCTCGCAGCGGCGATAGGCGATCTTGCTCAGGCAGGGCAGAGGGGCAATCGGACCATCAATGAGACGTAGCACCTCGCCGAATGTAATTTCTTCTGCCGGCTTCAGCAGCAGATACCCGCCCATCTTGCCGCGACGACTCATCACGATACCCTGGTGCTTCAGATCGAGCAGTATCTGTTCGAGAAACTTCTTCGGGATATTCTGTTCTTCTGCGATATCCGAGATGAAGAGGGATTTCTCGGCGTTTGCCCTGGCCAGAACGACAAGCGCCCGCAGAGCATATTTGGCCTTTTGCGATATCATTTCTTCTTTGCCTGACTACCGGTGCGATGCAGTCATAGTCCCTCGCACTACAATTTCTAGTGTAAAAATGTTAAAAAATAAGTTTTTTTACGGCCGAGAAATGTCTTAAAAATGGTGTGTAAGGCGCTGAAAAATATTAATTCATTAAGAATTTGGCGTAGACGGCGGTGCGGAAGCAATGAATCCGATACACGATTAAACAGGTAGAGATTATTGACAAATGATTTCAAGCCGTCATCATTGGGGTATCGGTTGACCTAAAGGCAACTGCACTCTGCAACCGGATTGTTTGATGGAGGTCGCGATGTACAGTGAAGTATCAGGCATATTTAACCGGGCGGAACGCCTGTGGCGGGACGTTTTTGCAGCTGAAACTCTCGACCGCGATACCAGCGATTCCAAGCAGCGTGATCGCGAAGAAGCTGCGGCCAAGAAAAACCGCAACTGGACCGAGGAGGATTTCCTCTGGTGCTGGCAGCATCGCGGATTTTGGTGAGGACCGAGTAACTTTCTCCCCGCAAGAGGAGAGATCACCGGCATCTAGGCTCTTGCTAAAGGCCTCGAAGAGAGGGTGTCAGGTGCTGTAGAGGCAATCCTCTCTTGGGGTCTGCGAGGATCCGATAAAGAGGCTAGATCCAACAAAATGCTTTTCTCTCTCGCACCGGGAGAGATCACCGCCATCGCCCATGCCATTTCAGGCGCCATCTCTACCGGATTTATCGGTTCATGAACTAAATTACGCTGCTCGTTGAACGCGAAAATCCTGCTGCGGTCTGCGCAGTGAATCCGCCAGAATGTGCGCTTCCGGCCATGAGCCGAAGCCGCTTTCAATATTGATGTGTCCTGCATTTTTCATGTCGACAAAGCCCGCGCCCCAGACATTGGCCAGGGCTTCAGCTTTGTTGAACGACATATAAGGATCGTTGCGGCTGGCAACCACGATCGAGGGAAAGCCGAGCTTGTGACGTGGCAGGGGTGCAAAACTGCGAAATTTGGAATCCTGAACGGCCATACGTTCCGCGTCGGCTGGCGCAACCAGAACCGCACCAGCGATGTGCGCTGCCGATGGACGGCTGGCGAGATGCGTAACGAGAACACAGCCGAGGCTATGCGCGACAAGGACAGCACCAGGTGTTTCGGCAAGTGTCGCTTCGAGAACATGAAGCCATTGACATAGGACCGGATTGTTCCAATCGTCCTGTTCGACAAGACGCGCCGTTTCATCCTCCAGCAACCATTGCTGTTGCCAGTGGCCTTTTTCGGACCCGCGATATCCCGGAATGATCAATGTTGTCATGCGCCACCACTCCTTTTGTGCCATTGCCTGGGGAAGAACTCGTAATGTGGCCTCAAAATAGGGTGGTTGCACTGATCCATGAAGGAACAGCGCACTAAACTCGGTCAGAAATGGAAAATATTCCCTGCGCGAATTGCGGTTATCGTAAAATTACGCGTCAGGTATCGCTGTCCTTCTTGTACCAGCGCAACAGCAACTGCGAGCGTTCAAAATAAAGTACGACAAGCAAGGAAAGGGCAAATGGAATCAACAGGTAGAACAAGCGGAAAATTATCAGTGCCGCCAATACGTCGGCCTGATTCATATCGGGCAAACCAGTGAGGAAAACCAGTTCCAATACGCCGAGGCCGCCGGGCGCATGGGAGATCAGAGCCGCAGAAAATGATACGAGAAATATCCCGAGAATGATGAGAAAACCGGGATTGCCTGCTGTCGGGAGTGTAAAATAAATGATGGCGGCGGCACCGATGAGCTCCAGTGGTCCGACAATCAGTTGCTGGGCGACGACCGGCAAACGTGGATATTCGAGCGTGAAGCGCCGGATGCGAAGCGGCCGGAAATGCAGCCAACTGCCGAACACATAGAGCAGGACGATCGCCAAGGCCCCGAAACCCAGCCCGTAGCTCAGGGAAGGCGGCAATTCCGCGTTGAAACGCTGAAGGAGATGCGGCTCGATGAGAAGAACCACTGCGCTCAGCGTCAATACGCCCAAGATGAAAGTGAATGAACAGAAAGCGATGAGCAGCGCAATTTCAGGGCCGCTCATGCCTTGCGAGGAATAGGCACGATAGCGAACCACGGCTCCAGAAAGGACCGAGGCGCCGATATTGTGCGAAAGTGCGTAGGTGGTGAACGAACAGAGCGCGATGAACAACCAGGAAATCCTGCGGCGCAGGTGTAGCAGCGCGATGCGATCATAGCCGGCCAAGGCGGCGTAGGCGACGAGGGACGCAAAGCCTGCGAGGATCCAGCGGTGGGCAGGAATGGCATAGAGGCTGTGGATCACGTCATCCAACGAGATGCTCCGCAGCTCCTTGTAAAGGAGCCATATGGAAATCCCGACGGCGGCCAGCCCAACAACCGGCCATACGTAGTCCTTCAACTTCATGCTTTTTCCCGCTTGCCCATTCTGGCTCTATACCGCTTTTGTTGCTTCTATACGGTTCGATGTCTCCGGCTCGGGGTCTTCAAGATCAAGGATGTGGGCGACGATTCCGCGCGCTATTTCACGTTCACCCATGATAACCGCATCCGCACCGAGATCCTGCAAATGCTGGACCTCCGCATCCGAGTGAGCCCGCGCCAAAATGCTGATGACCGGGTTTGCGGCCCGGGCCTTGACCACGATCTGCCCGGCCTCGAAAGCGTTCGGAATGGCGATGATCAGTTGACGGGCCTGGGCAAGATTGGCGGCGGCGAGGATATCGCCATTGGCTGCGTTGCCGACGATCGTTTCAATGTTATCCTCATGCAGTTTCGCTACAGTTTTATCGGCGTCCTCGATAACGAGAAACGGCTTGCCGGCTTCTTTAAGTGCATCACCAACAAGACTGCCGACACGGCCATAACCGACCAGAACGGCATGATCGGTGAGGGACGTCGGCCGAATTTCCACATCGGGGGTTTCAACTGCTGTCAAATCTTCGGTCGAGGGTTCTTCCGCTGGCACGCGCTTTTCGAGCCTTGGTTTGAGATATGTAACCCCTGCAAACACCAAAGGGTTGACAAGTATCGACAAGATGGCGCCACCGAGGATGAGATCGCGGCCTTCCTCCGGCAACATCCCCAACCCGACACCAAGCTCGGCGAGAATGAAAGAGAATTCACCGATCTGCGCCAGGCTTGCAGAAATGATCAGGGCAGTGCCCGTTGGATAGCCAAAGGCGCGGACAATGAAAAATGCCGCGAGCGACTTGCCAACGATGATAATTGCGAGCGTTGCAAGCAGCGGCAGGGGATCATTGACGATTGTCGTCGGATCGAACAGCATTCCAACCGAGACGAAAAACAGCACCGCAAAAGCATCGCGCAACGGCAGGGATTCTTCTGCTGCGCGGTGGCTAAGTTCGGATTCGCTCATGATCATGCCAGCGAAGAATGCGCCCAGCGCCAGCGATACACCGAACAATTTTGCCGCACCGAAGGCGACGCCCAATGCGATCGCCAGCACAGCCAAGCGGAAAAGCTCGCGCGATCCGGTATGTGCGATCGCGTGCAGGGTCCAGGGGATTACCCTGCGTCCCACGATGAGCATGACTGCAACGAAAGCGACAACCTTGCCAAGTGTCAGCGCTATGACGCCGCCGATGCCTAGTTCGAAATATCTGACGATCGGGTCGCTCGCGGCCCGGATCATATCGCCGGTTTCGCTGCCGCCGTTGATCGCGCCGGCAATAGCTGGCAGCAGGACAAGGGCAAGAACCATGGCAAGATCTTCGACAATCAACCAGCCGACCGCGATGCGCCCCCGTTCCGTCTCGATCAGGCGGCGCTCCTGCATGGCGCGCAGAAGAACGACGGTACTTGCCACCGAGAGCGCGAGGCCGAAGACAAGACCCGCCTGTATGCTCCAGCCGAGAATCCAGGCAAGGCCGGCGCCAAGCAAAGTCGCTACCAAAATCTGCACGATGGCGCCGGGAATTGCGATGGCACGAACCGAAAGCAGATCTTTCAAGGAAAAATGCAGGCCGACGCCAAACATAAGCAGAATGACGCCGATCTCGGCGAGCTCGGAAGCCAGCTCCTGATCGGCGACAAAACCGGGGGTATGCGAGCCTGCCAAAACTCCGGCTACGAGATAACCGACAAGGGGAGGAATACGCAGACGATTGGCAATCGCACCGAAAATAAAGGCCAGAACCAGACCTATGACGATTGTCGCAATCAGCGGCGTTTCATGAGGCATATGTCGGCGTCTCCCTCTTAAGATGATCGATGGTTAAAAGCGATGGGTCCTGCGAACAGGTGCTGTCGCAGCAGTATTGCGTACCTCCGGTGGCTTGCAAACCGATTTCATCGGCTCTGGGGCGCAGGAAAGGTGATTTTTTCCCTGCGCCGCAGATAGTTAGCGTTGAACGCTAACTTGGCAGCCAATCAGCTCTGGATGACGGGCTTTTCGCCCGAGCCGATGCGCGAAGCATGGTTCTTTTCCCACCAAGTTCCGAGCAGCAAGAGAATCGGCGCTGCAATGAAAAGTGACGAACTCGTGGCAATGACCACGCCGAAGAGCATTGGCAGAGCAAAGTTTTCCACGGCCTTGCCGCCCCAGATCGCCATGGGAAGCATGGCAAGGAACACGGTCAGCGAGGTATAGATACAACGCGCCAAGGTCTGGTTGATACTCAGATCGATAATCTGACGCAGCGGCATCTTCTTATGAATGCGCAGGTTCTCACGCATTCGATCGTAGACCACGACCTTGTCGTTGACGGAGTAACCGATGATGGTCAGCAGAGCGGCAATGGCCGTGAGGTTGAAATCGAGCCCCATCAGCGCAAAGAAGCCGACGGTTTTCGTGGTATCGAGGATCAGCGTGGCAATTGCACCAAGGGCGAAGTGCCATTCGAACCGCCACCAAATATAAAGCAGCATGGCAAGGCTGGCGAGGGTAACGGCAAGGACACCCGATCGTGCAAGCTCCTGACTGACCTTCGGTCCGACGACTTCGGAACTCTCGATCTTCACACCGGGATCAAGCTGCTGGACGGAAGCCCTGACCTTGGTAACGGCCGCGGTCTGCGCTTCTTCGCCGCCGTCCTGACGCTGGACGCGGATGAGCACCTTGTTGTCGCCGCCGGCCTGCTGGAGCGCGACTTCACCGAGACCGAGGCCTTCAAGAGTCGAACGCATCGTTGCAAGGTCCGCAGGTTTGGACGTTGTAACTTCCACCTGGATACCGCCCTTGAAGTCGATACCGTAATTCAGACCGGGGTGGATGAAGAGGATGACCGAAGCGATAGACAGGAAGATCGAAACGCCGATACCGAAGAAACGGGCGTTCATGAAAGAGATGTTGGTGTTTTCCGGTACGAGCTTGAAGAGGTGTTCGATACGGATCGTCTTCATCTTCCGGCGGCGGACGATAGCCGTCATCATGACACGGACGACGGTAACCGCCGTAAACATGGAAACAAGCGCGCCGATGATCATGGTGATGGCGAAGCCACGGATCGGACCGGTGCCGAAGAGGAACAGAAGTAGCGTTGCGATAAGGTGTGTGGCCTGCGAGTCGATGATCGTCGAATAGGCGAGCTTGAAGCCGCGGTCGACCGCGGCCATCGCACCGATACCTTTGCGCGCTTCTTCACGGATACGTTCGTTGATGAGGATGTTCGCATCAACAGCAAAGCCGATACCGAGGATGATGGCGGCGATGCCGGGGAGGGTAAGTGTCGCGCCGAGCAGGCTCAGAATGCCGAATGTAAGAATAACATTGAGGGCAAGCGCGAGATTCGCGATCAGACCCCAGCCGCTGTAGAGGACGAATATGAAGCCGACCACGAGCGCGAAGCCGATGAGGCCCGTAAGAACGCCCATCTTGATGACGTCGCCACCAAGGTCCGGACCGACGGTACGTTCTTCGATGACTGTCAGCGGTGCCGGCAATGCGCCGGCGCGAAGCAGAGCAGCGGTGGTGACGGTATCCTGAACCGTGAAATTACCGGTGATCTGGCCGGAGCCGCCGGTGATCGGGACCTGGATGACAGGAGCTGTCAGCACCTTGCCGTCCAGTACGATGGCAAAGGGACGACCGACATTCTGGCTGGTGATATCGGCAAACTGACGCGCACCGACATTATCGAAGCGGAATGAAATGATCGGCTGGTTGGTTTGCTGATCGAAGGCGGCGCGGGCATCCGTCAGGCGTTCGCCGCTGAGGGCAACGCGGTCTTCAACCGGGTAGGTAATGGCGGGATCTTTCGCATCCGGCAAGATGGATACGCCAGGAGGCGGCGCGGCGCCGGCATTGCGATCCGCAACCATGTGGAAGGTCATCTTGGCCGTGCTGCCGAGCAGGGCGCGCAGCTGGCTCGGATCCTGCAAACCGGGGAGCTGAACGACGATACGATCGGAACCGACGCGCTGGATTGAAGGTTCGGCAACGCCGACCTGATCGACGCGGCGACGGACGATTTCCAGACTTTGCGTCAATGCATTGTCCAGCTTGTCCTTCATTCCGGCTTCGGTCAGCGTCAGACGTATCTGGTTGCCGTTCGTGTTGATATCGATGTCACTGACAGGTGCGGCAAACCCGACTTGTGCGACTTGAGTGGTAAGATCGCGCAAGGCCGCAACGGCAGCATCGCTTTGTGTCGCGTCCGCCAACGTTACGATGACGCTGTCACCCGCGACACGGACAGACTGCGGCTGGATTTTTGCCGTGCGCAGATGACCGCGCGTGTCGTCGAGAATTGAGCGAATGCGGTCTTTCTTGAGTGCTGCCGCATCCACTTCAAGCACGAGATAGGAACCGCCCCGAAGATCGAGGCCCAGGGCGACCTGCTTCTTGGGGAACCAGCTTGGCATAGCTTCGAGCTGCGCCTTGGTAAAAGCGTTGGGAAGGGCGAGGACGATACCCGCCAGTATAATAGCAATGTAGGTCCAAAGGACCCATCTCGACGTACGCATATCTTAAATTCCGTTATGGAGTGCGGTGGCGCTGCCGAGAACTGATCTACGAGTTTGCCTGGCGGCCGCCGGATTGTTTTCGTCGCTTCCGATTGGAAACGGTGATGTCAGGCCGCGGTCAGAGGCGGAGCGCGGGCGTGGAAAACAGAATTGCGGCCTGGCGCCGGACTCGTTCCGGACGGAACCGGAACGACGCTTTTCCCGTTCGCAAAAACAAGCGCATGCCCTTCAGGCACCAAAGCATCCAGTGAGCGGCTATCGGACCCGAGGCCGCTTTTGATCTTCAGGTGCAAAGCTTCAAGTGCCGCAACACGCATTGCGCTCTGCACGGGAGTGGACTGATTGTTGGCTTCGTGGGCCAAGCGCGTTTCATTACGCGTCGGCGCACCGGCATCCTTTGCCGCAATATTGGTCTCCGCACCGGTCACATACACCGTTCCCAGAGCGGCGCTGATCGTGGATACAAGCCAGAAAATAGAAATCAGGAGCGGAGCAGCGCTTCGCTTTCCTTTTTTTCTATTTCCGTGAACGCTCATCATGTCATCCAATATCACTACGTCGGGGCGCAAAACGCCTCGCTGCGACTCTCTTTATGAAGTCTGAAAGCATGAGTCACTCAAAATCGTCGCGTTTGGCTACCAATGGCCGCAAAATATGTCGTTTTGCAGGAAACGGGTGGAACGAAACCTCCAAGTTGTCCACTTTGCGGAAGATTAGTTCGAAATGGAGGTCACCATGGCTGACTCAATCAGCAGCACATCGACCATTCGATGGGACACGATAGAAGCGGAACTGGACAATTTCGGCTGCGCCATTTTGAGATCCGTTTTATCGAAGGCACAATGCGAAGGATTAGCCGGAGGTTATCCGGACGACAACCAATTTCGCAAACGCATTGTCATGGCGCGGCATGGGTTTGGTCGGGGCGAGTACAAGTATTTCAGCTATCCCTTGCCCGATGTCATCAGCGATCTGCGCCAATCGCTCTATCGGCCCTTGGCCGGCATTGCCAATCGCTGGAACGAACTCATGGGCATCACTGTCCGTTATCCGGACAAGCATCAGGCGTTCATCGAGCGATGCCACGCTGCCGGGCAGAATCGTCCGACACCCTTGCTGCTGGAATATGGTGAGGGCGACTACAATTGCCTGCACCAGGATATCTATGGCGAGCACGTATTTCCGCTTCAGGTGGCGTTTCTGCTGTCGAAACCCGGAGAGGATTTCACTGGTGGCGAGTTCGTCCTGACGGAACAGCGGCCGCGTATGCAATCCCGAGTGGAGATCGTGCCGCTAGGTCAGGGTGACGCTGTGGTTTTTCCGGTCAGCCAGCGTCCTGTCAAGGGTGCGCGCGGCTACTATCGCGTGAATATGCGGCACGGCGTCAGCCGCCTACGCAGCGGAAAACGCCATACGCTCGGCATTATCTTCCACGATTCTCAATAGTTGCATCGGCCCGCGAACCGCCCCATTGTGGCGCGGTAAATCGTGGGGCCTCAATGGATTATCTGATCTTCTGGGAATGGCTGAGCTTCGCTGCGCGGTGGCTGCATGTGATCACCGCGATCGCCTGGATCGGCTCATCGTTCTATTTCGTCGCTCTCGATCTTGGATTGCGGAGGCACGCAAATCTGCCACAGGGTGTCAATGGCGAGGAATGGCAGGTTCATGGCGGAGGGTTCTACCATATCCAGAAGTACATGATCGCGCCGCCGCAGATGCCGGAGCACCTTATCTGGTTCAAATGGGAATCCTATTTCACCTGGTTGTCCGGGTTCATGCTGCTCTGCATCGTCTACTACGGCAGCGCCGATTTATTCCTGATTGACCGCAATGTCCTCGATGTTTCGACGCCCGTGGCTATTCTGATCTCGCTCGCGTCGATTTCAATCGGCTGGCTGGTCTACGACCTTCTCTGCAAGTCTCCGCTCGAGTCCAATGATACCCTGCTGATGCTCATTCTCTATGGCGTGATCGTATTCATGGCATGGGGTTATACGCATCTGTTTACTGGACGCGCCGCACTGTTGCACCTTGGCGCATTCACTGCGACGATCATGACCGGCAACGTGTTCTTGCTGATCATCCCAAACCAGAAAAAAGTCGTAGCCGATCTGATCGCTGGCAAAACACCGGATCCCAGGCTCGGCAAACAGGCCAAGCAGCGCTCTACGCACAACAACTATCTGACGCTTCCGGTCATCTTCCTGATGCTGTCGAACCATTATCCGCTTGCGACTTCCACGGAGTTCAACTGGATAATTGCCGCGCTGATATTCATCATCGGCGTGCTTATTCGGCATTATTTCAACTCGAGACATGCAGGAAGAGGCAATCCGCATTGGACATGGCTTGCCAGTACCATATTGTTCATCATTATCATCTGGTTGTCGACGGTACCTAAAGTCCTTACAGGCGAGGAGAAGGTGCCCCGCGCTGCTGAACCTTTCCTCGCTGCGCAGAACTTCGAACAGGTTCGCGATACCGTAATGGGACGTTGTTCGATGTGCCATGCAGCGGAGCCATCGTGGGAGGGCATCATGCTGCCACCAAAGGGTATTCGTCTCGATACGGATGAAATGATCGCGACCCATGCGAGCCAGATCTATATTCAGGCCGGAGCGAGCCATGCCATGCCGCCTGGAAACCTGACGCATATCACCGATGGTGAGCGTGCGCTGATCGTCGCGTGGTATCGCAGTGCCGCGGCGGGGAAGGCGACGCCATGACAGAATTGTTGTTGCGTGGCCGCATTCTGACGTTCCATGATGAGCCGTTGAACGGTGAGACGAGCGCGGAAACATTCACATATCGCGAGGATGGCGGGCTTCTCATTCGCGACGGCAAGATCGTTGCAATGGATGAATTTGCAACTTTGCGGGCGGGAGACGGCCGTGACGTCGAAGTCATCGACCATCATCCGTATCTGATTATGCCGGGTTTCATCGACTGTCACATCCATTATCCGCAGATGCAGGTGGTCGGTTCCTATGCCGGTGCGTTGATGGAGTGGCTCGACAAATATACATTCGTCGAAGAGCAGAAATTTTCCAATCAAGGCCATCCGGAAAAGATCGGCTCCGCGTTTTTCGATGAGTTGATCCGCCATGGTACGACAACCGCAGCAGCATATTGCTCGGTGCACAAAGCCTCGGTGCATTCCTTCTTTACGGAGGCGCACCGGCGCAACATGCGCATGATTGCCGGCAAGGTCATGATGGACCGCAATGCGCCGCCGGGTCTACTCGATACGCCGCGATCCGGATACGACGATAGCAAGGAACTTATCGCGGACTGGCATGGCAAAGGGCGTCAACTATACGCAATCACGCCACGTTTTGCTCCAACCTCATCTCCAGAGCAACTCGAGATGAGCGGCACGCTGGTGCGCGAGTTTCCGGATTTGCATGTGCAGACGCATCTTTGCGAGAACGCTGCAGAGATTGCCTTCGTTGCTCAGCTCTTCCCGTGGAGCAGGGATTACACGAATGTGTATGAACACTATGGCCTGCTGGGTCCAAAAACCCTGCTTGGCCATTGCATCCATTTGAACGATGCCGAGGTAAGTACGATTGCCAACAGCGGATCGATCGCTGTTTTCTGCCCGACGTCAAATTTGTTCATAGGCAGCGGATTGTTTGATCTGGCGCGCGTTCTGGCGTCAAACATTCGCAACGCGATCGCGACGGATATTGGCGGCGGCACTTCCTACTCCATGCTGCGAACGCTGGATGAGGGCTATAAAATTCTCAATATCCAGGGCCAGCGTTACCATCCGCTCCGGTCCTTTTACCAGGCAACCCTCGGCAACGCGCGGGCTCTCGCGCTGGAGGGCATCATCGGCTCGTTCGTGAGAGGTGCGGAAGCAGACTGCATCGTTCTAAATGCACGCGCCACACCCGCAATGCGCATTCGCATGGAAACCGTCGAAACACTGGTAGAAGAACTCATGCTGATGCAAACCATGGGTGATGATCGAACAATCGCCGAGGTTTACATAGCCGGCGTCGCAGCCAAGAGTACTTTGCCGAGCCAGTAGCGCAGGGAACCAAAAAACGCATTCGGCCGTTGGGCTCGATCAATGCCTCGTCTCCGGGACACTTCATGACAACACAGCATCGGAATTTGCGAACCGGCCAGCCCATCTGGCTTGGCCGACGGGCTGCAGGGATTGAGTTCAACCTGCTGGTTGAAGATATAACAATAGATATCGCCATTGTTGGCGCCGGCATCAGCGGGGCCCTCATGGCCGACAGCTTGAGTGAAGCCGGGTATTCGGTTGCCATCTTTGACAGACGAAAGCCTGTGACCGGTTCGACGCCCGCGAGCACCGCGCTGCTGCAATTCGAAATTGACACACCTTTGTATCACCTTGCGCAACAAATGGGTCGCGACGATGCCGAGCGTGCTTGGCGGCGATCAAAGCTTGCGGTCGATGCATTGCGTGAAAGAACCCGTGACCTTGGGATAAACTGTGAAATGCAGGACAGGGACTCGCTCTACCTTGCCGGCGATCTTCTCGATGAAAAAGGCCTGCAGCGAGAGTTGTTGGCCCGTCGCCGAGCGGGCTTTGAAACAAAACTTTTGAACCGAGACGAACTAAACGCCAGGTTTCATATTGACCGGCCGGCGGCGTTGATGAGTTTTGATAATATTGAAGCCGATCCGCGCAAACTGGCGCTTGGATATCTGAACGCGGCAATCTCCCGCGGCGCCAGGATTTTTGCGCCGGTTGAAATCGTGTCGGTCGAGCCACGGCCGCGCGACGTAATTGCAGCAACAATGGAGGGGCGAAAAATACGCTGCAAATATCTGGTTTCCACAACGGGTTATGAAATACCCGAGCAAGTGCCGCAGAAGGGACACCAGATCATTTCTACCTGGGCACTGGCGACACCGCCCCAGAAGCAAAAACTTTGGCCCGAACAGTGCCTGATCTGGGAGGCCTCGGACCCTTATCTCTATATGCGGACGACTCAAGACGGGCGCATCATCGTCGGTGGAGAGGATGAGGAATTCGAGGACGAGGAAAAGCGCGACGCGAAGCTGCCAGCCAAGACCAAGGCAATCCTCGCAAGGCTCAAGAAGTTGTTTCCTCAAGTTACGGCTGAAGCGGACTACGCCTGGACTGGAAGCTTTGGCTCGAGCACAACGGGTTTGCCAACAATTGGCGCCATCCCAAAAATGAATCGCTGCTTCGCCGTCCTCGGATATGGCGGGAACGGCATCACGTTTTCCATGGTCGCGGCACAACTCGTTCGTGGGCTCATAACCCGGGCGGGCGATCCTGACGAAGACCTGTTCGCATTCAAATAGGCTATTCCACGCGGTAGCCGACTTCCCCCGCCGCGTGTCCTAACGTTTGCCAAAACGAGCGAGCAAAGGTGCGGAAGACGTAAACATCGAAAGTCTCGTCATCGATCCGCTGTATATTGGCGTGAATATCGTGATGCAGCGTGGCGCGCCCGTAGGCGATAGGGAAGGCATGCTCGGAAAAATCGATGGCGAAGAGTTTCGATAAGATCCATTCGGAGCGCGGACCGCTGATCCGAATGACGGTGCGGCCATGGGTAAGGTCAACCATCGTCCCGAGTTCCGGAGAGATGGCGGAGCGCAACCTTGATTCGAGATCAGGTGTAGCGCTGACGACAAAATAACGACCGGGCGCAAAGCCAAAGACAGATTTTTCGCCTGCAACGCGGCCGAGCGCCGGCTTATTCTGAAGAACGAGACCCGTTGCACTGCCGATTGCGGTCAACACGATGGGAATCGTATCCGGCCAAGCTGTGACCTGAATGATCGACAGGTTTTTTCGCTCGCGCAGTGTCACGCCAACACCGGCAGCGGAATTGCCGTGATCGCCTGGAATGAAAGTTGCGCCGAGTGGAGATTGAGATTCAGCCATGCATCCGGGTTCCTTCTGGATCGAACATGTGATGACTGACGATCTCTACCGCGCAATGTTTGTCGCGGAGCAGGTCCGTTGCGAAGGCGCGATTGCCGATCATCGACGTCCCGTGCTTGACCAGTGCGAGCGCGATATATTTGCCGAGCGCCGGTGAGTAACAGGCCGCTGTGACGTGACCAAAACTGTCGGCGGGTTCGCGCGGATTAGGGTCGGTTACGATGTGGCTGCCACCATTGATCGATTGATTGTCGAGCGAGATCAAACCCACGAGCGACAAGCGGTTTTCATCCTTGATCCCTTCACGATTGATCATGGCGGAGCCGATATATGGCTTCTTCTTCGACAGCATCCAGTCGAGATGCAGGTCATGCGCCGTGGTTCTGCCGTCAATTTCGGCACCGGTGACATGACCTTTTTCAATACGCAGCGTCCCGAGGGCTTCAAGTCCGTACGGGATGATTTCAAAGGGCTTGCCGGCAGCAAGGAGCGCTTCCCAGACGCGTGTCCCATATCCGGCGCCGCAATAAACTTCGTAGGCAAGCTCACCCGAGAAAGACAGGCGGCAGATCATGACTGGAACGTCGTCGATCTTGCTGTGAACGATACCCATGAAGGGCAGGCTGTCATTATCAACTTTTGATCCAGTCACGCAGGCCTCAAGTACAGCGCGCGACTTTGGACCAGAGATTGCCGAACCCGCCCATACGTCGGTGACCGAGGTCAGGTGGACCCGCAACTCCGGCCAAATACAGTCGAGATAATATTCCAGATGTTGCATGACAGGGCCGGCGTTGGCGGTCGTCGTCGTCATCAGGAACTGTGTTTCGCCAAGGCGCCAGGTTGTGCCGTCGTCGAAGGCAATGCCATCTTCGCGCAGCATCAGACCATAGCGTGCCTTGCCTACCGGCAGGGTGGAAAACATGTTGGTGTAAACGCGGTCAAGGAATTCCGCCGCATCGGGACCTTGTATGTCGATTTTGCCGAGGGTTGAAACATCGACGATGCCGACACTCTCACGAACTGCCCGCGCCTCACGTATATACGCCTGTTCGATTGTTTCGCCATGGCTGGAATAAATCATGGGGCGATGCCAGAGGCCCGCTTCATAGGTCTTCGCACCGTTTGCCAGATGCCAATCATGCATGGGCGTCAGTCGATGCGGACGCAAGTCTCCGTATCGTTCGCCAGCCAAAGTACCTAGCGAAACCGGCGTGAATGGCGGACGGAACCGTGTCGTGCCCGCATCGGGAATCGAGATGCCGCGCACGTCAGCCATGATCGCAAGGCCGGGAACATTAGAGGTCTTGCCCTGATCGGTCGCCATCCCCAAGGTGGTATAACGCTTCAGGTGCTCGACAGAGTGAAAACCTTCGCGATAGGCGAGGCGAATATCGTCAGCCGTGACGTCATGCTGAAAATCGACGAAGGCTTTCTGGGATTTAACGGCGGGCTCAATTTCAAACACAGGTGCAGGAGAGGAGTCCAGCATCGGCGCTTCAACCGGAGGGAGAATGAGCCTGCTCTTGGCGGAACCCTTGGTTGCTGCGTCGGACATGACGCTGATCGTATCCATGTAGCCGGCTGCGGAACCAGTCATCACCCAGTTCTGGTTTGGCTCCGGCGGCAGGAACGCTTGAAGATCCTCATCCCATTCAGGCTTGCCACCTGCCTGACTTGCAAGGTGGATGGCGGGCGACCATCCACCCGAAACACCAAGACAATCGGTCTTGATTTCGCGAGGCGCGCCTGAGACGCGGCCGGTCTGCGCGTTGAAATGCTGTACCGAGATCGAATTCAGCGTCTTGCCGGCATGGGTCGCTGTAACGGCATGACCGAGCAACAGCTCGGCGCCGGCTACACTCGCGATATCCCTGCATGTGCCCGATACGTCAGAGCGAACATCGATTATGGCAATCACGTTGACGCCGGCAATCGAGAGCGTTCGTGCCGCGTCATAGGCGCTGTCATTGTTGGTGAAGAGCGTGACATTGTTTCCCGCTGCAACGCCATATTCGACCGCATAGCGGCGCACGGCATCGGCGAGCATGACACCTGGACAATCATTGCCGGGAAAAACGATCGGCCGCTCGAATGCGCCAGTCGCCAAAATCACCTTGCCGCTGCGGATTACCCAATGACGCTGGCGTGGCATCCCCTTGGTCCGGTTCGGCTTGTAATCGGAAACATGTTCGACAGCCGTGAGAACATTGCCGTCGTAGTAGCCCCAAACGGATGTCCTGGTCAGAAACCGGACATTTGGTAGATTCGCCAAAGCGTCAGCCTTTTCGCGAGCCCAAACGGCAGGGTTGCGTCCATCGATCATTTCACCGGAGCCAAGCAGTGAACCGCCAGGCAGCGGGCGTTCCTCCGCGATGATGACGCGCGCCCCCGTTGCGGCGGCCGCTTCGGCCGCAATCAGGCCGGCAGGACCACTCCCGACGACAAGGACGTCGCAAAAGGCGTTCATGCGCTCATAGCGGTCCGGGTCGGCGGCCGTACCTGCTTTGCCAAGTCCGGCTGCCCGGCGGATGAATTTTTCACAAAACATCCAGAAGCGTGTGCCTCTCAGCGGGCCGATCGCCGGTCCCATGAATGTCTTGTAATAAAATCCCGCCGAGAACAGGGGCCCAGCCAATTGGTTGATGGCCATAAAATCATGTTCCAGCGACGGAAAGCGATTTTGACTTTGGGTGACCAGACCGTCAAAAATCTCAAGTTCCGTAGCCCGGACGTTCGGCTCGCGTACATCGCCAGAAAGAACCGTGACGAGGGCGTTAGGCTCATCACTACCAGCGGCGAACACGCCGCGCGGGCGATGGTATTTGAACGAGCGTCCGAAAAGCGTAATGCCATTGCCAAGGAGCGCCGAGGCTAGGGTGTCTCCGGGATGTCCGCTATAGGCTTTACCGTCGAACGTGAATCGGATGGATTTGGAGCGGTCGATACGCCCACCCTTCGATAGCCGCGAACTTGTCATGAACGGCCACCACTTACAGTGTCGCGCGCAAATACCGCCGATGAAATCGTATGCGTTGCCATATCCCGGGTGACAAGGAGATGCTGGCGGCAACCTCCAGAATGAAGCCAGAACTCTCGATGGAGACCGCTCGGGTTGGTGCGATCAAAGACGTAGGAATTCCACGCGTCCTGATCGATGGATGCCGGATCTGGACGTTTACGCGTTGCATCGCCTTGATAGGTGAACTCGATGACATCCCGAGGTCCGCAATAGGGGCATTTGATTATCATGATCTCATTTGTCTCGATGGCGAAACGAGTGACTCGCGAGTAGTTTGCTTCAAGGACCAATCAACAGAATGTGTCGCGACCGGTCAAGGTTGACGACGGGAATATAGACGTTGGGATTGCTCATTAAAAAAATACTTCGCGCCCCGATTATATTCTTCATTATAGTGAGGCTACCGTCAAATTATCATCCGCATCGTAACCATAACGTCAGGCAATGTCGCTCCGCCGACTGGTTCGGGTGAGTGAATTGTTGCATCCAATCGTCTGGATCATTGGGCATATCCACAACAGAAAACCGGGCAATGATGGTTACGGGGTCGCCCAGCTCGAAAAACCCCCGGCCGTTCAGTTGCCGTTCAACTTGATCCCGTTATAACTGTTATCAACGAGCCAGTTGGGGTTCCGTAACAGAGGCGGTGGAAGCACCGTAGAGATATGAACAAGTTTGTTGTTGCCGTTCTTTTGTCTGCCGTTTCAGCGGGATCAGCATTTGCCGCCAGCGTTAGGAACGATGAGGCCAGCGCTCAGACTATCGTTGTTACCGAGGGCTCGAGCAAAACCGAATTGCAGGTCGGCGCCGGCGAAACTGTCGAGTTCTGCAATGGCGGTTGTTTCGTTACCTTTCCGAACGGTGACCGCGAAGCCTTGAAAGGCGGTGAGACCGTTGAAATCAAGGGCGGTAAGGTTTCCATCAAGTAGGCTTAGCGATATGCAGCATCACACACGGAGTTTACGAACCGGCGGGAATCAATTTTCGGCCGGTTTTTAATGCTTCATTCACTGTTGATACTACTTTTCAGGTTAACTTTCGCGCGGCCAAATCAACTTCACTTTTCATTTTTACTTTCCCGATAAGTCATCGACTGATAGGCAATTCTTGCCGGCTCGAATAGGCGCATGATTTCAGGGATATGTTGTGGTGGATGCTCGTTCTGACAGCAAGACTGTTGACCTCGTAGTAGATCTCGACGGCACGCTTATAGCCACTGATCTTCTATGGGAAAGTACGTTTCAACTGCTCAAACAGAACATGCTGTATCTCTTTTGTCTGCCCCTTTGGGCTCTAAAGGGAAAAGGTCATCTCAAACATCAGATATCGCTTCGCGTCGCGATTGACCCCGCAACACTCCCTTACCGCGGGGAGTTCGTCGCTTACCTTCGAGAGGAGCACCGCAAGGGCCGAAGGCTAGTGCTTGCGACCGGCGCGGCGCGCAAGTTCGCCGAGAGTATTGCCGCATATCTGGGTTTTTTCGACGCAGTCTACGCGACCGATGAAGCGCGCAACCTGACGTCTGTGCACAAGACCAAATTTCTGCTCGACACTTTCGGCGACGTCAAATTTGCGTACGCGGGGAACAGCCGAGCGGACGTTCCGGTGTTCGATGCAGCAAGCGAAGCGGTGGTTGTGGCACCGGATCGGGCCGCAGAGAAATGGCAGCGTACACATTCTGCGAAACTGTTTGAAGCGCCGAAGACCGATTGGAAGACCTTCGCCAGGATGTTACGCGTGCATCAATGGATGAAGAACACGCTGATTTTTGTTCCGCCGATACTCGATCACGAGATCATGAACTGGCAGATTCTCACCAACTCGATCATTGCATTCTTTGCTTTCTCATTCGCCGCTTCGGCGATCTATATCGTCAACGACCTGTTTGATCTTCCGTTGGATCGCCAGCACGCGCGAAAGAGGAATAGAGCTTTTGCCAGCGGCCTATTCTCTATTTCCTTCGGTCTGCAAATTGCTGTCGCGCTGCTTGTCCTTGCCGGTCTGCTTGCCACGCAACTGCCTTGGGTGTTTAGCGCCGTGTTGCTGGTCTATCTCATTTCGACGACGGCTTATTCGCTATCGCTGAAGCGGATGTTGCTGATTGATGTCTTGACGCTGGCAGGCCTCTATACGCTCCGAATTCTTGCGGGCTCAGCGGCTAGCCAGATCGAGGGTTCATTTTGGCTGCTGGCGTTTTCGTCGTTCTTCTTTCTTTCACTCGCGCTCGTCAAACGCTATGTCGAACTGCAGAACACGGCACTTGTCGAGAAGAATCGCATCGCCGGCAGGGGTTACCGACAGGCCGATCGAGAAGTCGTGGCGCAATGCGGCGTCTCGTCAGCCTTTGCCGCTGCTCTCGTCCTGGCTCTCTACGTCAATAGCGATGCTGTGGTTAGTCTCTACTCATATCCTTGGCTGATTTGGCCACTTTGTCCGATCGTCCTTTATCTCAACATCCGCATCTGGATTCTGGCCCATCGCGGTGAGATGCATGACGACCCTGTCGTGTTCATCATTTCCGATTGGCGCAGTCAGATCGTTATAGCCATCGGCGCGGCGCTGCTGCTTTATGGTGGCATGCGCTCATGATGGCTGGCTATGACAGTTTCGGGCTTGTCGACAGTCGTCCCCGTGCTGCGATCTCGCTCGATGCTGCGCGGCGAATTTTCGAAAGTGGTGATCCCAAGCGGGATGGGTTTCTGCCATTTGGCAATGGCAAATCCTATGGCGACAGCTGTCACAATGATCGTGGCACGCTGGTCGATATGCGAGGGAGCGACCAGCTTATCTCATTCGACCCGCAAACGGGTTTGCTCGCCGCCGAAGCTGGCCTGATGCTGTCGCATATCATTGCGCTCGCGGCGCCGCACGGGTATTTCCTGCCTGTGACACCAGGCACGCGTTTTGTTACATTGGGCGGTGCGATCGCGAACGATGTGCATGGCAAAAACCACCATCGCCGCGGCACGTTTGGCCGCCATGTCGAACACTTCGACCTGTTGAGGTCCGATGGAACGGTCGTCACCTGTTCTGCATCGATGAATTCAAAATTGTTTGCCGCGACAATCGGAGGGCTCGGCCTAACAGGCATCATCCTTTCTGCCAGCATCAGATTGATGAAAGTGGATTCGCTTGATGTGGTCGAGTGCGTCAAGCCGTTTGCAAGCCTTGCTGAATATTTCCAACTGGCGCAGCAGGCCGACAACGACAATGAATATGCCGTTGCCTGGGTCGATCAGTTGAGTTCAGGGAGACGTGCAGGACGCGGCCTTCTTCTCACAGGGAATCATGCGGACAATGGAAATTTTGAGGCTGCAACGGAAAAATCAAGGGTGGGCGTGCCTTTCGAACTTCCCATATCGGCACTTAACTATCCGAGCCTTAAATTATTTAATGCCTCATACTTTCATTTGCAAAGCCGCAAGCGGAAACCTCATCTCACCAGCTACCAGCCCTTCTTCTATCCACTCGACCGCGTCTCGAATTGGAATCGGCTTTACGGAAGGAGCGGGCTGTATCAGCATCAAAGCGTCATTCCGAAAGATGCCGCCTCCATTGTAATTCCGCAGATGCTGGCCGCCACGCGCGAGGCGGGACAAAGCTCATTCTTGACGGTACTCAAACGCTTCGGAAATGTCGCTTCACCCGGGATCATGTCTTTTCCGCAGGCGGGTTATACGTTGACGGTTGATTTTCCCAATCGCGGAGCGCGCACATTGGCACTGCTGGAGCGCCTCGACAGTATGACGATCGATGCGGACGGGCGGGTCAATCCCTACAAGGACCAGCGCATGAGTTCCGCAGTGTTCAAAGCCGGATTCCCGGGATGGCAAGAACTGGAGAAGGAGCGGGATCCCGCATTCAACTCCAATTTTTGGGCGCGGACTGCGTTGGCAGGTGGAACCGTTTGATGCATCCAATTTTAACGATGTGCTTGGGGTCTTTTCAACGCAGCTTTGCTATGCACTCGACGAACTAGAGAGGGCCGTTCTGACATGACAAAATACATTCCATTTATCCTGTTCACCGTCATGACCAATGCGGCGGCGCAAGTCATGCTGAAATACGGCATGATAACGCTGGGGCCGATCAGCTTCAGCGCAGATACGATCATCCAGAGAATAATCCAGATCATTTTCAACCCTTGGGTTTTCGCCGGATTGACGATGTTTGTTATCTCCATGGCCTCGCATCTTTATGTGCTTTCCAAGGTCGATCTATCCTTCGCCTATCCGTTCCTCAGTCTGGCTTATGTGGCCGTCGCATTGTTCGCCTGGGCAGTGTTCAAGGAGGAACTTGGAACGTTCAAGATTGCGGGCATCGCCTTCATCATGCTCGGAACCATTCTGATCGCCCAGAGCGGACGTCATGAAACGCCCGGCGAGCAAACGCCACCAGCTTCCACAACATCCTCGTAAGTGAGTTCGGGTAAATGAGACACGTTATTTTTGGAGGCGACGGTTTCGTCGGGCGGCATCTGGCTCCCAAGCTGATTGCCGCGGGAGAGGAAGTCGTTGTGGCGGACATCGCCAAGAGCGATCTTTCCCACTATGGCGATGTACACTTCGTCAAATGCGATGTGACCGAACCGAATTCCATCGCCGCGGTCGGGATCAAGGCCGACGACATGATCTACAACCTGTCAGCCAAGATGCTTTCGCCGTTGCAGGTGCGGGCGAAACGGCATGATTTCTTCTTTCCGGTCAATTACTTCGGTACCGAGAACATTATCAAGGCGATGGACACGGCGGGTGCCAGGAAGCTCGTACACTATACCACCGACATGATCTATGGCCACACCTATGTCTGGCCCCAGACCGAAGACCACCCGGCGGCGCCGCTTGGCGAGTATGGCATGTCGAAACTGAAAACCGAGGAACTGGCCGCAGAATGGCGCATGCGCGGAATGAATATCTCCCTGTTCCGCCCACGCCTGATCATTGGCCCGGGCCGGCTTGGTATCCTCGAAAAGTTGTTCAAATTGGTGGACTACAACCTGCCGGTACCCATGATTGGCTCCGGCAAGAACCCTTATCAGTTCATTTCGGTGTTCGATTGTGCCGAAGCGGCACGTGCGGCATGGAAGGCTGGCGTGCCAAACGAGGCATACAACCTCGGCTCACTGAACCCACCGCCCGTCCGCAAATTGCTCGGCGATCTTGTGAAATTCGCGGGATCGAGATCGATCCTGCTACCAACGCCCGCCTGGGCGGTAAAACGCACACTGGACTTCTTCGACTGGATGAACAAGCCGATCATGGATCCGGAACAATATCTGATTGCGGACGAAATGTGCGTACTCGACGTGTCGAAAGCGGAGCGTCAGCTGGGCTGGGTACCGCAATATCGCGATGAGGATATGCTGATTGCAGCATATAAGGAATATCGCAATATCAAAGACGGCCGAGCCGTGCAGCAACCATCGTCGATAGCGGCGGAATAACGGGGAATGGCGATGAACAAGGTTACAGCACAGCACGAGGCGGTCCAGGGACTCATAGGAAAGCCAGATCTGCTCACGGTCGAAGAAGCCAAGGCCATGACGCTGCCGCGCATGACCGAGCTTTTCACCAAACATCTCAATCCAGGCCAGCTGCATTTCATGAAGCTTCTCGGTTTTCACAAGGTGAAAATCGACCGCGCGGAAGGCATGTACTATTACGATCAAAACGGCCGCGCCATTCTCGATTTCTTTGGCGGCTTCGGTTCTCTTGCTTTCGGCCATAACCACCCGCGGATTGTCGGGGCGCGAAAGAAGTTCCAGGATGAACAGCGTCAGGAAATAGCAATTGCCTTCATGTCGCAATACGCGTCCGCCTTGGCACACAACCTTGCCGCTTGCTCACCCGGCGATCTGGATATGGTATTCCTTGGATCGTCCGGATCAGAGGCAATGGAAGCGGCGCTGAAGGTCGCCGAGCGCGCCGCCGGCCCAAAAAAAACCAAGATTGTTTACGCCGAGAATTCATTCCACGGCAAAACCAAGGGTGTTCTTTCCATTACCGATGGAGGGCTTTATCGCGGTGAATTCAAACTGGTGGAAAATACGGTTCGTGTTCCTTTTGGCGATATTGACGCCGTTGAGAGTGCTTTCCGCTCCGATCCTGAAATCGGTGTCATTGTGCTGGAAACCATTCAGGGCGGTGGCGGCATCATTCAAGCGCCGAAAGAGTACTGGCAAAAGCTGCGCGCGCTGTGCGATCGGTATGGCGTGCTTTGGGTTGCCGATGAGGTCCAGTGCGGCTTTGGGCGCTCGGGCCGGTTTTATGCTTTCGAACATGCCGGCGTTGTGCCCGATGTGACCGCCTTGGCCAAATCGTTGGGCGGCGGCAAGGCGGCTGTCGGCGCGATGATCGCCCGGCGCGAAGTTTATATGAAAGCCTATGGCACGCCAAAGACGGCTATGATCCACGCCATGGCCACATTTGGCGGGATTGGCGAGGCCTGTGTCACTTCAATAGAAGCGATGAACATTCTTTACGACGAGCACCTGATCGATAACGCTGCAGCAACTGGCGACTATCTGTTGCAAAAGCTCGAAGAGCTGAAAGTCAAATATCCGACGATGATCAAGGACGTACGTGGCAAGGGCCTGATGGTCGGTCTCGAATTTCACGATTTCTCCAAGACGGTTCCAATGGTGTTGCGCCCCGTGCTTGCTGTGCTGGATGACAAGCTGAAGGGATCGCTTCCGGGCTTTATCGGCAGTCACCTCTTGCGCGATCATGGAGTGCTGGTCGCATTTACCGAGTACAATCGAAATGTTATCCGCCTAGAGCCGCCACTCATTTGCGGCCGCGAACATGTGGACGCCTTCATCGAGGCGCTCGATGAAGTTCTCTCCCGCGGTATCGTTCGTATTGTCAAAGACTTCGTCAAAGCTCAGGTAAAGTAAGTCCAGAATTCTACGTAAAGAGCCGGGAATTGGTCCGGCTTGCTGCTGTCAGGATTGGCCGGAAAGTTTTATCCCTGGCCTCAGCAGCAGATCCCAGCAATCATCAAGCTTCACGACAATCCGGTCTACCAAGGCTTTTTCATAGATACGCTGCAGGGAAAGCCGCGCGCTGGTTGTCGGGCAGGACGGGCGCAGAACGCCGTCCGTCTGGCGCAGAGAGGTTTCTTCCGCTTCTGTAAGAACACCGACGGTGCGGAAGGGGTCGGCACCAATCTGAACATTTCGGGTTGCGTCGCGATCGAGTATCCATGGAAACGGATTGACGAAATCGAGCGTCATCAAACTGTTCAAATGGACACCATTCGTGCTCTCGAACTGCTTGAGCGCTTTGACAGCGCGATCGGCGGAGACCACCCAGAACATCTGGTAGTCAAGTTCAGAATAGAGCTGCCAGCTCGGCAGTTGTCCCGCCTCCGCCAGTTGGCGGTAGGCCCCGGCATTGGAAGCGTAGTGGGATTCCAGCAGGTTCACCCGTTCCATGATATCCTTGCGGGTAGAAACGAGGCCCATCGTTTTTACATCACTGACCGGCGCGTCCACATAGGTCGGCGCCACAGCGACAAAGCGTAGGGTGCCCTGCATAATCTTGGTGATCGTCGGGATCGCGGTAAACCCTACCAGACAATAGACTATGAGCCGGCGTCTTTCGGGCAATTCCGGTGTTCTGCGCAGCGCGGCGAGAAGAACCGGCCAGAGGAAGATGAATTCCTGGCTGCCGGTATTCTGCGTCTCAAGGAATATGCCCGCGACCAGCGTAATCCCGATCCACAGCCAATCGCGATCGAGCAGCGCCGCGATATTCGCTGTTGCCGGTTTTTGGCGCAGCGTGCGCCAACGGTCCGCAAGGGGACGCCAATCCAGCCAGAACAGGAAAAGTATCAGACCTGCCGCCGCAAGGATGACGTCGAGTTTGATTGAAAAAACAGTCAAGAAGCGAGGCAGAAGCAGGCTCTCATTCATACTGACCAGCGCTGCGATGCTCTCGACATAGGCAGACACCATTCCATGATTGAACTCGAGTATCAGAAGAGCGACGGTGAAGACGGACAATGCCAGCAATACATGGCGCCACCGGAGACGGCCCGAGAGGATCGCATAGAGACCGATCAACCCGCCTGCCAAAAAGCCGGTTATCTTGGTGAAGAACAATGCAAGCATCGATATTGCTGCGATGAGGGCGAGCTTTCGGCTGTCTGGCAAGAATACGAGTGCGCTGACAAGGACATAGAGCAGCAAGGAGGTGTGGCGATTGTAAATGCCGAAACCATTGACGCCGGGATAGGAATGAAAGCTCTGTGTATTGGTCGGGCACAGCGCAAAAACAAGAAATGGAAGAAGGATCGCGAAGGCGACCTTTCGGCTCTCCTTGTCAATTTCGGCAATAATGATTGCCATCAAAGGTGCGGCAGAAATCAGCACGGACCATTGTGCAATCAACGTAGGTTGCCCGCCGGGGAAAAGTTTCTGAAGCCAGTAGAACTGATAGTATTCGAGGGCGCCGACGGGTGCGAGAAAATCCACAGCCGGCACTTGGCCGAGTCTTATGCGCTGGGCTGCATCGAGATAGATATAGGTATCCCAATACATCGGACCGATTGGGATGACCAAGGGCAGTGACAAGAGAACAACAAGGACCACCAGAACAAGCGCGAGCAACACCAATGGTGAGAACATTTGTGCTGAGGTGCTGGTGGAGCTTCTGGAAATATCCGGCATTAGACTTCGACTCAGGTTCCGCGCGTGACCCTATCCTTAGAGCTTTAATCCTCCACATTGCGTTAAACGCCTCCCGGAATTTGTCGAATGCTCCTATAAAATACGCCCCGTTTAGCTGGCGTCGCGGCGTGTTTTCGCCATGTCGCAAACAGGCCTTAGCGATGGACATGCGAAACGCCATAGTGCAAAAAATTGTGGGAGCCGTTCCGGCCATCGATCGATACCAAAGGACAAAGTGAAATGAAGACTGAGGCGCGTGTTGTCGTTATCGGCGGTGGGGTAGTCGGTGTATCGACACTCTATCATCTGGCCAAGAAAGGCTGGAGCGATGTTGTCCTGATTGAGCGCAAGGAACTGACATCCGGTTCAACCTGGCATGCTGCCGGACTTTTGCCCTTGTTCAATATGAGCTATTCGGTTGGCCAGATTCATAAATATTCGGTCAAATTCTATCAAGAGCTGCAAGAAGAGACCGGCATGAATGTCGGCTTCACCAATTGCAGCAATATTCGCCTTGCTCGCACGAAGGATCGCTGGGACGAATACATGTATTATGCGGGCGTGGCAGAAACGATCGGCGTTCCGGTGAAACTCCTGACACCCGAGCAGGTCAAGGAAATCTGGCCGCTTGCGGAGATGGACGGCATTATTGGCGCAATCCAGCATCCGGAAGACGGTTATATCCAGCCGGCGGATCTCACGCAGGCGCTTGCCAAGGGTGCGCGCGATCGCGGCGCAACCATATACCGCTATACGACCGTGCTTGGCATCGAACAATTGCCGTCCGGCCAATGGCTGGTAAAGACCGACAAGGGTGACATCACCGCGGAACATGTGGTGTCCGCAACCGGCAACTTTGCCCGCAAGACCGGCAAAATGGTCGGCCTCGATGTGCCGGTTATTCCCGTCGAACATCAGTATATCGTGACCGAGCCACACCCGGCAATTCTCGAGCGGAAGGCAAAAGGCCTGCCCGAAATGGGTGTTTTACGCGAAAGCGACAGTTCCTGGTATATGCGTGAGGAAAATGGCGGCTTGCTGCTCGGACCATATGAGCGGGGCGCGCCCGTCTGTTACGTGGACGGCCCCTCGGATGCCAGCGAATATGAACTGTTCCAGGAAGACCTCGACCGCCTCGAACCGCATATCGAAACTGCGATCGCGCGCGTCCCGGCATTTGGTGAAGTCGGTATCAAGAAGGTTTACAATGGCGCCATCGCCTATACCCCCGATGGCTCGCCCATCATTGGACCTGCGCCGCGCCTAAAGAACTTCTGGTTGAATGAAGGGCACTCCTTTGGCGTCACCGCTGCTGGCGGTGCCGGTTGGCAGCTGGCCGAATGGATCGTCGAAGGAGAACCGTCTATCGACATGATGGGCGTCGATCCACGCCGTTTCGGTCCTTACGCGACCGAGGGGTACCTTAAAGAAAAGAATGAAGAGGCCTATGCCGAGGTCTTCTCGGTCCATTATCCAGACGAGGAGCGAGGTGCTGCCCGGCCGTTAAAGCGTTCGCCTTCCTATGATCGCCAGAAGCAACTCGGTGCCGTGTTCGGGACTGTTTATGGCTGGGAGCGCGCCAATTGGTTCGCACCGCAAGGTTACGGGCTTGACGTTGCCAAACTCGACAAGCCGGATGTGTTGATGAATCACAACCATCCGAAGCCTGATGCCGACGGCAAGGTCAAGGAGCTCTGGTCCTTCCGCCGCTCCAACTATTTCGAACATGTCGGTCACGAGATCAAAAATGTGACGAACAATGTCGGACTTCTCGACATGTCGGCTTTCGCCAAGATGGAAGTGTCCGGATCAGGTGCCCGGGCGTGGCTCGACTCGATTTTGGCTAATCGCATTCCGAAAAAGCAGGGCCGCATCGCGCTTTGCCATCTCTTGACGCCGCTTGGCGGGGTTCGTTCGGAATTCACCGTCTACGAGTGGTCCCCCGGGAAATTCTATCTTGTCTCGGCGGGGGCTTACGAAAATCACGACCACGATTATCTGCACAAGCTGCTGCCGGACGATGGCTCGGTCACCTTGCGTCCTATTACGCAGATGTATGGCGTTCTCGTACTGGCGGGACCCAAGAGCCGCCAGGTTCTGGAGAAACTAACGCGTGCCGATTTGTCCAATGAGGCGTTTCCGTGGCTTTCCGGCAAAGAGATCAGCGTCGGTACTGCAACGGCGCATGCATTGCGCGTCAATTTCGTTGGGGAGCTTGGCTGGGAACTGCACCATCCGATTGAACAGCAGAGCACTATCTATGATCTGTTGCTCGAAGCTGGCGCTGAATTCGGTATCAAGCCTTTCGGTATCCGTGCAATGACGGCGATGGCGATAGAAAAGTCATATCGCTTGATCCCGCGCGAATTGTCTATCGAATACAATGCGTTTGAAAGCGGTCTTGATCGCTTCGTTCATCCCAACAAGGGAGATTTCATCGGCCGCGATGCTGTGGTCAAGGCGCGTGAAAACGGGTTGAAATGGAATTTCGTGACGCTCGAAGTGCTCGTTCCGGGTGTATCGGATGTCGATGCGCGCGGCAGCGAACCGATATATGTGAAAGGTGAACTTGTTGGCCGTGCCACTCATGGCGGCTTTGGCTGGCGCCTCGGTAAAAGCATAGCACTTGCGATGGTAAAGCCTGAATACTCTGCTCTCGGCACTCAGGTCGAGATCAAGATATTGGGAAAGACACACAATGCGATCGTGATTCCGGAATCGCCGTTTGATACCGAAAATGAGCGCCTGAAGGCCTAGACCTGTCGAAAACTGATTTTGAAAAATGGCGCCAAAAGGGCGCCATTTTTTGCTTCGGTGCCTTTGTTCAACAGAATGTGATCGCGCTGGAAGTCGCTTTGCGTTCCTGCGATTTGAGTTACACTTCATGCATGTCATCGCGTATGAAGACTCTTTGTAGTTTTCTGTCACTGGCAGCTTTGTTGGCCAGTTTTTCAACGCGTGCACAAGCAGCGGATACCGAGGTTGATGTCGAGTTGGTTCTGGCCGTCGACGCATCCCGATCCATGGAAACCTTCGAGCAGAAGATCCAGCGCGACGGTTACGTCGCTGCGCTCCGACGCAAGGAGGTCGTCGATGCCATTCGCGACGGTATTCACGGTCGTGTAGCCATTACTTATGTGGAGTGGGCCGGATCGAACGTACAACGAATCATCGTTCCCTGGACGCTGGTTGATGGCGCCGACTCTGCGGAAAAACTTGCGGATGCGCTCGATCAGCCTATACCCGCGACGCAAAGTCGGACATCGATCTCCGGGGCTATCGATTTTTCCAGTACTCTTTTCGACAACAATGGCTTCAAGGCGTCGCG
Organism: Phyllobacterium sp. 1468; assembly: GCF_031455525.1. Taxonomy (NCBI): domain Bacteria; kingdom Pseudomonadati; phylum Pseudomonadota; class Alphaproteobacteria; order Hyphomicrobiales; family Phyllobacteriaceae; genus Phyllobacterium; species Phyllobacterium sp. 1468. The sequence goes on along the minus strand of NZ_JAVDSX010000002.1, from coordinate 558,338 downwards.
ACGAGTTATCGATATTTCAGGCGACGGCGCGAACAACAATGGTCGCCCAGTGGCTGACGCTCGTGATCAAGCGATTGCCAAGGGCATTACGATCAACGGGTTGCCGTTGATGACGCGTGGGGACTTCTACTCCGACTGGGCCGTGAAGGACCTCGATCTCTATTACAGCAGCTGCGTTATCGGAGGACCAGGTGCTTTCATGGTTCCAGTTAATTCCTGGGATCAGTTTCCGGAGGCCGTTCGCCGGAAACTGGTATTGGAGCTGGCGGGCGATACTCCTGCCATGCAGAAGGCAGATTGGCTGCCGTCACAGACGTTGCCGCTGGTCCTGGCCCAGGACAAGCCGCAAATCGATTGCCTTTCAGGCGAGCGAATATGGCAACGGCGGATGCAGGACTGGGAATCGAGATGAGCTACGCTGCAATCAACTGCTTGCGGTCAGCGCGTTCCTGCTGCGGCGAACGGCCGTAAAGTTCGCGGTAGCATTTGGAAAAATGCGATGCCGATACAAATCCGCACGCAACTGCCACCTCTACGATCGGCATTGACGATTGAATCAACAGATGCCGGGCACGGTCCAAACGGATCTCCAGATAGTAGCGGGCTGGCGAGCGCCCCATTTCCTGGCGGAACAGTCGCTCGATCTGGCGACGGGAGAGGCCAACATGGTCGGCAATCTCGATCAAGGACAATGGCTCGGAAAGCCGTGCTTCCATCAATTCGATTATTGTCAAAACCTTGGAATTCTGCACGCCGAGACGTGCGCGCAACGGCAGTCGCTGACGGTCGTGCGGGCTGCGCACGCGATCGGTCAGTGCCTGTTCACAGACACGATTGACGATATTGTCGCCGAAATCATCGCCGATGAGCTTGAGCATCATGTCGAGCGCGGCGGTCCCGCCGGCGCAGGTGTAGATGTTGCCGTCAACCTCGAACAGGTCGGCGTATACATCGGCCTTTGGAAAGGCCTCAGCAAAACCCGGGAGATTCTCCCAATGGATCGCGCACCGCTTGCCAGAAAGGAGTCCTGCCGCTGCGAGAATATGCGCCCCGGTGCAGAGCCCGCCAACAGCGACGCCGCGGTTGAATTCTTCGCGAAGCCAGGCAAAGACTGATTTGTTGTGGAATTTCTCGACGTGAATACCGGCGCACACAAAGACCATGGATGGTCTTTCCTCGCCGGTCAGATACCGCCTCTCGTCTTCCAGTGATGTGTTCGCGGCGCATTCCACACCGTTCGAGGCCGTGACAGGCTTCGCATCAACAGAGGCAAGACGCCAGCGATAGGCTTCATATCCTAGCATCCGGTTTGCGATGCGCAGTGGCTCGATGGCTGTCGCAAACGCGATCATCGAGAAATTCGGCACGAGAAAGAAAACGAATGAGCGCTTATTGAGACCAATGTGATCCATGGTAATTCCAGGTTCCCGTATCTGGCTTTAAGGCCATGTCGCAACTGAAGTAACAACTTCAACTTACGGGCGTGGTCTCTAGAGCTTTTTTTCAGATAGAACCATAGAATTATTCTAAATGGAAGGGCGTAAACCTGTGTCGCAAAAGCGCAGGTATCACATATGATAAAAGGGAGCAGATAGACCGTTATCTGCTCCCTTAAGTTGATTGCTTCATGATTTTACGACCGCGAGTTCTTCAGCTGATTGCATTCGGTGACTTGGCGCTCATAGAGATCTGGCCAGCCGATGTCGCAACGCATATTTTCCGGCAAGCCGTCAAGTGCCATTTCCGTAGCGCGTAGGCGGCGTTCCCGGACAAAAACATCGCGGGCGGTTCTGATTCGTGCGGCCAAATGAGTCGTGTAATGCGCGACATAGACTGCAAGCCGTTCGGCGAAACTTCTCGTATCGCTGTGATATAGGTTATTGCAAGTGCTCATTTTCCTTCTCCTTTTTTCAACAAGAGCATCATTGTGCGTGATGTCCCTCGATCAACTTGACTATCGCTCCAAGTTGATGTTCAATCAAACGGAATTACGAAACACTATGTTTCAGAAAAATTGATGAAGGAGAATGCGCCATGTCAGCCCCGATGCATCATCCCATTCCGATCCTCGACCTGGATGTGTTGCGTACCTTTGCAATGATTGCCGAAACAGGCAGTTTCTCGAGCGCTGCAAATGCCGTGTTTCGTACCCCGTCGGCTGTTTCCATGCAGATCAAAAAGCTGGAGGAGACCTTAGGCCACGTGCTGCTGGAACGGGATGCACGTTCGGTTAAACTGACACCAAGCGGCGAGGTTCTCCTTGGTTACGCAAGGCGCATGCTGGCGCTCAATCGCGAGACAGTGGCGAAATTTATAGCTCCGACGGTTTCCGGTGTCGTGCGGCTCGGTGCGCCAGACGATGTCGGCGAGCGGGTACTTCCGTTTGTCTTGAAGCGCTTTGCGGAATCTCATCCGGATGTAACCGTCGATGTGGTCATCGACCAAAGCAATAGTCTGCGCAAACGCCTTGATGAGCAGCGTCTCGACGTCACTTTGGTCAATGTCAATGAGACACTGGCCAAGATGGATGACATAGAGGTTCTCATGACCGAGGAGATCATCTGGGCCGGCGCCAAATGTGGGACGGCACATGAGCGCAACCCACTGCCGCTTTCAATGTGGGAAGAGGGGTGCATCTGGCGCGCCAACGCGATCAGTGCGCTGGAAAGTGCAGGCCGTGAATATCGCGTTGCCTATATGAGTGCCCATACGATGGGGCAGCGTGCGGCAATCGTCGCTGATCTTGCCGTTGCACCTTTTTCGAAATTCCTTTTGGAAGACAACATGGTACAGCTCGGCGCCGAGCACGGTTTGCCACCGCTCGGCGAATCCAGGCTCGGCATGCTTGTTGCGAAAAACGCGGGTGCGCATGTCAAAGCTGTCGCGCAGCATCTGCGGGTTTATTTCGAGGGATATGAGCGGACGGGCAAGCTTAGCTGCTAGAGACCTTTGCCAATCCATCTGACGACCATCTGATGCGATTGTCTGCGCTTGCCATGCTCACGGACAAATAAGTCCGCTGCGCTTCGGTTCTCGAAACCATAGCAGTTGATCAGGCCGAATTCCCAAAGGTCTCTTATCTGCTAGCGCAATACTGTTTCAATGCCCTGACGAGCTCAAAACTGGTCTGCTTCTGTGACGCACTTTCGAAGCCGAGCCGCTTTGCTTCTTCGCTCAGCACGGGCACGGCCGATGCGCAAGATGAGTGGATTTCTTCAAGCGGAATGCGGTCCCGCAGAGCACCGATATTGCCAATGTTGACACCGGAACCGGGCATGATCTTGATTCGGCCCGCCGCAAGTTCGAATGTTGCTTCCAGGTCGTCGATCCCATCAAGCGCGGTCAGTGATCGTCCCGAAGTCAAGATTCGCTCAAATCCGAGCTCGATCGCCATATTGACGGCCTCAGAAAGATCGGGGACGAGATCGAATGCGCGATGCAGCGTAACACCAAGACCGCCGCATTGCCTGATGAGGCGTTCGAGCGTCGTATGGTCCAGCTGGCCATCGGGGAGGTTGGCGCCGAAAACCACACCAGCAAGTCCAGCGGAGCGCATCACATCGATCTCGCGCAGCATTGCGTCAATGTCGCCTTCATCAAAAACGAAATTGCCCGGACGAGGACGGATCATGGCGTAAACGGGAATGGGGGAGACAGCAGCCTGTCCGATCAGTCCCGGTGTCGGCGTCAAACCGCCTAGCTCCAGCGCTGAACAGAGTTCAATGCGGTCGGCGCCTCCCGTGATAGCGGCTGCCAGACTGGCGGGGCTGTCCACGCAGATTTCCAAAAGGATGCTCATTTTGAGATTTCCATCAACCCAAGAACGCCAGCACCGATCAGACCGGGTTCGATCTTCAATTCTGCAGGAATAACCAGTGGTTTATCGGTTTTCCGCAGAATACGTGCTCGAACTGCCTCATCCAGGCGCTTGATGAGCTCCACAGAATTGGCAAGTCCCCCGCCAACGGGCACGATAGATGCGCCAACAATGTTGATCGTCATCGCGAGCGGGCCGCTGACGATATCGATATAGACTTCAATAGTACGTTCAGCGGCTGCGTCACCGGCGTTCCATGCCGCTATAATCGCTGTGCTTGGCAAATCAACACCATGCAGGTGAGCGTGCAGCCTTTCCAAGCCACGCGCAGCGCCGACCGCATCAACGCAACCGACCTGGCCGCAGCCGCAGGCATAGCGCGGAATGGCGACGGGCGGATTACCCGCAAGCGTGGCCGAAACCGGGCCGTGGCCCCATTCGCCGGCAAAGCCGCCAGCCCCCTCATGAATCTTGCCATCGATAATGATGCCACCACCGACACCGGTGCCGAGGATGACACCGAAGACGACGCGGTGTGCACGTCCAGCGCCGACGACTGCCTCAGAGAGTGCGAAGCAATCGGCGTCATTGGCGACCCGTACTGGCCTTTGCAGCTTCTCGCTGAGATCGGCAACCAATGGACGGCCATGAATGCATGGAATATTGGCGCAAGTTATCTTGCCCGAATCGGAATCAACCACCCCCGCGATGGAAATCGATATCAAGCTCCTGTGGTCAGCGCCTCCATCCGCCGCGATCTTTTCGATGGCTGACGCAAACGCATCAAAATCGTTCAGCGGCGTCGGGATTTTCGGTAGCGGCCTTATATCTTCAGGCGAGTAGGCGATTGCGCCCTTGATGGCAGAACCGCCAATGTCAAAGCAGGCTATCATGGCATGTTGTTTCCGGAATCAATCATGGATGTTGATAGCGGAATTTGCCAGCCGGACAAAGTTAATCGCGATTACGCCGTGCTGCGCGTTCTTCGCGTGCCCTGCGACGTGGAGTTGCATCGCCAGCGACGCCATCCTCGCTGACATTCTTGCGTGGGGGCAGCGTTACGGCCTGCGACAGTTTGGGGAACGGGTCGATCTTGTTCGGCATTGCCATGGCGTTCACGAAGAGTTGCTGGAAATTCGGCTCCAGTGCAGTCTCTATCTTCTCGATGTTGGCGACTTCTATTTCTATCTCGCGACGATGGTTGCGGTTAAGCAACGCCATCAGCGCGCCCGTACCCGCCGCATTGCCCACAGCCTTCACTTCGGACAACTCGCAGTCGGGAATGAGGCCGAGTACCATGGCATATTTAGGATCGATGAAAGAGCCGAAGGCGCCCGCAAAGCGAATCGTGTCGACCGTGTCGACGCCCTGCTTTTCCATCAGCAGCTTCACACCGGCATAAAGGGCCGCCTTGGCGAGTTGTATGGCACGGATATCGTTCTGCGTGACGGTAATGCGCGGTTCACCGTCACGCAGGAGGTAGGAGAAGGTGCGCCCATTAGCGATGATGCGCGGGCTGCGCTCGGCCATCGTACCATCGACGACACCGTCTTCTGAAATGACGCCGGCAAGATACATTTCCGCGACCACTTCGATGATCGCCGAGCCGCAGATGCCCGTGACCCCAGTCGTCTTGGCGGCTTCGTCGAAACCTTCCTCGTCGGACCACTTGTCAACGCCAATGACACGGAACTTCGGTTCGAGGGTCTGGGGGTCTATGCGAACACGCTCGATAGCGCCTGGGGCAGCGCGTTGTCCTGACGAAATTTCGGCGCCTTCAAAAGCAGGGCCCGTCGGGGAGGAAGCGGCGACCACGCGGGTTCTGTTGCCGAGCACGATCTCGGCGTTGGTGCCGACATCAACGAGCAGCATCATCTTGTCTTGCCGGTACGGCCCTTCCGACAGCGTTGCGCCCGCTGCATCGGCACCGACGTGGCCGGCAATGCAGGGCAGCATATAGAGGCGGGCACCGTGGGCGACCTCGATATCGATCTCGTGCGCCCAGTACTGCAGCGGCCCAGAGACGGCAAGCGCGAAGGGTGCCTGGCCAAGTTCGGTCGGATCGATGCCGAGGAACAGATGATGCATGATCGGATTGCCGACGAAGACACAGTCGAAGATATCGTGCCGGTCGACATTGCCTTCCGCGCACACCTTGCCGATGAGCTTGTTGACTGCCTCGCGGACAGCCTTGGTCATTGCCTCGCGCCCGTCGGGATTCATCATCACGTAGGAAACCCGACTCATCAGGTCTTCGCCAAAGCGGATTTGCGGGTTCGATGTGCCGGAGGATGCGACGATGCGGCCAGACAGCAACGAAACCAGATGCATAGCGATGGTTGTTGAGCCGATGTCGCATGCTATGCCGTAGGCTTCGTTCTTCAGACCAGGGTACAAACCGATGATAAAGGGCCGCGAGGAATCCATGTCACGGTGGATGGCGGCGGTCACGCCCCAGTTGCCCTTGCGCAAAATGCCCTGAACCTCGGGGATCAGATGCGGTGCGATGAGCAGATTCTTCCAGCCCCAGTCTTTTTCCAGCACGGCTTTCAGGCGATCGAGATCGCCCAGAGGTTTGTGCATATCGGGTTCCTCGACCTCGACATAGCAAAGCTGCACCGCCGCATTGCGCTCGATAACGCGGTCAGTGGCGGCTTTGCGGATCACCTGCGCGTTGACCTGGACATCCTGGGGTACATCAACGACGAGATCGCCCTGTATCGTGGCGGAACAGGAGAGACGGCGCCCTGCGGGCAGGCCGCGGACCCGGTCATAACGATCCTCCTTCGGACCTCTGGGGGATATGTGGTCGAGCGAGGAGACGATCTTGTGCTTGGCAAAACTGCCTTCCTGCACTTCGACCTGGCAGCGTCCACAGGTTGCACGACCGCCGCAGACGCTCTCAACGTACACGCCAAGGGTACGTGCGGCCTCCAAAATGGGTGTACCGACGGCGAAACGTCCGCGCTTACCCGATGGCATGAAGAGTACGAGCGCTTCTTTTGCCGACGCCTCTGGTGTTTTGACGGGTGCGTTCACGATCGATACTCCAAAACTTTCAGGCGAGGGGCAGTTTAGATGCCTCCCGCCTTTCTATGCTGGTCAGTTTGCGTAACGCAAACCGTCAGCCTGCGGCGCCGCGCCGCGCCTCGCGTCCGCCACGACGGCGCCCGCCGCCAGCCGAATCTGCAGGAACAGACACAGGAGCCGCTGCTCCTGCTGCTGCCGGCTGGTGATCGCGATATTTCTTGATCCAATAGGTGCAATTGGCGTCTGTGCCGTTGAGAACGTTCGCGGCATGAACCGCTTCCATTTCCTGGGGGCGGCAAGGATTCATGATCGCCGAGGTCATGCCCGCACCAATAACCATAGGAATAAACCCGGCGTTTATGCCATGACGGTGGGGGAGGCCGAAGGAAATGTTCGAAAGGCCGCAGGTGGTGTTAACCTTCAATTCTTCGCGCAGGCGGCGGAGTAGGGCAAAAACCTGACGACCGGCATCGCCAAGCGCTCCGATTGGCATGACGAGTGGATCAACAACGATGTCGTGCGCCGGGATGCCGAAATCCGCGGCACGCTGTACGATCTTTTTGGCAACGGCGAAACGAACATCCGGGTCCATGGAAATACCCGTCTCGTCGTTGGAAATGGCAACGACTGGAACATTGTACTTCTTGATGAGCGGGAGAATAGCTTCAAGCTTCTCCTCTTCACCCGTCACGGAGTTGACCAATGGACGGCCCTTGGCGACTTTCAATGCCGCCTCGATGGCGGCGCTTACCGAACTGTCGATCGATAAGGGGACATCGACCAGATTCTGAACGATTTCAAGCGTCTGAACCAGGAGGCCCGGCTCCGTGGCGTTGGGATCCACCGCAGTAACACCGGCGTTGACGTCCAGCATCGTCGCGCCTGCAGCGACCTGCTCCAAAGCATCCTTGATGACCGTATCGAAATTGCCCGTGATCATTTCGGCGGCCAGTTTCTTGCGACCGGTCGGATTGATCCGCTCGCCGATGACGCAGAAAGGCTGATCAAATCCGATGATTATTTCTCTGGTCGCCGAAGCAACGATCGTACGGGTCATGCAAGCATCCTTAGTTCGCGACTGCGTTTGTAGAATAGTGTGCGGTGTTCAGATTCCATGAGCCGCGATCGACAAGCCATTCAGACGACTTCTTCAATCCACCGAACGGGAAGATATGAATTTGCTTGATGACAGATGCCGGGTTAGCCAAAACGTGCTGTTCGATGGGACCAACAACACCTTCCGGTGAGTGGCTTGTGGCGAGCGCTGTCAGCGACAGGGCGTTCTTCTTGAGGAAGCTGATCGAATTGCCAACACCGCACATGGCTGCATATTTGATCAGCGTCGTGATCTTGGCAGGGCCGGCAACACCGAGATGCACGGGAAGGTCGACGCCATGCTGGCGCAGCGATTCCGAATAGCGGATAAAGCGGTCAGCATCGAAACCGAACTGGGTGACAACACGCAGCTTTGCACCCGTGCGTTCGCCGAAGTTCTTCTTCAAACGCAGAGCTTCAATCGCAACGGCTTCGGAAAACTCCGGGCTGCCTTCGGGATGGCCGGCAACGCCCATTTCGGTGATGCCATATTTGTCGAAGAAACCAGTCTCCAAAACTTCCATCGTCGAAGAGAATTCGCCGGCCTGACGCTCCAAGCCGCCACCAATAACGAGGACATCGGTCACACCAGCTTCCTGCGCGGCTCGGCGGATACGGGTCTCGAGCGCTGCTTTGGTCGACAGACGGCGTGAAGCGAAATGCGGGACCGGCTTATAACCAAGCTCATGAATGCGCTTGGCAGCCGCCGTCAGCGTATCGACGCTGTCGGTACCCATATCGGTGATGTAAACCCGAGTGCCTGCAGGGAATAACCCCGGCAAATCCTGGGATTCGATAGCCTGGCGAGCCGCGACTTCAATGGATGCTGCGATCTTGGTCATTTGATCCTGCTGCGACTTCGCTTTGAATTCATGAATGCTCATGTCCACCTGCCTTTACGAGCGCCACAAGGCGTTCCCGATCATATTCATTGTCAATGCGGGCGAGGGCGCTGTCCGCCTCGGTCTCCAGATCATCACTCACAGGCACCGGGGTGCCGCGGCGCCACTCCGCCAGATAGGCATCGGAGTCTTTCGCACCAATACGCATCGCGCACATGTCGATGGCCTCGGTGAAACGAATCGGAAGCTCGCGCTTGGCTGCCTGGCGTCCCTTTTTGACGGTCACTTGAGCGGGAATATCCCGCCAATAAACGACAATGAGATCAGCCATGCAATTCATCCTCCGATGGGGACCCTTTTGCCGGAAAATCAGGGGTTAAGCTTGCTATCTCACGACGCGTGCCCACTCAAATGCGACGTGCGGCATTGGTGTTTTTGCGACAACGATTTGGTTCAGAATGGCCAGTAGGTCATGAGATAGGAAAAGACGCTGGCGGCAACAAAGGCAAAGCCCGTGACAATGCCGATGGATACAACACCGAGTATCAGTCCGCCCAACATCAATCTGCCGTCACGCTCGCAGAGTGCGATGCCTATAATCGCGGTTGCCAAAGCGGGCAGCCAGTTGGACAGTGGCATCGGCAAAACCACTGACAGACCAAGAATGGTGGTAAACGCACCAAGCCAGCGATCACCCTGCTTGCGGCCAAACGGCCAATTGCGCGGCCGGATGAACTTCTCGAGCCATTCTAGCCACGGAACGACGTTGGCCGATATCAAACGGAACCGGTCCGGGGAAATGGTTTTCGCTCGCATGAAAGTTGGCAGCCAAACAGATTCACGCCCCATCACCATTTGAACCGAAACGAGCACAAGTGGAATTCCGGTAATGACCCCGGTGCCTGGCGGCAGCGGAATGAGATTCAAAATAGCAAAAAATGTGAGAAGCGCGGCAAAACTGCGATCTGTAAAGGCGTCTTCGAGCTCGTCAAAAGATACTGGGGCTGTGGCGGCAAGAGACAAATCCCTGAAGACCTGGGAGAGCGGCCGCGGGTCATTGTCTGGCGTCAAACGTACAGGGACACGGTTTGGCTTGTTCTTTTCTTCTGCGTCGATTACGGCCATCTTCTCGTCTTTGTTCACATTTTGACGCATATGGCGCGAGGCAAGTAACATTACAATGACGAAATACCTCAGCGCTTCAGTTCGAGTATATCCATCAGCGATTCGCGGACCGGTGCAGGAAACTCAATTCGAAACTCGTCGTTTGCTGTGCGGTATGCGTATCCTACCTGATCAACGTCGGGACCTGCGCTGTAGTTCCTGGATTTTTCGCCTGCGATGAAGCCAACACCAAGATAGGTGAGACGATTGTCGCTCTCTGTATAGAAGCGTCCCTTCGTGCGTTGTGAACCGCTCGTTTTTTCGAGCATCCAGCCTGACCCGTCGTCGGTGATACGGCAGTTGAACCAGCTGTAGATAACCAGCGCCGGTTCGTTGCCAAGTTTTGCCATTCGGCATTTCCATGCGCCAGTCATATCGAAATCTTCGCTAAAGGGCAGGTGGGGTTTGTCCAGAGTTTCCTTCAGCCATTTAACGTCGGTTGGAGTTCCGCCTTTTTCTGCTTCATCGACAGCCGTGCGCATCGTCTCTTCATACTTGTCGAGCTTCGCTTGATCAGACTTTGTGATAATCCGCGTTATCGCACCGTCTGCTTGGGTGACAGTTGTCCAAGCAATAAGGATAATCATGGCTAATCCAGCGCGAAGCATAGTGAATGACATCCCTTTCATTGGTATTCAGGCATACAGGATGAAGAGGTCGTTCATCTGATGGCGACCGGGAGAGAGAATCTAATCGGGAGCCGCAGCCGAGGTCAAGGCGGGAACGAGATCACCATACCCCGTCAGGCGCCGCTCGTAGGCGAGGCCAAGAAAAGCTGCCGCTCGCTCGGCCTTCGCGCTCAACCTTGGATCATCAGTCTGCGCCATGTAGATCATCTTGGTGTAGTTGCCAAAATACATGTCGCGCAGTTCCGGGTGCCGATCCAGTCCCAGCGGTTTGACCATGAACGCTTCGAAATGGCGGGCGAGGAAATCCGTCATGAAAAACGACGTCATGTCGTCGTCCCACTGCGAGGAGAAGGCTTCGTTGCCGGCATAGAATGAAAAGCAATGCGGGCCGGCGATACGTTCGACTCCATGTTTCTCACAGACGCGGTCAAGCATGCCACCCGTGCCGCAATCGGCATAGCCGACAAATATGCGTGTTATGCCTTCTGCTTTGGCTTTGACAATTGCGCGATCTACCGATGGCGCAATCTTTTCCGGATAGTGGTGATAAATCGCGGGGAGGCATTTGAGATCAATGTGCTCGAGGCCAAATTGTTCGCGGATCGTCAGGATTTCACGCGCGATCATCCCGCACGCGATGACCCGCACAATCTCTGGTGACTTCGTCGACTTTCGGCTTGCATTCATGGAACTGATCTCGCTCTATCGCGTTGTTCCAGCGTTGGATTTAATTTTAGCAGAACGGGAGATACCGTCCATGAAACTATCACATATCGTTCCGATTGCCGCTGTACTTGCGGTCGTCGCACTTGCCGGCTGTGCCAATACGATCCGCGGCATGGGTCAAGATACGGCCAATACGGTCAATGCGACCCAGAACGCTGGTCATCGCGTGGCAAAGTCAGCCAATTAATTAACGCTTAGGGCCGTCTGGGCCTCAGCCGTTTATTGATTTTCTTGCTAACAAAACGGTCGCATGCTCATGCGGCCGTTTTGCACGCCATCAAGCTCCCGAAAGCTGATTGTGTTTGCGTTTCATATAGGCTTTGGCGGTCTCAACAGCAACCGCAGCATCGCGGCAATAGGCGTCCGCGCCGACGGCCTTGCCGAACTCTTCGTTGAGAGGTGCACCACCCACGAGGACGATATAGTCATCGCGGATGCCCTTTTCCTTCATGGTATCGATGACGACTTTCATGTAGGGCATGGTGGTCGTGAGTAGTGCCGACATGCCAAGAATGTCGGGCTTGTGTTCTTCGATTGCCGCCAGATACTTTTCGACCGGATTGTTGATTCCAAGGTCTATGACATCGAAGCCGGCACCTTCCATCATCATGCCGACCAGATTTTTTCCGATGTCATGAATGTCACCTTTGACCGTTCCGATGACCAGCTTGCCTTGCTTCGGTGCACCGGTTGCAGCAAGGAGAGGACGCAGGATAAACATGCCGGCCTTCATCGCATTGGCTGAGAGCAGTACTTCAGGTACGAAAAGAATGCCGTCGCGGAAGTCTTCTCCAACGATGCGCATGCCCTCGACCAAAGCTTCGGTCAGAACCTTGTAGGGCGCCCAACCGCGTTCAAGCAGAATGTTGGTCCCTTCCTCGATTTCCTCCTTCAGGCCGTCATAAAGATCGTCATGCATTTGCTCGACGAGTTCATCGTCAGAAAGCTCCGAAAGAATGATTTCATCATCGGCCATTTTTATGCTTCCTCTCAAGCGTTATGCAATGTCACTAACATAACTGGTGTTTCTTTAACATATCGGGCAAGTTGCTGAAAACGCATCGCTTAAATGCGACCTAGTAAATGACGAAAACGACCGGCAGTTTGTCTCCGATGCGCCACCCGGTGCCGCACACGGAAACGCTCTCGCTGGTGCCACGTTTAGATTTGACCTGCTTAAGAAGAAGTCTGTGCTTGTGAAGCACTGAGGAGACAGAAAATGGTTGAGGAAACGTCAGTCGATGCGCCTGCAGAAGCAGAGACAAGCAGTGGACGTCGCGGCCGCGGCGCTGGCGCGGGTGCAGCCGCACGCCGTGCCGCGCGTTCGGGTGGCGGTCCTGGTAAGTCGCTGACTTATATAACGCGCAAGATACGAACCTTCGAAGTGTTGGACGAAGAAGGTTTGGCGATAATTGAAGCGAACGCCGATACGGTGCTTGAAGAGATTGGCATCGAGTTTCGCGACGATGCGGAAGCACTGGCGCTATGGAAAGAAGCGGGTGCCGACGTCAAGGGCGAGCGCGTCCATTTCCCGAAGGGCCTGCCACGTTCTTTGCTGAAGACTGCTCCGCCGATCTACACACAGAATGCGCGCAATCCGGAGCGTTCCGTCCAGATTGGCGGTGATGCTACCGTTTTTGCACCGGTCTATGGGCCGCCTTTCGTTCGCGATCTCGAGGGCGTTCGCCGCTACGCGACGATCGAAGATTTCAATAATTTCGTCAAGCTGGCTTATATGGCGCCGTCTATTCATCATTCCGGCGGTACGGTATGCGAACCGGTGGATGTACCCGTCAACAAACGCCACCTCGATATGGTGTATGCGCATATCAAATATTCCGACAAGCCTTTCATGGGATCTGTCACCGCACCCGAACGTGCAGAAGATACGATTTCCATGTGCAAGCTTATCTTTGGCGAGGACTATCTCGACCAGAACACTGTTTTAACCAGTCTGATCAATGCAAATTCTCCCATGGTGTTCGACGAGACGATGCTGGGTGCGTTGAAGGTCTATGCACGCAACAATCAGGCTTGCATCGTCACGCCGTTCATTCTTGCCGGCGCCATGAGCCCCGTGACGGTGGCTGGTACGCTCACACAGGTCCTGGCTGAGGTTCTTGCGGGTGCGTCTTTCACTCAGCTGATCCGGCCGGGCGCCCCCGTTATTTTCGGCACATTCGCGTCGTCGATCTCCATGCAGTCAGGTGCGCCAACTTTTGGTACGCCCGAACCATCATTGGTTTCCTATGGTGCCGCGCAACTGGCACGCCGCTGCGGATTGCCTTTCCGGACGGGTGGTTCACTGTGTGCTTCCAAGGTTTCCGATGCCCAGGCAGCTTATGAGAGCGCCAATACATTGAATTCGACGCTTCTTGCGGGCACGAATTTCGTGCTGCATGGGGCGGGCTGGCTTGAAGGCGGTCTGGTATCTTCCTATGAAAAATTCATGATGGATATCGATCAGCTCGGCATGGCCCAGAAGATCGCCCAAGGCGTCGACCTTTCCGAGAACGGTCAGGCGATGGATGCCATCCGGCAAGTTGGTCCTGGTAGTCACTATCTAGGTTGTGACCACACGCAGGCGAACTTCCAAACGGCATTCTATCGGTCGAATATTGCAGATAACAATTCGTACGAGCAATGGCTGGCAGAAGGCGAAAAGCGGGCGGATCAGCGCGCTAATGAACTTGCTCGCCGCTGGCTGGAAACATATGAGGCGCCGTATCTCGACCCGGCCATCGACGAGTCTCTCAAGGAGTTCATCGCCAAGAAGAAGGCGTCCATGCCCGACGCTTTCACCTGAAAGAAGCCCGAAGACGGCCGGGCTAAAGTGGCCGATCTGATCCACCAGGAAGTCTGGGCCTCTGCGGTAAAGGGTTCAGATGCGGGATGATCGTGAAAACCTGATTCCCAATCAAATCGCCGCCGCGCTGGAGCCATATGGTTTGGTCCCGCGCGGCGGTTTCGTTTTCGACGAAGAGAACGCTCCTTCGCCTCTGATTCGAGGTGGGTATTTTCGAAGCATTGTCTTGGTTGGCCACTTCGGATCGGCCATTTGGCCGCATTTCGCGCGGTGGTGGCAGGAACACGCGGATTCCCAGGATCCGCTCGATCAATGGTCGAAGGATGTTCTGAGTGCCGTTGCAATGAAATTCGGAGCAATAGCCGTGTTTCCCTCCGATCGGCCCTATCTGCCGTTTCAACAATGGGCGATGCGCGCTGAGGGACTGCGCCCTTCTCCACTCGGAATACTGATCCATCCACAATACGGGCTTTGGCAGGCCTTTCGCGGGGCGTTGCTATTCGATCGCGCATTGGATTTTGCTGGCGGTGGTCCGCAAGATCATCCCTGCGACGATTGCCGGGACAAGCCATGCCTTTCGGCCTGCCCAGTGAATGCTTTTTCCCGCGACGGATATGATTTCGTCCGTTGCCGTTCCCATCTTGCTTCCGGAGAGGGAAGTGAGTGCCTGAATTGCGGTTGTTTGGCGCGCCGTGCCTGTCCTGTGGGACGCGAATATGCGTATAGCGCGCCGCAGATGCGTTTTCATATGAAGGCTTTTGCGAAGGGCTGACGGGCCCTCCAAAAAAATACAGAAGCTAATTCAATCTCTTAGACGGAACCTGCATTAAAAGATATATCTTTGTCTTGCTTAAAGATATATCTTTGCGTAGATATAACTCATGAAAGATATAACTAGGAGAAATTCCATGTACGGTCATTGTAGAAATCACCACAGCCATGGCGGCGATCACTGGTCGCGCGTTGAGGCAATGTCAGGATCGCAAGACGGCGGCGGTCGCTTTGGCGGACGCGGACGCGGAGGTCCGTTTGGGCGGCATCGAGGCGGCCCATTTGGCGGGCGCGGACCACGCATGTTCGATCCGGGCGCATTGCGCCTTGTCGTTCTCGGCTTGATCGCGGAAGAACCGCGTCACGGTTACGACGTCATCAAGGCACTAGAGGCGAAATTCCAGGGGGCCTACAGTCCAAGTGCCGGTGCGATCTACCCGATGTTGCAGATGATGGAAGAAACAGATCTTGTCACCTCCACCACGACCGGCAACAAGCGGCTCTATACAATCACAGACCAAGGGCTGTCCTATCTCGAGCAGAACCGGGCCGAGTTGGATAAGATCAACGCTCAGCTAGACAACGCTTCCGGCGAGATACACGGTGCCGCTCTTGGCGACGAGATGCATGCATTGAGTTTCGCGCTTCGCTCCAAGATTCGCAGCGGCGCACTGACTGCGGAAAAAGCAGATCAGCTGCGCGAAATCCTGAAAAGGGTCCGCCGCGAAATCGAGGACCTCTGAGGTCTAAAAGTCTGTGCCAAAAAAACCGGCGGGTCAAACCGCCGGTTTTTTGCATCAGATTGGTTTATCCCCGCCGCCCGCGGCGTTCCCGCTTTGGCATGTCATCCGCGTGAGCCGCAAGCTTGTTGCGCATCGGTCCGATGGTCTCGACGATTGTTTCGACAGAAGGGCGCGCGCCATGCGTGTGACTGTCGAGTGCTCTGCGCATTGCCGCCAGATGCTCGAATGATGTACCGCAGCAGCCACCGATGATCTTTGCGCCGCCATTGATTGCGAGATGGGCGTAATCGGCCATCAGTTCCGGAGTGCCGGAATAGAAGATTTCCGCGCCGCGAAATTCCGGTATGCCGCAGTTGCCTTTAATAACGATTGTTGCGGAAGGATCGGCTTCGCTCATGTCAAGGAGAGACGCCAAAATATCCGAGGCACCGACGCCACAATTTGCACCAACGGCAACCGGACGCTGCGAAAGTCCATCGACTACACCGTGGATGTCCTTCGGCGGCAGGCCCATCATAGTCTTGCCCGCTGTATCGAATGATCCGGTATAAACGTAGGGAAGGCCCACTTTTACAGCAGCCTCTGCAGCTGCGCGTATTTCGCCCGGAGCTGACATCGTCTCGATCCAGGCGACATCCACACCACCAGCCTTCAAGCCCTCCAGCTGTTCCGTGAAGGCCGCGACCGCATCTTCTTCGGTCAAGGCACCAAGGGGTACCAGCAATTCGCCTGTGGGGCCCACGGAACCTGCAACAATGACCTTTCGGTCTGCCGTGTCAGCAACGCTACGCGCAAGTTCGGCAGCTTTCTTGTTGAGTTCGAATACACGATCCTGTGCATGATGCAGTTTCAGCCGATGACGTGTGCCGCCAAAGGAATTGGTCAGGATGATGTCGGCACCGGCATCGACAAATCCCTGGTGCAGGGCAACGATTTTCTCGGGTTGCGCTTCATTCCAGAGTTCCGGAGCTTCGCCCGCTTCGAGCCCCGTTGCAAAAAGATTTGTTCCCGTTGCGCCATCGGCAAGCAAAACGCCCTTCTCGGCGATGAGATCAGCAAGTGGGTTTGCAATGGTCATGGCGCACATTTCCCTTGGATGAATTAAATAACGATATAAGGAAGTCTTTATATCTGGTCAATAATCATTTGCGACAAGACCTGCCGCATGGTCAACCGACCTTCAGCGACGAAATGTATCCAGCCACTTCGTGGGCATTGACCTTGGCCACCCGGATAAGTCCGTCGAAGTGCCGTTGCATCGTCAGCACGGCCTCCGTTGTGTACAGGACCAGATACATTTCCCCGACAAATATAGCGGCGCGGTAGGGGCCGAAAACAGTATAGGGGATAGAAAAGCGCTCGCGGCCGTCAAAGAGATAGAGCCGAAATGATGGATAGAGCTCATCAATCAATTCGGCCATGTGGTTGAGCTGTTCGAGACGAACCTTGCGGGGCACATCGCTCCAGATGCTGCAACCCGAAGCGAAGTCGCTTAGCGTCTGGAAGGGCATGCAGACTTCCATGTCGGTGCCGGGCTGACGATTGTAGTCTAGCCGGAATGCGGTCTCGCTCAACTGAGTTGCCGGGTCGCGGTGGACCATCGATGTTTCGTATGCAACCACCGCCTGTGTCCGCAACAGGTCCGGGATGCGCGCGGGGACGTAGCGGATTTTGCTGCCGGTCGCTTCGGCATGCCATTTGACGAGGAGCGTGCGCTCGAAATTATCCGAACCTTCTTCTATTTCCATGCTTGGGCGAAGTTCGCCTGTAATGCCTTCGTCCTGGCTCAATCCCAAAAGCCAATCGAGCGACACGGCGTGGCGCTCGGCAATGTTGAGCAACGTCTCAACGCGCGGCAGCCTGGTAGATACGCCCGATAGCAATTGAGACAGCGCCGAGCGGTCGATACCGACCGATGCAGCGAAGGCTGACTGGTTTTCACCGCTTCGGACAAGAAGAGTTTTGATGCGTTCCTGGAACAGGCGGGAAAGGTCTCGTTTATCCATAATCGCACCGCATTGTTTATAATGCACAACAAATGCGCCATTTGGTGCGCATAATCAACACTTACTCACAAAAATCGCATTGCTGACAGCTCCTGACAATGAGACCATTAAAAACATGGAATCAGAACGACATAACAACATACCCTCTTTGCAATCCCAGCATTCGCGCAAGCGCACCGGCATTGAATGGCCAACCATGGCCTTAATGGCAGCCTGCTACGGGCTTTGGTTTTTCTCCGGTTTTTACGTCTACGACACCATGCCATTGGTTGCTTTGGCGGCGATGGCCATTTCTGTCGCGTTGCATTCGTCCCTACAGCATGAAGTTCTGCACGGCCACCCAACGCGCAGTGGTCTTGTCAACGAAATCCTGATTTCATTGCCGATTGGACTCGTTTTCCCTTACCGACGGTACAAGCATCTTCACCTCAAGCACCATGCGGATGAGCGGCTGACGGATCCCTATGACGATCCTGAGAGCTATTTCCGGGCTCTGGGCGATTGGGAGAAACTGCCTGTAATTGTCAAATCGCTCCTCAACTGGAACAACACGCTGAGTGGCCGGATTGTTATTGGCCCGATTCTGATGGCCGTTGGCTTTGTCATCGCTGAGGTGAAACTGGTTGCTGGAGGCGATCGGAAGACGCGCACCGCCTGGCTTTTGCATGGCGCCGGACTTGTTCCAATGCTCGGTCTGGTATGGCTGGTCTTCGGCATTCCGCTTTGGCTGTACGCGCTGACGGCTGTTTATTGGGGCCTGTCAATCATCTCGATCCGTAGTTATTGCGAACACCAATGGTCGGAGCGCCCGGATGGGCGGACGATTATCGTGGAGAAATCGCCTCTCGCTCTCATATTCCTCAATAACAATCTGCATTTTGTGCACCATAAGCGGCCAACTGCGCCTTGGTATGATCTGCCGGAGCTCTATCGCGAGCAGCGAGAGGAATGGCAGCGCATGAATGGTGGTTATGTTTTCCGTAATTATTTCGAGATTTTGCGTGCATATGCATTCCGCAAAAAACAGGAAGTCGTTCATCCCGTTCTTCGTCGTGAACCAGCTCCAGGACGGGCCTTCCGGCCACGCCGCCATGGCATCAGTCTGCAGGGTGGCTCAACAATGCCTATTCCCGCCGAGCCGCCGAAAGAGTAAACAAGCTACATGACTCTTGTAGCGGCTTTGCCGATGTATGATTGGCCGGAACGGCGCGCGGAGGTTGATGCGCAGTGGGCGGCCTTGCGTGACGCATTGCGATCGAACGGTTTTGATGCGCCGGATTTTCTGGTGCGCCGCAATGCTGATCTGCCCGCGGTTCCTGGCGGCATCAAGAATAAGGCTGGCAATGTCATCGCGCCCGATCCGGCCCAACTTCCACCCGACGATTTAGATCGGCATGCGCTGTGGTGTCATCCAGGTTTACTCTTTGCCCAAACCTGCTGGGGCCCGCTCGAGTTGGGCCTTCAAGCCTATGTGCATGTTGTCGGGCAGGATGACTACTCTGGCGTTGATGGTGGGAGTGGCGAACTTTACTCAAGCGCATTGGTCATGCGGCGAGGCGAGGGGACGCCTGTCAAGGCGCCAGCCGGCGGAGAGGCCAGCCTGCCTGTGCAAGTGATGCGGCAGAAACGGCTCGCGTTCAATAGTCGCGACTCCATGTCCGGCTATCTCGCTCTTCAGCGGGACCTCGAAGCGCAAGGAGAGACGCTGGATCTGTTTATCAGCCATACGGAGACCGGCGGGCATCGCAATTCCGTTGAAGCCGTTGCGTCTGGCCGAGCAGATATCGCTGCTATCGATTGCAAATCCTGGGAACTGGCGCAGCGCTATGATGAAGCAGCCAGCGCCTTGGTCGTCGTCGGCTGGACGGGCAAGCGCAAAGGCCTGCCCTATATTTCAGCCTTTGAATTACCCGCGCATCTTTTCGCCTGACGGATCGAACGGCGGCTCCAGATTGATCCGGGCGGCGCGGCGAACGCCGAGAATTTCAACCTCAAATAAACCCCGCTCTTCGCTTTTGGCGAGTTCCGCCGGTACGTAGCCTTGAGCCATTGACTGCCCGACATAATGGGCATAGCCGCCGGACGTAACCCAGCCTACGACACGCCATTCGCCCTGCACAGCCCCCTTGTCGCCCTCATGGGAAACCACCGCCCCTGTTGCGTCAAAGCGCGGAGCGCCGACACCATGACCTGCCTGAACCGTCCCGTAATCCTTCGAGGTTTTGGCCCAGATCGGCTCGTCGCCCATCACATCGGCCGCATCCTCGCCATGTGGCACGTCAATCAGGAAGGAGACGCGGCGCAGCTTCTTGCTGGTCCCCGTATCAAGCTCCGCCTTTTCCTTGGCGGCCATTTCGCGGCCGATGAAATCATTCTTGGAGAGCTTTATGAAGCGATCCATAGACCCTTCATACGGACCGTAGATTGGACGCAATTCGCGGAACCATGTGGGGAAATTTTTCTCCAGCCGCATGGCGAGCAATGCGCGCATACCAAAATCCACGATGTTGTATTCGGCGCCCGCCTCCTTGATCGCCTTGTACACAAGGCGCTGGTAGGCAGGCTCCATCCAGATCTCATAGCCAAGGTCGCCAGTGTAGGAGATGCGATTGACCTTGCACGGCGCTCCACCGACAGCCATCTCCCGGAAATCCATGAAGCGGAAAGCCACGTTTGACACATCCTCGTCGACGAGTTTTGCAAGGAGATCGCGTGCTCTGGGACCGGCAATCGCCAGACCCACCAGTGTCTGATCGAACCGATGGATGCGAACTGAGCCGTCCCTCGGCTGCTGTTTCTGAAACCAGCGCATGTGATAACGCTGCGCGGCGGACGATCCCCAAATCAGGAACCGGTCATCCGCTGCCTTGGCGATGGTGAAGTCACCGATGAGTTTGCCTTCTTCGTTCAGCATGGGCGTAAGGACCAGCCGTCCGGTCTTCGGCATGGTATTGGTCATCAGATGCGACAGAAAAGCCTCGGCACCTGTGCCCGTCACTTCATACTTGGCGAAATTGGCGATCTCGGTGACGCCGACATTTGTCCGTGTCGCCCGCACTTCGTTGCCGACATGCTCGAAGTCGTTCGAGCGATGATAGGAGACGATATCGCGGGCTTCTGCGCCTTTGGGCGCGAACCACAGCGGAGTTTCGAGACCCCAGGAATCGCCCATGACCGCATTCTGCGCGACCATCGTGTCGTAGAGCGGCGTTGTCTGCTGAGGACGCCCAGCGGGCAGCTCTTCGTTGGGGAAGCGGATGGAAAAGCGGCGCGAATAGTTTTCGCGCACCTTGGCATTGGTGTAGCGCAGGGTCGCCCATTCGCCGAAGCGGGCGACGTCCATGCCCCAGACGTCGAAGCCAGGCTCGCCGTGCACCATCCAGTTGGAAAGGGCGAGGCCAACGCCCCCGCCTTGGCTGAAACCAGCCATGACGGCACAGGCTGTCCAGTAATTGGTGAGGCCAGGAACCGGTCCGACAAGCGGGTTGCCGTCTGGCGCGAACGTAAAGGGCCCATTGATGATCTGCTTGATTCCGGCCTTTTCGATACCCGGAAAATGCTTGAAACCCACCTCGAGTGAAGGAGCAATGCGATCAATATCCGGCGCCAACAATTCGTGGCCGAAGTCCCATGGCGTGTTCACAGGCGACCATGGCTTTGCCGCCTTTTCATAGGTTCCCAGCAGGATACCGTTACGCTCCTGACGGGTATAGATCTCGCCCTTGAAATCCATGACGCCAATGAGTTCGCGCCCGGTGGATTTGTTGAACTCCATAACCTCCGGCATGTCCTCGGTGAGGAGATACATGTGCTCCATGGCCAGAACCGGCAATTCAAGGCCGACCATGCGTCCGACTTCGCGCGCCCAAAGGCCACCGCAATTGACCACATGCTCGGCTTTCACAGTGCCTTGCTCGGTGATGACGTTCCACGTCCCATCCGTTTCCTGTGTCAGTTCGACGACGCGGTTACGCAAACTTATTTCCGCACCAAGCTTGCGCGCTGCCTTAGCATAAGCGTGGGTCGTGCCCGACGGGTCGAGGTGGCCTTCGACCGGGTCCCACATGGCGCCGACGAAATTGGTCTCGTCCATCAACGGGAACATCGCCTTGGCTTCCGATGGCGTGATCAGTTCCGTATCCATGCCAAGGTAACGGCCGCGCGCGTGAGCGAGGCGGAGAAAATCCATACGCTCCGGCGAGTCCGCCATCATGACGCCGCCGGTCAGATGCAGGCCGCATGATTGTTCCGAAAGTTCCTCGATCTCTTTGTAAAGGCTGACAGTATAGGCCTGCAGCTTGGCCACGTTCGGATCGCCGTTAAGAGTATGAAAGCCGCCGGCAGCGTGCCAGGATGAGCCTGATGTCAGTTCAGAGCGTTCTATCAGCAGGACATCGGTCCATCCAGCACGCGCAAGGTGATAGAGGACAGAGCATCCAACAACACCGCCTCCTATGACAACTGCTTTAGCGTGCGATTTCATATTCTTATGCCTCGTAGTTGGAAATTTGATTCGACGTGTTGAGAGTCTGATTCAACGATCAGAAATCAGTGGGAGCGCCGCCTTCGGCCTTGCGCCTTGCAACGAAGGCATTGATTTCCTCTTCGATCGCTGGATCGATCGCCGGTTTCACGTAGGTTGCCAGTCGTTCTTTCCAGACGCGGTTGGCCCGCTCGATCGCCGTTGGTGAACCGGCTTCCTGCCAGCTCTCGTAGTTGCGCCAGTCTGAAATAATCGGTGCATAAAAGGCGGTCTTGTAGCGGGATTGGGTGTGGGCAGTGCCAAAGAAATGGCCGCCGGGGCCGACATCGCGCATGGCATGGAGACCCAGTGCATCCTCCGACAGATCCAGCGGTGTCAGAAATTCCGCGACCATCTGCAGGAGATCGAAATCGAGGATCATCTTTTCATAGGAACAGCAAAGTCCGCCTTCCAGCCAGCCCGCGGAATGCAGCATGAAATTGCCGCCGCCCTGGATCGCGCCCCAAAGCGAGAACACCGATTCATAGGCAGCTTGGGCGTCCACCGTATTGGCTGCACACACATTGGATGTGCGATAGGGGATGCCATACCGGCGGGCCAACTGACCGCCAACCATCTGCGCTTTCATGTATTCCGGAGTGCCAAAGGCGGGAGCGCCCGATTTCATGTCGACATTGGAGGTGAATCCGCCATAACCGACAGGAGCGCCCTTCTTGACCATTTGCGTGAAGGAGATACCAGCCAACGCTTCGGCATTCTGCTGGACCAATGCCCCGGCAATGGTGACAGGGGCCATGGCGCCCGCGAGGGTGAAGGGCGTGACAATGACGATTTGGCCATTGCCCGACATCTGAATGATGCCTTCCATCATCGGGATATCGAGCTTCAGCGGCGAATTGGTGTTGATGATCGTATAGCAAGATGCTTCGCTCTGCAGCCGTTCGTGGCTGACGCCACGGGCAAGACGCGCAATTTCTATTCCATCCTGGTTCCGCTCCTTGCCGAGCGAATAGATGTGAAACGGCTTGTCGGTGAGCGTCGCCAGATCCCGAATGCACTCGAGGTGACGTACCGAAGGATGGATATCGATCGGTTCTACAGGATATCCCCCGGTTGCATTGATGATATTGTGCATCTGAGCCAGTTTCAGGAAATTGCGGAAATCCGCCTGATTGCCCGAGCGCCTGCCATTGTCCGTGTCGGAGCAATTCGGTGCCGATCCCATTTGCGCAAAAATCAGATTGTTGCCGCCAAAACGCACATTGTGTGCGGGGTTGCGAGCATGCAGCGTGAACTCGGATGGTGCGTGACTGACATACTCAAGTATCATTTCTTTGTCGAAATGAACGCGCATTGTGCCAGGAGTAACGTCGGCGCCGGCCTCTTTCATGATTTCGCGTGCACCGTCGTGCAGCACGTCCACCCCAATTTCCTGCAGCACCTTGAGCGATGCATCATGGATCGATTCCAGTTCATCGTCGGAAACGATCTTAGTCGGTGTAAATGGGATATTGAGCTGCCGAAACGGCGGCTGATCGAAAGCACCGCTTTCAACGCTGCGTGGCCGCGCCCGCCCGCCACGTCTGCCATGGTCCCTGGCTGATGCGTTTGCGTCGGTCTCAACTGCAGGTTCACTCATTGGTCATGCCCTCATTCGCACCTGTCACAGGCGATGGTGCACTATCGCCAGAGCGGGGCGTAGGGTGCGCGGCGTGAGCGACGCCGAGCGCAAGGGAAGCGACACCTGGCGCGTTGGTTATTCCGCCGCAGCTTTCGATGTCAGGTGGCTAATCGGCGTGACCATCGCTTGAATCAAATTGTTCATGCTGATGACGCCAGTGGGTTTTCCGTTATCATCAACAACCGTTGCATATTGCTGGTTGGCGTCGGTCATCGTCTTGGCAGCTTCTTCGAGAATCGTGCCGGTTTTGACTGTTACTCCGCCCGTTGCAGATGGCGCGCCGGATTGAGTGGCGATAGTGTCGACCATGATGACCCGGCCGCGATTGACCTCTTTCACGAAGCTCGAGATATATTCGTCTGCGGGTTTCAGAACGATATCCTGGCCGGTTCCTTGCTGAACAACTTCGCCGTCACGAAGGATCGCGATGCGATCGCCCAGCCGCAAAGCCTCATCGAGATCGTGGGTGATGAAGACGACCGTTTTCTTGATTTCCTTCTGCAGATCGAGAAGAACCGATTGCATGTCCATGCGAATAAGCGGGTCCAGGGCCGAAAATGCTTCATCCATCAGGAGGATAGGGGCATCATTGGTCAGCGCGCGAGCCAGACCGACACGCTGTTGCATGCCACCTGAGAGCTGGTTGGGATAATGATCCTCAAACCCTTTTAGTCCCACCCGGCCTATCCAGCGCCTGGCCTGTTCCTCCTGCTTTTCCCGCGACAGGCCCTGTATCTCGAGGCCATAGACGGTGTTATCCAGCACTGTGCGATGGGGCAGCAAAGCGAACTTCTGGAAAACCATCGCTGTCTTGTGGCGTCGGAACTGACGCAGATCGTTCTGATTCATCTTGCAGACATCGGCGCCATCGATGATGACTTCACCGGCCGTTGGATCGATCAGACGATTGATGTGACGGATCAATGTGGATTTTCCTGAACCGGAAAGCCCCATTACCACTTGTATGCAACCGGCCGGCATATCGATGTTGATGTCTCGCAAGCCCAGGACATGTCCATGGGCTTCATTGAGTTCGGTCTTTGACATGCCTTTCTTTACCGCCTCGACGTAGGCCTGCGGTCTCGGGCCGAAAATCTTGTAGAGATTCTTGATCTTGATGCCTGCTCCCTGAACCGAACGATCAGCCATGGACAACCTCCTGGTGCTTCTGAAGACGCTTGCCATAGGCCTGACTAACGCGGTCAAAAATGATGGCGATGCCAACGATGGCAAGGCCGTTGAAAAGTCCAAGCGAGAAGAACTGGCCGTTCACCGAACGTAGCACAGGCTGTCCAAGACCCTGAACGCCAATCATCGACGCGATAACCACCATGGCCAGCGCCATCATGATTGTCTGGTTGATACCAGCCATAATTGTCGGAAGAGCAAGGGGGATTTGGACGTTCCTCAATCGCTGCCAACTCGACGAACCGAATGCATCGGCGGCTTCCAGCACGTCCTTGTCGACCAGGCGGATGCCAAGATTGGTCAGGCGGATCATCGGCGGAATGGCATAGATCACCACGGCGATGAGGCCCGGGACCTTGCCGATACCAAGCAACATCACAACCGGAATCAAATAGACGAAGCTTGGCATTGTCTGCATTACGTCAAGAATGGGATTGACCATTCGCTGGAAACCATCGGAACGCGCCATCACAATGCCAATCGGGATACCGACGACGATCGAAACGACCGTTCCGACGAAGATCATGGCGATGGTCTTCATCGCATCACTCCACATATCGAAATAGCCGATCAAGAGGAGGGTCAGGATAGTGCCGCCCACGATCTTCCAGTTGCGGCTGGCAATCCAGGCAATGCCGCCAATGAGAACCAGCATGACTGGCCACGGCGTCGTCGTCATAAAACGTTCTGCCTGGATAAGGAAATACTGCAGGGGTTGAAAAAACGACTCGATAACATCGCCGTATTGACGGGTGAAGGCCTTGAAACCCTCGTCCATCGCCTTTTTCAGATTGCGCAGCGTGTCGTCGTTCATATTGGGAAATGAGTAAAACCAGTCCATTTGTCGATGCCCCTTCTATAGCCACCCCAAGCGATACGCTTTCCGAATGGCTGAAGCGGTTGAACGTAATGGCGTTCAACCTATCAAGAGTGGGATACGGCGAAGCCCTGCTTCGCCGTATCTGACAATTATTGTATGGCTGCCTTGATTTTCTCGGCGGCTTCCGGCGAGACCCACTTTGTCCAAACCGCCTCATTGTTCTTCAGGTAATATTTGGCGCCATCTTCACCGGTTGCCTGGTTGTCAACCATCCAGGCTAGCAGCTTGTTGAACTCTTCAGTCGAAAGCTGCCGCTTTTTCAGATAGTCGAAGGCGGGACCAGCAGCGTCAGAAAATTTCTTTGTGACAACCGTGTAGATATCCGACTTCGCCCAGCCATTCGGCTTGGGATCGGGACAATCGGCAACGACAGTGCAGCGTTTCCATTCGGCTTCGTCAAACGGTACGCCATTGTCGAGCTTGACCATGGGATACTTGCCGAGGATTGCGGTAGGGCCCCAATAATATCCGAGCCAAGGCTCTTTGCGCTCATAGGCCTTGGCGATTGAGCCATCTAGACCTGCTGCCGAACCCGTATCAACAAGCGTGAAGCCATTTTTGTCGCCACCATAGGCCTTGTAGAAGTTGGTGGTCGTGATCTGGCAAGCCCAACCCGACGGGCAATTATAAACCGCGCCCTTCTTGGGGTCTTCCGGAGCGGGGAACAATTCCGGATGCTTCATCGCGTCCGCAATCGTCTTGATATCCGGGTGCGCATCGGCAAAATATTTAGGTATCCACCAGCTTTCCGTGCCGCCTTCCGTAATGGCGGGCGCTGCCAGGACCAGTCTGTCTTCCTTGACGGCCTTCTCGATGAGGTCACGGACAGTGTTGAGCCAGCCCTCCGGCGCGATGTCCGGCTGACCCTTTTCCAACATCGACGTGAAGGTTGGAACCGTGTCGCCAGCGACCAGTTCGGCGTCGCAGCCATAACCTTCTGTCAGTATGATCTTGTCCAGATTGGCCAAGGCTTCGGCTGACGGCCAGTTCATATTGGCGATTGTTACAGAGCCGCATTCTGCAGCGGATGCCGATCCCGCATAGCCGAAAAGACCAGCGGCGAGTATAGTTGAAGCGAGTAGCTTCTTCATGTGCTTTATCTCCCACTCTTTGACAGTTCACCCGAATACGAATTCTAACTTGGTACTGTCCTACCCAGTTGTTCGCTTATGTGCCATTTGGCATCCTTATCCCGGCAGAATGCAATGCTTTCTTTGAATAAATGCGGTGCATCGCGACAAGGCCTGTCGATATAACGACGCCGGGACAATGAATGAGAACCAATGCACAATGTTCATCCAGGTATCGTAACAAACCAATAGATGAAAGATCAACGCCTTAGACAATTCCTTTATCAATTCATTTGGAAGCGCCGCGCTTTGTCAGATTGTGACT
The DNA here is from genome assembly GCF_031455525.1 of Phyllobacterium sp. 1468. Lineage (NCBI taxonomy): Bacteria > Pseudomonadati > Pseudomonadota > Alphaproteobacteria > Hyphomicrobiales > Phyllobacteriaceae > Phyllobacterium > Phyllobacterium sp. 1468. Next base: position 531,082 of record NZ_JAVDSX010000002.1, on the reverse strand, counting down.
GTACGGAGAGCTCTTCTGTTAACGCCACGCAATTATTTGGGTGCCGACGGCACAATCGTATGGCGAGCAAGCAATTTCGCATGCCTGCCATGCAAATTTGCCTGAATGAATGCAGAAAATGCGACACGCCATGGCGAATTTCCCTGATCAAACTTTAGGCAAGAAGCGCATTTGAAAGGCAACAACAGTTTTCTCTTCGAGGTGCAGGAATGCTCTACATTTTTAACCGTAACAATCGTGTTCACATTTCGTGGAATGCCACCGAAAAGCGTAACGCGCCGTCTAGCAATCTTAAGAGCGGTATCGCCTCTGCGGTGTCATTCATCTGGACGCGTTCCGCGGGCTGATTTACCAAGCCATGCACGCCGCTGCCTTTTCAAGCGGCGGTTTGTCTTTGCATTGCGGAACCGGAGCATTTGACAAAAAACCGCGCTGTCCTGAGAGGAGCAGTGCGGTCTTTTTATTGGTATTCCGCAGAAGCGGCGACTCCGGTACGCAGTACCTGATCCGGAGCAGGCAAGCAGGGTCTTGGTCTGCTTACCTGTAAAGTTTTAACCGGACATCGTTACCGCGAGGTTAGCGAGAGCTTAAGCAAATCTAAATTTGGTAGTTTTCTGGGCGTTTGCCTCTGTGTTTTCAGTTATTGCGTTTGGATTCGCGCAAGAAATTGACAATGCCTGAAAAATCAGTGCCCTCATTGCCAGCTGCGCTGAACGCCGCGTAGAGCTCTTCAGCATGGGCGCCAAGCGGTGTCGCTGCTCCTACGCTCGCGGCGGCTTCCTGCGACAGCTTCAAGTCCTTCAACATGAGAGCCGCAGCAAACCCCGGCCTATAGTCATTATTGGCGGGTGAAGTCGCAACCGGGCCAGGCACCGGACAGTATGTTGTCAGCGACCAACATTGCCCGGACGAGGTCGAGGCTACATCAAATAGCGCTTGATGCGAGAGGCCAAGTTTTTCCGCCAATGTGAAAGCCTCGCTGACGCCGATCATCGAGATACCGAGGATCATGTTGTTGCAGATCTTTGCAGCTTGTCCGTTGCCGGCTTCGCCGCAATGCACTATGCGGCCCGCCATGGGTTTAAGAATGGGTTCAGCTGTTGCAAACGCTTCACCGCTGCCACCAACCATGAACGTCAGCGTACCGGCTGCCGCACCGCCAATACCGCCAGAAACAGGTGCATCGACCGAAAGCAGCCCATTGGCTTGAGCAATCTCGTGAGCGTTTCGCGCCGAGTGCACGTCTATCGTGGACGAGTCGATGAAAAGCGCGCCTCTTCGCGCTTTTTTTGCCACAGCTTCATAAACCGTCAATACGTGTTTGCCTGCAGGCAGCATCGTGATGACGACATCGGCTCCAGCGACTGCTGTCTCGGCACTGCCTGTAACATCCACGCCATTACCGCGGGCTGTTTCAAGGTTTTCCGGCAGCAGATCGAAGCCCAGCACCTTTTGTCCCGCTTTGACAAGATTGGCCGCCATAGGATTGCCCATGTGTCCGAGACCAATAAAAGCCACAGTCGCCATTGCAGTTTTCTCCTGATGAAATTGTTTAGTGACTGGTCATATGCCGTGCGATGATGACGCGCATGATTTCGTTGGTGCCTTCCAGTATCTGGTGAACGCGCAGATCACGAACGAGCTTCTCGATGCCATAATCGTGCAGATAACCGTAACCGCCATGGATCTGCAGCGCGTCATTGGCGACATCGAAGCCCACATCTGTAACGAAGCGCTTAGCCATGGCTGACCATTTCGAGGCGTCATGGGCCTTCCGGTCAAGCTTCGATGCAGCCGTGTAGAGCAGCATTCGTGCCGCAGAAAGATCGGTCTCCATGTCTGCAAGCTTGAACTGCAACGCCTGGAACTGGTTAATCGCCTTGCCAAAGGCCTTACGCTCGGACGCGTAGGTTACGGCTTTGTCCAGCGCCGACTGCGCACCGCCGAGAGAGCAGGCCGCAATATTGAGACGTCCGCCATCAAGACCACCCATGGCAATCTTGAAGCCGTCGCCTTCCTGGCCAAGACGGTTTGACACAGGAACCCGGCAATTGTCGAATATGACCTGCCTTGTCGATTGAGCGTTCCACCCCATCTTGAACTCATTTGCACCGAACGAAAGACCGGGGGCGTCCTTCGGGACAACAAGCGCTGAAATGCCTTTCGGTCCGTCCTCGCCGGTCCGTACCATTGTCACGTAAACGTCGGAGTCGCCAGCGCCTGAGATAAACTGCTTGGCACCGTTGAGGACATACTCATCGCCGTCGCGTATCGCGCGCGTCTTCAGTGCTGCAGCATCGGAACCAGAGTTGGGTTCGGTGAGGCAATAGCTGGCCAACCACTCCATGGACGTCAATTTCGGTACGAAGCGCAGACGCTGTTCCTCGTTGCCAAAGAGATCAACCATCCATGTCCCCATATTGTGGATGGATATGAACGCCGAGAATGCGGGGCAAGCCGCCGACAGGGCTTCGAAAATCAGAACGGCATCGAGCCGCTTCAGTCCTGAACCGCCCACATCTTCACGCACGTAGATACCGCCCATTCCAAGCGGACCGGTTTCACGGATCACGTCGGCGGGAAAATGCTTTTCGCGATCCCAAGCGAGCGCATTGGGCGCCACACGATCAGCGGCAAACGCACGGGCCATGGCCTGGATTGCCAGTTGGTCCTCGCTCAGCTCGAACTGACCGGTAGCCGAATCGACCAGCGTGTCCATGATAACCTCCCTGTACTCTTGTTCCCTCCAGTCTATCCCAAGCACCAAGAGGCGCAACGTCTTCGGTGGGGCTAGGAAGAGAACGACATATCCGCTACTCAAAGCCCATGACGCACGCAATCATGTTGCAGGGAACTGGCTCTGATGTTGGGAAATCGGTCCTCGTGGCGGGACTTTGCCGGCTTGCGCGCAATCGCGGGTTGACGGTGCGCCCCTTCAAGCCGCAGAACATGTCCAACAATGCCGCGGTCAGCGACGATGGCGGCGAGATCGGCCGGGCGCAATGGCTGCAGGCACTGGCTTGCGGCGTGCCGTCATCGGTTCATATGAACCCCGTGCTTTTGAAGCCACAATCGGAAACCGGCAGTCAGATAATAGTGCAAGGCAAGGTCTGGGGGCAGGCCCGGGGCCGCGACTATCAGAAATTCAAGTCGCAGCTGCTCGATGCGGTGATGGGGTCGTGGGATGTCGTGCGAGCCGGTGCTGATCTGGTTATCGTGGAGGGTGCGGGATCGCCTGCCGAAATCAATCTGCGCGCTGGTGATATCGCCAATATGGGTTTTGCCACCCGTGCCAATGTGCCCGTCGTGCTCGTCGGCGATATTGATCGCGGCGGGGTGATTGCATCGATCGTTGGCACACATGCGATTCTTGAACCAGAGGATCGTGACATGATCATCGGGTACATCATCAACAAGTTTCGCGGCGACATTTCGCTGTTCGATGATGGGCTCAAATCCATAACGCAATTTACCGGCTGGCCGTCATTCGGCGTTGTGCCATGGTTGAAGGATGCCTCGCGGTTACCCGCCGAGGATTCAGTTGTGTTGGAACGCTCGGTCAAAGGCGAGGGGCGTGCACTCAAAGTTGCCGTCCCAATCCTCGACCGGATTGCTAATTTTGATGATCTCGATCCGCTGATGGCAGAGCCGCTGGTGGACGTGGTCATGGTAAGAAGTGGCGAACGGCTGCCGGCGGATGCCGGACTTGTGATCATTCCCGGTTCCAAATCCACGATTGGCGATCTCTTGCGCTTCAAGGAAAATGGCTGGGACAAAGATCTTTATATGCACAGGCGTCGCGGCGGTCATATCATCGGCATCTGCGGCGGATATCAAATGCTCGGCCGGACGGTGCGTGACCCCGACGGAATTGAAGGCATTGTCACCGAGATTGAGGGGCTAGGTCACCTCGATATCCATACGGTCATGGAACCGGAAAAGACGGTGCGCAATGTGCAGGCTCATTCACTGCAGTTCGATTTGCCGTTGAAGGGCTACGAGATTCACCTTGGCAGAACAACGGGACCGGATTGCGAGCGGCCAACGGTGCGCGTCAATGGCACGGTTGACGGTGCTGCTTCCAGGGACGGCAAAGTTTTTGGGAGCTATTTGCACGGATTGTTCGTAGACGACCGTTTCCGTGCTGCATTTTTACAATACATGGGAATTGCTGCGGACGCGCTCGATTATCGTGCCGGGGTAGATGAGGCTCTCGATTCCATAGCCGGCCAACTGTCTGACGTGCTTGATATCGACCGGCTGCTCGCGCTCAAATCACAGCAATGACGCGGCAGCAGGAGTTGATGTTGCAGTTTCATTTGACATTCGTGGCGCTTGGTGAATAACGTCACGGGATGATTGGTTCCCGATATCGGCCAAAGGCCAAGGGATCAAAAGGGAATGCGACGGCCGTACCCATCAGGGCGACCTAACCGCAGCCGACCCCGCGACTGTAGAGCGGTGAGGGTCAATGTCATCGCCAGAAGCGAAAGCTGATGGCAGCCACTGGGAAACCGGGAAGGCGGCATTGATCCTACGACCCGCGAGCCAGGAGACCTGCCAGTCATAGGGCAATCGTGCCCAAAACCGAAGGGGATTGTCCCTTCTGGCCCTGCACGGAGGTTGTTATGGCTGTTACTCGTACTTCGACTACGATTTCTCTCCCGCTTGCATCGCGTTTGACCACGGCGGTGTTTTCGCTGATGCTGGGCGTGTTCATCATCTACGGTGTCGGTCTTTCGCATTCCGAAACGTTGCATGATACCGCGCACGACACCCGCCATTCATATGGATTTCCCTGCCATTGAGCTTTTCACTAGCTGAATAGACGATTCAGCTATCTGCTCTTACGCATTGAAAAATTACAATTTGTTTGGTCCGGGGCCTTCTTCAGGTACCCGGCGTCTCGCTTTAGGGATCGGGAGTGAATTCCATGTTGGTTAAATATCTTCTGGCTACCATTGTAGCCGGTCTGTTTGCCGGTATTCTTTTGACGCCGGCGATGTATGTGCGGACTGTTCCGCTTATTCTGAATGCCGAGGAATATGAAAACGCCGGCGGTCATGAACATAGCCATGACGCTGCGGTGGCGGCGACCGAGGCTGCACCCGCTGCCGTAGCCCCGCACGACGACGAAGAAGAGACAAGCCCTGCGCTTCCATTCGGCCGCTTTGGCAATACGCTACTGATCAATCTTATTGCCGGTGCCGGCTTTGCCCTCATCACAGGCGCTGCCGCGCTTTTTCTGGGCCGCAGGATCACGCTGCAAAATGGTGTTTATTGGGGTCTTGCGGGCTTCTTTATCTTCAATCTTGCGCCTGCATTCAGCCTCGCTCCCGAATTGCCGGCGATGCCGGCGGCCGACCTTGCCACGAGGCAGGCCTGGTGGCTGATTACGGTTCTGCTGACGGCAGGCGGCGTTTATCTAATCGTGCTTCGCGACGAGATCTGGGCAAAGGTGCTGGGCATTGCGCTGATCGCAGCCCCACACGTTTACGGTGCGCCTGAAGCCGACGATCTGACTTCAAGCGTACCGCCGGCATTGGCCTCCGAATTTGCCGTGTCGACACTGGCAACCAACCTGTTCTTCTGGATGGTGCTTGGAACCGCGCTTGGCTGGGCCATTCAACACTACGCGCAATCGGAGCTGGATGCCTGATGCAACTGGAACGCAGAGCAACCTTTGTCCTGGGTGGTGCGCGTTCCGGGAAATCCGCTTTTGCCGAGGGGTTGATCGAAGCGTCCGGTATGGATGCGGTCTATCTTGCCACTGGCAGAGCATGGGACGTTGAAATGTCGGAGAGAATTGCGCAGCACAAGCAACGGCGTGGCGGCTCCTGGACAACCATTGAAGAACCACTTGATCTGGTTGATGTGCTGCAAAGAGAATGCGTCGGCAACCGTGCCGTTCTCGTCGATTGTCTGACCTTGTGGCTCACCAACCTGATGATGTCCGAGAAAGATATCGAAACAGAGACAGCGCGGCTTGTTGCGGCGCTGAAAAAATTAAAGGGTGCCGTGGTGCTGGTCTCCAATGAGGTGGGTCTTGGCATCGTTCCAGAAAACCGCATGGCGCGCGACTTTCGCGACCATGCCGGCCGGCTCCATCAAGCCGTGGCAGGTGCTGCGGCTCAGGTCTATTTCGTAGCAGCAGGACTGCCGCTCAAAATGAAGGGATAACACCATGCAGGGTCAAAAGATTCCGGCAACCGTCATCACCGGCTTTCTCGGTTCGGGCAAGACGACGATGATCCGCAATCTCCTGGAAAATGCCAACGGTAAGCGTATTGCGTTGATCATCAACGAATTTGGCGATCTTGGCGTTGACGGCAACTTGCTGAAAGGGTGCGGTATCGAAGCGTGCCGCGACGAGGATATGATCGAACTGAACAATGGCTGCATCTGCTGCACCGTTGCCGATGATTTCATTCCGACCATGACCAAACTTCTGGATCGGCCGGATCGCTTCGATCACATCGTCATCGAAACCTCGGGGTTGGCGCTGCCGCAGCCGCTGGTTGCCGCGTTTAACTGGCCGGAGATCAAGACACAGGTGACTGTCGATGGTGTCGTGACTGTCATTGACGCAGCCGCGGTTTCGGAGGGACGTTTTGCCGACGATCATGACAAGGTGGACGCGCAACGCGAACAGGATGAATCGCTTGATCATGACAGTCCGCTGGAAGAGCTATTCGAGGACCAGATCCGCGCGGCCGATCTTATCGTGTTGAACAAGACGGATTTGATCAGCGATGCGCGGTTGATGAGCGTTCGCGATGATGTGCAAAGCCGCTCGTCGCGCTCACTGAATATGGTTTCGGCAAGCTTCGGCAAGCTCAGCAATGAATTGCTGCTTGGGCTGGGTGTCGGCACCGAGGGCGACATTGCCAATCGTCAATCGCATCACGAGATGGAGCATGCGGCGGGTGAAGAACACGACCACGACGAGTTCGAAAGTTTTGTCGTGGGGCTTGGCCCGGTGGCCGAGCCGAAATCATTTGTCGAAAAGCTCAAAGCAGTGATTGCCGATCACGACGTCTTGCGGCTCAAAGGCTTCGTCGATGTTCCCGGCAAGCCAATGCGTCTAGTGATCCAGGCAGTCGGTTCACGTATCGAACATTATTTCGATCGCAGTTGGAACCCCGGCGAAGAACGTCAGACGCGGCTCGTCGTGATTGGTTTGCACGATATCGATACGGCCGCCATCTCGACGGCAATGCGCGCTGCCGCCGCCTGATTGGGAACCAGATGCATCTCCTGCTTGCCCAGAAAGGCACGATAGCTGAAGGCACCGAGGCCATAGACCTCGGCCAGACGCCGGGAGATGTGCTGTTTCTCTCCGCCGCTGACACGGAACTCGCAAGCCTTAGCTCTGCCCAGCGACAAAACGATGTCGTATCGTTGCGCCTCGCCAATTTGATGGCGCTAGCACATCCCATGTCTGTCGATGCTTATGTCGAGCGAACGGCACGTCATGCAAGGCTTATCGTGGTGCGAATCCTCGGCGGTGAAAGCTATTGGCCTTACGGGCTGGAAGCGTTGCATGCTTGCGCGATCAACCACAAGGTACAGCTTGCGGTGCTGCCAGGTGACGATAAGCCGGACCCGGGGCTGGACCGGTTTTCCACGATTTCACGACAGGATCGCGATGCGCTCTGGCACTATCTGCTGGAGGGTGGCGCGCAGAACGCCCTACGTTTCCTCGATTATTGTGGAGCACTGATCGACGGAAAGGATAAACCGCAGGAAGCAGCGCCGCTTTTGAAAGCCGGGTTGTGGTGGCCGGGCAGCGCCGCCCCGTCGCTGGAAGAATTGCGTGGGCAATGGCAGGATAATGCGTCGGTCGTCGCCATCTGTTTTTACCGCGCACTGGTGCAGAGCGGGCAGACGCAGCCGGTCGAAGCTTTAATCGACGCGCTAAAGGCCAGGGGACTAAACCCTTTACCGGTGTTCGTTTCCAGCCTGAAAGATCCGGTATCCGTGGCGACGCTGGAGAACATTTTCTCCGAGACGCCGCCTTCTGTCGTGCTCAATTCGACTGGCTTTGCCGTTTCCGCGCCGGGCAGCGCCCGCAAAGCCACCGTGCTCGAACAGGGCGGCGCCGTGGTGCTGCAGGTTATCTTTTCCGGATCAAGCATCGAACAATGGCGCGGCTCCGATCAAGGATTGTCAGCCCGTGACTTGGCGATGAATGTGGCACTACCGGAGGTCGACGGGCGTGTTCTAGCGCGCGCTGTTTCATTTAAGTCCGCCCAGCATTATGACGAGAGCACCCAAGCCAATATCGTCACGCACGAGCCGTTGGCCAATCGTGTCGAATTCGTTGCGGCGCTGGCAGCCAACTGGGCACGGCTTCGTGCTGCGAAGACTGCTTCGCGCCGTGTTGCGCTGATCATGGCCAACTATCCCAATCGCGATGGCCGGCTTGGCAATGGTGTGGGTTTGGATACGCCTGCTGGTACCTGGCATATTCTGCATTCGATGCGGGAGCAGGGCTATGGGGTTGCCGGCGTTCCCACCGACGGCGACGCGCTGATCAATCATATGATGGCGGGCCCGACCAACGCAGCCCGCGACGGACGGGAAATCCGGGAAACCATTTCCTTGAATCAATACAGGAGCTTCTTCGAAAAGCTTCCGCAATCGATTCAAGACGTCGTCACCTCTCGCTGGGGGCAGCCGGAGGCCGATCCGTACTTCATGGAGCATGCCGAGAAGTTCGCCTTGCCGTTGGCGCGCTTCGGCAAAACGCTAGTCGGCATTCAGCCCGCGCGCGGCTATAACATCGATCCGAAAGAAACCTACCATTCCCCGGACCTTGTGCCGCCGCATGGCTATCTTGCGTTCTACGCCTATTTGCGCGAGGTCTATGATGCACATGCCATTGTGCATGTCGGCAAGCACGGCAATCTCGAATGGCTGCCGGGCAAATCTCTAGCGCTGTCGGAAAATTGCTATCCGGAGGCAGTGCTTGGACCGGTGCCGCATATCTACCCGTTTATCGTCAATGATCCGGGCGAGGGAACCCAGGCCAAGCGCCGCTCATCCGCCGTCATCATCGATCATCTGACACCGCCGCTCACCCGCGCCGAGAGCTATGGTCCGCTCAAAGACCTCGAAGCGCTGGTTGACGAATATTACGAGGCATCCGGCGTCGATCCGCGCCGACTTGTGCGTCTTAAGGGGCAAATTCTCGATCTGGTGCGCGATATCGGGCTCGACAGCGATGCCGGCATTCACGATCATGACCCGGGCGATCTCGCTCTGCAGAAACTCGATGCTTATCTTTGCGATTTGAAGGAAATGCAAATCCGCGATGGCCTGCATGTTTTCGGACGATCGCCGGAAGGCCGTCTGCTGACCGATCTCGTGGTTGCGCTGGCGCGCGTGCCGCGCGGAGCCGGCCATGGCGGCGATCAGAGCCTGCAGCGGGCCATTGCGCTCGATCTCGGGCTGGAGGGCTTTGATCCGCTGGATTGTGAGATGGCCAAGCAGTGGGACGGGCCTCGCCCCGATATCCTGCAAACTATTTCGAATGAGCCTTGGCGCATCGCCGGCGATACCGTCGAGCGTGTCGAGCTGCTGGCCGCCAAATTGGTGGCCGGAGAGGTGGATTGCGCGCAGGATTGGGCAGCGACAATTGCCGTGCTTGAAGGCATCTGCACCAATTTGCGTCCTGCTGTCACCGCTTGCGGCGATGCCGAGATGAACGCACTACTGACGGCACTGAGCGGACGTTTCGTTGTGCCGGGGCCGTCGGGGGCGCCAACGCGCGGGCGCCCGGATGTCTTGCCGACAGGGCGGAACTTCTTTTCGGTTGATAGCCGCGCCGTGCCAACGCCGGCCGCATGGGAACTCGGACAAAAATCTGCCGAGCTTCTGATCCGACGCTACACGCAGGATCATGGCGAATGGCCCACGTCCTTCGGGCTCACCGCCTGGGGTACTTCGAATATGCGCACCGGCGGCGACGATATTGCGCAAGCGCTGGCACTGATCGGTGTCAAGCCGGTGTGGGATATGGCCTCGCGCCGGGTTACCGGTTACGAAATCGTCCCGACCGCCATGCTTGGCCGTCCACGCGTCGATGTAACCTTGAGAATTTCGGGGTTTTTCCGTGATGCATTTCCAGACCAGATAGCGCTGTTCGATACGGCAGTTCGGGCAGTGGGCGCATTGGATGAAGATGCCGAGCATAATCCCATCGCCGCGCGTATGCGCAGCGAGCAGGCGCGCCTCATTGGAGAAGGCACAGAAGAAAAGCTGGCCAGACAACGCGCTGGTTTTCGCGTATTTGGCTCCAAGCCGGGTGCCTATGGTGCTGGCCTGCAAGCGCTCATCGATGAAAATGACTGGGCAAAGCGCGACGCTCTCGCGGAAGCATGGCTCGTCTGGGGCGGCTATGCCTACGGCGCGGGCATCGAGGGCAATGCCGAGCGCGGCTTGCTTGAAGAACGGCTGCGGGACGTCAACGCCGTCGTACAAAATCAGGACAACCGCGAGCACGATCTGCTCGATTCCGACGATTACTACCAATTCGAAGGGGGTATGTCGGCGGCGGTGGAACTTGTCTCGGGCGAACGCCCTGCCATCTACCATAATGACCATTCACGTCCGGAAAAACCCGTTATCCGCACGCTTGAAGAAGAAATCGCCCGTACGGTTCGTGGCCGTGTGACCAACCCGAAATGGATTACTGGCGTGATGCGCCATGGCTATAAGGGTGCATTCGAGATGGCGGCGACCGTGGATTATCTTTTTGCCTTCGCCGCTACCACCGGCGCTGTCGGCAACCACCATTTCGAAGCCGTCTATCAGGCATTTCTGGTAGACGAAGACGTGCGGAATTTTCTGGCCGAAAAAAACCCGCATGCCTTGCGTGATATTGCGGAAAAGTTGGAACAGGCAGTCGCGCGCGACTTCTGGACGCCGCGTTCCAACTCGGCGCGCTACGCTTTAAGCAAAACTGTCGCTCGATAATTTGATTCCGAAGGGAAAGCCAAATGGCTGAAAAGTCACAAAAATTGCAGAATCTGACCGAAGCGGAAATCAATGAGCGGCATGCCGACAAAATGCGCAAAAAGAAGGCGGTGCGCGACAAAATTCTGGCGACCAAAACCGACGAAAAGGGCCTCGTGATCGTCAATACCGGCAAGGGCAAGGGCAAGTCCACGGCCGGGTTTGGCGTCGTGTTCAGGGCGCTTGGCCATGGGATGAAGATCGGCGTCGTCCAGTTCGTCAAGGGATCATGGGATACCGGCGAGCGTTGGGTTCTTGAAAAATTCCCTGAGCAGGTGACGATTTCCGCCATGGGCGAGGGATTTACGTGGGAAACGCAGGATCGTGCCCGTGATATCGCCATGGCCCGCGATGCCTGGGAACAGGCCAAGATGATGATACTCGACGACGAAACCGAGTTGGTCCTCTGCGACGAACTCAACATTGCCCTGCGTTATGACTATCTGCCGGTCGATGAAATCATCGAGGTCCTGAAACAGAAGCCGCATATGAAACACGTGATCATCACTGGCCGTAATGCCAAGGATGAGCTTATCGAGTTTGCGGATCTCGTCACCGAGATGGAAATGATCAAGCATCCGTTCCGATCGGGCATCAAGGCTCAGAAAGGCATCGAATTTTAGTTTTATGGTGCCGGCCTGAGGCGTTTCGCTACTTGAATTCGGCTGTCTGTACTGCAATCAATCAGTAGAGACATTTTTGGGGGTAATATGAGCGAAAGCATTTTTGATCGGATCACAACGTTTCTGGGTACGAAAAGCGCAGTGCAGAAGGTTGCGGATGACCCGGTGTTGACAGCTGAACTTTTGCTACTGCTGCATATAGCGTTGGCGGATGGAAAGACCGATAAAGCCGAATACGCCGCGATTTTGCGGGTTGCGTCGAACGATTTCGGAATTTCCCCTGAGGAGTTCGGAGAAGTCGCCGAATACCTCAAGGACTTCGGTTATGAGACCACAAGTACCCAAGCGGCGCTTGCCTTTGCGGACGTGTCGTTTGAACGCAAGGTTCAGTTGCTGCGCCACCTTTTGGCGATTGCGAATGCGGACGATGAATTAGATGCCAAAGAAGCCAATCTGATCCGCAAGACGGCTGACCTTTTGGGCGTAACGCCGGAAGAATTGCACAAGAAGCACGGATGACTTCGCCAATCTATGCGCTCGGGGTGGGGTGCGAACGTGGATGTGCGCCGGACGAGCTCTTGGACCTCGTCAACAAGGTCTTGCAAGATGCGGCCGTTGAGTCATCGGATCTAAGCGGCATACACTCGATAGACTTGCGATGGGGCGAGCCAGCCATTGTGAATGTAGCGCGGAAGTTCAACTGCCCCGTCCGCTATTTCAGTGCTTCCACACTGGAAGAACAGACGCCAAATTTGCTGAACCCGTCCAATCGCGTTTTTGCGCTGATGGGATGTCACGGCGTGGCTGAAGCCGCCGCGCTTGCAGGTGTTGGTCCGACAGGCGTATTGGTCGTTGGAAAAACAAAATCGGCTCATGCTACAGCGGCGTTGGCTGCAACGAAGAGATAAAAATGACGATCCATTTCATTGGAGCAGGCCCAGGCGCCCCCGACCTTATTACTGTGCGCGGATTAAGACTGATTCAATCGTGTCCGGTCTGTTTGTACGCAGGGTCACTCGTTCCAGCGGAGATGGTCGCGGAAGTACCCGAGAACGCACGCGTGGTCGATACGTCGTCGCTCACGCTCGATGAAATCATTGCAGAGTTCGAGATGGCTCACGCGGAAGGTAAGGATGTTGCGCGCGTTCATTCCGGGGATCCGTCGATATACGGCGCGGTGGCCGAGCAGATGCGGCGTCTTGATGCATTGGGCATCCACTATGACGTGACGCCCGGCGTTCCGGCATTTGCGGCCGCCGCTGCTGCCTTGAAAAAAGAACTGACGGTTCCGGAAGTATGCCAGACCATCATCCTGACGCGCACTTCGGTCAAATCATCCTCTATGCCGGAAGGCGAAGATCTGGCAACTCTTGGGAAATCGGGTGCGACGCTGGTTATCCACCTTTCGATCCGCAATCTGGCGCGCGTCGAGACCGAACTTACCCCGCTTTATGGCGCTGATTGTCCTGTCATTGTTGCCTACCGCGTGGGCTGGTCAGACGAACAGTTTATCCATGGAACGCTTGCCGATATCGCCGGCAAGGTAGAGATATCGGGCTTGCATCGGTCAGCGATGATTTTTGTCGGACGCGGTCTGGCGGCAGATACTTTCCGGGATTCGGCTCTGTATCACAAAGGTCACACGCACTCGCTGCGCAAGCTTTCAGACTGAGCCAAAAACCTCATCAACAAATAGAATGACGCTTTCGATATCGGCCACACTATGGGTGCTTGGGCGATGGGGACGATCAATCATGATTACAGGAATGCCGAGATCGCGCGCCGCCTTGATCTTGGTATAGGACGCGGTCCCCCCGGAATTGCGGCAAACAATATGCGTGATACGTTTCGTCGTCAGGAAAGCAGTCTCGTCATCAACTTTGCCAGGCTTCGACAATTCCAGTTCGAAATCCACGAGATCGAGCGGCGCTTCAGGTGGGTCTATCATTCGCACGACAAAATGCACGTCGCCGCGACGGGAAAATGGTGCGATGTGTTGTCGTCCAAGCGCGAGCAGCACACGTGCCTTTGCGGGGATGAGGCCAACCGCGTCTTGTAGTGAAGTCACATTCGACCAGCTATCGCCAGGTTTCGTGTGCCAAGCCGGACGCTCTAGCCGAACGAAAGGCGTTTTCGTTGAAGCTGCTGCAAGGATGGCGTTATCGGAGATCTGTGTTGCGAAGGGGTGTGTTGCGTCGATAAGCAGGGATATTTCCTGTTTCACAATATACGCAATGAGGCCTCTGGCACCGCCAAAACCGCCGATACGAACTTCGCCCTTGAGTGTTGCCGGGTTAAGCGTACGTCCCGCCAAAGATGAAATCACGCGGTGACCTTCCGCAACCAGACGAGAAGCGAGTTTTGACGCTTCGGCAGTGCCACCTAGAATGAGAATTGGACCATTAGACACGGGAAAGAACTGTACCCTTGCGATCGGTAATGATGACCTCCACTTCGACCGGGGCGCCCTTGAGTGTGGCAAGAGCTGTTTGCCTTGCCCGTGCGGCAATAGGACTGGCGAGATCAATTCCCATAGATTGTGTCAATTCAAGCACTTCCTGCGCAGTGTTGGCATTCAGAATCCGCTCTCTCACACTTGGATCGAGCCCCAGCTTTTCAGCTTCATCCGCAAGAAAAGCCATGCTGACCTGGCTACGGCCAGAATGAAGATCGAGCGCGCCTTGTGCCAGTTTAGTCAGCTTGGCAAAGCCGCCGGCGATTGTCAGCCGATCGATTGGATGAACGCGCAGGTATTTTAGCAGACCGCCAGCGAAATCGCCCATGTCGAGAAGCGCAATCTTCGGCAGGTGATAAATGGCTTGCGCCGCATCCTCGGAGGTTGATCCAGTTGCGGCGAGAACATGCTTGAGACCTGCTGCACGTGATACGTCAATGCCGCGATGGATCGAGTGTATCCAAGCCGCGCAAGAGAAAGGGTGAACGATGCCAGTGGTTCCCAGAATCGAAATGCCGCCGACAATGCCAAGACGCGGGTTCCACGTTCTCTTGGCCAACTCTTCGCCCTCAGGCACAGAGATTGTGATGACGATATCCGCTGGTAAATCATATTGCCCACAGATTTCCTCGCAAATCCGGCTCATCATTTCACGCGGTACGGGATTGATTGCCGCTTCTCCCGGAGGAATGGGCAAGCCTGGCAGGGTGACCGTGCCAACGCCTTCGCCCGCGACAAACTGTATGCCGCTTCCGGGCGGTGCGGGAAACACCGTCGAGATTATCGTGGCACCATGCGTGACATCGGGATCATCGCCGGCATCTTTGACAATGCCTGCCATTGCATAACCATCGCCGATCGATTCGATCGCCAGCTGGAAGTGCGGAACTTCGCCCTTAGGCAGAATGATCGCTACGGGGTCGGGAAATTCGCCTGTGATCAACGCGATCAATGCCGCCTTGGTCGCAGCGGTTGCGCAAGCACCCGTGGTCCAGCCTCGACGCAAGGGCCGTTCGCTCGTCTTATCGGGTTTCCGCTGTCCTGCATCGGGTTCGTCGCTCATGCAGGTCTTATAGACCAGCTTCTGCCCCCGTTGCATGATATTTCCGATAAGTTCATGCTTACGGCCAGAAAAATTGTGCTATGCGCAAAAGATCGGAATGAGCGATGAGCGCAATGAATTCGAAGCTGCCAGTTTTTGAAACGGGGCACGTCTGGCTTGTGGGAGCAGGGCCGGGCGATCCTGGACTGTTGACCCTGCACGCTGTCAACGGACTCGAACAAGCCGACGTCATCGTCTACGATGCGTTGGTCAATGAGGATTGCCTGTCTTTTGCTGGTCCCGGAGCCGTGTTGGAGTATGCCGGCAAACGGGGCGGGAAACCATCTCCGCAACAACGCGATATATCGCTTAGACTGGTCGAACTCGCAAAGTCTGGCAAGCGAGTGCTGCGCTTGAAGGGCGGTGACCCTTTCGTCTTCGGAAGAGGCGGAGAGGAAGCACTGACCTTGGTCGAACACCAGGTCCCATTCCGGATTATCCCCGGCATCACGGCCGGGATCGGCGGACTTGCTTACGCAGGTATTCCCGTCACTCACCGCGAAACCAACCAAAGTGTGACCTTCCTGACCGGACATGATGCTACCGGCCTCGTTCCCGATTCGATGGACTGGAATAGTATCGCCAAGGGTTCTGCGGTTATCGTCATGTATATGGCAATAAAGCACATCGGACTGATTGCTTCGCGCTTGATTGCTGCTGGTCGCTCCAGGGAGGAACCAATTGCTTTCGTTTGCAATGCCACAACGAGCGATCAAAAAGTGCTTGAGACAACGCTCGAGAGAGCCGAGACTGACGTTCAGCAATCGGGTCTCCGCCCTCCTGCCATCGTGGTGGTGGGACAAGTTGTCCGCTTGCGTGCGGCGCTCGACTGGCTCGGCGCGGCAGAAGGTCGTGTGCTTACGCAGGATCCGCTTGGAACCCGCCGGGAAAAGGATGCGGGATGAAAGGCTTGATTGTTGCCGCTCCGTCGTCTGGCAGCGGCAAGACGACCGTCACGCTTGGATTGTTGCGCGCTCTTCGAAACCTCGGTGTGGAGACTGCGCCGGCAAAAGCGGGGCCAGATTACATCGACCCGGCTTATCACGCGGTGGCGAGCGGTAGTCCTTGCGTCAATCTCGATCCTTGGGCGATGCGGCGGGATTTGATCAGTGCATTGGCTGCACGTCATACCGAAGGCAACAAGATGCTCGTGGTCGAAGGTATGATGGGCCTTTTCGATGGCGCCAGCGATGGGCGGGGGTCTGCCGCCGATCTTGCGGCACATCTGTCGCTTCCAGTTATTTTTGTCGTCGACTGTGCGCGGCAATCCCATTCGATTGCCGCACTCGTTAGTGGTTTTCGAGATTTTCGCCGCGATGTGATGATTGCAGGCCTGATCCTAAACAGGGTCGGCAGTGTCCGCCATGAAACCATGCTGCGTTCCGCACTGGAGGCCGTTGGCATACCGATTCTCGGTTGCTTGTCGCGTGACGAGGGGTTGCAATTGCCGGAACGGCATCTAGGGCTCGTCCAGGCGGGTGAACATCTCGACCTTGAGGCTTTCATCACGCATGCAGGTGATATCATTGGCGACAGGATCGATCTTGAACTGGTCCAGCAACTGGCCAATCGGTATGGTCATACAGGATCGATGGCAAATGTATCCCGCATCCCGCCTCTTGGACAAAGGATAGCTGTTGCGCGTGACAACGCATTCGCGTTTTCCTACTGGCATCTGCTGGACGGCTGGCGGCGGCGCGGCGCAGAGATAAGCTATTTTTCACCGCTTGCGGATGAAGCGCCGGCCGGAGACGGCGATGCTATATATCTGCCTGGAGGCTATCCAGAACTTCATGGCGGGCGCCTTGCCCATGCGGGCAACTTTGCTTCTGGCGTCAAGAAGGCCGCGGCGAGGGGTGCGACCATTTACGGCGAATGCGGGGGATACATGGTGCTGGGTGAGAGCATCGAGGATGGGATGGGGAAAGTACATCCAATGCTCGGGCTCCTGCCCGTCGAAACAAGCTTTGCAAAACGAAAGATGCATCTTGGCTATCGCCGCCTGAAACCACTTACGGCGGCTCCGTTTCAAACGGAGCTTACGGGACACGAATTTCACTATGCCAGTATCGTTCGCGAGGGCGACGCCGAACGGCTCTTCCGCGTTCGGGATGCACTCGGTGACGATTTGGGCGAAGCCGGGCTGCGCGTGGGATCGGTGAGCGGCTCATACATGCACATAATTGATTTGGCGGGATAATGCAGATTGAACATGGAGGCGCGCTCGATCGCGCTCTGGAACGGTTTGGTGGCGCGCCATCCGACTGGATTGACCTTTCTACCGGTATCAATCCGGAAGTACTACCTCTGCCGTCGATTGGTCCTGAAATCTGGAACCGCTTGCCGGACGAAAAACTGCTCACTTCAACCCTTGACGCCGCCCGGAAATATTATGGGGCGTTGGCTGAGGCGGGAATCGTTGCAGCGCCAGGCACACAATCGCTTATTCAAATACTGCCCGATATCGTGGCTGAAAAAGGTGAAGTCGCGATCGTCGGTCCAACCTATCAGGAGCACAGCGCGTCATTCCTCAATGCGGGTTGGCGGATTTCAAGTTGCCGGAGCATCGACGAGATTCTGCCATCTTCGAAGGTTGCGGTTGTGGTCAATCCGAACAATCCGGATGGACGAATTGTCTCAAGAACATCTTTGCTTGAACTTGCTGGACGAATGGAGAGCCGAGGTGGCGTCCTGATTGTCGATGAAGCTTTTGCGGATGCCCATCCGGAAGCAAGCATCGCAAACCACACAGGGAAAAGCGGGCTGATTATCCTGAAATCATTTGGCAAATTCTTCGGCTTGGGCGGGTTGCGATTGGGTTTTGCGTTGACGACGCACGATATTGCACTGGCGCTCAGGCTCCGCCTGGGTCCCTGGGCGGTATCGGGCCCGGCCCTACACATTGCATCGCATGCGTTTTCCGATGAAGTCCTCCTTGCAGGTTTTGCGAAGCGGTTGAGGGCTCGTCGCGAGCTGCTTGGACGCGTCTTGGCAGAAGCGGGTCTTTTACAAGTTGGTGGCACAATGCTGTTTTCGTTGGTGGAGTTTAAGCAGGCCCGGCAGCTTCACGAAGCCTTATGCGAGCAACATGTGTTGACAAGAAAATTTGACTACGCGCCACAATGGTTGCGTTTTGGCCTGCCATTGGATGAGAATGCGGCTGAACGATTGCGGCAACGTCTTCGTATTGTGCTAAGTGCAATACCCCCGCTGATTTGATTCAACAGGATAGAATTATTTATGGAAATCAATCTGTTGATTCTGTTTCTTGCCTTGCTCGCCGATCGAACCTTCGGTGATCCTGATGGGTTGTGGCGGAAAATCCCTCATCCCATCGTCCTATTTGGCAAAGCGATCGAACTGGCCGACAAGCACCTCAACAGGGCTAGCGATTCAGACGATGAAAGACGGCGCAATGGTTTTCTTGCGATGGCGGGCTTGCTGGTGCTGGCAGCGTTCATTGGTTTTCTCGTGCATCTCGCGCTGCAGACGATTCAGCCCTTTGGCGGCTTGATCGAGGCACTGATTGTTGCGGTGTTTCTGGCGCAGAAGAGTCTCGGCGAACATGTGGGGCGTGTGGCAGTAGCTCTGCGCGAGGAAGGTATCGTCGGTGCCCGCCGCGCCGTTTCGATGATTGTCGGACGTGATCCCGAGGTACTCGATGATGCTGCGGTGAGCCGCGCCGCCATCGAAAGTCTTGCTGAAAATACTTCCGATGGCATCGTCGCTCCGGCATTCTGGTATGCTCTGCTGGGGCTTCCCGGGCTTTTTGCCTACAAGATGTTAAATACCGCGGATTCCATGATCGGGCATTTGAATGACCGTTACCGGGATTTTGGGCGGTTCGCGGCAAAGTTCGATGATGTTGCCAACTGGGTACCGGCAAGACTGACAGGTGTTCTGATCTCGGCAGCAGCCTGGGTCGTGCATGGCTATGATGCTGCACTTCGCTCGTTCAATGTGATGATGCGCGATGCGCGGCTGCACCGCTCGCCGAACGCGGGGTGGCCCGAGGCAGCGATGGCGGGCGCAATTGAGGTGGCACTTGCAGGCCCCCGCGTTTATGGCGGCGCGATGGCGAACGAACCGATGCTGAACGGTGCAGGGCGCCGTGATGCAGGAGCCGAGAACATCGAGGACGCGCTTAACATTTTCAGCGTGACAACCGGAATTTTTACAGTCGCAATCCTGGCGCTGTTTCTGGTCGGATTGCTCCTGTAACGGTATCACTGAAATCTTGGGTCAAGCATATCGCGCAAACCATCGCCAAGTAAATTAAGCCCGAGAACTGTGATGACAATCGCGAGACCGGGAAACAGGGCCATGTGCGGAGCCAATCCAATCATAGTCTGGGCCTCGAACAGCATTCTACCCCAGCTCGGCATAGGAGGTTGTGAACCCAGTCCAACGTAAGACAGACCTGCTTCGGCGAGAATGCCGAGCGAAAACTGGATGGTCGCCTGCACGATCAAAAGAGACGCGAGATTTGGCAATATATGGTCACGCGTAATGCGAGCCGGGCTTTTACCGATGGCACCTGCCGCTATCACAAACTCGCGCGACCAGAGGGAGAGCGCGGCGGCACGAGCGACACGCGCAAAGACCGGAATATTGAAAATGCCGATCGCGATAATTGCGTTGATCGCGCCCGGGCCGAAGACTGCGGTAATCATCACTGCGGAGAGTAACGCGGGAAAGGCGAAGACAAGATCGTTGAGTCGCATCAGGACCTCATCGACAAAACCGCCGGTTGCAGCACCCCACAGGCCAAGGGGCACACCAATGCCAGCGCCAATTGCTACTGAAACAGATGCTACAGCGATGGAATTACGGCTCCCGACCATGATCATCGATAGAATATCGCGACCAAAATGATCTGTGCCTAGCAAATGTGCTGCGGATGGCGGCTTTAGCTTGCCCGCGATATCGAAGGCTCCCACCGGGTAGGGCGTCCAGACGAATGATAGCAATGCCACCAGCGCGATTACGCTTGTGACAATGAGGCCTATGCAAAAGGATCTATTCGCCAGTGCCTTGCCGATGTTCATGAGCGGCCCCGCAACCGGGGATCCACTATGGCGTAGGAAAGATCGACCAGCAAATTGACTAGGACGAGAGTAGCAATGAGCAGCATGACGACGCCCTCGACCACAATCAAATCCCGTTGGGTGATTGCCTGGAACACCAAACGACCGAGGCCCGGCAGATAGAACACGTTCTCGATGATGATCGTGCCGGCGAGCAGGAATGCGAATTGCAAGCCAAGAATAGTTAGAACGGGAATAAGAGCATTGCGCAACGCGTGACGGTATAAAACCTGCCGCCTGCTCAAACCCTTGGCGCGAGCCGTGCGAATATAATCCTCACCGAGTACTTCCAGCAGAGCAGAGCGGGTGATGCGGGCAAGGATCGCGGCTTGAGGGAGAGCAAGTGCAATGGACGGCAGGATGAGCGATTTAATGCTCACACCGAAGCCTGCGCCCCAACCGGGGAAGCCGCCGGCCGGAACAAGCCTCAACGTCACTGCGAATAGATAGACCAAAAGCAGGGCGAACCAAAAATTCGGTATCGCCACACCCACCTGCGCAACCCCCATGGCTAGCGTATCGGAGAACTTGCCGCGTTTTGAAGCGGCAAAAATCCCGACAGGGAGTGCTATGAACGTCGATAGTGCCAACGAGATCGCAGCGAGCGGCAATGAAACAGCAACCCGCTCCATAATGAGGTCGAACACGGGGACCGAATAGGTATAGGACCTGCCCAGATCTCCGGTGAGCAGTCCGCCGAGCCAGCTGAAATATCGTATAGCGAGCGGTTGATTGAGCCCCATCTGCTCTTGCAGATTATGAATGGCATCCTCCGTGGCGTTCATACCCAACATCAGTCGAGCGGGATCGCCCGGCACGATTTCGAGCATCGCAAAAACAACAAGCGAGGCGACGAGTAGTGTAAGGATGGCGATGAACGCACGCTTCGTGGCATAGTTCAACATCGAACGCGCGCACCGGGTCGCATTAGTCCAGCCACTTCACAGCGGTTAAATCATTGGCCTGAATCGGTCCGTTTTCCCATAACCCGTCAATCTTCGCGTCCCAGATGCCGGTTTTGGGAAGCTGAAACAGGAACGCCGCAGGTACATCTTTTGCGAGCAATTTTTGCGCCTGCTGGTAAAGTCCGGTGCGTTCAACGCCATCGGATGTGGCGTCTATTTGTTTGATCAGATCCTTGAAGGCCGGACTGTCATAATTGAAATAATAGTCGTCGCGGGAAAAAATATTCAGGTCGTTCGGCTCGGTATGAGAGACGATCGTCATGTCATAGTCTTTATTCTTGAAGACCTGATCCAGCCATTGTGCCCATTCCACCGGAATGATTTCCGCCTCGATGCCGATTTCACGCAGTTCGGCTGCGATAATTTCACCGCCGCGCCGGGCGTAGGTGGGTGGCGGAAGTTTCAGCGTTGTCTTGAAGCCGTCAGGATGACCGGCCTCCGCCATTAGCTTCTTCGCAAGTTCCGGATCGTAAGCCGTTTCCGCCGTCAGATCGATATAGGCTGGGTGATGGGGCGGAAAGAATGATCCGATGGGCGTTCCAAATCCGAACATTGCACCATCGATCAGCGACTTCCGATCGATGGCGTGGGCTATGGCTTGGCGGACCTTTGGATTGTCAAAGGGCGGCTTCTTGTTATTCATGCCGAGAACCGTCTCTCCTTCGGTCGTGCCGATGACAACTTTAAAGCGGGGATCAGCCTGGAACTGCGGGATGGTTTCATAACTCGGAAAAACCGGAAAAGCCTGGACGTCACCCGCCAAGAGCGCCGCCGTTGCGGCGGCCGGATCTGGGATGACCCGAAATGTGGCTTTGTCGAGCAATGCTGGTTTTCCCCAATAATCGGCATTTTTTTCAATGACGATCTGCGAGCCCTTCGCCCAACTATCGAATTTGAATGGACCAGTTCCGACGGGTTTTTCCTTGTTCGTACCGGCGCTTTCAGGCGCCACGATGACCGCATCGCCCCAGGCCATATTGTAGAGGAAATCGCCGCTTCGCCGTTTCAGGGTAACCCGAACCGTAAGGGGATCGACGATGTCAACTGTATCAATGGCTGCAAACAGACCCTTTTGCGCGTTGGTGGATTTGTCTCCACGAGCACGATCGAGCGAAAATTTGACGTCGTCGGCGTCGAATGATGTGCCGTCGTGAAATTTGACGTCCTTGTGCAACTTGAACGTATAGACCTTGCCGTCATCCGATTGTGTCCAGCTTTCGGCGAGAGCTGGGAGGACGTCCCCCTTTGCCCCGATACGTGTCAGACCCTCGAAGATATTTGCATAGACGATCTCGTCGATGGCCGCCGCAGCGCCTGCGGTCGGATCAAGGTGCGGAGGCTCCAAAACGATGCCGAGGACAAGATCAGTCTTCGCGGCATAGGATGCCGAGGATATCACCAAGCTTATTGCAACACCGGCGATGGCCAACTTCCATGATTTCATCCAGTAACTCTCCAGCTTTTTGGCCATCAGGCCGATCGCGACAGCAGCACCTTCAAACCGAGCGCCATGACGTTAGCGGATTCGATCATGTCTTCGATACCGACATATTCGTCTGGCCGATGCGCAAGGTCCAGTATGCCCGGGCCGTAGGCGATGCAATCGTGTAGTAGCCCTATGCGTGCAATATGTTTTTGATCGTAAGTACCGGGTGAGATCACGTACTGCGGTTCCCTGCCGAAAACTGACCGGATTCCTTCGGCAACTGCGGTGACGATCGGCCTATCACGGTCCGTCATCAATGGTTGCACTTCCATGATGTCGCGAATGCTGTAGTGAAATTTCGGTCGTTCCCACTGCAGCCTGTCAAGAATCGAAACGACCTCGCGTTTAACCTCGGCGATGTCTTCCTCAAGCAGGAAACGGCGATCGATGGTCAGGCGGCAGCTATCGGACACGTTGGGCGAGGGCAATCCAGAATAATCGTCAGTCTGCCCGCCATGGATGGAGTTAATATTCATGGTGGAGCGACGCGCGCCATCAGGAACCACCGGCATCGAGGTTTGCTTGTTATCCAGGGCGGGGAAAAGTTCCTTTTCGAACGCTTCAAGGACCGCTCCCATATGGCGAATGGCGCAATCACCCAAAAACGGCATTGACCCGTGAGCGATTTCGCCCTTGGTTTCGATTTCTGCCCACCAGACGCCGCGATGACCCAGACAGATACGGTCCTTGTTGAGCGGTTCCGGAATGATGACGTGATCGACGCGGGGCTTCGAGAAGAAGCCTTTGCTGGCGAGATAGGCAACACCGCCGAAGCCGCCCGATTCCTCATCTACCGTGCCGGATATTTCTATTGCGCCAGCGAAGTCCGGATAGACTTCGATAAATGCTTCCGCCGCAATGATTGACGCGGCGAGTCCCCCCTTCATGTCACAGGCGCCGCGGCCATAAATCTTGCCATTCTTGACCACACCTTCGAATGGATCGATGGTCCAGCCATCACCCGTTTCCACGACGTCGATATGGGAATTGAAGTGCACTGTCTGGCCATGGGTGCGACCATCAAAGCGGGCGACGACATTGGTGCGCGGGTATTGGTCGGTGTCGCCAGGCGTCCCTTCGCCACGGATCAACTGGGTCTCAAAGCCGATCAGCTGCAACCGCTTCGCGAGAAATTCAGCGCAGGGCGTATAGGCCTCGCCGGGCGGGTTAATAGTGGGGAAGCGGATGAGATCGCGCGTCAGCGCTATCAGGTCATCACGCCGTTTCTCAATGGCACGGGAGAGCTTGTCATCCATGCCTTATCAAATCAGCACCGCTCCTGATTTGGCAAGTAGCAACTTGTTGTCTGCCGATAGTTGAGCGCTCCAACCTTGGAGAAGCTGGCAAGGGCAAATTTGGGGCTTTAGTTGTAACTTCACAAATGAAACACCGATGCCGAAGCAGGCGCAACTATAACATTAAAAGCACCGGACCATTGAAAGTAAATTGCGCCCATATGCAGGTTTGTCGCACCCGCTTGAACTGCATTTTGGTGAGGGCCATTTTCCTATCGCCGCAATATAGCGGTTCCATTCATCCACAGGACTACGAAATGCTCCGCGAAAAAAGAGTAGCAGAGGAAGAGTTTGTTTCCATTGACCAGGATAATGCCGGACTCTCCGCCAAGCGGAGCGGGACATGCATTCCGGGTGTTCTCTGCGTGATTGGCCTGATCCTGGCAATTGCACTGCTCGCGCCAGAGCGGGATACGGAGCATTCGCAACAGCCCGCACTGGAGCAGATACAATAACGCGGGCCGCAGCCCCAGCGATCAGTCCACTGGTTTTACCAGTCCGACCGAGACCAGTGCCGCTTTCCTGACAACGCAATCGTGCAGACCCGCTAAGATGTTAGTGAGTCGATCGCGCATGCTCTTTGCAAAACACACAGATTTCTTGCAAGACTGCCGCTCAAAGATCGAGACGGGTGGGTCTGAAGCAATTCGCGCTCCGTTTTATCTTAGTGAACAAAAGGGGCGCAACGGGTATGAATTCAGAACCAGTCCTTGCTTTATCGGAGCCGGTTGGTGATGAAATTCGGAAAACCACCTGCTATATGTGCGCCTGCCGTTGCGGTATCGAGGTCCACCTGAAAGACGGCAAAATCCGCTACATCGAGGGCAACCGCGACCACCCGATCAACAAGGGCGTCTTGTGTGCCAAAGGGTCGGCGGGAATTATGCAGCACTACTCGCCGGCGCGATTGCGAGCGCCGCTGTTGCGAACAGGCCCACGCGGTTCAGGTGAATTCAAAGAAATCAGCTGGGAAGAAGCGCTGAAGTTGGCTGTCGATTGGTTGCAGCCGGTACGAGAAACCGCACCTCACAAGCTCGCTTTCTTTACGGGTCGCGATCAAAGCCAGGCTCTAACCAGCTTTTGGGCACAAAATTTTGGGACACCGAACTATGCTGCACATGGGGGATTTTGTTCTGTCAACATGGCGGCCGCTGGGATTTATACGATTGGTGGCGCGTTCTGGGAATTTGGTGCGCCCGACTGGGACAAGACCAAGCTGTTTGTTTTGTTCGGTGTGGCCGAAGATCATGATTCCAACCCGATCAAGATAGGTATTTCCAAACTCAAGAAGCGTGGGGCGCGTTTTGTTTCGGTCAATCCGGTGCGCACGGGCTATTCCGCTATCGCTGATAACTGGATCGGCATCCGTCCTGGCACCGATGGGTTGCTCATACTTGCCGTCATCCATGAACTTTTTCGCACTGGCAAGGTAGATCTCGATTATCTCCAGCGCTACACCAACGCCCCGTGGCTGGTGATTGATGACGACGGTAGGGAAGACCACGGGCTTTTCCTGCGCGACGATCTCGGCAAGGCGCTGGTGCGTGATCGCCGGTCTGGCTTGCTTGTGCGATTTGACGAACCGGGTCATGTCGCTGATCTCAATGCTGAATTCGTCACAGAAGATCGTCGGAAAGTGCGCAGTGTCCTGCGGCTGATGGCGGAAAAATACCTCGATCCGAAATATGCACCTGATGCAGTCGCGGCGGAAACCGGGGTTGCCGCGAGCACGATCCGCGGGCTGGCAGCGGAAATCGCGCGTGTAGCTTTTGAGGAAGAGATTGTCCTCCAGCAGCCGTGGACAGACATGAAAGGCGAGCAACATGAAGTCATGATCGGACGGCCGGTGAGCTTTCATGCCATGCGCGGCATCTCCGCTCATTCGAATGGCTTTCAGTCGGCGCGTGCATTGCACGTTTTACAGACAATCATCGGCTCCATCGACTGCCCGGGCGGCCATCGGTACAAGCCGCCTTATCCCAAACCGGTAACGGCCCACCCAAGGCCGCATGGGAGAGCGGAACATGTAAAGCCTGGTCAACCGCTTGCGGGGCCACATTTGGGATATCCACTTGGACCTGAAGACCTGCTCGTCGATAGTGAAGGCAAGCCGCAGCGGATCGACAAGGCGTTCTCATGGGAAGCACCACTCTCGGCTCACGGCATGATGCATATGGTAATCGCCAATGCCTGTACTGGCGATCCCTATCCTGTCGACGTACTGTTCCTGTATATGGCCAACATGGCGTGGAACTCGTCGATGAACACGCGTGGCACAATCAAGATGCTGGAGGAGCGCGACGCGACAACCGGCGAATATAAAATCCCGAAGATCATCTATTCGGACGCCTATTCATCGGAAATGGTTGCCTATGCCGATCTTGTCTTGCCAGATACGACCTATCTGGAACGTTACGACTGTATTTCGCTGCTCGACCGGCCAATCTCCGAACCTGACGCCGCATGCGATGCAATTCGTTGGCCGGTGCTGGAGCCGGACAGGGATGTGCGCGGGTTTCAGTCCGTGCTGATCGAGCTCGGAGCACGCCTGAAATTGCCGGGTTTCGTCGATGATAGTGGCGTGGCGTTGTATAAAGACTATGCCGACTATATCGTCAATCATCAGCGAAAGCCCGGTATCGGCCCGCTTTCCGGTTGGCGGGGTGCGGATGCCAAAGATGAGGGTAGGGGAGCGCCTAATAAAGATCAGCTGAAAAATTACATTGATCACGGTGCGTTCTGGGTGAAGCACATTCCCGATGAGGCGCTGTATTTCAAGCACCACAACGCCGCATACCAACAGTTCGCCATCGACACGGGTTTCTTCGATGCACCGCAGCCCGTAACCCTACAGCTCTATGTCGAGACGCTGCAGAAGTTCCGGCTGTCGGCGATGGGTGTCCGGCAACCGTTCGCGCCCGAACAATACCGCGAACGTCTGCTCGATTGTTTCGATCCGCTACCGGATTGGTACCCGCCCTTCGAAGAACAGGGCGTCGATATCGCGGAATTCCCCTATCACGCGATCACGCAGCGGCCGATGGCGATGTATCATTCCTGGGGCTCGCAGAATGCGTGGCTGCGACAGATACATACGAAAAATCCATTGTATGTCCCTGGTACGATTTGCGACGAGCTGGGGTTGAAGGATGGCGATTGGGCCTGGGTCATTTCGCATCACGGCCGTATAAAATGCGAAATTGCGCGGACCGATGCGGTGAATGGCAAAACCATGTGGACATGGAATGCGATCGGCAAGCGTAAGGGCGCTTGGGCACTTGATCCGAAAGCGCCCGAAGCAACCAAGGGATTCCTCCTCAACCACCTAATTCACGAACTTTTGCCACCAAAGGCCGATGGGATGCGCTGGTCGAACTCCGATCCCATCACCGGGCAGGCCGCCTGGTACGATTTGCGCGTGCGCATTGAAAAGGCCGAGGCCGGGGTGGAGATCAGCGAACCATATTTCGCTGTAATCAAACCTCCTGGCGGCCAATCGCAACCGGTCGATGAACTGCGTTACGGGCAGGAATGGTCTCCAAAATGACCAGCCTTCCCCAAAATCGTACCGCGAAAAAACTCGGGCTGGTGATCGATCTTGATGTATGTGTCGGCTGCCATGCCTGTGTCATCAGTTGCAAGGAATGGAACACTGGCGGCTACGGCAGTGCCCTGTCGGACCAGCATCCCTATGGCGAGGATGTCTCGGGTACGTTTCTCAACCGCATCCACAGTTTTGAAGTCGCGCCTGAAGGCGGACAAATTATCGGTGAAGCTGGCGACGCCCGCGTTGTGCACTTTCCAAAGTCCTGTTTGCATTGCGAAGACGCGCCGTGTGTCACGGTCTGCCCCACTGGAGCGTCTTACAAGCGTGCCGAGGACGGCATCGTGCTGGTGGATGAGGACAAGTGCATCGGGTGTGGACTCTGCGCCTGGGCCTGTGCCTATGGCGCGCGGGAGATGGATCTTGCTGCCGGCGTGATGAAGAAGTGCACATTGTGCGTCGACCGCATTTACAATGAGACACTGAAGCAAGAAGACCGAGTGCCTTCCTGTGTCAGGACTTGTCCAGTCAACGCCCGGCATTTTGGCGACCTTGGCGATCCGAATTCCGATGTGGCCATCATGGTGGCCGAACGCGGTGGTTTCGATCTTATGCCGGAGCAGGAAACACGGCCCACCAACAAATACCTTCCACCTCGTCCACGAAAGTCGTTGAGCGAAAGCAATCCAATAATACCTCTTGCAGAGAACACCGATGGTGCGCGCGGATTTTTCGCTTGGCTCGACAAGACGCTGGACCGGATCTAGGCGATGCATCCAGCTTATTCGATTATTGTTTTCACGACGCTGTCAGGTCTGGGTTACGGACTTGCGGTCGTGCTTGGGCTCGGTTTCCTGGACCCGTCGCTGCTAGCGACCAAGCTTGCCTATTTGACTTCGCTGGCACTGGTCAGCATTGGACTGGCAGCTTCGCTCCTGCATCTTGGCAACCCCCAACGTGCATGGCGGGCCTTGAGCCAATGGCGCTCCAGCTGGTTGTCACGGGAGGGTGTGATGGCAATCGCGACGTTTGTCCCGCTGACGTTGAGTGCTGCGCTGGCAATCTTCGCCGACAGACATGATGTGATTTTGGGGTTTATCACAGTGCTTGGTGCTTTGATGACGGTCTATTGCACGTCGATGATCTATGCGTCGCTCAAGACTGTGGACTCGTGGCATACGAAACTGACACCACTGTGCTTCCTGTTGTTTTCGCTAGCCGGCGGGTTCTTGTTCGCTAGCGCCTTCGTGGGAAATGGGTTGCTCGAGGAGTTGCTGGCGCTTCTGTTCGTCCTCCTGGCGTTAGTTGCCAAACTGGTTTGGCGCAACCGCGCCAGGACACTCTTACCCATTTCGACGCCGGAGACGGCAACTGGCCTTGGCTTCGTCGGCAAGGTGCGGCTGTTTGAGCGTCCGCATTCGCTGGACAACTATCTGACGCGGGAGATGGGCTTTCGCGTTGCCCGTAAACACGCCGCAAAGCTGTGGGTGATCGCCTTTATTTGCGGTGCAATCCTGCCAATCGTGGCGCTTTTGCTGGCGATGACCATCGGCGAAGGGCTGACCGCCCAGATTGCGCTTGTTTTCAGCGTCATCGCATATGTGTTTGGGATTCTCGTTGAGCGCTGGCTGTTCTTCGGCGAAGCCAAACATGCGGTGATGAACTACTACTAGTTACTGTTCCAGCGTTTGTGGAACCACATCCACTGACCGGGGTATTCGCGCACCCAAGACTCGACCTTATCGTTCAGAGCCTGGACAGTTGCGGCGAGGTCCACGGCCCCTTTGTCATCGCGCGGGATCTCCATCTTCTCTTCAAGTTCCAACCGAAACCGGCCACCTGGCAGGCGGACACAGCGCGCCGGATAGACGTCGCACTCATATTGACGCACGAGTTTCGCGAGAAGTGGATTGGTTTTGCATGGGCGGTTGAAAAAAGTAGAAGGGATGCCGCGTTTGAATTTTTGATCGACCAGCATGCCGACATTGCCATTGTTGTTGAGGACGGTGGCGAGGGACCAAGCGGCACCGGCCTTCGATGGAACGAGATGTCCCATGTTGGTGCGGCGTGCCCCGAGTATTTTCTTGGCAACATAAGGGTTGTTCGGTGGGCGAAACAGCGCAGTGACATTCAGATCGAATGTCGCCGCGCAGATCGGCAGCAGCTCGAAATTCCCCGTATGACCTGTGAAGAATATATGTGGGCGGTCCTTCTCGTCCCGTATGCGTTCGAATATCTCGCGTCCCTGAACCTCGACCAGTCCGGGCGTGTCGCTGTGCGGATCGAAATCGAAGATCGCATCCAGGAAGACATATTCGGCAGTGAGTCGTGCCATATTGCCCCACATATCTCGGGCAATCTGTTGCAGTTCTTCTTCAGATTTCTCCGGATAGGCTTTCCGAAGGTTGGTCATCGCAATGCGATGGCGCCCCATCAGCGGCCCAATTTTACGTGCAGCGGCATCGGTAAAATCCATAGCCGCCTTCGCCGGCAGCATACGGAGCAATTTGAGGATACCGAAAATGACAAACGCCGACAGCCAGTAGTTGAATTTCTTCAACCGCTGGCTCCAGCGGAATAGAGCTAGCTTTGTGTCAAGTTTCATTCTGGATCAGTTTATACGCAGGATGATCTTGCCGAAGACGTCCCGACCTTCCATCCGCTTCAATGCCGTATCGATATCATCGAAGCCGACTTCGGTGTCGATGACGGGATGGACAAGGCCGCGCGCCATCTTCTGCATGGCATCCGCCATGTTTTCCATGCGGCACCCGAATGAGCCGAGGAGTTTCAGCTGTTGCTGGAACAGCATCATAAGGTTCATGCTGGTTGAAACACCCGACGTCGAGCCGCAGGTGACCAGCCGCCCACCGCGGCGCAACGACAGCATCGATCCCGCCCATGTGTCGGCGCCGACATGCTCGAAGACAACATCAACGCCCTTCTTCTTCGTCAGCTTGCGCACGATGCCTTCAAAGCGGTCCTCACGGTAATTGATGACGTGATCTGCTCCCAGCACCTTGGCCTTTTCGATCTTGTTATCCGAGCCGACGGTCGTGATGACCGTGCAGCCCATCTTCTTGGCGAGCTGGATTGCGGCCGATCCAATGCCAGAGCCACCCGCGTGGACGAGAATCGTTTCTCCCGGTTCGAGCTTGGCATTATCAAACAGCATGTGCTCGACGGTTCCGAAAGTGACCGGCGCAACGGCAGCGCCGATTTCATCGACGCCAGGAGGAGCCGGGACAAGCAAACGGGCTTTGAGGTTGACTTTTTCCTGGGCAAAGCCATCGAGATGGAAGCCGTGCACACCGGAGACATGTTCGCAAAGATTGTCGCGACCTTCGCGGCAGGGACGGCACAATCCGCAGGTCTGCGCACCATAGATCGAGACGAGCTGGCCTGGCAGTAGATTGCCGACGCCCGTGCCGATCGCGTCGACAACGCCCGAAGCTTCCGCGCCGATCGTCAATGGCATCTTGCGCTTGGCAAAGGCCATGCCCCGCCAGCCCCAAACATCGATGTGATTGAGTGCAACAGCTTTGATGTTGACGGTAACCTCGCCGGGACCGGGCGCAGGTGGCGGCGCAACATCGACGATCTCGAGCTTGCGGTCTTCAATCAATTGTAGTGCACGCATATCCGTTTCCTTATTCAGGCCACGGATTAGTTCGGTTCTGCCGTCATGACAAGACACGTATTTTGTCCGCCGAAGCCGAATGAACTGGAAAGCACCGATGAGACACTTGCTTCGCGCTTAACGTTGGGCACGACATCCATGACAATTGCCGGATCAGGATTGTCATAGTTGATCGTTGGCGGGATGGTACCGGTCTGAATAGTCAGTACAGAGAATACGGCTTCGATCGCACCGGCAGCGGTCAAAGTATGGCCGATCATCGACTTGTTTGACGACACAGGCAGTGATGAAATTCGATCGCCAAAGACCGTCGACAACGCCAGATATTCCATCTTGTCGTTTTCTGGCGTCGACGTTCCATGGGCGTTGATATAGTCAATTG
This sequence comes from Phyllobacterium sp. 1468, assembly GCF_031455525.1. Taxonomy (NCBI): domain Bacteria; kingdom Pseudomonadati; phylum Pseudomonadota; class Alphaproteobacteria; order Hyphomicrobiales; family Phyllobacteriaceae; genus Phyllobacterium; species Phyllobacterium sp. 1468. The sequence continues at coordinate 499,484 of NZ_JAVDSX010000002.1, read as the reverse complement.
CGTTTTCCTCAATCCCTGCATCTTCAAGGGACGCGCGAACCGCACCAATGGCCGGCGAACCGTCCGGTTTTGAGCGGGTTCGATGGAAGTCATCGGCCTTTTCGCCGCAACCACGCATGATGCCAAGAATATTTGCACCTCGTGCGACGGCCGATTCGAGCGATTCCATCACCATAGCGCCCGAACCTTCTGCCATGACAAACCCATCTCGATCCTTCGAGAAGGGTTTTGCGGCCTTGTGGGCCGGCTCGTTATGGGTGGATAGCGCTGAGAGCAGCGAGAACCGGATCAGCGCTTCGGCGGAAACCGAACCATCCGTGCCGATCGACAGGACCCTGTCGCTTTCGCCGCGACGGATGGCTTCCACGCCCAATTGAATGGCAGTCGCGCCAGAAGCGCAGGCTGTCGATAAAGTGATCGGTAGACCGCGCGTGCCGAACTTATCGGCCAGAACCTCAGCGATATGGCCAAATTCCGCGGTGTTGAACATGTCGACCTGCGGGCCTCGGCGGCACGCGGCGAGCAGCAGGTCGTATCCGGGCTCGCCTTCAGACTTGACCAATGCATCCAGGGCAAGGCGATTGCGCCATTCGAGTTCGACCGGTGGGGCAGCCAGGAAAAGCGGGCCGCCGAAGTCATCGACTGGAAAACCAGCCTGCGCCACAGCTTCTTCCGCTGCAAGCGACGCCAGCTTTTGCGACAGCGCCGAAGCGCCTTTGGTGCTTTCCTCAAGAAAATCGACAGTTCCGGCGATCTGCGTTCGCAGATTATCCAAGGCGAACCGTGTAATCGTGTGTATGCCGGACGTGCCGGAAGTCAGCGCAGCCCAGTTCTCTTCCTTGCCTTGCCCAAGGGATGAGACAACGCCAAGGCCTGTTATGGCGACAAGGGGGCGGCCGAGATGATCAGTATATTTGGACATGGAAATATCCCTTAAACTTTGACCAGGCGGGCAACGCCTTCGCTGCGGGTTCCGCCAATGGACGTGGCGAGCGCGGTATTGACGCTGGACGGTCCGGCCTTCTCATTCTCCGCGTCGACAGGCGGGAATGCGGATCCATTGAAAACGCTCAGTGCAGCCAGGGCAACAACCAGCGGGAATTGTGCTTCGCGCAGATGGCCCAGTTTCCCCGCGACGCCCCGCACCGCCGAACTTGGGAATGTGTCGAGCGCCGCTTTCTCTAGCGCGGTTACGTGTTTGGCCCCGCTGGCGCCTGAAATGATCAGATCTGCAGCTTTATCTACGCTTGCCGCACCGATCAGCTTGGCTACGGTTTGCGTTAAGTCATCGCGGCGGCGTCGAATTTGCGCGCTGTAGATACCATCGATAGCTGCATATACGCGTGCACCGCGTTTTTGCGCGTGCTCCGCACTTTCCAGAACCAGAAATGCACCGCCGGATCCGGTAACGATCCCACCTCCGGCGCTGTCTTCTCTTTGCCAAAGCGGCGCCCAACCGTCACGCTTGAGCATCCCGTTCAATTCGTAGCCCAACAACATGTCTGGATGCTGGGAATTGTACGCACCACCAACGAGAGCATGTGTACTCTGTCCGGAGCGAATGCGAGCTGCAGCTGTATCGATCGCCGAGATGCCGGAGCCTTCCTCACCCATGAATGTACGTGAAGAACCGGTGACTTTGTGGACGATGGAAATATTTCCAGCGAGCAGGTTCGAAAGCTGTGCCAGAAACAAGGTTGGGCGCAGCTCAGTCGTGAGCTTCTCGTTTAGCATCGTTCCGATATCATTGCGCACACGCGCTTCGGCAAGGATTTGCGTATCTACCGAGACGTCGCGTTCCCCGCCGCCTGCCGCCACCACCATATCCATGCTGGCACAGAGCGATTCGTCGTCTTTTATGCCCGCATCCTGCAGCGCGAGGCCAGCCGTGTAGGTCCCTATACGCTGCCACGTCTCCATCTGCCGCTGGTCACCGCGCTTCGGTATCTGGTTGTTCCAGTCGACTTCGACGAGCGGATGAACGGTATACGGCCTGAACGTTTCGCCATCGATGCTCGGTTCGAGCCCGTCATTGAACGCCTTCCAATGGGCATCGACGCCTTCGCCAAGTGATGAAATCAGTCCGATACCAGTAATGACGACGGTGTTGTTCTGCATTGTCTCGCAACACCGTTTGCACGGTGTACCCGGTTAGCTGGGAAATCAGGCCTTCTTGGCAGCGACGAGTTCGTCGATCTTGGCACACAGGTTTTTCAACACGAAGTATTCTTCGGTCGGAACCTTGCCGTCATTGACCTCCTGCGTCCACTGTTCAAGCGGGATCTTGATGCCAAAGGCCTTGTCGATCGCAAAAACGATGTCCAGGAAATCAAGGCTATCGATCCCCAGATCGTCAATTGTGTGACTCTCCGGCGTAATCGAGTCGCGATCGATCTCGCTGGTTTCGGCAATGATGTCGGCGACCTTGTCGAATGTATCGGACAATTGATTTTCCTTTGCTTATCGTGCCTCAGGCAAGGGCACTGATGTAGAACGAAGCCGGTATCTAGCGTTTTTCATGCTTCAGGGAAAGACCAAAGCTGCGCTGTGATTAGTCGAATATGATTCTTCCTGCGATATGAACGATTTCACCTTCCTCGGCTTTTGAAACAACGACCGCTTCTGTCGGACGTGGCGTAACACCGGTCAAAGCAATGATATTGGCGCGATCAGTCATCATTACCAGGTTACCAAGACCCTTGAATGCGACGATTGCCGCACGAATTTGGTCGATCTGAATTTGTTTGGCAGCTTCATTCGCAGGGCGTGGATCGAGCGGCCTAAAGATCTCAGCGGAGATTGAACCGAATGACAGCCGGGCGGTTTCCCGTGCATTGCAGGTAGAACTTGTAAGAACCTTGTCGATTCGCACCCCGCGTGCGGCAAAACGGGCTCCAAGTTTTTGGGCCAGCTGGCGCCCGCGGTCCGAGAGCGTTTGCGTAACCGAACAATCGGCCGAGCTGTCAATGGTTGGACTTAAGGTTCCGGAAGCATCGGCGCCCTGAATGAGAATTGTGTATCCGCCGCGCTGTACCCGCGCCCATGCAGCATCTGTCGCATATGCGTGCGATACGACAAAAACCAGGCTGAACAGCGCATATACAGGAATTGCCCATGGGCGGAATTGCTTCAACATCATTCTCCTTAGCAGTCGAGATGGGGATTTGTTGATGAAAAATAAAGCTATGCAACCAGAACGTCTTGCACCGCCAGATTTGCGGGCCTATTGCGGAACGCGATGAGCCTCATTCAAACAATCATCGTCGTTTTTGGTGTGATTGCCATCGCCTATGCAGCGGCGCATTTCAAGTTGCTGGATGAGCGAGTGGGTGACGGTCTATCGGATTTTGTCTTCGTGATCGCCGCGCCCTTGCTCCTGTTCAGGACAATGGTGAGAGCTGATTTCCATGGCACGGCTCCCTGGTCGTTGTGGATCTCGTATTTTATTGGTGTGATCGTCGCGTGGGCGGCATCGGATGTGGCGATCAAGCTGTTCTTCGGGCGAGACAACCGCGCTGGCGTTGTGGCCGGAGTCTCTGGAGCATTTTCCAATCTCGTTTTTCTTGGCATGCCGCTCATGCTCGGCGTCTTCGGCCAGAATGGCTTTGCGATACTGTCTCTGATCGTCGCCGTCCATATGCCTGTGATGATGGCCGCCTCGATTACGCTGCACGAATTGGCCATGAGAAGGGACGGCGTGTTCACGGGCGAGAGTCATTGGGTCGCCGTGATCGGATCGTTCTTCAACAGCTTGCTGCGCAACCCGTTTGTGCTGGGCATCCTCGCCGGCTGGATATGGCGCCTGCTGGGTTTGCAAATGCCGGACACAGCCGACGCGTTGATCGAGACCTTGAGTGGAGTGGCAGGACCCGTCGCGCTGTTCGCCATGGGCATGGGTCTGAAGAAGTTCGGCGTTTCTGGAAATATAGCAGCAGCGGTGCTCATGTCTGCTATCAAACTTGTTCTTATGCCTGCCGTGGTGCTTGGCGCCGCGTGGTTGATCGGTCTACCGCCATTTACCGCGAAAATCGCAGTGGTTGCCGCCGCACTTCCGGCTGGCGTCAATTCTTACTTGATTGCCACGCGCTTTGGCACGGGTCAGGCTCTCGCCTCCAATTCCATGGTGATGGCGACCGCTTTTTCGGCGTTGACCCTGACCTTATGGGTTTCCGTCGCTACGCGGATATTTGGTTGACGGAACCCCGTTGCAGCTTTTGCCAAAAAGGAGCAGGGTTGTATCGCCTTGACCAAGGCAGACATTGCCATGCGCAGTGCAGGGTTTATTTTCACGGAACTCACGAACAACAATAACCCTTCGAACACAGGGAGAAACATGATGTTGCAGAAATCCAGCCAGTTCATGAAGCAGGCAAACCTCATAGACGGTGAGTGGGTGGCGGCAGATTCGGGCAAGACCATCGACGTCATCAACCCTGCTACCGGCCTGAAGATCGGTACCGTCCCAAATTCGGGCAAGGCGGAGACACAACGTGCCATCAATGCCGCGGAAAAGGCCTTCAAGACATGGCGCAAGACATCCGTACTGGAACGCTCGAAACTGATGCGCAAGCTTCACGACGCCATTTTGGACAATCAGGATGCGCTGGCTGAATTGCTGACACTGGAACAGGGTAAATCCCTTGCGGAATCCAAAGGTGAGATCGGCATGTCCGCCGCCTACATCCTGTGGTATGCAGAGGAAGCTCGCCGCACATATGGCGATGTTGTCCCTTCTCCTTGGGCCGATCGCAGAATTCTGGTCACGAAAGAGCCTGTGGGGGTCATCGCTGCAATAACGCCCTGGAACTTCCCGTCCTCCATGCTCGCACGCAAGATCGGCCCGGCGCTGGCGTCGGGTTGCACGGTGGTGGTCAAACCTGCGACGCAGACTCCCTATTCAGGGCTGGTCTGGGGCTCTCTTTGCGAAGAGGTTGGCATTCCGAAGGGTGTCGTCAACATTTTGACGGGGTCGGCGACGGAAATTGGCGGAGAAATTACGAGCAATGAGCTTGTTCGCAAGATCACCTTCACCGGATCGACGGAAATCGGCAAAATACTGATCAAACAAGCTGCGGACACGGTTAAGAAAGTCTCCATGGAGCTTGGCGGCAATGCGCCGTTCATCGTATTCGATGATGCTGATGTCGATCGGGCTGTGGATGGAGCCATTATCGCGAAGTTCCGCAATTCGGGTCAGACTTGCGTCTGCACCAACCGTTTTTTGGTACAAGCCGGCATCTATGACACATTCGTCGAGAAGTTTGCCGCCGCTACCCAGAAGCTCAAAATCGGAAATGGTCTGGAAGAAGGGACGCAGCAGGGGCCATTGATCGATGACAAGGCCGTCGCCAAGGTCGAGGAATTTATAGCGGATGCCACACAGAAGGGCGGCAAGATCGTCACAGGCGGAAAACGTCATGCACTTGGTGGCCGTTTCTTCGAGCCCACTGTGATCGCCGACGCTACAGCGGAAATGCTCTTCACCAAGGAGGAAATCTTTGGGCCAGTGGCGCCGATCTACAAGTTTCAAAGTGAGCAGGAAGCGGTTGACCTTGCGAACGATACGCAATTCGGTCTCGCCAGTTACTTCTACACACAGGATCTTGGGCGGATGTTCCGCGTTTCGGAAGGACTGAAATACGGTCTGATTGGCGTCAATGAGGGCATGATTACCACGGTGGAAGCCCCATTCGGCGGCTTGAAGGAATCCGGCCTCGGCAAGGAGGGCGGACACCAGGGTATCGAAGATTACCTCGACACGAAATATGTCTGCGTTGGCGGTTTGGGGTTATAGAACCAATGAATACGGAAGTTTTCGGCCACACGCCGGACGGCGAGGCAGTCCACCGGATCACAATTTCAGGTGGTGGATTAACCGCCGACGTACTGACCTGGGGCGCGGTTATCCAAGACTTGCGTCTCAAGGGGCATGAGCATCCCCTTGTCCTTGGGTATCGGGACTTTGCCGATTATCCGGCATACTCTCCCTACCTCGGTGCAACGATCGGCCGTTGTATCAACCGTATTCGTGACGGCGAGCTTGTGATTGACGGGAAGACTTACGAGCTCGAAAAAAACTTCCATGGCAGGCATAATATCCACGGCGGGAGCCGCGGTGCCGGCAAACGCATCTGGGATGTTGTCGCTATTGGTCCGGATTACGTCACATTGACGGTCCAGCTTGGTGACGGTGAGATGGGTTTTCCTGGAAATCTGACAATCACGTGTACTTATATGCTGGAGCCCAAGGGAACTCTTGTGATCCGCATGGACGCAGTCACGGACAAGCCGACGATCTGTAACCTTGCGCATCACAGCTATTTCAATCTCGATGACGGAGGCGCAACCGAGGCGCTCGATCATCAGGTCAGGATCGATGCGCAAGCCTATCTTCCTGTGGATGGCGATCTTCTTCCCGACGGCCGTGTTATGCCGGTGGCCGGGACAACACATGATTTCCGCGAGTATCGGGCCGTCCGGCGCGAAGTGGACGGCAAGCAGGTCATCTATGACAATAATTTTTGTCTCGCCAGCCAGCGTCGCCCATTGTGCCTTGTCGCTTCGGTAAAAGGTGCCGACTCCGGCGTCGAGATGAACGTTTCCACAACCGAGCCTGGCGTGCAATTCTACGCGGCGAACACACTAGGCGGTAAACCAGCCATCGGGCTGACCGGCAAGACCTACGATAACTACGCAGGCCTCTGTTTTGAAACGCAAACTTGGCCCGACTCCACTCACTTTCCGTATTTTCCTCAAGCGATTTTGCGGCCTGACGAGGTCTACAGCCAGATGACCAAGTACAGTTTCAGAAAATGAAATCCTAGGGTCAGGACCAGTTAATATGATCGAAATGGCGCCTGAAACGGCAAGAGGATGCGAGGAGAAGTGTGAAGGGCGGGGGGCTTTCCCCACACTGCAGCTTGCAGCCGTTTCAGTTCATCCGAGGATATGGTCCATCTTCCCGGGAATGTCGTCGCAAGGGACTTGAAAATGGATGAACATTTCCATCGCCCTTGCTCCACCTATCCGAAAAGATGGCCTCATACCATTTCGACCAGATTAACAGGTCCTGACCCTAAGCTTTGAATGCCTTCTTCGCTTCATTCATGGGAGCGAGCGCGCCATGGAATTCGACGACGCGGGCAGCCACCTTGTGTGCGTTGACCGCGGCGACAAGTGGATCGAGACCCGCCAGCCGCGAAGCAATGTATCCGCCGTTGAAGCTGTCGCCAGCGCCCGTCGTGTCGACAGCGTCGGCGCGAACTGCCGGCACTTCGGTCGTTGTTCCGCCGGCAATGACCAACGCCGGCTCTGTGCCATCTTTGACGACGATCTCGCGCACGCCATAACCAGTGATGCGTGTAGCGGTATCGGCAGGTGTTGCGTCACCGAATAGGGCGTTCTCGTCCGGAAATGTTGGTAACGCGATATCGGTAACGTGAAACGCATTGCTCAAAACCTGACGCGCGGTGTCGGCATTTTCCCACAGGCGAGGGCGGTAATTGGCATCGAAGACGACAAGCGAACCTTGACGGCGGGCATTACTGACGGCGTTGAGGACATTCTGGCGACTTTTGGGGCTCAAAATACCCATCGTGATACCGGAAAAGTAGATGACTTGCCGACCGTCCAAGCTTTTCGCCAAGGCGTCAGGGTCATCGGCCAGATGGCGCGCTGCGGCATCATTGCGCCAATAGGTAAATGAGCGCTCGCTACCGGTTAGTGTGATGGCATAGATTCCGGGGCGAGCGCCAACGATGGTCGGGCTGTGGGCGGTATTGATCGCATTATCGCGAAGGAACCTGCGCTGTTTCACCGAGAAGGGATCGTCGCCGAATGCGGTGACATAATCGACGGCAAAATCTGTACGGGTGAGGGCGCGAACATACCAGGTAGTGTTGAGGGTGTCTCCCGCAAAACCCATGCGCCACTGATCGCCATTGGCGCCGGACAATTCGATCATGCACTCGCCAATGGCCGCAAATCCGCCCATAAAATCCTCCGCTGCTCCGGTCGCAGCGACTGATATACAAGTGCATTGCCGTTGTCATTTCATAAAAACGCGAACTGTCATAATCGGTTCGTCATGCCATGTTAGTCGGCGAACACGTGTTGCAGGAGAAATTCAATGTCGCGGATCACGACAATCGAACAGCTCGAAGCCATCTACGGCGGCGGCATAACTGAAGCTTCCACAGCCAAAGTTGCCGCTCGGATTACGCCGGAATACCGCAAGTTGATCGAGGGTTCACCCTTTGTGGCGCTCGCAACTAGTGGTCCTGAAGGTCTTGATTGTTCACCACGCGGTGATCTCGCCGGTTTTGTAAGGATTCACGACGAATCGACCTTGATGATGCCGGATCGCCGCGGCAACAACCGCGTTGACTCGCTCCGCAATATAGTTCGAGACCCGCGCGTGGCTCTCCTCTTCCTCATTCCCGGATTGACGACAACGTTTCGCGTCAACGGGCGTGCATTTGTCGAAACGGATCAGGCACTCCTCGACAGCTTTGATGTCGATGGCAAGGCGCCGCGTTCCGTCACTGTCGTCGAAGTGGAGGAAGCTTATTTTCAGTGCGCCCGTGCACTAATTCGCTCCGAATTATGGAATCCGGCCAAGCAACGCTCGGCAAAAGAGTTCCCCACCCCCGGGCAGATGCTGGCGGCGCTCAGCGAGGATCGCGTTGGCGGCGAGACCTATGACCGCGAATGGCCGGAGCGCGCCGCCAAGACAATGTGGTAGGTCACGCGGAGTTGTTGTTATCTATCGCTATTTCCAAGCGGTCCGCGGCAAAGCGGGTTTTCGAATATTGAATTGGATGACCTTCAGGATCCACATTGATGGCCGTCGCAACGAGAACAATGGCTCCGGGGGAGAGTTTCAAATGGCGCAACTCCTCCGCTTCGGCATGACGCGCCGCAATAAGCGTCGACTTGCGCAAATAATCGTCTATTCCCGCAGCTTTAAGAGCAAATGTTATTGAACCGGATAAGCCATAGTCCTCTGCCACATTGGGTACACGCGTTGCGTCGAACCAAGCAGTGGCGCACGAAACCGGATTGCCGTCTGCGGTATGCATCGTGTCGATCCTGATCACTTGCCCCGATGGCATATCCAGCGCCGCTGCAACGTCGGCGGGTGCCTCTTCAAGGCGGTGGGCAAGCAATATGCCCTTGGTTTCGCGCACCTGTGTGGAAAGGATCTGGGAAAAACGCGTGCGCTGGCCAATGCGGTAAGTGAGCTTCTTGCTGTTGGCGACAAAAGTACCGCGTCCCTGTTCGGCTCGCAGGACGCCCTCCTTGGTGAGCGCGGCTATAGCACTGCGGATCGTGTGGCGATTGACCGCAAAACGCGTCGCCATTTCAATTTCGGCTGGCATGCGCGTGCCATTTGCCAGTTTCCCCGCCGAGATATCGCCCCTGATCTGATCCGCGATCTGACGCCAGATCGCAACGCCACTGTTGCGGGTGATGAATCGTGCCGATGTCACGTTCTGTCATGCTCCTGTCATTGACCTGATCTATAAAGAGAGATATTGTCTAGTTGTATAGATGACTAGACAAATTTCAGCGAGGTGTCAATGGGCAACGAAAATTCAAGCGCAACTCCCATTTCTGGCGAAGCTGATTTCGGGCGCAAGGCCGCGATGGCCTTGCTGGCACAGGCAACTGCGCAGGAGATGAATGATTTCTGGACGCAGTGGGCGAACAAGCCGCAGGTCGAGACCTTACGTGGGCCGGAAATCGGCCTCGTGATGATGCGGGGACGTATTGGCGGTGGCGGTGCTCCCTTCAACCTCGGCGAAGCGACAGTCACGCGTGCAACAGTGCGACTCGCCAATGGTGCTGTGGGTCACGCTTACGCCCTTGGACGATCGAGTGAGAAAGTCCGACTCGCGGCGATCTTCGACGCGCTGTGGCAGGAGCCGGCCTATCGCCAGACGGTTGAGGAAACGGTCCTCGCCCCAATCGCGCAACGTCTCAACAGCGATCTCGAAGACAGACGTGCCGAAACGGCCGCAACCAAGGTCGACTTCTTCACAATGGTGCGAGGGGATAATTGATGCGCGCAGCAACACAGGTTTACGAAGGCGGTTTCAGCGATGCTGTTTTCAATTCCCAAGAGGTCTTTCGGGCACTGATGGACGCAATGGCTAGCCCGGGCCGCGTCATTGAGATCGGCAATCTGGCGGTTGCTCCGTCGCCGATATCCTCGGTAGCAGCGTCCGTTGCAGCTACATTGTTCGATCATGACGCGACGGTCTGGTGCGACAAGTCGATCACGGGTTCGGTGGCGGCAATTGGCTGGCTGAAGTTTCATACGGGACTTGAACTGACGTCAAATCCATCGGACGCGCAATTTGCGTTGATCGGCGACCTCAATACGATGCCATCATTGGAATCCTTTGCCAAAGGTACCTCGGAATATCCGGATCGCTCTACAACAATTATCCTCCAGCTCGATGGTTTTAACGGGTCAGAAGAACTGACGCTGAGTGGCCCGGGCATCGAGGATACGCAAGGCTTCGCGCCAAGCCAGTTGCCAAAAATGTTCGTTGATCAATGGGCCGCCAATCGCGGCGCATTTCCGCGCGGCATCGACCTTGTCTTGGCTGGTAAAGGCGCACTCGCTGCGTTGCCGCGTACGACGCGCATTTCAAAAAAGGACGCGTGAGCCATGTATGTTGCTGTCAAAGGCGGTGAAGCCGCCATTCGCAATGCGCATAAACTGCTTGGCGACCGCCGCCGAGGCGACCGCTCGCTGCCAGCCATTGGCCTTGACCAGATCGTCGAACAACTTGCATTGGCAGTCGACCGTGTCATGGCCGAAGGATCGCTTTACGACACCGAGCTTGCGGCGCTAGCGGTGAAGCAGGCGCGGGGCGATATGATCGAGGCGATCTTTCTGGTTCGCGCCTACCGCACCACATTGCCGCGCTTTGGCTATACCAAGCCGGTGGAGACTTCGCAGATGGCGATCGAACGGCGGATATCTGCAACTTTCAAGGATTTGCCAGGTGGACAGTTACTCGGTCCGACATTCGACTATACGCATCGCCTGCTCGATCCCGAACTCGCCGAAGATGGGATCGTCGAAACGCCCGAACGCCGCGTTGACGCGCACGAACATACACCACGCGTCACCGATATTCTCGGCCATGACGGTATGATTGAAGCCGACGGCGATATGCCCGAGGGTGTCGAGACAGGCGATCTCACACGGGAGCCGCTGTCGTTTCCGCTGGAGCGCGATTTGCGTTTGCAGGCGCTGGCTCGGGGTGATGAAGGGTTCCTTCTCGGTCTCGCCTATTCGACACAGCGAGGCTACGGCCGCAGCCACCCTTTTGCCGGCGAAATTCGCATCGGCGAGGTCGAAATCGAACTGGAAGTCGCCGAACTCGATTTTCCTCTGACGCTGGGCCGCATTCGTGTCACCGAGTGCCAGATGATCAATCAATTCAAGGGCTCATCCAAACAGCCCCCGCAGTTTACCCGCGGCTATGGCCTCGTATTCGGCCAGAGTGAACGGAAATCCATGTCGATGGCGCTGTGTGACCGCGCATTGCGGGCGAGGGAACTTGGCGAGGACATCACAGCTGCAGCGCAGGACGAGGAATTCGTCATCTCTCACAGTGACAATGTGCAGTCCACCGGCTTCGTGGAGCATCTGAAACTGCCCCATTATGTCGACTTCCAGGCAGAGCTTGACCTCGTGCGTCGCATGCGCGGCGAGCATGAACGCCGCGACAGCGAAAACAGCGAAGCCAAAGAGGCAGCAGAATGAGGAGAGTGAGGTCCGATCATATCGCGCCAGTTCTGTTTCACGGATGGCGCGACAATCCACTAGGGCGCGTCGGCCTCGCCAAATCCCCCGACCTTGAACCAAATTCCCTCAGGCAAAACGGTGCAATATGATCGAATCCCAGTCTCAGCTTGCGACGTATAATTTCGCCTATCTCGACGAACAGACGAAACGGATGATCCGCCGCGCTATCCTGAAGGCAATTGCCATTCCCGGTTATCAGGTGCCGTTCGCGTCGCGCGAAATGCCGATGCCCTATGGTTGGGGTACCGGCGGTGTTCAGGTGACAGCTGCGGTGATTGGCCCGAACGACACGTTGAAAGTGATCGACCAAGGCGCCGACGATACGACCAATGCCGTGTCGATCCGCGCCTTCTTCCAAAAGGTTTCCCATGTTCGGGTGACGACAAAAACGACCGAGGCGACCATCATCCAGACGCGCCACCGCATTCCTGAAACCGCGCTGAACGCTGGGCAAACGCTCGTCTATCAGGTTCCGATCCCGGAACCTCTGCGGTTTCTTGAGCCGCGTGAGACCGAGACGCGAAAGATGCATGCGCTCGAAGAATATGGACTGATGCATGTGAAACTCTACGAGGACATCGCGCGTCACGGCCGTATCGCCACGACCTATGCCTATCCGGTGAAGGTCGAAGGCCGTTATGTGATGGACCCATCGCCCACACCAAAATTCGACAACCCAAAGATGCATCAATCTCCCGCGTTGCAACTATTTGGCGCAGGGCGTGAAAAGCGGATCTATGCCATCCCGCCCTATACCGAAGTTGTCAGCCTGGATTTTGAGGATCATCCATTCGAGATTCAGACATTCTCCGAGCCCTGCGCCCTATGCGGAGCCAAAGGCAGTTATCTCGACGAAGTCATTCTCGATGACAAAGGCGGCAGCATGTTTGTTTGCTCGGATACCGATTTTTGCGAGGATCGGCAGGTGGAGGGCCATCGCGGCCATCTTCCGGCTAATCCTGCGGAGGCAGCACAATGAGCGATATACCACTCCTGAAAGTCAGCGCGCTTTCGAAATTCTACGGAAGCCGGATCGGCTGCCAAAACGTGTCCTTCGAGTTGTGGCCAGGTGAAGTTCTGGCGGTCGTTGGCGAATCCGGTTCAGGCAAGACGACGCTGCTGGACTGTCTGGCAACGCGCCTTGCACCTTCCACGGGTTCGGTCGAGTACCGGATGCGTGATGGCCAGTTCCGAGACCTCTATCGCATGAGTGAGGCGGAGCGGCGCTTTCTGATGCGTACGGATTGGGGCTTCGTCCATCAAAATCCCGCCGATGGATTGCGCATGACCGTATCCGCCGGCGCCAATGTCGGCGAACGGCTGATGGCTGTTGGTGACCGGCACTATGGCAAGATCCGCGCGACCGCTACCGATTGGCTCGGCCGTGTGGAGATCGCCGCTGACCGTATTGACGATCAGCCGCGTGCTTTTTCCGGCGGTATGCGCCAGCGCCTTCAGATTGCGCGAAATCTCGTCACCAATCCGCGACTCGTTTTCATGGATGAGCCGACGGGTGGGCTTGATGTCTCGGTCCAGGCAAGGCTTCTCGATCTGCTTCGAGGTCTTGTAAGCGATCTCGGTCTGGCAGCTATTGTCGTGACGCATGATCTTGCGGTGGCGCGTTTGCTCTCGCACCGAATGATGGTGATGAAGGATGGTCACATCGTCGAGACCGGTCTCACGGATCGTGTTCTTGATGATCCCCAGGCGCCTTACACCCAGCTCCTCGTTTCCTCCATCCTGCAAGTCTAGGAGACAATCATGCCGACACCTCTCGTTGTTTCCGATGTCGCCAAGAGCTTCACCATGCACTTGCGCGATGGTATTCGTCTGCCCGTCGTGGCAAACGTCTCCTTCTCCATCAGGGCCGGCGAATGCGCCGTTCTCGGCGGTCCCTCAGGAGCGGGCAAAAGCTCTATCCTGAAGATGGTCTATGGCAACTATGCCGTTGATCGAGGCCAGATCATCGTGCCTTATCGCGACCGGCTCGTTGACGTTGCGGCCGCTGATCCACGCACAATGCTCGGCATCAGGCGCGACATGATCGGATATGTCAGCCAATTCTTGCGTACGGTACCGCGCGTTTCGGCGTTGGACGTTGTCGCGGAACCGCTGATTGCACGCGGTATTGATCGTAAAGATGCACGCGACAAGGCCGGATTATTGCTTGCCGGACTCAATTTGCCGGAGCGGTTGTGGTCGCTGCCACCGGCGACATTTTCAGGCGGCGAACAGCAGCGCGTCAATATTGCTCGCGGCTTCATAACAGATCATCCGATCCTGCTTCTGGACGAACCAACGGCGTCGCTTGATGCCAAGAACCGCGATGTGGTGGTCTCTATGATCCAGCAGAAGAAGGACGCGGGTGTGGCGATGTTGGGCATCTTCCATGACCAGGATGTGCGGGAAGCTGTTGCCGACAGGATCATCGACGTCACGGCGTTTTCTGTGCCGAATGGCGTAGCGGCATAATTCAACCTTTGGGTTCTATTCGATTTTAATCATCGGTTTTTCGGGAGCGGATCACACAAATTTGTGTGCCGCTCCCGTTCTCTTTTGCACCGTCGAGGTGGGTTTTCCGTGGATAACACATAAGCTGAGAAAGCAATCGGAAGTTGTCACGCAACTGAAATGAAACTGCCATCGCAGGTTCACACAATCCCTCTAGGACGAAGCAGCGGCCAAAAGGGATTGACGAATGCTGAAGATTGAAAACGTGACGCGGCGCTTTGGCAGTAACATCGCCATCGACAACGTCAATGTCGAAATTCCGCAGGGCCAGATGGTTGGCATTATTGGCCGATCGGGCGCAGGCAAGTCGACCTTGCTGCGTATGATCAATCGGCTTATCGATCCTTCCGAAGGCTCGATCCTGTTCGAGGGCACCGATGTCGCTAAGCTGCGCGGTTCGCACCTGCGCAATTGGCAGCGTGATTGCGCAATGATCTTCCAGCAGTTCAACCTTGTGCCGCGTCTCGATGTTCTTACCAATGTGCTTCTTGGCCGTCTGAACCACCGTTCGACAATCAAAAGTCTGCTCGGCATCTTCTCCAACGATGAGCGCGCCATGGCGGTCGCTGCTCTCGACCGGCTCGATATTGCCAAGACCGCCCTGCAACGCGCAGGCACACTCTCCGGAGGGCAGCAGCAGCGTGTCGCCATAGCTCGCGCGTTGATGCAGAATCCGAAAGTCATTCTTGCTGATGAGCCTATCGCTTCACTCGATCCGCGCAATGCGCAGGTCGTCATGGAGTCGTTGCGCGATATCAATGAGAAGGAAGGCCTGACCGTTATCACCAATCTGCACACACTTGATACCGCCCGGCATTTTTGCACCCGGATCATAGGCATGCAGGGCGGCAAGGTGGTTTTCGACGGCGGTCCGGATGATCTGACTGAACTGGCCGCCCGCCGCATCTACGGCGCCGATGGCCTCAAGGACGCGTTTTCAGAAGCAATTACATCGACGAGTATCGTACGCGGTTCACAGAAGCCAATCCCGGAGTTGGAGGCCATTCTGGCCGCGCGTTGAGCGTAAAAGATCGTCTTGCCCACGTTACGGGCCCACACGAACCGATCACAAACTCATTCGACGTTTGACAGGAGAGAACCATGTTGTTCAGAAAAGCCCTTCTAGGCGCAATCGCGGTCAGCGCAATGCTCACCGGCACAATGGCCCGCGCTGAAGACCTCAAGGAATTCCGCATCGGCATTCTCGGCGGCGAGAACGAAACCGATCGCCTGCGGAACTTCGGTTGCCTTGCCGACCACCTCAAAGAGACTTTTGGCTTTGAAAAGGTTTCGCTGTTTCCCGCTGCGGACTACGACGGTGTGATCCAGGGCCTGCTTGGCGGCACACTTGATTTCGCCGAACTTGGCGCTTCCGGCTATGCCGCAGTCTACATCAAGGATCCCAAGGCAGTTACGCCGATCCTCACTACGCAGCAGACAGACGGTTCGACGGGTTACTATTCCATCGGTCTCGCCCGTAAGGATTCCGGCATCAAGACGATTGCCGATGCCAAGGGCAAGACCCTCGGTTATGCCGATCCGGATTCAACGTCCGGCTATCTCGTTCCGTTGACCCAGATTCCCAAGACCACTGGCATGCCGAATGACAAGTTCTTCGCAAAGACCCAGTTCAATGGTGGTCACGAGAACAATCTTCTTGCTGCTTATGACGGCAAGGTCGACGTTGCGGTAGACGATTCTTCCGGCCTCGGTGATTTCAAGGATGGCTACACTTCCGGCACGTTCCGCAAGGAAGTCGACAAGGGCGCTGTCGATCCCAGCCTGCTGGTCGAAGTATGGCGTTCACCTCTTATCCCGAACGGCCCGCTGGTTGTTCGCAACGGCATCGGTGACGAATGGCACGCCAAGCTTGCTGATTTCTTCATGAAATTGCCAGCAACCGACAAGAAATGCTTCGAGGCTGTAGAAGGCGGGGACTTCAAGGGCTACCAGCCTGTGAAGCCCGAATTCTACAACGCGGTCATCGACATCCGCAAAAACGCGATCGGCGGCTAACGCTTGCGATCAATCACGGGGTGGCTGGTAACGGCCGCCCCTTGTCTTGTGCGCTCCATGCGGATCAACTCCATGACGTTTGCCGACCCTCAACCGCAACTGCACAGTTCGCACGACGTAGCCGAGTCTTGGCGCAAAGTCGTCGCACGCCGCCGGATGTACACGAGCCTCGGCTTCCTCCTATTGTTCATCGCGTTCGCAGGTTCCGTTCGTTTCGCCGATGAAAGCAATGCGGGCCATTTTTTCGATCGTCTTCCCCATCTCTTCGATTTTCTCAGCTGGCTCGTGCCAAAGGATTGGAGCGACGTATGGCGGGCACTGTTCGATATCGCAAGCCCCAACGACAAGGGTGGCCAGGAGTTTAATTTCGCTCTTGGCCGGGTCTATATCTGGGGCGATTTCTATATTCCCGAATACTTCGAGTTGATGATCATCACCTTCAATGTGGCTTTGGTATCGACCATTATCGGATTTGTTTTTGCGGTCCCACTCAGCTTCATCGCTGCACGCAATCTTACTCCATCCAATCCACTGCGTATCGCGGTCAAACGGTTCATGGAATTTCTTCGGGCTTTTCCGGAGATTGTCATCGCAGGGTTGTTTTCGGCTATTCTTTCAATTGGACCGATCGCGGCCATTATCGCGATTAGCCTGCATTGCATCGGTGCGCTTGGGAAGCTGTTCTACGAGGTTATCGAGAACGTCGACATGCGCTCGGACGAGGGCATGCGATCTGTAGGCGCCAGCTGGGTGGAACGCGTCCGTTTCGCTGCCATGCCGCAAGTACTACCGAACTTCATGTCCTATGCACTGCTGCGGCTTGAGATCAATGTTCGCGCCTCGACTATCATCGGCGCCGTCGGTGGAGGCGGCATTGGTGAAGAACTGAAGCTGTCAATCTCACGCGGCTTCGGCGCCAAGACCTTGGCGCTCGTGCTGCTGCTCTTCGTCACCATCTTTGCCGTCGATCAGTTTTCCGCCTGGCTGCGACGCCGGCTGGTTGGCGAAAACGCCTTCCTTCTGAAGCATTGAGGATGCCATGACCTTTATCGATGCAAGCCAGGCAGAATCAATCCAGGTGCGCTATCCTGAGGTCTTTCAGCGTTCCTTTTTCAAGCGCTTCGCGCCTTTGCTGATGGTTATCGGCCTATTCCTCTACGGTATCTACGCGGTCTGGTTTTTCGAGATCCCCAAGGCCATATCGGAAGGCCATTGGGAGCGCGTCGGGATTTATCTGAGCCAATGGGTCAGCTACGACGTACAGGCTGAATTTCGGCTGGAAGGCGACACGATCACCCCGAAATATCCGCGATTTTCACCCTTGGGTAATCACCCAAATCCTGATTGGGTCAAACAAAACAACGACCGAACCGTGACCGTCGAAATTCGTGGACCGAACCGGGCGGTGACGTTCAGCGACACCGAAGCAACGCTGACCGCCCATGGCGAGTCCGTGCGAGTAGAGCTGGCGGGCGAAAGGCCTATCGTCTCTGGAAATATACCATCCTGGATCAGCATCTATGATGAAGATGTAGTCGCGGATATGGGCTTTGCCGGAGAAGTGCGTGTCGAGGCTGACCGCATCAAGATCCGCAAACGCTTCCTGGGCTGGGCCAATTTTATCTTCGATCCGCAATCACCCTTTTTTGGAAAATCGGTCGGCGAGGTGATAAGGCTCGTCACGAGCGGCCCTCAGATCGAGCCTGGAAGATCCAACCTGTCGCTGGCCGTCGATAACTTTCTCAACAATGGCGAATGGCAACACGGCGACGTCTGGGTCAAACTCCTGCAGACGATCATCATGGCGTTTCTTGGAACAATTTTAGGTGCGGTCGTGAGCTTTCCCTTGGCATTCCTTGCCGCACGCAACATCACATCAAGCCGCTTCGTCAATCAATCGTTCAAACGTTTCTTCGATTTTCTGCGCTCGGTCGACATGCTGATCTGGGCTTTGTTCTTCACCCGTGCATTTGGACCGGGTCCGCTTGCAGGTAGTGCTGCGATTTTCCTGACCGAGACCGGTACACTCGGCAAAATCTACTCCGAAGGGCTTGAAAACATCGACGACAAGCCGCGCGAAGGTGTTCAATCGACCGGTGCAAGCCATGTCCTGATTCAACGCTATGGCGTCATGCCGCAAGTGGTGCCGGTCATGATCAGCCAGACACTTTATCAATGGGAATCAAATATTCGCGGTGCGACTATCATCGGTGCGGTCGGTGCTGGCGGCATCGGTCTTAAACTCTGGGAAGCGATGCGCACCAACAAGAATTGGGAAAACGTCGCCTATATGGTCCTCTTGATCCTGTTGGTTGTGTTTATCTTTGACGGCATATCCAATGCGCTGCGTTCGCGGCTGATCGGCAAGCCACAGCACTAGGGTCAAGCCTATTAATATGACGGCATTCAAAGGCTTGTCATAATCGGAGCGTAACGCGAGAGTGTTCCGGAGGAATCAATATGCGCTATGCGATCTATTTCACGCCGCCATCAAGTGACCCGCTTCTGAAAGTCGCGGCCAATTGGCTTGGTCGAAATGCCTTTACCGGGCAACCGGTAAGGCCACCGCAGATCCGCGACCTTGCCCACGAGGATTTCACGCTCTTGACGGCATCGGCACGTCGCTACGGCTTTCATGGTACCTTGAAAGCTCCGTTTCATCTTGCCGATGGCTTTGAGGAAAAGGAGCTTTTGTCGGCTCTTATGCATTTTGCCTCATCCATGGATCCAGTCGTGATTCCGAAACTACAGATCGCCAACCTTGACGGATTTTTTGCTTTGGTTCCGGAGGAACCGGTAGCGCGTCTCAGCCAATTGGCGAACGACGTCGTTGTCGGACTTGACCGCTTCCGTGCTCCTCCAACGGAGGAGGAAATCAAACGGCGCAATCCAGACAGAATGACAGTGTCGCAGCGGCGAAATCTCGAACAGTGGGGTTATCCCTATGTTTTTGAGGATTTTCGCTTCCACATGACGCTTACCGATATGGTGCCGGAACGCGACCGCCCTAAAATAGAACGGATTTTGAGCGAATTCCTTGAGCCGGTTCTGGAAGAGCCTGTCGAGATAAATAATCTGGCCCTTTTTACCGAAGCCGAACCCGGTTTCCCCTTTGAAATACACTCACTGCATCCACTAGCAGGAACCAACAGAAGAAAGACCGCCTAAGATGTCTGCCGAATTGATCCTGAACAATGCGAAAATCGTCCTTGAAGATGAGGTCATCTCCGGGACGGTTGTGATCAGAGATGGCAAGATCGCCGACATCCTGGAAGGCTCGATTTCTGGCGGCGAGGATTTTGAGGGTGATTACCTCATTCCCGGACTGATCGAACTGCACACGGATCACCTCGAGGGGCACTACATGCCACGTCCGCGGGTGCGCTGGAATCCGATCGCGGCGGTTCTTGCGCATGATGCGCAAATCGCAGCATCGGGGATTACCACGGTTTTCGATGCCCTGCGGGTCGGACTCGATGAAGATGCGGACATGTCCGCGGATGAAAGCCGCAAGCTTGCCGATGCGATTGAAAATAGTGTGGAGCAGGGCCGGTTGCGAGCCGATCACTATATCCACTTGCGCTGTGAAGTATCGGCATCTGATTGCCTTGAGGGCTTTGCCCACTTCGACAATGACAGCCGTGTCCGGCTGGCCTCTTTGATGGATCATGCACCGGGACAGCGGCAGTTCGTTAGTCTGGAGACCTATGCCTACTACTACCAACGTAAGCTGAAGCTTTCCGACAAGGAATTTAACGCGTTCTGCGAGAAAAGAATGGCGGAATCAGCGAAGAATTCCGGACCGCAGCGCAAGGCCATCGCTGAACTTTGCCGTGAGCGCGGAATTGTCCTTGCCAGCCATGATGATGCGACCCGGGCCCATGTGGACGAAGCGGTGGAGCAGGGCATTCATGTGGCGGAGTTTCCAACGACGCTCGAAGCTGCCGCTGCATCGAAGCAGGCTGGACTTTCAGTGCTGATGGGGGCGCCGAATGTGGTGCGTGGCGGATCGCATTCAGGAAATGTGTCGGCACGCGAACTGGTCGAACACGGCCATCTT
This sequence comes from Phyllobacterium sp. 1468, assembly GCF_031455525.1. Lineage (NCBI taxonomy): Bacteria > Pseudomonadati > Pseudomonadota > Alphaproteobacteria > Hyphomicrobiales > Phyllobacteriaceae > Phyllobacterium > Phyllobacterium sp. 1468. The sequence goes on along the minus strand of NZ_JAVDSX010000002.1, from coordinate 479,070 downwards.
GATATTCTGTCATCTGACTACATTCCGTTCAGCCTGATCCAATCGACCTTTTTTCTTGGGGAAACGGTCGATGGAATCACGCTTCCGGACGCCGTGCGTCTGGTAACCAAGAACCCAGCAAAGGCTGTGGGATTCGATGACCGGGGCGTTGTCGAGCTCGGCAAGCGCGCTGATCTCGTGCGGGTGCGTGTCGATGAACACATTCCCGTGGTGCGTACCGTATGGCGCGAAGGCCGCCGGGTCGTATGATGGCCGGAATGATAGAGCGCGCGCTCAATCCCGCCGCCGCACCGCTCCGCAATGGTGCTTTTGTTGCCGTTGTTGGGCCGAGCGGGGCAGGGAAAGACACGATCATTGATTTTGCCCGCGCTGAACTGAACACGCAGCCTGGCTACCATTTCGTTCGCCGTGTCGTTACTCGTCCGTCGTCGATAGATACGGAAGATCATGATACTCTGAGCGAAGAGCAGTTCCTGGTGGCCAAGCGGGCAGGCAAATTTGCACATCTGTGGGAAGCGCATGGCCTGCATTACGGCTTGCCGAAATCCGTTGACGACGAGATCGAGCGCGGCTCTATAGTGATCGCCAATGTCTCGCGCGGTGTATTGCCCGCTCTACGTGCAGCCTACGCCAATTTTGTTGTGGTCCATATCACCGCATCGCATGACGTTCTGGCAAAAAGGCTGGCGTCACGCGGGCGCGAAGACGCTGCTGAAATACAGCGCCGTCTGATGCGGGCTGCACCTAATCCGTGCGATCCGGCGGATGCGATTATCATTGACAATTCCGGAGCCGTTTCGGCCGCTGGAAATGAGTTCATTGCGATCCTGAAAAGAACCGCCGCGTTTGCTGCAGTCTCGGAACAGATTTAACCGACTTTCAGCAGAGATCCGGAGGTACCGTCTCTGGATCTCCCTAACTATCTCAACGTTTAGAAGTTGCGCTGGAAGCGGATGATGCCGCCGAACGCATCGTCGCTGCCGCCTTCCGCGAGTGCTTCATCCTTACGGGCACCATCAAACTTGGTATAGTTGATTTCAGGCGTGATCGTGAAGCCTGGAACAAGCTCGTAAGCCACATTAAGAGCAAGAGCATACGTGCCTTCGGATTCGTAGGCCGCCTGGCCATTGATCGTCGCCTTGTCGGCCACCTTGGCGGCGAAACCGCCCCAAGCCGCCCAGTCGCCTTCCCAGAGGCCGTACCAGTTCTTGTTGGTATTGGTTACGAATGAATCCGGGTCATAGTCGGATTGATAAGCGCCCATGACCCAGGCTGAGATCGTATCCGTGAATTTTACATCCAAACGCGCCTTGACGCCAATTGCCTCTTGCACCGAGTCGTAGCCAATAATACCGGAGATTGTACCCCAGCCCTGTTCGAATTTCGCGCCTGCAAGAACGTGCGGCATGTAGTCGTCGATAGTATAATCGTAGTCCCCTTCTACCGAGCCCTGTTCGGCGGCAATGATAGCCGAGAAACCATTGCCAGCCTTGTAGGTATAGCTGATCTCGTTACTGGAGAAACTATCGCTGCCATACTGGATCACGTCGTCATTGACGATATCACCTGCATAGCCGGCCCATGAACCGAAGATTGCGTCGTTGACGCCGATCTGAAAGCCGCCGAGTTCAATATAGGCTTGATGAAGGGTGCCACCATCGTCCTCGCCATCGGTGTACTGGAACCGGCCGTCGATGTAGGAGCGTAACGTGCCGAGTTCGGTTTCCGAGCGTGCGTCAAACCGAAGCTCGGCACGAGTGCTCTTGCTCCAAGTGTCGTTCTCGCCGCCTACATGCCCACCGGTATAGACATCGTCACCGGCAGCTGCATCGTAACGCAAATACCCGCCGATCTTGAGGCAGGTTTCAGTTCCTGGGATGTAGAAGAAGCCGGCGCCGTAAGCGTCACATACCCTTACATATTCAATGGGCTCTGGCTCTGCCACGACTACCGCGTCTGCAGCGCGGGCGCTGGCTGCTACCATGAGTGCGGCAGCCGAGCCGAGGAGGAAGCTTTTGATGTTCATTTCCAATCTCCGATTACAAAGATAGTCACAAGCTCATGTCCCCAAACGATCCATATTCCTGTTCAATGACAGGCGCAAAACCTAAGCACTATCGAACTGCGGGTTCTGAAATGCTTGTTGCTACTTTACAACGAGACCTGACAAAACGTCGTGATTTTCACCGGAGCGTAGAGAAGCTGGCGGGTTGGACAATCGCCGCTTAGCGTTCTATGAGGACCACCAGATGTTGGTAAGCAGCGCCTGGTACACTATATGCCGAGTACGCAAACGGACGTTTCCATAGTGACGAACCAAGTTGATATAAGTGAAAACTACAAGCGCAACCGTTTTGCGGTAGCGCCGATGATCGATTGGACGGACCGGCATTGTCGGACCTTCCATCGGCAGTTCACGCGTCATGCCTTGCTCTATACGGAGATGGTCGTTGCTGATGCTGCAATCCACGGCAATCGCGAGCGCATTCTTGGGTTTGCCGAAGCGGAACATCCCGTTGCGCTCCAATTGGGTGGGTCCGACCCCATCAAGCTCGCTGAAGCAGCGCGTATCGGCGAAGCCATGGGTTACCAGGAAATCAATCTCAATGTCGGCTGCCCCTCTGACCGCGTTCAATCCGGCACATTCGGTGCTTGCTTGATGAAAACGCCGCACATCGTTGCGACGAGCGTCGAAGCGATGAAACGAGCTGTGGCAATTCCCGTGACGGTCAAGTGCCGTATCGGTGTCGACGACCAGGATACGGAAACCGCTCTTGATGAACTCGCAAGCGGTGTCTTCCATGCTGGTGCTGATGCATTGTGGGTGCATGCCCGCAAGGCTTGGCTGAAGGGGTTGTCACCCAAGGAAAACCGCGATATTCCGCCGCTGGACTATGATCGCGTCTACCGTCTGAAACAGCAAAATCCGAGTCAATTCATAGGGATCAACGGCGGCATTCAGGCGCTTGATGAAGCGCTTGATCATTTGAATCATGTTGACGGTGTTATGCTTGGCCGCGCGATCTACAACAACCCGATGCTGTTGCTCGAAGTCGATAGAAGCATATATGGCAGCGAAAGCGCCGTGCCATCAATCGACATGATCATAGACCACATGTGCGAGTATGCGGACGCCCATATCGCGCGCGGCGGTCGATTGTCGCACATTACGCGGCACCTGGTGGGTCTGTTCCACGGCGCCGCCGGTGCACGGCGCTGGCGCCAAATACTGTCGACTGAAGCCAATCAAACGGATGCAACCAGTGCTGTGATCCGGCTGGCGTATGCGGCGATCGAGACCGCCTCGACAGAGAAAGCTGCCTAAACTCTAGTCTGACAGAACCAGCCGGTCGCCGCGTACGGAAAAGCCGCTGAGTGTGTTGAGGAAATTCATGCCGAGCAGGCTGCCCGCCATTTGCCCATCTGCAGTCACCATCGCCCGGATGTTACGGCGTTCGATGGCACCTATCCTGATGCTGTCCAACGTGACGTTAGCCGCAGTTGCCATGCCATTGGCGGTCATGATTGGCGTTTTGTAGGAGAGCTTGTCCGGATTAAGCCCGGCGCGGCGTGCATCTTGCGCGGAGAGCACGATCGATGAGGCGCCGGTATCGATGATGAATGGTACCGTAGCACCATTTACGTCGCCGCGAACTTCGAAATGACCGCTATCCGCCTTGGCTAGGGTCACCGTGATTGTGCCGTCACCATCTCGATTGGAGATTGGGCTTCCAGGGATTAGTCCTGCCGTTATCCGGTGGCCAACATCTTGCAACTCGTAACGGTATTGATAGCCGGCAACGATCCCAAGAAAAATGACGATCCAGATCGCCATACTGCGTAAAAAATGGCCGAGCGGAATTCCGGAACCAAGCAGGGCCGAACCAAGCACGACACCCCAGATGCCCATATAAGCGAAACGGGCAAAATCATCATTGGCGATGCCCAGGGTTGAACCACTGTCATTGTTTGCCATCAATAGGAGCAAGGTTGCGCCTATCAGGGCAACGATAATCCAGAACAAGCGGCCCATCTTCGATTAACCTTCTTGCCTTTCGCGCGCCATACGGCTGCGCCGCGTTTCGCGGCGCGGGCGCCGTTCAACTGTCTCAAGCCGGTCCGGCAGGCTCGCCATGACGTTGCGGCGCGTCTCAGGCGACATTATTGACCATGTACCTATTTCCTCGCGCGTGCGCCCGCAACCGAAGCAGAAGCCGGTCTTCATATCGATTGCGCAGACGAGGATGCAGGGTGACTCGATGATGCTCATTTCAAAGATTTGGTACGGCTAAAGGGCAATGACAAGGCCGAGCAGCAGTGAAATTGTCGCGAGTTGCTGCATGGCCCCCAACGTGTCACCCGTTTGTCCGCCGATCTTTTTGCGGCAAAGTGCGGAGAAACCGACAAAGACGAGTGCGGTCAAACATGCTCCGACAACGATTGCCAATGGCCCGCCAACAACGCCATAGCCGATTGCAAGAACGACAGCGCCGAGGAGGAGAGCAAAATTGGCCGCTTCGGCAGGTGGAGATCCCGCTTGGTCGGCGACTCCACCCGCGCGTGCGGATGGCAGGCTCTGCCAGAATTTTGCCATGACGGCGCGGCTGGCAGCTTCTGTCCCTATGATGACAGCTACCCCATGGATTACACCGACCTCGTCGAGTATCGTGGCAAGCAGCGCTGTCCGCAGGAACACAGAGACTATCAGTGCAAGTACACCGTAGGAACCCGCCGCCGAATCCTTCATAATCTCTAGCCGCCGGTCGATGGACGTCCCGCCGTAAAAGCCGTCAGCTACGTCAGCAAGTCCGTCCTCATGCAATGCACCGGTGGTGATGATCAATGCGACGACAATCAATAACGCCGAGACGATTTCGGGAAGATCAAGTGCATGCGTGATCAGCAGGATAAGCGAAGCGGGCAGGGCGATAAGCACACCCGCCAGGGGAAAGCCCCGCACGGTACCACTTAGCGAACCGCCATAGCCTTCGAACCAGACCTGCGGGACGGACAGTCGCGAGAGAAAGGCCAGCGCCCGCATCGTGTCATTGAGCAAATCCATGCTGCAGCCTTTGAATCACTGACGTCGCGACACTCTGCGCCGCGGGTTGACCTTTGCGTTTTCTCTCCCAGCGCTTATAGGACGGTGTTTGCTAATTTGCCATGAAGAGTTGATCGCAAGGGATATCATGACCACTGGCCTGCCGTTTGACGATTTTCGTACTCTCATCGAGACATTGCCTGGACCCGACGAGGCCGCAGTTGCCGCCGTGCGCAAGCGCGATGCGACGTTGACGAAGCCACCGGGTGCACTTGGACGTTTGGAAGAGATTGTCGAATGGCTTGCCGCCTGGACAGGGCGTTCGCGCCCGCAGATCACCCGGCCACTTGTCGCAGTCTTTGCGGGCAATCACGGCGTCACCGCCAAAGGTGTTTCACCTTATCCGTCCTCCGTCACGGCGCAGATGGTCGAAAATTTTGCAGCGGGCGGCGCCGCGATCAACCAGATCTGCATCGCCAACGACCTTGGTCTGAAAATCTTTGACCTAGCGCTTGAGTACCCGACTGCTGATATCACCGAAGAAGCAGCCATGGACGAAAAGACCTGCGCAGCGACCATGGCGTTCGGGATGGAATCGATCGCTGGCGGTACTGACCTTCTTTGCATCGGCGAAATGGGGATTGGCAATACGACGATCGCCGCGGCGATATTCCACGGTCTCTATGGCGGTACTGCAGAGGAATGGGTTGGGCCGGGCACCGGTGCCAACAGCGAAGGAATGAAGCGCAAGGCCGACGCTGTGCGCACAGCAGTCGCTCTCCACGCTTCGCATTTGAAAGATCCACTGGAAGTGCTGCGCCGCCTGGGTGGGCGCGAAATCGCTGCAATGGCTGGTGCCATTCTTGCTACGCGGGTCGAAAAAATCCCGGTTATCGTCGATGGCTATGTGGCCACTGCCGCCGCGGCGATCTTGCATGCTGCGAATCCGGAAGCGATCGACCACTGCCTGTTCGGCCACGTCTCAGCGGAACCAGGCCATCGCAAGGTTTTAGAGAAATTGGGCAAAAAGCCATTGCTCGACCTTGGAATGCGGCTGGGCGAGGGTACCGGCGCGGCACTTGCAGCGGGCATCGTCAAGGCAGCCGTACTCTGCCACAGCGGTATGGCGACGTTCGATCAGGCGGGCGTCAGCAATCGCGATTGAATAAGAAAAGGGCCCGCAAAAGCAGGCCCTTTTTCAAATGGCAGGAGTTCAAAACTCCTTGCCAATCCTGGCATCAAGGGAGTGCTTGCTCGCGCCACGAATGACGAAGACAAAGAGGATTGCCGTCCACAGGATAGATTTCTCTGAACCGCTCCAACCCTGCCCCTGCACAAAACCGTGGAAGTATATTGTGACTGCAAGCACGATCGCCGTCGCGAACGCTGCTGGGCGCGTGAGCAGGCCAATGGTCAGTAAAATGCCACCAAAGAACTCGGTGGCGGCGAGAAGCGGCGACCAGAACACGCCCGGATAGAAGCCGAGGCCTTCGACCATTTCCACCGAGCCCATCGGATTGACGATCTTGCCCGACCCGTGCACGACGAGCGCAACGCCAGCCACCACCCGCAGGATCGTTTCGGAGATATCACCGAGAGCGGCATAGATGCCACCCAGAGCGGGGATGATCAAAGGACGGTTATTGCCGGTTGAATTCATTGAGAAATGTTCCGTTCATTGTTGCGCTGTCATGAGCAATGCAGGGCCGCTCACCAACGAGCAAATAACAATAAATTGAACTTGAGTAATCTAGGCAGCTTTTTTATGGAAAGGCTTGCTGCGCTTTGCAGGGGTGCCCTGAAGTACGCGGCTGCGCGGGAACGTAGCGAGCGCTTCCGTCCCTTCGCGCAATTTGGAGAACAGATGAAACTCGCCATCGTGGATGTGGACCAACGCCTGAACGATGGGCAGACCGAGACCGGTTCCCTGTTCGGCATTTTTGATGGCAATCGAACCCTGGCCGAAAGCTGAAAGTACGATGGGTATTTCTTCCGGCGGAATTCCCGGTCCAGTGTCGCGGACCGAAATGTACTGACCACCTCCAGCGGTCCAGCCTACTTTGACATAGATCTTGCCGTTTGGTGGCGTGAACTTGACCGCATTGGCCATGAGATTGAGCAATATCTGACGTATCGAGCGCTCATCGGCAGTGAGGCGCAGCATCCCGGTCTCGAACTGGGGAATAAGGGCGATATCCTTGTTGCGCGCCTTCAAATTCATCATGTGGATGCATTCGCTGGCAATGTCGGTCAGCAGCAGCGGCTCATCGTTGATGGAGTATCGCCCTGCCTCGATCCGGCTCAGATCGAGTATTTCATTGATGAGGTTGAGCAGATGTTCGCCAGAAGCATGAATATCGCTGGCATATTCCCGGTATGTCCCGTTCTGGATCGGCCCCAGCACCTCCTTGGCCATGACCTCCGAGAACCCCAGGATTGCGTTGAGGGGCGTGCGTAGCTCGTGGCTCATCGAAGCCAGAAAGCGCGACTTGGCAAGATTGGCTTCCTCAGCGCGCCGTCTGCCTTCGTCGGACATGGCGTTTGCCGTTTCAAGTTCGGCGATCAATGCATCTTTCTCTGCCTGCAACGCCAATGTGATTGCAACCGATTGGTTGAGCCGGGTTGCAACCAGATAAAAAAAAGCGAGCCCCGCAACGAGCATGATTACCATCGTTGCCTGCACCGGATTGTCGAAATGCGTCCAAGCCAGCAGGGTGTAGGTCAGGACTGGTAGGGCGAATGCCGCGAGAATGGCCGCACGAAGTGCTGACGAGATAATGGCGGTAATCGCCATAGCCAGAATAATGACCACGGCCTTGACCACGGGAAACAGATTGGTGCCGCAGGCGGCGCAATCGAGGAAGGTGAAGTAGGCCCATCCCAAACTGGTCATGAAATGACCGCTCAGATAGATTATTTGCCATTTCCGGATTTCCTCGTTGGCGAGGCCAATCTTCTCCAGGTGGCGTGCAAGAAGCCCCAGTATCACATAGAGTCCGATGGCGAAGCCGGCCCACAAAACAATCGTTTTGTCGAAACCTGCGAACACGCCTATCACGACAATCATGGCTATCAGAAGCGGGATAGTCGCTGAGTTGATGATCAAGGCACGCGTATGCATGAAGAGCAGTTCGCGATCGAAATGATGGATGCCCGCGCGCTCCATCAGGCGGTCACGCGCTCCGCGCATGACGACAGTCAGATCCTTGTTGCGCGGCAATTTGCGACGATCAACAACATTCTTGTCTGCACTGGTCGCGTCGAGTGATGCCATGCGCCTCGTTCCAGATATGTCCATAGCTCTGCACTTGTGGCAGCATTGCATCGCAAGGCTATTCAGAAATGATTAACACTCCATCAAACCAATACAGCAAATGGTATCGATCGGATCAGGTCGTAACCTTATAAATCGGGTAGAGATGGCGCTTGAAACGGCAAGAAGATGCGAGGAGAAGCGTGGGGGTATCCGACAAGATGGCCTCATCGATCTATAAGTTCACAACCTAGCTCAAGGGCCTCTATGAAGCTGCCAGTTGCGATGAAACGACCATGAACCGAGGGTACCGCAGCTTTCGTCGCAGATGGCGACGGCCGCCGCCGTCGCCGCGTTCATTCGGGCGCAAACTGGTGGACTACAGCCTGATGGTCATCTTCTTTGTGCTTGTTGCCCTGCTGGCGGCTAAACTCGGCCAACCAAAAGCTCCGACACAATCGCTCGCGGGCAGGGCCTATGTCATTGACGGCGACACGCTGTCTATTTCAGGCAACCATATTCGTCTCCAGGGCATCGATGCTCCCGAGCTCGATCAGAGTTGCGGCGCCAATGCTTGCGGGAAAGCTGCCAGGCAAACGTTGGTGCAGTTGATCCAGGGCAGACCAGTTCGCTGCGATGAGAACGGCCACGATAAATACAATCGCAGCCTGGCTGTTTGCTTTGTTGACGCGATAAATCTCAATCGTGCCATGGTTGAGGCTGGACAGGCGATTGCTTATGGCGATTATCGTGATGCAGAACTGCAAGCTCGAAGAGACAATAAAGGTCTGTGGTCGGGAAAATTTGAGACGCCGCAAGATTGGCGCAGGGAGCATGAGCGGGTGCCTGAAGCGCCGCAACCGCAACCCAACCATGCACAGGACCTGATTGACCAATTCATAGAATGGATCCGAGGTTTAGTGGGAGGACTCTGATGAAACTATACGATGGAGGCCGCGCGCCCAATCCACGCCGCATTCGTATTTTCCTGGCGGAAAAGGGCATCGAAGTGCCCTTGGTACCCGTTGACATGACCGCCATGGAACACAAGACGCCTGAATTTACGGCTCTCAATCCATTTCAGCGGCTGCCAGCGCTCGAGCTCGACGATGGTACGGTTATCAGCGAATCGGTGGCAATCTCACGCTACTTCGAGGAATTGTATCCCGACCCGCCATTGTTTGGTACGGGCGCCCTTGGCAAGGCGCAGGTGGAAATGTGGAACCGCCGCGCTGACCTCCATCTCCTCACCGTCGTGATGGCAGCATTTCGCCACACGCACCCTGCCATGGTCGAATGGGAGGTTCCACAGATCCCGGCTTGGGGCGAAGCTAACCGGCCGAAAGCGTTGGCGTCGATGAAGATTATGGATGATCAACTCGCAGCGAACGAGTTTTTGGCAGGTGATGCGTTTTCGATTGCGGATATCACGCTGCTTGTGTCGATCGACTTCTTAAAACTCGCCAGGATACAAATGCCTGAAGAGCTGGGTAACCTCCGGCGTTGGCACGGTGCGGTGTCGAGCCGCCCCAGCGCCAAAGCGTGAGATTAGAACGACTTGCCGCCAATGCTGGATACCTTGTCGTCGGAAATCAGGTCGTGCCGGATATGCCGGGATGCTCCACGGTATGGCATGCCACTGCCAGATGAACCCAATCCGGTTTGCGTGCTCTCGGCAACAGCGCGCATAGTCATTTGCGGGCAGGCGCCGGGCATTCGCGTACACAACACGGGTGTGCCGTTCAACGATCCCTCTGGCGTCCGCCTGCGGGACTGGCTTGGCGTTGATCGCGAAGCATTCTACGATCCGGACAAGTTCGCCATTGTCCCGATGGGATTCTGCTTCCCCGGATATGACGCGCATGGGAGCGATCTTCCACCTCGGCGAGAATGCCGCGAAACATGGCATGATCGTGTGTTTCATTCCATGCCGCAGATCGAACTTGTTTTGACGATCGGCCAATATGCGCAAGCCTACCATCTCCGAAGCCGTCGCCGCGCCAGTATGACCGAAACGGTGTTGAACTGGCGCGACTACTTCGAGCCAGAATCGGGACCGTCAATTCTGCCGTTGCCGCATCCGTCGTGGCGCAACAGCTCCTGGTTGAAAAAGAATCCGTGGTTCGCGCAAGACGTTCTCCCCTTGCTTCAGGAGAAGGTCAGAATTCTAACTTCATAAGCTGTGGAACGAAATTTTTGCCTAATTTGAAAAGTTTAGAATAATTTTCTTGTACGCTGCCGGATTATCAGACCATAAAGTATCTCATTCCAATGGGACTGTAAGCAAACATGGACAGACTCGACCGAAAGATACTTCGTCTCCTGCAAGAGGATGCAACGCTTGCCGTAGCGGATGTTGCCAAGAAAGTCGGACTTTCGACAACGCCTTGCTGGCGCCGCATCCAGAAGCTGGAAGAAGACGGTGTGATTCAGCGACGTGTCGCCATTCTCGATCCTGTCCGCGTCAATACGCGAGTGACGGTCTTTGTCTCGATCCGTACCGGATCTCACAGCAATGAATGGCTGAAGCGCTTTTCCGAAGTTGTTCAGGAGTTCCCGGAAGTGGTTGAATTCTATCGCATGAGCGGAGATGTCGACTATCTCTTGCGCGTCGTCGTGCCGGATATCGCTGCGTATGATGCGGTCTACAAGCGCCTGATCAGTAAGATAGACATTCGGGATGTATCGTCTGCGTTCGCCATGGAACAGATCAAATACACCACCGAATTGCCGCTCGATTACATGAGCATCGAGAAAGAGTCGAATTGAGACTCTCCGTTTGCGTAGATTACTTTTTCTCCAGTCGTGCCAGCAGAGATGATGTGTCCCAGCGATTGCCGCCCATGACCTGAACATCTTTGTAGAATTGATCCACTAATGCAGTTACCGGCAGTTTGGCATTGTTGCGGTTGGCTTCTGCCAGACAGATACCAAGGTCCTTACGCATCCAGTCTACCGCAAAGCCGAAATCGTATTTTCCGGCATTCATCGTCTTGTGGCGGTTTTCCATTTGCCAGGAACCAGCAGCGCCCTTGGAAATCACCTCGATGACTTTCTCGATATCGAGACCCGCTTGTTTGCCGAAGTGAATGCCTTCGGCAAGTCCCTGGACCAACCCGGCAATGCAGATCTGATTGACCATTTTGGTCAATTGTCCAGCACCGGCCGGTCCCATAAGACCAACCATCTTGGCAAAGCATTCGATGACCGGTTTTGCCTGGTCGAATGCGTCTTGCTCGCCGCCGACCATAACGGTGAGCGCGCCATTTTCCGCGCCCGCCTGACCACCGGATACGGGAGCGTCGAGAAAGTGAATGCCACGCTCGCGGGCTGCCGCGTCGAGTTCCCGGGCAGCTTCCGCAGATGCTGTGGTGTTGTCGATGAAAACGGCGCCTTTCTTCATCGACTGGAATGCTCCGTTTTCACCAGTCGTCACCGCGCGCAGATCGTCGTCATTGCCAACACATGAAAAGACGAAATCTTTGTCCCTTGCCGCTTCCCCTGGCGTTGCCGCATAGGCGCCACCAAATTGCTGGGCCCATTTCTTGGCCTTCTCGCCACTGCGATTGAAGACCGTAACGTCATGGCCGCCGCGCGATTTCAAATGACCCGCCATCGGATATCCCATGACGCCAAGACCAATAAAAGCGACTGTTGCCATTCCTTAGTTTCCTCTGTCAGATAGGCCATGTGGTGAGTATCGGGGACGTTAGGACAATGCGGCGGATCATCAAAGGCCTATTATGGATTGTTTTCTCCCTCATCCCCATCGCATTGCTCGGCACAGTCCTCGGTTATGTCTGGCTTGCCCGCTCGGTAGCGCCCGCCACCGGGGAGATGGTGCTTGCGGGTTTGACCGCACCCGTCACGGTCACGCGCGACAAAAATGCAGTCCCGCACATTAGCGGTAACTCGGTCGAGGATGTTCTGGCCGCTCTTGGCTTTGTCCATGCGCAGGAACGCCTCTGGCAAATGGAAGTGAACCGCATGGCGGGACAAGGACGTTTGTCCGAGTTGTTCGGCGACAAGACTGTATCTACCGACCGCTTTATCCGCTCGATTGGCCTCTATGAATCGGCCGAGCGCTCCGCAGCGTCACTGGACGAGGCGGACCGGAAGAAGATTGATGCATATGTGCTTGGAATCAACGCGTTTATTGCCGGAGCGGGGCCGACATTTGGTTCCAAATACTCGCCTGAATTTGTCATACTGGGCCATACACCGGAAAAATGGACTTCCGCCGATGTGATTGTGACGCTGAAGTTGATGTCGGTGACACTGGCCGCCAACATCGATGACGAAGTGTTGAGATTGAAGTTCGCCCGTCTGGGCATGAGCGATGCGGAGATTGTCGATTTGCTGCCGCCCGTGCCCGGTGATACGCCACCACCGTTGCCGGATCTGCGCCAGGTTCTGGGCTTACCCAGCGGCGCGCTCAAGGCCGGCGCAGCGCAGGCCGAAAGCCAGTTTGCGGCATTGAACGACATCATGTCCACCGGCGCTTCGAACAATTGGGTCGTAGGTGGTGCCCGAACCGAGACCGGCAAGCCGATCCTCGCCAATGATCCGCATTTAGGGCTAACTGCACCCTCTCTCTGGTATCTAGCGCACCTGCAGGTCAAGAATGGCGAGGGATCGTCGAAGAACCTCGTCGGTGTCACGCTGCCGGGAGCCCCGTTGGTATTGCTCGGACGTAATGACAAGGTGGCGTGGGGCTTCACAAATACCGGATCCGATGTTCAGGACATTTTTGTTGAGAGGATCAATCCCGCCAATCCCGATGAATACCAAACACCTCAGGGTTTCTCGCCTTTCGAAAGAAACACCATATCCATCAAAGTCAAAGGCAGTGACGCGGTAACCTTTGACCGCAGAACCACACGTCATGGTCCGGTCTTGCCTGCGGATTATCGCGGGCTCGACCATTATCTGCCGGATGGCACAGTTGCGGCCTTGTCCTGGACCGCTTTGGCCGGCGATGACAAGACGATTTCTGCTGGACTGAAGCTCTGGGATTTCGCGAATGTCGCTGATTTTCAGAACGGGATGCGCGAATTCGTAACGCCGATGCAGTCAATAGTGATTGCAGATGCCGATGGAAATATTGGTCTGATCGCTCCCGGCAGGGTGCCTGTGCGTGATCCTGCCAATCAAATCATGGGGCGAGCACCATCCCCGGGTTGGGACGCCACCTACGACTGGAAGAGCTTTATACCCTACGAGGAATTGCCGCGCGTCTTTAACCCCGCAGACAATGTTCTTGCGACTGCGAATACGAAGATCGTCGATGCGAGTTATCCGCATTTCCTGACCTTCGACTGGGACGAACCGTGGCGCTTCGAGCGCATAAAGACACTGATCTACGGTGCGAACCAGCAGACGCGGGAAAGCAACAGCAAGGTCCAGGGTGACGCCTTGAACAGTGCTTACGCCGCTTTGGCTCCGGTCATGCTGAGACTGGTCGATGGACGGAGTGACGTCGACGTCGATGTTACCAAACAGTTGCAGGCGTGGGATTTTGTCGAGAACCGGGAGCGCATCGAACCGCTGCTGTTCAGTGCCTGGTTGAGGATGGCGACGAAGCGAATTCTTGAAGACGATCTTGGCGATGCCTTTCCATCCTACTGGCAGGGCCATGTCGACGCTATGTTGCGCTGGCTTGGGCCAAACCCGGCGCGTGACTGGTGTGATGACGGTCGCACGCCGGAGAAAGAGAGTTGTGGCGATATTCTGGCACTGGCACTCGCCGATGCGATCAAGGATATGAATGCTCGTCTTGGTTCGGACCGCTCCAAATGGACTTGGGGAACGTTGCACTATGCTTACGGAGCACACCGGCCGTTTTCGCAGGTCAGCCCGCTCGACAAACTTTTCAATGTCACGGTGCCTGTGTCAGGGGGTGCTTATACGCTCAATCGCGGCAAGTCGTCGTTTATGGATGAAAGCAATCCCTTTCGCGTGGCGCACGGCACCAGCTATCGTGGGCTGTTCGATCTCGCCGACCTCAATCGCTCGACCTATATCCAGACGACTGGCCAGTCGGGAAACGTATTTTCATCGAACTATCGTGATTTCGCTCAAAAGTGGGCTGACACCGAAGCCATCACCATTCCCACCGATGAGCGAAGCTATCAAGACGGTCTGCTGGGCGTGTGGCGTCTGAAACCGAAAGAATGACCTGGGGACGAGACCCTAGGTGAGGGGGGTCATTACCGTCTTCTGGTAAGCTGGACGCGCCTTCAAGCGTTCATACCAGGATTCAAGATGAGGATGATCCGGGCGCTCAATCGCCATTTCGAACCAGGCATAGGCAAAGCAGCCGACGGGGATGTCGCCGATGCCGAAGTTTGCACCCGACAGGTAGGGCTGCGAGGCAAGCGCTGTATCAACAATACCGAATAGTTTGCTGCACGTCTGACGCCCTTTTTCCATAGCTGCATTGTCGCGTTCTTGTGCAGACATACGCACCTGATTCCAGAACAAGTCGCGGAAGGGACCGGCCAGGGTGGAGGTTGCCCAGTCCATCCATCGTTCGGATTTTGCCCGGGTCGCTGCATCGTCGAGATAGAGCGTCGACTGTCCATACTGCGCGGCGAGATAGCGAACAATTGTGTTGCTTTCCCACAGCACCAGATCCCTGTCTTCCAGAGTCGGCACCAGTCCGTTGGGGTTCATCGCCCTATAAGACGGATCAGATACGACGCCGTGGGCGCCGCCCGCAGGGATGTTTTCGTAAGCAACGCCGACTTCCTCGGCGGCCCAAAGCGCTTTCTTGACGTTGGTCGAGTTGGTACGGCCCCAGATTTTAAGCATGGTAGATTCTCTTGGTGGGTTGGTGTCAGCGTATGAGATGACGCGTGATGCGACGCTCCAACCAATCCCAGATATGCCGAATGATTTCCACCAAAATCAGATAAATGATTGCAGCCCAGAGATAGGCTTGAAAATCGAAGGTTCTCGAATAGGCGAGGCGCGTGTAACCCATCAGATCGTAAACCGTGATCAGGGCAACGATTGCCGAGCCCTTGATCATCAGGATGATTTCATTGCCATAAGGCCGCAACGCAACGATCAGAGCTTGCGGCAGCACCACCTTCCAGAACGTAACGAATTTCGAAATGCCGAGTGACGCCGCTCCTTCCCATTGTCCGAGTGGAACGCTGCGGACCGCGCCGCGCAGTATCTCGGCTTGGTATGCTGCTGTATTGAGTGAAAACGCCAGCAGGGCGCAATACCATGCCTCTCGAAAAAACGTCCAAAGGCCAACTGCTTCGAGTTGGGGCCTGAATGATCCGAGGCCGTAATAAAACAGAAAGACTTGCGCGATTAGCGGTGTCCCCCGGAAGAAATAGACGTAGGCGTAAGCGATCGACGATGCGATGCGGTTTTTGCTCATCCGGCCAAGGGCCACCGGTATCGAAATCAACGCGCCCATCAGGATTGACGATCCCACAAGCCCGATCGTGGTCTTCAGGCCCGCAAAATATGTCGGGCCGTATTTCGCGATGAGCTCTGGGTTCCATGCGCTGTAAAGATAGACGAGCAGTCCGACGAGAAGAGCGATCCAAAGACCCACAAGCAGATGGCCAACGAGTCGGCCTCGAGTCCATTTTTTCGGCGGTGCCGGGGGACGCATGACAGTTGCTGGCCGCGCATTGATGAAGCTTTCCGTCATCGTTTTACCCCGCTCTTGGCCGATGAGCGTTCAATCGCGTCGATGACGAAGGATGAAAGAATGGCGAGGACAAGATAAATCATGCAGGCCGCACCAAAGAACAGGAAGGCGTGCTTCGTAACACGAGCCGCCACGCCAGTCTGGCGCAATATGTCCGCAAGTCCAATGGCTGAAACCAAGGCTGTGTCCTTGAGCAGGATCATCCATAGATTGGCCAGCCCAGGGAGCGCGATGCGGATCAATTGTGGCAGGATAACCTTGCGCATGGTCTGACCGCTGGAAAGTCCGATGGCATAGCCGCCCTCATATTGGCCCTTCGGTATCGCGCGGAATGCGGAAAGGAACACTTCGCTGGCGTAGGATGAAAACACGACGCCTAGAGCGAACATGCCGGCGATGAATGAATTGATTTCAATCGTGCCTTGGTAGCCAAGAAGCTGACCCAGTTTCTGAATGCCTATCTGCGCGCCGAAATAGACCACGAACAAGGTGAGCAGCTCAGGCAGGCCCCGAAAAATAGTCGTGTACATGTTCGCGGCGAGTTTCACGGAACGTTCCGGCGATTGTTTGCCAAGCGCGACAAAGAAGCCGATCGCCAACCCGACCGGCAATGTGGCCAGCGCGAGACTGACCGTTACCAGAACACCGCTGGCAATGCTCGGACCCCAACCGCCCTCGCCAAAACCCAGTAACGCTATTGAGCCTTCCATAGCAACTTTCATATTTGCGGGCTGTTCCCCATGGCTCTTTTCCGAGCCCGCCCGTCATTTTATTCAAAGCCGTAGATGGCGGTATGACCCGCCATCTACATTTCATATCAAGTCAGTGCGCTTGGCTCAATCCTCGCCGCCGTAAACGTCGATCTTGAAGTACTTGTCGTTGATTTCCTTGTACTTTCCGTTCGCGCGGATCGCGGCAATAGCTGCGGTGAATTTATCGGCCAGCGCTGTATTGCCCTTCTTCACCGTCACGCCGGCGCCTGGACCGTGGATCGCGGGATCAGGGGTAATCGTGCCGAGGAGCTTGCAGCAAGAGCCGGCATCGCTATCGAGCCACTGGCCCAGAACAACGACGTCGTCCATTACGGCATCGACACGACCATTGCTGATATCAAGTTTATATTCATCTGACGTCGGATACATCTTGATATCCGAGCCGCTATACTTGGCTTGGGCGTAGTTCGAATGGCTGGTCGACCCTTGCACACCCAGAGTTTTGCCCTTCAGGGATTCCGGTGTGATGTCCTTGATATCGGAATCCTTCGGTACAGCAATTGCCGGAGGCGTGTTGTAGTACTTCTTCGAGAAGTCGACTTTTTCCAGACGTTCGGGCGTAATCGACATGGAGGCAATGACCGCATCGAACTTGCCTGCCTGCAGCGCCGGGATCATTCCGTCCCAATCCTGAGATACCCAGGTGCATTCGGCCTTCATTTCTGCGCAAAGCGCATTGCCGATATCGATATCGAAGCCCTCGAGCTTGCCGTCGGGGGTAAGATTGTTGAAGGGTGGATAGGCTCCTTCGGACGCGATTGTCAGTTTCAGTGCGTCCTCCGCGTGTGCCGCGCCCATGGAAAAGGCTAGAGCTGCAGCGGAAATCGCGAGTACGAGACGCTTAGTGATACGCATTTATTTGAACCTCTCTTTTATAACCCGGCTGTTCCCCTATTTTTCTGGACAGCCTTCCGGGTATGGTCGCAGTTTATGTCACTGCTCCTGATACGGATATTCCCACTAGTTTTCTTTTAATTGCAACCGGGAATCGTGCGTCGCCAAGCGAATCTGGCCGTCAAAATCACATAATTATTTTGAGCCTAATACTTTTGTTGCGCACGTATTAGGTGAAACGTCATTTTCTAACACGCCTAGCGGGAAAGCTCCGTTTCACGTTCGATCAAATCGGCCAGGGCAGCAATATCGTCCAGTTCGTAGACGGGTACTGTCTCGTCCAAAATCGGGTAATCGCTGGCGATCGCAACGATGCTGGGATCGCCTGTCGTCAATCGTCCCCCTGATCTGCCTTCGGTACGGCGGGTTTCGATCTTCTTGTGCCCCTCGCGCTTGTAACCTTCTACCAGGATAAGATCACAGGGTGCGAAACGGGCAATGATATCAGCCAGCGTCGGCTCGCTCTCACTCACTAGCTCATGCATCAGCGCCCAGCGTCGATCCGAGACAATCGCCACTTCGCCGGCACCTGCCTTGCGGTGACGAAACGAGTCAGTGCCCTCCTTGTCGATATCGAAATCATGATGGGCATGCTTCACGGTCGAAACCTTCCAGCCCCGGCGGGTCAATTCGTTAACAAGTTTGACGGTCAGCGTGGTTTTTCCCGAATTCTTCCAGCCGGTTATCCCGAATACGCGAGGGTTCATCGTATGGCACTCCACCGCTGCCTGGCTTCGGCAATATCTTCGGGTGTATTGATGTTGAAGAACGGGTCGAGAGACGCTCCGGATTGCGTCGTCACGATCGGGAATTCCGCAATCTTGTGCGGATGGCCCTCGATCCATGCAATGACACGGCGGTTCTTTTCGTTGCTCAACCAACGGCGGAGATCGCTCTTGAGAAAAACTGGCCAGAGGCCGAAAACCGGGTGCAGCCGGTTCCCAGAAGCTGCGACTCCGATGTGTCCTCGCGGAGCGTCTGCGACAGCTTGGCGTAATGTATCGACAAGATTATCGGGAAAGAATGGCGTGTCCGTCGCCACGGTGACAATGTGCGTGTACGGTAGCGCCTGGTTGTTTGCCCATTCCATCGCAGCCAGAACTCCGGCAAGGGGCCCTGCAAACCCGTCAATGTCGTCGGGGATGACGGGAACCGGCAAATCCGAAAATAGCATCGGCTCGTTATTGCTGTTCAAAGCCACCGGTTCGATTTGACGCGCCAAACGGGCATAGACATGATCGATCACGCGCCGGTCGCCAAACGGCAGCAATGCCTTGTCAACTCCGTCCATCCTTCGCGATTGACCGCCCGCCAGTATTATACCCGCAACTCTCACGCCTATACTCCATCAGGTGACGTCGCCGCCGCCGTTGTGGTTGCGACCGGCTTCAACCGGCCGACAATGCGCTCACGGTAAAGGGTATAAAGCCCGCTGCCAATCACGACGAGGGAGCCGACGATCATGGGGACGTCCGGCAGATCACCGAAAAACAGATAACCGAGCAGGATAGCCCAGATCAAACTCGTATAGCGGAACGGCGCAACGAAGGCGATTTCGCCTTCTCTCATGGCCAGAATGATGAAGTGATACGCGACCATGACGCAGCAGGCGGCAAGTGTCAGCAGCAAGGTGTTTGTCAGCGACATGGGCGTCCAGCCGCCCAGAGGACCGATCATGCCGACCCCGGCAACGCCCACACCTGTCGAAGTTAGCGCGGAGATCATCAATACCGGAATGGTCCTTGGGACCTTGCGCGTCGCGAGATCCCGCATTGAGGCAAAAATCACCGTGACGACGATCAAAAGAATGTATGGGCTGACACCGTTATGGCTTGGCCGGACGATTATCAATACGCCGATAAAGCCGACAATGATTGCAATCCAACGACGCCAGCCAACCGGCTCGCCGAAGAATAGCGCAGCCCCGAGGGTCACCACCAAGGGCAGAGCCTGTAGAATTGCCGAGGTCAAAGCGAGAGGAACGTGAACCAAAGCGACAAGAAAGCTGACCGTCCCAACGACCTCGCCGATCACGCGCAGGATCGTCATTTTGTGCAGGGCTTCACGCAGCGGAACCAGCATGCCCTTGTGCCAGGCGAGAACAAGGATAAGGACGGTCGAGATCGAGCTGCGTACGAGCATGACCTGGCCCATATTCATGTCTTCCGCAACGAATTTGACCGTCGCATCGTTGAACGTGAAACTGGCCATGCCGATGGCCATAAAAAGACTGCCACGCAAATTGGGAGATAGCGCCAAGATGGTCAATTCCGGATGAGAAGGCGATTCTCCTCCAGAATCGCTTCATTAGATATATCAATCTGTGCTGCTCAGTGCATCTGGAATGTTTTGGCGAGCCGGGGCCTCACGCTCTAACCCCCCGTGACGCTCATGTGGCGGGAGACAGCAGGGCGATTGTGACGGCGGTCAATAATAAAATCATGGCCCTTCGGCTTGCGGCCAATTGCTTCGTCAATGGCAGAATTCAGAAGTTCGTTGCCTTCTGACGAACGTAATGGTTCACGCAGGTCAGCAGCGTCTTCCTGGCCGAGGCACATGTAAAGCGTGCCGGTGCAAGTAAGACGTACCCGGTTGCAACTCTCACAGAAATTATGCGTCATCGGTGTGATGAAGCCGACACGCCCGCCGGTTTCCTCGATTTCGACATAACGGGCGGGACCGCCGGTCTTATAGGCGATGTCGTTCAAGGTGAACTCTTCGCCGAGTTTGGCCCGAAGCAGCGACAGCGGCAGGTACTGGTCCGTACGATCGAGCTCGATTTCACCCATTGGCATGGTTTCGATCAGCGTCAGGTCCATACCGCGCCCATGAGCCCAGCGGATCATCTCTGGAATCTCGTGATCGTTAAAGCCTTTAAGAGCGACGGCATTCAGCTTGACTTTGATGCCGGCTTCCTGCGCAGCATCGATGCCTTCCATAACCCGGCTGAAATCACCCCAGCGGGTAATCGCGCGAAATTTATCAGGATCCAGCGTATCCAGTGAGACGTTTATACGTTTGACGCCATGGCCGGCCAACTCAGGCGCAAAGCGTGCGAGCTGCGAGCCGTTTGTGGTGAGGGTCAACTCTTCGAGCGCACCGGACTGAAGATGACGCGAAAGCTCTCCGATCAGATGCATGATATTTTTGCGAACCAGCGGCTCGCCGCCGGTAAGGCGCAGTTTTTTCACGCCTTTCTCGATGAACGCCGTGCAAAGCCGATCCAGCTCCTCGAGCGTCAGGAGATCCTTCTTCGGCAGGAATGTCATGTGTTCCGACATGCAATACGTGCAGCGGAAATCGCAGCGATCAGTCACCGATACGCGCAAATAGCTTATCGTGCGCCCGAAAGGGTCGATCATGGGGGCCTGATGTGCCGTCGTATCGAGCAATGCAACGTGATCCAAGAGCTTCCTCCTTCCAAAGAGATAGGGTGCCGGCTTCCAATTGTCCAGCCGTCGGACGTGACAAACGCTGAGGTTTTTCCACGCAGCTGTTCAGCCCCGCGTTCGTTGCCGAGCGCGTCTGACAAAGCGGGGAATCGGCGTGTGCAAGGGAACAGTCTGCACAGTACCCGCCATGGATTGGAAGGACGGACTTGCGGGGATCGATCCTTGTTCTTACAGAAGAGGGAGCACGAGGAGGGTTCGCAATGACTGATGCCTGGCCCAAAGAACTGCGCGTAAGCAAGGACCGCCGATCGTTCACGATCGTCTTCGACAATGGGGAAAGCTATGTGCTTACGGCAGAGCTTTTACGGGTCGCGTCACCTTCGGCGGAAGTTCAGGGGCACTCGCCCGAGCAACGCCAGACAGTGCCGGGCAAAATAAATGTCGAGATTGCCAAGATGGAACCCGTTGGAAATTATGCTGTACGCATCATTTTTGACGACATGCACGATACTGGTCTGTTCAGTTGGGACTATTTGATCGATCTTGGGCGTAACAAGGATGCACGCTGGCAGGCCTATCTCGAGGAACTTGCGGAGAAGGGTTTAAGCCGCGAACCGTTCACGCCCCGGCGAGTGACTTGAGTTACTTCAAAACAATTGCATGCGAAAGCAGCCCGCGCGATCCCAGAACCACAGGTTGCAGGAAATGAAACGGATCTGCGCGCAGTAGTCAATGGGCTATTTGCTGAATAGTCGTTCGCGTTGACCTGTAGGAAATATTCTATTGATAAGTGTATCCTACGCATTCTCGGGTGACACTGAAGAATATATTTTAAGAACCGCCCAACACAACGGCGATATGTGAAAATACTTGTTCGCCTTGTTATCCAGTTTGATGCGGCACGTCGCTTCTTCTGGAATATTACTACGATTGTGGAAATAGAGCTGGATTCTTCAACTATTTGTGTGATGAATTAACATGCAAGTGCGGGTGATTTGGGATAAATGTGTCAAAACCAGCACACAGCTTAAAATTGTGCCGCAGCGAGTTAATATTTGGGGGCGGGGCATTGTTAAAAGATTCTAAATACGATGCGGTCAAACTGGCTACACACGTCATCAATGGCTCATGTTCATCCGTGAGCACCACAGTTCCAGCTGGGCACGCATCATGAATTCCCGTTCCAAAAAAAATACAATCCTTCTGGCTGCGATGTTGTCGGCCACGGCTATATCGATGTCGCCGGCATCGGCAGCCAATAACCTGATGGAACTGCTGTTCGGCAATCGCCGCGTCGAGTCGCGTCCTGTCGACCAAACACATCAGGTCCATCCTGGCAGTGTGCAAGATGCGAGCGTGCGGCGTCCGAACGCCCCTATCAAGCGCGTGGTGGTGACAGCGCCGACAAACTATGACTACAAGCCCGAAGGCTTGGTTCAGATCGATTTTTCGAAAGTGGATACACAGATCACGGCTTCAGCGGATCATGGCACGGATATGTCGCCATCAATGGCGATGGATGAATTCGGTCTGAAGATCGACCATCTGAAGGCTGCCCATGTTCTGGCAGAGAAGGAAATCTCTGACGCGATTGTCTCATATTATGCCACGAAGCAGCGTGCGATCTGGACGGCTTCTTATGATGTGACACGACAGGCAAAGGCGGTCGTAGCGCTTTTTGCAAAGGCTGCTGACGATGGTCTTGATCCACAAGATTACGCGGTTGCGGTCCCGAGTGACGATTACGACCGTGCCGACATTCCAGCGCGATTGAAGGAGCTTGCAGATTTCGAGTTATCGATGTCGGCACGAGCGCTGCGCTACGCCATGGATCAGGGCGAGGGCCGCATCAATCCAAACCGCCTAAGCGGGTTCCACGACTTTGCCACGGGCCGGGTCAAGCCGCGCGAAGTGATCGAACAGCTTGCGTCGTCGAACGATCCCGCCGCGACACTTGCTGCTTTCGAACCACAGAATAAATGGTATGCCGAGCTTAAACAAAATCTGCATGAGCTCGATGACACCAGTGAGCCGACTGTCAGCATTGCTCCCGGCACAATGATCCGGCCGGGAGATACCAGCGATGAACTTCGCAATGTCGTAGCGCTGATCCGGGCGAAAGCGCCGCAGGATTATTTGACAGAGCACAAGATCGTGCTGGCCGCGCATGAAAACAGCTATGTCTATGACGAGAGTCTCGTCCAAGCTATCAAGGACTTTCAGAAGTCGCAGGGCCGCAAGGCTGACGGTGTAATTGGCAGCAACACCATCAAGTCGCTTCAAACTGAAACAACTCTGTCTAAACGGAACCGTATTCTGTATTCCATGGAGCGGCTGCGCTGGTTGCCGCATGATTTCGGCAAGCGCTATGTTTTCATCAATCAGCCTGCCTACCGCGCCCAGTACTTCGACGACAACACAGAAAAACTGGCGATGAATATCGTGGTCGGATCACCCACGAACCAGACCTATTTCTTCAACGATACGATCGAGACTGTTGTCTTCAATCCATCCTGGGGGGTGCCGCGCTCGATCATTCTCAACGAGATGATGCCGAAAATACTCAGCAATCCGTCCTATCTCGAAAATAGTGGATATGAAGTCTATGACAAGTCGGGTCGCGTGGTTCCGTCGAGCTCGATCAATTGGTATCAGGTTGCTTCAAACGGCGGCGGCGTTGGCATTCGCCAGAAGCCGAGCCTCGACAACGCTCTCGGAGAACTGAAGATACTCTTCCCGAATAGCCACGACATCTACATGCATGACACGCCGGCCAAATCATATTTCAAGCGTGACATGCGGGCTTTGAGCCATGGCTGTATCCGCCTGGAGCGCCCACGTGACATGGCGGCGGCAGTGCTCGGCGTTCCGGTCGAAGATCTGAAGCAGTACTTCGGAAAAAACGAACGCAGCGTCAAGGTAAAGGACCAGTTGCCGGTCTACGTTTCCTATTTCACTGCGTGGCCAGATGCGACGACAGGCGAGATCAAGTATTACGACGATGTCTACGAGCGCGACGCTTATCTCGAAAAGGCTTTCGTCAAGACGCGGGCAATGCGACAGGCAACAAACGTCCAGACTGCGAAACTATAAAGGCAGCGCCCCTAGTCGTTTTTGATTTCAAAAGGTGGCAGGCTTTGGAAGGCAAGTTTCAAGGCCTGCGACCAGCCATCCGAAATCATTTCGTAGTAAGGATCATGGCGTTCGATGCGTTTTTCGAAACCAAGCTTGAGACTGTCCGACTCGTAGAATTGCAAGTCCAGCGGCAATCCTACTGACAAGTTGGATTTCAACGTCGAATCGAAGGAAACCAGCAACAGCTTCGTCGCTTCCTCAAAAGTCAGTGCAGGGTCATAGGACCGCACGATAATCGGTTTTCCATACTTGTGCTCACCGATCTGGAAGAAGGGTGTATCCGGCGTCGCTTCAATGAAATTTCCCTCAGGGTAGATCAGGAAAAGGCGTGGATCGCCGCCTTTGATCTGACCACCGAGGATGATCGAGGCGCCGAATGAATCGGCGCGCTGCCCGCCCGAATCCACCTCGTCGATGACATGCCTAATCGTATCGCCAACGAGCCTTGCCGTCTGGAACATCGATGGCATTTCGTAGATCGACGGCGACCGTTCGGAAGGCTCCTTGGTGCGTTCATTCAGGATGCTGATTACGGCTTGGGTTGTTGCCAGGTTACCAGAGGAAACCAGCGTGATAACGCGGTCGCCGGTCTTGGCCCAGGTATACATCTTCTTGAACGTGGAAATATTGTCGACACCGGCATTTGTTCTTGTGTCCGACATGAACACAAGGCCGCGGTCCAGTTTGAGCCCCACGCAGTAAGTCATAGCGAATCCCGAATCCCGATAGCAGAGCGATTACTGCTCTACATTGACCTCTACGGCAAGTGATTCAATGCCCGGTCCAAAGCGTATACCGGAAACCGGGGCCGCTTCGCGGTAATCGAGGCCGCACGCCAGACGCACATAGGTTTCATTCGGACAAATATCGTTGGCTGCGTCGAATCCCACCCAGCCTAGTCCTTCTATATGAGCTTCGGCCCATGCGTGGCTCGCCGTTTGCTCGATCGTGTTGTTCAGCATGAGATAGCCGGACACGTAGCGGGCGGGAATATTGAGCAGGCGAGCGGCGGAAATGAAGACATGGGTATGGTCCTGGCAGACGCCTTTGCCGTTAAGAAACGCCTCCTCGGCCGTCGTGTTGATGTTGGTAGTGCCTGGTGTATAGGCCATTTTCTGATGCAACAGTGCCATCAGTTCGTGCATGATTGCGAGTTTGTCGCTACTGGCTGGCAAGCTTGCTGCCAATTCGCGGATGGAATCACCCGGTTTGGTCAAGTCCGTTTCACGCTCGTAGAGCCATATCGGCATGAAATTATACACCTTGCCGAGAACGCCCGTACGATCCTCGGTTTCGACTTGGCCTTCCGCGCGTATGACGAGTTCTTCGATGTCGCGATCAAGCCGTATCAGCATGGTGCGATTGCCATAGCCGTCACGGTAGTTCGCTTCCTGGGTCGCGCCCTCTATCTTGAGTGCCCAGTCGACGACTTTCTGGCCCGGGCTGCTTTGTGGATGCATGCGCAATCGCAGCACCGAATAGTGAACCGGAGCGTCGTATCGATAGCGGGAGTTGTGCTGGATGTTCAAAAGCATGATCTTCAATCAAAATTGTAGGCATGAGCAATCTTGCTGCTCAAGCTGTTCGTTTGATAAATGAGGTCGCTCAGGAATTCGTGTAACCCGTTGTCAAAAATGGTGCGGATCTCATTGTTCTCCAGCCGCGTCATAATGCCCTCGGACATGTCATGGCATTCGTGCCGCTTGCCGTAGTCGAGGGCGAGGTATTTCAGATTATCCACGATATTGGAGTAGCAGAAGTTCAGCGACCTGGGCATACGTGAATTCAAGATCAGATAATCGGCGATGTTCACCGGATTGTATTCGACATCATAGACCCAGCGATAGGAGCGGTGTGCGGAGACAGATCGCAGGATAGATTCCCATTGGAAGTTGTCGAGGGTCGTTCCGACATATGAAATCGAGGGAAGCAGAACGTAATATTTGACGTCCAGAATGCGCGCGGTGTTATCTGCCCGCTCGATGAAGGTGCCGATCCGCGCGAAATTGAAAATTTCGTTGCGCAGCATGGTTCCGTGAAAAGCACCACGGATAATCGCAGTTTCGCGCTTGATCTGATCGAGAACGCGTGGAAGGTCGGTTTCGGGGATGATTGAAGCCAGTGTCGACTTGAGCACCATCCAGGTCTCGTTGACGCTTTCCCAAGCCTCACGCGTAAGTGCGGTGCGCACCATGCGTGCGTTGGATCGCGCGGTTTCAACGCAAGCCATTACGCTTGAGGGATTGCTCAGATCACGCAACAGGAAATCGGAGACAAGGCTTGCATTGTACTCCTTGTATTTGCTGTCGTAGCCGATCTTTACTCCCGCGCTCATCAATACGGAGGACCATTCCTCTGGGGCGTCGGATGTTTTCGTCAGTGCCATTCGCAACCCGGCATCGATGAGCCGTGCCATATTCTCTGCCCGCTCAATGTAACGGAACATCCAGTAGAGACCATTTGCGGTGCGGCCAAGAAGCATTTTTTAGTTGTATCCTTTTTGCAGTTCTGGAACCGTCTTGAGCGTCTTTGTTTCCCTCGCAACAAGTCTAGTCGTCCAGCACCCAGGTATCCTTCGTACCTCCACCTTGACTGGAATTGACCACGAGCGAGCCCTCTTTCAATGCGACACGCGTCAGACCGCCAGGTGTGATGCGTATGCGGTCAGACACGAGGACGAATGGCCGCAAATCCACATGGCGCGGCGCCAAACCTTTTTCGGTCATGATCGGCGTTGTCGAAAGCGCGAGCGTTGGTTGTGCGATGTAATTTTTCGGGTTGGCCTTCAGTTTAAGAGCGAAGGCTTCACATTCCTTCTTGGAAGCCGCGGGGCCGACGAGCATCCCGTATCCGCCGGAGCCGTGAACCTCCTTGACCACGAGATCAGAAAGGTTTTCAAGCACATATTTTAGGGTGTCCGGTTCCGAGCAGCGATGCGTCGGTACATTCTCCAAAATTGCCTTTCGTCCAGTGTAGAATTCTACGATCTCCGGCATATAGGAGTAG
Source organism: Phyllobacterium sp. 1468 (assembly GCF_031455525.1). NCBI lineage: Bacteria > Pseudomonadati > Pseudomonadota > Alphaproteobacteria > Hyphomicrobiales > Phyllobacteriaceae > Phyllobacterium > Phyllobacterium sp. 1468. The sequence goes on along the minus strand of NZ_JAVDSX010000002.1, from coordinate 451,901 downwards.
AGCGCCTTGTCGTCGGCGATCCCGGTGCCCGGCGCGTTGGCAATGGTGATGTTCCCTGAACGATAGACGTCCATGATCCCAGCCACGCCGAGCGCTGAATCGCGGCGGAAGGTGAGGGGATCAAGGAAAGAATCATCGACTCGCCGGTAAAGCACATCGATGGCGCGATTGCCTTCGGTCGTCCGCATGACGACCTTACCGTTCTCAATCTTGAGATCGCTCCCCTCGACGAGTTCGACTCCCATCTGATCGGCGAGAAAAGCGTGTTCGAAGTAGGCGGAATTGTAGATGCCTGGCGTCAGCACCGCGATGGTCGGCGTATCCTTGCAGCCGGGCGGAGCAACCGCCGCCAATGACTGCCTTAGCAGCTTGGGATAGGTCTCGACGGGACGCACCTTGATCTGCTGGAACAGTTCCGGAAACAGCTGCATCATCGTTTCGCGGTTTTCCAGCATGTAGGAAACGCCCGAAGGTGTGCGCGCATTGTCTTCCAGGACGTAGAACTGGTTCTCTTGCGTCCTTACGATATCCACGCCGATGATATGCGTATAGACGTTTCCCGGCGGTCTAAACCCGACCATCTCCGGCAAATAGGCATCATTGTGGGTGAAAAGTTCACGTGGAATGCGGCCGGCGCGGATGATCTCCTGGCGGTGATAAATATCGTCGAGAAACGCGTTGAGTGCCATGACACGCTGTTCGATGCCCTGCGACAGGCGGCGCCATTCATTGCCGGTGATGATGCGGGGGATGATATCGAATGGGATGAGGCGTTCTGCGGCTTCCTCGTCGCCGTAGACTGCAAATGTAATCCCGGTCTTGCGAAAGACGTTCTCTGCATCAAGCGACTTTTGAGCTAACCGCTCGGGATTCTGCGTATCGAGCCAGCATTTTAGCTGTTCATATGGCGGGCGCACTTCACCGCCTGTTTTGATCATCTCATCAAATGGCTTCACTAAAACCCCCTTCATGTAGGCGTATTCAAGCGGGTTCAGCAAAAAATGCAAGCACATTCCATTGTTGAGGAACGGCTCCGGAAGCACGGCTCAAAAATTAGGCAACTACAGAGCGTTTGAGGCAGGCGCAATAGTATTTTCGTCTAATGCGTGAGCTCGCGTTTGCTATTTTCAAAAATAAAAAGGGCCCGCCTACCACTGGTAAACGGGCCCTGGAATCATGTCATCAGGTTTAGTATGGCGATACGCATTGGCGACGGGGGCCGTTGTTGGGCTGATAGGTATTGTCATAGGCCCTGTACGACCGATAGCGGTTGTAGCACCACTGTGTATGCGCACTGCCGGTGCGATAGACCGGGCGAGGCGCAATCGCGCTACCCACTATAACCCCGGTACCAAAGGCAGCCAGTGGGAACCAGGCTCCGTTATAATATCGATAGCCCGGACGATAGTAATTATACCCGCGGTGTCCCCTGTACCAATACCGGTCGCCGCCATAGTAGCGGCCGCCGCGATAGTAGCGATCTCCACGATAGTAGCGATTGCCGTTCCAGTTTCGGTCGCCGCGATAATGCCGCCGGTATTGCACTTGCTCGACGTTGGCGCTCGTGGTTTCGATACTCAACGGCGCAAGGGGCGCCGAAAAGGCCGGTATCGGACCGACCGAAGTCAGCCCCGCCGACATCGCAAGTGCGGCAAGCATTGAAGTCAATTTCCTCAATTTTTCCTCCTGAAATCCCGGGACTGCGCCCGTTTTCAATGTAAGAGCAAAAAAACCTCGGATGCTAGGCTGATGCTCAGCCCAACATCTGCAGCTGATTAACGTACGGATAAAAAAATCGTTCCAATTCAGACGGTTCAAGCGTTAACTGCACCTATCAAATCGTCTGCGAGCTTCACCTTCAACTCACGATAGTGTGAGATGACCCGGCTCGGCTCATAGGTTGCAACCGGCAAATCCGAGTAGCCGAAATCCACCGCAATTACGGGAATTCCTGCGGCCTTTGCCGTGTTGATATCCGTTTCGCTGTCACCGATCATCACAGCGCGCTCGGGATCACCACCGGCCTTGCGAATGGTTTCAACCAGATGGCGTGGGTCAGGCTTTCGGAAGGCGAAAGTATCGGAACCGCAAATCGCATCGAAACGCGATGATTGACCCAGACCGGCCAGGAGGTTGACGGACAGGCCTTCAAACTTGTTGGTGCAGACTGCCAGCAGATAGCCGGCGCTCGACAAGTCTTCCATGGCCTGTTCGGCGCCCTCATAAAGCGCGGAGTGTCCGGGCATGTTGGCACCGTAATGTTCGATGAAGATGCCGACCAGCCAGTCAAGTTGTTCTGGGCTCAGCAGCTTTTGCTGTGCTTCGAATGCTCGTTCAATCATCACCCGTCCGCCTTGTCCGACATAACGGCGCAGCGTGACCGGATCGACCTTTTGCAGGCCTGTTTCAGCGAGGCAATGGTTCAGACTATCGAGCAAGTCGGGGGCGGTATCCACCAGAGTTCCGTCAAGATCAAATACGACAATGGGTTTGGACATTTATGTTCCTGTGGCATCCGTAGCCGATGGCGAAAACAGCAGCAGAATTGCTGGTTTCGAGAGGTGACCTACCCACACTGAAGTATAAGGTGGGTTCAAAATCAAGCCACGAGCCTTGACCCGATCGCCTGACGTGGTAGGGAGCAGCCAGTGTCGACTCAAAGAAACGGCAAGTCAAAGCTACAAGAGGGCGCACCACCATGGATGCCAAATCGCTGAAGATCAAAGCGGCTGCGGAAGCCCTGACCTACGTCAAGGATGGCATGCGCCTTGGAATAGGGACAGGTTCGACCGCCGAGGAATTCGTGCGGCTCCTGGCCGACAAGGTCGCGTCTGGATTGAAAGTCATTGGCGTACCTACATCGGAACGCACTGCCGCTCTCTGCCGCGAACTGGGCGTCAAGCTCAGCACCCTGGAAGAGACGCCGCAGCTTGATCTTACGATCGACGGGGCCGACGAGGTCGACCCCGACCTCACATTGATCAAGGGCGGCGGCGGCGCCTTGCTGCGGGAAAAGATCGTCGCGGCCGCTTCGAGCGAAATGATCGTAATTGCCGACGAATCGAAGCTGGTGAATATGCTGGGCGCCTTTCCCTTGCCCATCGAAGTCAATCTTTTTGGGCTTGCCGCCACGAAACTTGCCGTCGAACAGGCTGCTGGCAAGCTTGGACTTGCAGGTCCTGTTACATTGAGGATGACGGGAGACGAAGCATTTGTTACAGACGGCGGGCATTTGATCCTGGATGCATCTTTTGGCCGCATTCCGGATACAAGAGCTTTATCGAACGCTCTGCACGCCATACCCGGTGTGGTGGAGCATGGACTTTTTCTGGGACTGGCGCGCGTGGCCATTTTGGCGGGTGCTGACGGTGTCAGAACACTGCGGAGCAGGGCGTCTGTTTAGAGGCACTTGAAGCAGGCGCACATTTGAATCCTGCGCAAAGCCTTCTGAAAATCGAGGATGATTTTTGGGTTATGCGCGACAACGTCGAAAACGGAGCGATAAATTCATGAACCGAGCAACTGGCTTCCGCCGCTTGATTGCACCTTTGGCCGTCGTAATCATGCTTGGCGGTTTCAGCGCCGCTCAGGCGCAGGATACGAACGCCAACAATAACATCACCCCGTCGCATCTGGCGGCCGCCCGGGCTGCTATTTCCGCAATCAAGGCAACGGACCAATTCGACTCGATCCTGCCTGGCGTTGCGCAGCAGCTGAAGGGTGAGTTGATCCAGAAGGATCCAAACCTTGAGTCTATCATTGGCGCAGCCGTCGACGAACAGGCTCTCGCACTTGCAGCACGTCGTGCCGATCTCGAAAATGAGGCCGCCCGCGCCTATGCGGTATCGTTCAGCGAAGAAGAACTGAACGCCATCACCGGGTTTTATAATTCCGAGGCTGGCAAGAAGCTGTTGTCAGAGGGTCCGATCGTGACGCGCGAGGTCATGAAGGCTGCCGGCATCTGGCAGCGTGGCATCGCACGCGATCTTGCCCAGGCTGTTGCTGAGAAGGTCGTTGCGGCGGCGGCTGCGACAGCGCCTGCCCAAGCACCAGCGACGCCTGCACCAGCTCAACCAAAGCAGCCGTAAGACCGGACTCAATTGATATTACGCAAAGCCCGGCCATCAGCCGGGCTTTGTTCTTTTAAGTGGCCAAGATACAACCCATATAAGCGCTGCTCATCAGATTCGGAGTTCTTGCACCATGCCAAGCTATGATTATGACCTTTTCGTCATTGGGGGAGGGTCGGGCGGTGTACGCGCCGGGAGACTTATCGGTGCCATGGGCAAGAAGGTCGCGCTCGCGGAAGAATATCGTATGGGCGGTACCTGCGTCATCCGTGGCTGCGTGCCGAAAAAGCTTTTTGTCTACGCGTCGCAGTTTTCTGAACACTTCGAGGCTGCGGCCGGTTATGGCTGGAGTGTCGGAGAAACCAGGTTCGATTGGCCGACGCTGGTTGCTAACAAGGATCGGGAGATTGCTAGGCTGGAGGGCCTGTATCGGCAGGGACTCGACAATTCGGACGTCGAGATATTCGACAGCCGCGCGGTGCTTGTCGACGATCACACCATCGAAATCCTCAAGACCGGTCAGCGGGTGACGGCTGACCAGATCCTCATCGCAACCGGTGGGCATCCAAATCCGCATCCGGCTTTGCCGGGACACGAATTGTGCATCAGCTCCAATGAGACATTCCATCTCGAACAACTGCCAAAGGCCATCATTATCGAGGGGGGTGGCTACATCGCAGTCGAGTTCGCCAATATCTTCCATGGTCTTGGTGTCGATACGACGCTGATCTACCGCGGCAAGGAAATCCTGTCGCGCTTTGACCACGATCTGCGGCAGTTGCTGCACGCGGCTATGGTTGCCAAAGGTATCCACGTCCGTTGCGTGGAGGTCATCGAGGAAGTGAAGCGCCAGCATGACGGCAGGCTGGGCGTCCGCCTTTATTCTGGCGATGAGCTTGTTGCGGATCAGGTCATGCTGGCCATTGGCCGGACACCAAACACGAAATCGTTAGGCCTGGATGAGGCGGGCGTCGAACTCGACGAACTTGGCGCAATAAAGGTCGACGAATATTCGCGTTCGAGCAAGGCGAACATCTGGGCTGTCGGCGACGTGACCAATCGTGTTCAACTGACGCCGGTCGCCATTCATGAGGCCATGTGCTTTATCGAGACGGCGTTTAAAAACAATCCGACTAAACCTGACCACCGCCAGATCGCGACAGCGGTTTTCTCCCAACCCGAAATCGGGACCGTGGGATTGACCGAAGAAGAGGCGGCCAAGGAGTACAGGGAAATCGAGGTGTATCGCGCCCTTTTCCGCCCGATGCGCAATACGCTATCCGGCGCCAAGGACAAAATGCTGACCAAGCTGATAGTCGATGCCGCCAGCAGGAAGGTCATCGGTGCGCATATCCTGGGCCCCGATGCCGGGGAAATGGCTCAACTTTTGGCCATTCCGATCAAAGCCGGCTGCACCAAGGATGATTTCGACCGCACGATGGCGGTGCATCCGACTGCTTCAGAAGAGCTGGTGACGATGTATAAACCCAGCTATAGATTGGTGAATGGCGAACGGATTGATGGGTGAAATTGAAGTCCTTGCGAAGAGCGGCAAACTTGTCGCTTATTTCGGTTATGGGTCGCTGGTAAACCGCCATACGTTGCGAACCAATATCGTTTACGCCATGCCTGCAAAACTTCATGGCTGGCGGAGATTGTGGCGCGCCAGTCCTCGCGAAGCCGGACTTCACGCCGCTCTATTGTCTGTTCGCCGCGACGAAAATTCCAGCGTGGATGGTCTGCTGGTTTTCGATTATCTGGAAAACCTTGCAGCGGTCGATCTGCGCGAGGAAAATTACGACCGTCGCAGCGTCCTGCCTGAACAAATCGAGACTGCAATGCCCTTTCCCGATGGCATGCCTATCTTCGTCTATGAGGCGCATCAGTCCGTACCAGTTCATCCGCAACCGCCGATGATCTTGCAATCCTATCTGGATGCGGTCATGCAGGGTTTTCTGGTCGAGCACGGTGAGGCAGGACTTCGTCGGTTCGTTCTCAAAACGGAATATTTCAACACACCGATTTACAGGGACCGCCCGTCGCCGACCTATCCGCGCGCCGTCAAGCTCAGCGACAAGGAAATAGACATGTTCGACAGGCTCTTGGAGGAAGTCGGTGCGAACTTTACCGATCCGCCAGACATCGATGAAGCGGCTATCACGGACGTCAGTTAAGTCTCGGTCGTTATTTCTTATACCCCAACTATACCCGCCTGCAGTGCCACAATGGGATCGGCCGCACTGGCCGCCAAAGGACTGGTATATCCTCCACAATTGGACTATATGAGCGCCTTCCGGGCTGACCGGATATTTTCAAACCATCGCTACCAATGTGGAAAGCAAGTAACAGGTGCAATAATGACCAAGAACTGGACACCGACTTCCTGGAGAGGCAAGCCTATCAAGCAGGTGCCTTATTATCCGGACGCTCAGGCTGTGAGCGATGTCGAGGCCCGTCTTCGGACTTATCCGCCCTTGGTTTTTGCAGGTGAAGCACGCAAGCTCAAGAAGCAGCTTGCGGCTGTTTCCCGGGGTGAAAGCTTCCTGTTGCAGGGCGGCGATTGCGCCGAGAGCTTTGCCGAACATGGCGCGGACAACATTCGGGATTTCTTCCGCGTCTTCCTGCAGATGGCCGTCGTGCTGACCTTCGGTGCCTCTCAGCCCATCGTCAAGGTCGGGCGTATCGCTGGTCAGTTCGCCAAGCCGCGCACCTCGGACACCGAAACCAAAAACGGCATCGAGCTCCCGATTTATCGCGGCGACATTATCAATGGCACCGAGTTCACCGAGCAGTCGCGCACCCCGGATCCGGCTCGCCAGGAAATGGCTTACCGCCAATCCGCCGCTACGCTTAATCTTCTGCGCGCTTTCGCCCAGGGTGGTTATGCCAATCTGGAGAACGTCAATCAATGGATGATGGGTTTCGTTGCCGATAGCCCGCAAGGCGAGCGCTATGGCCAGTTGGCACGCCGTATCTCCGAGACCGTCGACTTCATGCGCGCTGTCGGCATTACCGCGGAAACAAATGCGCAGTTGCGCGAGACGGATTTCTACACAAGTCACGAAGCGTTGCTTCTTGGCTATGAGGAAGCACTGACCCGCGTCGATTCGACGTCTGGCGACTGGTATGCGACTTCCGGCCATATGATCTGGGTTGGTGACCGCACGCGTCAGGCGGATCATGCCCATGTGGAATACTGCCGTGGCATCAAAAACCCGCTGGGTCTGAAATGCGGTCCGTCACTGGAAGCGGACGATCTTCTGCGACTGATTGATCTGCTCAATCCTGCGAATGAGCCGGGCCGGCTGACATTGATCGCCCGCTTCGGCCATGACAAGGTTGCCGATCACCTGCCGAAGCTCATTCGTGCGGTGCAGAAAGAGGGCCGCGAAGTTGTGTGGTCCTGTGATCCCATGCATGGCAACACCATCACTGCCAATGGCTACAAAACACGGCCATTCGACCGTATTCTGAAGGAAGTCGAGACCTTCTTTGGTGTGCATCATGCGGAAGGAACCTATCCGGGCGGTATCCACATAGAGATGACCGGCAATAACGTCACGGAATGCACCGGCGGTGCGCGGGCGGTTCTGGCGGAAGATCTGCAGGATCGCTATCACACCCATTGTGACCCGCGACTCAATGCCGATCAGGCGCTGGAATTGGCGTTTCTGGTTGCGGAACTTCTAAAGAAAGAGCGCGACAGCCATCCGCAGAAAATGGCCGTCAACGGTTAATCTTCAGCTATTCGTGAAATCGAAGGCGGTCTTCTGGGCCGCCTTCTTCAGTTTCAGTCGTCAAAACGTTTGGGCTGGAGTTTTGCCGTTCGAGATTCTATCAAGGTCTCATGGATCCAAAACCCGTTCGCCGAGTCCGCCTGTCAGCATCCTTCCGTTCGTTCATTGAGAGTGAGGCCTCCGGCGGCATCATTCTGATGGCGGTTGCGGCGCTGGCACTGATTGCCGCCAACTCTCCCTTGCGCGAAGACTATTTCGGTCTGCTGAAGACTTATGTTGGCGGCCTGAGCATTCTTCATTGGGTGAACGATGCGCTCATGGCCGTTTTTTTCCTGCTGGTTGGACTGGAAATAAAACGCGAGATGATCAGCGGTCAACTGTCGAGCTGGTCGCGGCGCGCACTGCCGGGGTTTGCCGCTATCGGTGGTATGGTCGTTCCCGCTCTGATCTTTCTTGCCTTTAATGAGGGTGAGACAGTTCGCGGGTGGGCCATCCCGACCGCCACCGATATCGCCTTTTCGCTGGGCGTTCTGTCGTTGCTCGGGTCGCGCGTTCCGTTGCCGGTGAAGGTGTTTCTGACGGCCCTTGCCATCATCGATGATCTAGGTGCCGTCATCATCATTGCTCTGTTTTATTCAGAGGGATTGAACATCCCTGCCTTGGTCGGCGTCGCGGCCGTTTTCACAATTCTGATGCTGATGAACATGATGGGGATAATCCGGCTTTGGGCCTATCTCATTCTCGGGGTGATCCTGTGGATCCTCGTCTTTAAATCGGGGATCCACGCGACGATTGCCGGCGTGCTGCTGGCTCTGGCAATCCCGCTGCGCGGCACAAAGGCGGAGGGTGATTCCCCGCTGGTCGAGCTCGAGCATGCTATTCAGCCATGGGTTGGCTTTCTGATCGTGCCAATCTTCGGTTTCGCCAACGCCGGCGTTTCCTTCAGCGGCGTGTCGCTGTCGAATCTCGCCGATCCGGTTCCGCTCGGCGTGGCAGCTGGCCTGTTTGTCGGCAAGCAGATCGGCGTATTCTCCTTTGCCTGGCTGGCGATCAAGCTCCGCCTGGCCGAACGGCCCGCCGGCACAAGCTGGCTGCAAATGTATGGTGTCGCTACGCTGTGTGGAATCGGCTTCACGATGAGCTTGTTCATTGGCCTGCTTGCCTATGCGGATTCCCCATTGTTGCAGGATGAAACCAAGCTCGGCGTTCTGCTCGGCTCGTTGCTGTCAGCCGTCTTCGGGGCCTTCCTGCTCAGCCTGTCGTCGAAGCGTCCGGCAAAGACGTGAATGCGAAAGAACGGCACCTGTGGCATCGCTTATGTTTTGTTCTCAACAATAACGGGGTGAGAGTATGGTTGAGTTGCATCGGGGTTCGTGCCTGTGCGGGAGAGTACAATTCGAAACGCGTGGCATGCTGCGTGGTGTCGTCTACTGCCATTGCTCGCAATGCCGCAAACAGTCGGGCCATTTTTACGCTGCGACAAACGTGCAGGACGATTCGATCGACATTTCCGGCGAAGAAAATATCAGCTGGTATGAGGCAAGTGAATTTGCACGCCGTGGCTTCTGCAAGAATTGCGGCTCAGCGCTCTTTTGGAAGCACAATGATCTCGATCATATTTCCGTCATGGCAGGATCATTCGATCAACCATCGGGTCTGCATGGAGAAAGTCATATCTTTGTGGAGGACAAAGGCGACTATTACCAGATTGACGATGAATTGCCCAAGTATGCAAGGAGCGGCGGTGGAGTCGTGGTTGCGTCCGATGGACAGGATTGACGCGAGCCGAACTCTCCTTATAGCTGCTGAATTTACGGCCTAACAACTCGGGAGCGGGTATGCAGCGTCTGGTACTCGCATTTATAAATTCCATGCGTGCGCTGAAGCATCTGGCGCAGCACGAGAAGGCCGTTCAGCAGGAACTCACGCTGTTCGTCCTTGCCATCCCCGTCGCGGCATTGATCGCACCGACCGGTCTGTCGTTCCTGCTCCTTACCGGATCGGTACTGTTTCTGATCATGATCGAAGTACTCAATACTGGCATCGAGGCCGCCTGTGATGCGGTTTCATTGGATTTTCATCGCGAGATCCAGATCGCCAAGGATTGCGGATCGCTTGCGGTGCTGATCTCGGTTATCCTCGTCGCTGCCGTCTGGGTCTATACCGTGTGGAGCGTGTTTTTTTCCTGACCGCTTGATCAAACATTGTTTTTCCACCAACGAAACGATATATGTTCATTATGAGCAAAAGTACCGACATTCTCCGTATCGCCATCGCTCAGCTCAATCCAGTGCTGGGCGATATCAGGGGTAATCTGGCGAAAGCACGCGAGGCTCGTGCTGACGCTGCGCGTCAAAACGCCGATCTGGTGCTATACACCGAGCTTTTCATTTCCGGTTATCCGCCGGAGGATCTGGTGCTGAAGCGGGCGTTCATCGAGGCTTGCCAGAAGGCGGTTCAGGAATTCGCATTGGATACTGCGGATGGCGGGCCTGGCGTCATCATCGGAACACCTCTGAAGCGCGAGTCCGGCCTGCACAACTCGGTCATGGTCCTGGATGGCGGCAAGGTGATTGCCGAACGCTTCAAGGTCGATTTGCCCAACTATGGCGAGTTCGACGAAAAGCGTGTGTTCCAGGCAGGTCCCATGCCCGGACCGGTCAATTTTCGCGGCGTTCGCATCGGCATTCCGATCTGCGAGGATATCTGGGGCGACCTCGGTGTCTGCGAGACATTGGCGGAGAGCGGCGCGGAAATTCTCTGTGTGCCCAATGGCTCTCCCTATTATCGCGGCAAGGTCGATGTGCGTTATCAGGTGGCGCTTCGCCAGGTGATTGAGACGGGGTTGCCATTAATTTTCGCCAATCAGCTTGGCGGACAAGACGACTTGATTTTCGACGGAGCTTCCTTCGCGTTCAATGGCGACAAAAACCTTGTTTTCCAGATGTCGCAGTTTGAGGAGCAGTTGATCGTCACGACGTGGCGGCGCGGCACAGATGGCTGGACCTGTGCTGAAGGCCCGATGTCGCGGATCCCGGAGGGGGAGGAAGCAAATTACCGCGCCTGCATGCTCGGCCTGCGTGACTACGTCAACAAGAACGGATTCAAGGATGTTGTGCTTGGTCTGTCTGGCGGCATCGACTCTGCAATCTGCGCCGCCCTCGCGGTGGACGCTTTGGGGGAAGAACGTCTGCGGGCTGTCATGATGCCTTACACCTATACGTCGAAGGACTCGCTGAAGGACGCCGAGGACTGTGCCAAGATGCTTGGCTGCCGCTATGATATCGTCCCGATCTTTGAGCCGGTCGAGGGCTTCCTCAGGGCGTTAGCGCCGATCTTTGAGGGCACCAAGGAGGGTATAACCGAGGAAAACCTGCAGAGCCGTGCCCGCGGTACCATCCTCATGGCAATATCCAACAAGTTCGGTTCCATGGTCGTCACCACTGGCAATAAGTCGGAAATGTCAGTCGGCTATGCCACGCTCTATGGCGACATGAACGGTGGCTACAATCCGATCAAGGACCTCTACAAGATGCAGGTCTATGCGATGTCGGAGTGGCGCAACAAAAACGTCCCTGCGGGCGGCCTAGGTCCGTCCGGCGAAGTTATTCCGGTGAATATCATCAGCAAGGCGCCCTCGGCAGAACTGCGGGAAAACCAGACTGACCAGGATTCGCTGCCGCCTTATCCGGTTCTTGACGATATCCTCGAATGCCTCGTCGAACACGAAATGGGCGTCGATGAAATCGTCGAACGCGGTCACGAGCGCGCAATGGTCGAGCGCATCGAACACCTGCTCTACATCGCCGAATACAAGCGTCGCCAATCGGCGCCGGGTGTGAAGGTGACCAAAAAGAATTTCGGCCGTGATCGGCGCTATCCCATCACCAACCGGTTTCGTGATCGATCACGGTAAACTGTTGTAATCTGGTCGCACCCGATTCTCGAAAACCGATTGCAAAAAAAAGACACTTGGCGGCGCAAAACGATTCAACTATAAGCCGACCTCCGGCAATAGCGACCGGGAGGTTCTCGAATGGCACCCATGTTTATGTCCCCGCGGGGCGGCGCTCGTTCCTGACACGTGATGACGAAAGGCCTTCTTGCCTTTCGATTGACTTCACCGGTCAAGGTAACTCATCGCCGATAATGGCCTTTCCTGTATTCAGGCGAGTTGCCAGATCATTCATGCCGTACTGATTCTGTCTTCTTTTCCACGGCATTCTCGTTTGCATTTTTCTATTGAGGCTGGTGCGTATCCGCATCGGACAATCGTCATGGCTTTATTTCGTAAAGACCTGCGCGGCGGTGCATTCCGCAGCGTTCTTGGTTTCACCTGGTTACACTGGCAGCGACAGCCGGTGCGTATCGCCGTCATTGCTGGTGCAGTGTTGCTGTCGACGCTGGCCGACGTGTTGACGCCGCTCTATTCGGGCCGGCTCGTCGATGCCGTGGTTAACGGTCACGCCACCGAGGCGGTCGTCTGGAATGCGGCAGTCGCTGCGTTCTCGACACTGCTTGCCCTGTCCCTCGGCGCAATCATCTTGCGGCACATCACCTTCATCCAGATCGTTGATCTGACATTGAAGATGATGACGGAAATCGCCTCCGGTGCATTCTACCGCATCCAGCGGTTCTCGACCGAGTGGCATGCCAACAGTTTTGCCGGCTCAACCGTCCGCAAGGTAACACGCGGCATGTGGGCGCTGGACCTGTTGAACGATACGCTGTTGCTGGCGCTGTTTCCGTCGGTCATCATGCTGATTGGTTCGACGGCGCTGATGGCGTGGTACTGGCCATTGATGGGTGTAATCATCGGCATCGGCTCCTTCCTGTTCGTCGCGGTCACCGCATCACTGTCGCTCGGTTACGTTGCGCCCATGGCAAGCCTTGCCAACCGCTGGGATACCAAGCTCGGTGGTTCGCTCGCCGACGCCGTCAGTTGCAACATGGTGGTCAAGGGTTTCGGTGCGGAAAGTCGTGAAGATGCGCGTCTGGCGAAAGTCCTGACCAAATGGCAGGACCGGACGGCGCGTACCTGGGTTCGCGGTACGTGGAACGGCACGTCGCAAGGAACGATGCTGCTCGTCCTGCGGGCGGCGGTTATCGGTTTCGCGCTGATCCTGTGGTCGAAGGGGCAGGCGAGTGCGGGTGATATCACTTTTGTACTCACCTCGTTCTTTATCCTGCAGGGCTATTTGCGGGAAGTTGGCATGCACATTCGCAATTTGCAGCGCTCGATCAATGACATGGAGGAGCTCGTTGATATCCAGAGTCAACCGCTTGGTATTGAAGATCGACCCGGCGCGAAGCCAATCCGGATCAGCAACGGCAAGATCGAGTTTGACAATGTGACGTTCCACTATGGCGCACATCGCCTGCCGCTCTATGACCGCTTTTCGGTGACGATTCGGGCAGGTGAACGTGTCGGCCTGGTTGGTCATTCGGGTTCGGGCAAGACCACCTTCGTCAAGCTGATCCAGCGTTTGCATGATGTGAAGTCGGGCCGGATCCTGATCGATGGTCAGGATATAGCAGGGGTCACACAGGCTTCGCTGCGCCAGCAGATAGCCATCGTGCAACAGGAGCCAATCCTGTTTCACCGTTCGCTGGCGGAGAATATCGCCTATGGCCGGCCCGGTGCCACGCAAGGCGAGATCGAAGAGGCGGCTAGGCAGGCCAGCGCGCATGACTTCATTACGGCATTGCCGAAGGGGTACAGCACGCTTGTGGGCGAACGCGGTGTCAAGCTTTCAGGCGGCGAGCGTCAGAGAGTGGCCATTGCCCGGGCTTTCCTTGCGGATGCTCCGGTTCTCATTCTGGACGAGGCAACTTCCAGCCTCGATTCGGAATCCGAAGTGCTGATCCAGCAGGCGATGGAGCGGCTGATGCTGGGACGGACGACACTGGTGATCGCCCACCGTCTGTCGACTGTGCGCTCGCTGGACCGGCTCCTGGTTTTCGAGCACGGCCGTATTGCCGAAGAGGGTAACCACGAGGCTTTGATCGGGCTCAATGGCGGTATCTACCGCGGGCTGTTCGAGCTGCAGACGCTTGAGCTGACCAAGGGGCTTGTCTTCAACGATGACAGGTCGTGACCCTAAGATGGGCCGCGCGCAAACGCGGCCCATATTGCCATTGCTTGCTCTATCCGATATGCCGCAAGCATGACCATCATCGTCCGTTTTGCACCGTCTCCGACCGGCTATATCCACATTGGCAATACGCGTATTGCCCTGTTCAACTGGCTTTTTGCCCTCAAGAACAATGGCCAGTTCATCCTGCGCTTCGACGACACGGATACCGTTCGTTCCAAGACGGAATATGCTGAAGCGACGATCGCGGACCTCGACTGGCTGGGCATCAAACCGGTGCGCATCGAGTACCAGTCGAAGCGGATCCCTATCTATGATGCTGCCGCCGATAGGCTCAAGGCAGCGGGTGTGCTCTATCCATGCTACGAGACTGCCGAGGAACTTGAACGTAAGCGCAAGCTGCGCCTGGCGCGGCGCCTTCCGCCTATCTATGGGCGCGATGCCTTGAAGCTGACGCCAGCCGACAAGGAAAAACTTGAAGCCGAAGGCCGCCGGCCGCATTGGCGATTCCTGCTGCCAAACTTCAAAGACGATCCGTTTTCGGTAACGAGGACCGAAGTTCACTGGAACGACATCGTGCGCGACAGGGAAACGGTTGATCTAGCCTCGCTTTCCGATCCGGTTCTGATACGGGAAGATGGCACCTACCTCTACACGTTCACCTCGGTCGTTGACGACGTCGACATGGACATCTCGCATATCATCCGTGGCAACGACCACATTACCAACAGTGGCGTACAGATCGCTATCATCGAGGCGCTTGGTGCGAAGGTCCCCGAACTTGGTCACATCAACCTCCTGACGACTGCGGCGGGAGAGGGGATCTCCAAGCGAACAGGCGCGCTGTCGATCGGCAGTTTGCGGCGTGACGGTTATGAACCAATGGCTGTGGCCAGTCTTGCCGTGTTGATTGGAACGTCGGAAAATGTGACGGCCGTACCCGACATGGCGACGCTAGCAGACATTTTCGACCCGGCGGCAACCTCAAAATCGGCTTCGAAGTTCGACCCGGCTGAACTCGATGCGCTCAACCGCGCGCTGATTCACGCCATGCCCTATGCGCAAGCAAAGGATCGCCTTGCAGCGCTTGGTATCGAGGGCGATCGGTCAGAGGCGTTCTGGCTCGCAGTTCGGGGCAATCTTTCGCGTGTGGCCGATGCTGCAAATTGGTGGAAGATCATTAAAGAAGGTCCTGCGACGGACGAACAGCTTGCCGAAGAGGATCGTGAATTCGTGCGCGCTGCTTTCGATCTTTTACCGCCTGAGCCCTGGAACCGCGAGACCTGGAAGCTATGGACCGATGCGGTGAAAGTCCAGAGCGGCCGCAAGGGCAAGCCACTATTCATGCCCCTACGCATCGCGCTTACTGGGCTGTCTTCTGGTCCGGAGCTCGCAGATTTATTGCCCCTTCTTGGTCGGGAAGGAACGTTGGCCCGACGACCCTGACCTTGCGGTTCGGATCGATCGGCTTGTCGCCGCTAAGCGGCTGCGGCAGCGGGGCCTCCGTCTTGGTCGTCGCGGGTTCACCCAACTGAATAATGGATGACGGATTTTCGGTCGGTTGAGCTGCCGACACGGTCGGCTCGACTTTGGTTTCGACGGGCTTCGCAGGTTCGACAACTTTTGCTGGTTCGCCGGGCTTTCCGGTGGCGAATGTCGCCGCCGCTGGATTGCCCAATGTGGAGAAATTTGCCGCCGATTTCTGGCACCCGCATTGCGGCGTTCCATTGGCTCCAACCTTCCTGAACTTGAAGGCATTCGGCATATCCTTGTAATCCTCGCCGCTTAACGACGTCATCCTTTCGGGATTTGGATTGTCGGTAGGCTGATAGTACAGCTTTGCGCCGGGACACTGGGATTGGCACTGTGCCTGATCGCGTGAGAAATTCTCCGCGCCGGTTTCATAGGAGAGCGGGAAGTAGTAGCCGTCACATGAACGCACGCAAAGCGTCTGATACCGGCCGCCATAGACCGGCGCTGTACTCATTTCTGGCTCGATAGGTTCCGGCTCTTTTCCCATAACCTCGTAAGGCTGCGAACCCGCAGTGTCCGGCTGCGGGTCATCATAGACACGGTCGTCCACGGCAGAACAATTATTGGCATCGAGCGCAGCTTCGACGCGGTCGCGCCGCAAGTTGAGTTCGAAGTCATCGACATCGGCGTTGCGGTTGAGCTCGTCGAGTCGGTCCAGCATCCGCGCGCAAATATCTGAATTTGCAGACGAAAGTTGCCCCGCCGCCAGAATGGCGGTCACTGCTATGAAGGCGATCTGGAATGTTCGGTACATGCGGCGGCCCAAGATTGTCATGCGCATTCGAGGCGAGTGAATGCGCTGGAACCAGCCACGGCCATGCGGCAGCAATAAGACACCCGCCGGTTAATCAACGCGTTGTGATGCTTCCACCACCGCGAGTGCCGTCATGTTGACGATACCGCGCGATGTCACGGATGGCGTCAGGATATGTGCGGGCTTGGCGGCACCGAGCAGGATCGGGCCGACATGCAAGGCATCGGTAACGGATTTGACGACATTGAGGGTGATATTCGCCGCGTCGAGATTGGGGAAGACCAGCAGGTTGGCTTCGTCGCTAAGCCGCGAATGCGGGAGTACGCGCTCCCGCAGGATCGCCGACAGTGCGGAATCGCCATGCATTTCGCCATCCTGCTCCAGATCAGGCGCCTTGACGCGGAGAATTTCTGACGCGCTCCGCATCTTTGCTGCACTTTCGGAATCGCGTGAGCCGAAATTGGAATGCGAGAGCAAGGCTGCCTTGGGCTCAATGCCGAAGCGGCGGATTTCGTTGGCGGCGAGAACTGTTTTTTCGGCGATCTCTTCGGCTGTCGGATCGATGCTGACATAGGTATCGGTCAGGAACAGCACACCGCGTTGCGATATAAGCAGGCTCAGCGCCGAGAAATTGCGTATGCCCTCCAGTTTTCCGATAATCTGGTCGACATTACGCAAGTGCCGCTCGAAACGGCCTTCAAGACCGCAGATCATTGCATCGGCTTCCCCGCGAACGATGGCAAGCGCTGCGATCACGGTGCCACTGGCACGGACCATGGTGCGAGCAACTTCCGGTGTTGTGCCCCGCCGCCCTGTGAGATTGAGCAGCAGATCGACGTAATCGCGATAACGCGGGTCATCCTCAGGATTGATGACATCGAAATCGGTGCCGATCTTGATTTTCAGCCCATAGCGCTGCAGCCGCGTCTCTATGACCTGCGGGCGTCCAATCAGGGTCGGGATGGCGACGCCTTCTTCCAGCACAACCTGAGCTGCGCGCAAGACTCGCTCATCCTCGCCGTCCGCATAGATCACGCGCTTCTTCTCCGCCGTTTTTGCCGCGGTGAAGATTGGCTTCATGATCAGGCCGGAGCGGAAGACGAAGCGATTCAACCGGTCGAGATAGGCATCGAAATCCTCGATCGGACGTTCGGCAACGCCGGTGTCCATCGCGGCTTTTGCGACCGCCGGTGCGATCCGCAGAATGAGACGCTGATCGAACGGCGAGGGAATGAGATATTTCGGCCCGAAGGTCGGCGTCTCGCCGGAATAGGCGCGGGCGGCAACGTCCGATGGTTCCTCGCGAGCAAGCGCGGCAATAGCCTGTACTGCCGCCATCTTCATTTCCTCGTTAATCGCCCGCGCACCGCAATCGAGGGCGCCGCGGAAGATGAAGGGGAAGCAAAGGACGTTGTTGACCTGGTTGGGAAAGTCCGAACGGCCGGTACAAATCATCGCGTCGGCACGCGCCGCGCGTGCCTCATCCGGCATGATCTCCGGGTTTGGGTTGGCCAAGGCCATGATCAGCGGGTTAGGTGCCATCTGCTTCAATAGCTCGGGCTTAAGCACACCGGCGGCCGAAAGGCCGAGAAAAACGTCAGCGCCGCCAATGACATCTGCGAGAACCCGCGCATCGGTTTTCTGAACATAGACCGATTTCCAGCGGTCCATCAGCGTATTGCGGCCCTCATAGACGACGCCATCGATATCACAGACCCAGATGTTCTTGCGGTCAACGCCGAGCTTCACCAGGAGGTTGAGGCAAGCGATTGCCGCTGCGCCGGCGCCGGAAGCGACGATCTTGATCTTGGAGAGCTCTTTTCCGGCAAGTTCCATGCCGTTGAGAATAGCCGCCGCCACGATGATCGCGGTTCCGTGCTGGTCGTCATGGAACACCGGGATGTTCATTTTGGCGCGAAGTTGTTCTTCTACTTCAAAACATTCCGGCGACTTGATGTCTTCGAGATTGATGCCGCCGAAAGTCGGCTCCAGAGCCGCTACCACATCGACGATCTTGCCGATTTCCTGAGCGTCGATTTCGATATCGAACACATCGATATTGGCGAATTTCTTGAAAAGGACGGCCTTGCCTTCCATGACGGGCTTGGACGCGAGCGGGCCGATATTGCCGAGGCCGAGGACAGCGGTGCCGTTGGAGATGACTGCGACGAGATTGGAGCGGCTGGTATAGTCGGCTGCCGTTGCGGGATTCTGGTGAATCGCGAGACACGGCGCAGCGACACCGGGAGAATAGGCAAGTGCAAGATCCCGCTGATTTCCAAGCGGCTTCGTCGCCTGGATTTCCAGCTTACCCGGCTGAGGAAAGCGATGATAGAACAATGCGCTTTCTTCAAGATCAGAGTTGCTGGGCGTTTGGTCGTTGGCCATTGACGATGTCCTCCGGGATTTGGCTCGCGCGTTTATACACTGGCGATTCAAATTTTCCAGCACGCTAAAATCTCATCCAGAGGCATAGCGGAACGCGATTTTGTTACAAGGGCCTATCTCGCCGAAACACGCACTTTTCGGTGCCGTCATAAGACTGTTGCATGAATCAGGTTTGTGTCAGCGCTAATGGACGCGCCTTTGCGTCAGCTGAACGGAGATCAGCGTCATGGTCGAGATCGAGGCCCGCAAATTCCGCACGCTTTTCCTGTCCGATGTGCACCTCGGCTCGAAAGGTGCGAAGGCCGGTTTTCTGCTGGATTTTCTGAAATACCACGACGCCGATACGATCTTTCTGGTCGGGGATATCGTCGATGGCTGGCGCCTGCGTCGCAACTGGCATTGGCCGCAAGAGCACAATGACATCGTGCAGAAGCTCCTGCGCAAAAGCCGCAAGGGTGCGCGTATCTTCTACATTGCTGGCAATCATGACGAGTTCTTGCGTGATTTCCAGGGGACGCATTTCGGCGGCATTGAGGTCATGGACCGGATCATTCACGAGACCGCGGACGGCCGGAAATTTCTCGTCATCCACGGAGACCAGTTCGATGTTGTCGTGCGCAATGCCCGCCACATCGCTTATCTCGGCGATTGGGCCTATGACGCCGCGCTCGCAATCAACACACTCATGAACAGGATAAGGCGCATGCTTGGCCTGCGCTACTGGTCGTTTTCGGCTTGGGCAAAGTTCCGCGTCAAGAAGGCCGTGAACTTCATCGGGTCGTTCCAGACGGTGGTTTCGGACGAGGCCCGGCGCATTGGTGCGGATGGCGTGATTTGCGGCCATATTCACCACGCAACGATCGAGCAGATCGACGGCGTCGAGTACATCAATACCGGTGATTGGGTTGAAAGCTGCACGGCTATCGTCGAGCACTTTGATGGCCGCATGGAACTCCTTTCCTGGACGCATCTGATCGGCGAACAGGCCGGCTTTGCGCCCGTCGTCCGGCTGGATGACAAGCGTCCAAAGGCGGCGAATGCAGCCTGACGGTCAAGCGAAGCGCCTGGTCATCGTCTCGGATGCGTGGCACCCGCAAGTCAATGGCGTGGTTCGTACGCTAACCAAGCTGCGTGAACAAATGGAAGCCCGCGGCTTTGAAGTAACAATCATCTCGCCTGCAGATTATCGTTCTGCGCCTTGCCCGACCTATCCGGAAATTCGTCTGGCGTTGACCCATCCCCTTGCCATCAGGGCGCGCATCGAAGCGCTGCAGCCGGCTTATGTGCATATCGCGACCGAGGGTCCACTCGGCATCATGGCACGCCGTGCTTGCCTGAAGAATAGTTGGCGATTTACCACCAGCTTCCATACCCGTTTTCCTGAATACCTGCGCGAGCGGCTGCCTGTGCCTCTGTCATGGTCCTATAGTTTCCTGCGGCGCTTTCACAATGCAGCCGAACATTGCCTGGTCCCGACACAGTCCATCCATGACGAACTTGCCGAACGCGGCTTTGCGACGCTGAAAGTGTGGACGCGCGGCGTCGACCGTGCGCTTTTCCGGCCGCAACCCGATGTCGATCTAAAGCTGCCCCGACCTGTCTTTCTTTGCGTCGGGCGTGTCGCGCCTGAAAAGAATCTTGAATCCTTCCTGTCTCTTGATCTGCCGGGCACCAAACTTATCGTGGGCGACGGTCCGGATCTGGACGAATTGAAGCGGAAATATCCGGATGCTGTTTTCGCCGGGAAGAAAGAAGGCGAAGACCTTGCTCGTTATTATGCGGGGTCGGACGTATTCGTCTTTCCGAGCCGCACGGACACGTTCGGTCTTGTTCTGCTTGAGGCCATAGCCTGCGGGCTGCCTGTCGCGGGGTATCCCGTTCCGGGTCCAAAGGATGTTATCGGCGCGTCAGGCGCGGGTGTTCTTTCCGACAATCTGCAGAAGGCGGCGCTGGGCGCGCTGGAAATGGGCCGGGTCGATCCGGACGTCAGACTCAAGGGCTTCAGCTGGGAAGCCTGCGCTGACATATTCGAAAGCGCATTGACGACGATTGGAGGTGCGACGGCGCCTGCACCACGCAAAGTAAAATCCGGCAAGATCGTATCAGCGCGATAAGACCATGTTAGTTGCGGATGAACTCCGGTGTTTGTAGGCGCTTGGCGAATTTCGTGATAGTTGCGAATCTCAGGCAAATGCACGATTGCGATTCCGCCTGAACCCCTCGATCTTCCGAAAGTTTTTCCATGACAGCCGCTGCAGCGGACCCTATCCAGGATATGCCGTTTCGTTTCGAGCTGCGGGTTGCGTTGGCTTATTTCGCGATTTTCACATCGAGCGGCATGCATCTGCCGTACTTTCCGTTGTGGCTCGAATATCGTGCGCTGACACCGACGCAAATCTCCATCGTATTGTCCATGCCGTTGTTCGTGCGTGTCATCGCCGCGCCGCTGGTATCAATGCTCGCCGACCGTTCGAATGATCGCGCGCACATACTGACCATGGCGACGATTTTGGCCGTCATCGTCGCGGCCTTCTATTTCGTCCCGTTCGGCTTCATCGGGATTTTGATCGTATCCCTAATGCTTGCCCCGCCATGGACGTCGCAAGTGCCGCTTGCCGACACGATCGCGCTGTCCGGGGTCCGCCGGTTCGGCGCCGATTTCGCGAAGATGCGCGTCTGGGGCTCAATATCGTTTCTGCTCACGTCTTTCGTTGGCGGTGTGTTCATCCAGCAAGTGGGCGAGCACATCATTCCGTGGGCACTTTTAGCCACGCTCGTAGCAGCCTGTGGCATGAGCTTCATCGTGCCGCGCATCGGCAAGCCACGGCGTCTTTCACCGCTTTCGGATGTCGATATCGCAGATGCGGGAAGGGCGCTGCGCAGGCCGGCCTTTGTTACCTTTCTCATTGCCACTGGCATCACCCAGGCCAGCCACGCTTATGGCTACAGCTTTTCTGCGATCTACTGGAAATCGATCGGCATCGAGGAGACCATGATCGGCGCGCTGTGGTCGATTTCAGTCGTTGCCGAAGTCATCATGTTTACGTTTTTCCGTCGATTGTTCGGCCGCCTGCATCCGGCTAAAGTCCTGATCATCGGCTCGGCCGCTGCGATGTTTCGTTGGGCGGTTTTTCCGCTTATTGCACCCGCCGGCCTCGGTGTTGCAGGATTTCTAGCCGTGCAGAGCTTGCACGCGTTTTCCTTCGCGCTGTCGTTTCTCGGCATGCAGAAAATGATAGCACTGACCATCCCCGAGGAACGCGGCGGCACCGCACAGGGACTTTCGACATTTTTCATCGGTACATCGCTCGCCATCGCCACAATGGCGTCGGGACCGCTTTACAGTGCCAGCGGGATTTATGGTTTTTACGTGATGGTGGTCTTGGCTGCGTGCGGTCTCGCCCTTGCGATCGTTGCACTAAGGCTGGAACAACGAGAGGGTTAACCCCACAGTTCCGGGAGGGGCGGGGAGATGCGGCTTCCTTCGAACAAGAGGCCAGGTTTACGGTCTTCGCGCAGGATCAGCGGTCCGTCGAGATCGATGAAATCCGCATCCTGCGCCAGCAGTACTGCGGGTGCCATAGCCAAGGACGTCCCGACCATGCACCCGACCATGATGCCAAACCCAAGCTCGCGGGCGCGCTTTTGCATGCGCAATGCTTCTGTGAGGCCTCCCGTTTTGTCGAGCTTGATATTGATGCTGTCATAACGGTCAAGGAGTGTGTGCAGATCGTCTGTGCCATGGGCGCTCTCGTCAGCACAGATGGGCACCGGATGCGGTATGGTGCCGAGAATGGCATCGTTGCCGGCTGGCAAAGGTTGTTCGATCAGCACGACGCCGGCCTTGGCTGCAGCCAACATGTTTTCAACAATGTTGTTATTGCTCCAGCCTTCATTGGCATCAAGTATGATCCGGCTTGAGGGCGCGGCGTTGGCCACAGCCCGAATCCGCTCGGCATCGTTCTCCCCGCCAACCTTGACCTTGATCAACGGGCGGTCGGCGAAATCCCGGGCCGCGGCAGCCATGGTCTGGACGTCGCCGAAGGAAACGGTCACCGCTGTCGTCAAATGGTGCAAATGTGACAAGCCAAGAAGATCAGCAACAGTTTTGCCAATGCGTTTTGCCTCCAGATCCCACAATGCGCAATCGACTGCATTGCGGGCCGCGCCCGCACCGATCAATGCCGGCAGAGCATCTCGTCCGGCGCCGTTAGCCAATGCGACGCGCAGTCCTTCGATCTCCGCGCAAACGGAGTCCAGGCTTTCGCCATAGCGGGCATAGGGCACGCACTCGCCACGTCCGGTGAACATTCCGTCGGACAACGTGCACATTACGATCGCCGCCTCGGTTTTCGAGCCGCGCGAGATCGTAAATGTTCCGGCGATAGGCCAGCGCTCCACCGATATTTCTACGCTCACAACCATATTTCACGCCTTAATTGTTCAAGTGACAGGAAGCACGAGACTCGATATGTGTGTGTGATGTTGACCGATAGAGCAAACAATTCAAGTGCTTCTACCGCAGCGCCGCCTCACGTTGAATTCAGCAAGGACGGCGACCGCGCGACGATCACGCTATCGGGCGCATGGACAACACGCAATGTTCGCCGAGTCGATGACCGCATGCGCGAAATTGCCCACGACAACAGTTTTTCAAGTGCAGTAATCGAGGTTTCCGGCATTGAATTGCTGGATACCGCCGGAACCTGGCTGATAGAACGCCTGCGAACCACATTGCAGAAAGCTGGCAAGCAGGTCACCGTCGAAGGACAATCGGAAAGCTGGGGCGCCTTGTTTGAAGCCGTAGGCGATGCTGCGTCAGCACCTGAGGAGCCGGTTCATATCGAACGGCCATCCCTCCTGATTCGTTTTTTAGAAACTATCGGCAGAACCGTGTACGCTTTTGGCGACGATTTCACCAAAGCCATGCATATCCTCGGCGCAACCGTACGCGGTGCCCAGATGAAGGGCAGCGGGCGCAGCGGCATCAGGCCAGCTGCGATTGTGCATCAGCTCGACAGCATGGGTATCGGCGCCGTGCCGGTGGTGGTGCTCATGTCGACGATCATCGGTGCGATCATCGCCCAGCAGGGCGCGTTCCAGCTTCGTTATTTCGGAGCAGAGATATTTGTGGTCGATCTAGTCGGCATTCTGGTGTTGCGCGAGATCGGTGTGCTTCTTACGGCCATCATGATTGCTGGCCGTTCGGGAAGTGCCATCACGGCTGAGATCGGCTCGATGAAAATGCGTGAAGAGACCGATGCGCTCACTGTCATCGGCCTCAATCCGGTTGGCGTTCTGGTTTTTCCGCGCCTGGTTGCGTTGGTGATTGCCCTGCCCTTGTTGACGATCGTCGCGGATTTCGCAGCG
This sequence comes from Phyllobacterium sp. 1468, assembly GCF_031455525.1. Classification (NCBI taxonomy): domain Bacteria; kingdom Pseudomonadati; phylum Pseudomonadota; class Alphaproteobacteria; order Hyphomicrobiales; family Phyllobacteriaceae; genus Phyllobacterium; species Phyllobacterium sp. 1468. The sequence goes on along the minus strand of NZ_JAVDSX010000002.1, from coordinate 427,954 downwards.
TTGGGGGGTGCGATCGGAATCACCTGGGCCTATTCCGGTATCACGCCCGATGCGTTTATTCAGCGATTGCGCGACGCGATCGATACGTCGAGCTATCTGGCAGGTCTGATCAAAGCGCCGTTCATGGCGATGATTATCGGCATCATGGCATCGGTAGAAGGTATGAAGGTTGGCGGCAGCGCCGAGTCTCTCGGTCAGCGGGTGACGGCGTCCGTGGTGAAGTCCATTTTCGTCGTTATCGTGGTCGATGGCATTTTTGCAGTCTTCTACGCATCGATCAATTTTTGAGCCAGAAATGACGCCGGCAACAAGCAAGCAACCCGACACTGATGCGCGAGAAGTGATCCTTTCAGTGAAGGATGTCAGCGTGTCATTCGGCAAGGCGAAGATTCTGGATAATCTATCGCTCGACGTCTATCGCGGCGAGATCCTTGGTTTCGTCGGGGCGTCAGGCACAGGCAAATCGGTGCTGATGCGGGCGATCCTCGGTCTCAACCAGAAACAGAGCGGTCAGATCAAGATCTTCGGTCACGATATAGATCGTGCCTCGGAACAGGAGAAGCTGGGCGTCGACATGCGCATGGGCGTGCTGTTCCAGCAGGGCGCACTGTTTTCCGCCTTGACCGTCCTGGAAAATATCCAGGTGCCCATGCGGGAATACCTGGATATTCCGCAAAGGCTCATGGATGAGCTTGCGCGGCTCAAAATCGAGCTGGTCGGCCTCAAGGCGGATACGGCTGAAAAATTTCCCTCGGAGCTTTCAGGCGGGATGATCAAGCGTGCCGCACTGGCGCGCGCGCTATCGCTTGATCCGGAAATCGTCTTTCTCGACGAGCCGACTTCGGGTCTTGATCCGATCGGCGCGGCGGAATTCGACGAACTCATCGCCAATCTGCGCGATACGATGGGTTTGACAGTTTATATGGTGACCCATGACCTCGACAGCTTGTTCGCCGTTTGCGACCGAATCGCGGTATTGGGAAAGAAGAAAGTTCTCGTTGAGGGAACGATTGAAGACATGCTGGCGTTCGACGATCCGTGGGTGCAGGAATATTTCCGCGGAAAGCGGGCACGCCAGATAGTTTCCAATGGCGACCACAGACGGCGATCGACGCACGAACAGCCTAGGGCAGAGCAGGATCAGACGAAGTAATCTATGGAAACGAAAGCCAACTACGTTCTGGTCGGTGTCTTCACGCTCATAGTGTGCATCCTTGCCTTTGGATTTGTCTATTGGATTGCTCGTTATGGCGATCGCAGCGAGACCGCGACACTTGAAATCCGCATAGTCGGCTCGGTCACCGGCCTGGCCGAGGGCAGCCAGGTGCTGTTCAACGGTATCAAGGTCGGCAGCGTGCGCCGCCTGTCTATCGACGCCAACAATCCCGACGCCGTTATTGCCCAGACGGAGGTCAACGCGACGACGCCCATCACCCGTTCCACGCAGGCGACGTTGGGTTTTGCCGGCCTGACCGGACAGGCCTTCATCGAACTTAAGGGCGGCAAGCTCAACGAGCCCAATCTCCTGGAAGAAGCGGCCAAGGACGACCAGATCGCGCGCATGGATGCCGATCCTTCGGTTGTGAACAACCTGTTGCAGAAGGCGCAGACGATTCTTGAGCGTGTGGATGGTGCAGTAGGGTCTATCGAAAGCTTCATCACCGAAGTGAAAGGCCCGTTGGTCGACACGGTCAACAATACCAAGAAGTTTACCGATGCACTGGCCAATAATTCCGATGTCATCGACAAATTCAGCCAGAGTGCCGAAGATGTTCAGGCTGTGGTGAAAGAAGCTCGGCAGATGATGACCCGGCTCAACAGTGCATCGACGAGGGTCGATGGCGTTCTTGCCAAGCTCGACAAGCAGCTATCGGATCAGGACGGCAGCGTCGTCAGGGAGGCGCAGGATACACTCAAATCGTATCGCGCGGTCGCCGACAATCTGAATGCGCGGCTCGGGCCGATCACCGACAACATCAATCGATTCTCCGGGCAGGGTCTGCGCGACGTGCAGGCACTCGTAAATGAAAGTCGTCAATCGGTTCAGCGCATTGAACGGGCGATCACCGACCTTGAAAAGAACCCGCAGCGTGTAATTTTTGGGGGCGGCGGCAGCGTTCCGGAATATGACGGACGCACACGCCGTTGACTTTGGGCGATTCGCATCGCATGAAAGTCACCGGGGTTAGTGCGTTCGCATGACACGAACAGAGGGGCGCTGGTGAAAACAACAACGACTATTGCCGCTCTGCTGTTGGCTTTGTCCGTTTCAGCCTGCGCAAGCTCCAAGAAGCTTGATACTTTCGATCTTTCCAGCGCTTCACCAGACGTCTCTTCACCGAAGAAGCAGGGTCGTCAGATTCTGATCGCGGCACCCTCCGCGCTCAAAGCGCTCGATGGCGAAAATATTGTCGTTCGATCGGGCCCGAATTCGATTTCCTTCTTGAAGGGTGCGCAATGGGCTGACCGTCTGCCGAATATCGTGCAATCGCGGCTGGTCCAGGCCTTCGAGAGCACTGGCCGTCTTGGCGGTGTCGGGCGCCCAGGCGAAGGCCTTGCCATCGACTATCAAGTGATCAGCGACATCCGCACTTTCAATATCAATGTATCCAGCGGCCGGATTGCGATCGTTGAAATCGCCATCAAGATATTGAACGACAAGAATGGGACTGTGCGCGCCGCGCGTGTTTTCCGCGCGACATCGCCAGTCAGCGGCGAGGGCAATGCATCCTATATCGCCGCGCTTGACAGAGCCTTTGACAGCGCCTCGAGCGACATTGTCACGTGGACCCTGTCGGTCATCTGAGCTCGGGCAGCCAATAACCATATATTTAGGAACGGGACGGTGACGCCTGGCGATGGCCGGCTGCGACTTGAAACCAGCATGCCTTGGACCAAAACTTGGAAGTGGGTCGCCAAGAGAGTAAATCGCCATCAAGTTCTTCCAATAAAAAACGCGGCCGAAGCCGCGTTTTTATTGGTCATTCCGCCGCTTATTTCAGGCGGTTGCTCGCGTGCGCGAGCATCGTATAGACCTTTCCGGTGTCGGACGTGAGGTAGTTCTGCGCCATGACATTGTCGCGGTCGTTGCGCGAAACGTCTTCGAGCAGGCGTTCGAAGTCATCCATGTAACGATCGACGGCGCGTTTGAATTCGCTGTCGCCCTGATACTTGCGCTTGATCTCGTCAAATGTCTGCTGACCCTTGAGCGTATAGAGACGGCGGGTAAACACGTTGCGTTCGCCGGCGCGATAACGCTGCCAGAGCTCGACCGAGGCCTCATGGTCGATTGCGCGGGTGATGTCGATCGACAAGGAGTTCAGCGATTCAACGACCTGGCCAGGCGAGCGCCCGCCAGTCTCCGGTGCCTTCGCCGCTGGTTGGGCCTGCGCCTCGTCGCTCGATGCGCGGCGCAGGAGATCCGAAACCCAGCCATTGCCTGCAGGGCGTGCGGCCGGAGCTGCGTTACCACGAACATCGAGACTGCCACGTATTGCAGGAGCTTGTACTGGCGCGGAAGCCGGTGCAGCTGCCCGCGGGGTGGCCGCGGGTTCCGTACGCTGCGGTTGCGCTGCGACGGCCGATGTCCGGGTTGGCGTTGCGGCGCGAACTGCACGGGCTTCGCCAACATCGGTCAAACGGCCCGATTTCTGAACGATTTCCGCAAGTTCCTTCAAGGCGTTGATCTGCTCGGATACCGCCTTGCGCATTTGGGCAGTCGACTGCTTGGCTTCTTCCGGCATCTCCATGACGCCGCGCTGCAGCTCGGAACGGGTTTCCTCCAGCTCGGCGCGGATGGCAGCAGAGGAGCGGCGGATTTCGTCCGTGGCATTGGCGAACTTCTGTGATGCCTGCTCGACGACTTCCGAGATCGAGGTGCGGATCTGTTCGGTCGTCTGTGTTGCCCGGCCTTCGGCACGGTCAAATGCCGACGAAACCAGCGATTCGAACGAACGCATGGTCTTCTCGACGCTTTCCGACTTCGCGATCAAGCCGGCGGCAAGCTTCTGCAGTGCCTCCTGACGCTCGTCGAAGGTCGATGCGAGATTCGATTGCGATGCGTTGATGAGCTCGGAAGCCTTGTCGAGCATGCTGCCATGTTCTTCGAAGCTTTTCGCGATGGCGGAAATATCCGTCAGTGTCGAGTTCGAAAGTTGCGAGAGCTTCCCGAGATTGCCATCGATGAGACGGGTCGATGTCTGGAACGACTCAGCGGCTTTCGTTGCGTTTTCGGCAAAGGTCGTCGTCGTGTCGAGCAGACGCCCGTCGATATCGCCGAGGTTTTTGGTCGCCATGTCGATCAATTCGCCGAGCTTCGCATTGGAAGCAGAGAGGCGGTCGATCAGATTGCTGACATCGTCGGTGAGTCCAGCCTTCGCGGCCTGAACGGCGGTAATGGTCTCGGCCGTGCGGCTGGCAATGGCATTGATCAGGGCGGCGTTCTCGACGCGCAGGCGTTCCGTTGCCGCCGTTGTTGCCTCGACCAGCTGCGAAGCCAGCGTGCGGCCGTTGTCGGCCAGGCTATCCACCAGCGGCTGGGCAGTATTGTCGAGGATGCCGATGATCTCCTGCGAGCGGGCAGCGAGAACTTCATTGAGCTCGCGCGTGCTTTCCGCAAGCTTCGATGCAGTCGAATCCGTCGCAGCGGAGAAGCGCGCTTCGAGTGCTTCGAGATTGGCGGCTGCTTCGCGAGCCCGTTCGCCGAGACGCTTTTCAGTTTCCGCGAGGCTTTCATTCATCCGCAGGCTGAATGCCTCCCCATGCCCGTCAAGCGCTTCGCCGGCCTTCTGTGCCTCACCGGTGAGGGAAGAGGCGGCCTCGGTGATCTTGTCACGCAAGCTGCGTGCCACAACGGTCGCACTCTGTTCCAGTGACTTGCGCACATTTTCGACGCCCATCTCCAGAGCGTTTTGCATGGTCGTTGTGCGCTCGTCTATGGTTCCGCCGTGGTTTTCGAAGGCCTTGGCCAGCACGTCCGCGCTGTCCTGCAGGATGGCTTGAAGTGCAACCGTACGGTCGCTGATGGCGCTCGCCTGGTTGTCCAGCGTCTTGCCAATAGCGGCGTTGCCTTGCTCCATGGCGGTGCGGATGCCGGCAATGCGGTCATCGAGCAGTCCGGCATGTTCATTCAACGTGTCGCCAATACGGGTATCGCTGTCCGCAAGCGCGACGCGGATCGCTGCGGCCCGCTCCTCGAGAGCGCCGATATGCGACGCAAGTGTATCACCGAACTGGTTGTTGCCGTCGTCAAGCGCAGCGCGAATACCTGCCGCACGTTCCTCGATGTCATTCGCATGCCGGCTGAGTGTGTTCGCGATCTGACTGTTGCTGTTATCCAGCACGGAACGGATACCCGCCGTACGCTCCTCGATATCGTTCGCATGCTGGGCAAGCGTCTCGCCGATACGTGCGTGGGTATTTTCGAGGGCCGACTGGATGCCGGCGGTGCGTTCGTCAAGCGAACTCGCATGGGCAGCGAGGGTCTGGCCGATCCGCTGATCGCTGTTGCTCAGCGCCTGCTCGATCCCGGCGGTACGATCCTCGATGGCGCTTGCATGGGATGTCAGCACATCACTGATCCGCGCATCACTGCTGGTGAGTGCCGATTCAATGCGGTTCGTCCTGTCATCGACCGAGTCGATGAAACCACCCAGCGTTTCATCGATGCGTGTGCCGCTAGCGAGCAATGTCGACTGAATTTCCGCATTGCGGGAGTCGATGGCCTGCGTATGCGCGGCCAATGTCTCGGACAGCTTGCCGTCGCTGCTCGACAGAGCCAGCTGGATTTCCTGGTTGCGCTCGTCAAGGCTCTTGGCATGGTGGTCGAGAGTCTGTGCAATCTTTGCGTGCGTTTCGACAAATGCCGCGCGCATGCCGGATGTCCGGTCTTCGAAGATCTTGGCATGAGCATCGAGCGTCTGGCCGATCCGCGAATCATTGGCCTGAATGGCCGCTTCGATAGTGGAGCTGCGCAGATCGATCGTGCGCGCATGCTCATCCAGCGTTTCACGGATCTTCGCATCCGTATCGGAGAATGCAGCGTGCATGCCGGACGTGCGGTCTTCGATCGCCTTGGCGTGCTGCTCGAGCGTTGCGCCGATGCGCGCATCATTGTCATCGAGCGCGGCCCGCAAGGCGGCAGACTGGCTTTCGAGAGATGAGCCGTGGCTCTCGATGATCTGGCCGATGGCGGCGGTGCTGCTTTCGAGAATGGTCTTGAGGTTCGATGTATGACCGCCGATCTGTCCGGCCTGTTCGCGGATTACGTCGGCAGCGCGGTCTGTTTCAGCGGACAGCGTTGCGGCAAGCGCCTCCCGGCTTTCGACCAGTCTATCGGCAAAGGCGGCCGCATTTGTGGAGAGGAGGCTGCCAACGGAGTCAGACAGGCTCGACAGGTCATTGCCGATCTTTGCCTTGGTTTCATCGACGATGCCGTCGATCGAGGCACGACCATCGGTGAAGGTCTTGGCGATATCGCGCGTGCGCTCGATCAGCTGTTCGTTGATCTGTCGGGCACGGGCTTCAAGGGCTGAATTGAGGCGCTCGGTGCTTGTATCAAGCGACTGGGCACGGGTTTCGAACTCGGCCAGCAGCGAGCGGCCACGTTCGTTGATCGTCGTGTCGAGACCTGAGAGGCGCGTATCGAATTCGCCGACAAGCGTTTGCGTGGCGTTGCCAAGCAGCGACAGCATGCTGCTGGTGCGGCCGTCCAGCGTATCGGCAAGTTTCATCGTTACGGCATCGGTCTGCTCAGATAGGGCTGCGATACGCATTTCCAGAAGGTTTGCAAAGGCTTCGCCGGAAGTGCTGATCTTGTGTGAAATGTCGTCGGACCGCGAAACGATCGAGTCGGAAATCGTCTGCCCGCTCTGGGTCAGGCGGTCGATAAGCGTCTCACCGGACTGGCTGATCGACATGGTCAGGTTGGTCGAGGCATTGGCGAGATTGTCGCGCAATGATTCGCCCGCTTGTGACAGCTCATCCTTCAATTGCTCATGCGCGCTCGAAATCGACGCACGAACGCGTTCGGCATGGCCGATCACCGATTCGCGCTCGCCGCCCAGGCGGTCGACGAGTGTGCGGATGCGATATTCGTTGTCCGTATAGACGCGTTCAAGCTGGTTGACCTCGGTCTGCACGAGCGTTTCGAGTTCGACGGCACGGGCAAGGGTACGCTCGACACCTTCACTCATGGCGGCGACTTCGCGACGTACGGCCTGACCAAGCGAGGCGACGCGGTCCGAAGACATCATTTCAGGTTCTGACAGGCGCATCGCCGCTTCGGCCATGGAGCGCGCCGCATATTGCATTTCCTGCGCGCGCCGGATCATGACTGCGAAGGCCCAGAACAGCATGATCGGTACGATAATGGCAACCAGCATGGCAATTGCGTGCGGTGCCGCGGCAAAATCCGTGAAGGAGCGAATTGACCGCAGCTCGGAGCCGTAAAGCGCGTTGCCAAGAGCGAGCACAGCCGCCGCCCAGAGGACGCTGACGATGACTGTTATCAAACCGTAGGATTTTGGCGCTGGGACGGTGCTGGCTGTGCGCGACACGGTCGCTGTCTGCAGCAGATCGTCATTTGCCGGCTTGAAGGTCTGTGCGGGCACGGCCGGCGCCTTTGGCGGCGCGGGCGGTGCGGCGGGAATAGGGTTGGCAGCCTTGATCTGCGGCTTTGGCGCAGGGAGGGGAATCGGTGGCTCAGTGGAAACAGGCGCTTTGATTTCGGGCGCTTTCACCGGTTCCGGCGTCGCTGGCGGGTCAAGTTTTTCCGCTGCCAGTTCCTGGGCTGCCTGCGATATCTGCGCTTCCAGATCAGTGAAGGACAAGAGTTCGTCATCGATAGGCGACAAATCCATATCCATCCCAAGCGTGGACTCATCGAAATCGATTTCGAGAGCCTTTTCAAGAGCTTGGCCGAGTTCGTCGTCGGCCTTCACTGCTTTGCTTTTCGGGGCTGTGGCCATGTTTTCCTCACAATATTGGGCGGTGACCACATGTAAAGCCCACCGCACCATACTCTCTACGCCGCTACTGTATCGTACTGGCACATGGATTGGAAAGAAACAATGGATTCGGGAAATGCTTAAAAGTTTAAACACAAGGTTAATTTTTTCGGGTCGAGCGAAATTTCAAACGAACACCAAAATTTACCGTTTGTTCACCATAACCGGCCATTTCCCAGCAGTGCTTGCCACGTTTTAACCTTGAATCAGAGGCATTTGAGTAAACTTGTTGGTTCAGTTGTAAAGCGTTCAGGAGAGTACCCAATGGCACAACAAGCATCGATGGCCTTTGCATCGCCGGGAGGTGAAAAGTCGAAGCCATCGCGCAAGCGGCCAATCGATCTCGTCCATTTGACACGCGAGACGTTCGGCAACCGGGCCCTCGAGACCGAAATCCTCAACCTGTTTTCCCGCCAGACATGCGGCATCGTCGACCGGCTGGCGCACGCCAACCCGGATGAACGCGTTCGTCTTGCCAAATCATTGAAAGGTTCGGCCCGAGCGGTTGGAGCATTTCGCGTGGCCGAGATGGCGGAAGCCATCGAACAGGAGCCAAGCGACACGAAGAAAATCAAGGATATGGGACCGGCCATCGATGATGTCCGCGATTATATAGCTGCTATAACGCGCTAGGATCAAAGTCGGTTGAAATACTCAACGTCCGCCATTTTCGGTCGGCCTCGATCTTGGCGATATCGTTCTTTTCGACCGCGCTCACTGCATCGCTGCCGAGCAACAGGCGTAACGGTGGTTCGTCAAGGGTCGTGATGTGCAATATCGCATCCGCGGCTTTGACAGGATCTCCGGGTTGTTTTCCGTTGTAATTGCGCTGAAATCGGGCCACTTCGCCCACAGTTGTATCATATTCGGGGCGGCCATTGTGGATCGTGGTTGAAGCGCCAGCAAAATCGGTACGAAAGCCGCCCGGCTCGACGATCGTTACCTTGACGCCGAGTGGGCCAATCTCCTTGGCCAGCACTTCCGAGAAGCCCTCGACACCCCACTTTGCGGCCGAATAGGGCGCGCGGCCGACCGCTCCAATTCGGCCGCCTACGGAAGAAAACTGGATGATGTGGCCGGATTTTTGCTCGCGCATCACTGGGATCGCAGCCTTGGTGACATTGATGACGCCAAACAGATTGGTCTCGATCTGCGTCCGAAATTCCTCGATGGTGGTGTCTTCGATCGCGTTGACATTGCCGTAGCCCGCATTGTTGACGAGGACATCGAGGCGTCCGAACGTACCGACCGCCCTTTTTACCGCTGCGTTTGCCGCCGCTGGGTCGGTCACGTCGAGTTCGAACAGTTGGACCTGTTCACCATAACGCTCCGCCAGATCGGAGAGTTGGGAAAGATTGCGAGCTGTAGCGACGAGTTTGTGGCCAGCCTGAAATACCGCCTCCGCCAACGACCTGCCAAGGCCGCGGGCGCTGCCCGTTATCAACCATACCTGTGTCATGAATGTCTCCTTGGTTTATCTGAAAGCTATATAGAGGCAATGGTATCCTCTTGAAAGAAGGAACCCATTGGAACTATACTTACCTCTTGGAAACCAAGGACCTGAGATGACCGTTCAACCTTCCCAGCAAGCCATCGACTTTTGCGCGACCATGACCGACGAACAAGATGAATTTGCGCGCGAAATGCTTGAGCGGGTCTCGGCCAAGTGGCCGCTGCGCACCCTGCAGATATTGCAAGCCGCAGGCGGGCCCTTGCGGTTTTCCCGCGTGCTCGAGCGGGTAGGCGGTATCAGCCAGAAAGTATTGACACAGACCTTGCGCATGCTGGAACGGGACGGGCTGATCACTAGAACGCTTTATCCTCAGGTGCCGCCCCGCGTGGAATACGAACTCACGCCGCTCGGTTATGAGTTTCTTCTGCAGACCGTTCCACTCTGGCACTGGATTATCGAGCACCTTCCAGCGTTCAGTGCCGCGCGCCATGAAGCCGCCAAGCGGTAGAGGGCTGCGTCAGGGAATACAATTGACTTGCCAGCCAAAATCCCTATGTGAGCGGTAACTTTCCTGCTTTGGGGCGATTTTTATGGCAAAGATCACTTTTGTCACTCATGACGGTGCGCGTATTGAAACGAACGCGGAAAACGGTTCGACCGTGATGGAAAATGCCATCCGCAATGCGGTGCCGGGCATCGATGCCGAGTGCGGCGGTGCCTGCGCCTGCGCCACGTGCCATGTTTATGTGGATGAAGAGTGGACCTCCACGACTGGCGAGCCCGAAGCGATGGAGGAGGATATGCTGGATTTCGCCTATGATGTACGCCCGAACTCGCGTCTGTCGTGTCAGATCCGTGTTTCCGATGAACTCGATGGTCTCATCGTACAAGTTCCGGAACGTCAGGCCTAGCGCCTGCTGATATTTTCTCATCGACCGATTAGAATACGTCCTTTGCTGGGCAATTTGGCGGGCAAGGGAAACGCATTCTCTTGACCTGGGCGAGTGCAATCGTTACGCGCTTGGCAGCCCGCGTGTCCCGGACACGCCAGCCACACCCTTTTTTCCATCAGCGCGGCATGCAGGCATGAGGAATTTTCGATGAGCGAGATTATCAAAACCGATGTTGTGATCATTGGCGCCGGGCCCGTCGGTCTGTTCGCCGTGTTCGAGCTTGGCCTTTACGATCTCAAATGTCATCTCATCGATATTCTGGATCGTCCGGGTGGCCAGTGCGCCGAGCTCTATCCGGAAAAGCCCATCTACGACATACCGGCTTGGCCAGTCATCAGCGGCCATGATCTCACCGAAAAGCTCATGGAGCAGATCAAGCCGTTCGCGCCGCAGTTCCATTTCAACCGCATGGTGACGAAGTTGGAGCGGCAAGCCGATGGCTCATTCCACGTCGAAACTGACGAGGCGGAGGTGTTCGAAGCCAAAGTCGTGGTAATCGCTGCAGGCGGTGGCTCTTTCCAGCCGAAGCGCCCGCCGGTACCCGGCATTGAAGCCTATGAGGGCAAAAGTGTTTTCTATTCCGTGCGCCGCATGGAAGAATTTCGCGATCAGGACATCTTGATAGTCGGTGGCGGCGACAGTGCGCTCGACTGGGCGCTCAATCTGCAACCGATCGCGCGCAGTCTCACAGTCGTACATCGCCGCGCCGAATTTCGTGCGGCTCCCGACAGTGTCAAGAAAATGTTCGAACTGGTCGAGAGCGGCAGCGTGCGTTTCGAACTGGGTCAGGTTTCCGGCCTCAAGGGCGAGGACGGCCAGCTCACCCATGCAACGATCAAAGGTGCCGAGGGCGAGACCGACATTCCGGTTACGCGTCTCCTGCCGTTCTTCGGTCTGACGATGAAGCTGGGGCCGATAGCCGATTGGGGGCTCAACCTGCACGAAAATCTCATTCCGGTCAGCGTCGAAACATTCGAGACATCGGAGCCCGGCATTTTCGCTATCGGTGATATCAACACCTATCCCGGCAAGCTCAAGCTCATCCTGTCGGGCTTTCATGAAGCGGCGTTGATGACGCAGGCCGCCAAGCACATCGTCAGTCCGGGCGAGCGCATTGTGTTCCAGTACACAACGTCATCGACCAGCCTGCAAAAGAAGCTCGGTGTGAACTGATCGATCGTACAAGGCCAAGCTTTACTAAGGGCTTTTTGCGAATTCGCGCTGGAGCCGGAAAACGAGAAGCCGTTCAAAGCGGCTGTCAAAGTTAACGGCTTCGACACGGTCGAACTGGATTTGGGCAAGGTCGTGCTGGCGCATCAATTTTGCAGTCAGCGCATCGATGTCAGCCTTCATGGCGGTGCAATCGCTGCGCCATGGCAGCGCCTTGATCGCCCTCTCCATATCGCCTGCAGCTGTGCGCGCGATGACAATATGACTCTCTTCGTGCCGTTTTATATCAGCCGATAGCGTATCCCAGATCAGGGCAAGATCCGGTTTCGCTGTACGGCGCTGTATCCAGCGGGGCAGGAACACCTGGGCATGAACGACGACGTTGGCATCGACAACACGGCAGTTTTTGCCATTGGAACCGTATTTTATCCTGTTGGTGAAGCGCATCTTCGTCATGCCCGGATGACGCTGGCCCGTTTTTAGCAAAATCGGGCCCCGGCGGTATAATTCACGATCGAGATCCGTTGCCGTACGGCCATTCAGCGCGAAGTATTCATATTTGCGCAGGACTACCGCCGCGTTGGCAGCGGATATGGTCATCAATAGCGCCACACCGAGAGAGGCAGCTTTGGCAAGAACATGCATTTGGTATCTTCCTTTTCGGCCAAGTCTGCCCGATCCTGAGACTATCGTCAAAAACATTGCGGATGAATTGACGTTGCATGCGTTCTGTTCAAAAACAGAACAATGATATGTGAAGCATGATGGGAGCGCGCCGATGCAAAGAGAATGGAAACTGGCACATGGCCGGTCTCTGAGGCTGGGCGACCGCGCACTGATCATGGGCGTGCTTAACGTCACGCCAGACTCTTTTTCCGACGGCGGTGTGCATTATTCTTTGGATCAGGCCCTGGAGGGCGCGCGGGAGATGATCGCCGAAGGCGCATCGATCATCGATGTGGGCGGCGAATCGACCCGGCCCGGCGCCACACGCGTAGAACCGGCCGTCGAGCAATCGCGCATTTTGCCCGTGATCGAAGCGCTGGTTAAAGAAACGGACATAATCATCTCGGTCGATACCTATCGTGAAGAGACCGCCCGCCTTGCCGTCGCTGCCGGCGCTCATATCGTCAACGACGTCTGGGGTGTGCAGCGCGAGCCTGCCATTGCCGATCTCGCGGTGGAAACCGGTGCAGGGCTTGTCATCATGCATACGGGCCGCGAGCGGGAACGCCACCCCGATGTCATTATCGACCAGTTTGCCTTTCTTAACCGTTCGCTGGAAATTGCCAAGGTCGCCGGTGTTTCGCGCGAGCAGATCGTACTCGATCCGGGCTTCGGCTTTGCCAAAGACACGGCGGAAAACATTGTCCTGATGGATCGCTTTGTGGAACTCGAGGCGTTCGGTTATCCATTTCTCGTCGGTACCTCACGCAAGCGTTTCTTGCGAGCCACTTCGGGCGGTGAGCAACAGGAGTGGGATATCGCCACGGCCGCTTCGTCAGCGATATTGCGGATTGCCGGTGCAGACATTTTCCGGGTCCATAATATCGCGATGAGCCAAAGCGCGCTGGCGCTGGCGGATGCGGTGTTGCAATCGCGCAGATCGAGGCAATGACCGCCTTGAAGCACAAGGCGTGGCTCGGGCTTGGCGGCAATATCGGAGATCCCTTGACTTCAATGGCCAAGGCATTGCGTGCGTTGAACGAACGCAGTGAAACGCGTGTTCTCGGTGTGTCGCCGGTCTACAAAACGCCTCCGTGGGGCAAGACGGATCAGGCATGGTTTCACAATGCCTGCGCCGAAGTCGAGACCTCGCTCGATCCGGAAGCGCTACTCGCAGCTTGTCTCGATGTGGAAAAGCACTTGAAACGTCAGCGACTCGAACGCTGGGGGCCACGGATCATCGATATCGATGTGCTGGCTTATGAAGGACTTGAGGAATTTGAAAGTCCGACCCTGATCTTGCCGCATCCGCGCATGACCGGGCGCGCCTTCGTGATGGTTCCACTCGCCGATATCGCACCGGATTTGGTGCTCAGCGGCAAGACAGTCGCGCAATGGGCTGCATTATGCGACAGGACCGGCGTGGAAACTGCCCGCGATGATTTGGACTGGTGGAAATGAACGATTCGCGCTTTCAGGCTGCCAAATACTGTTAGTTTTTGGCGATGCTGCCAACAGCCCTGGCGTCAACGCGCTTCAACGTCATGCCTACGACAGGGATCAGCGCCTCTTCAAGCCGTACTGAGATCGTGACGTTCATCGTGTTGTCATCGTTGAACTTGGCCAGCATGGCGCCGTTCAATTGTTTGCGGCTGATGGCGAGCACGACACGGTTGCCGGAGACATTGCCGCCAGTGATGTCGAGACCCTTACCGGCCGAACCATCAAGAAAGCTGCCCTTGTAGCTATTGCCAGCCCGAACGATCGTTGCCTTCATCGGCTGGTTGAAAATGCCGACGCGGCAGCTGCCGTCCAGTGTCATGCCGGCTTTTTCCGCTGGCGTGGACCCATCGAGCGTGCAGACGAATTTGGTGCCCTTATATTTGCCGGCCACGATCTCGCCGGGACCGACCCACTGACCTTCCACGGTTTGGAAGAATTCGGCGTCCTTGTCCTTGGCTTGCGCCGGCGACGCCAGAAACGCGCAGGCAAACAGGGATAGGGTAGCGGCTGCTGCGCTTCTTTTCATAGACAAGACTCAACACAAATCATTGGAATGGGCACTTAGTTGATCATCGTTTGGAATGGTTAATGGATGGTTGCCATTCTCAGTTAAATTGCAACCCCGGAAAAAAGGAACCTTCGCCGCTATGGCTTTTTTGCACCACCAATACGCGCCAGATCGCCGATGAAATCACCGATACTCGGGCGCCTTTCCGCATTGAAAGGGAAGGGCCGTACGAGGTCCATGGCGGAGATGCCGATACGCGCTGTCATCAATCCATTGATGACGCCTTCGCCAAGCCGCGCGGAAAGCCGCGCTGCCAGACCGTGGCCAACCAGCTGCTGAATGATGCTGTCGCCCATCGCCACCGTGCCGGTGACGGCGAGATGCGCAATGACATTGCGGGTAAGTTTGAGGAAGCCAAGCGTGCCCGGCCGGCCGCCGTAAAGCTCCGAAAGCCGCCGGATAAGACGCGCAGACTCAAAAACCACATAACCGATGTCGACCAGCGCTCGCGGACTGACTGCGGTGACGATCGATACGCGTTTCGAGGCGGCGAGGATCATCTCCCGCGCCTGCCGGTCGAGAGGGCGGAGTAGTTCGGTTTCACTGAGCCGGATCAGGTCGCGGCCGTCGATAACCTCGTCACGCAGATCGTGCAGCAGTGCGCGGCCCTTGGCTGTAGCGGGGAGGGTTTCGGCAATTGAGACGAGCTTGCCGACAGCCGTTTTCGCCGCTCGATCATCACTATCCGCTGCAGCCTTGGCCGCCTCATCGCGCAAGTGCTGTACCGATGCCAGCCGGCGCAAGGCCAGCCCCTCGCGAAGGACGATTGCAATCAACGCGAACGCTGCGACGACACTGACCCCAAGTGCTACCCAACCCAACCACGGCGCACGCCCGAACAGCGTACGAACGAGATTGTCGGCCCACAGCCCCAGCGCCAGCGATACCAGCACTCCGAGCGCTCCTGTGAGCAGCGAGGCGAAAGAAAAGCGCTTTTTATGTGCCAGTGCCGGTGGCGGGGTCAGCGCATCGAGTTCGTTTGCGGTCTCCGGGTCGAGGTCGAAGACATCCACGGCTGCCGGTGTGATCACTGCGACATCCTTGATCGAGGTCGGCTTACGCTGTTGCGCGGCGCGCGCCTTCTGCGGATCAGCGATTTGCTCTGGCTGGTCGAGCCGGAAGGCAGCGGGTTTGCGGGCGTTGTTATCCGTCATGCGAGGCGATCTCCTATGAGGAATTGTAGCGCGCGATCGAGCCTTATATGCGGCAGCGACAGGGTGAGGCCTTCCGCGGTCTTCTCCAGCCGGGGCGGGCGGAAGCGGACGAAACGAATAGCCGGGTCTTCAGACACCCTGTCCGGATGTTCAAAGATCGAGTCCGGTTTTGCCGGCAAGTCACCGGGAAATATGGCTGTTTCGGTTTTGCCATCGAATGTCTCGCCATTGATGGTCTCGCCTTTCAGCGGCGTTCCAATGATGACCGGGAGGGTTTCCTTGCCCTGCGTCACCGTCGCTTCGCGCGTGGTACGTACCGCAGCCATCGCCAGCACGTCGACGGTTGCACCAGAAAAATCGGCACGGCTGACGGCGCGGTCCACCAATCGCCGGACGATGGCTTGCAGGCGGTCGTGGCTCTCGTGGTGCAAATGATCGGCCTTGGTCGCGGCAACAAGAATACGGCTGATGCGCCGCTGCACGAGGCCCGTCAGGAAATTGGTGCTGCCAGGGCGAAAGCAGGAAAGGATTTCCGTCAGTGCTCGCTCCAGATCAGCCACAGCCGATGGCCCGGCATTCATTGCCTGCATGGCATCGACAAGGACGATCTGCCGGTCGAGCCGGGCAATGTGTTCGCGGAAAAATGGTTTTACTACATGGGTTTTGTAGGCTTCGTAACGCCGCTCCATCATTGCCGCCAACGAGCCCGGCCGCGGCTTACCTGCCTTGAGGTCCGGCAATGGCGCGAAGGTGAGCGCTGGTGACCCGTCAAGGTCTCCCGGCATCAGGAAACGGCCGGGCGGTAACGTCGACAATGCGCGTTCGTCGGCCTTTCCAGCTTTCAGGTAATCTGTGAAGCTCTTTGCCAGGCGCTGTGCCGTCATTTCGTCTGCGTTGGCATCGGCCTCGGCATCGTTCGACACCTTGAACCAGTCCGCTGCAAGATCGCGGTGGCTTTCGAGTTGGGCGAGCTCAAACGAATCCCTGGAAAACTCCCCATAGGTTTTACCCAATAGCGGGAGATCCAGCAGCCATTCTCCGGGATAGTCGACGATATCGACCGAAAGCTTGCCGCCGGAGAACATGCGGTTCCATATCGACGCCGATTCATATTCGATCGTCAGGCGCAGTTCGGAGATTGCCCGCGTCGAGTCCGGCCATATCCGCTCGTCGATCAGCGCCTTCAGATGCTCCTCATATTGAAAGCGCGGAACTGCATCGTCGGGCTGCTCTTCGAGATATGCGCGTGCAATGCGTCCGGATTTCTGTGCTTCAAAAAATGGCAGGCGGCCGCCATGGATCAGGTTATGCACCAGCGCGGTGATGAACACGGTCTTGCCCGCACGAGAAAGGCCGGTAACACCGAGCCTTAGCGAAGGGGACATCAATCCGCTGGTGCGGTCGGCCAGCGTATCGAGCGCTATTTTCGCTTCATCGGTAAGTGTCGTCAGTGTGCCCAATTCAACCGTCCTATGGCCGCGTCGCAGTCTTGATCTCATTCCTTGGCTCAGCCCATTTGGGCGTCCGGCGTGTCAAAGGCAAGAAAATGATGATCTTACAAATGTGTTGAGGGCGAAAAGAAAGCCTGCAACACACCGGTTCCCGGGCGGATTTCCGCAAGCGGACTGTCGAACTGGATGACAGCCAAGGCGGCCGTCGGAAACCCGGAAACGAAGGTCGGATGGCTTGGGGGATTGCCACGGCCGGCGAGGGCGGTGGCCAGTTCCTCCATCATCGGGTTGTGACCGACCAGCATCACGGAGTTGGCCGCTTCGTGTTCGAGCCCGGCCATGCGGATCGCCATGAGATAAGCGTCAGGACCGGCCGAATAGAGCTCTTCTGATTCCTCGACGATGAAAGGGGGTTGGACATCGACGTACTCAAGTGTCTGTCGCGCCCTGATAGCGGGTGAACACAAAACGATCTCCGGTTTCATTCCGGAGCGCCTGAGTTCTTCCCCAAGGACCTTGGCGGCTTCGATGCCGTCGGTATCGAGCGTCCGGTCGAAGTCTTTCTGGCCGGGGGACGGCCAGACTGCTTTTGCATGCCGCAGCAAATAAACCTGGCTCATCGCGCAACTCCCTGATGATACTGTTCAACAGGTGACATGCTTCCCCGAAAGACGCAAACTTTGGATAAAATCTGTGCGGCAAATGTGACGATTATCAAATAATTGTGCAAAACGGGCCTGTCGAATTTCTGGGCGGCATGCATGTTTCCAAGGCGAGCTACAACCGGTAGTAGAGCCTTGGAGCTATAAAATGCCGAAATTTGCCCTCGTTTCTTCGTATTTTTGGTTAGAAAATCGATGAATCTTGCCATTTTTGCCGATAATTTAGGCAAAAAATCATGATTTCTTTCTTTGATTTACATGTCTTTTTGTAGTTGTGCGCCAATCTGACACGACCTATATAGGCCTCCTCGCGTCTTACAGGTGCAGGGTGATTCAAAGATGAATAAACTGATCGATCTTGACTACAAGCCCACGGATGACGAGCCCTTCATGAGTGATCGGCAGAAATCCTACTTTCGTGAAAAACTGATCAACTGGAAAAATGATATTCTGCGGGAGGCGCGTGAAACGCTTGAGATCCTGCAGCAGGAAAATGCAAATCTGCCAGATATCGCAGACCGCGCATCATCTGAAACGGACCGTGCAATCGAGCTTCGGGCCCGTGACCGCCAGCGCAAGCTAATCTCCAAGATTGACGCCGCCTTACAACGCATCGACGACGGGACCTACGGTTTTTGCGAGGAAACCGGCGATCCGATCAGCTTGAAGCGTCTTGACGCGCGTCCTATCGCAACCTTGTCAATCGAAGCTCAGGAACGTCACGAACGGCGTGAGAAAGTCTACCGCGACGACTGAGCTGCAATCTGAATTACAGAAGGCCCGGTTTTCCGGGCCTTCTTTTTTGTGACGATTGAAGCAATTCGAGACCTCAGCTTGATAGGAGCCGCTTGGCGAGCACAGAAAATCACGTCAGGTGCCGATCAGGATCGCTTCTCCTTTTTCAACGCTTCTCAGGTCGGGATAAATCTCCTAGCAGCCGTTCCATCTCGTCCTCGATGCTGTCCTGTTTTTCAGGCTTTGCTTCCTTGCCGGGTGCGATGTTGAGTTCGCTTCCGAGGTCTGTCTCGAATGCGTCGCTGAAATCCATGTCGCCCAAGGTTATTTCAGATTCTTCCTCTTCCACGGACGCATCGAAGGTCGGCTCCTTGACGGCCGCGGCCGGTTCGTTGCGCACGGCGAAGGGGAAGGCAGCGGCAGTCGTCGTTCTGGTTTCCGATGCAGCTACCTCCCTCGCAGGTTCTGGCGCTTCTATCTTCGGCTCGGCCCGAGTCACGGTTCCAAAGGATGGCGAAGCGGTTCGCTGCCAGCCATTGTCCTGCGCCGGAGCACTGACAGCCGGTGGTTCGTTCGAAGGAGCGGACGCTGCTGCCGGGGCCCTCGCTGCCGGTGGAACGGGTGGCACGGGGGGCGTGGATGGCAAGGGGGCCGGTTGCTCGGCCTGTATCGGTGGTTCGGGCGGCCGCCTTGGCGACTCAGATTGCTGCGACGGTGCCGGACGCTGCGGTATCTGCGGCGCTGGCGCTGTCTGAACAGGTGAGGGAGGCGTGTGAACCGGAGGGGCTGGAGATGCGATACGGGGCTGTGCGCGAGGCGGCGCTTCGGCGACCTTTGGCTCCGGCCTCGGTTCAGGAATTCTCGGCTCGGGTTCGGGCGTTGCTCCGGACGCTGGCGGTTCAACCCGCGCTTGGCGCGCAAACTGGCGAATGTTTTGCTCGATCACCAGGTCGCTTGGACCGCCGATTAGAATCAGATGTTCGACGTCGTCGCGGCGCACGAGGACCAGCCGTCTGCGATTATCGACAGCCGCGGCGTCGGTTACCGAGAGACGGACCTGCCGGTTGCGCCCGCCGGCAACGAATGTTCCACCCGTCACCCGCCGCAATATCGCGAATACCAGCAGAAGCAGGGCGATGACCAGAATGAACAGAAGAATAAATCCCACTATGGGGGCAGCGCTTTCGCCAACAATAGTGGCAAGCCAAGCGTTCATGATAAACTCTCCTTGTGCGTTCTTCGGGCCCAAAACTTGTTCCCCGACATGGGCTTCGAAGCATTACTTTATGCGACACTAGTGCGTGCCATAGTTAGCCGCAACCCTAACGCAGTTTCGGCTTGTGTAGTACGGATTGTCTACGCGCGATATTGGATGTTCTAAATCGGAATTCGTGCGAAACCGTGGAATAATCGCGGTCATGTAAAGGATGGGGTTTATACGGGGTCAAAGATATGATCCAAACGATTCGAGAATAAACATCGCCCTGATGCAATTGCGCCGGTGATGAAGAAAAGGGGCCTGAGACGTATGTCTCAAGAAACGAATAGCAGACGTATGTCTCAAGAAACGAACAGCGATCTTTATCCAGAACCGATCATCGCGAACACGAAATCCAACAAGGCTGGACTGCGCCTGGTTCTTCTTGGCGTGCTGCTGATCGGCGTTTCCCTCCTCTATTTCATCTATCGCGATCAACTCGGGCAGCAATTCCTGCTTGGCCTCCTCGGCACGCTGGCCATGACCGGTGTGTTCTATCTGTTCGGCTCGGCGATCAATGTCATTCAGTTCACGCCGCGGGGCACCAGTGACGAACTCACGCGAGCGTTTGTCGATACGTTTCCGGAGGGCACGGTCGTCTGCGATCAAAAGGGCCGTATTGTCTACGCCAACAGGGCCTATGCCGAGCTGACCGGTGTCACCAATTCCAACGATGTGCGGGCGATCGAGCATATTCTGTCCAGCGAAGCCGCAGCCTCGGATCCGATCTACCGGCTTGCCAATGCCGTGCGCGACGGCGTTTCCGGACAGGAGGAGCTGCGACTGTCCCGGCCGCTCGATCCATCGCGTGAGCCGGTCCCGACATGGTACCGGGTCAAGGCGCGGCCTGTCGCGGGCATTCCCGACCAGACGACACCGGTTTACGCGTGGCAGATCGCCGACATTTCGGCTGAGCGTGCCGAACAGGAGCGCTATTTCCAGGATATTCAGGAGGCCATCGATCATCTCGACCACGCTCCGGCGGGCTTCTTCTCAGCCGATCCGGACGGCCGCATCATTTATATCAACGCAACGCTGGCGGAATGGCTCGGCGTCGACCTTACACGGTTTACCCCTGGCTCGATGATGGTTCGCGACATCGTCGCAGGCAATGGCATGGCACTGATCAATGCGGTCAAGACAGAGCCTGGCACCAGCCGCAACACAGTCATCGATCTCGACCTTGCCAAATCCAATGGCCAGAGCCTTGCCGTCCGCTTCTATCATCGCGTTCAGGCGCAGCGTGACGGCCGGCGCGGCCCTACGCGTACGATCGTTCTCAACCGCGCTGAAGGCGAGGACAATTCAGCCGCGTTGCGCGCGGCAGAAGTGCGGTTCACGCGCTTCTTCAATTCAGCCTCTATGGCTATTGCAGCGGTCGACGCCACCGGCAAGATCCTGCGCACCAATGCACGGTTCCTGGGGCTTTTTGCCCCGGTTGTCGATCGTGATGATATCGACCGGCGCATCCCGCTTGAGACCGTCGTGCATGAACGCGATCGCGAGGCCTTCGACCGGGCGCTGGCAGCGGCTTTTGCCGGCAAGGCGGAAATCTCCCCAGTCGATACCGTTATCCCGGGTAATGAGGACCGCCATCTGCGCTTCTATGTCAGTCCGGTGTTCGATGCCGGTTCAGAGGATGGTGCCGAGGAAGCCGCCATTGTTTCAGTGGTTGAAACCACCGAGCAGAAGGCGCTTGAAGCCACGATGGCGCAGAGCCAGAAAATGCAGGCCGTAGGGCAACTTGCGGGGGGTATCGCCCATGATTTCAACAATGTGCTGACCGCCATCATCATGTCTTCCGATCTGCTGTTGACCAATCATCGCGCATCGGATCCGTCCTTTGCCGACATCATGAACATCAAGCAGAATGCCAATCGCGCCGCTTCGCTGGTACGGCAGCTCCTGGCGTTCTCGCGTCGCCAGACCCTGCGGCCGGAAGTGCTGAACCTTACCGATGTGATTGCTGATGTTCGCATGCTGCTGACGCGTCTTGCCGGGACGCAGGTCAATCTCAAGATCGAGCATGGACGCGATCTGTGGCCGGTGCGCGCGGACCTCGGCCAGTTCGAGCAGGTGGTCGTCAATCTGACGGTCAATGCGCGGGACGCTATGCCCGAAGGCGGTAACCTGACGCTCCGTACCCGCAACGTGACCGAAGCGGAGAGTGCTGAACTCACTTATCGCGACCTTGTTCCAGGCGATTATGTGCTGGTTGAGGTAGAGGACAGCGGCACCGGCATGACGCAGGAAGTGATCGAGAAGATCTTCGAACCCTTCTTCACGACGAAAGAGGTCGGGAAGGGGACGGGTCTCGGCCTGTCGATGGTTTATGGTATCATCAAGCAGACCGGTGGTTCGATCCACGCCGAGTCTGAGCTCGGCAAGGGGACGACATTCCGCATTTTCCTGCCGCGTTTTGTCGAGGAAAAGCAACCGCAGGTGATAAACGCCGATGGCGAAGCCGTCGTGACCGAAATGCCGAAAAAGGAGAAAAAGGCGGAAAAAGCCACCGATCTCTCCGGTTCTGCAACCGTTCTCCTGGTGGAAGACGAGGATGCCGTCCGCATGGGCGGGGTTCGCGCGCTGCAATCGCGTGGCTACACTGTGCACGAGGCATCCAGCGGCGTCGAGGCGCTCGAGGTGATGAAAGAACTCGATGGTAAAGTGGACATCATCGTTTCCGACGTGGTCATGCCCGAAATGGATGGCCCGACGCTGCTGCGCGAATTGCGCAAGGATTACGGCGATATCAAATTCATCTTCGTTTCGGGCTATGCGGAAGATGCTTTTGCCCGAAACCTGCCGGAAGACGCCAAATTCGGCTTCCTGCCGAAGCCTTTTTCACTGAAGCAGCTGGCGACTGCGGTCAAGGAAACGCTCGAGAGCGAGTAGGCATTCACCGTCATCCTCGGGGCGAGCCCAACTGGCTCAGCCATCCAGGCCTTCGAACAGCGCGGTGGACAGATACCGCTCGGCGAAGGAAGGGATAATCACAACAAGGTTTTTGCCCTTGTTTTCCGGGCGGCTGCCAACCTCTATCGCCGCCGTCAGCGCTGCACCTGACGATATCCCCACGGGTACGCCTTCAAGCCGCGCTACGAGACGCGCATTGGTGAAGGAATCCTCGTTCGAGACCTGTACGACCTCGTCATAAATGTGTGTATCAAGCACGGCGGGAGCAAAGCCTGCGCCTATACCCTGGATCTTGTGCGGGCCGGGGTTGCCGCCGGAAAGAATAGGCGAATCCTTGGGCTCCACGGCAATAACCCGCACACTCGGCTTGCGCTGCTTCAACACTTGGCCGACGCCGGTAATCGTGCCGCCAGTGCCGATGCCGGCAACCAGGATGTCGACAGTGCCCTCGGTATCGTTCCAGATTTCCTCGGCGGTGGTGCGCCGGTGGATTTCAGGATTTGCAGGGTTGTCGAACTGGCCAGGTATGACCGCGTCGCCAATGGTCTCGACCAGCTCGTTGGCCTTGGCAATGGCGCCCTTCATACCCTTGGCGCCTTCGGTCAGCACGAGCTCCGCGCCGAGCAGTTTAAGCATCTTGCGGCGTTCGACGGACATGGTTTCGGGCATGGTGAGGATCAACCGGTAACCTTTGGCGGCGGCGGCGAATGCCAGCGCGATGCCGGTGTTGCCGGAGGTTGGTTCGACGAGCGTCGTCTTGCCCGGTTTCGCCTTGCCCTGTGCTTCGAGAGCCTCGATAAGCGCGACACCGATACGGTCCTTGACGCTGGCGATAGGATTAAAGAATTCGAGCTTGGCCAGCAGATTGGCACCGATACCCTTTTCCCTGGCAAGTTTGTCGAGCCGGATCAGGGGCGTATCACCGATCGTATCGACAATGGAATTGTAGATGCGGCCACGGCCTGGCTTGCGCGCAGTGTCATTGCTCATGAATATCTCCTGATCCTGTTTGGGTTCGTGCGGCGATCTTATGGGCCTTGCCTAAAAATTCCTAGTTGGCACCATGCGCAAACCCGCTTCCGATTGGAAGAAAATTCTAATATTTGGCTGTATTTGCAATAGCATTCTTGCTCAGGAGGAACGCCCGGCAATGGCGAGCGCTGCGCCCGCCATAAAGGCCGCCGCCGTGCGGTTCAGTCGCTTCAGCGCCCGGGGCGAGGCGAGCAGTCCTCGCGCCTTGGCCGCCAGGGCAAGGTAGGGCACCAGCACCACGAGCAGAACCAAAACTGTCAATGCCGCGAGGATCGAATAGTCGGCCAGGGTGATCGTATGCAGGTCGACGAGAGTCGGTGTGAGGGCGATATAGAAAAGCATTGTCTTTGGATTGCCGAGCGTCACTGTCAAGCCGGCCACAATGCTGGAGACGGCACCGCCGCGGCTTTTCTTGGCTTCGATTTTTTCGGCCGATATGCCCGATGTCCAGAAACCCCAGGCAAGGTAGGCAAGATACGCGACGCCCGCCCATTTGATCACGAGGAAAACCGTGCCGAACGTTTGCGCCACCATGGCAAGGCCGAGCACCACTGCGGTCAAATAAGTGAGGTCGCCAATGATTAAGCCGAGCGACATAAACAGCGATGAGCGAAACCCCGAGCCGAGTGCCCGGGCAACGAGGGCGGTTACCCCTGGGCCGGGGATAGCGGCAGCGATGGCAAGAGCACCAGAATAAGCAACAAAACCGGCAAGCGTCATGATCGTTCTCAATGGGTGGAGGGTTGGCGGCGAAAGATACTCCGAGGTCCGGCTTCTGTCCATGGACCGTGGAACGAACCCGATTACACCTTGATTACAGCGCTTTTAGTCTATAGTTTAGAATTATTCTAATTTGGGATCACGCCATGCTCAGCCGTTTTTTCGGTCATCGCCGCCATGAACTCGCCTCTCTCTCCGAGCAGCAATTGCTGGCTCTGGCTATTTCGTCGGAAGAAGACGACGCACGAATCTATCTCGCTTATGCGGATGGGCTGCGCGAGGATTATCCGCAGAGCGCCAAGGTTTTCGACGAAATGGCAGAAGAGGAAAATCGCCATCGCCAGGCATTGATCGATCTGCACAAGGAGCGTTTCGGCGACCAGATACCACTCATCCGCAGGGAGCATGTGCGCGGCTATCTTGAGCGCAAGCCCGACTGGCTGGTTCGTCCGCTCGGCATAGAGAAAGTGCGGGAAATGGCCGAGAAAATGGAAGAGCAGGCCTACCGCTTCTATACCGAGGCATTGAAACTTGTGCAGGATGCCTCTACGCGCAAGCTGCTTGGCGACCTCGCCATCGCCGAGAAGGCACATGAGTCATTGGCCCATCGGCTTGGCGTCCAGCACACGCCCGACGACGTGCAGGAAGTCGAGAAACAGACCGAACGGCGACAGTTGATTTTGACCTATATCCAGCCAGGTCTTGCCGGCCTGATGGATGGTTCCGTTTCGACCCTTGCGCCGATTTTTGCGGCCGCCTTTGCCACCCAGGACACCTGGCAGACGTTCCTTGTCGGCCTGTCTGCTTCGCTCGGCGCCGGTATTTCCATGGGGTTCACGGAAGCCGCGCATGACGACGGAAAATTGTCGGGGCGCGGTTCACCCCTGAAGCGCGGCCTCGCCAATGGCCTGATGACGGCGATCGGCGGCCTTGGCCACGCGCTGCCCTATCTCATTTCGGATTTCTGGACGGCCACGACAATCGCCGCGATCGTCGTCTTCGTCGAACTCTGGGCCATCGCCTATATCCAGCATCGCTTCATGGAGACGCCATTTTTCCGCGCGGCGATCCAGGTCGTTCTCGGCGGCGGGCTTGTGCTTGCAACAGGCATATTGATCGGGAACGCGTGATTCGAAATCCGCGCGCGATTCACCAATATTTCGGGCGCCTTCTTGGAGCAAAGAGGGCGAATTCCCGCCATTTTCCCGGCGCGAAAAGATCTTTTTGCCCAACTGGTTAAGGCTAATTTTCTATGAATTCATCTGATTTTAACCAACGCCGTTCAGGAGGCGTTCATCTTTATGCATTAAATTTTAGCTAATTGATCGCTATCGGCGCCGTCCGGTATGCCAAAAGCAAGAGACCAGAATGATGACCATGATTATCCAGCTGCGCGATACGCTGCGCGTCGTGCGAGAATTCATAGCTCCGAGTTACCGGCCAGAGCGCCACTACATGCGTGGCCCAGGACCGGCTTGCGCCCAGCGCAACCACCAGGTTCAGGCGTGATGGTACACTCGCGCATCAAGCGGAGCTTCATCACGGGCGCGCAACCCATAATCACGTATAACGGACGCAATCCGCAGCCGGTAGTCGGCAAAGATCCCGGCGCGGCCGTCACGTTGAGCCAGTCGATGTTCCTCGGTCTGGCGCCAAGCCGCCACTGAGGCTTCATCACGCCAGAACGACAGGGAGAGATAGCGGTTTTCGTTGGCAAGGCTGCGAAACCGCTCTACGGAAATAAAGCCGTCCATCGTCTCCAGCAGCGGCTTCAGGTCCGCTGCCCTGTCAAAATAATCCTTGCCGCGGCCTTCCGCCGGTTCCACCTCGAAAATCACCGCAATCACTTGACCATTCCTCCCTTCGTTCCCGTCACAAGGCGCAGGAATGTACGGTCCTCGCGCCGGATAAAGCGTTTTTCCCTGGAAAATTCATAGTTGGCCTGGCCCAGCGGATCCGCCATAAGCCGCGCGCGATAGGCTTCATACGCGGCAAGGTTCTCTATGTTGTAGACCCCGTAGGCCAGCGTCGCGGAGCCCTCATGCGGCGCATAATAGCCAATGAGATCAGCGCCGCAACGTGGTATCGCCTCGTTCCAGTTGCGCGCATATTCCTCGAAAGCGTCCTTCTGATAGGGATCGATTTCATATTTGATGAAACAGGTGATGGTCATTTTCGGTCACTCCGTTGCCTGTGGGTTGACCACCTTTATAGGCAGCAGTAGCGCTTGATACTTCGATCGTTTTCGAAGCATCATCGTCTGTGCCGGGTCACTCTCGATCGGCCAGCAAACACGGAAACGATCATGTCGAACAATGCGAGATTTGCCGAAATAGCCGCGCTTGCGGGTGATCCCGGCCGTGCGAGCATGCTCAACGGGCTCATGGACGGCCGCGCGCTGACCGCATCGGAACTCGCACAGCTTGCCGGCATCACCGCGCAGACTGCCAGCAGCCATCTGACACGCATGACCGAGGCCGGACTTCTCGCGGTGGAAAAGCAAGGCCGCCATCGCTATCACCGGCTGGCTTCGCCTGCCGTGGCCCAGATGATCGAGAGCATCATGCGGCTCGCGGCGCCGGAAGCTGCAGCCAGGCCGCTACGGACCGGTCCACGCGATGCCGCGCTCAGGGCAGGGCGCACCTGCTACGATCATCTCGCCGGGCATCTCGGCGTTTCGATCACCGATTCGCTGATCGATGCCGGCCATCTGGATCTTGGCCTCGATGCAGGCGAAGTGACGGATAGCGGGCTTGCGCTGCTTGCCCGCGCCGGAATCGATGTGGAAGCGTTGACCGCCAAGCGCGGCCGCCGCATTCTGTGCCGGCCCTGCCTCGACTGGAGTGAGCGCCGCCCGCATCTTGCAGGTGCAATCGGCGCAGCGCTGTGCAGCCACTGCTTCAACAATGGCTGGATCAGGCGGCTGGAAGGAACCCGCGCGGTGTCTGTGACGCCGAATGGCCAGAGACAGCTGCGCGAGACGTTCGGTGTCAGTCTCTAGGGTCGGGACCTGTCCCTAGACATGCCGCGTGACGCCGCCATCGATCCGTATGTTCTGGCCGGTGATATAACCTGCATCGTCTGACAGCAGGAAGGCGGTTGTCTTGGAGATTTCCGCCATCGTCCCAAGCCGCTTCATGGGTACCTTGTCTTCGGTTCCGGGCTTGTGGTCGAGACTGTCGATGTACCCCGGCAGAAGTGCATTCATGCGGATATTGTTGGCGGCATAGCGATCAGAGTAGAGCTTGGTATAGGCGCCGACGGCTGCGCGATAAGCACATGACACAGGAAAAACAAGGCTTGGCTCGAAGGAGGCGAATGTCGTGATGTTCACCCAGGCACCCTTGCCCTGCTTCAGCATATGGGGTGTCACCAGCCGCGCCATGCGCACCACGCTCAAAACCATCAGATCATTGCCGATCGCCCAATTTTCATCCGTTATATCGAGGAGATCGCCCTTCGGAGGATGACCGGTGTGATTGACCACAGCATCGACACGGCCGTAGGCCTCCACAGTTCTGGCAACCAACGCCTCCAGATCCTTTGCCTCACCTGCCGAACCCTTGATGCCGATACTGCCAAGCTCGGCGGCAAGTTCGACCGCGCTGCCGGAAGGCGACATCAGTCCGAGACGATAGCCGCGCCCGTGCAACTCGCGCGCGATGGCAGCGCCCATGCCGCGGCCTCCACCGGTGATGATTGCAACTGGTGCTTGTGAGGTGTCGGTCATAATGCTCGCCTTTCAAGATTTGGAATGGCGGCGAGCATGTTTGATCGCTAGCTCCAGCGCAAATGAATTCAGGCGGCGGCGAGGCTCAAATATTTTGAACGAACTTCGAACCTCTCCACGCCGTATCAATCCATCGTAACGCCCGTGCTCTTTACGACAGGCTCCCATTTCTGGATCTCTGCTTTGACGTGTGTCGCAAGCTCGTCTGGTGTTGAACCGACAATCGTCGCACTGAAATCTTTCATGCGCGAAACGACGGCAGGGTCTTTCAGCGCTGTATTGGCGGCTTCGTTGAGGCGAGCCACGACCTCGGGTGGGGTCCCGGCGGGCGCGAACAAGGCATTCCAGGTATATGTCTCATAGCCTGGAACGGCCTCGGCGACTGTTGGTACGTCAGGGAAGGAAGGAGCTCGATCCTTCGTCGTGACACCAAGGGCCTTAAGCGATCCGGCCTTGATGTGTGCCGAAGACGACGGCAAATTGTCGAACATGATCGACACCTGATTGCCGAGCAGATCGTTCAAAGCCGGTCCCGCGCCCTTGTATGGGATATGTTCCATGGAGACCCCGGCCATGCTTTTGAAAAGCTCACCGGATAAATGCAGCGGAGTGCCGTTTCCAGACGAAGCATAGGAATATTTGTCTGGGTTGTCCTTGAGGAGCTGAACGAGTTCCTTGACGCTGTTGACTGGCAACTGCGGGTTGATGACCAGCACATTGGGCACCAATACCAGAAGTGAAATCGGCGCAAAATCAGTGACGGGATCATAGGGTTTCGTTTTCAGCATCAGCGGATTCAGCGCATGGGTTGCAACCGTTCCCATGAGGATCGTGTATCCGTCGGGTTCCGCCCTGGCCACTTGGGCAGCTCCGAGGTTTCCGCCCGCACCCCCGACATTCTCGACAATTACTTGCTGTCCGAGTGTCTTTGACATGTTTGCCGCGACGAGACGGGCAACGAGGTCGGTCGAGCCACCAGCCGCAAAAGGCACCACCAGCGTGACCGCGCGATCCGGGAATGTTTGTGCTGAAGCCGGTAATGCCGATGCGATCGCCGTACCAATCGCCAAACCTAAAATAACGCGTCTATTCAATGCCACAGTATCCCCTCCAGGTAAGTGTGGTTCACCTGATGTCGAATGGCCATTTCGAGAAGACATTCTCGATCGGACCATAAACTCGATGAGCTATAGGACGGCATTTCAGAATCCATGTCCAGACCAGGATTTTGGCTCAGTGCTCTTTTTGCAGCAAACCGGCAGCGAGATGGCCGAAAGCCTCGACAGCCTTTGCAAAGACAATGCGAGGATCATCGGCCGCGGCAATCCAGATAGAGGCATTCAACGCCGCTCCATTGATCAGACGGGCGGCGGCTTCCGCGTCCATCGGCTTGACCGTTCCTTCATCGATCAACGCTTGGATTGTTTGCGCCGTAGTTTCAAGGCATGCATTCTGATTGGGCCATTGCGATGGATCGCCGAGCACGGCTGGCCCGTCCAACAGCATGATGCGCTGGATCTCCGGCTCCAGAGCCATTTCGATATAGGCCATGCTCTCTGCGAGAAATCCCAGCCATGTGGTCTTCTCCCGTTGGCGCGCAGTGCGCATCCGCGCCAGCATTTCCGCATCGATCTGATCGATAACGGCCTGCAGCAGACCCTTCTTGTCGCCGAAGTTGTGGTAGAGCGCGCCTCGCGTAAGGCCCGCTTCAGCGGTCAGATCGTCCATCGATGCGCCCGCATAGCCATTGGCCGCGAACGCCTTCCGCGCCGCTTGAATAAGCTTGGCCCGGGTTTCCTCCATCATTTGCGCACGTCGTCTCGCGACCACGATCATCTCCTGTAAAATGCATACGTGCCGTATGCCAATTGACATACGGTATGTATGCCAATATATGGCTACATACGGGACGTATATCAATGATCGCCCCGGACAGTAAAGCGGAATTATGTAGCAAAAACCACCAGATTTAGAACCCAGCATGGCATAGCCTTGATCTAGAATATGATCAGGAGCGCTGAATGGATGTAACGGTAGAGTTGAAACGGAAAAGGGGCGAGATTCTCGACAGGCTGGTCGAAATCCGAGAGGCTCAAGCAAATCTAGAAGCCCAGATGATCGCACTGGATCAGGTCATCGCGATCTATGAACCAAGCTATGCGCCCGCAGGTTCTGTGACGGGAACCAAAATCCGCAACAAGCGCCAGAAGTCGCCTGATATCATCGAGATCGACACGCTGTTGGGAAGCATCGAGCCAACCAGCGCTGTGCTTGAGATATTGCGGGAAGCTTCCAGGCCGCTGACGACTGCCGATTGCGCCGTCAGGCTGCTTCAAAGGCTTGGGATCGACAAAGGTGACCCGAGGACTGGCCGGGTCGCAACCCGCCTGTCCGCCACACTCGATCAGCTGATGAAGAAAAGTCGGGTCAGGCACGCGGGGAAGTTCGACGGTACGAGGAACCTCTGGGAAATCGCAGCTTAGGCCGGATCTCCCTCCCAGATGAGGTCAGGCGGCTTTCTTCCTTGCCAGTATCCGCACAGGTACCGCGATGTCGGCCGCGTCAGCGCACGGCCGAGGACCTCGAAGAACTGGTTCTCATTCGAGTTTTGCCTCACGTCTTCACGCCAGGCCAACTCCGCAATGTACCAGTCGAAATACTTCAGTGAAAAACGGTGATGGATGCCGATATAGGCGCGCTGTACCCGCGAGAAGAAGCTTTCTACCTGGTTGGTATTGGTGCCGTCCTTGGTCTGATAGGCCTTGGAGTGATTGACACGCTCCAGGTTATTCAAGCCAATCAAGTTGTCATAGCTCTTATGCTCGTCGGCGAACATCTTGGCGTTCCGCAAGACGTGATCCCTGGCGGCTGCCCAAGCGGCATCGCTGTCTTCGTCATAGATAATGCGAGTGAAAGTCTGACCCGGCCGTCCAAGACCTCGCTGCCGAAGGGCTAGCGCGCACAGCCGCTTATGGTTCTGATACTTCGCCTTGCGGCGGTCAATGCGATCCTCGGCCTTGTTCTTCGGACGAATGTGGCCGCCAGCGTACTTGCCATCAATCTCGATCTCGCCTTCGAGCATCATCTTATCCCGTCGGGAAGCGATCGCCTCGCGCAGCTTCATGAGCATAACCCAAGCCGTCTTGTACTGTACGCCGATCTCGCGGGAGAGCTGCAGCGCAGCCTTTCCCTTGACCGAGTTCACGGACAGCCAGATTGCAATAACCATCTTCTTGAAGCTGAGCTTGCGGAACGCGAACACAGTGCCCGACGTGACGGTGAACACGGAGTTGCACTCCTTTGCCGAGCACTTGTAACGCCCGCGGGTCATGGCATAGCAACGCAGCGTGCCGCAACCAGGGCAATACGGCTCACCGTCGGTTTCTGGCCAGCGCATGCGCATAAACCACTTACAGGCTGTCGCCTCGCGAATCTTCGCAAGATCCATGAACGTAAGCGTTCGGCACCCCGGTGTGAGCAGGAAATGTTGCCCTTTTGGTTGATCTTCGGACGAAGCCACGGCTCAGTCCCTCCCAGGCTTGGACGGCAAAATAGCCGCATATTTCCCAGCCTCGGGACGAGGGACAGACGTGTGAAAGACCGCTCAAAAGCGGTGAGTGGGCAAACCAGATATGGATATGATTGCGCATGTTCGGGCTCCTTTGGCTCTCTTAATAGACGTACAGCAGCTGTCGGCGACACTGAGGTCACCACAATAATCAACGCTGTATTTGAGCCATCCTGAACATGCGGGGCTCTATGCCAGATCTCAGATGAAGAGTCGATCGAGAAAATTGGAATAGGTTAATTGGGCGGCGCGAGGTTGTGTTTCGTTTTCTAGGGTCTTTGGTACATCGGCGACACGGCAGCATGGCAAGTAATCTCGGGCGAAACGCACGTATCGCAGATGTGGCAAACTACATTGATAGTTTGGCCTTAACGGAGATTAGGCATTGTGCAATGAGAGAAGCGATTGCGTTAAATGGGCCAAGGGCCTCGTTTTTAACAACGCACTTCGATGGGTCCTTGGGATCCACGAGCAAAGGTATAATTTTCCCTACTACGGAGTTTTTGCGAACGTCGAGACTTCCAGTATCTAGAGGATCCTCAAAATAGATCGTTTCGAGGTACTCATACTTTACTGTCAACGACCATATATCTGCGTCTCCGCCGACAGCTGGATATACACGAACTATCTCTCCCTTTAAATGTATCCACGATCTAGAAATATATATGTAGTATGCTTTTATTATCAAGAAAAATGCAATTATTGAAAACACCATTAGCGCTAGTTTATACCAATCGCTCATCTCGAAGTCACCACGTTATCCAAGATATACATGTAGTAGGCAATGTTTACAAAGTAAATATCTAAATGCCCGGCTGGATGGAGCAGTTGATGGTCAAGCCGATAGGCCCTGGATGGTGTCCGACTTCATCACGTCGGCTGCATACGCAGTTCCCGCATCTATTACCAAACTGATTTTTCGTAGTTATATCAGATGGTTCACAGGCAATTGGTGGTCTTTGCTACCTAATTCCGCAGTAAAGCATAAGGCTTTGGAACCCGGCGCTAACCGGCTCATCTTTCCACGCCTTAAGTCCAACAGGAACAACCAATGACAAAACGCGATGCCATTTTCCCTGCCGGTCGGCAGGCACTCTATGAGATCAATCGATATTCGGCGGCGATTCGCTCGGGCGAGCTTCTGTTTGTATCGGGGCAGGTTGGCA
Source organism: Phyllobacterium sp. 1468 (assembly GCF_031455525.1). Lineage (NCBI taxonomy): Bacteria > Pseudomonadati > Pseudomonadota > Alphaproteobacteria > Hyphomicrobiales > Phyllobacteriaceae > Phyllobacterium > Phyllobacterium sp. 1468. The sequence goes on along the minus strand of NZ_JAVDSX010000002.1, from coordinate 395,243 downwards.
GCCGCGAGGACGGGTCGCCAGAACCGGCCTTCGAAAAACAGGTGCAGCTTGCCTTCGACAATCTCGCCGCCGTGCTGAAGGCTGCAGGTTGCACGTTCGACGACGTGGTGGACGTGACCACTTTCCACACGGACCCTGCCAGGCAGTTTGAGGCAGTCAATAGAGTTCGCCTGAAGGCCATAGGTGAGCAACCTTACCCGAACTGGACGGCGGTGGGCGTGAACTGGCTGGCCGGCTTCGATTTTGAAATCAAGGCAATAGCGCGCATTCCTCAGTCCAGCTGATCGGCTCGGCTATGTCACACCATGACGGCCGGCAGCCGGCCGTCATCGATGCAAGCGCCCGGATGTTACCGTTACGTACTTGCCCCTGAGCATATCCGGACCGACCATAGCCCATTCACGCCGCTCAGTCTTAGTTCAGCATCACGGCGTGCATTTTGCAGGGCCACATCCACAGAGCACACGAAATCCTAAGGGCGCAACGTTCCCGCAGGAGCATGCCTCTGTTTTGGCCTGACCAATGGAGGACTACAATGGCAGAAAATCCAGATCCGAGCAGGCGGGACATCTTGCTGACGGGCGGCTCATTACTCGCCATGTCAGCTATCGGCACAGGTGCCGCGGGCCTTATTTCAGCTTCCCCGGCGCGGGCGGCCGCACCTGAAGAAATCCGCCCGTTCAGCATACACTTTTCGGACCAGCAACTTGCCGATCTGCGCAGCCGCGTTGCGGCAACGAAATGGCCGAGCAAGGAAATTGTCGCGGATGCGTCCCAGGGCGTGCAGTGCGCTACGCTGCAGAAACTCGCAAAATATTGGGCGACCGACTATGACTGGCGCAAGATGGAGGCAAAGCTCAATGCCTTGCCGCAATTCATCACAAACATCGACGGCGTGGACATTCATTTCATCCACGTTCGTTCGAAGAATCCGAACGCGCTCCCGGTTATTATCACGCATGGTTGGCCGGGCTCGATTATCGAGCAGTTGAAGGTCATCGCGCCGCTCACCGACCCAACGGCAAACGGCGGCGAGGCCGAAGACGCGTTCGACGTCGTGATCCCGTCGCTGCCGGGCTACGGCTTTTCAGGAGTGCCCACGGTTACCGGCTGGGATCCTGTCCGTATCGCAAGCGCCTGGATCGTGCTGATGAAGCGGCTCGGTTACGAGCGCTATGTTGCCCAGGGCGGCGACTGGGGAAATGCCGTCACGGAACAGATGGCCGTGCAGACGCCTCCGGGGCTACTCGGCATCCACACCAACATGCCCGCCACAGTGCCCGACGATATTGCACAGGCGCTGAGCTCCGGAAGCCCACCGCCGCCGGGCCTTTCTGCCGACGAGAAACATGCCTACGAGCAGCTCGACTTTTTTTATAAACACGGCCTGGCTTACGCCCAGGAGATGGGTAACCGGCCGCAGACGCTATACGCAATCGAGGACTCGCCCGTCGGTCTCGCCGCCTGGATGCTGGACCACGACGCCGCCAGTTATGCACTCATCGCACGCGTCTTTGACGGCGTACCCGAGGGCCTGACACGAGATGACATCGTCGACAACATCACGCTCTACTGGTTGACGAACACAGCAGTCTCTTCGGCCCGCCTTTATTGGGAAAGCAAGCTGCCTTTTTTCGCCCCGAAGCACCTCACCATACCAGTGGCCGTAAGCGCTTTTCCCGACGAGCTTTACCAAGCTCCGCGAAGCTGGGCCGAAAAGGCTTATCCGAAGCTCATCTTCTACGCCAAGCATGACAAAGGCGGTCACTTCGCGGCGTGGGAACAGCCGGAATACATCACGGCCGACCTTAGGGCGGCTTTCAAGCCACTACGCCAGTAGATTTATAAAAACACCGCGCGACTTGCGCACTATCCCTTCAACAGGCATCGAGGAGGACCATGCCATGACTGAGACAAATCAAGCGCGAACGGCCGATATGAAGCTGGAAATCGTCGTCATCCCCGTTTCGGACCCGGATCGCTCGAAGGCGTTCTACGCCAACCTCGGCTGGAGGCTGGATGCCGATTTCGCCGGCACCGATTTTCGCGTGATGCAATTTACGCCGCCGGGTTCCGGCTGCTCCATCATCTTCGGCAAGAATGTCACCGCCGCGGCGCCTGGCTCCGCTCAAGGGCTATACCTGATCGTTTCCGACATCGAGGCTGCCCGGAAGGAGCTGATCGGACGTGGCGTGAAGGTCAGCGACGCATTTCACCCTGCCGGTGACGTTTATACGGGTCCGGACGAGCCCTATTTGTTTGGACGAGTCCGGACTGCCGGTCTGCACCCCGAACGTGGCACCTATCGCTCATTCGCATCATTCAGCGATCCCGATGGGAATGGCTGGCTGTTCCAGGAGGTTACAGCGCGATTGCCAGGACGTGTCGACGCGACCGACACAATCTTCACCTCGTCGAAAGAGCTCGCGGCCGCCCTACGCCGTGCAGGTGCCGCCCATGGTGAGCACGAGAAACGGTCAGGTGGTGAATATGATGAGGGCTGGCCTGACTGGTATGCGGAGTACATGGTCAAGGAACAATCGGGCGAACCCCTGCCAACCTGAGCGGCTGCGACAATCCGAGCCAGAGGCGATCGAGCTAAGCGGCTCGATCGTCACTCTCCGGCTTCGCGGCCGCGATTTCTGCGGACCCGGTCTGCCTTTCCTGAAACAGTGCTGCGATCAGGTCCGATTGGGTGACGACACCAACCACACGGTTGTTTGCATCGACCACGGGCATGTGATGCAGGCCCATATCGGCCATCGGCGGCACAAGCTTGGCAATCATGGTTTCCGGCAAGGTAGATTGGACCCGCCGTGTCATAATGTCGGCCACCGTGTGCTTGGATTGGCGCGCCAACCGGAACCGGTTGCCGACGCGAACGCGCCAGCCAAGATGGAGGAGGCCATCGTCGGCCAAAAGCGATGCCCGCATGAAGTCTGTCTGGGTGATGATGCCGACCAGTTCGCCATCCGGTGAGGTGACCGGAAGCGCCTTGACGCGGTGATTGACGAGGAGCTTCCACGCGTCACGCAAAGCGGTCTCGGGGCGCACGGTTGCGACATCCTTCGACATGATCTGGCCACAGGTGATCTCGCCGGATCGCCTTTCATAGGCTCGTATCTGCGCACGATGCAACAACGCATCGAGCTCGTCCGGGCTGACGTTGACGATCTCGTCATATTGGGCCAGCACGTCCTGCAGATCGCTTGGGACAAATCCCAGGCGAGCCGTGGGCGGCAGGTCAGCCGTATGGTGGATGTTGACTTGAGGTCCAGGCGCAAGGTGGGGATATCGCCGCCCCGCCAGATTGTTGAACACCAGCGCTGACGCCAGCAGCAACAGGGAATTGAGACCGACCGGCCAGAAGACGAAGCCATATCCTTCAGCCTGCAATACGGGACCGCCCAATACCGCCGTCAATGCAACTGCCCCGCTGGGGGGATGCAGACAACCCAGTGCCAGCATCAGTCCAATGGCGACCGAAACGGCCAATGCCGACGCTATGATCGGATCGGGCACCAGAAGGGCGAATGAGACGCCGACAAATGCGGACAGCATGTTGCCGCCGAGTATCGACCATGGCTGCGCCAGCGGACTTGTTGGTGCGGCAAAGAGCAACACTGCCGATGCGCCCATGGGAGCAATCAGCAGGGGAAGGTTAACCTCTGGACCCAGCGCAAGCTTACTGACAGTGCCCGTCACCATGATGCCGACAAGCGCACCAAGGCACGCTCTGAAGCGCTCATACTTGCTGATCGGCGCAACCGCAGGAATGAAGCGCTTGAGGGTGCTCCAAGGCATGTGAACTATCCGTCTGTTGGGATTGACCCGGTAGCTGGCGTGACGCTTGGGTGTTTGCCTAAATCACTAGCAGTTAGCCTACAAATTAGGCAACGAATAAATGTCCTCCTTGCGGGGCAATCGCAGAACAAATTTCGCCTCTTGCCGGTGTACGAGGCAAATCAATCCAGCGGCTGAATTGCCGGTTCCCGAAGGGGCCGTAGGAATTTCAGATCGGGCCTCCACTCACCCGCCATCTTTACCCTTCTTTTGCCCGAATCACTCGTATATTCCCTGCCACATCCAACCGGGGACCTGATTCCATGATGAAGAGATTTGCCATCGGCTGCCTTGCCGCGACCTTTCTTGCGGGCTGCACCACGACCGACCCCTATACGGGCCAGCAGAAAATGTCGAACACGGCCGGGGGTGCCATGATCGGCACAGCTGTCGGCGCGTTGACCGGTCTGGCGATTGGCGGCGGTGGCAAGTCCGGGCGCAATGCGGCCTTGATCGGCGCGGGTATCGGCGCGCTCAGCGGCGGCGCGATCGGCAATTACATGGATCGTCAGGAATCGGAACTGCGCGCGCAGTTGCAGGGCACCGGCGTCTCGGTGACGCGCAATGGCGACAGGATCATCCTCAACATGCCGTCCAACATCACCTTCAACACGGATCAGGATCAGGTGAAGCCGGAATTCTTCTCCACCCTGGGTTCTGTCGCCATCGTGCTGCGCAAGTTCGACCGCACCATCGTCGATGTCGCCGGTCACACGGATTCCACCGGCAGCTTGCAGCATAATCAGCTGCTGTCGGAACGCCGGGCGCTGTCCGTTGCCAATTATTTGACCCAGCAGGGCATCGACAACCGTCGCTTCGACGTTCAAGGCTATGGCCCGTCGCAGCCCGTTGCGACCAACGCCACGGAAGCCGGTCGGGCGCAGAACCGTCGCGTCGAGATCCAGATTTCGCCGCTTACCGAGTAGCCGCCAGCGCCACCGCAATCCTTGCGGCAAGCCGTGCGTTGTTCTCGACGAGAGCAATGTTCGCTTTCAGGCTCTCACCCTTGGTGATGTCGAGAAGTTCCGAGAGAAGAAAGGGCGTTACTGCTTTGCCGGTAACGCCTTTTTTTGCGGCGCGGGCAATCGCTTCTCTAATGTACCCGCTCATGATTTCCGCGGGAATCTCACTTGCCTCAGGGATGGGATTGGTAATCAGCATGCCGCCGACAACGCCGATGGCATCCCGCGCGGCTTGAAATTTTGCAATGGCCTCGGCCGTATCCAGCCGCAGGGGCGCCTTGAGATGCGATTGCCGCGACCAGAAGGCAGGAAGCTCGTCCGCGCCATAGACCACGACCGGTACGCCTTTGGTTTCAAGCACTTCCAGCGTTTTTTCGATATCGAGAATCGCCTTGGCGCCGGCCGAAACGACGATGACCGGCGTCCGGCCGAGTTCCTCCAGATCAGCGGAGATATCGAAACTCTGCTCGGCGCCTTTGTGCACGCCGCCGATACCGCCGGTTGCGAAAACCTTGATGCCGGCGAGGTGGGCGGCGAGCATCGTCGCGGCAACCGTTGTTCCTCCGGTGCGCCCTTCGGACAACGCAAACGCTAGATCCGCGCGGGAGAGTTTCATCGCGCCCTTGACCTGCGCCAACGCCTCGCGCTCTTCAGGTGACAGACCGATCTTCAAACGCCCATCGACGATGGCGATGGTGGCGGGAACCGCACCTTCCGCACTGATGATAGCTTCGACGTCGGCTGCCATGCGGCTATTGTCCGGGTAGGGCATCCCGTGGGTGATGATGGTGCTTTCGAGGGCAACGAGGGGTTTGCCGGCCGCAAGCGCGTCTTGAACCGCGGGCGCAATATCCATGAATGGGTTCAAAACTTCGGTCATTGTCATTTCCTTTTTTTGTACGAAAGCATCGCAGTCGGAGCGCTGTTTGCAGGCTACCATGGCGTGAAGCTCAACAAACCTTCATGCGAGAGCAACTGCGGCCGGTATCTGTGCAAGTGCCGTGTCGAATTCCTGCCGTGTGAACCTGGCGCTGGCGGTGTGGACTTTCAGCGTCAGCATCGATGCTGCCAGTCCTTCGCGAAAGGCTTCGTCAAAAGCGAGCCCCCGCATCAGCGCGGCGATCATGCCGCCGGCCAGCGCATCGCCGGCGCCGGTGACATCGGCGATATCATCGACGGCGGGCGGGTGGATAGCGAACACATCGGTGCCGCAAAAGGCGAGGGCGGCCTCGCCACCATTGCTGATGACAGCGCCCTTAAGACCCTCGGAGTGCAACGCTTTATATATGTCACCGGGAGCGGCGTCGGAAGAGAGCCCGGTCAGTGCCAACGCTTCGCGGCGGTTCATGAACAGGCAGGTGAGGTTGCTGAAGATCGGCGCCAGACGAGACACTTTTGCCGGCGAAATCGCCAGCGCAAACAGTGGCCGCTCGCCTATGAGACTTGCCAGCCGCTGCAGCGGATCCGAGGGGAGGTTGGCATCGCAGAAAACCGCATCGGCCATGGCGATCGAGTCGCGGACCTTGCGCCGGCGCAATTGCCGCGGCAGGGCCAGCTCATAAAGTCCCATGTCCGCGATGCCGGCGACGACATCGCCTTGTTCGTCGAGGATGGCCGTATAGCTTGGTGTCGCCCGGTCCATGAAGACGACCGAGCCGTCCTGAATGCCCGCCGATTCGATGGCTGCGGCGACCATTTCCCCGATCCGGTCACCGCCGCGTACCGAGAGAATTTCGGCGGCGATCCCGCGCTGAACCGCGAGCCGCAGCGCATTGAAAACGCCGCCGCCCGGCTCCTCGCGCATGATTCCAGGGTTGGATGCGCCAGGCACGAAAGGCACGAGGCTCTGGCCGCGCCGGTCGAGATGAGCGCCGCCGACAGCGAAGAGCAACGGCTTGGTGACTTGAATCATGGTTGATTGCGTATCCAGATAAAACTTGAAGTTGTGGGTACCGACGCCCGCGCTCCTCTCTAGAACGCCGGAGGCCGCGGTGCAATCATAACAGCGATTCGAAAGGGCAAGCCTTGGGTTCAGTCAAAGGCGCGACGAAGCCCGGTCGAGTGATGTGGACAGAACGTCACGTCTCGACGAGAACATTTTGCGAACATTTTTTGATTATTGTTGGTTTACAATAACTTACGCCTGTTGCCAAATAAGAACAAAACAGATACAAATAAATTCAGATACTGGAACATTCCGGACTTCATGCACAACACAGGGGTAGTGTAACATGGCTCAAAATTCATTGCGGTTGGTTGAGGGTAATTCGGTGGATAAAACGAAAGCGCTGGATGCGGCATTGTCCCAGATCGAGAGGGCCTTTGGTAAGGGCTCGATCATGCGGCTTGGACGCAATGAGCAGGTGGTTGAAATCGAAACGGTTTCGACCGGCTCGCTGTCGCTGGATATTGCCCTTGGCGTCGGCGGATTGCCGAAAGGCCGCATCGTCGAAATCTATGGGCCGGAAAGCTCCGGCAAGACGACCCTTGCCCTGCATACGATTGCCGAGGCCCAGAAGAAGGGCGGCATTTGCGCCTTTGTCGATGCCGAGCACGCGCTTGATCCTGTCTATGCCCGCAAGCTTGGCGTCGATCTGGAAAATCTCCTGATCTCGCAACCGGATACCGGCGAACAGGCGCTGGAAATCACCGATACGTTGGTGCGCTCCGGCGCGATCGATGTTCTGGTTGTCGATTCGGTCGCCGCACTGACACCCCGCGCTGAAATTGAAGGCGAGATGGGTGACAGTCTGCCGGGTCTGCAGGCGCGCCTGATGAGCCAGGCGCTGCGCAAGCTCACGGCTTCCATTTCCCGCTCCAACTGCATGGTTATCTTCATCAACCAGATTCGCATGAAGATCGGCGTCATGTTCGGCTCGCCCGAGACGACGACAGGCGGCAATGCGCTGAAATTCTATGCGTCCGTTCGTCTTGATATCCGCCGCATCGGTTCGCTGAAGGAACGCGATGAGGTCGTCGGCAACCAGACCCGCGTCAAGGTGGTCAAGAACAAGCTTGCTCCGCCCTTCAAGCAGGTTGAATTCGACATCATGTATGGCGAAGGCGTTTCCAAGACGGGCGAGCTGGTCGATCTAGGCGTCAAGGCTGGCATCGTGGAGAAATCCGGTTCCTGGTTCTCCTACAATTCGCAGCGTCTCGGTCAGGGCCGCGACAATGCGAAACTGTTCCTCAAGGAAAATCCGGAAATTGCCAACGAGATCGAATTGGTGCTGCGCCAGAATGCCGGGCTCATCGCCGAGCAGATGCTCGACAAGGGTCCGGACGATGTCGACGATGACGAGAGCCCGGACGCCGCCGAGGGCTGATCGGCGATTGGAACTAGAGGCTTCATCTATCTGTGATGACAACCCGCATCCAGGCTCTGGCTGCGGGTTTGTTTTTTTGCGATGCCAGCCCATATTAGATTGCACCCGGGCCGGTGCCAAACTGCTTGCCTCTCTCAAGCTCAGATGAGCGCGCGTGGCGTTGTTGGCGAATATCCATTCCGCCCGGATTTTCTGGACAGGTCGCGGCCCTATCGCTACAAGCGGTGCGTTCTGCCCCATTACATGTTGAAAGGGGCCAATTCCGTTTCGGACAATAGCAGGTCAGAAGGCAATAAGATGAGTGGCGTCAACGAGATCCGGTCGACATTTCTGAACTATTTCAAGAAGAATGGCCATGAGATCGTGGCGTCGAGCCCGCTTGTTCCGCGCAATGACCCGACACTGATGTTCACAAATGCGGGCATGGTCCAGTTCAAGAACGTTTTCACCGGCGTTGAACAGCGTCCGTACAGCCGCGCCACCACCTCGCAGAAGTGCGTCCGCGCCGGCGGCAAGCACAATGATCTCGACAATGTCGGCTATACCGCCCGCCATCACACCTTTTTCGAAATGCTCGGCAATTTCTCCTTTGGCGACTATTTCAAGGAAGAGGCGATCTCGCTCGCCTGGAACTTGATCACGAGGGAGTTTGGGCTTCCCGCTGACAAGCTCACCGTCACCGTCTACCACACGGACGACGTGGCTTTCGATCTTTGGAAGAAGATCGCCGGCCTTCCCGAAGAGCGCATCATCCGCATCGCTACCAGCGATAATTTCTGGGCGATGGGCGATACCGGCCCTTGCGGGCCGTGCTCGGAAATCTTCTATGATCACGGCGCAGACATCTGGGGCGGTCCGCCCGGCAGCCCGGATGAGGATGGTGATCGCTTCATCGAGATCTGGAATCTCGTCTTCATGCAGTTCGAGCAGGTGACGAAGGAGCAACGCATCGATCTGCCGCGCCCCTCGATCGATACCGGCATGGGACTGGAGCGCCTTGCCGCGGTTCTGCAGGGCAAGCACGACAATTACGATATCGATCTGTTCCAGACACTGATCCACGCTTCGGAAGAAGCAACCGGCGTCAAGGCGGAGGGTCCGTTCCGCGCCAGCCACCGCGTCATCGCCGATCATCTGCGGTCATCGAGTTTTCTCATTGCCGATGGCGTGTTGCCGTCCAATGAAGGCCGCGGTTATGTGCTGCGCCGTATCATGCGCCGCGCCATGCGTCACGCGCAGTTGCTTGGCGCCAGGGAGCCGTTGATGTATCGCCTGCTTCCGGCGCTGGTTCGCGAGATGGGTCAGGCCTATCCCGAGCTCATCCGCGCAGAATCATTGATCTCCGAGACGCTGAAGCTCGAGGAAACCCGCTTCCGCAAGACGCTCGAACGCGGCCTTGGCCTGCTTGGGGAAGCAACGGAAACCTTAAGCGATGGCGACAGCCTCGACGGCGAAACGGCATTCAAGCTCTATGATACTTTCGGCTTCCCGCTCGATTTGACCCAGGATGCGCTGCGCCAGCGCGGCATTTCCGTCGATACGGAAGGCTTTTCCGCCGCCATGGAGCGGCAAAAGGCCGAGGCCCGTGCCCATTGGTCCGGGTCGGGCGATGCGGCAACGGAGACCGTATGGTTCGCGGTTCGCGACAAGGTCGGGCCGACGGAGTTTCTCGGTTATGAGACCGAGAAGGCGGAAGGCATCATCACTGCGCTGGTGCAGAACGGCGCGGTTGTAGACAGCGCCAGCGAGGGCGACGCGGTGTCGGTCGTCGTCAACCAGACGCCGTTCTATGGCGAATCCGGTGGCCAACAAGGCGATACAGGCACCATCTCGGGCGATGGCTTCCTGGTGGCCGTCACCGACACGCAGAAGAAGAACGACGGCGTTTTCGTTCATATTGGCACCGTGACCAAGGGTACGGTGAAGGTGGACGTGCCGGTTGAGCTCACGGTGGACCATGCGCGCCGTACGCGCATCCGCTCCAACCATTCGGCAACGCATCTGTTGCACGAGGCGCTGCGTGAAACGCTTGGCACCCACGTCGCGCAAAAGGGTTCGCTCGTCGCACCGGATCGGTTGCGTTTCGACTTTTCGCATCCGAAACCGATTTCGGACAAGGAGCTTGCCGTCATCGAGGATCTCGCCAACGAGATCGTTCTGCAGAATGCGCCGGTCACTACGCGCTTGATGGCCGTGGATGACGCCATTGCCGAGGGTGCTATGGCGCTCTTCGGTGAAAAATATGGCGATGAGGTGCGTGTGGTCTCCATGGGTACCGCGCTGCACGGCGACAAGTCCGGCAAAAGCTATTCGACCGAGCTGTGTGGTGGAACGCATGTGCGCGCCACCGGTGATATCGGTTTGATCCGCATTGTCTCCGAAGGGGCAGTTGCCGCGGGCGTGCGCCGCCTCGAAGCTTTGACGGGGGAGGCGGCCCGCCGCTATCTCGAAGAGCAGGACGAACGCGTCAAGGCGATCGCCAGCGTGCTCAAGTCTACGCCAGCCGATGCGTTGTCGCGTGTCTCGGCGCTGATGGATGAGCGCCGTAAACTCGAACGTGAATTGACGGAAGCGCGCAAACAGTTGGCTTTGGCCGGCCCGGCTTCCGGCGGCGCGCAATCCGAAACCGTCAACGGCATCGGTTTCATCGGCAAGGTGGTCAGCGGCGTCAATCCGCGTGACCTTAAGCCACTTGCCGATGATGCAAAGAAGACCGTCGGCTCCGGCGTCGTCACCTTCATTGGCGTGTCGGACGATGGCAAAGCAAGCGCGGTCGTCGGCGTTACCAATGATCTCGTCGGCAAGTTCAGTGCCGTCGATCTCGTTCGCATTGCATCGGCTGCGCTTGGCGGGGCAGGCGGCGGCGGCCGTCCTGACATGGCACAGGCCGGTGGTCCGGATGGCTCAAGGGCCGAGGAAGCGGTGTCTGCCGTGCGTGAAGCTTTGGCTAGCTAGCTTGCTTTCAATCCAGCCGCGTGAACTGCGCGGCTGGAAACTATCTCAAGTTGTTATTGGACATTTATTGGTATTTTAGACTTATTGATTAATTTTTTGTGCTTGCGATGTTTGAAGAACGTGTGCGAGTCTATGATTGTAGTGGAGAAGTTCGCCATATTTGATAAATTTATACTTCAATCGAGACGAATTCGGCATTCATAATTCGGCATGCAGGAGCCGCCGTGCCCGCGCGGAGGCGGAGCGTTTGCTACCGGGTTAAGTGCAGCCTGGTTTGCGCGTACAAGAAGTTTTAGTTTCAGCGCGGCGCACCGCGGAGGGATTGTGAAACGATTTTTGGGCCTGGCGTTCGCCGCACTACTCCTGAGTGCCTGTCAAACTCCAGCCGTCGTCAAGGATGTCCATTTGGGCGCTGACATCGTTTATGGTGGAGATGTTATCGCCTACTATGCCTTGATAGAAGCTTTGCATGTCACGCCTCTCTACTCCACGCGTTCGGGCTTCGGACTCGAGACGAGTTTTCAGAGTCCACGAAAAATGTATTTTTTGGAAGCCTGGAGCTACGGAAAACAATTTGACTATGTGAAAGGCATGACAACGAAATCGGTTTGCTTGATCCAGCCGTGTATGCCGATGAGCGCCGAGCAAGGCATCATGTCGATGGATGAAGCGGATTTTATCGCTGCAGCGTCCAAGGGCTTTGAATTTGAGCTGGTGGGCAAGGCCGGGAAGATTGTAGGTAAAGTTCCGGCTCAAGCATTCCGGACGGTGCTCGATATGAAGGGCAGGCTGAAGCCACCTCCGACGTCACCCGCCGCACCAGCCCCCTGACTTCGACCAAATCGGACGGTGCATCGGAGAATATCGACCAACCCTCATGATGCCTAGAGCAAGTTCTGTTTGTTTGAAGCCAGTTGTGTTTCGCGGATGGCGCGACAATTCACGCGAAAGGTGGCGAGGCCGACGTTCACCATCGTCCGCAGCCGCCTGACAAGTGGGTGTCCGCCAGACAAAGTGGGTGTCCGCCAGACAAAATGGGTGTCCGCCAGCCGGAAACCCGAAGGGTCCGGGTGAATTGGGCCGGCTTCGGCTTCGTCCGATGGATAAGCATCGGCCTTGCCAAACCCTCGACCTTGAACCAAATTCCCTCCGTCGGAATGGCTCTGAATAAACAAAATCCGCTCTAGCCGGCGCGAAACCCTCGCGCCGCAGCAATATGCATCGGCGCGATGCTATAGCGGTTCAGCCCCGCCATCACCGTCGGGTCGTTCTCGGCAAATTGTATTGCTTCGTCATGGCTGAGCACTTCGAGGAGCGCGATGCCGAACCAGCCGTCCGGATCCTGCACCGGGCCATAGGCGAGCACCGTTCCTTCTTCGAAATATTCGCCGACATAGGTCACATGCTGGCGCATCAATTCCTGTTCGTCATCGTCCATATCGTCGGCGAAGGTCGGGCGCGGCGGGATCAAGCGGAAAAAGAAATGCTGCGTGGTCATCGTTTCAGTCCCCTCGGTTCGATGGCGCTGTGACACTCCATCATACCGCAGGAACGTGGGACTTGCGATCCGGTAAATACTTGCCGCGCTGCGGGGCCATTTCATGGAGACCAAACGACAATCGTCATGTGGGTGGCGGAAATGGTGATTTTCGAACACCGAACCGCAGCGTAGGTTTGGTGCGTGAGCATCGAAGCGCAGAAAAATCCCAGTTGCAGGCCTCGATGCCAAATTTACCGTGGGGCTCTTACCCGCTCCATTTCGCTTTCGATCAGTCCGCCAAGCCGCTGCATGCCTGCATCGATCGCTTCGGCGTCTGGCAGGGAGAAGTTCAGCCTTATCGTGTTCCTGCCGGTGCCGTCGGCGTGGAAAGCCGCACCCGGCACGAAAGCCACGCGGATCTGCTCGATCGAACGGGCCAGCAGCGCCGCACCGTCCATATGATCCGGCAACGTCATCCAGACGAACATGCCGCCCTCCGGCTTTGTCCAAGTCACACCCTCCGGCATATACCGTGCCAGGGCGTTCAGCATGTGATCGCGCCGTTGCCGGTAATGGTTTCTGGCCTTCTCTACCTGCGCATCGAAATGGCGTTCCGCCACGTGGTGTATGACCATCTGGTTGATGGTAGGGCTGTGCAGGTCAGCCGCCTGTTTGATGAGCACCAGCTTGCTGATGACGGGGTGTGCGGCGCAGATCCAGCCAACACGCAAGCCGGGCGTCAGTGTTTTGGAAAAACTGCCCGAATAGAGCACCCGCGTGCCGTCGATATTGCCTTCGCGCTCGATGTCGAGCGCCAGCAGTGATGGAGCGTTCTCGCCTTCGTAGCGCAGGGCGCGGTAGGCGGCATCCTCGATCAGCGGAATATCAAGTTCGTGCGCTAGATCGATCAGCTTCATGCGATCGCTGCGGCCTATTGTTTCGCCGGTCGGGTTAGAAAAATCACTGGTTAGATAGGCAAGTTTTACATGACCTCCCGCCACCCTCGCGTTGGCCCGGTAGGCGTCGGGTGTCATGTTGCCGCCCTCTGGGATCAAGCGATCATAGTTCGGCTCATAGGCATTGAATGCCTGCAGTGCGCCGAGATAGGTCGGCCACGTGGTGAGGATCGTGTCACCGGGCGAAATGAACAGCTTGCCGAGATAGTCGAGCGCCTGCTGCGATCCGGTGGTGATGATGATGTTGTCGATCGTGCAGGCTACACCGAGCGAGGCCATGTACTGCACGAGCCATTGCCGCAGCGGCTTGTAGCCTTCACTGACCGAATATTGCAGCGCGGCATCCGCATTCTCGTTAAGGACCGCAGCATAGGCGTCCTTGATCGCATCTTTTGGAAAGAGCGCCGGGTCGGGAATACCGCCCGCGAACGAGATGATGTCCGGCTGGTCAAGCAGTTTCAAAAGCTCACGAACTTCCGAGGCGCGCATCTTGCCGGTGCGTCCCGAATAGCGGGCATCCCAGTCGCTCATTTCATTCCTCCCATGGTGCATAGGCACTCGACCGCAAATTCGCTATTATGTCAACAATGCTGTCGTATATTTGGGTTTTCAATCTGGCAATATGAAAAACCCCGGTGCGAGTGAACCGGGGTTTTCTGTTGCACAAGGGCCGGATCAGGCAGCCATGGCTTTTGAAAGGTTTTCGTTGATCTTGTCGAGGAAGCCTGTGGTCGACAGCCAGGGCTGATCCGGGCCGATAAGCAGGGCCAGATCCTTGGTCATGTAGCCGGCTTCGACCGTGTCCACGCAGACCTTTTCCAGCGTGTGGCTGAAGCGCTCTAGTTCCGCATTGCCGTCGAGCTTGGCACGGTGCGCAAGTCCGCGCGTCCAGGCGAAGATGGAGGCGATGGAGTTCGTCGACGTCTCTTCGCCCTTCTGGTGCTGGCGATAGTGGCGGGTCACAGTACCGTGCGCAGCTTCAGCTTCGACGGTCTGGCCATCCGGCGTCATCAGCACCGAGGTCATCAGGCCGAGCGAGCCAAAGCCCTGCGCCACGATGTCGGATTGCACGTCGCCGTCGTAGTTCTTGCAGGCCCACACATAGCCGCCGGACCACTTCAGCGCCGACGCGACCATGTCATCGATCAGGCGATGTTCGTAGGTGATCTTCTTGGCTGCGAACTTGTCCTTGAATTCGGCGTCGAACACTTCCTGGAAGATATCCTTGAAGCGGCCGTCATAGGCCTTGAGGATAGTGTTCTTGGTCGAAAGATAGCAAGGAACGCCGCGATTATAGGCATAGTTGAACGAGGCGTGGGCAAAGTCGCGGATCGAATCGTCCAGATTGTACATGGCCATCGCAACGCCGGCGCCCGGCGCATCATAGACTTCGTGCTCGATGGTCTCGCCATCATCGCCGACGAACTTGATCGACAGCTTGCCCTTGCCAGGGAATTTGAAATCGGTGGCGCGGTACTGATCGCCGAAAGCATGACGACCGACGATGATCGGTTGCGTCCAGCCTGGAACCAGGCGGGGAACGTTCTTGGCAATGATCGGTTCGCGGAAGATGACGCCGCCGAGAATATTGCGGATTGTGCCGTTGGGCGACTTCCACATCTTCTTCAGGCCGAATTCCTCAACACGCTGCTCATCCGGCGTGATCGTGGCGCATTTGACGCCGACGCCATACTGCTTGATCGCGTTGGCTGCATCGATTGTCACCTGATCGTTGGTCGCATCGCGATGCTCGATCCCGAGGTCATAATATTTCAGGTCGATATCGAGGTAAGGATGGATCAGCTTTTCCTTGATATATTGCCAGATGATGCGAGTCATCTCGTCGCCATCAAGCTCGACGACCGGATTTGCAACCTTGATCTTTGCCATGAAGTGTCAGCCTCTTTTTTGCTGCGTCTGGGAGTGTCAGCATGAGATTAAAGTGAGGGTTCGCGCCCCTATAGCACCGCGATTGCAGAACGCAAAGTGAGGGATGCGCTTTCTCATGATCAAGGGGAGAGATACCGGTGACATCCACCATTGCCCATCAAAAAAACGCGGGCTATGACGACACCGCAAAGTTCAAGGATGAAAAATGGCCGGTACAGACAGACAGCGCACCTTGATCGCCGAAGGCCCGGCTATCATTCTGGTGGAGCCGCAATTGCCGGAAAACATCGGCATGGTGGCGCGGGCCATGGCAAATTTCGGTCTGGCCGAGCTGCGCCTGGTCAAGCCGCGCGAGGAATTTCCAAACGACAAGGCGCGCTCCGCCGCGAGCCGCGCCGATCATATCATCGATGCGGCGCAGGTCTTCGACGACCTGCCTTCGGCGATCAAGGATTTGCATTTCGTCTATGCGACCACGGCGCGCGAGCGTGATGCCTTCAAGCAGGTTCGCGGCCCTGTCGAAGCAGGCCAGGTCCTGCGCCGGCGTTTCAACAATGGTGAGAAGACCGGCATTCTTTTCGGGCGCGAACGCTTCGGCCTCAATAATGACGAAGTCAGCCTTGCGGATGAGCTCGTGACCTTTCCGGTCAATCCGGCGTTCTCATCGCTGAATATTGCACAGGCGGTTTTGCTCATGTCCTACGAGTGGATGAAGTCAGGTCTGGAGAAGCATACCGACACGGCTTTTCGCGGGCCGGAACTCGAGCCAGCGCCAAAGGAACAGTTGCAGGGCTTTTTCAACCATCTCGAAGATGCCTTGCAAACGCGCGGTTATTTCCGGCCGATGGCGCGCAAGGAAATCATGGTCAACAATCTGCGCGGTGTGCTCACTCGAGCAGGTTTTTCCGATTCCGAACTGAAACTCCTGCGCGGCGTCCTCGTGTCGCTCGATTATTTCAGTCCGAAGACTCCGCGCGGCTCCGGTGCGCCGGAAGGGCGCAAGCGCGAGAAACCACCAGCGAAGAATATAGACGGGGATAAGCCGGGCGATGAGTGAAGAAACAGCGGAACGGCCGATCATCGTCTTCGACAGCGGGATTGGCGGCCTCACCGTCTTGCGCGAGGCGAGGGTGCTGATGCCGGACCGGCGGTTCGTCTATATCGCCGACGATGCCGGTTTTCCCTATGGAGAATGGGAGGAGGGCGCCTTGTGCTCCCGTATCGTCGACATGTTCGCAGGTCTCATCGCCGAGCACGATCCGGAGATTGCGGTCATCGCTTGCAATACCGCCTCGACGCTGGTGCTCGATGATCTCCGCAAGGCCTATCCGGCTGTACCGTTCGTCGGCACAGTCCCCGCGATCAAGCCGGCCGCCGAGCGTACCTCCTCGGGCTTCGTCAGCGTGCTGGCGACGCCGGGCACCGTCAAGCGCGCCTATACCCGAGATCTCATCCAGTCCTTCGCGACAAAGTGCCATGTGCGCCTCGTCGGCAGCCAGAATCTGGCTGCCATGGCAGAAGCGCATATTCGCGGCGACCACATCGATGACGAAGCCATTCGGGCAGAAATCGCGCCATGTTTTTATGAAAATGGCGGCGACCGGACCGATATTGTCGTCCTTGCCTGCACGCACTATCCCTTTCTCGCCAATGTCTTCCGGCGCCTTGCACCCTGGCCGGTAGACTGGCTCGACCCTGCCGAGGCGATCGCCAGGCGGGCGCTGTCACTGCTAAAGCCGAACGGCACCGGTGCCGAGCCTGAACATGGTGACGACATCGCCATCTTCACCTCGGGCAATCCGGATTTCGCGACGAGAAGGCTCATGCAGGGCTTTGGGCTTGCAACAGCGTGACTGCCTAATATTGTGTCATAGAGACCGGGCGATAAAAAAATAGACAAATTGCGACTAACGTCGAATTGACCCCGCAACTTGCCGCCGCCAAAAGTTGCTTTTTGAGTTTTTCAGAGAGCACTTATGAATTTTCGCTATTTATTGCTTGCGGCCGCCCTTGGCCTTTCCGCCTGTAACGGCTCGGACTCTTCGACGAAGAACAACGAAACAGAGGGCACCTTTTCTGATCTGGCCAATGCAAAGGCCGAATTGGTCAAAGTGAATGCACAAAAGGACGCGGGAGAAAAAGATGTCGCGGCCCTGGAAGCCAGGCAGAAAGAGCTGAGATCAGCCATTGGGAGTGCCACGGCTGAACTCGACCGGCTGCAGGGTGGGGACGGAAAGGGCGGCGAAATCTCCGCTCAGAAAGCCCGTCTTGCAGAGCTGGCTAAGGAGGCGGAAGGCAAGGCAGCAGAGATCAAGACGGCAAAAGAAACATTGGCGCGGCTGGGCAGCCTTGAAGACAAGAGCGGCGAGATCGGCCTTGCCAAAGCAGCGTATGACAAGCTCGTCCTGGATGCAGCGGCGACAGTGGAAGAGCTCAAAAAGGCAACGGAAAAGCTCACGCGGCTTGCAGGTGAAGAAAGCGATGGCGGCGAGGGCGGCGAGATCAAGGCGGCCAAAGAAAGGCTTGCTGACCTCCAGAGCAAAATCGATGATGCCAACAACAAACTCAAGTCTGCGCAGGATTCCCTCGAAATATTGAACGGCAAGGGCGAAGGCTCGATTTTTGCCGCACAGGAGAAACTCAAGAAGCTGACGGGAGATGGCGCCGACCCAGGCGAGATTGCCAAGGCAACCAAAGAACGCGACGATCTGCAGGAGGCGGCCCGCAAGGCAAATGACGATCTTGTTGCAGCAAGGCAGAAACTCGCCACGTTGCAGGGGGACGATGGCAAGGGCGGTGAAATTGCCGACGCGGAGCGCAAGCTGCTCGATGTCACGAAAGAAATCAAGACTACTGGTGAAATGCTGAAAGCAGCGCGCGAAGCCTTGAACAAGCTGCAGGGCGAGAATGGCGATGGGGGCGACATTGCAGCGGCCCGCAAGACTCTCGAAACCCTCTCCGATGAAATCCTAACGGCACAAGACAAACTGGCAGCGGCGCAGGAGGCTTGGAAAAAGCTTGCGGGCGAAGACGGCAAGGGCGGCGATATCGCTGCCGAGCAGAAAAAGCTCGACGATCTGATCAAGCTGGCAGCTGACAAGGCAGAGGAGATCAAAAAGGCGGGCCTTGAACTCGAGCGGATCAAGCTGGACGGCAAGGCTATAACGGATGAGGCGACGCTCGATGCAGCACGAATTCGGTCAGAGGCCCTATTTGACGCCGGGCGCTATGTCGAGGCGGCAAACCTGTTGAAAAAGGTTGGCCTTGCCAGCGAGGCCGCCAGTCTGATCGACAAGGCAGCCGGGCTCCTGACTGCCGCGGGCAAGCTCGAAGAGGCTTATATGCTTTACGCGCCGGACAACCATCCCATCGAAGACAGCAATCCCTATGGCGACGATCCAAACGGGTCAGTAGCATTTGACAAGGTCGACGAGACGCCTTCGGTCAAGCGTCATTCGATGCAGCTCGGCGGCAAGACGGTGTGGTTCACCGCCAAGGCCGGTCATCTCATCGCCTATGGCCAGAAGGACAAGAACAATCCTGATGCCAAGCGCGATCCGCAAGCTGCAGTCTTCTATATGAGTTATACCCGCGATGACCTGCCAAAGGAGGGGCGCCCTGTGACCTTCTTCTTCAACGGCGGCCCGGGCGAATCTTCGATTTGGCTGCATCTCGGTGCTTGGGCACCGTGGCGCCTTAAGGTTGACGCGCCCAATGTTCCGGCTGATGCCTCAGCTCATGCTCCCGAGAGCTACCCCTTTATCGGCAATCCGGAAACGCTGCTCGACAAATCGGATCTCGTCTTTGTCGATCCTGTCGGGACCGGTTATTCGCAAGCCATCTCCTCGGACGTCAAAAACCACATCAACAAGGATTTTTGGGGCGTCGATGCAGACGCCAAAGTCATGCGCGATTTCATCACCGGCTACATCAATGCGAACAACCGCCAAAGCTCACCGAAATATCTTTATGGCGAATCCTATGGCGGCGGCATTCGCGTGCCGGTTTTGACCAGACTACTGGCCGATGCCGGCACCACGGGCTTCGAGGAGGATAAGTCGGGCAAGCCCCCGGTCGTGCTGACAGGGTCCATCCTCCATTCGCCCATTCTGAACTATGCAACAAATTGCCGGGCTGGTGATACCTCCGCGTCATGCGCCGGCTTTCTGCCAACATATATCCTGACCGGTGCTTATTTCGAAGAGTCCGACACGCGAACAATGGCCGACCGCGCAGATGAGGCGCGGACGTTCACAAAAACAAAACACATACCGGCGATCGCGCAGTTTCGCAGCGGCAGCACAGGCTGGGACGCATTCAAGACCACGGAGGATGGCAAGGCATATCTGTCTGAAATAGCCCGGTTGACCCATGTTTCCGCTGTAGAAATACCTTCGCTTAATCCGAAGAAGGTAGTTGATAAGATCAAGAACTATTGGGCGGTGTACCCCAACATGGATATCGGCCGTGTGGAGCCGGACCGCAAGGGTGCACTTGGTTATATGAACTTTCTGAAACCGGGTATGAGCTATAACATCTATGATACCCGCATGCTTGTCCAAGGCGCGGTCAAGTATGATTTCGAATATTCTGAAGACATTGCGTTCAAGGCGGAAATGGCGACATTTCTGCCGGACTATCTGAACTATAAAAACAACGCCCGCTATGTCGCTTCTGCAGAACTGACCAGCTCTAATTGGTCATGGGATTGGGGCAGCAACCGGGGCGGAGGAGCCAAAATCACGGCGGAAACACTTTCCGACCTTGGGCTGGCGATCAACTATGCCCCAGAGCTTAAACTGATGGTCACCCATGGGTATTTCGATGCTGCGACTCCGTTCTTTCAAACGGAGCTCGATCTCGACAAGGTGGTCAAAGTGAACGGAGCGGACGTCAAGCTATCCGACCGGATCCCGGTCCACGACTTCGAGGGCGGTCATATGATCTACTACGTCGAAAAGGAGCGTCCGGCCTTGAAGAAAACCATGGACGATTTCTACGACGCGCCGCCCTATACCCCGCCAGCCGTCCCTCCGGTGCAAAAATCGGCGGCTCTCCAGTGAGATGAATACTATGAGAAAAATATTGCAAGCTGCTGTTATTCTGATCTTTTTCAGCACATCGATGGCCGTCGCAATGCCGGCTTCCGGCATGGGACAGTTGCATGCCGGCGCTGTCGTCCTGGTCAGGGACAGGATGGGTTCGCCGCCGATCGATCCGAACCTGCCGCCCGTAACCGGCGCATCGATCAATGCCGAGATCAACGCCGAACTTGCGGCGCGCTTTGCGGAAGCTGCCGGTACTTCCTCCGGATTGCTGACAGCCAGCCAAGCGAAGAATGCAAGCTGGGGCTATGTCGCCGATCATTTTGCGGCCATCGATCGTGATCATGACGGCTATGTCAAATTACGCGATGTCCTGGATTTCATGCAGGGCGGGTCGGCCAGCAGGCAATTCCCTGCCGGGTCGGCGGGGGTCCAGATCGTGGAGTGAAGGCTTCTCAGGCCGTCGCTGCCGCCGCCGTTTTCGCCACTCCGCCAAGTTCCTTCCTGATCACCGGGGCGACCTTCGTGCCATAAAGCTCGATGGCCTTCAGCGTGTTCACGTGCGGCAGGCTGCCGAGGTCGATCTGCAACATGAAGCGGTCGTGCTGGAAATAGCTGTGCTGCAGCATGATCTTGTCGATGATTTCCCGCGCTGAGCCGACCAATAGCGCGCCACGCGGTGTCCGCCCGGCTTCGTATTGGGCGCGACTGCTCGGCGGCCAGCCGCGCTCGCGACCGATCTTGTTCATCACCACCTCGTAGGACGGCCAGTATTCGTCAGACGCGGCCTGCGAAGTCTCTGCGATATAGCCATGCGAATTGATGCTGACTTTCAGCGTTTCTGGCGCATGTCCTGCCTTGGCTCCCGACTGGCGATAAAGGTCCACCAGCGGCGCAAAACGATGCGGTTCGCCGCCGATGATCGCCACGGCGAGCGGCAGGCCGAGCGTTCCGGCGCGGACCACCGATGCCGGTGTGCCGCCGACCGCGATCCACACGGGCAGTGGATCCTGCAGCGGACGCGGGTAAACGGCGAGATTGTCGATCGGCGCGCGAAAATTGCCGCTCCATGTCACGCGTTCGCTGGCGCGCAGTTTCAGCAGCAGGTCGAGTTTTTCGGCAAACAGCTCGTCGTAATCGTTGAGGTCATAGCCGAACAGCGGAAAGGATTCGATGAACGAGCCACGTCCGGCCATGATTTCGGCGCGGCCGGAGGAGATCAGGTCGAGCGTCGCATATTCCTGGAAAACCCGTACCGGATCGTCGGAGCTCAGCACCGTTACGGCGCTGGTCAGCCGGATGTTCTTTGTCCGCGAGGCGCCCGCCGCCAATGCGATAGCTGGGGTCGAGATGACGAAGTCAGGCCGGTGATGTTCGCCGATTCCGAACACATCGAGCCCGACCTCATCGGCGAGCACCATCTCCTCGATGAGGTTCTGCATGCGCTGGTGCGCGCTGATGGCGACGCCCGTCGCGGGATCGGGGCTCATCCCTGCAAATGTATAGATGCCGAGTTCCATGGTCATACCTTGCGTTGAACTGTGCTGCATAGTTAAGCGCAGGATGACGCCATGGGAAGAACGCACGTTGCAGTTGCCAAGGCACCAAAAGGAAACCGGGTTGGGAGATGAGTTTGCTGTGCGTGGTTCGACAAGCTCACCATGAGGGAGGTAGGCGCATTCCGAGAGAGCTAGCAAGGCGCAGCTCTTCAGTTTCCGACTCTCTTGAAACGCAACCTCCCTCATGGTGAGCTTGTCGAACCACGCACAGCAGCGGACCGTCTCTCCATTCTGGAACGGAACTGTTTCCATCCAGGCATGAAAGGGTCTAAACCCGGGAGACGACCGTCACCTCAATACCCCACGGTAAAACGCTCTCTGCTGTGCTTCGGCGATTCTGCCTCATCTACAATCGCCACGGCGAGGTCGCTGGCGCTGATGGCGCTGTTGCCATCGGCGTCAAACACCGGATTGTCCTTGCCAAGCCGGTATTTGCCGGTGCGGGGGCCGGGTGCCAGATGGAAGGGTGGCGAGACGAAACTCCAGTCGAGGTCGCTCTCACCGCGCAGATCGTTCAGGGCTTGGCGTGCACCCAAGGCGCCTTCCTTGTATTCGGCGGGAAAACCTTCGCCATCGACAAATTGCGTGCCATCGGGCGCATAAAGGCTGCCCGCACCACCGATCACGATCAGCCGGTTGATCCCCGCTCGCTTCGTTGCCTCGGTGATCGATTTGCTGGCTGCGATATGGATTGCCTTGATGTCCGGGTTGGTCCAGCCGGGATTATAGGCGGAAATGACGATGTCATGGCCCTTGAGTTTGGCTGCGAGGTCGGAGGTGTTGGTTGCATCGGCTTCGACGGCTGTGACACCCTTCAGCTTTTCCACCTTGTCCGGGCTGCGCACCAGCGCAGTCACGCTATTGCCGCGCGCCACGGCTTCCCTCAGAATCTCGCTGCCAACAAAGCCAGTAGCGCCGATCAACGCAATTTTCATGACATGCTCCTCTGATGCAGCTACGCATCGTTTTACGGTTACTAATAATAACCATGTATGCTAGAAACATGGCGGAGAGAAGTACGCACTTTTTCCGTTTCAGGGCACATGGAAGTAACCGCATGAGGAAAAGCGGGAACCGGTGTTCCGTCCAGATGAAGAAACAGACGACGAGGCAGATATGAGTATTCACACGAAGACCGAGGGCAAGACACCACTGCTTGAATCGATGCCAGCCATGCAATCGGACGGTGCAGGCGGATGCCCGATGCGCGAGGTGCTGGATATTGTCGGCGACTCCTGGAGCCTCTTGACGCTGATCAACCTGCAGTCCGGACCGCGCAGGTTCAACGTGCTCCGCCGCATGATAGAAGGCATTTCCCAGCGCATGCTTACGGTGACGTTACGCTCGCTCGAGCGCGACGGTCTCGTCAGCCGTACAGTCAAGCCGACATCGCCGCCGGAAGTGACCTACGCCTTGACCGATATCGGTCATTCGATTGCCGTTCCGGTGGGGGCGCTCGGCGAATGGGCGGCTGCCAACCGCGATCACCTGCGCGCTGCGCGCAAGGCGTTCGACGAGGCACGCGCGGATCTGGTCGTAAATTCATGAATTTGGTAGAAATGGCGCCTTGAATGGCTGGTTGACAGCCTCGATGCCGACGATCTCCGACACGAGAAGAGATAATCTGCATGAACGTTTGAGTTGGCTGGAACCCCCATCCGCCGGTTGCGTTTCTTCACCTGTGCAACATTTCTCAGGGAGAATGACGATGCCTGCAAAATCCCAGGCCCAGCAGAAGGCAGCCGGTGCGGCGTTGTCCGCCAAGCGCGGCCAGACCAAGAAGAGCGAACTCAAGGGCGCTTCCAAGGGGATGTATGAATCGATGAGCGAAAAGCAGCTTGAGGAGTTCGCGGAAACCGACCGCAAGAACCTTCCGAAGAAGAAGTCAACCAAACACTAGTTCAAATGCTGTGGGCGCGGATCTCACTGGCAGATGCGCGCCTCACATTTTCTTCCATGACAGCCGAGATCTAGATGCAGGTTGCCCTGATGGGCAGCATCGCCGTCCGGACCGATCACCGTCATGAAGCGGTCGCAACTCACCTTTTGCAGCGCGCGCCAGAATGCCTGTTCTTCCGGCTTCCCCCGCCAGCCTGAACCAAGTTCCGTCGTCTTGCCGTTCTTGAACTTGAAGGACACGATATCGACGGCGTTGGCGAAGGCGTGCTCCGAGACGCGGCCCTTGTGCCCATTGTTGACCTTGCGGCACTGATAGTCGGAACCGGTAGTGATGCTTTCGATCTCTGCACCAAAATTCGCCTGTGCATCTTTTTGCACCTCAACGACCCACGTCGCCAATGATCCTGCCATCGCGCAATTCGTGGTGATCGGCGCTGCCAGTTTCACCGGGTTATCCTTGCCAATGGCCGTGATCTTCAACGGCGAACGCTCACCGCACATTCCCTCGGACAAGGGTGAAATGAGTTCGCCCTTGACTTCGCCGTTCATCAGGGCAGGGCAGGCATTCTGATAGACCCGATCGGGCGAGACCGAAGGATCCGCCTTCTCCACACTTTCCTCATGATCAGGCTTGTCGTTCGCATCCTGCTTGGGCAGCGGGTTCGGGCCGAGTTGTTCGGCCGGCTTTGGCGGCTCCTTTGGCTTCTCGGCGGTGGCTTCCGGAGCCGGCTTCTGCTCAGGAACGGGCGTCGTTTGCGGATCCGCCTTCTGGATTTCGCCGGCAGGCTTTTCCTCGGGCTTTGGCGCTTCCCGCGCGACCGCATCGCGTGGATTGTCCTGCGGCAATGGCGGAACGACCGGCAAGGGAACGGCTGGTACACTCGGGGGACGAACAACTTTTACCCGGTGCCCACGTCTGTGCCGCGCGTCCGCATCGTCGCTGGAACTGATAAGGACTGTGCTTGCAATGATGGCTGTGAGGGATAGAAGGACGAATGTCGAGCAACGCGATTGCCGCGAGAATAGGGTCATTACCGGCTCTACTCCTGTTGAGCGTCCACCCTAACGTTTCAAATGTGGCATCGGTTTCAAATTATATGATCCGCTGAAACATGCGGCCTGGGCGCTACTGAGCGGGAATACCAACTTGACATCATGAAAGCTTCACACTAGAAGCCACCCCAGCGCAGGGCTTGTAAGAGCTCTGCGTTTCATTTGACGTGTCCCGTGAGTGATCTCGCAAAGCGTGCGTGGGTCATTCTGTCAGTCTTCGAAAACGGAAGGCAGAGGAGGGCGCGTTTCCTTGAACCCGGGTCTTAAGGCTCGAGGTTTGGTTTGTTTGAAAGGAAATGCGATGAGCAAGCGCGAATCGTCCAAGTATAAAATCGACCGCCGTCTCGGCGAAAACATCTGGGGCCGTCCGAAGTCCCCGGTCAACCGTCGTGAATATGGCCCCGGCCAGCACGGCCAGCGCCGCAAGAGCAAGCTCTCCGATTTCGGTGTGCAGCTGCGCGCAAAGCAGAAGCTCAAGGGCTTCTACGGCGACATTTCGGAAAAGCAGTTCCGCAAGACCTATGAGGAAGCCGCTCGCCGCAAGGGCGATACCGGTGAACAACTCATCGGCTTGCTCGAGTCGCGTCTGGATGCGATCGTGTACCGCGCCAAGTTCGTTCCGACGATCTTCGCAGCGCGTCAGTTCGTCAACCACGGCCATGTCAACGTCAACGGCCGTCGCACAAACATCCAGTCCTACATCTGCAAGGCTGGCGATGTGATCGAAGTGCGCGAAAAGTCGAAGCAGCTCGTGATCGTTCTGGAAGCCGTTCAGCTGGCTGAACGCGATGTTCCTGAATATCTCGAAGTCGATCACAACAAGATGGTTGCCAAGTACAACCGCGTTCCGGCCTTCTCCGATGTGCCTTACGCCGTACAGATGGAACCGAACCTGGTTGTCGAATTCTATTCGCGTTAATCGGTATTGAGTTTTAAAAGAAGCCGCCGGAGAAATCCTGGCGGCTTTTTTGTTTTCCCAATCGGAGCCTAGTAATGGCTGATCTTCAGGATGTCGTCGACAGCGTCTATCGCGATCTTTCCAGCCGCATCGGCGAGGGCAAGCTTGCCGACTATATTCCGGAACTCGCAACCGTCGATCCGAAGCAGTTCGGCATCGCGCTGGTCACTGTCGACGGGCAGATCCACGTGGCAGGCGACGCCGAGACGGCATTCTCGATCCAGAGCATCTCGAAGGTCTTCACGCTGACGCTTGCGCTCGGCAAGATCGGCGACGGTCTATGGAAACGCGTCGGACGCGAACCCTCGGGCAATCCCTTCAATTCCATCGTCCAGCTCGAGCAGGAAAAGGGCAAGCCGCGCAATCCCTTCATCAATGCCGGAGCGATTGCGGTCGCCGATGTGGTTCTGGCTGGCCATCTGCCCAAGGAGGCGATCGGAGAGATCGTGCAGTTCATTCGCCAACTCGCCGATGATGAAACCATCGCCATCGATCAAAACGTCGCCCGCTCGGAGACGCAGACCGGGTACCGCAATGTGGCGCTCGCGAATTTCATGAAAGCCTTCCGCAATCTCGATCACCCGGTCGAACACGTCCTCGGCGTCTATTTCCATCACTGCGCGATCGCCATGTCGTGCCACCAACTTGCGCACGCCGGGCTCTATCTCGCCTCGGCCGGGCGTAATCCGCTCAATGGCGGCAGTGTGGTTTCGGCAAGCCGCGCCCGCCGTATCAATGCGCTCATGCTGATGTGTGGCCACTATGACGGCTCGGGCGATTTTGCCTATCGTGTCGGCCTGCCGGGCAAGAGCGGTGTTGGTGGAGGCATCCTGGCCATTGCCCCGGGCAAGGCGTCCATCGCGGTCTGGTCACCGGGGCTGAACGAGGTCGGCAATTCGCAGCTCGGCTCGGCGGCCCTGGAACTTCTGGCGCAGCGCACCGGCTGGTCCGTGTTCGGGCAATAAGCAATTCCAGGAAAAGTGGGAACCGGCTTTACCAATCGGAATTGCGGCTAGAGCGGAAAGTCCGATAGCGCTTGCGCTGCCGTTGTTTGCAATGCAATGAAAGCGCCATGAGGTGTTCACATGACCATTCATGACCAGGAATTGACCGACGCTGCCGGTTGCCATCCGATGTTTCTCGGCGTGCCATCCGGTGTGGAGTTCAACAAGTTGCGCAAGCGGCTGTTACGCAACACGCGGCAGGCGCTCGAAGATTTCACCATGGTCAAGCCGGGTGAGCGCTGGCTCGTCGGGCTTTCCGGCGGCAAGGATTCCTACGGCCTGCTTGCGCTGCTGCTTGATCTCAAATGGCGTGGTCTGCTGCCGGTGGAACTCCTCGCCTGCAATCTCGATCAGGGCCAGCCGAATTTCCCCAAGCATATCTTGCCTGATTTTCTGAAGGCAAACGGCATCGCGCATCGCATCGAATACAAGGACACCTATTCGATCGTCACCGAGAAGGTGCCGGAGAGCCAGACCTATTGTTCGCTCTGCTCCCGGCTCAGGCGCGGTCATCTTTACCGCGTGGCGCGGGAGGAGGGCTGCTCGGCGCTGGTGCTCGGCCATCATCGCGAGGATATCCTCGAAACCTTCCTGATGAACCTTTTCCATGGCGGACGCCTTGCTGCGATGCCGCCCAAACTGCTCAATGACGAGGGCGATCTCATGCTGTTGCGGCCGCTGAGCTACTGCGCCGAGGACGATCTGGAGAAATTTGCCGCGGCCATGCAGTTCCCGATCATTCCGTGCGACCTGTGCGGCAGTCAAGACGGGCTGCAGCGCAACATGATGAAGGCAATGCTGGCCGATATCGAAAAGCGTATGCCGGGCCGCAAGGAGATCATGATCCGAGCGCTCGCAAACACGCGCCCGAGCCACCTTTTGGATCGCAGGATTTTTGATTTCGCCGGGCTGACGGCCGGTTAAATCAGCGCTTTTTCGATCAGGGGAACAATTTTACGATGGCCGCGATGGCAATCGTCGCCACGGATGTTCCGAAGAAAAATATAGCTATCCGTACCGTAAGACGAAGCGTCAGCAGCTCCAGAGCAGTATCCAGATCAGATTTCGTTACCAGTTCGGGCATGATGAAATCCCTCGCGGCTTCAGCTTGCGCCATGGCATGGGCGGGACTAAATCCGCCCTGTTCCAAACGTATCGCATAACCCAGAGTATCGAATGAAAATTTCATAGTCGGCCCTTCAAGATACGCGGATGTTAGGCGACAGATTGGACCTCAGCAATTCAACCAAAGTGGCACATGAAAATCGCGTAATGCCATTTCGCTCAGATGTATGAGTTCCGGCCTAGATCGGCTTGTTGTGTGGCTGGAACAATTTTCCTCTTTCAGCGATCAACACGAACACCAGCCCGATCAGCGACAGCACGAAGAACCCCGTGACCAAGGGCAGAGTCGTGCCGTTGTATGCCTGGCCAATCACAGCGCCAATGACGCCGCCGCCAGCGGTACCCATGAAACCAAGCACAGACGAGGCGGTGCCGGCCACGTGTCCAAGCGGCTCCATAGCCAGCGAATTGAAGTTGGAGCCGATCCAGCCAAACTGGAACATCGCCAGCGAAAACAGCAGGAGATAGAGCACGAATGGTGTCGGCTGCGGCCCGAACAGCGTCAGCAGCAGCCACAGGCCATTGATCGTCATGAAAGCAAGCAGCGCTCCGTGCGACAGGCGGCGCATGCCGAAGCGGCCGACGAAGCGCGAATTCATGAACGAAGAAAATGACATGGTGATAGCAACGACGGAGAAAGCCAGCGGGAACCACACGCCGAGATGATAAATCTCGACATAGATCTGCTGTGCCGAATTGATGAAGCCGAACATCGCGCCGAAGATGAACGCACTTGCCAGTGCGTAGCAAAATGCGACGCGGTTGGTCAGCACGATCTTGAATGCACGGGCAACCGACACGATGGTGAATGGACGCCGGTCGGTGGGATCCATCGTCTCCGGCAGGCGCAGATACATCCAGATCGCGACCGATGTTGCCATCAGCGCCATGAAGATGAAGATCAGCCGCCAGTCACCGAACAGCATGACGATCTGACCCGTGCCGGGCGCGATGACCGGAACGATCATGAACACCATCATGATCAGCGACATGGCTTCGGCCATCTGCCGGCCGCCATAAACGTCACGCACGATCGAAATGGCAATGACACGGGTGGCAGCGGAGCCTATGCCCTGCAGTGCCCGGAAGAACAGCAGTGCGCCGAAGCTCGGGACGAAGACACACGCCATTGCTGAAGCGATATAAATGGCCAGGCCGCAGAAAATCGGCACCTTGCGGCCAAAGCGATCCGATAGCGGGCCGAAGAACAGCTGCGCCACCGAGAAGCCGAGCAAATAAGCCGAAATCACATATTGCCGATGGTTTTCACTGCTGATGCCAAGCGCTGCACCGATCTGCTGCAAAGCCGGCAGCATGACATCGATAGCCATGGAATTGACCGCCATCAACATCGCCATCAGGCCGATGAATTCGACTTTACCCATTCCCTGGAGGCGTGAGGGAGTGGTATTGGCAGAGGCATCCATTTCCGAGTGCTTTCTGGATTTGAACAACAAACAAAGACAAAGGCGTCGGAACGGCCGACGCCTTTAACATGAAGATTCCGGATGCGACCGGAACCAATTGCAATTAAAGCGTAATCAGGCGGCCTTGGTGGCGACGCCCTTTTCGCTGAGGAGAGCCTGCAATTCACCCGCCTGGAACATTTCACGGATGATATCGCAACCGCCGACAAATTCACCCTTCACATAAAGCTGCGGGATAGTCGGCCAGTTGGAATAGTCCTTGATACCTTGGCGCAGTTCGTTGGAAGAAAGAATGTTCACGCCTTTATAGTCGACACCGACATAGTCTAGGATCTGAACGACCTGACCGGAAAATCCGCATTGCGGAAAGCCCGGGGTGCCCTTCATGAAAAGCACGACGTCGTTGCTCTTGACTTCGTTATCGATGAATTCGTTGATACCGCTCATTTAAGGTTCCTTTCGCGGCCGCGAGGGAGGAATCACGGCCAGAAAACGCTTTGAGGTCAATCTTACCTCAATTCTTTGCCCAAAAAAAGCACGATGGGCGCGTGAACGCAAGTAACTTGTCCGTAGTAGATGGTACGTTGTGCGTGGTTCGACAACCTATAAAGAGATTTTCATGCCGCTGCTTCATCTTGTCTCGGAGCCAAATGGAATCCCATTGCTTTCAGGACAGCCACCGTTGTTTCCAGTGTGGGATTTCCGGTTTCGCTCAAGCATTTGTAGAGATGCTCGCGTGCCAATCCTGTTTGGCTGGCAATCTTGCTCATGCCTTTTGCACGTGCCACGACGCCCAGAGCTGCTGCAATAAGCTTTGCGTCATCGGTTGCCATTGCTTCGGTCAGGAATATTTCCACAGCCTCATCGGAATCGAGCATTTCTGCGGGATCGAAATCGTAGAACTTCTCAGCCATTGTCATCTTTCCATTCGGCAGCGATTTGCTTGGCCATTCCGATGTCTTTTTCTTGAGTGCTTTTGTCGCCGCCACACAAAAGCAGGATAATCAGATCACCGCGCCGCTGAAAATAAACACGATAGCCAGGACCGTGGTGAACCCGAAGTTCGCTGATACCCGCGCCGACCGGTGCAACGTCACCAGCATTTCCTCCCAGTAAACGTTGCAGTCGCAAAGCGATCAGGGACTTATTTTGCCACCTTTTGAAGGTATCGGACTGTTTAAATGCCGACATCGCAACATGTAAGTTAAAAATTACAAACTGTCAAATGGATTGGTATTGTAAATAGATGGTGGCCAGTTATTCCGGCGCGCTGGTCTGCAAGGCGAGAGCGTGCAATACGCCGCCCATATTGCCCTTCAGCGCATCATAGACCATCTGGTGCTGCTGAACGCGTGACTTGCCGCGAAAGCTTTCCGCCACGACCTCGGCGGCATAATGGTCGCCATCGCCCGCCAGATCGCGGATGGTGACTTTCGCATCCGGGATGGCGTCTCGAATCATTTTTTCGATGTCGCGCGCGTCCATTGCCATGTCGTTCTCTCCTCAGGCGGCCTGTGTTTCTTCGTCCGCCTGACCACTCATATAGTCAGGGAACCACGATTCGTGGGCTTTTTTCAGGTCCTCAACAGATATGGAGAGCAGGCGTCCAATCGTCAATGCGTTGCCGCCGACTGTACCAAGGTTACGGAATGGAACGCCGGAACCTTCCGCGTTGAGCATGACGAGTTTTGCTAGGTCAGGGGCAACGGCCAAGACGTAGCGGCCCTGGTCCTCGCCGAACAACAGCGCATGCGGCGCGGTTTCGCCGATTTCCACATTCGCACCCTTGCCGGAGGCCATGCACATCTCGCTCAAGGCTATCGCAAGGCCGCCATCGGAAAGGTCATGGCAGGCGGTCACCTGGCCGTTGCGGATGGCAGAGCGGATGAAGTCGCCATTGCGCTTCTCGATGCCGAGATCGACGCTGGGAGCAGGGCCGTCTGCCCGTCCATGCAGATCGCGAAGATAGATCGACTGGCCAAGATGTGTACCATCGCCGCCTACGAGGATGAGCACATCGCCGTCGCGCATGCCGCCGATCTTGGCCGTCTTGCTCCAGTCCGGGATGAGCCCAACGCCTGCGATAGTCGGGGTTGGCAGAATCGCCTGGCCATTGGTCTCGTTGTAGAGCGAAACATTGCCCGACACGATCGGGAAGGCCAGCGCGCGGCAGGCATCACCGATGCCGCCAATTGCTTTCACCAGCTGGCCCATGATCTCGGGACGTTCCGGATTGCCGAAATTGAGATTGTCCGTAGCCGCGAGCGGTTCAGCGCCAACGGCAGTCAGGTTGCGCCAGCATTCGGCGACCGCCTGCTTGCCGCCTTCATAAGGATCCGCCTCGCAATAACGCGGCGTCACATCGGACGAAAAGGCGAGAGCCTTGCTGTGATGGCCATCGACACGCACCACACCGGCGTCTCCGCCCGGTACCTGCAGGGAGTTGCCCTGGATCAGCGTGTCATATTGCTCGTAGACCCAGCGGCGCGATGAAAGGTCGGGCGAGTTGAGCATTTGCAGCAGCGCCGCGCCATAGTCCTCGACCTCGGGTACATTGGCGGCAGGTAGCGGGGCGTGCTTGCCCGGCTCCATCCAGGGCCGGTCATATTCCGGAGCCTGATCGCCGAGATCCTTGATCGGCAGATTGGCGACTTCTTCGCCGTCATGCAGCACGCGAAAACGCAGATCGTCTGTCGTATAGCCGACGATGGCGAAATCCAGCCCCCATTTCTTGAAGATGCCTTCGGCCTCTTCCTCTTTTTCCGGGCGCAGCACCATGAGCATGCGCTCCTGGCTTTCGGACAGCATCATTTCGTAGGCGGTCATGCGCTCTTCGCGCACCGGCACGGAGTTGAGATCAAGTTCGATCCCGAGATTGCCCTTGGCGCCCATTTCCACTGCCGAGCAGGTGAGACCGGCTGCACCCATGTCCTGGATGGCGATGACAGCGCCGGAGGCCATCAGCTCCAGCGAGGCCTCGAGCAGGCATTTTTCGGTAAAGGGGTCGCCAACTTGTACGGTGGGGCGCTTCTCCTCGATGGATTCGTCAAATTCGGCCGACGCCATGGTTGCGCCGCCAACGCCGTCGCGTCCGGTCTTGGCACCGAGATAGACGACGGGCAGGCCTACGCCCTTGGCCTCGGACAGGAAGATCGCATCGGTCTTGGCAAGGCCCGCTGCAAACGCATTGACCAGGATATTGCCGTTATAGCGCGCGTCGAAATTGACCTCGCCGCCCACCGTCGGCACGCCGAACGAATTGCCATAGCCGCCCACGCCCTCGACCACGCCGGAAACAAGATGCCGTGTCTTGGGGTGCGACGGTTCGCCAAAGCGCAGGGCGTTCATTGCCGCGATCGGCCGTGCGCCCATTGTGAACACATCGCGCAGGATACCGCCGACGCCGGTCGCCGCACCCTGGTACGGCTCGATATAGGACGGGTGGTTGTGGCTCTCCATCTTGAAGACCACGCAATCGCCATCGCCGATATCGACGACACCGGCGTTTTCACCCGGCCCCTGTATGACCTGGGGCCCCGTGGTCGGCAGCGTGCGCAGCCACTTTTTCGAAGATTTGTAGGAGCAATGCTCGTTCCACATGGCGGAAAAGATGCCAAGTTCGGTAAAGCTCGGCTCGCGCCCGATCAGATCGAGGATGCGCTGATATTCGTCCGGCTTCAGCCCGTGTGAAGCCACGAGTTCCGGCGTGATCTTGACAGTATTGGAAATGGTCATGGGTCCTGGAATATCCATACATGGGAGAGCTTTTGGCCTTCTTTAGCTTATGTAGTCCTGCGGCGCGATAGGAAAAAGGACTGAATCAACAGAGAGGGTCGCAGCTCGGGGGATGGGGCGCTTGTCCGAGCCAGCCGCCCGGCGTAACGTCACTCTTACAAGCAACAATACGGTTTCAAGGGGATTGAAATGGCGGGAAGGCTGGCAGGCAAGGTGGCAATCGTTTCTGGCGGAGCCACAGGCATGGGTGGTGCGGCATCGAAACTCTTCGCTGCGGAGGGCGCGACAGTGGCGATCGTCGACCGCAATGAGCAGGCGGCGGCTGCCACCGTCGCGGAAATCACTGCTGCCGGAGGGGTCGCCAGCTATTTTGTCGCCGACGTTTCAGACGAGGGACAGGTGCAAAAGGCCGTTGCCGGCGCTGCGGACAGATACGGCCATGTCACTGTTCTCTTTAATCATGCGGGCACCATCGTCATCAAGCCTTTCCTCGAAACGACGGTTCAAGAGTGGGATTGGCTGCACGCGGTCAATGTCCGCTCCATGTATCTGATGACGCGGGCCGTCATCCCGCACATGATCGATGCCGGCGGCGGTTCGATCGTCTGCACCTCGTCCATTTCGGCCGTGGCGGCAACGCCGATGGAAGTTCTCTACGATACGACCAAGGGTGCCTGTCATATGTTTGCACGAGCCATCGCGGTCGAGTTTCGCGACCGCAACATTCGCTGCAACGCGGTCTGCCCCGGCTTTATTCGCACACCGCACGGCTTGCGCGAGGTGGATGAATTGCAAAAGCAAGGGGTGGATGTCTCCGACGAGGCCATGATCGCAGCGCAGGGGCGCATTGGCGAGCCGGAAGAGGTGGCGCGTGCCGCGCTTTTCCTTGCCAGCGACGAGGCGAGCTTCATCACCGGCACGCACCTGTTTGTCGATAATGGATTCACGGCAATTTGAACAAAGCGTTTCTGCAACTGGAAGTTGGCGCTGGCCCGTGCAACACTGCATTTGGGTCACCGGACTTTACGGGCTTTGAAGCTCGGCATAGGAGGAATGCAATGACGGTTTTCCTGATCGCGGACGTTAAAATCACTGATGACAAATGGGTGCCGGAATATGCAGCTGTCGTGCATGATATCGCGGCGAAACATGGCGGCAAATATCTTTCACGCAGCGGTAATATCAAAGTGCTTGAAGGCAAACCGCTTGAGACGACGCTCATCGCACTTATCCAGTTTCCGGATGCGGATGCCGCCATGGCCTTCGTGAATGATCCGGAATACGCACCTCACGGCAAGGCGCGCCAGGAAGGCAGCGAAAGCCGCTTCCAGCTTATCGACGATACCGATATCGCCGGGACCATTCCGTATTTGGGCAAGGGGTGAGGAGGGTACTACCCGGCGTCGAGTTGAACGCGCAGGCGCGAACCGGTCGCCTGGGCCACCTTCGTCAAAGATTTGGTTGAAGGCATTGTTGTGCCTCGTTCCCATCGAGCCACCATGGCTTGTGACGAACCGATTTTATAAGCGAGTTGAGCCTGCGTGAGTTTGGCTCGATGGCGCGCTTCGGCAATCGCAAAGGCGATCTCCATCTCAGGGCTTATTTTGTCATAGGCCTTGCGAAATGCAGGATCTGCGTTCCACCGCTCTTTCAATGTCGTGAAGGGAATGCTCATCAGATTATGTCTTTCGCTCTTTCTTCTGCCAGATCAAGCCACCTCTGCGGGGTTCTCTGCCTTTTCTTCATAAAAGCTGCGACGATGATGATTCTGGATCCTCGTGCGGTCACATAAAGGGCCCTGCCATCATTTCCGTTTGCGCTAGGGCGCATTTCCCATAGCTTGCCTCGTAGATGTTTGACGTGTGGCTCTCTCATCTTGGTGAGGCCAACTGTCTCAATTCGTTCAATGATTTTGACAAGCGCGGCACGAACTTCCACTGGCCACGCATCCAAATCACCGGCGACAGTGTCGTTGAAAACTTCAACGCGCCATCTCATGATAAATCATTTAATATCAAAAAAAGCATAAATCAATCTCTTGAAATAAGATCGCGTCAGAATATCACAGGAGCTTATCTGTTCGACCGACGCAATGATATCTCAAGAATAGCTGTCATAACTCGCATTATCCGTTTCCATGAGCCGGCGCAAAATGCTGAAGCCTTGAACCACCTCATCGCGCGTTTCCGGCACGGTCAATCCAAGGCGCACGCGATGGAACACTTTCTCGGTGCGGCCGGGTTTAAACTCGTCCTCGTCGTCGACAAGCACACCTTCGTTCAGTGCAGCGCTTTTGAACGTGCCTGAAAGCCACGGGTCGGGCAATTTCATCCACAAAAATGGCGAAAGCGGCTGCGAGGTGAACTCCATGCCAGCGAAGACCGAGCGTGCAATCGCTTCGCGCGCAGCAATCTCGGTCTGGACCTTGCCGCGGATCGCGTCGGCTTCGCCTGAATTGACCAGTTGGGCGCCGAGTTCCGCCATGATGAATGGCATGCCGCCGGTGACCATCTTGTGCGCCGTGTGGACGCGCGCCGCGAGGTGCGGAGGGCAGGCGACCCAGCCGCCGCGCACACCTGCAGCCACTGATTTCGACAGGCCGCCAATATGAAATGTCCGCTCCGGCGCGAGATCGGCGATCTTGATGTTATCGTGCCCCATCACCGAGCCGTAGATCTCGTCCTCGATGATCCAGACATTGTGCCGCCGCGCGATCTCGACAATCGCCCGCCGATGATCCTCGGGCATGGTCGTTGCGGTCGGGTTGTGTAGTGACGGCATGAGAAAAACAAGCTTGGGATGCTGCTGCGCGCAGAGCCGCTCGAAATCGTCGGGCGTCGCGCTGCCATTGTCCGTGTGCAGGATGATGCTGCGCCGCCCCATGAGATTGACGCTGCGCGCCGCGGAGCAATAGGTCAGATCTTCAAAGGCAACCCTGTCGCCGGGAACGGTTATCGCCGCTATCACCGCGAGAATCGCCGAATGCGCGCCGAGCGTCGGCACGATGGACGCAGGTTCCGGCACCCAGCCCGCACCGGACAGCCATTTGCTTCCCGCCTCCTGCCACGATACGGGAAGGGTGCGGGAATAGCTCGACATCTCGCGCGGGAATTGTCGGGTGATATCCGCCAGCAGCTGTTGCATCGCGTCGGACTGGCCGACCTCGATTGCGGCGGTCGAGTCCATGCGAATCTTGCCAGGCGTCGCCACAGGACCGCGCGTGCCACCAAATGGCTCCGTGTGCGGCGGCGCCTGAACCAGCGAGGTCACCTTGTGATCCGTCACATAGGTGCCGCGCCCGACTTCGCCGCTGACAAGCCCACGCTCGCGAATGAGATTATAGGCCCGGCCCACCGTTCCAATCGTCACGCCGATATCGAAGGCAAGATTGCGCTGCGGCGGCAGTTTGGTGCCGGGCGCGAGAACCCCCTCGGCAATGTCGGTTTCGATTCGGTCGGCCAGCTGCAGGTAGAGCGGGCCTTTGCCGGGTTCAAGTTCAGGGAGCCAATTTGTCATGGTAACAATTATTATATTGTGCTTTCAATTGAGTCAATTCATATAACAATCGCACGAAAAAGAGTCAATTTGACCTCTCAAGGACAATGACAATGAGTACAATAGATACAATCGGAAGATCTGGTAGCGCGGAAAGCCACGCTGCACGTTCTCACACCAGCGGATTGCTGCACACGGCTACCGCCCTGATGCGCTGGTTTGGAAACGCCATGATGAAGCGCCGGACGCGCATGCATCTCAGCGAGCTTAGCAATGATCTGTTGAATGATGTCGGTATTGAACCTGCGCAAGCGCGTCGCGAGATCAAGCGGTTCTTCTGGGATTGAGGCGCTCTTGCGATGGGCGCCGCCAATACCGATATGAAAGGCGATCGCTCGTCAAATGGAGGCGAATATGGGTCCCATCTACATAGATCCAGGCAGATTTGGCCTGGCACCAGCATTTCAACATGACTTGTTTACCCGCCTCATACGTTGGCTGGAAAATGCGGCTGTCAAGCGGCGGACGAGACTGGAACTGGGATCGCTCGGTGATGACGGGTTGAAGGACCTCGGCTTGACGCGCGATCATGTGGAAGCGGATCTCGAACGATATTATTCCTGAGGTGACAAGGCCGGCGCACATCGCACGGCCTCAGCCATTTTCATCCGCTTGCCGAGCACGATGTCTGCCCGCCTGCCCACCGCCGCACATCTGCGGCAATGCGATTGCCGGCGGAATTGCTCATGAGCGGACCAAAGGCTTCGACCTTCGCCGGGTTGCCTTCCGCATGCACGACGAGAAGCGGGCGCCCGCCCGGATTGCTCGAGGGCACGACGAGGATGCGCGGACGTCCCGAATAGGAATTCAGTTCCGGCGCCAGGCGGTATGGCTTGAAACTTGAATCGCCCGATTTGAACCAGCAATTATTGGCAGCAATTGCGACGCGCTCCATTGTTGGCAGCGCGGCTTTTTCCGATGCGAAGGCCAGGGAGCCCGGCCCGGGTTTGCCTTTCGATTGACAACCGGCAAGGACGCCAAGCGAAATTATTACGGCGATTGTAATCGTCGGCGTCTTCATGCGTATTTTCTCCGGTCTGGAATTTAGGCGGACTCGAGTTCAACCTGGAACACTTTGAGCCCGTCGGTCATTTCGTACCAGACCAGCGATAGCACCGGATCCTGAATAATCAGTTGCTGAAGCGCATCGAATTTCGGGTAGGGATCGAGCAAATCCTCGCGGCCGGAAATGACACGGAAATTGTTGAAGACGAAACGGGTTGGGGTCAACCAGGCATCGGCCAGCGTCATCTGATCGCCGAGCGCGAAAGGGCCGTTGCCAATACGCTTTTCGATCTCGGTCAGGCCAATCTCCATCTGCTTGAACAGCTTGCTGATGCGTGCATCATCCTTCGACTTCCTGAAGAACAGCTCGAAAAGCTCCATCACCGGCGCCAGCACCTCGAGTTCGGCCGTGCGGGCGGTCATGCGCACGATGGCGCGATCGCGGGAATCGGCCGGGAGCAGCGCTGGTTCGGGGAAATGCTCTTCCAGATATTCGGCGATCACCGAGGCTTCGACGATTGTCAGGCCTGAGCCGGTGATCAGCACCGGTATGCGGTTGAACGGCGAAATTGCGCGGAATTCTTCCGGGATCGGAAATCCCGAAGGCGGTGCAACGATCTTGATGGGAGCCTGTTTGTAATATGCGATGCAGCGGATGATGGAGGAATAGGGCGATAGCGGCCGCGAGTACAATTTCATGTGTGTTCCTCCGTTGAAGCGCAGTTTTTGCTGTCCGCAGACACTGCTTCGGTCGAGCCTATAGCAATGGCCGCAGAGATCAAGGAAGACATCGCTCTTCGGTCCGTCGGCTAAGCCAACGTATCAAAGTTGCGAGAGGAACTTTGCAAAAACCATCGAGCCCTCCGGCCAGGGGCCGTGGCCGGATTCCGAATTGAGATGGCCGCTGTCACCGGCATCGATGATCATGGAACCCCATGACGCGGCAAGTTCATCGGCTACTTCGTACGAACAATAATGATCGTTGCGGCTGGCGACGACGATGGAGGGAAATGTGAACGGTTCCAGCGGGTAGGGGCCGAAGGTCATCAGATGTTTCGGCCGGATCTTCGGGTTGGAAACATCCGGCGGCGTTACCAGAAACGCGCCTTTGACCTTGTCGCCGATCTGCGGAATAGCATGGATGAAGGTCGGCACACCAAGCGAATGCGCGACCACGACCACCGGGCGCGTCGCAGAGTCGATCGCCTTGACCACCTCGGCCACCCAGTCCTCGCGCACGGGTTTCGCCCACTCCGCCTGCTCGACGCGGCGCGCGGTGGAAAGCTTGTTCTCCCAGCGCGTCTGCCAGTGATCGGGGCCGGAATTGGTATAGCCGGGAACGATGAGAATATCGGTATCTTTGACTTTCATGTGCCGTATTTAGGAAAAATGGCGATGGTTCGCAATATGGGCGTGCCTGACGAACGCCGCGAGCGGAGGTTCTACCAGGTTATGGCAGCAAAAATCCTTGCGATGTTTGTCGTCGATACTGGTGAAAAGGCGCTTGTCCTTCCGATGAAGTAAGATAAGGAGCGTTGGCCGGGACCAAAAATCGAAAACCTGGCCTCGTTAGCCTGTTTTCAGGAGCCACCGCTTATGCTCGATCTGCTTGTCTCACCACTTTTCCAAATTGTTGCGCTCGGTCTTGCTGGCATCGTTGTCTGGCATTTGCAAGGGCGCAGTCGTCCGACAGCCCGCCTGCTGGTCCAGATCGCATTCTTTGCCGCGATGACGGCAATATTGTTCGCAAACGGTATCTCGCCTCTCAAGTTCGAGCCATTGAGAGAAGGCGGCGCTATGCTCATCGCAGCCAAGACGCTGTGGTGGGTACATCTTGCCTGGGCCTCGATCGGTTTCGTCCGCATCTATATTGTCCTCGACGGCAAGCCGCGCGAAGCCCGGGTGTTACAAGACCTTATCATCGCCGCAGTCTACCTTGCGGTTACGCTTTCGGTTCTCGCCTTCGTGTTTGACTTTGCCATTGGAACACTCCTCGCGACGTCCGGCGTCCTCGCGATTATCCTTGGCCTTGCCCTGCAGAGCACCCTGAACGATCTCTTTTCCGGATTGGCGCTTACATTGGGGCGTCCGTATACAATCGGTGACTGGATCATTCTAGCCGACGGCACCGAGGGACGGGTGGCGGAGAGCACCTGGCGTTCAACCCACATCCTGACGCCGGCAAACAATGTCGCCGTTTTGCCGAACAGCTTTCTGGCCAAGATTGGACTGACGAACGTCAATCGTCCTGACGAGTCGCACCTGCTTGTTCTGCCGCTGCGTGTGAAGGCGGTGCACCCGCCATCTTTTGTCGTCGAGAAGATGCGGCAAGCCATGATTGGAGCAAACAACATCACTCACGATCCTGCTCCCGCTGTCGCGCTGAAGGGTATCGACGCCTTTGCTATGGATATCGAACTGCAATTCCGCGTCAGGCATCCATCAGACAGAATTCCTGCCAGGAACGAGCTTATCGATCTGGTCTACCGCCAATGTATGGAGACCGGCATTTCTCTTGCTCTGCCGGCGGCGTCTTCCGTCTTTATTGAAAACATTCACACCGATCATTCCTTACCGGACCCCTTGCGGGAATTGTTGCAGGACAATCCGATCTTTGCGGATCTTGAGCAGGACGAGCTGCATAAACTGGAAGTGTCGGCAAGATTGCGGCGGTACCGGCCTGGAGATACCTTTTTCGAAGGAGCGGATAGTGCATCAGGCCTGCTGATCGTCCGCTCGGGAGCCGTATCGGTTCTTTCTGATGGCAAGGAGGTTCTACGGCTTGCACCGGGTGCCATATTCGGCCAGATCGATGGGGTTCCCCTGGCCACCAAATACCAAGCCTTGACCGTGCTCGAAGCGTATGAAATTGACGGACCGACCTTGGCGTCGCTGTTCAAAGATCATCCCGAAATCCAGAACAACGTGACCCGGCACCTTTCCGGTCTTACCGGGAATGGATTGGCGACGGGCTCGTCTCGAGAGGAGCATGTATCCATCCTCCGTACCGTTCGAGGTTTGCTCGGTAAATGAATGGATGCACAATTTTTCTAAGCACTGTCGGCAAATGCCACTGTCGGACGTCTTTAACGCATAATGGCAGCGTTGAAGGAGACTAAACATGAGAAAGATCATCACTGGTGCTTTTGTAAGCCTCGACGGTATCATGCAGGCACCAGGCGGCCCGGACGAAGACCCGACAGGCGATTTCAAATATGGCGGCTGGGTTGCCCCCTATTTTGACAAGGCAGGGGAAGAGGCCGTGGGGGAGATGTTTGCCAAGCCTTTTGACCTTCTGCTCGGCCGAAAAACCTACGACA
Organism: Phyllobacterium sp. 1468; assembly: GCF_031455525.1. NCBI lineage: Bacteria > Pseudomonadati > Pseudomonadota > Alphaproteobacteria > Hyphomicrobiales > Phyllobacteriaceae > Phyllobacterium > Phyllobacterium sp. 1468. The sequence continues at coordinate 354,146 of NZ_JAVDSX010000002.1, read as the reverse complement.
TTTTCGCCGCCTATTGGCCCTATGTCGACGCCGATCATCCGATCGGTCCGCTGTTCGACCGCGTCAACAAATATGTCGCGACCCGCAATCCAGAGCTGAAACTTGACTGGCAGAACAGCCAAACGCTGGGCCCGGACGTGGTCGCGGCAGTCACGAAGCTGAAAAGCGAGGAAGGTCCGGATCTGTTGACACAGGGCTCCACCGATTTCCTGCAAACCCTGTTCAAAAATGGCCTGGTCGACGAGATGAACATCTTCGTGTTTCCGCTCATATTGGGGAAGGGCAAGAGGCTGTTCAGCGACCAAGCCTCTCCCGCCGCGCTGAAACTCGTTTCGTCAAAGGTCTCGGACTCTGGCGTCACAATCAACAAATATGTGCGCGCGGGCGACATTGTTACCGGCTCGTTCGGAGCGGAACATCCGAGCGAAGCGGAATTGGCGCGGCGTAAAAACCTGACGTGAACCGAAGAATGGTGAAGGTCGAACCCTACACTTTCTATCAGGAATTCAGACCTTCTCCTTCTTTTTTGTTGGGGTTTGCTTTGCCGGTTCGTGAGGTTCGTCCGGCTTGGGCGTCAATAGCTTTCGCAATTGGCCAATCTTGTCTTTCACCAATGGACGAAAGCGGGACGCTCGATAAGGCATGTCGGCGGCACCATAACCCTCGGGGCCGTCATCATTGCCGCGATGGATTTCCTCCACCTTAATGCCGAGGAATTCGCCATCGACGTAGTGCTGGTACATGCCAATCCAGCGGATGGTGTAGATCTGACCTTTTCGGATGATTTGATCGATGCTGACATTCTTGAATTTGTCGTCGATACAAACGACTTTCTGTCCGACATAAAAGTCGTTCATACTATTACCCTCGCCTAAATCAAAGTAGGCTCAAATGAGCGTGCCGCCGCCAGAGAGTCAACCAAAACAGTTGCCGGTTATTCCCTCCTGGCGGAGAACGCGACTTCGGCGTCTTTGGCACTTGCTGGGTCGTGAACGCATAAATCTGATAGATCACATGGCCCCATACCATTCTATCAGCTTGATCGGTTCACCACCTGAACAATCCCGCCGGTGGGTTCAGTATTTGTGAACAAGCTGTTCGCTCGTGCCGGGCTTGTTTCGAGCCTCGATAAATCCGACCTTAGCGGTAACGAAACTGAAATGTTGCGAAGGGGATCCGCATGAAGCTCACACGCCGGGATGTGGTTGGTGGTGCAGCGGCCTTGGTCGTAACGGCGGGAAGTTCCCGCGCGGAGACAAAAATGGACAAGATTTCCTTTGCGGCAACGGCGCCGACCCACGTGTCGAAGGTTGGTATAAAGGCCAAGGACGCCGGCGCGCTGGCGAAATATTATGAAGATGTGGTTGGCCTGCGCGAGATTTCACGCAAGGGCCAGTCGGTCATTCTTGGCGCGGGTGAAACGCCGCTGCTCGAGATCGAGCAGGCCTCGGCCATCCGTGCCGATGATCCGCACAGCGCCGGCCTCTACCACACCGCTTTTCTCTTGCCGGCGCGTGCCGATCTCGCCCGCTGGGCCCGGCGGGCAATTGACAAGCGCACGCCGATTGTCGGCGCTTCCGACCATCTGGTCAGCGAGGCCATCTATCTCACCGATCCGGAGGGCAACGGCGTTGAAATTTATGCCGACCGCCCGCATGAAAGCTGGAAGTGGAACGGCTCATCCGTGCAGATGGGCACCGAGGCGCTCGACGTTGGCAATCTGCTCGGCGAACCCGGTAACGAGGTGCCTTTCGACATGGCTCCCGACGGGACGATGGTTGGCCATCTGCACCTGCGCGTCGGCAACGCCAAGGAGGCGGAAAGCTGGTGGCAGAATGAGCTCGGGTTGCAGACGGTTGCCGGGTTTGGCGGCAGTGCGGTGTTCATGTCAACCGGCGGTTACCATCACCATGTCGCCGCCAATTCGTGGCAGAGCCGCGGGGCGGGGCGCCGCGACAATGATCGCTCCGGACTTGCCTGGGCCGAGTTCAGCTCAGCCGATGCCAAGGACGAACGTGAGATCGTTGACCCATGGGGCAATGTCATCCGGATCGTCCCGGTAAAGGGTTAGTTGAGGCTTACACTTTCTGATTTGGTTGGCATTGTGCGTGGTTCGGCGAGCTCACTTGAGGGAGGGTGGTGATTGTAGTGACAATCGCCAACGTCGAAGAAGCCGGCTTCTGCAAGCAACGCACCCGCCTCATGGTGAGCTCGCTGAACGGCACCCGAAACCCTTCCGTACCAGCCGTTACGGCGTTTCAACCCATCACACTGCCAGCATGTAAATCAGCGCAGAAATTAATCGAACACTCGTTCAATTAATTTCCCGAACCAATCCGTTCCAACTGGCGGTTTTCAGCTGTTTCACGCGATTTAACCGCCGCTATCCTGGCGGGTGAATTGCGCAACTTTGTCCGATTCCCACTCAGGAATTTTCAATTCCTATGCAAGAATCCTCGAATCCGGACTGCTTTTATCAACCGGGGGCTTTAATTTAGTTGCTGCCGGTTGAACCAAACACGCGCTTGAAGATCGTATCGACATGCTTGGTGTGATAGCCGAGGTCGAACTTCTCCCGGATCGTCGCTTCGGGCAGGGCGGCGCGAACATCGGCGTCGGCAAGCAGTTCTTCGAGGAAATCGGCCCCGTGCTCCCACACTTTCATGGCGTTGCGCTGCACCAGACGATAGGAGTCCTCACGGGAAACGCCAGCTTGAGTAAGCGCCAGAAGGACCCGTTGGGAGTGGATCAGTCCGCGGAACTTGTTCATGTTTTTCAACATGTTATCTGGGTAGACCAATAGTTTTTCGATAACGCCGACCATACGCGCCAAGGCAAAATCCAAAGTGATCGTCGCATCAGGGCCGATCATGCGCTCGACCGAAGAGTGCGAGATATCGCGTTCGTGCCAGAGTGCAACGTTTTCCATCGCTGGCAGGGCAAACGCGCGGACCATGCGGGCGAGCCCGGTCATGTTCTCTGTCAGCACGGGATTGCGCTTGTGCGGCATGGCCGATGAGCCTTTTTGGCCGGGCGAAAAATACTCTTCCGCCTCCAGAACCTCGGTGCGCTGCAGATGACGGATCTCGACCGACAGGCGCTCTACCGACGATGCGATGACACCAAGGGTTGCAAAGTACATGGCATGGCGATCACGCGGAATCACCTGCGTCGAAACCGGTTCTGCCTGCATTCCCAATGCCTTGGCGACATGTTCTTCCACGCGTGGGTCGATATTGGCGAAGGTGCCGACAGCGCCGGAGATTGCGCAAGTTGCAATCTCCGCGCGTGCGGCGACGAGACGATGACGGCAGCGCTCAAACTCGGCATAGGCCTGCGCCAGCTTGACGCCGAAGGTTGTCGGTTCGGCGTGGATGCCGTGGCTGCGGCCGATGGTGACCGTGTCCTTGTGCTCGAAAGCCCGCTTTTTCAGAGCTGCCAAAAGCTTGTCCAGATCGGCTAAAAGTATATCGCTGGCGCGCATCAACTGCACATTGAAGCAGGTATCGAGTACGTCCGACGAGGTCATGCCCTGGTGAACGAAACGCGCGTCCGGACCAACTATTTCGGCTAAATGTGTAAGAAAAGCAATGACATCGTGCTTGGTCTCGCGCTCGATCTCGTCGATGCGATCGATATCGAACGTGGCCGCGCCGCCCTTTTCCCAGATCGTTTTCGCCGCTTCCTTCGGGATGACGCCAAGCTCCGCCAGCGCGTCGCAGGCATGCGCCTCGATTTCGAACCAGATGCGGAATTTCGTTTCTGGAGACCAGATGGCGACCATTTCGGGACGCGAATAGCGCGGGATCATATGTTTTCCTGTCCTTTTAGGCTTTAAGGGCGGTCTATCAGAGCTAGGCCGATCACTCAACGCACCATTTGGCGACTTTTTGCCGTGGATGCGTCTAGCGCTGCCTGGTGACCGCCAGCCAGCGATAGTCCGGGCCCTCAAATCCCGTTCCGCGCACTGCAATCATCACCGCGATTACCGGTTTCCCACCGTCCGGATATAGGGTCTGGACGGCGCCAATACTATAGCCGAGCGGACAGCCGCGACTGGCCGGAACGGAGGCGTCTTCGTGCAGCACTTCCGGCTTTGCGTCAGTCTTATCCTCAAGCAGCGTCAGGCGGAAACCTTTGATTTCACCCAGGTTTTGACAAGTTTCACTCGGAGGGACGGCGATCTCTTCCAGCTGAATTGTCAGTGCTGGATCAATCGCAGGAAACACGAATCGCGGGTTGACTTTGACCTTGAACGGATCGGCCGAAAGCTCCGTAACAGGGTTCGAGGCCACCGCATTGCCGGCATTGGCGCGCAATTCTTCATCGCTGAGGGACGTCACGCCCTGTGCATCGCGGCCGACCTTGTCGCGGGCGTTTTCGAGTGATGAATTTTCATCGTCGAGCCTGACCCGGACCGGCGTCTTGGCCAGAAACTTGTCGGTTGCCGTGTCGATATAGAACCGGTTGGCATAGGGGAAGCCAGAGCCGTCCTGGATGCCATATTCCTCGAAGGCAAAGGTGCCGCCATCCTTGGAAAAGCCAATGATATCAAGCTTTGCCGCATCTCCGGCCACTGCCGCGACTGGCGAGGACGCCAAGAGAAGGCTAAGCAAAATGCGGCGGAATATCATTGCGGTCCTTGGCGGATTGAACTGCGGATCAGGTCGATGTTGGACCTGTAGGCGGCTTCGCTTGCGCCTTTGTAAACAGCGGACCCGGCAACCAGTGCATTGGCACCAGCACGTACTGCGAGCGCGGCCGTTTCAGGAGTAATGCCGCCGTCGACCTCGAGATCGATAGGTCGGTCGCCGATCATCGCCTTGATTTTCCTGATCTTTTCCAGTGTTTCGCGAATAAATTTCTGTCCGCCAAAACCGGGATTGACAGTCATGACGAGGATGAGGTCGACGTCGTTCAGCACGTATTCGATAGCGGATTCCGGCGTTGCCGGATTGATGGCAACGCCCGCCTTCTTGCCGAGCGCCCGAATAGCCTGAAGCGAGCGGTGCAGGTGCGGTCCGGCTTCGGCATGGATTGTGATGATGTCAGAGCCTGCCTTGGCGAAGGCCTCGAGATAGGGATCGCACGGCGAAATCATCAAATGCGTATCAAAAACCGCGTCTGTCAGCGGCCGGATGGCCTTTACCACTTCCGGACCAAAGGTAATATTCGGGACGAAATGCCCGTCCATCACATCGATATGGATCCAATCGGCGCCCGCCTGCAAAACCGAGTTTACTTCCGCGCCAAGCTTCGAAAAATCCGAGGCCAAAATGGAAGGTGATATGACGAGCGGACGGCTCATGATCTGTCTCCGGTAGAAATGCTGTGGGCGCCGGTTATCACGCGCGGCTTTATCGCACAATCGAAACTGTTCAGCGAAGTGATCGCCAGACCGGAAAGGGATCGTTATCCGCAGGCGTAGCGGCATGAACACCTCGTGCTATGGCACGCGCCATTGTTGAGGCCGCCGCCGCACAAAGATCAATGAATTCAGTTATTTCCGGCATTTTGCCACTAGTTCCGGTGGCGATGGCGAACACCAGATCGCCGTCAAAAGGTGTGTGTGCCGGCCAAATCGCGCGAGAGTAACCATCATGGGCGGCAATGGCCAAGCGCTTGGCCTGAGCGCTCGTAAGGATCAGATCGGTAGCGATGACCCCTATTGTCGTGTTGGCATCGCGCGCCGCGCCGCTGAACTTGGTACCGATTTCGGCGCCATCGGCAGGAAAGGGATGTGGCAGCCCAAGTCCGCCGAACTCGTCACCGATTTCGAATGGCGCAGCCCAGAAATGCCTGGTTTTTCCGACGGTTGCCGTGCCAAGCGCGTTCACCGCGACGAGGGCGCCGATGGTCACGCCACTTTCAAGAATTGACGAGGCGGAGCCCAGCCCGCCCTTCAGTTCGTGGACTGTTGCTCCTGTGCCGGCGCCCACGGTTCCAAGTGTGAAATCTTTGGATGCCGACTGCGTTGCTTCATAGCCAAGCTCACGATAGGGCGGGTACCGGCCCCAATCCTTGTCGCCGCCGTTCAGCAAATCGAAGAGAACGGCGCCCGGGACGATTGGAACACGCTGCGTGCCGACTTCAAAACCAATGCCGTCTTCTCGAAGGGCGGCCTGAACGCCTGACCCGGCATCCAGACCGAACGCCGATCCGCCCGATAAAACCAGTGCGTTGATCTGCTCAACGGTGTTATGCGGCTCAAGAAGATCGGTTTCGCGCGTGCCCGGCGCGCCGCCGAGCACCTTGACTGCCGCGGTTGCCGGGTTCTCGCATAACAAGACTGTACAGCCGGATTTGAGCTTCCCGTCGGAAGCGTTCCCGACTTTCAACCCAGCGACGTCAGTGATGAGATTGCGTGGACCGGCCTTCAACATCAGTTGGTCTCCAGCACGAACTGGTTTCCGTCGAATTTCTGCAAGCGGTAAGTATCGGCGATGCGCTCGCCTTTGGCATCGAATTGCATCGTGCCAAGCGCAGTTTCAAAGACATTGGTGTGCAGAATCTCCGTCAGTGATCCTGCCTGTGATTGTGCGGTATTGAGCGCCTGCATTGCCACTTCGGTCGCAGCATAAGCCGGTATCGTATAGCCTTCCGGCACTTTTCCTGCCAACTCGATCGTATTCTTGGCGTTTCGGGCACTTTCCAGAGCTTGTGGCTCGCGGGGTGCGATCATCAAGGTGCCGATGGCGAGCTGACTGCCATCGCCTGCCGCCTCGAGGGCCTCGCCGCTGGCGAGGACAAGTGCATAGTTCAGCGCCACGGCGCTCCGCCCTATGGCTGCAACATCGTCGCGTTCCCCGCCGATGAAAACCTGTGTGGCGCCTGCGCGTTTCAGTCGGCTCACCAGTGCATTTTGATTGTCGAGGCCGGGGCGATATGTATCGGCAAAGACCGGTTTTAGGCCTTTTTCTTCCAGACGGGCCCGCACACCTGCCGCAAGTTCCCGCCCGAAGATCGTACCGTCATCGATGATGGCAAAGGGTTCCGAATGCCACAGACCGGCAAGGATATCGCCAGTTTCGTTGGCCTCATTGCGGCCGGATGGCGCGGTCCTGAAGACCGGATAAGGTTGATCGGCGCGCAGCTCTGTCAGTGTTTGTGCCCGAATTGCCGGGGTAATAATGGGAATGCCCTTCTGATTGAGGATGGGCAGGGCGGCTTCGAGCGATTCAGTGCAGAGAAAGCCAACGACTATCGCAACACCTGCCTGGACCAGCTGCTTTGCCGCCGCATCGCCGCCTGCCGCGTTGCATTGGTCATCAGCAGTCGTGATTGACACCGTTTGGCCGCTCTTGTTGGCAGCAACCGCAATCGTCGCACCATCGACAACTTGCGTTCCAAGGCGCGCAAAAGGGCCGGAAAGCGGCGCGATAACACCAATCTTGTCTTCCGCATGTGCGACACTTGCGACAGCTATGCAAAGGCCAAATGTGGCGGCGCGTATTGTGGAGTTCATTGCGAAAATGTCGTTTCCTCTTTGATGGATCGTAGTTGCACGTTTTCGGTAGCTGTTTCCTTCATTCTTAGCAATCTCGCGCTATATAAAAGGAAGTTACCGGAAAAAATGACCTGCCCCTATGGTTGAGACACATGTTGCGATAGTGATGGTTCGGACAACGGAAATAAAATAGTGCTAATTGCCAAAGATCAGAAAATAGAGCCGCTCGCATTTCGCAATGCCATGAGCCATTTTGCCGAGGCGGTTCACATCCTTACCACCGATGGTCCTGCAGGCCGCCGCGGCGTTACAATTTCAGCGGTTTGCTCCGTTTCGGATGATCCGGCGACGATGCTCGTGTGTCTCAATCGCAATCACGATTTCAACCACCTGTTCATCGAAAATCAGGTTTTCGCGCTGAATACGCTCTCATTCCAGCAGCAGGCGCTTTCGGAAGCCTTTTCAGGCAAGGGCGATCTGTCCCAACCCGACAGATTTGCGCTCGGGCATTGGCAAACACTTCAAACCGGTGCTCCAGTGCTCACAAACGCCTTGGCGAGCTTCGATTGCCGCATCATAGCTACCCACGAAGTCGCAACGCATTATGTGATCTATGGCAAGGTCACCGCCCTCAATATGGGCGACCCTGGTCGTTCATTGATCTATCTCAATCGCTCCTATCACAGTGCAGGGGATTAGCGCCGGAGACGTCATGGCTGAACTGCCGCAATTGATCGAAGATACGCTGGCTCTGCTGGAGGCTGGCGGATATGTCGCGGACCGTGCGTTGGCGACGGTACTGTTTCTCAGCTTGCGCATGAAGAGACCTTTGTTTCTGGAGGGCGAGGCTGGCGTCGGAAAGACAGAGATCGCCAAAGTCCTCGCGGCAACGCTGGACCGACCGCTGATCCGGCTGCAATGCTATGAAGGGCTCGACGTCTCTTCTGCTGTCTATGAATGGAACTATGCGGCGCAGATGATCGAGATTCGTCTGGATGAAGCGAGCGGCAAGGTTGATAAAAAAGCCATAGAACGCAATGTTTTTTCGGAGAAATTCCTGATCAGACGGCCCGTTCTGCAGGCGCTGTCTGGTAAACCGGGCAAGGCCCCGGTTTTTCTTATCGACGAACTTGATCGAACCGATGAAGCCTTTGAAGCCTTCCTGCTCGAAGTGCTGTCGGACTATCAGGTCACGATTCCGGAACTTGGAACAATCCGTGCTGCCGAACCACCAATCGTCATCATAACCACCAATCGGACTCGCGAGATTCACGACGCATTGAAACGCCGGTGCCTTTACCATTGGGTAGACTATCCCTCCGCTGAAAGGGAACTTGAGATCGTCCGGCGCAAAGTCCCTGCAGCCAATGAACGCCTGTCGGATGAAATCGTCCGCTACGTGCAGAAATTGCGTGACATGGATTTGTTCAAGCTACCGGGTGTCGCCGAAACGATCGACTGGGCGGGGGCCTTGACCGAAATGGACAAGTTGGCACTGGATCCGGAAACCGTATCCGACACGATTGGCGTTCTGCTAAAATATCAGGATGATATAGCCAGGATTTCCGGCGGCGAGGGGCGGCGAATACTCGACGAGGTCAAGGCAGAACTGAACGCGGCGTAACATGGAAACGATCGCCTCATCACCCGAGATAGCAAGGACGGAAAGCCGCCTTGCCGACAATATCGTCTATTTTGCCCGCACTTTGCGAAAGGCCGGGCTGCGGGTGGGCCCCGCTTCCGTCAGGGACGCGATCGAGGCGACTTTGGCCGGTGGGATCGGCTCCCGGGATGATTTTTATTGGACATTGCACAGTGTGCTCGTCAACCGTCGCGAAGACCATGCGACATTCGATGAGGCGTTCCGGCTTTATTGGCGCTCCCGCGAGCTCATCGAGAAAATGCTGGCCATGTTCTCGCCCCTGGCCTTGGCGCGCGAGCGATCGAAGCCAAGGGCTGCCGAGGCTCGCGTGGCCGAAGCGCTGTTTAAGGAAAGCTCGCGCAACCAGCCCGGAGAACGCCCACCCGAGATCGATGTGGACGCGCGTTTGACATTTTCCGGCAAGGAAGTGCTGCGGACCAAGGACTTTGCGCAGATGTCGGCCGAAGAGCTCAGCCAGGCGCGCCGGGCGATGGATGAGCTGACGCTACCCCTTGATGAAGTCGAGACGAGGCGTTTCCGCAGTGATCCCAAAGGCGCGCGTATCGATCCCAGAGCAATGATGCGTGCGAGCCTGCGGACCGGTGGTGATCTCATTTTACCGAAATTTCGCTCGCGTCGCGAAGTGCATCCGCCATTGCTCGTGCTCGCCGATATTTCGGGTTCCATGAGCCAATACACTCGCGTTTTCCTGTATTTCATGCATGCGATGATGGCCAAGCGCCGCCGGGTACATTGCTTCGTCTTTGGTACGCGGTTGAGTAACATCACGCGATCCCTGCGCTATCGTGACCCGGATGACGCGATTGCCCATTGCACGGGTGCTGTACAGGACTGGTCAGGCGGTACACGCATTGGCGAAACCCTCCGGGAATTCAATCGTCATTGGTCGAGACGCGTTCTCAGTCAAGGTGCGGTAGTGCTTCTCATCACGGACGGACTGGAGCGCGAAAATACGAGCGGCCTTGAAGCGGAGATGGAACGGCTATCGAAATCTTGCCGTCGGCTGATCTGGCTCAATCCCTTACTCCGATTTGAAGGTTTTGAGCCACGTGCCCGTGGTGTAAAAGCTATGTTACCCTATGTTGACGACTTCCGTGCTGTGCACAATATGGAGGCTTTGGAGGATCTGTGCCGGGCACTTGGCCGACCGCGGGACACCGACGATGATCCGAAGCGTTGGTTGCACCAACATTAAAGTTTGTGGTACTGTCATACAATGCAAAGTCCGACTGAACAAATACGCGATCCGTTGCTGATCGCCGAAAGCTGGATGGCTGAGGGGCGCGACGTGGCAATTGCCACCGTTGTGGAAACCTGGGGGTCGGCTCCGCGCCCGGTCGGCAGCCATCTTGTGATCGATGAGGCAGGTAATTTCGAGGGCTCGGTTTCTGGCGGCTGTGTTGAAGGCTCGGTCATCGCTGAAGCCATGGATGTAATCAGCCAGGGCACCCCGCGGATGCTGGAATTTGGCGTCGCCGACGAAACCGCCTGGCAGGTCGGTCTGTCCTGCGGCGGACGTATCAAAGTCTATGTCGAACGGCTGGGCTGATAATGGATCCCTATTGTCTGAAGAAACTCAATGCAGAACGGCAAGCCCGCCGTGCGGCATTGTTGCTGACCGATCTTGGCGACGGGCGCGACCGCGTGATCAAGGAGAGCGACCCGGTTGCCGGTCTGCTGGGCGATGCGGTCAGGCAGGCATTTCTGTCAGGAAAATCGGGCCTCGTCGAGATTGAGGGCCGGTCGTTCTTTCTGAACGTCCACGTGCCGCCGCCACGTCTGGTGGTGATCGGCGCTGTGCACATCAGCCAGGCGCTGGCTCCGATGGCCAAGATTGCTGGATACGATATGGAAATCGTCGATCCGCGTACAGCGTTCGCCACGCCGGAACGCTTCCCGGATATCAAACTCTTTGCTGAATGGCCGCAGGATATATTCGAGCAGCGCCCACTAGATCCCTATACGGCGGTTGCTGTCGTTACGCATGACCCGAAAATCGACGATCAGGCGCTCGAGCGAGCTTTAAAAGCTGGATGCTTTTATGTCGGCGCGCTGGGCAGCCGCAAGACCCACGCAAAGCGCGTCGAGCGGCTCACCGCGCTAGGGTTCGGCCAGGATGAGATCGCTTTAATCCATTCGCCTATTGGCCTTGATATCGGTGCCTCCAGCCCTGCCGAGATCGCGGTTGCGGTTATGGCTGAGGTGATCAAGGCATTTCGAGCAAGAGGTCTCCAGACCCCGCTGCGTTTGGAGACAGCATGATTTTTGGTGAAATACCCCTTGAGGATGCGCTTGGCGCGATTCTTGCGCACGCGACTCATACAGCGAACCTTAAGCTGAAAAAAGGACATGCCCTCAGCGAACATGACGTTGGGCAATTGCGCGAAGCGGGTGTGACCCACGTCATTGCCGCGCGCTTGCAAGAGGCTGATCTCGAAGAAAACGAAGCCGCCAGACGAATAACTGCAGCGTTGCAGTGGTCGGGTGTTCGGGCGGGGCCGGCATCGACGGGCCGGGTCAATTGCTATGCCGAAATGGCCGGGCTTTTTACGGTGGATGCCGACTTGATCAATGCCATCAATGCGGTCGATCCTTCGGTGACGATCGCCACGTTGAAAGCGTTCGACAGGGTTGAACCGCAGCAGATGGTTGCGACGATCAAGATCATTCCTTTTGCAGTTCCTGTGTCTGTCGTTGACAGGATCGCGGAGTTGGCACGCGGTCGCACGGCCTTTGGAGTGCGAGGTTTTACAGGTTCGCGCATTGGCCTGATCCAAACGACGCTGCCGTCAATCAAGCAGACAGTGCTCGACAAGACACGCCGTGTCATCGAAGCACGGATCGCAGCCAACCATGGAGTTGTGACATCCGAACTGCGCCCGCCCCATGCGAGCAAACCGCTGGCCGAAGCGATATGCAAATTGCAGGAAGCAAATGACTTCGTCGTCGTCTTTGGCGCCTCTGCGGTGGTCGATCAGGACGATATCGTTCCCACGGCAATCAGGGAAGCGGGCGGCGTCGTTACTCATATCGGCATGCCGGTTGATCCGGGAAACTTGCTGATCCTCGGCGAACTTGATGAAAAGCCCTTGATCGGCGCTCCCGGTTGCGCGAGGAGCCCCAAGGAAAACGGCTTTGATTGGGTGCTCGACCGGCTTATGGCGAATGTGCCTGTAACCAAGGCAGACATCGTCGGAATGGGCGTCGGGGGCTTGTTGATGGAAATTCCAACGCGGCCGCAGCCGCGCGATCCACGCCCGTCGGTTGCGCGGCCCCATGTTGCCATCGCGCTCCTCGCTGCCGGTCAGTCGACCCGCATGATGGGTCCAAACAAATTGCTGGCCACTTTCGATGACGTGCCGCTGATACGCCGCTCGGCGCGCACTGCGATCGAGGCGGGTGGGCGTCCTGTCGTCGCCGTGCTCGGCCATATGGCAGAGCAATGCAGCGCTGCGCTGGATGGGCTTAACGTGGTGATCGCCCTCAACAAGGACTACGCCAGCGGGCTAGCGTCATCGCTGCAAACCGCGATCAGGAACGTACCATCGGCGTCCGATGGCGTGATGATGCTCCTGGCCGACATGCCTGCTCTGTCTGCGACTGATCTGCAGACCATGATCAGCCGTTTCCAAAGTGCCGGCGGTCAATCTGTCGTGAGGGCGACTTTCGAAGGCAAGCGCGGCAATCCCGTCATTCTGCCACGTGTCTTGTTCAACGAAGTATTCAGTCTTGCCGGTGATGTCGGTGCACGTCATTTGATCGAGCGTGGCGATATTCCTGTCATCGATGTGGAGCTTGGCGAGGCGGCTGCCCTTGACGTAGATACGCCGGATATGCTGCATCGCGCGGGTGGTACTATTACTGAGCCCATCCGATAGGAAATTCGCTTGATCAGGTCCTTTGTTCTTGGCGCACTGGCTTTAGTTTGCCTTTCAAGCCCCGCGCCAGCATTGCAGCTCGAACCCTACAAAGATGATCTCTTTGCCTATCCCAGTATTCTGAAAACTGGCGACGGCGGTGATTATGTCGTGGTCGATTATAACGAAATGCGGGATATCAACGGTCGCGATCAGGTGCCAGAGCGACGCGTCAAACAGAACTACATCTCACTTCAGCCAAAACGCTCGCAAAAGGACCTTGTCGTTACGACAGGCAAGGGACCGCTAAAGGTCATGACGGTGGGGAAACTTTCAGGCGCATCCGTCATTACCATTTATCTGCACGGCCAGGGCGGCAACCGCCAGCAAGGTATGAACGACTTCACGTTCGGCGGTAACTTCAATCGCCTGAAAAACCTGATGGACCGCAATGGGGGACTTTATATTACACCAGAGTTTAGCGACTTCGGAGACAAGGGCGAAAGCGAAGTTGCGGGTGTAATCGATTATTTCAAGACGCAATCGCCACAAGCAAAACTCTTCGTCGCTTGCGGATCAATGGGGGGCTCATTGTGTTGGAAGCTGGCGCAGGATGCCGAAACTTCCAGGAACATCTCAGGCCTGATCATTCTCGGATCGCTATGGGATGAGCACTTCATTGGATCTGCTGCGTTCAAACGCCGTGTGCCGGTCTTCTTCGGCCATGGCAGTCGTGATCCGGTTTTTGCCGTCGAAAAGCAGCAGGCCTTCTACCAGACGATAAGGACATCGGCACCGGGCTATCCCGTGCGGTTTCATCGGTTTGAAAGCGGCAATCACGGCACGCCAATCCGTATGACCGACTGGCGCGGCGTACTCAACTGGATGTTGTCGGCCTCCCGCTGACGCGCTGGGACGAACTTGTGGCAATAAAGTCCCATTGTGGCAGTTGTGCCACTAGACAAATGATAAAAACCGAATAGTTTCCGGCGCTATATCCAATCCTGCGATAAGACTTTGCGGAGAGAACCATGCGCCTGCCTACCGTTATTCTAAGCCGGATTGCCCCCTTGGCGATCCTCATTCCACTGGCTGCATGTTCTACCACCGGCGCACCCAGCATGATGCCGACCATGCCGACTTTTGCGCCCGTACGTCCACCTGTGAACGCCGCTCTGGCTCAACCTTGCATTGCTGCAGCATCTTCCAAATATTTCATGGGCGAAAGCAACATCAAGGCCGTCGATGCCGAACCAATGGGTGGCGGCCTAAACCAGGTGCGCTTGAAGGTCGATATTCGCGATGCAATGTGCACCGTTACCGACAAGGGTAAAGTGCGCTCCGTCGTCGACACCATGCCAAAGAGCGCCGATCAGCTCGCTGCCGAAGAGGCCGCGGCGCGGAAGGCGGCTGGAGAGCCAGCACCAGTCAAGAAATCCAAGAAAAGTAGCTGACATCGTATCCAGCTAGACTGAACGGCGCGGTCAAAACCGCGCCGTCTTCATATGGAAATTGTGTCTTGCGGGACCAGAACCTGAAGTTCTCCCGCGTGAATGGCAATTTTTACGTCTCGCGCTAGCGGGATCAACTCACCGTCGATGGTCGCTTTCGCGCTGCGCCGCAGGTGCGGAAAGTGCAACTCAACTTCCTTGGCAAGAATTTCGTCGACGTCGGGGTTGCGGCGCCATGACCCGGTCAGAACGCTGAACGCCAGCTTTATTATTGTGCCAGGGGTCAGGCCTCCGGCAACGTAGACTCCCAATTCGCCGTGCTCGACGTTGTCGGGTACCGGTAAAACGCCGCTACCATACGGATTATTCGAAATCGAGATTGCGGAAACGGTTCGTTCTGTCGCGGTGCCGTCGATGACTATGCGCACGGCGAAGCGCGGCGGGTTGCCCACGGCTTTGGCGAATGCACGGATGCTTGCAAGACGCTTACCCCACCGAGAGCGATACTCCAAGGTGTTGCGAAGCTTGATCATTTGCGGCTGGAAACCAATTGAAAACTGATGAACAAAGCTTTCCTCATTGGCGGTGGAAATGTCGACCGCCTGAATGGTGCCGCTGGCGAGGCTTTCCAGGGCTGCATTGAGGTCCAGCGGAATTTTCAAGGCGCGTGCAAAGAGGTTCATAGTTCCAGCCGGAAGTACAGCGAGCGGCACCTTGGCTTTCCAGGCAACGTCAGCGGCGGCCGAAATCGTGCCGTCGCCACCGCCTGCCATCAGAACATGCTCGCCGGCTTCGCCCGCAACTTTTTGCAACGCCTTGACAATGCTTTTGCCAGCTACAATCTCGCTCTCGAACGTATGGCCATGCTTTTCAAAGATTTCCTTGGCTGTTTCAGCGAACAGATTGATATCCATGGTGCGAAACGTACCGCCATCGCGGTTGAAAACAGCATGGATTTTCATGTTTGATCCTTGATTGGGAGGACGCGGAGTTCGATCAAAAGATGATCAATTGCCCTGACAGAAGCAATGCCTCAACCGTTGTTTGGTTCCCGCGGTCCGAGCAGATGAGGGCTTGCAAAACCAAGTTTGCGCAGAGAATTCTGGATTTCCGGCGCGCTCATGAAGAGCTTCCATAGTAGGCGGCTTCTGTGATTTTCGATCATAGCAATGGTTGGGCCCTGGTCTATCGCGAGGTAGGTTCTGGCGAACCATTTTCGGGAAGGCGAAAACGCATCGACGAAACCAAACCTGCCATTCACCTTGCCATGGGGAAGTGTCAGGAAATGACGCAAGGCGCGCATTGAATATTCTGGAACGTAGGGCAGGCTGCCGAGAGCGGCGGTAGGGGCTATCAAACCGAAATCTGAACCGGGGGAACTTACCCTGTAGCCTTCCGGACCGTGACTGGAAGATAGGCCCCAGCAATCTTGACCATAACCGATATAACCATGTGGATTGTGAACGCTGTGCAGGTAGTTGATTTCCGCGTGGCTGCAATTTTGCAACCAGTAGTCGGCGTATTGGTCTGTAAGCCCACGCGGATCCAGGCCGCAGAAGGAATAGTGCGCAAAGAACATGGGGCCGCCAAAGTCCGGGCCAAGCGGCAACCTGACGCCATAATAGTGCCGCCCATTGACGAAGGCGCCATCTGACGCAAAACCTCTGTGATAAATCTCCGGGTCGATACCGTGGTCGGGGGAGGCCGCCGACAGGATGTAAGTGATCAACGCTTCATTCCAGCCCCGGATCGGCACATTGCGTGCCCAGCCAAATTTTGGACTGCGGTGCCAGTAGAGAGCTTTTTCCCCCGGTTTGATGTGGGAATTCCACTGGACCGATCGCCAGAGCCGATTGATTCTGTCGCGGATAACGATGTCTTCGGGGCCATTGCGTGCAAAATATTGCCGGACACAAATCAATCCTTGCACGAGAAGCGACGTTTCAACCAGGTCACCACCATCATCCAGGCGTGTAAACGGTACGGTCGTGCCATCCACGCCATTGATGAAGTGCGGGAAAACGCCTTGATAGCGTTTCGCGCGTTCGAGCGCAGACAACATTTTCTCAATGCGGTGCTGCGCGTCATCGCGCGCGATCCAGCCACGCTCAATGGCGACGAGGATAGCCATGAAACCGAAGCCGGAGCCGCCAATGGCAACGAGGTCATTATTTGGATCGGACGTCCGGCCGGAGCGGTCGCGCGCGAGACCACTTTGCGGATGAGCACCCTCCCAGAAATAGCGGAAACTCGCCCGCTGGACTTGTTCCAGCAGGAAATCGTCGCTGTCGTCCGCATGCAACGGATTGTGCAGATCAAGTCTCTGATGCATGCGAAGGTCGAAATCCTTGTAGAGGGCGTTATGCCGCTGCATATGACGGGTTGCGTTGGCGATTTGTCTGATCTCTATAACACCTAGTATGTGTCATGCTGTCTGAGAAGACCAAGGTCGAAATCTGCCAATTAATTTGAGATGAGGCGTAAGAATGCATCAGAATGAATTTGTTTTCGAGCCTCTCCCGCAACCGGCGTTGCGGGTGACCGGCTCTGACAAGCTGTTTCCGGTTCATCGGATTTATTGTGTCGGACGGAATTATGCTGATCACGCCATCGAGATGGGACATGATCCTAACCGCGAGCCGCCGTTTTTCTTCCAGAAAAATCCGGATTGCCTTCTTATCGATGGACGCGATTTCCCCTATCCGTCTGCGACGAAAGATGTCCATTTCGAAATGGAAATGGTTGTTGCGCTTGGAAAGGGTGGCTCTGACATCGCCACTGAAAACGCGCTCGATCATGTATTTGGCTATGCGGTCGGTCTCGATATGACTCGCCGCGATCTGCAAGGGGAAGCCAAGAAGCTTGGCCGTCCATGGGAGGTGGGAAAGGCATTCGAGGCTTCTGCGCCCTGTTCGGCCGTCGTGCCTGCCACAAGCATCGGTCATCCCGCCAAGGGTGCGGTCTGGTTGAAAGTCAACGGAGCTGAACGACAGCGCGGCGACTTGGATCAATTGATTTGGAAAGTGCCGGAGACAATCAGCTACCTCTCGACACTATTTAAGCTCCAAGCCGGTGATCTCATCTATACGGGTACACCAGCCGGCGTGGGCGCCATCTTGCCTGGCGACGAAATGATCGGCGGCGTGGACGGAATTGGTGAAATACGCGTGCGTGTTGTGTGACGCTGATGTTTTGTCAACGAAATGAAACAGTTGCTTATGCCAATATGCAAAATAGGCAGAATAAATTTTATCATCTTATTTTCGGCGAGCGCCGTAATTGTTCCAACAAATAATTCGGTTTTTTGGGAGAAATGGATGTTTCCGGGGGGGATTCCCAGCGGTGGGTTTGAACTACAGCGATAGTGTGTCGGCTAAGTATAAAAAGCTCAAAATTCTGTGAAAGACCTGAGTATTGTCTTTGCCGAAAAATGCTCTATTGAGAAACTTCCTTAGTCATAATTCTGTCACTTAAAGTCGCGCTTCATGAACCACATCCTTTTTGGCTCCTACCCAATCCCGCGTTTCGCCGGGATTGTCAGCCATAATTTTGTTGTCTGGACTGATGACACCGGCAGGCCACTCTATGAAATCAATGGTGGTGCGGCCCATGCCGATGGCAGTTTCAACTATTGCGCGATTCGCGGGCCCCTGACTGCCGTTGTCACCGATTATGCGAAACGCGACCTCGTATATTGTCCTGAATTTTATGTCCGGCCTACGTCGCGCACGACACTGCTATTGGAAGGGAGTGTTTCATCCATTGCGGCGCGTTGGCGTACAGCGGTGGACGTTGCCGAACGGATTCGGCTGTCCAAGCTGCGTTATTCTTTTCTCATTCAAAACAGCAATTCTGTTGCGACAGCCGTTACCGAAGGCATGGGACTAAAACCGCCATCGGCCGCCGTCGGTCGTGTCAAAGCACCGGGAAGCCATCGCCACCTGGTACTTGATGCGGCTTAAGTCGAATTGACCATCGAACCAGTATTCAAATAACAGGTCCAACGCACTTAATCGACGTTGATGGGGGCGTTGTTTAATTTGCCTTTCTTCTCGGCTCAATCCCGCCATTATTGCAGGGCTAATGACGCCGTCCCAATTTCATGGTGAAATCGACAATACTTCAATCCGTTTCTGGCTTCGGAACCCCTTATGACGTCCATTCCTGACAACGAAAAACAAACACGCAGGATTGAAGCGCGCGCGCAGTCAAAACTGCCGTGGGGCAAGAAGACAAAATCCGCGTTGTTCGCATTTTTCGGAATTGCCGTTGCCGTGATCGGCCTGCTGGTTCTGGATCACCTTTCCAGCGGCATTTCGATCCGTGATGTCAAGCAGTCCCTCCATGCCATACCAGGCAGCGTCCTGTTGACTGCGCTTTTCTTTACATTTGTGAGTTTCGCCGCCGTTGCGCTTTATGACGTGGTTGCCGTTGAAACGATCGCACCGGGGCGGGTGCCTTATCACATATCGGCGATGGCGGGTGGTGCCGGATATGCAATCTCGAACGCCCTTGGATTTTCCCTGCTTACCGGCGGTGCACTTCGCTATCGTGTCTATGCTGCAGAAGGGATCGATATTGCCGATATTGGCCGGATTATCGGTACCTCCTGGATGGCGATCTGGTTTGCTTTCACCATCTTGATTGCAGTGGCGCTCGTCATCGATCCCTCACGGATACCTTGGATACTATCGTTCGGACCGGTTCTTGATCAACTGATCGGCATATTGATTCTCCTTGCTGTGGCGGTCTTGTTGTACTGGCTTTCGCGCCGTGAGCGCACGCTTAACATCGGCCGACTATCTGTTCGCTTGCCCTCGTCGCAGGGCGCTCTGCTGCAGATTTTGGCCGGTCTGGTCGATGTGGCTGCGGCGGCCGCGACGCTCTATGTCCTGCTTCCGGCGGGCTCCGTGAACAGTGTTCCTGCGTTTGCTCTTGTCTATGTGGTCGCTGTTGCTCTTGGTATCATCAGCCATGCACCCGGCGGCATCGGTGCATTTGAAGCAACCATTGTTGCGGGGCTTGGGTTGGGGCAAAACCCCGACGCCATAGCGGCGCTTGTCGCATACCGCGTCATCTATACCCTCATTCCGTTTCTGTTGGCGATAGCAGGTTTCGTCGTTTCTGAAGTCTTGCGCCGCCGCCATCTCATCGCCGGTCCAACCATTTCCGCTGTGCGAATGTTTGAGCCGCTGATCCCGCCGCTCTCGGCTGGTATTGCCTTTCTGGGCGGTATTGTCCTGCTGATTTCGGCGGTCATTCCCGACCTTCACCACCGGCTGGAAATGCTTGCTGACATATTGCCGATGCCATTTCTGGAAATGTCGCATCTTGGCGCGAGTTTCGTCGGGTTGGCCTTGCTGATCGTCGCGCGGGGCCTCGCACGGCGTCTCTGGCGCGCCTGGTTCCTTGCGCTGATCCTCTTCAGCTTCGGGGCGGTCTTCGCACTGACCAAGGCCCTAGCCTGGGAAGAAGCGCTCATGCTTGCCTTGATGGCCGGCACGCTTCTACTGTTTCGCGATTCATTCTATCGCAAACCCCTGGGGGAGCATTTCAGCTTGTCCTGGGGGTGGCTGGCCAGCGTCGGTACAACGGCGTTTGCCATTCTCTGGCTCGGACTTTTCGCCTATCGGCATGTCGAATATGCGAATGAACTGTGGTGGGAGTTTGCTTGGGATGCGCAGGCATCGCGTTTCCTTCGCGTCTCCGTACTCGTCCTGACCGTTCTCGCGGCGATAACAATCAATACGATCATCAATGGCGTTGGCCGGAGCAAACTGCGCGCTCAGCCCATTCCGGAACAAGTGCCCGATATCGTTGGTATGTCTCCGAACGCTTCGGATGCGCTCGCTTTACTTGGTGATAAACGCTTCCTGATGGATCCCAAAGGCAGAGGCTTTGTCATGTATGCCCGTTCGGGCGGAAGCCTGGTTTCAATGGGGGAACCAGTGGGCAGCGATGATGTGATTGCCGATCTGGCCTGGGCTTTTCGAGGACTGGCGGATCGCACCGGTACAAGAACGGTGTTCTATGGGGTGGGGCCGGAAAGACTGCCTCTATTCCTGGACATGGGCTTGACTGCTCTGAAGCTCGGCGAAGTTGCACGCGTCGATCTCAGCGATTTCTCGCTTGAGGGCTCCAAGCGCCAGCCCCTGCGCTATGCCGCCCGGCGCTTGGAAAAGGAAGGGATCAGCTTCGAAATCCTGCCAAAGGGCCAAACCGCGGATAGCATGGATGAACTTCGCGCCGTGTCCGATGCCTGGCTCGAAATGAAATCCGGTTCCGAGAAGCGTTTCTCGCTCGGTTCGTTCGAAAATGCCTATCTTTCACACTTCGACATCGCAGTCCTGCGCAAGGAAGGCGCGATCGTGGCCTTTGCCAATGTGTGGCGCGGTGCAGGTAATCAGGAAATTGCCGTCGATCTGATGCGACATCTGCCTGATGCGTCCAGCGTCATCATGGATGGGTTGTTCGCCAATCTGCTGATGGCTGCGAAGGGCGAAGGCTACCGCTGGTTCAATCTCGGCGCAGCGCCCCTGTCAGGCCTTTCCGATAGCCATCTTGCCTCCCGGTGGAACCGTATCGGTTCCTTCATCTACCGCCGCGGCGCCGAATTTTACCGGTTTGACGGACTGCGCGCTTTCAAGGATAAGTTCGGCCCGAAATGGACTCCCTATTATCTGATTTGCCCCCCGGGCCTCGCGACACCTCGTTCGCTGATCGATGCGACAAACTTGGTGAGCGGCAGCCCCTTCGAGGTCTTTAAACGATGAAATTCATTCGCAGGCCCTACTTCTTCGCCATACTTGCACTTGTTCTCGTTAGCGTGGGTCTCTCCGCAGCGCTCCATTTTTTGCCTCGATTTGGTTTTGAGTCTTCGGGCAGCCGAATTCTCATTTCGTCGGAGCGTCTTACCGACGTCCCGCTTTTGAAACCGTCTGGCAAGCCGACTGGCATAGCTATCCTGGTGTCGCAGAAAGGTGGACTTGGCGCTGATGATGAAACCTTGACGAAACTGCTGCTGGATCGCGATTTTCTCGTACTGACCGTTGATCTGGAGAAATGGCGCAAGGAACTCGATCAGGACACGGGCGATTGCACCTATTTTGTTTCCGATCTCGAAGGGATAGCAAAGGAAGCCCAGCGTCAGATTGCCGTCGATACCTATATGCATCCGGTGGTTATCGGTATTGGCGAGGGTGGTGTCATGGCTTACGCTTCGATGTCCGATGCTCCGGCCGCCACGCTTGCCGGCGCGGTCTCAGTCGATCCGTCAGTAGCGCTCAAAACGAAGCTTCCCTCATGCGAAGGGGCGGACTACGAAGCCGTTGCGGGCGAGGGGTTCAGCTACTCCTATGACGCAGATCTACCCAATCCGGCGACGATTGTGCGGGAGAAGCCTGATACTGATCCCAAGGGTCCTCCGAGCGCCGGATTTTTTCTAGCGCAGGAAAAAATTGGTGCCACCAAAGCTGAGCGGTTTGTGATAGCGGCTGATGCAGCGGTCGATATTGCCAAGGAAGATGCTTCAGCGGAGGCCCTGCCCACCATCGACGTTCCAGCCGTTGATGGCCAGGCTAAATATCTCGCGGTATTCTTCTCCGGTGATGGCGGCTGGCGTGACATCGACAAGTCCGTTGGCGATATCATCGCGAAAAAGAGTGTGCACGTCGTCGGCGTCGATTCGCTCCGCTATTTCTGGTCGCTGCGCAAACCGGAAGATATTGCCAAGGACATTACGAGGATTGTCGCCAAGGCTGATCCCTCGGGCAAATTGCCCGTGGTTTTGCTCGGCTATTCCTTCGGCGCCAATACGATCCCTTTCTCTTGGCCCTTTTTGCCGAAACAGCTGCAAGACCGCATTAGTCTTGTCGGCTTGATCGGCACGGAAGAGACCACGCCGTTCCAGGTTTCGGTTGGTGCGTGGCTTGGCTTGGGCGGCGATAATGAGGTAGCACCGGCAGTTGCGAAGCTGCCGCTGGACAAGGTCCTGTGCGTTTATGGTTCGGAAGAGGATGACACGGCGTGCACGGCTCCATCGCTTTCTGCTGTTCAGAAGATCGAGCTTGCCGGCGACCATCATTATGACGAGAAATATGAGATGCTTGCTGGCAAGCTGATGGAGGCTGTTGCATCGCGGCAGCCAAAGTAACAATCGGGTCGCGGCCTCGGCTTCTGCCTGTGGGCCGCGACGCTACATTTCGCTCAATCCGCTAAAAACCAGACCTGTCATGCATTCCTTTGCCGAAGCCTTGATGGCGGCGATTGACGCGCTAACGCGGTTTACGTCGACCTGCATATGGCCTTGCGTGATTTCCAGTACCGCGACGCTGCAGCGCATCAGCGGGAATAGACGTTGGCCGCCAGTCCTGTCATGGGCGAGGATGACACCGGCGGCGCGGTCTTCCGGGCTGTAAAGTTCGCGAACTTTGGCGCTGAAATCTAGCAATAGTTGTGTCAGAACTGGTTCCAGCTCGCCGCGTGTTCCTCCTGTTATGCCGACAAAAAAGTCATCGCCACCGACATGGCCCAGGAATTTATCTTCTCCGACGAAATGGTGTCTGAGCAAAGAGGCGAAAAGAGCAATGGCGAGATCGCCCTTCTGAAAGCCATAGTGATCGTTGAAGGGCTTGAAATTGTCGAAGTCGAAATAGCAGAAATAGCGCGCGTCGGAACCGTCGCGCATGACATCCTGGACATAGTCGCGGATGGATCTGTTACCTGGAAGGCTGGTTAGCGGATTCTGGTCCTGGGCCGTCTTGAGTAGCTTTTCGTTGATAATTTTCAAAAGCGAAGACGCTGAAAGCACGCCCGCATAACGAAGACTTTCTGTCAGGATCACGCAATCGCTGCCGTTCATGCCAGCGAAGATTTTGAGCATTTGCTCCGCGGGCGTGTTGATATCTGCAATGGGGGCCTCGGTAACGAAGTGTGCGATCCCGCGCTGATAGATGCGGTTCTTCAACAGGTCACGACCGAATGGGTGATAAATTCTCCCCTTGACGTGATGCTCGTGCAGTACGCCGCGTGGCTCGTCATTAGCACCGAGGATGGGGAAGAAGCTTTGTAGCGGGTTGTTGCGGAAAAGCTCGAAGACCTTGTCTAGATCGTCATTTTCTCGCACGGCAGGCAGGCGCTGTACCTGCGCTCTGATCAGGATGCTGTCCAGCGTTGTGGTCTGCCTGCGTAAGGATCCCGCCTGTCCGAGATGAGGATACGAATCCTGCAGTTCTCCAAAATGCGTGGTAGGGCGTGCGATGAAATATCCCTGCACCAGATCACAGCCAAGGTCCCGGCAGATTACAAATTCTGCTTCGGTTTCGACTCCTTCAGCGATGATCCTGGCGCCAAGCATATGGGCGGTTTGAACGATCTGTTTGACGATGTGCCGTTTGCGCGGTGTCGAGTCCAGCTTTGACACGAAATGACGATCAATTTTGACATAGTCCGTTGCATAGTCGCAAAGCAGCTTAAGGCCATTGAAGCCGACACCAAAATCATCGATGGCCAGCTTGAAACCGGAATGGCGGAGCTTTTTGATGAATTCAGAAAATGCCGGATCCTCTGCGTTGTCGAAGCGTTCGGACAGTTCGAAGCAGATTGATGAGGGGCGTATCCCCGCTTTGGCTAAATGATTGGTGAGTCGTTCCACGATATCGCTGCCGAGGCCAACGAGCCTTGCATCCATGTTGATAAACAGCATTCGCTGGCTATGACCGGGAAGTCCGCCGAACTCGGCAAAGGCGCGACTGTTTACCATTTGCTCAAGCTCTAGCAATTGATTGACCTCGTGAGCTTTGTCCAGGATTTCCAAAGGCGATTGGAAGCCGAGCCGGTCATAGCCGCGCATCAACGATTCATAGCCAAATGTTGCGCCGCTTGCCGCTTCAACAACGGGCTGAAAGGCGGTTTCGACAGCTAGTTTTGCGAGCGTAACGAGCTGATCATCGCCAAAACGACGCAAAACCAACATTTCGGCTGGACGAAAACTCATGGGGAAACTCCGGAGCAGAGGTAATCATTTGGATTTATATTTTCCCTTGACCCTTCAATTTTCCGTTTCCCAAATATGACAGTTTTATGAAGTTACGGGCGCAGGCGCGCCATAGCCGCGCACCGGGAAGGTCGCGCGCAGGCTTATTTTGACATGCTCCACGCAGAGGCTTCATGGTGGCTGTTGCCCAGAACCAGCAGTTCTTCAAAGTGGTTCATGTCTTTGAAACTGCAAAAGGCGGGCGGGTGAATTTCGATAATGGGCGCTATCCTCTCAAGATAGAGCAGACACTCGTCCAACAGCTTTTGCCAAGCGGGAAGGCGGTCATCATCCAACCAGTCAACGGGATAAGCGAAGGTGACGTGAAAGACATAGGCATCGTGATCCGGATGGCGGTAGCCGAACGGAACGGCGAGAGCGTCGCGCCATTTCTTTATGACGGCGTCGTCTTCCGAAGTTGCCCCGCTGACGGTCAGACCCACAGGAGTAACGTCGATGACCTTGATTTGGAACGACCCGAGGCTTTCGAATTGTCTGAGACGATCCAGGTACAGCCCTGTCATCTCGTCAATGCCGGTATTGAGAGGTACATCCAGCGGCCAATATGGCAGCGCGCGACGATATTCGATGATTCCCTGAAACAAAGTCATGTGCAGGCTGGATACGGGTGTGAACGTCAGTTTGCCGGAATCGGGCATCGACAGCATGCGGTTTCGCACCTCAATCACAGCACGTTGGGAGGCCGAGCCGTTCACCAGATGGCAGACAACGGTATTTCCTGGCTCTGGCAGGAAGGTGCCCTGCCAATCATAGCGTGTTCCCAAATGTCGAGGAATGTCGAAATTATGGATGGCCGCGTATCGGGCGAGGGACGGTTTGATGAATTGAGACATAGTAAATTCCGTGGCATGCAGGCCGCATTGAGCGGGTGCGTTTCGGTCGAAGCCCGTGCGAATCGCACAGTGAACGGAATTTGCCCGATGTATTTATCAGCGATATGACCGCAATCCGGTGGAACAAAAACCGCTGGTGCATGCCACTCGGCAACCGTCTCGACGCGATATAAGTTGACAATTTTCATCATAAATGATTATCGGGAAAGCAAGTGTAGCTGTCCAAGCCGCATGCTCATAAGAAACGGAGGTCGCCATGAAATTCTCTCTATCGTCCCTGGCCGGAGTCGTGGCTTTTGCCACCGGTCTTGCCGGCTCAACAATGCTGGCAACGGCGCAGAGTGAGTCGGAAGGCATTGTTGTCTACAACGCACAACACGAAAGCCTGACCGAAGCCTGGGCCGCTGGCTTCACCAAGGAAACGGGAATCAAGGTAACCTTGCGCAATGGTGGCGACATGGAATTCGCCAACCAGCTTGTCCAGGAAGGTGCTGCCTCACCTGCGGATGTATACTTGACCGAAAATTCACCAGGGATGGCGCTCGTCGACAACGCCAATCTGTTCGAGCCGCTAAACGCTGATACGCTCGCTCAGGTGCCCGAAAATTATCGTCCGGCCAATGGTCATTGGGTCGGTGTTGCAGCCCGCTCTACCGTTTTCGTTTACGACAAGAACAAGCTGACCGAGGACAAGCTGCCGAAATCGTTGCTGGATCTCGCAGAGTCCAGTTGGAAAGGCCGTTGGGCTGCATCACCATCAGGCGCTGATTTCCAGGCAATCGTTGGCGCTCTTCTCCAGCTCAAGGGCGAAGAAGCGACTGCTGCATGGCTGAAGGCGATGAAGGAAAATTTCACTCCCTACAAGGGCAACAGCACAGCCATGAAGGCCGTCAATGCCGGCGAGGTCGAGGGTGCGGTTATCTACCACTATTATTACTTTGGTGATCAGGCCAAGACCGGAGAGAACAGCAAAAACATCGCCTCACACTACTTCAAGAATGAAGATCCGGGCGCATTCGTAAGCGTCTCGGGTGGCGGCGTTTTGGCCTCCAGCAAGCACAAGGAGCAGGCACAGGCATTCGTAAAGTGGGTTACCGGCAAAGGCGGCCAGGAGATCCTGCGAGACGGCACCTCCTTCGAATATGCCGTAGGTGAGGGAGCTGCATCCAACCCCAAACTGGTTCCGCTTGCTGATCTGCAAGCCCCTAGAGTAGAGCCGTCGAAGCTCGATAGTAAAAAGGTCACCGAACTGATGACCGCTGCTGGTTTGCTCTAGCCGTAACACGCTGGTCGAGCTAACAGTTCGCTAACGGCATCCCCGGTGCATCCATTGGGGATGTCGTTCAATTCCAGGCAGCTACAGTCGCTTGTTAACTGAACTGTAGCTGCAACGATGAAAGCAATTCAAGTTGCCGCCAAGCCAGTCACTTTACCAGCCAGGCGAACTTCTCCAAGCTTCCCACCCGCTTATCGGGCGCCGTTGGATGTCGAACGCGCCTGTGGTTCTGGCAGCAGCGATCGTTTCGCTTGTCTCACTGCTCCCCGTCGGGTTCGTCATCTGGATTGGGATACAGACTGGCTGGGAAACGGTTTCGGCTCTAATTTTTCGCCCGCGAGTAGGCGAGCTTCTGATCAATACCGCACTGCTGCTCACGGTCACGATCCCGATATCCATCATCCTTTCAGTCACTCTTGCATGGCTCACGGAGCGCACCGACCTGCGCGGAGCGCGCATCTGGTCGTGGTTGGCAGTGGCGCCACTTGCAGTCCCAGCTTTTGTGCAAAGCTACGCATGGGTCAGCCTGATACCCGGCCTGCATGGGCTTTTCGGCGGTGTTCTGGTGTCGGTTTTGGCGTACTTTCCATTCTTGTATCTGCCGGTCTCGGCCCAGCTTCGTCGGCTGGATCCGGCAATTGAGGACGCAGCCGCTTCGCTGGGCAACGGTCCATGGCGTGTCTTCTTTTTCGCAGTGTTACCCCAATTGCGTCTTGCTATTTGCGGGGGCTCCCTGCTCATCGGGCTTCATCTCCTTGCCGAATATGGTCTCTACGTCATGATACGTTTCGATACGTTCACGACGGCCATCGTCGATCAGTTTCAGTCAGCCTTTAATGGTCCAGCCGCCAATATGCTCGGTGGCGTGTTGGTAGTTTGCTGCTTCGGCCTTTTGGGCCTTGAAGCACTTTTGCGAGGCAATGAGCGCTACGCCCGGGTCGGCTCGGGTGCTGCACGCGACCCGGTCAAACACAGATTGGGTTTGCTGGCGATACCCGCCTTTCTGATCTGCCTGATCACAGCCGGGCTGTCACTCGGCGTTCCATTCATTACTCTCACCCGTTGGCTGTCTCTCGGCGGCATAGGCAGCTGGCGCTTGGACTTGATTGGCATGGCTCTTGGCCAAACCATCGTGTTTGCGGTCGCGGGCGCTCTCCTGACCACGATCATCACAGTGCCAATGGCTTGGCTTTCAGTTCGAGCGCCGGGTCCGTTTCAACGGATTATGGAGGCGTGCCACTACTATGTCGGATCTTTGCCGGGAGTGGTGGTGGCATTGGCACTGGTGACTGTAACCGTACGCGTCGCGCTTCCTCTTTATCAGACAGCCTTCACGCTCCTGCTCGCCTACGCCCTGCTATTTCTCCCCAGGTCCCTCGTTGGTCTGCGCGCCAGTCTTGCCCAGGTGCCGGTCGAGCTTGAGCAGGCCGCCATGGCGCTTGGACGGTCACCCGCGCAGGCAGTCTGGCAGATTACCATGCGCCTTGCTGCTCCTGGCGTTGCGGTCAGTATGGCGCTGGTAGGCCTGGGAATAACCAACGAATTGACAGCGACGCTGATGCTGGCACCAAACGGCACCCGGACGCTTGCGACGCAGTTCTGGTCGCTCACCAGCGAAATTGATTATGTGGGTGCAGCACCCTACGCGCTTATGATGGTGCTCTTGTCCTTGCCCATGACGCTTCTGCTCTACGCACAATCGAAAAGAATGGGCGGACGATGACATTTCTGACGGTCACTGGCATGAGCAAACGCTACGGAAAAGTTGTTGCTCTCGACGATGTCACAATCGAAGTCCCAGCGGGCAGTCGCACCGCTGTTGTCGGCTCCTCCGGGTCTGGCAAAACGACGTTGCTGCGTTTGATCGCCGGGTTCGAAGTACCTGATACCGGTCGGGTCACATTGGACGGAAGTGTTCTGGCGAACGGACCGTCCGTGGTGCCTGCACATCGACGCAGTATCGGCATCGTCGCACAACATGGTGCCTTATTTCCGCATTTGACTGTCAGCGACAATATCGGGTTTGGACTCGAACGAAATACTCCGCTACGCGATAAACGCATTCTGGCCCTGATGGATCTGGTCGAACTCGCACCGGCTATGCGGGATAGACGCCCGCATCAATTGTCAGGAGGTCAGCAACAACGTGTTGCACTTGCTCGCGCACTGGCCAGACAGCCGAAACTAATGCTTTTCGATGAGCCGTTTTCTGCTCTTGATGCAGGTCTGCGTGAAGGTATCAGGACATCGGTAGCCGAGGTGCTGCGCACTCAGAACATTACCGCCATATTGGTGACCCACGATCAGGCCGAAGCTCTCTCGTTTGCTGATCAGGTGGCCATTTTGCGGGAGGGCAAGCTTCTGCAAGTAGGTTCACCCGAAGATCTCTATATGAATCCCCGCGATCCATACACTGCCGCCTTTTTGGGTGACGTCATCATTATGGATGCGAAGCTCAACGATGGCTGGGCCGTTTGCCCACTCGGCCGCATAGAATCGAGTTCACTTCACTCCGGTCCTGCGAAGATCATGCTCCGGCCGGAGCAGGTGGTTCTTTCTCCGGTGTCTGCTGACGCCAAGGATGATTCGGGTTTTTACGGAAATATCGTCCGGACTGAATTCGGCGGTGCTTCATGTTCTATCGCCATCTCACTGGCCAGCAGGAGTCACGATACGCTGGATAAGCCTTTACTGGTAATCAAGACGACGAGTATCAATTTGCCGGCGGTGGGGAGTCGTGTTCAGATAGTCGTGCTTGGTAAGGCACATGTCTTCGAATAAACAGAAGTGCGAGATCTGAATCTATGGGCAATTTATTCAGCTGGTTGAATGAACCGGCGGCCGTCAGCGGTGATGCCGACGAACTGCACCTCGCGACCAAAGAAAAGACCGACTTCTGGCAGCAGACGTTTTACGGTTTCGAACGTGACAATGGCCATGCTTATTTGACGCCGGTCAGCGGTGATTTTACAGCCAGCGTTACGGTTTGCGGTGATTATCAACAGCTCTATGATCAAGCAGGGCTGATGCTGCGCATCGACCCGCACCGTTGGATCAAGACCGGTATCGAATACACGGATGGTCTGATGCATTTCAGCGTCGTCGTCACTAACCGCACGTCGGATTGGTCCGTCATCCCCCTTCATGGTTCGAATACTAGTGATGAGATCAACGTGCGACTGACGCGTCACGGGGATGCAGTGCGCGTGCAGTTCTCGCTCAACGGTGGAGCATGGCAACTCGCCCGTCTAGCCCCGTTTTCATCGGGTGACGCTTCGGTAGGTATCATGGCGTGCTCACCCGAGAGGGGTGGTTTCGAGGTGACGTTTCGCGATCTGACTGTCGGTTCTGCCATTTCGCGCAATCTTCACGACTAGCTCCCAAACAGTTCCGGGCGCTTATTTCTGAGATGCAAGAGCATTTTGCCCATCTGGGCTATATGTGCTTCCATTGTCTTGGCAGCCTTGTCGGCGTCCCCGTCGGCGATGGCCGAGATGATCGCCTCGTGCTCTGCCAATGTCTCGATCATCCGGGTTTCGTAGTGAAGCAAAAGTCTTCTGACGCGATCGATTTGACTGCGTTCCTTTGAAGCGATCTCTCTCAATCCCACTAGTCCTGCAGCATCGCAAATAAGGTCATGCAGCGCTTCGTCGAGTTCGTAGAACTGTTCAAAATCCTGCTTTTCGGCGGCTTTGCGCTGACGCTCCAGATTTTGCCGAAAACCAGTGATGATTTCAGGGGTTGCGCGTTCCACAGTGCGGCGAATCGCGGCCGTCTCGAGCGCGACACGGACGAATTGCGCCGTTTCGATCTTGTCGAGCCATAGTCGTGCGACGAAGGTACCGGTCTGAGGGTAGATCTCAACAAGGCCTTCGTCCGCGAGCCGATTTATGGCATCGCTGACCGGAGTACGGGAAACACCTAACTGCGCGGCAACAAGCTCCTTGCGAATTGTTTCGCCCGGTGACAACTGCGACGAAATGATCGCCTGTCTCAATATTGTGTAAACTTGGTCCTTGCGTGTGACCGAGACAACCTTTTGCTCTTTGAAGTTTCTGCTCGGTGAACGAAGCTGCAAGTTCCGACCCCCATTGTTTCCTGCGAAATCCTGGTGAACGCTCAAGACTAAAATATTTGACTCTGATCCAATAACATCTAACATGTTACACACCAACTTGAAAGAATGTTTTGGGAGGAGCATTTTGGAGAGCCAGTCCCCAATCGTCTCGTTACGCGGGATCAGCAAATCCTTTGCTCACGTCGTGGCCCTGCGTAGCATCGATCTTGACGTTTATGCTGGCGAAATCCATGCCGTAATGGGCGAAAACGGGGCAGGAAAGTCAACGCTCGTCAAGGTTTTGAGCGGTGTTCATCGCCGAAGCGGGGGGCAGATGACTGTTCGTGGACGGGAGGTCGATTTTGCGACGCCCAAGGAAGCGGAGCGCAATGGCATCGCGATCATTCACCAAGAACTCAATCTTATTCCAAGTCTGAGTGTTTCAGAGAATATTTTTCTGGGACGGGAACCGCTCAAGGCCGGGTTGTTTATCGACTACAGCGAAATTGAAACCCGAAGTGCAGAAATTCTCGCAAGGTTCGGCATTGATATCGACCCACGTGCGGACGTCGAAAATTTGCGCGTTGGAGAGCAGCAACTCGTGGAGATTGCACGCGCGCTTTCCCTCGATGCGGATGTGCTTGTGCTCGACGAGCCTACATCCGCCTTGTCGGAGGCGGAGGCACAGCGCCTCGCCAGCTTCGTTCGCGGACTGGCACGCCAAGGGGTGGCGATTGTCTATATTTCACACCGTATGAGCGAAGTTTTCGCTCTGGCGGACAAGATCACTGTGCTGCGGGACGGCAACTTTATTGCTACGCGGCGCTCGGGCGAAATCAGCGAGCGCGATGTGATCCGCATGATGGTCGGGCGAGAGCTGAAAAAGCAGGAAAAGAAAGTATCAGTGTGCGGCAATCCGGTCGTCTTGTCCGTTAAAAATCTCGGCCTTCAGAGACCGAATTCCCGCGGCCGGATTCACGATGTGGTCGATGATGTGAGTTTCGACCTTCATGCCGGTGAAATACTGGGCATCGGCGGTCTGCTCGGCTCGGGCAGGACCGAAGTCCTGGAGCTCATTTTCGGTTCGGCGATGGGCAAGCGCTCAGGTTCGATTCAACGTGGTGGAGCCAGTTCTGATGC
The DNA here is from genome assembly GCF_031455525.1 of Phyllobacterium sp. 1468. NCBI lineage: Bacteria > Pseudomonadati > Pseudomonadota > Alphaproteobacteria > Hyphomicrobiales > Phyllobacteriaceae > Phyllobacterium > Phyllobacterium sp. 1468. The sequence continues at coordinate 322,368 of NZ_JAVDSX010000002.1, read as the reverse complement.
TCACTCGCTCACTCCCGGAGGGTCGGTGGCCAGGGGGGTCGCGTTTCTCACAGAAGACCGCAAAGGTACTGGTCTTTTGATGCAGGCAGATATTCGGGCGAATGCCGTTCTTCCTTCGCTGCCATGGATCGCGCCGCTCGGCTGGGTGACGCGATTTCAAGAGAGCGCTGTTGCCAATCGAATAATCAAGACTATGCGCGTTCGGTGCCAGGGCCCGGATCAACAGATCGATGAACTGAGTGGCGGAAATCAGCAGAAGATCGTTCTTGGCAAATGGCTCGAAACAAATCCAAGGGTGGTCCTGCTTGATGAGCCGACGCGCGGGATTGATGTTGGGGCAAAGGACGAGATCTATGATCTTTTGAGAAAGCTAGCCGAGTCAGGGGTGGCCATCGTGATGGTCAGTTCGGAACTGCCGGAACTGCTGGCGCTTTCAAACCGTATTCTCGTTATGCGCGAAGGCAGGGCGGCGGGGGTAATTGAGAGCCATGAGTTCTCAGAAGAACGGGTAATGGAGCTTGCGACACCTTTGGGGAATGCACTCACGGGAGAGGCTGCATGACGAATACAAGCGAGCAGATCATGCAATCATCAAACAGCACTGAACGGTTGAAGAGCGTTCTCAAATCCACAAAACTTTATTGGGGTCTGGCATTGCTTTTTCTGGTGGGTGTTGTTTCCTCGCCCGTCTCATCAAAAGGCCATAACATCTTCTTGTCGTTCGGAAATCTGTCCGACGTATTCAGACAAATCTCCGTTACCGGAATCACAGCGGTAGGGATGACGCTGGTTATTCTGATCGCGGGAATTGATCTTTCTGTTGGCTCAGTGCTGGCTTTGGGGTCTGTCGTGTGCGCCATGCTCTTGACCAATGAGGGATGGTCCTCCGCTTATCTGCTTGGTGTGCCCGCGATATTCCTGCTGGCTTTTCTCGTGGTATTTGGCGTTCTCACTTTCGGGATAAAGTTGCAGCGAAGGGCCACAGCCGATTCAGGTACTCACCCGGCGGCCATCTCAAAACTGCTGCTGGGCATTGCCGCAGCAATTGCTCTTGTCCTGGCAGTTGGGGTGGCATTGACCTCGGAAGGGAAGGCAGGAGTATTCCTCGTCCTCTTGGTCGTGCCGGCAGTTGGTTTCATGCTTGGTACAATCAACGGATTGATCATCGTCGGGGGCCGGTTGCAACCCTTCATAGTCACCTTGGCCATGATGGTTGCCGGTCTCGGAATCGCACGATTGACTGCCGGCCAGAACACTGCCGTCTGGCCTGTGTATACGGGGAGCAATGCCACGGAAGATTTCGAGGCGCTGCGCTCACTGATATTCGGGATCATCCCGGTCCCGGGTGTCATCTTTGCCGGCATAATCCTCCTTTTCTGGGTAATCCTGAAATTTACGAAATTTGGTCGCTATGTGTACGCGATCGGGGGAAACGAGGAAGCTGCCCGCTTGGCCGGTGTGCCTGTTTGGCGCGTAAAGATCACCGTCTATGCCATATCGGGCTACCTGGCTGCTTTAGCCGGTATTCTTTATGTCGCGCAGTATCGGCAGGGCAAGCCCGATGCCGGGGCGGGACTTGAGCTTGATGCCATCGCGGCCGTTGTCATTGGCGGTACAAGCCTGATGGGCGGGCGAGGGTCGATGATCGGCACCCTCGTTGGCGTCCTGATATTTGGGTTTCTCAGCAATATCCTCCAACTCAACAACATCGACAGCAACACCCAGCTTGTTCTGAAGGGCGCGATCATCATCATCGCTGTTCTGCTCCAGGAGCGGCGTTCCAGCGGATGGTTGTTCTTTCTGTCACAACTCCGGGCGCGCGATGCGATCGACAAATCCGGGCCCAACCAAATCAAGAATCCGCAAGCATCGGACGACTAACTCACAGCAGTTAACCCAAAGGGAGAGAAAAATGAGCATTACCCGCAGACAATTTGCAAAATGGGCCATGGCGACAGCCTTGATCGTGCCGCTCGCATTCCACGCGTCCGTTGCCGGTGCGAAGGACAAGTATGTGATCGGCTTCAGCCAGACGACGACCGTCGAGCCTTGGCGCGTCCAGTTCAACAAAGACCTCGAGGCTGAAGCCAAGAAACACTCCAATGTCGAGCTCCTCGTTGCGGACGGGCAGGATAAGACGGAAAAACAGGTCGCCGATGTTGAAAACTTCATTCGTCAGGAAGTTGATGCGATTTTGATTTCTCCGAAGGAGTCTGCAGGTCTTACCGGCGTTGTCGAGAAAGCCATGGATGCAGGTATTCCGGTCATAGTACTGGACCGCAACGTCGACACAGAAAAGTACACGCAGTGGATCGGTGGCGACAATGTCGTCATCGGGGAAGCGGCGGGTAAATATGCCGTCGAACTCCTTGGTGGCAAGGGCAAAGCCAAGGGTACAGTCGTCGAAATTTGGGGCGGGCTCGGCACGCAGGCCAGCCACGATCGTAGTAACGGCTTTCATAAGAACACCGACGCTGAGCCCGGGATCAAGTATCTTCTCGACAAGCAGTCTGGCGACTGGAAGCAGGATCAGGCCTATAACATCATGGCGACTGCGCTGCGCAATCATGAAGACATAACGCTAGTCTATGGTCACAATGATCCCATGGCTTACGGCGCCTACCTGGCCGCAAAGGACGCCGGCCGCGAGAAGAACATTCTCTTTATCGGCGTGGATGGCCTGCCGAACGAAGGCGTTCAATGGGTGAACAAAGGAGAGTTGGCCGCAACATTCCTTTACCCAACCCCCGGGGCCGAAGGTTTGCGTCAGGCTCTAAAAGTGCTTGCAGGCGAGAAAGTGGAAAAGAAGATCGTCCTGGATACGCAAGCCATTACCAAGGAAAATGCTCCGGAAATCCTGAAAGCCAACGGGCTACAATAATCAAAAGAAAATGGCAGGTCGCGCTCGATGTGCGGCCTGTCAATATTTACTCTACCCTCCGATTTTATGCCGAATTCTATTTTATCACAGCAATATAGTGGTAAAATGTGTTGGTTGATCCCGATCATGTTCCATGCTGTAACTGATCCTGATCTTGTGGGCACTGAAGGGCAGGAGTAACGAAATGAACGTTTTTAAACCTCTCGCGGTCACAAGCGCACTTCTGATCTGTCTTTCTACTCAAGCCGAAGCAGAGCCGCTGAAGACAATGGACGATGTAGGGCGCGCTATCGACACGTGCTGGCAAGCCCCGGCTGACGCCAAAGGTTCCGTAACCTTGAGCTTCAGCTTCAAACGTGATGGAACGCTGATAGGCAAGCCGCGGCCAACGAGTATCGCTATCGATGGAGACGACAAGGTCCGTCAGCAATTCATTGCATCGGCAATCGATGCGCTTAGCAGTTGTACGCCGCTGACTTTCTCGTCGGGACTCGCCGCAGGAATCGCAGGGCAAGTATTCACTATGCCATTCACCGCGCCAAAAGGTTCGTCCGGCCCGATGGTCACCACGCAGTAGTGTTCATCTGCCGAATTCCCAGCGTTGTCTGGTAGCACAGATCAGGGGGCGTTGCTTACCAAGCCGGCATTTGGAGCATGGCTGGCCTTAGCCGTATCCATGAAACTTGTACCCACAAGCCAGCATGCCCCCAGAACCAAGACAAATAGAATTGCAAGGATCAGAAAGTCCCGAGGTTCAAGCTGTCTATGGTGAGTTCCACGCATTTGATTGCCATCATGTTGACTGTGCTCGCGAAACCCTAAGTAGATTGACTTAAGTTTGAGTTAAATTTGCATGAAGTATTTGCGTTGCTATACGGGGATTGCTGAAACGACTTTTGGCATCAGCCCGGAAATCTCTGGTTTTTGAAACAAACGTGATTCCTGGCGTCGGGTTACCGGACGAAGCCAATCAGCGATCGGACACGAACATCGCGCAGGTACAAGCCGCCCCAGACCATCAGACCGAGATAGACGCCAAACAACAGATGACTAAAGACGGGGCTGCCGACACGCAGTTGGGTGGCGATGGCGCCGCCAAGGTAGCCGGTCAATAGGATTGCGCCGAGGACCGAAGTTCGCGGGAATGCGTAAAGCGCTGTGCAGGCGAGGCCGAGGACTCCCAGGCCTCGCGCAAGACTGACGCTGTCCGGATATCCCAGTTGAGCATTGGTTTGCATGACAACGTCCAGCGGTACCAGTTTTATGATGCCGTCGAAGAGCATGAACAAGATGACGAGGCCGCTGAGAACCCGACCCGCCCAAACTGCTTTGTTCGAGACTGTTGCTCTCTGTGAAGTGAATTCCATAATATTTCCTCCAATGATTGAAATGGTCCAAGATTTCACCAAGGACGAGCCGGGTATGATTGTCCCGACAGCTCCGTCCGAATATTTTTTCCGGCTGCTCGGGTGTATCAATTTTGAAGTTTCAATTTAACAGTTTGACAAGGGGCACGCGTTATAACGCCCCTATGGAAAAAGCACCGAATTACTATGTCATCGGCCTTGCCAGCATGTTGGTGCTGTGGACATCAATATTATTGCTGATGCGTACCGCCGGCATCTGATCAAACTAATCAGGCCCCGGTGTCAGTGCGAGTCTGCTTGTCGCCGACCATCTTCGCAAATTGACGCGCACTGGGAGGCATAGGCGAACTGGCTTGCATTTCTTGCCGGTCGTTTTCAAACACGGCAGCGGAACTCAAATTGAATAATTGCGTTCAGTCAGTATGACGAGAATGGCTTTTGAACATGTCACCATTACAGATCGCATGCGCCTTATAAGGCGTGTGTCCTGTGTTGAATCGGCTGCTGAAGTTCTCGCAAAATACTGGCCAAAGAACTGCGGCGAAAAATATGCCGCAGCGCAGCAAGCATGCCTCGAAGCAGGGGCTGGTCAATTGGATCCCGACGAAGTCAGGCGTGCCTTCATTGACGCAGCCAAGGAGGCATCAATTTACGTTAATGAGCGGTCACGCTGATGATCCGTTCCTCCTGCAATATATTCCTTGAAATATAACACTAGCTATCCGCGAGACACCGATATATTTAGGAAAATATTTCGGAGTCTATCGGAGGTTGGATATGGGGATTCATCGTCGTCAATGGATTGAAATGATCGTCGCCGCATTTGCGGTCGCATGGCTTGGCCTAATTCCGCTGGCAGGCTCTGCACAAGCTGCAGAAAAGGTAACCGTTTTCGCAGCGGCGAGTCTTAAGAACGCACTCGATGACATAACGGCCGCTTGGCAGAAGGAATCCGGCAAGGAAGCTACAATCTCCTACGCAGCGAGTTCGGCTCTGGCAAAGCAGATCGAATCCGGCGCGCCCGCCGATATTTTCGTCTCGGCTGATCTCGACTGGATGGACTATGTTGCAAAGAAAAATTTGATCAAGGCTGACACGCGCAAAAATTTATTGGGTAATCGCATCGTGCTGGTGGCGTCGAAAGACAAGGCAGAGCCCGTCGAAATTAAAAAGGGTTTTGACCTCGTTAAGCTTTTGGGCGAGGGCCGTCTCGCCATGGGTGCTGTGGATTCGGTTCCGGCGGGCAAATATGGTAAAGCCGCTCTTGAATCTCTTGGTGTTTGGTCGTCAGTGGAAGGCAAGGTTGCAGGCGCGGAAAGCGTGCGCGCGGCGCTATTGCTGGTGTCGCGTGGCGAAGCGCCCTACGGCATCGTCTATCAGACGGACGCGGCGGCAGACAAAGAAGTCAAGATCGCAGGTACATTTCCCGAGGACAGCCATCCGCCGATCATTTATCCCATCGCAATTCTGAGCGACAGCAAAAATGCTGATGCGGTGTCGCTGTTTGATTACATCAAATCAGAAAAAGCTGTGCCATTCTTTGAGAAGCAGGGGTTCACAATAATCAAGTAAAATCCCGCTGGCTCCCGCTTCTAACGTTGCGGGAGCCTCGCCAGAGCACACAACCGGGCAGGGGCTGACATATTTGGACTGGTTCTCACTGAGCAATGAGGAATGGACGGCAGTTCACCTTACTCTTCGAATTGCGTCCGTCGCGATGCTCGCCAGCCTCCCTCTGGGCATTCTCGTCGGTCTGTTGCTTGCGCGAGGAAAATTCTGGGGCAAATCCATCCTCAATGGCCTCGTCCATCTTCCTTTGATTCTTCCCCCCGTCGTCACCGGCTTTATCCTTCTCATGCTTTTTGGTCGACGTGGCCCGATCGGAGCGTTTCTGGCCGATCATTTCGGCATCGTACTGTCGTTCCGCTGGACGGGCGCAGCATTGGCTTGCGGGGTTATGGGCTTCCCATTGATGGTTCGCAGCATCCGGTTATCTATAGAAGCAGTGGACCGCAAACTTGAGGATGCGGCCGGTACGCTTGGTGCAAGTCCGCTTTGGGTATTCGCGACTGTCACCTTTCCGCTCATCCTGCCAGGTATCATCGCCGGCATGATTCTTTCGTTTGCCAAGGCAATGGGCGAATTCGGTGCGACGATAACGTTCGTTTCCAATATCCCGGGGGAAACACAGACGCTGTCAGCTGCAATCTACACCTTCACACAAGTGCCGGGTGGCGACGCAGGTGCCTTCCGCCTGACCATCATATCAGTCATCATCTCCATGGCCGCGTTGATGGCTTCCGAATTCATGGGCTACCTTGTCGGTCGCAGGGTAGACATCGAATGACCCTAACCTTTGAAGCAAAACATATGCTGGGAAAATTCGTACTTGACGCCGCCTTCACGTCCGGCCGCGGCGTTACGGCGTTGTTTGGCCGTTCAGGTTCGGGAAAAACATCGATCATACGCATCATTGCAGGCCTTTCACGGCCGGAACAGGGTAGGGTCGTTTTTGACGGCGACATACTGGTTGATACGAAGAGGGGTATATATGTTCCCAAACATAAGCGCCGTTTTGGGTATGTATTTCAGGAAGGCCGGCTTTTTCCCCACCTGACGGTTCTGCAAAATCTCAATTACGGCCGCTGGTTTACTTCCAAATCGCGACGCTCGGAAGATTTGTCGAAGATTGTAGAACTCCTTGGTATTGGCGCTATTTTGGAAAGACATCCTGGCAAATTATCAGGTGGAGAAAAGCAGCGCGTCGCGATCGGCCGTGCCTTGTTGTCGTCACCCCGTATGCTCCTTATGGACGAACCGCTAGCGGCGCTCGATGATACAAGGAAGATTGAAATACTGCCCTATCTCGAAGCTCTTCGCGATGAAATGAAGATCCCGATCATTTATGTGAGCCACTCGGTGTCAGAAGTGGCGCGTCTTGCCGATCGCGTCATTGTGATGAGCGAAGGCAAGGTCGCAATGGCTGGCGCCGCAGCTGATGTCTTGAGCCAAACCTCGATTTCAATCGCAACCGATCGCCGCGAAGCAGGTTCATTGGTGGAGGGGAAGGTCGTAAATTATGATCCAAAGCACAAGCTGACCACCATCGGGTTCCAAACATCCAAAATTTATGTTTCAGGAACGGAAGTTGCAGTAGGAAAGGGCGTTCGCGTTCATATCCTTGCCAAGGATGTGATGCTTTCGACAATTCGACCTGAACAGCTAAGTGCGCTCAATATTCTTGAGGGGACCGTAAGCGCAATCACCGCCGACTCGGGCATAGTCGATGTTCAAGTCGATTGCCAGGGAACGATAATCTTGGCACGTATTACCGAGTTATCCTGCGAAAGACTTGGTCTGCGGCCGGGCATGCTGGTCTTTGCAATCATGAAGACCGTCGCGTTGGAGCCTCACTGATATCGCTCTCGGATGCCGAGGATTTGCTTTTGCTGCGATTGGCATCAAGCCAGGCAATATCCGACGCAACCGCAGTTTCGATTTTCTCTTCCATTGTACGAAAGCGGCTGAGCAATTTTTCGCCGAATTCTGTGACCACCGCGCCGCCGCCTTGTTTGCCGCCGCGCTGAGAATCCACCACCGGCTGGGAGAACATGGCATTCATCGCGCTGACCAGAAGCCAGGCGCGGCGGTACGACATATCCATGGCGCGACCAGCGGCTGAAATGGAGCCAGTTTCACGAATGTGCTCGAGCAATTGCATCTTTCCACGACCGATTTTCTCATCGTGAGGAAAATCAATTCGCAAAACTGTTCTCAAAGCGCTTTTTGAAGATGGACCCATTGTCGTGACCGCACCGTTGGACTGTCGCATTTATCTATAGCAATGCGCACAGTGATGTACACGGGCATCTCGACTTTATGCCTTCTCTTGGTCGCAGGTTGGCCATTTCCAGACGCGATGGTGGGGTTGTTTCCCCTATGCAGAATCACAAGCGGTTCTAATAAAAAACCGAGCGATATCGAACTCTCGATATCGCTCAGTGATTTGTCGGGCCCCTATCACGCGGGTATCCCCAACGCAATAACTCTGCTCGGCAAGTCAGATAACTAATTGAATTGTAACGATAAAAATACAACGTTTTGCTCGCTTTCTAGACAAAAACTCAACAGTATCGCTCGACGCAAATCCATCGGTCCCGCTCGATTTGGAATCTCGACAAAAAAATACCCGGTCGAAACCGGGCTGTATTGCTTAGCCTTAATTGCTCAAATGGGCGGAAGGGTTGCGCGATGGTAAAATGTCCCGCCAATTCTTTCGCGGTCGAATGCTAGCGGTACGTTGGCAGATTCCAGCTGTTTCTTCAGGACGTTGAAGTGTACGCCCGTTTCTTGTGCGAGCTTGATCAATGACACGTAAGTGGCTTTGAAAATCTCAATGTGTTCTTGGTCGACAACCGTCTGGGGGCATCGGTTAATGGGGTTCGTATCCGTCCTGGATGGTACAACGTTATTTTCGAGCAGCGCCATCAGCACGCCAGTGGATACGCCCAACAGCTTCTCTGTTTGACGCAACGACACCCCACCATGCTCCGATTTCCGTACCAACGGCAGTACTTCGTCCATGTCGACGAGAACCGACATAAAGCCTCTTTCTCCAGGTAGTTTACGTACTCGCGTCAATTTCCGATCAAGGATCAGTTGGATGATTTCCAGCGTGGTACAACAGGCGCGTTTCTTCGCGGCAAGGAGGGGAAATAGGCCCTCTTCATCACTTTGAAGGTCGGTTGCATCGCGGAGCAATCGCTCGAGAAATTCATCCAAGTCCGCCTTCACGAATGCATACTGTGTGAGGACTGCAGCATCAGTTCCAGCAATCGGTTTGATGATGCCATTCTCTACTAAGGCCCGATCAACCGGGCGAGGGACATTTAGATACGCCGCAGCGTCTTTCATAGACACGGACTCAACAAGCTGTTTAATGAATGGCTCCGAAGTAGCAGCTTCAAACAACACTTGATCATCAACCAGCGAAGCATCAGCATCAGCAACAAAACCATTCGCAATGAGGATCTTGCGTAGACGCTTTGGATGGCAACCATATTGAAGTGAAGCCGACCTAATCGAATGCATTTTTCGCTCTTGAACTGGATTTCCGAAAATTTCATCGCCGGGTCCGAGCGGCATCGTTTCCATAGAATGCCTGGTGATGATGTCTCTTAAGGGGTCGTATGCTTCGTCTTTTGACTGGTGAGCCAGCCACTCATAAAGACGAAAAAATACCGATTTCGGACCTGCCGCCTTTTTATCAAACCCAAACCGCATCTGCAGGTCGGAAAGAAATTTCCGAATCCCCACTTCGCCTGTTGCCGCGATTTCATAACCTCGCCCGCCCGATTCATACCATTGAGCTTCACTCAATTTCAGGACTCTGAATTTGGCACCAAGAATATCCGAAGCCCCGATCATTTCACAAACTCGTGCAGCTACATCTAGTCGTAGTGTGTCGAGCCAAGTTGCATCTCGCTCCGCTTGATTGATGCGGTTATGCAGGTAAGCTTCTAATTTTGAGAGCGGGCGGCTTACGGATTGATCCATCAGACCGTCAAGTTGACCAATCTGAGACCGAATGACCCTGGTGAAATCATGAAGACTATGGGGGTTTTCGCCGTCAATAATTTCCACCAGTGCTCTCTCGTGGACATGGCAAGTTCGAATGTGTCCAAGCAGCCACCAAGACCGCTGATAGGGCCGGGCTAGATCTGTACAACTGAAGCGACGTCGGTCGTCACGAATACAAAATGGACAGACCCGAACTTTACTCCGGGTTAAAGCCGTTCGATTCACGGGCTCACCGTTCAATTCGTAGAGGCGAGGGCCAACTCGAACAATTAAGGCTGTTTGTAAAGCCCCAGCAGCAAGGCCACTGATTTCTTCGAGTCTTTGAACGACAGATGGAATACCATCAACGATGTCCTGGAATTTGAAGCCCATATCAAGGCAAAAGTCCCTCGCGTCTCGGCCACAAATATGTGCGAGCCTTCCGCAATAGCTTGCCGGCAACTCGCTTTCGCCCAGCGGGGCGATCAATTTCGCATGTAGTGAAGGCATCATGCGTTCCTCTTGTCGAGAAGCCGCTTGGGCTGGGTAGTGTCCATTTCCTCCTCATCGGTTTCCGACAGGGCATTTTCGAGCGCCTTTGCGACATTGATCTTTTTCCAATCAATGGCTGTAAAAACGTTCGAATCTGGGTCGCACCCCGATCGCGAAGAGTAAGCTGCCTCAAAGTGCTTGCAGGAAACGGTGCCATCGCCGTTCAGGAGAGCTTGCTGAATGGCATCCTGAACGAATTCGACAGCGGACCCGAACTGATCTTGCGCAGCGTGGATCAGGCGTTCAACGAGTGAGCCGAAATTTGTCGTGTCCAGCTCAAGACCTGCCCGAATTTTAACAATCGCCTTGAGCATTTTGGGAACTTCGTATGCGAAATTTCGGCGAATTCCCTCAAAATGGACAAATCGGCTACGCCGCTTCAGCTGATTATCGCCTTCGATGAAACTCACAACCGATGGCAGCCCTGATAAAATCAACCAGACTGGCCAATCCGGCTGCTGCACAATGCTCTTGAGCGTATCACGCACTTTCTTGATGTCGTTGGCATGAGCGCGTTCAATTGTGTGTTGCAATTCATCGATGTGGACAAACCTAATGCCACGCGCCTTCAGCAATTTCTGAACGATATTCCAGATCACGTTCTCGCGAATGTCACGTTCAGTTTCGTAACCCAACTGAGCTGCGATGATGAGGCCGAGCTGTTTTAGGGTGCAAGGCGAGGGCGCGCGCACCGAAATCAGTAAACTATCGGCGTTTGGATCACTGTAACCCTTAAAGTAGTCCTCTCTATTGAATACACGTTGCAACGCACGGCTTTTGCCCGCCCCGGGCTCGCCAATAAGAACGAGCAACCGTCCTTCCCCAAGGCGACCGACTCTACTCGATTCTTCATCTGCATCGGTAACCAACTCGTAACTCTCGAAGAGTAAATCGACCTCAGAATCGAGAACAATGTCCCGCTTGAGCGGGTAGTGGACAGTGAGCACACTTTTCATCGTTTCACGTCGGGCAGCGCGGCCCTGCGCTTTCGTCAGGGGCACTTCAGTGGTGGGAGTGGCCTTTTCCATCTCAATTCTCCAATAGGCTGTCGTAATCGTCGTCATCGTCACCGAATTCTGGGTCATCGAAGGAGGACGCTAGTCCATCGGCCCCAGACGCGTGGTGAACGTGCGCTTCGGTTGAAGTAACATTTGCGAGTTCGTCGGATGAGTCCTCGCCGAAGAAGTCGCCCGCATCGTCTTCGGGGGTGTTGGTCGCCCGACCGTAGTTCATCGAGCGTTCCAATTGTTGTTGCTTACGCGAGCCATACCGATCGATATCAAGCTTCGCCTCGGCCGCGCCTTGTCGCACGTATTGCCTGATGTCCTCCAGGGCTTGGAGGCGGATATCATGTGTGATCTTGGCCTCATCCTTGAACTTAAGCCGAGTCTGCTCACAGGCGGCCTTCCATTCTTGAAGTGAAACCCCCTCCATCCCATCACGTGCACAGCCGACGGTCAGCCAACCGCTCGGAAGGCGCACGGAGATCCGCCCAAGGTTGGTTTCGTCAACGCGGATGAGGACAGATTTCTGTCCCTTCTCACGTCGAAAATCTTGAAGCTTGTCGTCGCGGTAAAATAGCTCAGAATACTCGATACCTTCTCGGCGAACTTCGCGCTCGTCTGTGACGCCGAAAATATGTCGCGCTAACTCATCGTCGATAGGCATGCGAGTTTCGAACTCGCGGTTCAATCGCAACCAAGCATTGCGAGGTGTTTCGCCTTGCAGACCTTCGTGTGGCGTATTGTGGTACACATCCACGATGTAACGGATAAGCAATCGCTTGAATTCTTCTGCATCAAAGATTGCGCTCGCATCGGAATCGTAATCGCCGCGGACCACTGGATTGATGAAGGTCCGTCCATGAAGCAGCGAAACAAACCTGGTGTGAATTGTCCCAAACACCCGTTCAATGCGACCGCGCATTTGAGGAAGTCCACCAGGCGGAAACATCATCTCACTACCGAGATCAGCAACCGCGGCTTGTGACTCCAAGCTGATGAACGCTGCGCCAGTATCAGAACAAATGGCATCGAAATGTCCGCCCATGTCCCAGGGTGTTTGGCAGCCTGCCTGACGCGCAATTTTGGACTTGTCGCTAACGACCATTTGTACGGTAGCAAGGGCCGATTTAGCCGATGGGCTGCCTGCGACCAGATGAATTGCCAAAACACATCGTGTGGCACGATCAATGGCCACCGAGATCCAAACCCTCGTTTTATCAAGCTCAAGGCGTTGCTCTTTAGTTAATTTTAAGCGGATGCCCGCCTTAACAACCAGCAGTCGTAACGAAACGTCCCACTCATCCATTTCCACTTCCTCCAATGGGAGGAAGACCTCGTGGCCCCTCGTCATTTTGTAGAAATGTTTCTTTGCGGCAGCTTCGCCTTCGCGCAGTGACATGACTTCAAACTGGTTTAGCTGGCGGATCCGATTGCTCAACGCCTGAATGCTTGGGGCAGGCAAATTCGGCTGACCCGAAATCGCCCTTTCGGCATTGATTTTCCGAAGCTCAATCAACAATTTGTCGTAGACCGCCACTTTGCTTGGCCTGCGAGGATCACCAAACCGCTCGGCCATGTCATGCAAAAGCTGATAGATTTCCGGCGATAGCCGGGGGTGCCTATTGCCACTCCTGCCAAAGTTATCCTTCAGAAATAGCGGGTTGTAGTCCCAGGCTTTATATTGGCGTAGCCAGCCACGCAGGGTGGACGGAGAAGGGGGCTTGCGTACGGTGATCTCCGCTTTGCAATTCTTTCCAGCCGTCTGTCGCTGAATCTCTGTGCTACAAATTGCTGCGTTGATCGTTTCGATCGCCGCCTTCATCGACAACTCTCCACGCGTCGCCTGCCGTTGGCTTTCCAGCATCATGAAGCGTTCGCAGAACTCCTTCTTCCAGAGAACTGTGGATTTGTCCTTCTTGGAAAGGTCAGCAAATCGCTGGGCTTCTGTTTCTTTACGCAATCTTGCATCATGGAGAGCGTGATAATTGTGCAGGCAAGTAAAGCGGCCCTCGCTTCGCATGCGATAGACTTCTTCGTGCGTGAGCGATTTAGCACGCCCCGTCGCTTCATCCTGAAAGCTGTGGGCTTCGGAATCCGAGTTGACCCAGAAATAATATTGGGCGTCGATCACACAACGATCGAGACGGCTCAAACGCCAGCGAGGAACCTGGAAGGGGCTCTTTCCCTGATTGTGAATATTCATGTTATTGCCCTTTCCCGGGTTGTGTGGATTGATTGAGCTGGACCTTGCTCCTGTAGGTGATCCGGTCACTGTCGAGGACTTGCACATGCCCGTCGCCGATGAGGCAGAGCACGGCCATGAAGCCTGGACTGTCGGGAATAGTTGCGGCGGCCAGAACATCTGCAATTGGGACGGGGGCGAGGAACAAGCGGAGAGCTCGATGCACCTCGACGATGTTCTCCTCGGAACGGCTTCGGTTCGCTCGAATAATCAATCGGGCATTGGCCGCTCGATTTCGGGTAATGTGCCGCTCGGTACGTAGCTGGATGATGTCCGCACAGCCAGGTGGTCTCTGCTCTCGGATAAGTCTTAGCTTTTCCTCGATGCCAGTCGCTTTGACTCTCGCCTCCGGCTTCACCGCGATTGCACGGCGCGATCCATCCTTCATCAACACTTCAAAATCGAACGTGTGGGTGTGCTCAACACCAAATCTATCGAAATAAGCGATCGCAGGTGGTTGTTCCTGGACATGAACAACATCCGGATGCGCGATGAGAATGTAGGCGGCGTCGCGCTCCAAGTTGCTTTCGTAACGCATCAACCTGTTGTTCTTCGGATTCACGATTGTTCCGCGAAAAGATGCCTTATTGCGCATCTCGATCTTTCGGCTCGCAAGGGACTCCGACGGGGGAATCCAAATGTGGCCAGGGCGCGCGCATGCGGGCGCAATTAGGGAACGAGCCCTGGCTCGGCCCGTTTTTCGTCGTTGCCTGTCGCTTGATGGGCGGACAGGTTTATCAAGTTTGCTGGTATCGTCGTCGTGATTGGACAAGGCACAAATCTCCACTTGGCGGTGCCGTCAGGCCCGCGCTGTTTAAGTCTGGGATCGTTTGGAAATCCCGATAGGAACCGATGGGCGGACGAGGTCCGCGGTCAGGTCGCTATTTCGGGAGGTGCCTCGTTACCGAAAGAAGTTCGTTTGGCAGTGAGGTATTTCATGATGGCCTCCTTCGGCAGGTCGCCACGACGGACGACGGGGTTGAGTTTTACCTCCCGCTAGGCGCGAGGGGCGGTGGCTTATGACGCAGGTGTTTCTGCGATTGCTTGTTCCGCTTCAAGTTTGCGAAATGATCAGCGCTAAAATGGATAGGACTAGCCCAGTCCTTCAGTGCTTGAGCCTCAAAGGTTCACTGCGACGCGACCGGACGGCAGTTCAGTTCAACCATGCGGGCCAACTCCAACACTGCGGCGTCGTCATATTGGGCCCCGTTTCGACGAGAGACCTTGACCGCATGGCCTGTATCTTTTTCTAGCCGCATCATGTGGTCCGCGAATACCTCGTCAATCCAGCTCGCATCATCAACCCGGTAAATCAGTCGAAGCGCAAGAAGTGAGATGGTCTTCTCCTTTTCATCGGTGACTTCGATCAGTCGCATCGACTGAATTTTGATCGCTCTTTTATCAGCGCCGGAGGAGGCGTCGATCGTTTCGAAGCCTCGAAATTCGTATTTGTAATCTTGCAGCATCGTGGTTGTCCTTTCGTGGACCTAAAGTTGGGCATGCAAACGCCGTCCCACCGCTTGGCAGCGGTGAAAAGTAAGATCAGTTGAAACCAACGGCCAAGATCACATGGCGGGGTGATCAATGACGCGAACAGATTGTTCGTGTTCATTGTCCGTGTGGACCAGGCAGATGGCAAAACTCCTTAAGACCGCCCGATCAAGAAGATCGACGATGACGTCTCCTGCGGATCGCAAGATACGATACGGCCCTGAGTAACCGCACAAAGAAAAGAGTGCGGATCCACGAGTCTTAAGTCTAAGTTGGGTGTTTTATGACCGGAACTTTTCGCTTGAAGTTATAACTTCCGAAAAGTAGCCCATACTGATAAGTATCGGCTTTAAGTCATACCGACGCCTTAGCTGGCTATTTGACGGATGTTCCGTTCAACTATCGATATGGGTGAATGGGTCATGGTGAACTTCCTTGTTGACTTGGTCGGAACCAAGGAGGCGGGTTCTATAACTGAATCTTGAAGTTGTCTAGATCCTTTTTATTGTTTTATCCAACACCAGAGAAAAATGTGCGCACTTTAGCGTGGTATATCTGGTTTGTTCTCGTAGCGTTCGCTGAAAATTCTGTATTTCTAAAGAAAATAAATTTGCAATAAGATATGATTTCACATCCGAAGCGGCTGAAAACTGTCTACAGATCGAGCCCCTCGTGGTAGGGAACCTCATCTGCTGTCACCAGCGCTGAAAGCATTTTTGCGGCCTTATGCAGCAAGTGCCACAAGCCACCTGTTAAGTTACGGCCAAGATTGCTCCAGTGTCGTACTGACGCACAAAATCTACCCGTGTGCCGTTCCAGTGATAGCAGTAGTGCCGCCCTTGGACAGGAATGGCTATGGCGTTCGGCCAGAAGATGCCGATACAACGTTGACCAGGCATTCGAACGCTGTTCCACAAGAGGCCATCGCTTCCCGCCGCCCTAAGTCCACGTCCCTCAACTTGGGAAGCGGTGTAATCATGCGGATGAAGAACGTCAGGCACCGCGTTCACGTAATCTAGTGCTCGGTCCACACTGCCCACCAAGACACGAAAGTCCGACGTCCAGCCGGGACGCTGAGGCGTTGAACTCATGAACTTCTGATGGTGATGGATTGTTTCGGCGACAGCGACTTCTTCACTGTCCCCTGCATAGTAGATACCATAGGTTCCGTCCGTAGAGCGACTCGGCCGCCCTGTTGAGCAATGGACAAATGGGGCCATTACATAACTAGCGCCGACACCCGAAACGCGACGGTTCGCGGGTACCTTGCCAAGATCGCCCACCTCAAATCGAATGCGCGGATTCGTTTTAGCCTCGACAGCGACAAGGCCCCCAACTCCTCCCATAATACAGCGCTACTCACCACGCCAGAACAGGCCCTTGGCCCTCCAGACGCTTTTGATCTTCTTTTCGATTTTATCCACGCTGCGATGAGGGAGATTGAGAGCGGCGGTGCAAAATTAGTCCACGGTAGCGGCGGGATGGTCCCGCTTCGGGCGGCGTAAAATCCGGCCACCTATCTTCCTTCTGTGCAACTACGGCAGGAGGGTCTGGGGATCTACACCGTGGAATTATATCTGAAGGTTCGACTGGCTTGCTCGGAAAGGCGCGCGATGCCAGGTCGCTGGCTCTTTCCGTTTTGGCGGATGTGGCGGTCGCACACGGAACGAAAGTATGGCTTCCGGACACCGCGACCACCCCCGCGCGCGGACAACCTTAAAACCTTTGTATGATACCCGGCAACGGAAGTGGGGGCTAAACAACTTCTTAGCTCGGACCATCGCGTGTCATGGTCCGCCATTCGCGGCCAAGAAGAGGATCAAATCACATGACAGCGAAACTGCCGAAAAAGGCATTGATTGCGATCACGAGCCACAGCGCACCGTTTTATCCCGATGGTGGGGTCAACGGCGCGTTTTATACGGAAATTCTCCATCCCTATGTCGCGCTGACCGACGCCGGGATCGAGGTCGACCTAGCCAGCGAGACAGGCAGCTTCGTCATCGACCCATATTCACTAAGCGAGCAGTTCATCTCGGGGGGCGACGTCGACATCGTCAAAGACGAAAGCCACCCGCTCAACAAAGCTTTGAAGGGCGGCGTCAAGAAGGCCTCCTCCGTCAACGCGAAAGACTATGGGATGTTTTTCGCCTCTGCCGGCTTTGCCAGCGTCTATGATTATCCGTCGGCAACGGCTTTGCAGTCTGTGGCGGCCGACGTCTGGGCTCGCGGCGGTGTCGTCGCCGCAGTGTGTCATGGCGGTGCTATTTTTCCAGGCGTGAAGGATGCTTCGACCGGGAAGTCCATCATCGAAGGCAAGGAGGTCACTGGATTTTCAACCGAAGCAGACGGCCTCGCGGGGGTTCTCGACAAGATCCATGCCGACGGCGTCCTCACCACTGAGGAAAGCGCAGTAAGCGCTGGAGGGATATACAAGGCCCCCCCCGAGCCCTTCGGAGACTTTGCTGTCACCAGCGGTCGCGTTGTCACCGGAGCCAATCCTTTCAGCGCTCACTCCACGGCTACCGCCGCCATCCAGGCGTTCGAAAGCCTCTGACACATTTGACTCTCGGCTCGGCAGGCGAAGCAGCGACAATCGGTGTTGCCAGATCATCCGTCCTGCCGGGGATCGCGCGACCGGAACGGCGATTGACGGTGACGAGCGTGTGTCCATCGCACGCTTGTCAACGGCGTAGCGGTGAATTCGAAGTTAAGCTGTGTATTGTGAATAGGGCTCTCCCTACTCTCGCGGATCCGACGGGACATCCGAGTAGAAGATTTCTGACAAACGGTATTGTTGCGGATCCGCGGAAGGACGCTGACGGTCCGCCAACTGCACAGAGCCCGCCCATGACAAGCGATACATGGCCGGACCATCCAGGCAGCGTCGGGACGAAACCCATCGCCGCGCTGCTCAAAATAAAGATGCGATATAGACCAATTGTGGCGCATCCGGGTTTTGGATTAGCGAAACACCAGACCAGCCCAGGTACAGAAGGATGCGATAACTTTCTGCCACCTTCTCCATACCACCTTCTCCGGCTACTTTAGCGGCGAGGAGGTGGGCTTTGTTTTTCAATAATACCTTAGTAGCATTCACCGCTGATGTGCAGAAGTATAAGAAAATGTGAATCCCACGATGCAAGCAAAAGAGAATGCGAGTGACTTCAAAAACTTTTCTGACGGAACATGCCGCGGTCTGTCTGGCGACAGGAAGCGATCCGTTTGCAAGAAGTATAGTTTGTAGGCGGACTGGAAGCGTTCTCGCGTGCCTTTGACAATGACGCTGTCCGACATAATCACCGATCCCATTATTCAGGCCGGAACACTTGCGGCCGTAGGTGCATTCGTCTCGCGGGTGGCACTTCGCAACAACCCGACATGGCACCTGATCTTTCAGGTTTCGTTCTTTGTCGTTTTGACGGCACTACTGCTTTACCACGGTATCGTGCCGTATGAACCAGGTCCGCCCGCGGCTTCGGCGGTCCAGAAAATTTTTACCGGAGTTGCAAAGGTGATCTGGTGGATCAACGCCGCCTGGGCGCTGGTTGGATTTGCACGCGTGTTCCTGATTTTCGAACGCCGTCCACGCGAGGGGCGGCTGATTCAGGATCTGGTCGTCGGTATCATTTATTTGGGCGCGGTTCTCTCTGTCGTCGCCAATGTCTTCAGTCTTCCCGTCGGCACACTTATCGCCACGTCCGGTGTCCTCGCCATCATTCTCGGCCTTGCCCTACAAAGTACATTGAGCGATGTCTTTTCTGGGATCGCGCTCAATCTGGGAAGGCCGTACGGCATTGGCGATCTGATCGTTCTTGGCGATGGCACCGAGGGGAGGGTTGTCGAAACCAATTGGCGGGCAACGCATCTCCTCAACAGCAAAAACGACCTTGTGATCCTGCCAAACAGCGATCTTGCCAAGGCACGATTGATCAATATGAGTAGCCCTGACCGGAGCCACGGCGTGAGTATCACCGTGCGTTTTTCGCCCACCACAGTGCCGGCAGCTGTTGTTGATGTCATGCGCTCCGTTCTCCTGAGCTCGACGACGATACTGAATTCGCCCGAGCCGAGCATCCAGATCAAATCGCTCGATGGTTCTGCGCTAGAGCTGGAACTGTCGTTTCGTGTGGCTGACATCGCCAACGCCGGAGCAGCGCAGAA
The DNA here is from genome assembly GCF_031455525.1 of Phyllobacterium sp. 1468. Taxonomy (NCBI): domain Bacteria; kingdom Pseudomonadati; phylum Pseudomonadota; class Alphaproteobacteria; order Hyphomicrobiales; family Phyllobacteriaceae; genus Phyllobacterium; species Phyllobacterium sp. 1468. The sequence goes on along the minus strand of NZ_JAVDSX010000002.1, from coordinate 303,108 downwards.
CGAAATATTCGATCTGATCTACCGCCACAGTATGGCCGCTGGCATACCGCTGGCATCACCTGCGGGCGACCCCGGCTCCCTGCTAGCCAAGGCGGACTCGCCATCCAGCATGCGCTCAATACAAATGCGGCTGCTCGACGCGATCCCGCTCTTCAAAACACTCACTGAGGACGAAAAAGAAGTTTTGGCCAACGCCATGTCGCGCCGGACCTTTCACAAGGGCGACGTTGTTGCCGAGCAAGGCTGTGAAATGCAATCGCTGATGATCGTTCGAATGGGCGTTTTGGTCGTCACACGCAAGGAAGACCATCGGCAGCTGACGTTGACCAAGTTGGCACCGGGGGATTACTTCGGCGAAGCCAGCCTTCTGACTGGAGCTGGAGAGACTGGTTCCGTGCGTGCCCTTGCCTACACCGTTGTTTACGAGATCGCCAAGTCCACCCTGGCCCCGCTGCTGCGCGATCGACCAAGCCTGGTGGAAGAGCTCGGTCTTATTCTGTCGCGGCGGGCCGAAGCGGAGAAGCATCTTTTCGGTAACAGTGCGGAGATTGCGGGTATTCATGCAGTACCGGGCTTGGTGAAAAGAATCCGGCACCTGTTTGAGATTTCGCATGTTGAGAGACGATAGTCCGAATTAGTCAATGACCGCCGTTGGCCGAAAGTACGCGAAGCGATCCCGAAGGAGTGCGAGAGGTGGGCTTGCAACTATGTCGGGTCTTTTTCGTACGTTTTTGTCCCCTGCGGCAGGCTCCCGCGACCACGGGAATGTTGCTAGTGGTTCACTTTTGCGTGGTGCGTTTTGCTCATTCCCCAGATGTCTACAGCCTGACAGATCCGATGGTAAAGGGTTCTGACTAAGCTATGGGCAAAAGCCGGAGTGCTGCCCCAAGCTTCGCAAAGATGCCTCTTCTCGCGTGATGCCATCCTCGACGTATTCGATTTTTTTACGCTCCTGAAACTTCAGTTCTCCTATGTTTTTCTCGTCGAGCGGGGCTGGCTTTAGGATCTGGCTCTAACTTCATGATATGATTTCATTTCGCGATTCACAATGATACCGACAAAATGTGGCATTGCCTGCTGGCGGTGTCGGGCGCAAGCTCGAATGGCCATAAGGCAATGATTCGCCGTGCTAATCCGTGGTACCGAAGGCGAAGAACCAGGGTGTCACTCGATGCGAAGGGACACGCTATCATGTTGAAGTGGGCGGACGTTTAGAATGTCACTGCAGAGGGATGCTAAGACTCTCAGCCTAAACTCTATCGCATCTTTGCGGCGAGCAATGTCGGCGTTTAATTCCTACGATGATGATGGTCGCACGACTTCCGTCTTACTACACCTTCAGCATTCAGCCGAAATGCTCTTGAAGGCGGTGCTGTGCCAAAATCGAGTTAGGGTGTTCGATAAGGACACAAGCCGATCGCTGGGGTTTGAAAAATGCCTTGGGATTTGCCAAGCACACCATGATTTGAAAGAGTCAGAGGCAGGAATTTTCCGGGCTGTGGATGCTCTCCGCGATGCCGCGCAGCATTGGATCATCGTAGTCTCCGAAGATCTCCTTTATATGAATACTCGCGCTATCATAACGGCTTACGATGCTTACTTGAAGCGCAGCCTTGATCTCGATGTCAGTTCCCACATTCCTCCGAGAGTGTTGCCTGTGTCCACCAAACCTCCCGGAGATTTCGATTTTCTTGTCGACCGCGAATACAAACTGATCGCTGAGCTTCTCCAACCTGGCAAGCGACAGAGGGACGAAGCTAGAGCGAGAGTGCGTTCCTTGCTCGCGATGGAGGCAATAGTTACCGAAAAAGTCGAGGTTTCCGAGAGAGATATCGATCGTATCGAAAAAGCGATTAAAGACGGCAAGGAATTCAACGAGGTGTTCCCACGTTTAAATACAGTTGGCACCGCGACAACAGGCGAGGGCACCACTTTCACGGTCCATTTTTCGAAGAAAGAGGGAGCTCCCGTAAAATACATTAAGGGGGACGACCCTGAAGGTCATGCTGCCGTTCGTGAGGTCGACCTAAGGAAAAAATTCCATATGCTCCCTAGCGATTTGGCAAAAAAATTAGGTCTGACCGAACCCAAATCGAAAGCACTTCGTCAGCATCTGAATATTGATAGTGATCCAGACTGTCACTGGGTGTTCGAGTTCGGCAAGTCGAAGCACGGCTGCTTTTCGGACAACGCCCGCAATAAGATGAAGGCGGCGCTAGACGGTGGCTTGGATATGAATTCGGTTTGGGAAGAAAATCGACCGGGTAAAAGGAAGGCAATCGTGGCTGCCGTTGCTGCCGTTGGCGAGATTCCAGGAACATGATTGCCGAGCAACCTTGTCTACGGCGTCAGCTAGGACGGCAATTTCAATGCTTGCCCGTTGTGCAGAACAAGTACCCCGCGACACGTTCTCGATGCTGTTGGACCCGTGCTGCTAGTCCTTTGATGGACACCACCGTCTGGCGAATGTAGCCTCACGGATATATTGGGCTCCCGGCGGATACACGCCGAGAGCCTTTTTTTCACTTAGCCAACGCGGCTTTCTCGATCACGGCGGCGACCTCCTTCGCATGAACAACTAGCGATGCATGGCTGCCTGCCACTTCCGTTGTCTCCGCCTTGATCCTGGCGGCGAACATTTTCTGGGCTTCAGGCGCGATGACCTTGTCCTTCGTGCTGACGACATAGAACGTCGGTTTATCATGCCATGCCGCCGTAGTGACTGGGGCCTCATATGCGGTATGGTTCAACGGCAGCTGCGAATTTGCCAAGGATTCTGCAATTTTGAGCGGAAGGTCCGCGGCGACGGCAGAAGGGAAGACCTTGGGGTCAATAAAAAGATTGCCATTTTCGTCAGGATGAATGGCCTTAGCACCTTCGGTCGCCGGGCCGCCCTTGGCAAGAGCCGCCAAGGATTCGCCGATGTCCGGAGCGAAAGCGGAGACATAGACCAGCGCCGTAACCTTGGGATCGTTTCCTGCCTGTGTGATGACGACGCCGCCCCAAGAATGGCCGACGAGAACGGTCTTGCCGTCCTGCTTGGAAAGCGCCTGCTTTGTCGCGTCAACGTCAGCGGCGAGCGAAGTGAGCGGGTTTTCGACGAGCGTTACCTTGTAGCCCTTCTTGGTCAAGATGTCGGCAACGGGCTTCCAACTAGTCTCGTCCACAAACGCGCCGTGAACTAGGACGATATTATGGGCAGCGCCCTCAGGGAGGCGCGCTGCGTGGGCGGGAGCGGCTAAACTCGCGCTCGCAAGTAGGGTTGTGATTGCTGAGAATATCAAAGTTCGCATTTCAATCTCCTGGCCATGGGCCTGTTGGTACATCTGCTCGATTGGGCAGGCGTTCGAGGCCGACCGATGAGCGGCCGGCGGGGTTTTCCGGTAGAAGCCGGAGGTTTGCATGGGGGCAGGCCGCCCACGCGATACTTGATGTGTTCCGGCCTGATAAACGACACAGACTGGGCGGGACTTTTGAGTGCTTCCGTAGATGAGCTAAACGCGCCTGCCGTTACTTTAGGAAATCTTTCAGATATCCGATGAGTGCGTCAGGCTTTTCTTCCGCGATGAAATGTCCGCTACCTTCGACATGAATGGTGGTCGAGCCGGGAGCTCTGTCGTCAAGGGAAGCCTTGAGGCGCTTGTACCCGGGACCGCCGAGACCGAGAACGGGCATGGAGAGTTTGCCGTATTTGGCGTCGTCCGCGATGTCCTGAAGAAATGCCTGGTACCATCCGTTGCTCGCACGGATAGCATCGCTGCTTCCGTAGGCGGCGGCGTATACCGCCCTGTCGGTGGCGTCGATCGCGGATTCGTCCTTGGCCATATAGTGGAAGAACCATTCCTGCTCGAGATGCTCGCGCCCTTCCATGAGCTTCTCGGGAAGTCCCTTGACCTGATGGAATGCGAACCACCAGAGATAGACATTATCTTCGTCGACCTGGTCGTTGAACGAGCCCGGCTGCGGAAGGAGCGAAAGCTTCATGTAACCCGCCGACGGATGGCCGACATCGAGCAGAACCAGCTTGTGGGTCTGCTCGGGATGGTTCGCCGCGAAACTGAAGGCCACCATCGCCCCGATGTCGTGGCCAACGATGTCGGCCGACTTGTAGCCGAGCTGGGTCACAAGTTCCGAGATGTCGCTGGCCATCGTCTTTTTATCGAAACCATCGGCTGGCTTGTCGGAAGAGCCCATACCCCGCATGTCAACCGAGATCACCCGGTAGTGTTTTGCAAGTTCCGGCATGATCTTATGGTAGGACCACCAGGTCTCGGGCCAGCCGGGAAGAAGGACGAGTGGCTTGCCTTCGCCGCCTGCGACGTAGTGAAGGCGTATGCCGTTAACGGTGGCAAAATTGTCGGTGAATCCAGGCAGGTTTTTGACCAGGGCAGCGTCGGAGATGTCCTGGTTCTCGCCAGAAGTCGTCTGTGCGTAAGCACCGGATGCGGCCACCAGTGCGATGGCGAGAGCGGCGAAGTATTGGCGGATTTTCATGGAAATGTCCTGTGGTTTTCGTGAATATCGGCAGCGGCCGCGTGGTTATCGAAGAGGCCAAGTGGGGAGGACTTTGGTGCCGCCTGCGAAGATAAGCCGTGCTACCACAAAGAAACTTCAAAGTTTGAAGCTCCATTGTCCCTCAATCGGTGTTCGCTGTGGTTTATCCCGAATTATGTCCTGGCCGTCCGGGAGGGGCCCGAGAACTTGCGCGGGCCCGCTGGGATGGCGACGTTGGTTAACCCTTAGTCGTGGCCGGGAAGACATTTCCCATTTCGGCACCGAGATTGTACTCGAGCGGACTCCTGGTCTGAAGGCCCCGTTCTAGCAGTTGCGACGTAATTGAGGGAAACTCCGGCCGAGCAGCTGCGCCCCAGAAAGCGTCGGACTGCGGCGGGAATTCCGCGTCCGGCAGGAGCGTGTACTTGTTCACATAATGCTTGATCTCGGCGATTACGCGCCTGTCCCAATTGGATACCCTTGTGGCATAGGCATCGACGAACCCTTCAAACTTCTCATCCGGAATTGCCCGGTTGACATAGCCATACTTCTCGGCAAGTTCGGCCGTGTAGTCCTCGCCGCCCAGAAGGATTTCGAAGGTACGTCCGCGGCCCACTTGCGCGGGAAGTCTGCCCGCCGCGCCGCCGCCGGGAAGGGCGGTGAAGCCTACTTCCATCTGGCCGAGGATGGCCTTTTCGAGACTTGCGAACCTAAGATCGGTGGACAGCACAAATTCACTACCCGCACCTCGAGCAATGCCGCGGATAGCCGAGATAGTGACGGCTGGCACATGCGACATTCGGACGAGCACATCGACCCAAGCCGCGAAGCCCGTGGGGCTGGGAAGGGCCTCCGCTTCGGCGGGATTGGCCACCAGATCGTAGTGAGCGAGGAAGAAGTCAGGATCCGCACTTTCGAAAACGACGACGTTTACCGTCTGGTTTGTCTCGAGCTCAGTGAGTAGCTGCTTGAGTTCGCCAATCATGGCGGGTCCGATGACGTTGACCGGAGGATTGTTGAAAGCGACCTTCCAGTAACGGGGCGTAACCTCGGTCAGTGCGAATTGCGAGGGTTTGAAATCGTTGATGAACATGATGTATCTCCAGGTTATTGACTCGCAGAAGAGCGATTTCTTCTAAGAGTTTGGTGGCACGAGCCAGACTTTGGACGCGGCATAATCCAACACCGCCTTTTGCTGCGTGAAACAAATCGGCTCCACGAACGAAACTTCCGCGTTACGGCAGCAACGTCGCCTTCATGCCAATGTCGATTTTCAAAATTCTAGCGATCGTGCAGGTGGTGCGCGCTCGTTCAGCGCAGTACTCGAACTGCTCCTGTGTTACGCCGGGTGCCTTCGCTTCGACCGTAACGAAAGAGCTTTTGATCGCGGGATGGCCATCGTCGCCATAGCCGAGTTCGACGACGACCGAAGTATTGATACTCTCGGATTCGAAACCAATCATACCGAAATTATTGGCGAGCGCTTGATTGAAGCAGCCTGCCTGTGCCGTCGCGAGGAGTTCCTCAGGACTTCCTCCGGGAGTGCCTTCGAAGCGGCTAGAGAAGCTGTAGGGTTTGTCTTTGAACGTGTCCGTTTCCGTCGAAATCGTTCCGCTGCCCTGTTTCCAGGATCCTTTCCAAGTGGAAAATCCGGTTGCAATCATTGTAGTTCTCCTATGTTCATCTGTTGGGCACGGTGACTGCGGCGTCGCCTGGGTCGGGCGATGGCTCAAGCCGGAGATGTGCAATCTCTCCGGGCCAGGGTGCGATGGCTTGTTGGTTGACGCGTCGTCAGGACGCCGCACCGCGTGTTGCCTGCGCTGCGGCGGAATCGGAAGAGTATTGTGCTAACCCATCATAAGTCGGTGACCGAAATCGTGAAGATGGCGGCGTCCCGGGCATCTCCTGCTTTCGGTCGTTACACCTGCGTGGTATCGGCCGTGATCGGGGTATGGACGTCCATAGTAGTCGCCTTTTTCTGCAACGTAATGAGACAGTGCTTACCCTCTCCATGTACGAAACCTTTGGGGGCCGCGGCTATCATACAAAGGTTTTAGACGGCCGTTCCGGGATCCGGGACTGCGGAACGGATGTTCTTAGGCGTTGTTGGAGCCTTCTATAGCGGGTCTCAAACCTTCGGCTCCGGCGCTGTCCTCCGCATCGCCACGAAGGAAAAGCAGGACGACCGTGGCCGTGATGAGGGTTATGGCCGTCAGCAGCCACAGTAGTGAGGTGAAAGCATCACTGTAGTCCCGGACAAGCTCCATAGAGGTAGAGTTCGGCAAAAGCATATGGGCTCCAATGAGATCGCCCGTAACGAGCCGCTGTGCCGCCTCGGCGGCGGCGTTGGTCCCCGAGCCTTCGTGAAAATAGCTCTTTGTCAGAGTGGATAGCACGGCGCTGACGACCGCCAGCGCAACCCCCTCTCCAGCGACGCGGGTGGTGCTGAAGATCCCTGTCGCCATTCCGGCCCGCTCCTTGGGAACGACGCTCACGGCCAGACCGTCCATCAGTCCCCAAGGTAGGCTGATGCCAACGCCAATAGTGAACAACGGCAGTATGAGGGCTCCCGGCGACGATCCTATAGGGGTCTGACTTAGCCAAAAAAGACCGATAGCCGAAAGAAGAAGACCTCCGCTGCAGACGGTCGCTGGAGCAAGCCAGCGCGTAAGCAGGCCCGCAGCGATCGGCAACACAAGCAGCGGTCCCGAAAGGGCTATCATGAGCTGCCCTGCCTCTATCTCGCTCATCCCCTCGACCCCGACGAAACGAACTGGGAGAAGCACCAGAAGAACCACGAAGGCGTATGCGGGCGCTGCCGCGAGTAGCTGGACGCCAACGAAGCGCGGATAGCGAAAGAGGGTCAGATCGAGCATCGGATGAGGGGTTGAGCGCTCGATGAAGTAGAAGCCGGACATCAGCAAAGCAGCGCCGACCAAAAGGCCGATAACCGTGGTGTCGCTCCAGCCCGAACCCGGGGCCCGCAGTACACCGTAGGTGAAAAGGGTAAGCGCCAGCGTGAAGGTCACGGCCCCAGCCCAGTCGAGGCCGCCCGCGTGGGGATTGCGGGATTCGTGCATAAAGGCGATGCCAAGCGTGAGTGCGATCAACGCCAAGGCCACGACGAGCGCGAAGATCGATGGCCAGCCGAACGCATCGATCATGGCACCGGACGCGATGGGTCCGAACGCAAGACCAACACCGAAACTCGCTCCGACGATGCTAAAGGCGCGCATCCTCGCGGCTCCCTCGAATTCCTGCGCAAGTGATGCCATGCCTCCCGAAAACGCCGCAGCAGCACCCAGACCCTGAAGGGCGCGGAGAAGGTCAAATACGAAGATGTTTGGGGCGAAGGCGAGCGCTGTCGAGAAGAGGGCGAAGGTGACGAGGCCCAAGACGAAGATGCGCTTGCGTCCGAAGTTGTCGGCCAGCGCTCCGCATGCCATCAACGTGCTTCCGAACGTCAGCATGAATGCGTTCGTCACCCAATTCAAAGCGACCGGGTCGCCGCCGAGCGTGTGGCTGATTGCGGGGAGGGCGACGGCCGGGCCCGTAAAGGTAAGCGGCATGGCCGCCGAAGAACAGCAGATGCCAAATAGGACGATCAGTTTTGTCGCGAGGCCGCGAGGATTCTCGTGGAAAGGTGTAACCATGGGGGTTCCGCCGGGTTGAGAGAAAAAAGATTGATGGCATCGACGAATCCAGAACAGGCTGGACACCATCGGCCCTATAAGGATAGTTTTGCTTCAATCCCCGGATTAGCCCCACAACTTTCCAATTATTCAGGAAGGATACGCTCGAATGAGGTCGGCATGGATCAGTTCAACCACTTAGCAGCTTTCGTCCGTACAGCTGATCTCGGAAGTTTCGTCGCTGCTGGGCGTGTGATGGGCCTGTCCGCGTCCGCTGTAGGGAAGGCCGTCACGGCGCTCGAGCGGCAGCTTGGTGTGCGGCTGTTCCAACGATCGACACGCAGCATTCGCCTAACGGAGGAAGGCCGCCTTTTCCACGAGCGATGCCGACGGGTACTGGACGATCTCGAAGATGCCCGAGCATCTCTCGCACACGCGGTCGCGACGCCAAGGGGAAGACTACGGGTCAGCGTTCCGCTCGTAAGCTACCATCTGCTGTTGCCTGTGCTACCCGATTTTGTGAGGCAGTATCCGGAAGTCGAACTCGACCTCGATTTCAACGATCTTATAGTTGACATGATCGAGGGGGGAATCGACGTGGCAATCAGAAGCGGTGACCTGCCGGATTCACGTCTGATGTCGAGGGCACTCAGACCGTTTCAGCTCCTGCTCTGCGCAGCGCCCTCGTATCTCCAGAGTCATGGAACTCCGATCCGTCCGCGCGACCTCGACGATCACCTCGCCATTCGCTTCCGGTACCCGAACAGCGGAAAACTGCAGGCCTGGCCGCTGAACTTCTCCGACGGTGATTCCGATCTTCGCGCCCGGACTGTGATGATCTGCAACAACATGGAAGCGCTGCGGGGAGCAACCGAGAGCGGTCTTGGCATTGGTTTCATGCCGGACTTCCTAGCCAAGTCGGCGATTGCCGAAGGGCGTCTGCAGGCCTTGCTCGCGGACTACCTCGACGGCCCCGGACAGTTCCACCTCCTGTGGCCGTCAAACCGCCATCTCTCGCCCAAGGTTCGTGTTTTTGTCGATTTTCTCAGCGAACGTCTTTTCGCGAACCAGTGCGAATTACCGGAGAGGTCGCAATCCAACTTGGCGGTACCGCTTCCGAACGTCGTCCGCGGCGATTGACCGTCAGCTCGTTAGACCGCATTTGCCTCGATCGATCACGCAGGCTCGAGCTGCGTAAGCAGGTCGCTTCGGCGTATGAGCTCGGCCACCGACCTGACCTGCATCTTTCTCATGACGTTGCCGCGATGGATTTTAACGGTAATCTCCTGGATGCCGAGTGCATAAGCGATCTGCTTGTTCATAAGCCCTTTGCAAACGACAGCCATCACCTCTCGCTCGCGGGGCGTCAGCGTCGCGGCGAGGGCCCTCGCTACCTCAACCTCCGATGCGCTTTTGCGGGATTCCTCGCTGCGGGCGAGCGCTGTCGTAACGGCGTCGAGCAGCGCCTGTTCGCGGAAGGGCTTCTCGATGAAGTCCGATGCGCCAGCCTTCAGAGCGCGAACGGTCATGGGTATATCGCCGTGGCCCGTGATGAAGATAATGGGAATTCTGCTGCCAATCCTTTCCAGTTGGTCTTGCAGGTCGAGACCGCTCAAACCCGGCATTCTGACATCCAGAAGGATACAGCCGGGACCGTCGTGAACGGGCTGAGCGAGAAACTGGCGTGCCGACTCGAAGGACTTCGTCAGCATGTTCATGGAACTTAGGAGGGCGACGAGGGCCACACGGAAATCCTCATTGTCGTCTATAACGAAGATCGTCGGGTCACTTGTGACGGAAGGCTTGGCCGTATCCAGCATCCTAAGCCCCTATTCCATGGGAATGTATCGCAACATAGTTTGGACCCGGCGGGAAGCGGGCGATCCGGACCCGCGTCAATGTCATCGATTTCCGAGCAGGCGTCCGAGAAGGCCGATCAGCAGTTCCATGTCCACGGGCTTGCCAAGGAAAGCGCAAGCTCCACCGTTGACGGCTGTGTCCCTGATGATGTCTTCCTGATGTGAGGTCATAAAGACTATCCGGTTGGAAATCGGGGAGTCCCTGAGAATTTCCTGCAGCTCCAATCCGGAGAGCCCGGGCATCTTGACGTCCAGTAGGATGCAGTCGATTGAAGACCTTTCCCCATAGGTCAAAAAATCCTCCGCGGACGAAAAAGCCCGACTTTCGTAGCCGTACGAGCGCAGGACGTCGCCCAGCGCTTCGCGGATGGCCTCGTCGTCGTCCACGATGGCTATTATGCAATTGGATTTCATGGATATGTGGGCCTTTGGCTTCATGCGAACAGGTCAATGTAGCGGTCCTCCAGCTTGCAGAACATCATACAAACGTTTAGGGCGAACCTCGATTCCCACGGGGAGAACGATCTGGAAGGTCGCGCCTGCTCCGTCGTTGTTTCTGACTGAGAGCTTGCCTCCCCGCGCTTCGATCGTCGATTTGCAGATCGCAAGGCCCATCCCCATTCCCGCAGGCTTCGTCGTAAAATAAGGGGCGAATACCTTGTCAAGGGAGTCGGGCGATATGCCTGGACCTGTGTCACTGACGGATATGGAGACATGGGAATGTCCCGCTGAAGCCAGTTTTACCGCGATCTCCCTAGTCGGTGATCGGGCCTCCTGCATAGCTTGCATGGCGTTCGTTATTAGATTTATGAGAACCTGCTGTAGCTCGCTTTTCGCCGCCGGCACCGGGGGAAGCTTTGCGCCCGTCCTGACCTCGAGCGATACGCTCTGGCGATCGAGTTCGTATTCCAAAAGTGCTTTCGTCTCTTCCACGAGTGGGGCCAAGTCGATCTTCTCCGTGGCGACAGGAGTGCGTGCGAGCATTGCTTTTGTCGTCTTCACGATCTCGCTGGCGCGTTGTCCGTCCCGCATCATGCGCTCTGCCGCCTTTCCGGCAGCAGCCAAGTCGGGTGGATCGCGCCGCAACCAGCGGAGGCACGCCTCCGCGTTCATAAGCAGGGCTCCGAGAGGCTGGTTCAATTCATGGGCTATCGAAGCGGACAGCGCACCCACAGTCGATGCGCGGGACGCTCTGGCCAGCTCGGTCTGCGCCGCCATCATTGTGGCCTGGGCCGCCTCGTGCTGCGTTAGGTCGACAAGGCCGACGACGATCCGATCGAGCCCGGTTTGATCCTCCGGAAATTCTACCGCCAGAAGGACGACCGACTCGTTCCCGTGGCTGTCGCGTATTCTACCTTTCGCTTCGTATCGGCGCTGTCCTTCGAAAAAGGCTTTGACGAAGCCAAAAAGCGCAGGGCAGTCATGTGGTATAAAGCGGCCAATAGGGCCGAGAGCTTGATCGTGGGTGATATTTCCGAGAATTTCTAAGGTGGCCTCATTGACCGCGACGGTCCGTATCGCCGACGTACAGGCGGCCGGGAACCGGGGGTTGTTCCGGGCATATTTTGCGATGTCGGTGACGCCGTCCGCCCTGAGGCGATCAAGAAGTGTCTTGAGTTCGGTGAGGTCCTGCTCCCATAGTGCGATGCGACTTTGCTGGAAAATCGACCTGTAACGGTATTCGCTGCGTCTTGTCTGATTGTGCGAGGCAAGGAGTTCGAGTCGGCTGGTTTCGTTCTTGAATAGCAGAGCGGTAGTGATCGCAAGCGCCGAAAGGGATCCGACCAGCCTCAGAAACGTCGCGAGGTCATCGTCCACGCCGTGCGAGACGAAGTAAGAGGTGACGCATAGGGCGGCGCAAAGCGCCCCGCCCGCAACTATCCCCCTTCGGGTGAGGAAGTCCGACGCCATTAGCATAACGATGACATAGAAGACAGCGACCGCGCTTTCTATGCTTGTGAACGTGTCGATGATGAAAACAGCCGCCGCATTCGAAAGCGCGGTGAGTGCCATTGCGACGTCGTTCTGTTCCTGCGTCGCAGACCGATCTCCCGCTTGCCATTTCCAGAGTCGCATCACGAGTTCGTCCTTTGTCACCGAGTGCAGGGCGAGGCAGCCACGGGGATGGTCGGTACCAATTTGTAGTGACTTCAATTTTTAAAGCCTTACAAGGGTATTAGTCAACGGGCTTTTTGGTATAGTCGACGACGCGAGCGATCTGGACCGAAATGCAGCCGAAGATCGTCCTCCGGAAACTAACGGATTTGTTCGAGCATCATTGTTGAGACAGCGAAAAGACCGCTCCCAAAGGCTGGAGCGGTCTTTGGCGGATTTCTCCGCGGAACCAGGCGAGGGGTGACGCCTGGGCCCTTAGGTGGATGGGACGGAAGCTCCACCTGCGCCCAGCTGGGAGGTGCGGGGCGATGGAGGCAACCTAAGGAATAAATGCAGAGTTCGATATTATACGATGGTTTTAGGCACTCAAACTTTATTAGACTTGCTTCAAAAATTGAAGTCACTATTTTAATCGATCGACCTTGGCAATGAGTCCGCCAGGATACGAGACTTCAAACCAAGCGACTGCGGCCCATCTTTTCGCGATGGAAGGTGCGGCTTTCGATGAAAACCAAATTCGGAGACCTTAATGATATTCTTTCTCGCATTGTTGATCGGCGTTGTCGCGGGCCTGCGGGCCGTCACCGCTCCCGCCTTTGTCGCGTGGGCCGCGTATCTCGGATGGTTTGACCTGAGTCAGACCCCACTAGCATTCATGGGGTACCGTTTCACCCCATGGATATTCAGTATTCTGGCCCTCGTCGAACTGGTGACGGACCAGCTTCCGTCCACTCCCAGTCGCAAAGTCCCCGTGCAGTTCGGTGCCAGAATCGTCCTCGGCGGGCTGTCCGGCGCGGCGATCGGCGCTGCCGGAGGCTCTCTGGCCGCTGGACTTGCGCTGGGTATCGTAGGTGCCACGATCGGCACGCTTGGTGGTGCGTCGGCGCGCGCGCGTATGGCCGCCGCATTCGGAAAAGATCGTCCCGCCGCAATAATCGAAACCGTGGTCGCCATTGTAGCCGCATTCTCTATCGTATCGACTGTCGCATGAATCGGTAACCAGCGAGGCGGTTTGGGACCGCTTCACCGCGGCCGACTGCCCACCAACAGGCCAGCGGGAACTTCCGTCAGAATTTCGTCGGACGGTCTTTGTCGCGATCGGCGTTGGTAAGGACCGCCGCGCCGACCATGTGGCCAAGTTTTTCGGCAAGTTTGCTGCCGGATATCTCGCCTCGAACTCTTGGTAAGATTTGCGTTGACACCATACATGATAATCGTCATGGATCGACACCAACCATGACATCCATCATGTTTGCACTCGACCCGCCACGAAGTTGGTTCAGGGCCATTCCGATAGAAATCTCAATCCGGGCCAATTGCTTTCGGCCCAAATGGAGCAACAATGACAATGAATGACAAGAAGGGCACCGCCGTCGTAACGGGGGCTTCTGCCGGAATCGGCAAGATCTACGCTCGGCGTCTGGCCAAGCGCGGATACGATCTCGTGCTGGTCGCCCGTAGGGAAAACCTGCTCGACGAAGTCGCCAGCTCGGTGCGTGCGGAATTTGGAGTGAAAGTCCAGACCTTGGTGGCGGACCTCGCCATTGCAGCCGACCTCGACAATGTCGAAAACCTGTTCGCCTCGGACGACAGCATCACACTTCTCGTAAACAACGCAGGCACTTCGACCCTCGGCTCCTTGACCGCCGTCAAACAAAGCGAAGTTGATGCGATGACGGGTCTGAACATCGGAGCGCTGGTGCGGTTGAGCCTTGCGGCTCTGCGCAAGTTCAATGAAAAGGACAGCGGAACGATCATCAATATTGGCTCCGTGCTTGGCTTCCATACTCTCCCCATCAGCAGCATCTACAGCGGTACGAAAGGTTTCGTGAATAACTTCACGCGAGGCCTGCAGGATGAAGTCGCCGGAACTAACGTCAAGGTCCAGCTGGTTCTACCCGCCGCCACCGCGACCGATATCTGGGAGCTCTCTGGCGTTCCATTGTCCGCTCTCGATCCCACGAGCGTAATGGAAGCCGAGCAAATGGTCGATGCCGCCCTTGCGGGCCTCGACCAAGGTGAAACCATCACGCTTCCTTCGGTGGAGGATGTCCAGCTGTTCGCCGACTACGATGCCGCACGTCTCAAGCTGCTGGAAGCGTCCCAGAACGGGAAGTCCGCTTCTCGGTACCTTTCCGCGAGGTGAATCGAGATCGGGCGAGTTTCACGATCGAAACTGGCCCGATCGCCAATGGATCTAGCAGTAGGAGCAACCAAGGCCAGTCGATGCGACAGTCGGCAAGCTCCCACCGAACTGTGTCGTTCTGAAAGCGGACTTGTATCACCCAATCTCGTTTGGCCGGCGGCTCTGAAAGGCGTGTCCATCGACATGGCCTTGACATCCTGATAACTTCAATATTTGAAGCCTTGGGTATTTAGGAATATTCTAGGCCCAGAGCAGAGGGGATAATCATGAGCAACAACGAGTACGACGCTAGCCATACCGCACTTCTTATTGTCGATCCGTACAACGACTTCATGACCGAAGGTGGCAAGCTGTTCGAAGCTATTAAGGAAACGGCCGACGCCACGAACATGTTTGCGAATTTGAGGAAGATCATCCCGGCGGCCCGCGCCGCTGGTTTCAAGGTCGTGATTGTGCCTCACCACAGGTCGGACCCGCATGGCCATGATTATGACGACTGGAAACATGTCAACATGTTTCAAGAGGCCAACAAACCAGTAAAGGCCTTCGAGGCTGGTACCTGGGGAGGCGAATTCAATCCGGAGTTCGGACCGCTGGAGGGCGATGTCGTCGTCAAGGAACATTGGGCCCAGAACGGCTTCGCCAACACCGATCTCGACATGCAGCTTAAGCAGCGCCGGATCGAGAATCTGATTTTCGTTGGCCTTGTCGCCAACAGCTGCATTGAGTCCACAGCAAGATACGGGATGGAACTTGGCTATCACGTAACCCTCGTCAAAGACGGCACTGCCGCATTCAGCCAGGACGGCATGAAGGCTGCAGCGACGAACGGGCCCATGTTCGCGCACGCAATTTTGTCGACGGAAGAGCTCTTGGAGCGCATCCCGGCCGCGGCCTGAAACGGGCCAAGACTTGCCCACCGAATCTAGATGGTGGCTTAGGTGACCAGACTTTGAGGACCGAGCATGAGAGCTGCATACTATGAGCGCCAGGGAACGGCCGCCGACGTCCTCGCTCTTGGCGAGCTTCCAGATCCCCAGCCAGGACCGGGAGAGGTTCGCGTTCGGATCCACGTTTCTGGAGTGAATCCGACCGACATCAAAGGCCGAACAGGCTTTGGCGGCGCGCCGATGCCCTTTTCCCGCATCATTCCCCATCAAGACGGAGCGGGCATAATTGACGCGGTAGGCAAAGGGGTGTCCAACTCCAGACTCGGTGAACGGGTTTGGGTCTACGAAGCTCAAGCGGGCCGGCCCGGGGGAACTGCCGCTGAGCTGACTGTGGTACCGTCCGAAAGAGCAGTTCCGCTTCCAAATGGCGTACCTTTTGAAATCGGCGCTTCCTTAGGCATCTCGGCGCTGACTGCTCATCGTTGCCTCTTTGCAGACGGCGACCTGAAGGGTCGCCGCGTTCTTGTGCAAGGTGGTGCTGGGGCTGTCGGTACCGCCGCGATTCTCTTGGCAAAATGGGCTGGAGCTTGGGTCGCGACCACAGTTAGCCGTCCTGAGCAGGAAGATGTCGTGCGCGCAGCCGGGGCCGATCTCATTATCAATCGCCGTACCGACGACATCGCGGCGAAGGTTCGGGCAGCAACGAACGACGCGGGTGTCGACCGTATCATCGAGGTCGATGTTGTGGCCAACATTGAGGTTGATATGGCCTGCATCGCGCCGAGTGGAGTAATCAGCAGCTATGCGACCGAAAATCCAGCTGCGAAGCTCTCTATTCCATTCCTGAAGGCGATGTTCAAGGGCTTGGTTTTGCGCTTCGTATTCGTTTATTCCGTGCCAGCGGCTGCCAAGCTTGAAGCGATCCAGGACATCAACAATTGCATGGTTGCAGGGGCTTATCATCCCGCTGTCGGCGCGTGTTTTCCGCTTGATGCTATCGTGGAAGCGCATGAAACCCAGGAGACTGGGCGCGTTGTTGGCAAGGTCCTGGTCAAGGTCTTCAGTTGACGAGACGCACAGGAAATCCTTTTTGCTGGCCAATCTCGCGATTGGCGATCTAGCTCATTCCCGTCGTTTTTTCGTGCGTTTGGGCCAGCGATCGCCCCAGAATGTGTCAAAAGTTCCGCATTCGTTCCTCAAACATTGACAATATCGCAATAAAATATCAAAAAAAACAATTCTATGGTTCAATTTTTGAAGTTGCTCTTGTTCTTGGGAAGTGAAGGAGTCATTTAAAGAAGAGGGGTGTAAATTATGCAGGGAAAACGAGCCGTCGCTGATGCTTTGGCGCTTCAGATCGTTGCGTAGAGTAACAAAGGGAAGATGTCATGAGTTGGGATGGGGTTTCGGACACCTTGTGTCCTATTGCCCGTGGGTTGTCCGTCGTGGGTGAACGGTGGACGCTCCTGATAATGAGAGAACTGAGCATGGGAACTCGACGGTTCGACGATATCCAGGCCCAGACAGGCATGTCTTCTCATCTGTTGTCGTTAAGGTTGAAGCAGCTCGAAGAAGATGGCGTGATCGAACGCCGCGCCTACAGCGAGCGCCCCAAACGCTACGAGTATTTTGCCACCCAAAAAGGAAAGGAACTCGATCCAATCCTGTTGGCCATTCGGGCGTGGGGCCTCAAGTGGGGCGAATACGGGCCCGATGCCGAGACTGCTGTCAAGATAGTCTCCAAAACGACGGGAGAAGTCATAGACAAGTCGCTTCGCATATTGGGGAAATCGGATATTTTCTCATTCGACGATACCGAGACGACGCTTAGCAATGCCTACTCGAACGAGAGGGAGCAAAGGCTCGACGCCTTCAAGCAGCAAAAATATGGCAGACGGTAACGAATTCATCGGGTGGCTGACACCCTAGTTTGATGCCAGCGACTGCCCGGGCGTCGAGCTCGTATCAACGGAAACGACGACCGAAAGTCCCGGGGACAGCTGCTCGGATAAGGCTTGGGAGGGGTTGATGGCGACTCTTACCCCGACCCTTTGAGCCACTTTCGTGAAGTTTCCCGTGGCGTTGTCGGGCCTTATCACGGCGAATTCCGATCCGGCAGCCGGCGAAAAGCTTTCAATCTGTCCCTTGAGTTTGGCATGCCCGAGGGCGTCAACCGAAAAGGTGACAGGCTGGCCGATCTTCATACCTTCGAGTTGGGTTTCCTTAAAGTTCGCGATGACCCAGACGTCGCGTGGCACAAGGGCGACAAGCTGCGTTCCTGCGGTCACGTATTGACCGAGCCTGACACCGACCTCACCGAGCCGTCCCGACTTGGCGGCGGTGATCGAGGTATGTTGCAGGTCGATATCGGCCAGCTGAACCGCTGCCTCAGCGCCGCTCACGGCAGCTTCCAACGATTTGCGGTTGACGATGATCGTTGCGAGGTTTTGCTTCGAGACCTCCAGCGCGGCCTTTGTCTCATTTACCGCCGCTTTGGCCTGATCGAGCGTGGCTTGCGCCGTATCTGAATCGCTTGTCGCAGATATCCCCTTTGACACCAGATTTTGGATGCGGTCCCATGACAGCTGCGCATGTTTGGCCGCTGCGTTCGCACTGTCTATCTGCGCTTCGCTCGAGGTGATGCCCGCGCGCGCCGATAATTCCTGCTGTCTTGAGTTTGCCAAGGCCGCCTTCTGGCTCTCGAGGGTGGCCTTGGCTTGATCCAGGCGCTGGGAGTAAATGCGGTCGTCGATTTTCACGATCAACTGCGCTTCGCTTACCTGCTGGTAGTCTTTTACAAGGACATTGGTAACGTAGCCGCTCACCTGCGGGCTCACAATCGTTACATATCCTTTGACGTAGGCGTTGTCGGTCGTTTCTACGGAACTGTCAAAGGGTGGCAGGTGCCACGCATACAGCAGCAACAGCACACCGCCGATGCCGACGAGGACCGCGATGACTTCGAGAGGGGAGCGTATTAATCTTTGCATCTGTTCGTCTCTCTCAAGCGGCGGCTGGGGCAGCGGCGCTGGTTCTGGTGAATTTCAAGGCGAAGGCCTGCAGGCCGAGATGACCGAGCATGATAATGAGCGCCGCCACTGCGATCGAGCCCGCGACTAGATACGCATCACCGAACGCGAGCACATTGGCCTCCCTTGTCACCTGTGCGGCGAGCAACGTCAGAGCTTCGCCGTTCATCAGGCTAGGGTCCCCCATCACCTTGGCATATGGCGTAATCAGCGCGCTGACACGGTCCGCGACGATTGGATTGGTCAGGCGTATCTGCTCGGCGAGAACGTTGGAGTGGAATTTCTCGCGGATCGTGATGAACGTGCCGTAGGACGCTGTCGCGACCAGCGCGCCAATGACCTGAGTGAACATAAACACGACGAAGAATGTAACAATATAAGCAGGACCCTTGGCAAAAGCCGCGTTGAAGAAATCCGCGAGAGTGGGGGGTATGAACATCGCGGACCCCATCGCGATGAGCGCCTGGCTCAAATACATCTGCTCAGGTCGCGTGAGATTCGTCGTCTGGCTGTCAATAAAGGCTCCGGTGGCAAGCAACATCAGGGCAACGACCTGTATGCTGCGACTGAGGCCCCGGTTCAGCAAGGCCGCGCAGACGAAGCCGCCTACGACCGTAAACGCGAGAATGATCAGATAGAGCGTCTGCAACTGATCGAACAACAGACCGATGTTTTGATACCACAACATCACGACGGCGGATTGTTCACCAGTCATCAAGCGGAAAATCAACAGGATTCCAAAGATATGGACGTTGCGCCACGTAAGCAGCCAGCGAATGTCGATCAAAGGGTGTTCGCGATTGAGCTCAACGAGCGCCGCCACACAGAGCGACGCGACCGCCACAACGAGAACCACACCGAGCCATGAAGCTTCGAACCACCAGTATGCACGGCCAACGGAAAGCGCGACGGCAAAACAGCCATAGCCGATAGCGATAAACATGTAGCTGAGGATGTCGGTGCGGACGATTACTTTCACCCGGGGCGGCGCTGTCAGCGGAAGTAGGAAGATAATCGGCAGCACAAGGAGTGCGAGTGACATCTCAAGCGTATAAAGGCCACGCCATCCGCCGTAATCGATCAGCGTCGGCGAGACCAGCCGCGTAAGAGGGGCACCGAGCATGGAGTTCATAGTCACTAGGCAAAGTCCCACTGTTCCGCGTTTCTCCGGTGGGAAGATTTCCAGCATGTATAGAAAGCCCAGTGTAGCCAACGGGGCTGCGGCGATACCGCTCAGAAAGCGGACGAAAATCGCCGACTGCAGGTCGGAAATAAACAGGTTCAACAGCGACGCTACTACGAAACTGATGACGGCCGCCTTTGCGAGGGCTCGGACGCCGAACTGCATGCGAACCTTGACAAGGAGGATGCCCAGGCTGACGTTTGGGGCCATGTAAGCGGCCGATAGCCAAGCGGCTTCCGTGGTAGTGGCGGCAATCGAGCCCTGTATTTGATTCAGGTTTGCGAGCGCGAGGTTCATCCCGAGGCCCTGGGTGAGGAAGAACATCACAGACGCCGAGAAATACAGTAACGCTTTCCAAGCCGCCATCGGAACGAATGGCGGCGCAACCGGGGCGACTTCGGGCTTCACCAGGAGCGTAGCTGCCGTCACGTCCGGAACGGCAGCTACGAGACGAGCCACGGGTACGGCCGGGTGGTCAGGCTCCGGTAAGACGGCGCGTTCACTCGACATCCCTACCTCCAATCACCCGGTTCAAGCGGCGGGCAGGGGCGTTAAGGAAAGAAAGCGATGCAGCGCAGCTACAACCTGCGCGCCTTCTCCGATGGCCGCTCCCACCCTTTTGGTAGAGCCCGAACGAACGTCGCCGATCGCGAAAACGCCAGGCACGGATGTTTCCAGTTCATTCGAAGCGGGCGGTAATACAGATCCTCCGGTCGACACAAAATTGGCGCGGTCCAGCGAAACGCCACATCCTGACAGCCATTCGGTGGCTGGGTCGGCTCCGATGAAGAGAAACAGATTTCGGGTTTCGGCGTGCGATTTCTTGCCCGTGCGACGGTCGACCAAGGAAAGCCCAGTCAAACCGGATCCGTCGCTTTGAAAGGCATCTATCTCGGTATGATAATGCACCGTAACGTTCGGTGCCGACTGGATGCGGTTGATCAGATAGCTCGACATGCTGGCCGCAAGGCCTTCGCCCCGGACGAGCATCTGAACGGACCGAGCATGTGATGAGAGGTAGATGACTGCTTGACCCGCCGAATTGCCACCTCCGACGACGTAGACGTCCTGATCCTTGCAGAGCCGTGCTTCAATGGGCGATGCCCAGTACCAAATTCCGCGACCTTCCAGATCTTTCAGGCCGTCGATATCTGGACGTCGATAGTAAGCACCGGAGGCGATCACGACGGAGCGGGCGCGCACCACGTGTCCTTCACGGGTGTTCAGGACGAAATAACCGCCCGGCTTTGTGCAGTCGAGAGACTCGATCCCCGTTGGTATCATCATTTCCGCTCCAAATTTCTGGGCCTGGCTATAGGCGCGAGCGGTGAGGGCGAAGCCTGAAATTCCCGTTGGGAAACCGAAATAGTTTTCGATACGGGCGCTCGCACCTGCCTGGCCTCCGAAAGACCTCGCGTCGCAGACAGCCACGGTCAAGCCCTCGGACGCAGCGTAAACGGCGGTGGACAGGCCCGCCGGACCAGCTCCGACAACGGCGACGTCATAGTGGTTCCTGCTCGGTTCGGATGACATTCCGAGAGAGGCCGCGACCTGCTCGACATTCGGATTTTGAAGGATCGAACCGTCTGCGAGCACGACAAGCGGCAGGCTCGCCAGCGATGTTCCTGCGCGGGCAAAGAGCTCCGCTGCGTCGGCATCCTTGACAGGGTCGATGATTACAAAAGGGTGTCCATTTCGTCGAAAGAAACCCTGCAGGCGGATAACGCCCGCATCATTTTCTGAGCCGACGATGGTCGGCCCCACCGTCGCCCCCTCGATAAGATTGACCCTACGAAGGATCAGTGCCCGCATGATGCGCTCGCCTATTTCGGCATCAGCGATCAGAAGTGACCGCAAGCGGTCCGGTTCCAGGAGCAACGCAACCGTATCACCTTCGGCATATCCGTCCACCAGCGCGGTCCGGCCGGAAAGATTCCCGGTCTCCCCGATGAAGCCGCCTGGGCCGTATTCCGCGATCGGCGTAACATGGCCGAAGATATTCTTGACCGCTATCGTCGCACACCCCTCAAGGATCACGAACAGACCTGGGCTTTTCTCTCCCGCGCGCAGAACCCGTTCGCCGTCCCGGAAGCGAACGACCGTGCCGAACGGTCTCAGGCGATCGATTTCGAATGGCCTAAAGACAGGAAAGGTCTGATCATGTCTCGCACTCGAGGCTTGAGGTGAGCTTACTTTGGTCATCGGTATCTCCAGGTCCGTTCAGCAGTTGGTCAGCCGAACAATCAACTTTTCAAAATTCCTGCCTTCCAAAGAGCCGATGCGGCCCCTGAATGCGTCTCCAGACCGTCGATGAAATCTGCGCGATAGCTAGTAGCGACAGCTGCCTTAATGGTTTCTCCGAGTCGGATTTGGTCCGCGTATTCGAAATTGTGATATCCGCGTAACGGGGCATATAGCGACTTACACCGGAGTTAACCAATAGAAACTTCAAAAAATGAAGTGTCTATTATACAAAGATGTTATTGTCCTCTCTTGTCTGACGTTGTCCCGTACTGGTCGAGCGAAATCCAAAGCCAGCTTCACCACGATCAGATATTGAATTGACATGTTCAAACGCTTGTTTTAAACACATGTATGACTGAGGAGGAGCTGATGTCAAGTTTCAAGTATTCGACGACTAACGCGACGGGAATGGTTAGAGGGCGAGGTGGATTGACGGCGAAGGCGCGAGAGCAGAGCTGATGAGTGGCGATGCCCTTCCGCGTGACTTTCAGGGTCCAAAATCCGTCGGCACTAGCGTCCCTCGTCTAAACGCCGAGGCATTCGTGACCGGGGCGGCGGTCTATGCAGCCGATGTCATACCTTCCGACGTCCTTCATCTCCGTGTGGTGCGGAGTTCATACGCGAGAGCGAAAATAATTAGCATTTTCACGAAGGACGCCGAGCGGATTCCCGGATTTGTCACGTTCGTTTCGGCATCCGACATGTGGCAATTCACGCGGCCCACGCCATCGCGTTTCTCGAAGGACCGATTCCCGGGACCCCTCGATGTTCGGCCCCTCGCGCTTGACGAGGTCAAGTATGTCGGAGAGCCAGTCATCGCAGTGCTTGCCGAAAGTCCCGCCGCAGCGAGACTTGCGGCTGAGCTTATAACAATAGAATACGAACCGCTTGCGCCGATTCTCAATCCGATTGCCGCCTTGACCGCTGTGGAATATGTGCACCCCCAGTGGAAGACGAACGTTGCTGCCCACGATGTCATCCGGGTAGGCGATCCGGAATCTGAATTTTTTAGGCCGGACGTCGTCACGGTTTCGGGAAAGCTCACCGTCGAGTGTTCAACGAGCGCGCCGATCGAAATGCGCTCCTATGTGGCTGAATGGGATCCGCGAGCGGCGCGCCTCAAAATTCAAGGGGCGTTCCAGATGCCCCACCCGTCGAGGTGGACCATCGCTCATGCGCTGGGTCTCAAGGAGAGCCAGGTGCAAATCGTGGCTCAGAACATCGGCGGAACATTCGGGCTCAAGATGGTCGGCCATCCCGAAGAGGTCCTCGTTGGATTCCTTGCGATGAAGACTCAGAGGCGCGTCGCGTTCGTCGAGGATCGTGACGAATGTTTCCTCGCGCGAGGGAGGGAACAGACCCACTCATTTCAGATTGCCGCCACTCGCGATGGCAGGATAACGGCTTTCCGCGATCGCATGGTCGCCGACATCGGAGCAGTCGGTGCTGGCGGCGGCTGGCAGATGGCCTTGGTGACGGCCGCCGTCATGCCTACTGTATACAAGATAGAGAATTGCCTCATCGACTGTTCGCTGGCGACAACCAACAAGTCACCGTGGCAGGGTATCAGGGGATACGGAAAGGAAATCGGAAACCTGGTGGTCGAGCGGGCTGTCGAGCTTCTTGCTGCGGCGTTGTCCATGGACCCGAACGAGCTTCGCCGGCTGAATCTCAATCCCTCCGATGCATTTCCCTACCGACTTCCGTCTGGAATGATCGTGGACAGCGGCGACTACGCGCCCGCGCTCAAGAAACTCGAAGGAATGCGGCGTGGATGGCCGGCGCAGAGAGCCGCCACCGCTCATGACGAGACCGCCATCGGACACGGGTTTGCGTTCGAGTTGACCCCGGAAGGCGCGGCGTTCCCCGGTGCTGTGCCGAGCGGTTTTGAGACCGCGACCGTCAAAGTCGATCCGAGCGGCGAAATTACCGTGCTGGCAAGTATCACCTCACCAGGTGGCGGTAACGAAACCGGACTGGCGCAGCTTGTCGGCGATGTGTTCGGAGCGGCTCCCGACGTGATCACGGTCAGACAGGGCGACACCGAGGTCACGCCGTTCGGTGGCGGCAACAGCAGCAGCAGGAGTCTGATGCTGTGTGGGGCGGCGGCGGTCGCCGCAGCACAGGACGTACTGTCGAAACTCGCTAGATGTGCGGCAAACCTGCTGCAATGCGACCCCGCGGAAACGGTTTTTCACGATGGCGAGGTCTTCTCGATCCGCTCGCCTGAAAAGAGGCTGATATTCGGCGCGGTCGCACTTGCGGTTTACACCCACCCCTTTTCCTCTGGTGACGGTGTCGAGCTGCCTCTGCAATCGACAAAGAGCTATAAAGCCCAGAATGTCCGCCACGTTCCCGACGAACAAGGCCGCATCAATGCGTATCCGTCCTATCCCTATTCGGTCCACGCCGCAGCAGTTGAGGTGTCGCATGATACGGGCGTGGTTCGGGTTTTGAAATATTCCGTCGTCCACGATTGCGGAACCGTAATCAATCCGGCTCTCGTCGATGGGCAGATGCGCGGCGCGGTGGTGATGGGTATCGGAGCTGCACTTTGGGAGCGGATGGAAACGGACGAGAACGGTCGCAAGGTCAACGACCGCCTGAAGAACTATCTTCTGCCAAGGGCGCTGGACGTTCCTGCCATCGAGATTGGTAATCAACTCACTCCCAGCATGTTTCATCCGCTCGGAATGAAGGGCGCTGGAGAATCTGGTGTCGGAGGGGCGATGGCTTGCGTGATAAACGCCGTCGGTGACGCGATCGGGGCCGAAGCCGCCAGCCGGCTCGACACCATCCCGGCAACACCCCTACGAATACTCAGGGCCCTGAGGGGAGCGAACTCATGATCGCTCATTCCTTCGAGTATGTCGCGCCATCGTCGATGGAAGAAGCTGTTTCTTACCTGACGATTTCTGGCCATTCCGCTGCAGTTCTCGGAGGCGGCACGATGCTGCTGCCCGCCATGAGCCGATCGGAGGAAAGGCCGTCCCTTTTGGTTGATCTCCGTCGACTGGGGTTGACGGAGATCACCGAGCGCACGGCCGATATCATCATCGGCGCGCGCACGACATATGATCACATTCTCGCGTCGCCTTTGACGCAGCGCGCCGCGCCAATTCTGGTGTCGATGGCGTCGGGAATTACAGGCGGCAGAAGCATCACCGGGCAGGGCACTCTGGTCGGATCGGCATGCTATGCCAATCCTGCGTCCGATATCCCGGCTTGCCTTGCCGCACTAGACGCACGCGTTTTGCTCGCGAGCGACAGCGGAACACGCGAACTGCCGATACGGGAATTTCTCTTGGGTGGCTTTCGGACAGCCCGCAGGACAGATGAGATTGCAACGGCGCTTGCTATCCCCAAACCCCGCGGCCAATCAGCTTGGGCCTACCGCAAAGTGAAGCTGAGCGAGAGCTCTTGGCCGATTATCACCGTTGCCTGCCTCGTCGCGGAGGGTTCGGAGGGTTCCGCCGATGTTACGATCTGCATCGGGGGCCTCGCAGCGACACCTCTGGTGGGGAAATGCATGGTTGAAACGGAGGGTACGGGGTCGCTGGAGACCATGCTGCGACACGTTACGGAAAAGATTGCCGCGCCTTGGACGGACGAGCTTGCCGACGCCGAATATCGCGCTCTCGCCGCCCCACCCGTCGCGCGCAGGGTCCTGCGGGAAGCCCTGGTGAAATACAATGCGTGAAAACACCCTCACTCTTATCGTCAACGGATCGGAGCGGGAGGTTCCCCGCGACGCCCAGCTTCTGCTCGTCGATGTCCTTCGCGAAGACCTTGGCCTCAAAGCCACTCATATCGGATGCCTCAGCGGCGACTGCGGCGCGTGTTCAGTAATGATCGATGGGGAGGTTCGAAAGTCATGTCTGAACCTCGCCGTCGCAACGGAAGGCCGTGCCGTCGTCACACTCGAAGGCCAAGGCAGCGTGATTATGAGGGCGCTTCAGGCGGCCTTCATCTCGGCGAACGCGTTCCAATGCGGTTTCTGCACCGCCGGAATGTTGATGGCGGCCGCCGATCTTCTCAAAAGAAATCCGGAACCCGGAACGGAAGAAATCCGACAGGCGATCAGCGGAAACCTATGCCGCTGCACTGGCTACGAACCGATCGTTAACGCCATCCAGGAAGTAGCCCAAAGGAAATGACACCCCAATGATGATTGAAACGGTTTTTATCGCTGGCCAAGAACTGCGAGTGTTGGACCTGAGCGACAGGCTTGATAATGCAACAGCAGAGTTCGAGCCGACGCCACATCAAATCCGCTACCTTACGCCTGACAAGTCGCCGGAAGTCATTAAGGAAAAGCGAGGCATCCCGGTAGATGTCTGGCCGAATGGGCTGGGGTGGTCGTCGGAGATTACCACTATGCCAACCCACTCAGGTACGCACGTGGACGCGCCCTCGCATTACGGTCCGCGCATCGACGGGAAACCCGCCCGCACGATCGACCAGGTTCCTCTGCGATGGTGCATGAGCGACGGCGTCGTCCTCAATTTCTCACAGGCCGCGCCGGGCTACGGGATCACGGCCGCAGACGTGGAGAAGAAGCTCCAAGAAATCACCTACACGCTCAAGCCCTTCGATATCGTGCTCATCCGAACCGATGTTTCGAAGCGCTTCAAGGAAGCAGGGTACGAGAACCTGCACCCCGGATTAACCCGGGCGGCGACCGAGTATCTGGTCGACCGCGGAGTCAAGCTCATCGGCATCGATGCATGGGGCCTCGATCGCCCTTTCGATGCCATGCTCGCGGACACGAACCACTCGGAATCTCGGTTCTGGGAAGCGCATCTTCTCGGGCGCGAAAAAGAATATTGCCAGATCGAAAAGCTCTGCAACCTGGCCGACCTCCCTGAATCCAGCGGTTTCACCGTACTCGCACTTCCGGTGAAACTCGCCGATGCGAGCGCAGGCTGGTCGCGGGTGGTCGCCCTCGTGCAAGTCTAGACAAGCTATCTTAGGAGGAGATGAAATGGCAATTCAACATACACCTCAGACAACGACTGCTCGCAAGACGGCGGTCGCCAGTCTCATAGGAACGTGCATCGAGTGGTATGACTTCTACATTTATGGGACGGCTTCGGCACTTGTTTTCAGCACCTTGTTCTTCCCATCCTATGACCCAACGGTCGGCACGATGCTATCGTTCGCCACCTTTGCGATCGGCGCACTGATGCGTCCCCTCGGGGGGCTTATCTGCGGTCACTATGGTGACAAGGTCGGGCGCAAGTCGATGCTCGTCGCCACTCTCCTTGGAATGGGCGTCGTGACGTTCTTAATTGGGCTGCTACCGACATATAGCCAGATCGGCATCCTTGCGCCGATTCTTCTCATTATCCTACGGATGCTTCAGGGGGTGGCGTTCGGTGGCGAATGGGGCGGAGCCGTTCTAATGGCTGTCGAGCACGCTCCCAAGGAAAGGAAGGGTTTCTTCGGCAGCTTCCCGCACATGGGATCGCCGATTGCGCTATTTCTGTCGACCGGAACATTCTCCCTACTGGCGCTCCTCCCTAAGGACGACTTCATGTCGTGGGGCTGGCGCATCCCGTTCCTGCTCAGTGCACTTCTCGTTATCGTCGGTATGGTGCTTCGTCTCCAGTTGTTCGAGTCACCGGACTTCCAGAAGGTGCTCGACAGTCAAAAGGTCGTCGAGCGTCCTGTTGTCGAAGTGTTCCGCCATCATTGGAGGCAAATTCTGGTCGGGGTCTGCGTAGCTATCGGCCCGATTGTTGCTTTCTACGTACAGACACTGTTTGTCGTGTCCTACGCGATGCAGTCCGTGGGAATAGCGCGCGATGTCGTCCTCAACGCGATCTTGATCGGTTCGGCTGTTGAACTGGTTCTCCTCGGCGCGTTCGCTTGGCTCTCTGACATCATCGGCCGAAAGCCAGTGGCCCTTTTCGGAGCTGGGTTTACGGCGATCACCGCGTACCCGTTCTTCCTTTTGGTGGACGGGGGCACCCTTGGTAGCGTGACCGCCGCTGTCTGCATGGCGATGGTGGGGATCAGCGCCATCTACGCGGTACTTCCCGCGTATCTTTCCGATCTTTTCGAGCCCCACGTTCGCTACAGCGGCATTTCCGCTTCGTTCACGTTGGCGTCCGGTATCCTTGGGGGCTTCACGCCCGCGATCGCTACGGGCCTATTCGCCTGGGCTGACTCATCGGTCCCAGTCACCATCTATCTCGCGATCATAAGCCTCATAAGCTTCTTCGCGGTACTCGGGGCCCGCCGTCGGGGCATTGCTCCACAGGCGGCACAACTGCGCAGCGTGAACTGAAGTACTTAACGCCAGGATAGGGACCAGTCGTTCTCGGTCCCTATCCGTTGACGGCGTGCTTTTATTGCAAACACCGAGCGGCTTCTATATTAAAGCGCGCAACGGGCGATAGCCCTCAGGCCAAGAGTCGAGATGGACAACCAGCGGCAGTTCACAACGGGGTCGGAAGTTTCCGAAAGAATACTGGAGACGGCGGAATCCCTCTTTGCGCGCAAGGGGTTCGCGGTATCCCTTCGGGAGATCACGGCGGCTGCCGATGTCAACGTCGCTGCGGTCAACTATTACTTCGGCTCCAAGACGCAGCTCACGGAAGCGGTGTTTGATCGTCTCTCATTACGAGTTAACTCCGAACGCCTCGCGGCGCTCGAAGAGCTCATCTCTTCGGCAAAAAACGGCACACGGAAAGTCGAAGTGAGAGACATTGTTAAGGTGTTTGTCCGACCGTATATCTATCCGGCCGAGAAGGGCCAGTTGTTGGCGAGGCTGATCCTCCAGCACCGTATCGAACGATCCGCCCTTACCAGCACGATAATCCAGCGCCACTTCGACCCCATGGCGGCAAAGTTCATCGAGGCGCTTAGTCATGCAGCCGGAGCGCCGCAGCCGAAGTCCTTCTATTGGCGCTACGTGTTCATGGTTGGGGCGATCGTATTGACGGTCACCGACGTGGGACCAAACAGCCGCCTGGAACGTCTTTCGGATGGCAGCATGGATGCGGGTCTCGACGCCATGGAAAAGGAAATCGTCGATTTTCTAGTAGGCGGGATGACCGCGACGAGTTCTGGATGAACGCGACGTTGTCGGATATTTCTTAAACACACGCCAGGTTCTGCCAGGTCGAAGAGCCTTTCCGTGTGGATAACCACAAGGTGGGCCCACCACGCATTAACAAAGCATTTCGCTATTCCAGATACGGGGTCAGCACATCTTCGATCCATTTCATGAATACGCGGACTCGGCGCGACAGATTGCTCCGATGTGCTACAACGAGGGAAACGGCGATCGCCCGGCGACGAAAATCGGGCATGATCTCCACTAGCGCTCCACTCTCAAAATATTGGCCAATCCCCAAGAGTGGGGCTTGAATCAAGCCAAGGCCGGCGAGGGCAGCGGCGTCGTAGGTCTGTGCGCTGTTGACGTGCAGCGCACCTGGCAACTGAAGCGTCGCGTAGCTGCCGCCGTCCGGATATTCCCATCCATAGGGTCTTGCGCCCAGCATCGTCGAAAAATGAATTGTCCGATGTTCCTGACGCTGGAGATCTTCTAGCGATCGAGGGACGCCAAAGCGCGCCAGATAGGCGGGACTGGCAGCGTTGACCATGCGCAACAAGCCCAGCGGGCGGGCAATCAGCGTCTCATCCCCTATGGGTCCAAGCCGCAATACACAGTCGAACCCCTCTTGAACCAGATCGACTTGTCGATCAGTACTTGACATTTCGAGTTCCAACTCGGGGTGAGCTGCCATGAAGTCCGGCAAGGCCGGCACGATCGTTGTGCGCGCCACCTCGGTCGGAAGATCGACCCGTAAACGTCCGCGAAGTGCCACGCGATCGCCAGCAAACATTGAGTGTAGGTCATCGACTTCAGCAAGCAGATCGCGGGCACGGGCATGAAATGCGCGTCCGTCCTCCGTCAACTGCACGCTGCGCGTCGTCCGATGCAGGAGCCTGACGCCGACATCTTCTTCCAGCTTCCGGACCGCCGTTGAGGCTCTCCCCTTTTGGATGCCCAGGCTGTCGGCAGCGCGGGTGAAGCTCCCCATTTCCGCTACGGTTATGAAAATGAGGATGGGTTGGAGGTTCTGCATTTTCGTACCTCTGTATTGTTCACTCTGAATAGAACAGTGAGTTCCCATTCCTAGTGTTTATCGCACCTGAGAGACCCAGTAATCTTCGAATTAGAAATTCCAATCGGAGAATGACAAGTGTCCGAAACTATGAACCAGCGTCAGGTGCCTGAAACTACGATCTTGCATCGCTCCCTGTGGGCCGGCCGGATAATGAGCGCGCTTGTCATTATCGCTCTGGTGGCAGATGGGACTATTCAGCTTTTCGCGCCGGCACAGATCGCGAGCATGTTGCAGGAAACCGGGTTCGCGATGGACCTGACCCGTATCGTGGGTCCGATCATACTCGCGTGCGCCATCCTATACGCCATCCCGGCCACCGCCGTCCTCGGCGCGATCCTGGTGACGGGCTTTCTGGGAGGCGCGATCTGCGCCCATGTCCGCATCGGTGAGTTGGGATCACCGCCGGAAATCATTTCCCTGCTTCTGGGCGCGATGACTTGGGCGGCCTTTATCTGCGTGACCCTCGAATCCGGGCCATTCTACCGCTCATCCATTGAACCAAGTGGGGCAGTGCTCTGTCCCTCAACATCAGGAGAAAACGCATGTTTTTAGTAATGGGAATCACGGGAAAAGTGGGCGGCGCGACGGCAAGACATTTGCTAGCGCGAGGCAAGAAGGTGCGCGCGCTGGTCCGCGACCGCGAGAAGGCGTTGAGCTGGGCGAACCAGGGCGTGGAACTGGTTGACGGCGATTGGAATGATTCGGCAGCCATCGAGCGGGCGCTCAAAGGCGTCGAAGGCGCGTTCGTCATGTTGCCCCCGATCTGGGCTCCGTCGCCCGATTACAAAGAAGCCAAGGGCGTGATTGCAAACTATGTCGAGGCGCTCACCAGGGCAGCGCCGCCGCGAGTGGTTGCGCTTTCGTCAATGGGCGCGAACAGAACCAGCGGGCACGGGATGATCACGGCCTTGTCGCTTCTGGAGCAAGGTCTTCGCGACCTGATATCGCCAACGGCATTTGTGCGCGCAGGCGGGTTCTTCGAAAATTTTCTTTTCGGCCTGCAGGTCGCGCAGGGCGGAACGCTACCCGCCTTCTACAATCCGACAAACCGGAAATCGACCATGGTCGCGACGGACGACATCGGCGCGCAGATCGCAACCCTTTTGACCGGGCCAGCGTGGTCAGGGCAGCGCATCGTCGAGATTGGTTCGATGGTCGCTGCGGATGAAGTCGCGGCGCAATTGGGCGAAGTCCTGAATCTCGACGTGAAAGCCTTTGCAATCCCGCGTGCAGGGTGGGCGGAAGCGTTACAGCAATTCGGCATCCCGAAAGGCCGCAGCGGACCTGCCGAAGAAATGTACGAGGCCGTGAATGCGGGATGGATGGACCTCGGCGTCGAGGGTACGGAGCATGTACCGGGTACGACGTCGGCACGCGACGTCTTCGCGGCGGCCCAGAAGGCCGTGACGGCGTGAACCGACGTTCAAATCAAAGAAGATCGGGATACACAGTCTTCAGTGAGAAGATCGGACAACCACCCTTTGTTCGATGGCACCGAAGATTGAGAGATGGCCACTATTTACCATCTCGATGCGGACGATATCGCCGTCTTTGAGATATGGGGTTTTTGCCGAGCCCTCAAGTATAGTCTCGACCATCCTGATTTCCGAGATACAGGAGTACCCGGCACCACCATTGGCGATGGATTTCCCCGGCCCACCTTGGCTGTCGCGGTTGGAGACGGTACCCGAGCCGATTATTGTTCCGGCAGCGAGCGCACGGGTCTTGGCCGCGTGCACAATAAGGTCGGGGAAATCGAAAGTCATTTCCAGGCCAGCATTTGGCGCTCCAAATGGAGCACCATTCACGAAGCTGAGCAATGGAAGATGCAGACGGCCACCATCCCAATGATCGCCCAACTCGTCCACGGTTACCGCTATCGGTGAGAAAGAGGAAGCCGGCTTTGATTGAAAAAATCCGAAACCTTTGGCGATTTCGTCCGGAATAAGGTTTCGCAGTGATACGTCGTTGACGAGCATCACCAATTTTATTGCGCTCATCGCTTCGTCGCGCCCCGCGCCCGCTTCGACATCGCCAACGATAACTGCTACTTCGCCCTCGAAATCTATGCCCCATGCTTCATTGGCAGCTTGAATGTCCCCACGCGGTGACAAAAATCCGTCGGAACCGCCCTGGTACATCAAGGGATTGGTCCAGAAGCTGTCCGGCATTTCTGCTCCCCGCGCCTTGCGGACAAGATCGACATGGTTGACGTAGGCCGAGCCGTCTGCCCACTGATATGCGCGGGGCAGCGGGCTCGCGCATGCTTTTTCATCGAAGGAGAAGCGATTCCCGTCGCCAGCATTCAGTCGATCTGCTCTTTCACGCAGCAAGGGCTCCGCGTTTCGCCAATCATCAAAAGCGGACTGTAGGGTAGGTCTGATGTCAGATGCATCTGACGCAAACAAATTATCGGTGCTAACAACGATCAAGCGACCGTCGCGGCCGAAATTTAGACTGGCAACTTTCAAGATATGCTCCTCCTTGTGGTGCTATCGGCAGGAAGCGTGTACTCCTACCTCAGTAGATCAAACATATGTTTCAAACATGTGTTTGAAGTCAAGGCGTTTTGTTAAATGCGCGTAGTTGCTTCCTCCTGTTTGACAGGGCTGGACCCTCGACCACACTGACAATATCGGCTATCTGTTTGATATGCCTAACCTCATAGGTCGGCATCTGTCGGAAGTGAAAACAGAGCAGAGAACAGGAGGCTGGATTGCGCTACCCTGCGTCTGAGACCGCCGAGAAACACGAGCGGATACTGGACCAAGCCTCGCGCCTCTTTCGGGAAAGGGGGCTTAGCGACGTTTCAGTAAATGAGCTCATGAAGGCGGCCCAGCTAACCCACGGCGCGTTCTACAACCATTTCGAGTCTAAGCAGCACCTTGTCACCGAATGCGTCGAGCACGTGCAGGCATCGGCACTGGGACGGATAACCAGCGTCGACCCCTCGAAGGAAGGCTGGGCCGCCTTCTCTTCGATGTATCTCAGTGCGGGAGCACGGGACAACCCGGGTGGGGCCTGCCTCATTTCGTCCCTAGCTCCCGAGATCGCCCGGGACGACACGGCCCGCCCAGCTATGACGAGATATGTCCGTAGCGTTATAGACAAGATCGCCACACACTTCCCCTGGCCCAGAAGCAGCGACCCTCGTCGCAAGGCAATCAGGATGACAGCTTCGCTGGTAGGCGCGATGGTCCTTGCCCGCGCGGTCGATGACGAGATCCTCTCGAGGGAAATCCTCGAAGAAGTCATAGCTCAGGTATCGAGCGATATTTGATAGGGAATCGCACAGGCCACCCGGCGATCCAATCGGCAACGAATCCGATTTCCTTACGCGCAATTTTGTAATTTTTCCGCCATCGTTTTTCGAATTAGGCGAAGCCATCATTTTTTAAGACTTGTAGCTTCAAAAAATGAAGTTATAAAGCTTAACCATCATTCGCGTGCTGTATTGGTGAACCCGGGCCAACGCCGACCGGATCTCTCAACTCAAAATCATGATAAGAAAGATACGATAGAATGTTAAACCTCTACTTCCACGCTACCCCGAACTCGATGAAGGCAGCACTGCTAATTCAAGAACTCGAGCTGCCCGTCGATGTGACACCCATTGACATCTTCAAAGGGGAGCAACACACGTCCGAATTCCGCAAGATCAACCCCAACGCCAAGGTTCCGGCGATTGTTGACGACGGCGTCACCGTTTTCGATTCCCACGCCATCCTGCTTTACCTCGCCGAGAAACATGGCAAATTCCTCCCGACCGATCGGGCGGCAAGAGCAGCGGCTCTCTCGTGGCTTGAATTCGTCGCTTCCGGCCTTTCGCCATTTTCGGGCCAGGCAGTTCACTTTTTGCACTTCGCTCCAGACAACCTCGAGTACGCTACGAATAGGTATTTCAAGGAAGTCGAGCGGCACTACCGCGTTTTGGATGACCGTCTCGGTAAAGCGAAGTTCCTTGCTGGCGACGAATATACCATCGCCGATATGGCCTTGTGGGGTTGGGCTTCGCTCGCAGGCTTCATCTTCGGTGAAAAGGGGCTAACCGACTATCCGAACGTTAAGCGCTTCATGGACGAGATGGCAGCCCGTCCGGCAGTCGCACGTGCGCTCAAGATGAAGGAGCAGCAGGAATTCAAGGCCGAGGTCGATGAGGAAACTCGCCGTGCTCTGTTTCCGCAGAACATAGGGGGCTGAATCGGGGGTCGGATGTGGTGATCACTGACAATGTTTCAGCTAATCTCAGCCGCGGTTCATACTCGCTACCGCCGCGTTTCTGCTTGTCTTCTCGCACCGTGACCAAATCTCAATGAATGGAGATCGAAGATGACCGACTACCGCACCGCATTGATTATCGGAGCAGGACCCGGGATCAGCGCTTCGCTGACCAGAGCTCTCACCGCTTCGGGCGTACGCGTGGCCATGGCGGCGCGCGACACATTCAAGCTATCGGATCTTGCCGCCGAAACTGGCGCACGGGCCTTCTCGATCGTCGATGCCGCGGATCAGTTCTCTATCGAGCAGCTGTTCGAGGAAGTGGACCAGGGAATGGGAACTCCCGATGTAGTAGTCTACAACGCAAGCGCCCGGGCTCATGGACCGATTGCGGAACTCGACCCGAATGAGGTGCAGCGGGCAATCAGCATCACCGCTTTCGGCGGTTTCCTTGCCGTACACCACGCAGCCAAGCGAATGGTTCCCAATGGCCGGGGGGCGATCCTTCTCACGGGAGCCTCGGCAAGCATCAAGGGCTTTCCTCACTCGGCGGCCTTCGCCATGGGCAAGTTTGCGCTGAGGGGGCTCGCACAGAGCGCGGCCCGCGAGCTTGGGCCCAAGGGAATCCATGTCGCCCATTTCATCATTGACGGTAGCGTCAGGAAGGCGGGGAGTTCTGATCCGGCAGACGGGAAGCTGACTCCGGACGCCATCTCACAAAGCTACATGGATGTTCTGAAGCAGCCGCGTGACGCGTGGTCTCATGAGGTCGACCTACGGCCGTGGGCAGAGAAGTTCTAATATTTCAAATAGATGACGACATGCTTTCGCACTGACCAGCGTATCGGGTTCGGAGATTTCGCCGGATAATTGCATGCAGGCCCTGCACGACCTGGCCGTCATTCACATTAAAACATTATGATCATCATGTTTCACTCCAAACCTTACAACTCTCATGTTTGAACTGAAGAAGGAGCATTGCATTGAAAACTGTACGCTTTCACAAGACAGGTGGACCGGAAGTTTTAACATATGAAGACGTGCCCGATCCCCGCCCGCGGCCAGGTCAGGTCCTGATCAAGGTCGAAGCCGTTGGAGTCAATTTCGCAGACGTCCTGAGACGCCGCGGAGATCCTTATCCGATGCCTTCACCGACGCCGTTCACGCTTGGCGGCGAAATTGCTGGTACCGTCGCTGAACTCGGCGAAGGAGTCAGCGGAATTTCTGTTGGATCCTTTGTTTACGTAACATGCCGCGAAGGTGGTTATGCGCAGTACTTGGTGGCCCCGGCCTCGACCGTGGTACCGCTTCCAGCGGGAATCGGGCCGAAAGAGGCGACAACGCTCGTTATTCAGGGGCTTACGGCCGCGCTTGCCATCAAGGATAGCGGTCGGTTGACCAAGGGCGAAATAGTACTGATCGAAGCGGCCGCAGGCGGAGTGGGGTCGTTCGCTGTCCAATTGGCGAAGCTCTACGGCGCAGGGAAGGTTATCGCCGCCGCCAGCACGCCTGAGAAACGCGCTCTGGCCATCGAACTCGGCGCTGATCTCGCGGTAGACTACACGGATCCAAACTGGGCTAGTGCTGTCAAGGAAATGACCGGGGGTCACGGTGCGGATATCGTGCTCGAGATGACGGGCGGGGAAACGCTTCCAAGGGCAGTCGCAGCACTCGCCTCGTTCGGACGCATGATCGTCTACGGGCTGGCGAGCGCCGAGCAGGTGACTGTCGATCCACAGGATCTCGTGACCTCTAACCAGTCGATCACGGGTTTTTACATAGGGGGCTACTTCGCAGAGCGTCCCGAGCTCGTAAAGTCCGAGCTCAGCGAACTTGTACGGTTCGTTGGAGAGGGAAGACTCAAGCTACCTGTTGGGACAGTACTGCCACTGTCCCAAGCCGCGCAAGCGCATCGTCTTCTGGAAGGTCGCAAGACAACCGGGAAAACGATTCTCGAGCCTTGGGCAGCCTAATCGAGTGGGCCGGGAGGGTTTTCTCGGCCCAAAGCCCCTTGCAGTAAATTATTTGCGGATTATCCAAGCGGCTTGCTTTTTGCCGCCAAGAAAACGCAGGATTATTGGGACCAATTCCACGGGGCGATTGGTCGGTCGGTGGTCTGTGGAGGCATGCCGTCAGCGCGTTGCTGGGGTTACTTTCCGTCGCGGATTTTGGCGGCGCGCCGTCCGAAAACGTTTCCTACCGTTCATCAAAAGTGGCCCCAGCGGCTTCACAACGCTCAGGCTGTCTTCGTATAAAGAAAGTGCTTTGATCCAAAAAGGAATCGTTAGGAGGTCGGCATGAAAAGCCGTTGGACCGATGGAATTGCAAAACCCAAGGTATTAAAGTCGCTTTTCGACCAGGGCGTATCTTTTCACAAGGCCGCATTGAAATGTCTGCCATTCAACGGAATGCCCGCCGACCTTTTGGTAGAGCCAGGTGTGGTTAATTTGGCTTTTGCTATTGAATGCTATCTTAAAGGTTTCTCCTTCCATGAAAATGATGAACCCGCGATCGGTCACGAGCTAGACAGTCTATATTTTGCGCTATCGGATGCACTAAGGGGAAAAATACTAAAATGCTATTTGACTGTGCCATTTCTTAACAGCACCGAGTTGGACAAGTGTGTCAAGGCCATGGCCACTGCGTTTGTGGACTGGAGGTACGTTTTCGAAAAGAAGGAACTTTCCGTTTCATTTGGAGAAATGTTCGATTTCGCAAGGGCACTCCACGAGACTGCTGTCGCTGAAGGCATCTTTGCTACATCAGGCTTTTTAGAAGATCTGAAACGGCCTCAGGAGAGGGTGCTCGAAAAAAGCGGCCATCGACTACGCTGACCTAAAAACTGCTTCGGTTGGGGATGTGACAGATTATGCGTTCCAAGCCCGTATCGTCCGGATTGTAACCAGTTCTCGGTGCATTTGATCCTTCGCCGATCGCATGAACTGAAAAGGTCTCATTGAGTGTGAGAAGCTTCCAACCGACGCGTTCACCGCTTTCACTACCTCCGCGAACCTGCCACACCAACATACCGCGTCGCCATTTTTCTTGTACCCGACAGCATGCACTTCGACTACTCGCGAATAGCCGTCATAGCGCAGCTCAATCCGTTTTTTCTCCCTTAGCGCCTGACATGCAACTAACGATACCATGCGCATAACCCTCCTGTTGGCAGTCAATTCCCATTGGTACCGTAAAGGAATACTCCTGAAACCATGGGATTTCAGGATATCAAATGAACTGGCCTGTGTTGGTGGCAATTGCTACCGAATTCCGGAGGTAGCGCTACGCTCTTAAATTCCTAAGATATCTGGTTGGGTCGAGACTTCTCGGGGCGCGCTCGGCGACGGGTCAGAATAACGACGGCGATTATAAGCATGGCGACGACTGCGAACATGAACGCGGCATTGATGTATGGCTCAAGGTTCAGGGCCGCAGGACCGAGGCGGAGTTTCTGGACGTCCTTCGGAGACACCGACGCCTGCTGTCCACCGAACCTATCGACGACATAGTTGGCCACGGCTGCGATTTCGGCGTCGCTAAGCGACTTGCCAAACGCAGGCATGCGCATTTCGCCCGCCGCCGTGTTCGCCGAGGCACCCTTCAGGACGACCTGAACCAAGTTCATCGCCTGGAGGTCGTTAACGGCACCGCTGCCTTTGAGGGCTGCATATGGTGTCTGCATGCCGCTCCCGTCCCAGCCGTGGCAGCTGGCGCAGGCACCCTCGAATACCGCCTGGCCCAGAGATGATTGGGTTCCGGAGGGGACGTATCCGGCCTGCCTCAGTTCGGGCGGGTCGGCGTTGACAACCGGATCGCCCCTGGTGGACTGTGGCGGTAGGGCGCGCAGGTAGACGCCGAGAGCGCGCACGTCCTCCGTGGTGAGATGACTTAGGCTCAGACGGACCACTTCTTCCATCGGGCCAGCAGCCGCACCCCGGCCCTCGGCGTGTCCAGTGCTTAGATAGGCCTCAAGCTGACCATCGCTCCAACTTCCAAGACCATGCTCCTTATCCGAAGTTAGATTATAAGCTCGCCATCCTTCGATCTCTGCGCCAGCGAATGGCCGACTGGAATCCAGTCCGAAAGAGAGCGTCCGCGGCGTATGGCACTCGCCGCAGTGGCCGAGCGCGTTGGCTAGATAGTTGCCCCGGTTCCAGTCGTCCGATTGCTTGGGATCGGACTCGAAGCGCTTGTTCGTGAGGTTTACGACGTTCCAGAACGCCATTCCCCAGCGCTGGTTGAAAGGGAACGACAGTCTGTTTGCTTTGGCAGCATTCTCGATGGGCGGGAGGCTGAACAGGTACGCCTTGATTGCGAGGGCGTCCTCGCGGCTCATGCCAGTGTAGGAAGCATACGGAAAGGCCGGGTAGAGGTGCTCACCGTTTTTTCCGATGCCCTCATGCAGGGCACGTACGAATTCGTCATCGCTCCAGCTT
Organism: Phyllobacterium sp. 1468; assembly: GCF_031455525.1. Lineage (NCBI taxonomy): Bacteria > Pseudomonadati > Pseudomonadota > Alphaproteobacteria > Hyphomicrobiales > Phyllobacteriaceae > Phyllobacterium > Phyllobacterium sp. 1468. The sequence continues at coordinate 264,721 of NZ_JAVDSX010000002.1, read as the reverse complement.
CCGATGCCAGTCTTTTTGTCCGGCGTGATGTTTGGTGAGTAAATCACGCCAAACGGAAGCTCGAACGCCCTTCCGCCAACGTAGGGCTTGTCGCCCGGTACGGTGTGACAAGCTTCGCAGTCAGCCGCGCGTGTAAGGTATTCGCCCCTTTTAGCGAGGTCACCGTCGGATGTATTCTGAGCAAAGGCCATGCCAGAATGGGAAAGCGCTCCTGCAATGATGATAGCGAATGTGGTGAGGCGGCTCATTTGACGTCTCCGCTACGCTTGGTTCCCGCTGCGAGGCCGCTCAAGATTGGTTTATCCGACGATCGGGATATGAGTTGCGTTTGATCGAAGGGTGTCTTGCGCAGTCGAACACCTGTGGCGGCGAACAATGCGTTGCCAAGGGCAGGGAACGCCGATGCGGTTCCGACTTCGCCGATGCCGCCCGGGCTTTCGGCGCTTTGAATATGGTGGACTTCGACTCGGGGAGCCTCGTCAATGCGCATAACCCGGTAGTCATGGAAATTGCTTTGCACGGTCTTCCCGCCTTCGAATTCGATGCCGCTAAAAAGCGCCGCCGACAGACCGAATAGCGTGCCGCCCTCGATCTGAGCGACCATGGTGTCCGGATTTACAGTAAAGCCGCAGTCGATCGCTGCCGTCGCTTTGGTGAGACGGATGATGCCTTCCGGCCAAACCGCGACCTCCACCACAAGGGCGCAAAAGCTACCAAACGCCTGATGCAGGCTTACACCCCGTCCATGTCGCTCCGGTAAAGGCTGCCCCCAACCGGATTGCTCGGCAGCGAGTTTAAGCACCGCGAGAGCGCGGGGATTGTGCTCAAGCATGCGTGCCCTGTATTTGATCGGATCTTCACTCGCTTTGTGGGCAAGTTCGTCAATAAACGTCTCGATGACAAATACATTGTGGGCCGGGCCCACTCCACGCCACCATGAGAACGGAAGGCCCTTTGGGGGATCGTGCCGCACCCATTCGACTTTGCGTTTGGGAATGTCGTATGGGATTTCGACGGAGCCCTCGACCACGTCACTATCCAGGCCGCTCGGCAGCATTGCGCTGGGGGCAAAGCGAGCAAGGACCGATCCACCCGTTGTCCTGTGCCACATGGCGATCGGTAACCCATCTGTTCCCAACGCCGCGGAAAGGCGGTCGTGGTAAGCGGGTCGATAGTAATCTTGTCGAATGTCTTCTTCGCGCGACCAGAATACCTGCAAAGGGTATTCGACCTGGTTGGCAAACGCGGCCGCTTGGGCGATCGAGTCGGCCTCGAGACGGCGGCCGAAGCCACCGCCGATTAGCTGATTATGTAACCGGATTTTCTCGGCCGGCAGCCCGGTTGCCTGGGCTGCCAGGAGAACTGCGGTGGCGGGCACCTGGGTACCGCACCATATATCGCATCCATCTGCTTGAACATGGACGATCGTGTTGATCGGCTCCATCGTCGCGTGAGCAAGGAACGGAAGTTCGTACGTGGCGTCTATTCGGTTGGTGTCCTTCGAAAGGGCATCCATCGCATCACCTTCGTCGAGCGCGACAATCGGCTCCCCGTCTTTCGATGCGGCCGCGAGCTCCCTTCGGATTGAAGCTGTCGTGACGTTCACGTTAGCGCCGTCGTCCCAAACGATTTGCAGTGCCGCTGCCGCGCGCTGCGCTGCCCAGGTATTTTCGGCCACGGCTGCTACGGCGTTCTCGATAGTGATTACCCTGATGAAACCGGGCACCGCCGCCGCCGCGCTGTTGTCCACCGACTTGAGTTTGCCGCCAAAGACGGGAGAGGCGATTACACTTGCGACTTTCATTCCGGGGACGCGGACATCGATGCCGAACACCGCTGTGCCGTCGACCTTCCCTGGCATGTCCACCCGTTTTGCCGAATTGCCGACGAGTTTGAAATCGGCGGGGTTCTTGAGCGGCACATCGGCCGGAACGGCAAGGGTCGAAGCGTCTGCAGCGAGCTCGGTGTAGGCCAGGGAGCGTCCGCTCGCCGGGTGCACGACCGATCCGTCAACGGCCTGACAAGCCTCCGGATTGACCTGCCATCGATTTGCTGCCGCAGTGATGAGAAGCAACCGGGCAGTGGCACCCGCTTTGCGAAGCGGCTCCCACCAGCTCCGGATAGAAGTTGATCCGCCCGTTCCCTGGAAGTGAAGCAATGGCGTCATGTAAATCTCAGCATTCGGCGGGGCTGCTTCGATCCTGATTTGGTTTAGTCCGATCTCGAGTTCTTCGGCAATCAGCATCGCTTCCGCGGTGTAGATGCCTTGGCCCATCTCTACATTCGGGATGATGAATGTAGTTCCGCCTCCATCGATATGGATAAAACCGTTGGGGGCCAGTACCTTCCCAGCGGGGCCAGCAGCAATAGCGCCGGGTGCAAGGTTGGCGGCTCTAAGTCTTTTCGTGACAGGCAGCGCGAAGCCCAGAACGAGCGCGCCCTTCAAAAGCGAGCGGCGAGACATGGCTGTGCGGGGCTTGCTCATAGGATGACAGCCTCTTTGATCGCACGACGAATACGCTCGTAGGTGGCACACCGACAGATGTTTCCGGACATGGCCGCGTCGATCTCGGCGTCGGTTGGGTTGGGGACGTGAGCGATGAGGGCCGCTGCCGACATCAACTGGCCCGATTGGCAATAGCCGCATTGAGCAACTTCTTCCTCAAGCCAAGCCTTTTGGACGCGGCTTCCGGCGTCGCTGTTCTTCAAGGCCTCTATGGTTGTGACCTTTCTTGATCCAACCGCCGAAACTGGCATGACGCATGACCGAACGGCGCGGCCGTCGAGGTGGACCGTGCAGGCACCGCACTGTGCGATGCCGCAGCCGTACTTCGTACCCGTCAGGCCCAACAGATCTCTGATAACCCACAGGAGCGGCATTTCATCTGGGGCATCAACCTCGCGGATTTCTCCGTTGATGGTAATCGATGTCATGGCTTAGCTTTCTTGTCTGGAAGCAGGGCTGGGCTTGGGCAGCACGCCGATATGGTGACTTTAAAAATTGAAGCTACTATAGCATGGTCTCACGAACGCGCAACGGTGAGCGCATAAGAATTCCGGCACGGCAGCCTATTTCTCGGCCCAATCGCCGCGAGCCAGACATGCGCGCTGATTTCCTTTACACGCTCGAACGCCGCCTCAGACGCTAGCAGCGGCCTCTACAATAAGCTTCGCGACTACTGTCGAATTGGAGATCATAACGACGTGGGAACCGCCGCCGACAACAACCGTCTTTTTTGATGCTGCGCGTGCGGCCATCCATCCGAGTCCCTGGGGAGGAAGGCATTTGTCCGCGTCACCATAGATAAAATAAGACGGAATTGTTTTCCAAGACGGTTCGCCGGATGGGTCATTTAGGGCGCTCCCGGAGACGGGTCGCTGGGTCGCGGCCATCAGAGCGGATTCGGCTTCAGGCAGATCGGCCGCAAACTGCTCGTGGAACTTGTCCTGTAGGATTGAAAGATCAACGTCGCCGCCTTCAAGAGGGATCGGTGGGGCGAGAGCTTGCTCCAAGGTGCTTCCTGGAAACTTTGCCGCCAATCCCGCGCCGCTCTCGCCGGCCTCGGGGGCGAACGCCGAAACATAAACAAGTGCTTTCACGTTGCCGTTCGACTTGACGTTGCTGACGACCTGGCCACCGTAGGAATGACCGACCATGACGACAGGCCCGCTGATGCTGGAAACAACCTTTGAAACGCAGGCAGCGTCCGAAGCAACGCCGCGCAGGGGATTGGCAGCGGCGATCACCGTATGACCTGCCTTCTGAAGCTCGGCGATGACGCCGTTCCAGCTGGACGATTCAGCGAACGCACCGTGGACAAGAACGATTGTCGCTTTTTCGGACGTCGGGGCCAAGTGGAAATTCCTTTCACTTATATGAGGGTGGCGGTAGTTTCATCTGGTGAAAGCGCAGGTCAGTCGGAGATTTCCCCGAGCAGCCTGCCGAAGTTTAATTCTGTGTCACCGCGTGTCTGCATCCCACTTTTCGCGATCGCGCTGATGCGTTGCTTGGTTTCGGGGTTTTGAGCGCCTGCTCCGAACAGGTCGGAATCCCGACGGAAATCAGCTTCTGACGCCAGATCGATCGCGCTGACCCGCTCCTTGATAGCCATGATCCCTGCTGGAGGAAAGCGGGCGATGCGTTTCGCAAGCGCGGCGACAAATGGGGCTAGCTCTGATTCCGGAAGGGCGCGGTTGATCCAGCCGTATCGTTCCGCGGTGTCGGCGTCGAAATCGTTCGAGCTCAGCAGGGCCTCCAGTGCTCGGCCACGTCCCATCAGACGCGTCAGGTGCTGGATAGCACCAGCTCCGGGAGACAGCCCAAACCCTGACTCGATCTGACCGAAGATCGCCCGCTCACGCGATGCGAAGCGCATGTCGCAGGCAAGGGCAAATTCGCTCCCGGCTCCGCGCGCCCGTCCGGAAATCTGGGCGATGGTAACCGCCTTGGATAGGCTTAGGCGACGGAAAAGCAGCCCGATGGATGGCTCGCCCACAAGTGTCGCGGCGACCTGACGGTACTCGGCGATCTTTGTCATGTCGACATGGGGTATGAAGAAATCCGGATCGGCGCTGGAAAACACAACGACCCGCGGACCGTCTTCCGCTTCCAGTTTAGGAATAAGCGTTACAATATCCTGGATGAGGGCGGGCCCGATCAGGTTCATCGGCGGGCTATCGATCTCAGCGAAAAGTACACCGCTTTCTGAGTGTGTTCTCAGGGTCTGGTATTCGGTCATTTCTGTCTCCGGAAATGTTGTTGCCACGATGCGCTTAGGGGATGAGCCGGGCGTCGAGCGTGATATCGCATGTGAGGAGTTTGGATATGGAGCAGTTCGTTCTTGACCGCTCCGCGCAGCTATCAAACTGTTCCTTCGTTATCCCGGGCACCGTCGCTTGGGTTTCGATATGAACGCTCCTGATGGTAGGACGGCTTTCCACGAACTGTAGGTCGACCTCGATTGATGTTTCGATCGACGCGGCCTCCAGTCCGATCATGCCAAAATTGTTGGCCATGGCCTGGTTAAAACAGCCGGCATGGGCTGCCGCGAGCAGTTCTTCTGGACTTGCGCCAGCAGCATTTTCGAAACGGCTGGCATACGTGTATGGAACCCGGACCAAGATCCCCCTCTCGGTGGAAATCGTTCCCTTGCCCTGCTTCCACGTGCCCTTCCAGGTCGATGAACCGATCGGCATAACTTTTCCCTTCTGTAGCTGCAATTATTGAAGTTACTAGCTGGATACGACTTGCTCTGCAATCGGGCAAAGGCGATCAAAAGAATTTGATCGCCGCATTGTTAGTGGTATCGGGCTGCGATGCGATCCCGAGAGGTTTGTGCCCCTACCGTCGTTTCAGCTTTGACATACGCTTCCCAATCCTTGATGTTGGGCAGTGACGGAATGCAAACGGATTCTTCTTTTTCGAGGGCTCTCAGAGAGGCTACCACGAGGTCGTCAGGTTTCATGACGCGCTCCGGCGGAAAATTGGCGAGATCTGCGCCAGCAATCTGATGGAAATCCGTCGAAACTACGCCGGGAACCAGAAGCTGGATTCGAACGCCCGTACCTTCGGCCTCGAGGTGCATGTGTCTGGTGAATGCCATAACGTAGTTCTTCGACGCTCCGTACCCAGCGTTTCCTGGGAACTGCATGAAAGCTGTGCCCGACCCAACGTTGATGATGCTACCGCGACCGTTGGCCGCCATGCGTCCCATCGCGGCTATAGAGAGGCGGCTCAGCGCTAATATATTTACGCGTAACATCTGATCGAGAGTATCTGGAGCGAGTTCTGATACTCTTCCGCGCGAGGCATATCCTGCGTTGTTAATCAGCAGATCGATCAACGGGCCACTCACAATACGGTCAGCGACACGTCCCGCGCCTTCCTCCGATGAAAGATCAGCGACAAGGACTTCGACAGCGATGCCGTGCGCATCGCGGAGGCGACTGGCTAGCTCATTCAAGCGATCCTCGCGTCGCGCGACCAGCACCAGGTCGTGCCCCGTCCGGGCCAGGTGTTCGGAGTACCCCTGGCCGATTCCGGCGGAAGCTCCGGTAATGAGGGCGCTTGGTGATTGTCTGGTCATTGACGTTTCCTGGTGATGGAGAGAAGACTCCCTCGCAGCGAGAGGATGCGGGTATACTGCGAAGGAGGATCGGAGCCGCTAAATTTAACGGCTCCGATATCGGTTTTACGCGGGTACTGCTTCAACGGCGGCGAGGAACTCGTCAATGGTCGTCACATTGTGGCCAAAGGTCGGATAACTCAATGTGAGCGCCGCGTTGTGCGCCTCCTCCGTGAATTCCGCGACGGCATCGGTCAGAAAGGTGACATGGTAGCCTTCCTCCAGGGCGTGACGTCCCGCACTTTCGACGCAGGTGTGCGATGTGAGACCCGCGAGGACGACCTTCTGAACCTTGTGCTCCTTGAGCTTCTCGAGCATGTCGGTGTTCACGAAACTGTCGAACGTACGGTGGCGGCTGATGATGACGTCGCCGTCGTGCGGGGCCAGTGGCGGATAGAAGTCCGCGCCCCATTCACCCTTCCAGAAGACCTTGTTTTCTATCGCCCACTGCCAGTTGGGATGGACGTACTTCACGTCATCGAAACTGTGCTCGTGAAGCCCGTGGGGAACATAGAAAATCTTGACGCCGGCGGCTCTGGCTCCTGCAACTAGACGGGAGAGATGCGCGATGACATCGGTCTTCTCCAGCATTGGCCCAATGCGACCAGCCAGTTTACCATTCTCGTCGAGAAAATCGTTGAGAACATCGACCAAAAGCAGTGCTGTTTCGTCGAGCGCGTATTTTTCACTCATCTACGTTCCTTCCGTTTAGTTGAGGAGTTGTGACTAAATTTCGGATGTTGCTGCCGGGCGGGCGTTTATGTTTGGAATGGTGTTAAACGACCGCACGCGTTACTACCGTGCCAGTGCCGGCCTGAACTTTCGAAGTTGTACGCTTGCGGGCCCGTTTTCAGGCAGGGGCAGCTTCCGCGACCTCTTTCATAGCCTCGACCATCCCTTGGAAACGAGCCGTGAGACGGTTGAAATCCTGGTCGCGGCGGACGGCGTCCATCCCTGCGGTGTCATATGAGACGGTATAGATAAGCGTGGAACGATCTGCGCCGGCAGGTTCCAGAGAGACGGAGCCATGGTACGCGGCGGCTGCCATTGGCCCCTTCGTCTGGACGTAGGTATAAGACGTCGGCCCACGTCCAACCATCACCTCCACGATTGTGTCACCGACGAGCCGGACGCTTCCTACGTCGCCGCCACCCGACAACAATCGACTGGCGACTTTTAGAAATTTCCCCGCATCAGCATAGTTACCAATCGTGGACCAAGCCTGTTCTGTGGGCCGCGCGATTCCGATCCTGTGCACGATGACAGCAAAATTGGGGACTTTGATATCCTCGCCCGTGTTCGTATCTGCTTCGGATGACATTTGGGTACCTACAAGGGACGGAACGCGAACAGCGTCCGAAGAATGAATAGTAGCTTCATAAATTGAAGTTATCGCCGTTAATGTCAACCCTGTTTGTAGTGCGCAGCCCGTCTTCTGGGTTCCACATGGCGTTATTCGGGAGCCACTCTTCGATGGAACTCCTTGAAGTTTCGAATGTAACTTCATATTTTGAAGTCACACTTCGGGTGAGGGAAGGATACCTGTGAATTTTCCTAGTCACTCTCAATCATCGGAATCGGAGACCTCAATTGAAGATACTTTTCATCGTTACCAGTGCCGATCTCGGCTACTGGCTCGCCGAACTCACACGTCCCTATTGGCATCTCACTGAGCGGGGACACGAAGTTCATTTAGCAAGTCCCGGTGGCGGCAGGGTGGTTCACGACCGCCTCAGTAATCCGGCGACGAAAGGCTCGTGGGAAGCCAACGATCTAGTAAGCAAAGGCTTCCTTTCCGATGAGGCGCTTGTAGCGCTTCTCGATTCGACGACGGCACTCAATGACGTCACCCCGGAAGATTACGATGGGGTACATGTCGTCGGAGGCACTGGCGCTGCCGTTGATCTCTTTCCGAACGAGCACGTGGAAAGAATACTGGAACATTTCTGGTCAGCCGGGAAAGTTGTCGGCGCGATTTGCCATGGGACGATCGCTCTGGCAAACAACCCTGTCCGAATTTCCGGTCGGAAGGCGACCGGATTCTCGCTCAAGGAAGACCTCGAGGCTGAGAAGCTTTATGGCAAAGGGTTCATCCCGAACTTTCCGCAGCCCGTCCTCGAGAAGGCTGGTATCGATTTCGTGCACGTGGAACCATGGGGCGTCCGGGTGGTGGTGGATGGCAAGCTGATCACGGGTCAGAACCAGCAATCGGCCTCCGAGTATTCAATCGCTTTCAATCACCTTCTAGCCGGCAGCAATCCGGTATTGTCCGCCTAGTTTTCATTCTGACGACAGCGCCGGCGTTGAAAGTCAAACGGGCTTTTGCGCCACGCTTGTCGCTGCCCCATCAAACAGGGGAACGTCCGGCACGCGCACCATCGGCGGATTCCCCGACTCCATGCTTGATCCTGGTCAGGGTGCTTTTCATGATTCAATAACGGCGTGCTAACGTGGATACTGCCGTTCGACAAAGTCAATATGCAACGGAGCGTGCGAATGCATTCAACAGGCCCACATCCATCTGACGGCAAGGGGCATTGGCCATCCCGGCGACACGGCATCCTCGACTGGCTGATGCAAGAAACTCAAAACGAGCGTTTCATCGACAACATATTCGTGGAGATGTGTAAGAGGCTGCGAGCAGAAGGTATCGCAGTGGGAAGGGCGACTTTGCACTTCAGAACACATCATCCGGAGTGGCTTGGAGCCAGGATAGTTTGGCGCACGGGCATGCGGGAGGCAGAGATCGACACATTTGGCTACGATGTCGAAACGACGCCGCAGTTTCTCCTAAGTCCCATAAACGAACTGCTCCGTGGCGCTGACGAAGTCCGGCAACGGCTGGACAGGACCGATGGTGATCGCTCGAAATACCCACTCTACGACGATCTTCGCGAGGAGGGCCTGACCGATTATGTCGCGTGGCCCGTGGTTCACACACTCGGGAAGAAACACATTGTAAGCTACGCATGTGACGCTCCCGGAGGTTTCAGTGAGGGGGACATTCAATTTCTAAGAGATCTCATGCCCGCTCTGACCATGGTTAGCGAGATCAGAATTAAGAACGTACTGGCACGAACGCTGCTCAGGACATACGTCGGCCCTCACGCCAGTGAACAGATCCTTGCTGGTGCCACAACGAGAGGGAGCGGCGCGACGATCGGTGCGGCCATCCTCATCTGCGACCTTCGGGACTTCACTACCATTTCCGACCTATGGCCACGCGACGACGTAATAGAACTGCTCAACGCCTATTTTGACGCAATGTCGGAGCCGATTGAAAGACGCGGAGGTGAGATCCTCAAGTTCATGGGTGACGGACTCTTAGCGGTCTTTAGGCTAACGGACCCTGATGCGTGCGACAATCTCCTCAACGCGATCAAGGAAGCGGAAATCGCTATGAACGCGTTGAACGCTACGAATCTGGCAAACGGACGCCAAGTGCTTCGTTTCGGGATCGGTGTACACGTAGGCGACGTTATGTACGGAAATATCGGCTCTCGCAGCCGCTTGGATTTTACGGTCATTGGACCCGCGGTGAACGTCGCATCGCGACTTGAGAACCTCACGAAGGAGACGAAGCGCCCCGTACTGTTCTCGAAGGCGTTCGTCGAAACGGCAGGATGCGAGAGCGAGATGGAAAATCTCGGCGCTCATCCGCTTCGAGGGCTCGGCGAACCGATCGATGTCTTTGCCTTCGCACTGCGCCAATCCGGTCCCGAGACCCTAGTGGAGAAGCCCAATCGCTATTGATAGTCGAGATGAACGGGGGCTTGCGCCATATCGCATATGACCGCCAACTTGTTTGCAGGACGCTAAGGTGCTTGGTTATGCATACTGCGCCACACCATTTCCAAACGACCAATTTTCTTTCTTTACCTCGATCAAATTAATGAAAACATCCTCGGAGCGAACGCCGGCGCGCTCATGGAGACCGTCGGCAACTGCTTTGTAGAACGCTTTTTTCATGTCGATGGAACGTCCTTCGTTCAGCGTGATCTGAATGATCAGTGCGTCCGGCGATCGTTCGATTCCGAGGTAGGTCGGGTCCATTATCAGTTCCTCTGGACTGTGCTCGGTTATAATCTGGAAGCGGTCGTCCTGCGGTGCCTGAAGCGCGGAGACTAAAGCTTTGTAAACCACATCGCCGACAGTCTGCTTGAATTTTGCTGACTTCCCTGCCGGGAGGTCGATACGTGCCAAGGGCATGTTGTGCCTTTCGAATGTTAATGGCGTGTGTGGGTTCACACCACCGTGAAGCATCTAGTTAGGACGTCATACACCATTGACTTCAAAAACTGAAGTTGCTTTGTAGCGGGTTCGACGCGGCGAGGAGCATGGAGCTCCATTATTCAGACTGCCCAAGCCGAGAAGACAACAAGGAGAATAGAAATGGAATATCGTTATCTCGGCGGATCGGGCTTTAAAGTGCCCGCTCTCAGCTTCGGCACCGCCACATTCGGCGGGAAGGGTGAATTCTTCGGTGCGTGGGGCAACTCCAACGTCATCGAAGCCAAACGCCTCGTGGACGTATGCGTTGACGCGGGACTGAACCTGTTCGATACCGCCGACGTGTATTCGTCAGGCGCGGCGGAGGAAATTCTCGGTGAAGCCCTGAAAGGGAGACGCGACCAGGTATTGATCTCAACAAAAGCTACATTCCGGTCGGGCGAGGGACCAAACGACGTAGGATCGTCGCGTTTCCACCTAATCAAGTCATGCGAACAGGCGCTCAAGCGTCTGAAAACGGACTATATCGATCTCTTCCAGCTTCATGGCTTCGACGCGAAGACGCCGATTGAAGAAACACTCTCCGCGCTCGACGATCTCATCCGTGCCGGAAAGATCCGCTACGTTGGCTGCTCGAACTTCTCGGGCTGGCATCTCATGAAATCGCTCGCGATCGCCGACAAATATAATCTGCCGCGTTACGTGGCCCACCAAGCCTACTACTCGCTGGCCAACCGAGAATACGAATGGGAACTCATGCCCCTCGGCTTGGATCAGACAGTCGGTGCGATGGTATGGAGCCCGTTGGCTTCTGGACGGCTTACCGGGAAAATTCGTCGCGGTCATCCTCTACCAGAGGGGACCCGTCGTCAGACCCGTCCCGAAGACGGTCCGTTCGTGGATACCGATCATCTATATAGTATCGTAGATGCGCTCGACGACGTCGCCGGCGACACCGGAAAGACTGTCACGCAGGTGGCGCTAAACTGGCTGCTGCAGCGCCCGACGGTATCGAGCATCATTATCGGAGCCCGCGATGAAGAGCAGCTCAAGCAGAACCTCGGTGCGGTGGGATGGAGCCTAACAAAGGAGCAGGTTGCCGTTCTCGACAAGGCCAGTGCTCAGACCCCCGTCTATCCATACTGGCATCAAGCTGGGTTCGACGAACGCAACCCCTCGCCAGTTGCCGCGGCCTAAACTGGATTTGCCAACGCTCCAGCGTCTGGGACAATATTCTTCTGCAGGTGGGGTTGCTTTCGACGATCCTGCAGAAGCTTCTGTCGCGCCGCGGATAAGAGCATTTTTGCGAGGTCGGGATCTTCGGTCGCTCTAGCCAGCGTCACAGCACCCATCATGCCCGTGAGCGTTGACAGTGCGTGCTGGTGCCGTTCATCCGCGGTTGTTCCATCCACAATTTCCTCGAGAATTGCCGCCAACTCCTTCAGGCTCGCAGAGAAGGCTTCGCGCATCGCCGGACCCTGCCTACTAACTTCCTGGGTCAATGTTGTGAACACGCAAGGGCCACTTGGCTCATTAAGATTGCGATCGGACAGATAATGATCAAGTAAGGCTTCAAGCGGCGCATCCGGCGAGTTCTTAACGACCGTCTTCCACATATCTTCCGTTTTCGAAAACAGGGCTTTGACGGCTTCGTAAGCGAGGTTGTCCTTGGATTCGAAATGCCTGTAGAACCCGCCATGGGTCAGACCAGCACCCTTCATTACCTCCGCGACACCGATCGCGCTGAAACCCTTGTTTCGTAAAAGATCCCCGGCGACCCCGATAATCTTCTGGCGGTTCTGCGCGAATTTCTCGCGAGTCACTTTCATTGACGTTCTCCGAATTTGCGCTTGACAACATATATGACGCATATCATGTATGCACAAGATACATGATGGTCATCAGGCTTGAATTCAACTGGGTGCCGCGAGAGCTGCTTCACGATCGGATCCCTGTCGACTGAGACCCAACCCAGGATCGGATCTATGGTTTCAACTGCCCTGGCCTCATCGCTCGCTCGGCGTAACATCCATTATGGGTGGGTCGTCGTCGCCGCTACCTTCTTGACCATGCTGGTTACAGCAGGGGCGATGGGAGCGCCTGGCGTGCTCATCAAGCCTCTCCAGGATGAGTTCGGCTGGAGCACCTCTTCGATCTCGTCGGCCCTGGCCGTTCGACTTGTTCTCTTCGGTCTGATGGGACCCTTTGCTGCTGCGTTCATGAATAATTTCGGAGTACGCAAAGTTGTCGTCTTCGCGCTCATCACCATCGGCGTGGGTTTTGTCGGCTCATTATTCATGACGCAACTATGGCAGTTGCTTCTGTTCTGGGGCATCATCGTCGGTTTCGGCACGGGGCTGACGGCAGTGGTACTTGCGGCTACGGTTTCCAACCGCTGGTTCACGAAGCACCGTGGTCTCGTTGTCGGCATGCTATCCGCCAGTTCGGCGACCGGGCAGCTTGTCTTCCTGCCGCTCATGGCGGAATTGACACAGAGTTACGGCTGGCGGGCAACAGTCCTATTCGTCTGCTGCCTGATCGTCGTTGCGGCGATCGGGGTTCTCGCTCTGATGCGGGACCATCCGGCGGACCTCAATCTTCCTCTCGTTGGCGAGATTCACATCACGCCCGCGCAACCCAAGCCAGCAGGCGGATTGGGCACTCTGCTCATGTCACCGCTAATCGTCCTCAAGGAGGTTTCAGGGACCTCGACCTTTTGGATCCTGTTTTCCACCTTCTTTATTTGCGGTCTGAGCACCAACGGCCTCGTGCAGACGCATTTCGTCACTCTTTGCGGCGACTTTGGCATCATGCCCGTTGCGGCGGCAAGCGTGCTGGCCGTCATGGGTATCTTCGACTTTTTCGGCACGATCGGTTCAGGCTGGCTGTCTGACCGCTTCGACAATCGCTGGCTGCTGTTCTGGTACTATGGTCTGCGGGGGCTTTCGTTGCTGTTCCTGCCGTTCACCGACTTCAGTTTTTACGGCCTGTCGCTCTTTGCCATATTCTATGGACTCGACTGGATTGCGACGGTGCCGCCAACAGTCCGGATCGCAGCAGATCGATACGGCCGGGAAAAAGCCGGGCTCGTATTTGGTTGGATATTCGCAGGCCACCAGCTTGGCGCTGCCACCGCCGCCTACGGTGCCGGGGTGACGAGAACGGAACTCCAAAGCTATTTGCCCGCGTTCTTCATTGCTGGCGCTTTTTGCCTGCTCGCGGCAATTCTCGCGATCACCCTGAGTAAGCCGGGTGGGGCGGCCAGGGCGGCCGTAGTGGCCAATTAGGGCATGATGGCGAGGAGTGCTTCGCCGGGGGCCCCGAGAGTCAATCATAATTTGGAAAGTAGATATGGCTGACAGAATTGGCGTCGTAGAGCAGAAGAAGTCGGTGGTTTCAGGGCCTTTGCGACAACGCGCGCCGTCTACCGAAGCACAATTCGCGGATGCCAACATCGGCAGTCCTTCGCTTTCTTCCGATGCCTCACTTTACTGGCTGGCGCTTGGGACGTTCGCGGTCGGTACCGAAGGTCACATGATCGCCGCTATCTTGCCTCGGATTTCCGCCGATCTGGTGGTTTCCGTTGAGACCGCAGGACAGCTGGTCACGATTTTCGCGCTTACCTATGCTCTCTCATCACCCATACTGACCGCGTTCATGGGCCATTTTGACCGCCGCCGCGTGCTGCTCGCTGCAATGGCGGCTTTCGCGGTTACGAATGTCCTCGCCGCGATCGCACCCACGTATGGGTCATTGGCGATCGCACGCGTTCTTCTCGCCATCTCGGCTGGCCTGTATGTTCCGAACGCCAACGCGTTAGGTAGCGCGCTCGTCGCACCAGAGAAGCGGGGCAGCGCGCTTGCGATCGTCAGCGGCGGGTTGGGTGTCGCTGTGGCCATCGGAGTGCCACTCGGATCGCTGATTGGCGATACTTTCGGTTGGCGGGTGGCTTTCGTGGGCGTGGCGGTGCTGGCGGGGATCGCATTCGTCGGCCTCCTGAACGGTCTGCCTGCAAACGTGGGCAAGGGACTTGCGGTCATGACACTGCGGGAGCGACTGTTGGTTGTTCGGCAGCCGGGTGCGCTTGTCACGCTTCTTCAGACCACACTCTTCGCGATCGGCGCTTATGCAGCATATACCTACGTGGCGCTTCTTCTTTCCACAATCGCGGGATTCACTGGTAAGGGGATCAGCATTGCGCTCTTTCTATTTGGCGTATCGGCGTTCTTGGGTATCGTTGTCGGAGGCAATCTGAGTGATCGGATTGGCGGCCGTCGAGTAGCGGCCCTTACTATGCCTTTGCTGGCCGTTGTGTTCATCATGATCTCAACGCTACCGCACTGGCTTCCGGTTTCAGAGGCGGGCGGCTTTATGCTCGCACTGGTGGCCGTTTGGGGCTTTGCCTCTTGGGCGTTCTTTCCGGCACAGCAGGCGCGCTTGATCGCCATTACAGGGGCGAGGGCCGGACCCATTGCACTTTCTTTGAATTCCTCGTGCCTGTACTTGGGATTTTCTATAGGTGCGGCGGCCGGCTCGATGGTGCTGACTTTTGGAAGCGCGCCGGACCTTGGGTGGGCATCGGCACTGTTCGTATTCTTGTCGTTCGCACTGTTCTTCGTGAAGGCTGCTCCGGGCTCCGTCAGATCGACGGCGTAGTCGTTTTGTGACAGGTCGGGGCCGCGTTATCCTACATAGGTGGCGGTCAATTGCCCTAATCCTGCGGCCCATGTTGCCGACTTGACTTCAAATTTTGAAGTTAGTACTTTTCACTGCCGATCCGTTTCGAATCTCGAGCTGGAGTCGTGTTTGACATGTTTGCAGGGGCAACCAATGAAAATTGATACGGGCGGGCCGAACTACTCTGAGTCTCTCTTAGGCATACAAAACAAGGCTAAAACAGGCGGATCGGACTTCGACGCTGTTTTACGTCGAACTTCGATCGGTATGGGGCCAACCAATACCGTTAGTCTACCTGAGGGAGGCCAGGGGAGTGAGTCTGAAGGCGGACTCACACCAAAAATTTCATCGCGCAGCAGCAATGCTGCCCTCCACGAAGAATTTTCGAAGTGGGCCAGAATGTCCCCGACTGAAAGACTCAGAGCTCAATATCTCGAAAGACACGGGATGACCGAGCAGTCTTTGTGTGCGCTGCCTGAAGATGTGCGCAAGGAAATCGAGGATGCGATAAAAGACGACATCAAGATGCAACTCGACGCAGAAGCGAGAAAGAAAAATAATGGAATAAACGGGATGCCTGGCCCGACCTTCTAATGAAGATACTACGAGCGGAGCGAGTACGTCAGGTCGATCAGGACATAAGCAACAATGGCGCTTAGTGCGATATCCGAGAGTGATTGGCCCGTTCCGCCGTCTTGGACAATCGGATGGTTGGCGCGTCGGACCATAATTGCTAGCGCCGAATCGAGGTGCAGCGCTGTGCCGTCGATGTTGTAAACGTTGGCTGTAGTTCGAGGTGCGCCGACCTCCGGCATTAAAAGAATGTTCTAGGTCAAAAGCTGGAAATAGTGACGATTGGATTAAACGCATGACCGACACAGCCTTGACCCAGACAAGATCGCCGAACAACCCTACTTCTATCAATTGGGTTCTTCCGGTCAGTATCTTAGGTAGCAGCCTGGGATTTATCGACAGTTCGGTCGTCAATGTGGCGCTGCCGGCAATCCAGGATGACTTCAATTCCGGATTAGCCACTGTCCAATGGGTGTCGAATGCATACATGTTGACACTCGCCAGCCTAATTTTGTTGGGCGGCGCGTTGGGCGATCGCTACGGGACTCTTCGCGTCTTCAAGATCGGACTGACGATATTCGTCCTCGCATCAATCGGTTGCGGCTTTGCAATATCTGCTCCGTTGCTTATTGCCGCTCGTTTCATACAGGGTGGCAGCGCGGCACTACTTGTTCCTACGAGTCTCGCTCTGATTAGCCAAGCGTATACAGGTGAAGAACGAGGCAAAGCGATAGGAACTTGGGCGGCGGCTGGCGGAGTCCTCCTAGCTCTTGGGCCACCTTTGGGCGGCTGGCTCGTCGACAATGCAGGCTGGCGCTCCATCTTCTTCATCAATGTCCCGATAGCTGGCGCAGCGCTTCTCCTGTCCTCACGGATTGCAATCCAGCCAAGCAGTCGTACTGATGCTTGTCATCTCGACCTAGTTGGCTCGGCACTGGCTGTCCTCACACTTGGAACCTTTACGTACGGAATGGTGGAACTGGGACAGGGGAGTTTTTTGGTCGGAACAACCGCCGTTTTTGTCTCTATCCCGCTGGCACTTGCCTTCATCTTCATCGAGAAACAAACCGCAGCGCCAATAATGCCGTTGCGCCTGTTCAAGAATCGAAATTTTGCTGGGGCGAATGCGCTCACTTTTGTACTTTATGCGGGTCTCAGCGGCGCATTGTTTGTACTGCCATTCGTACTGATAAGGGTTCATCACTATAGTGTGACGCAGGCGGGTGCCGCATTTTTGCCCTTCTCGATCATACTAGGTCTTGGCTCGCGCTTGGCTGGTCGCGTCGCCAGCAAGACGGGGCGGCGTCTACCCTTGATAGTGGGACCCCTTATTACGGCTTCCGGTTTTGCCGCGCTGGCGCTGTCCGGCCGCAATCCCGACTATTTATCGGGGTATATGCCTGGCCTCATCGCTATTGGTATTGGAATGACACTTGCCATTCCGGCGCTGACGATGACTGTATTCGACTCATCTCCCAACAAAGACAGCGGCGCAGCTTCCGGCATCAACAATGCTGCGGCACGTAGTGGGGGCTTAATTGCTGTCGGTGCTCTTGGAATAGCTTTCGGCGGCTCGGACTTTTCTTCGCTTTCGGAGCGCGATATCGCCGCCGCCTACTCAGTCATTATGTGGTCCTCTGCATTAGCTGCTGCGATCAGCGTTGCCTGTGCGACATTTGCAATTACGGCGAATGGAGAAGCTGAGTGAATTGTCGGGAGCACTCGTGTGTGATCGTCCTGGAGGGCTTGCAGCAAATTAGCGGAATTATGTAGCAAAAGCCACAAGCGGTACTCGAGTCGTCTAGCAGACACCCCGCGAGCCGGCTAAACCAGAATATCGACCTGCCCGCCGTTGGTCGTCCTCAGTTTCGTCAACAGCAGCCCACCGATTACGCGCAGTCATTACAGCATGTTAAGGTTGCAATTCGTGGCGTTTGCTACCTAATCCGCAAGATCAAATAGAGACAAACGGCGGTTTGACAGTCAAAGCTTCTGCCGAACGCGAACTCATTCGCAGCAGGCCTTTCCCACGTAAGTGTTGCCGACCGTCATGAACGCATCGTCCGGAATGCTGCCGTTGGCTTTCATTATCTTTAGCGCTTCGCCTGCACCTTTTGCAGGATAACTACCCGATAGGGTCACTGCGAACCAATGGTTTGTCGCGAAATAGGCGGTCAAACGAAGCCACGACTTTTGAATATATGCCTGGGTCTCGGCGAAATTATCAAAACTGGCAACCTGGATGTATCGGTTGTGGAATGGCATAATAAGGAACTGATCCACCTTCACCCAATTGTGGTGCAGATAACCAGCTTTTCCATCAACGCTTACGTGGTACCAGCGGTCACTAACGTCGAGGATTTTGACTGGATCGCCGTTTTTCACTTTGCCAATCTTTTGTGCCGCTTGGGTCGGTCCAGCTCGCAGAAATTCCGAGCCTTCGGGGTGACGTACCTTTCCAGTCTTGGCTATGGGTATGGGAAACCGGGCATCCAAGGCAGGGATTGAATTGTCAGGGAGCGCGCGGGACGTTTCGGGGTGAGGCGACTGAGGTGTAGGTGGAGGAACATTCTGAACAGCAAGCTTTTCATCGTCGGCGGGTAGTGGTGTGGTCACACGATAGGCAACCATTTCGCTTTTTGAAAGAAAGCGAATGTCGTCCTTTTCATATTTGAGCGATAGTTCAAGCAACGCCGGGTCAACGCCCATTTCGACCATGTACGATATCGTTTCGGCGGTCACGTGCTGAACCTGAGATACCGCACTATCAACATTCATGTTGATGCTGTCCGAAAATGACGATTTGTGAACGCCAATTGCACCGGGATCTGCGTGCGAACGACACCGCCTAGAAACGCCAATGCGCAGGCCGATGCACAATCCAAACTTCGAGACTGAAACGTCGCGAGGTTGAGTATGCGGATTAATCGACCAAGCTCCATCGCCTTGATCGGCTGCCGCCGGGAGAATTGAATGAAACGAACGTCGGGTCGGTCTGTTTGACGAGCGTGGTGAACTCAGAAAGGCTGTCGTTGTATCCGAACTCACCTTCAACAGCGATAAATTTCACTCCATTCTGAAGTTGCCCCGAGGAGAAATTCAAAGCAAACGCAGACGATGGCAATGCGATTGCGGTACAGGCAATCAGCGAAATCACCCGCAGGTACTTGCTGAACTCAGGGTAATTCATAATAGACGCCCCATTTCTTCCGGCACGATACTCTTTTGAGGCTTACAGAACACTCAAATCAAACCGTAAGCTTTTAGCATTTCCAGTTACCTGCGGTCCAAGGATTTACTCACACAGTTATAAGCGCACAGACTAGCGTTGGAACACGATTGAATTCTTCGAATTTGCGGGAGACCGCATTTTTGATTACGCTCCAACTACTTCCTGTTAAATCTGTTGTAAAATAGGGATCTCGGAAGAATCGGCGACTGGAATGTGCCAGGTATCAGTCGCGGGATTATAAAGACCTGGCAACGGAAAATGGTTATGAATTATAAGGAAATCCTTGTGATTTCTCGTGACAACAGGCACGTCGTGAAAAATCGCCATTGCGGCGATAGCCAGGTCCTGACCCTGTTTGGGATGCTTGCTTCCAGGGGCGGTGGTCCAGAGAAATCTCAGGGCAGGGGTGAGAGTCATTTTGGCATAGAGATGTGCGGCTCGTACGCTCATGTCAGTTGCAACGAACCGCCCACCACTCATCAGACATTCGAACCACGTTTCGAGTTTTCGGCTTTTTGCCTCATCGATCACTTTGAGGAACTCGATGCCACGATATATCTCGAGAAACACGCTAAAGGGGACAAGCAATGAGTGATCCGGTTGATCTTGGATCCATGCTTTCACACCCCCGTGACAACTGTTTCGGGCCAATTCGCTCAGCACATCTGTATCCAGAATGTACATTCTCAACGTTGCCCGGTTCGCAGGGGATTGATCGATCAGGTGGCTTCGTCGCTGCTTTCATCGCTATCGGCAAAAAATCTAGTCAAAGTTTAGGTAAATGACAACAAAGCCCGCAATGTATTGGACCAAGAAGGAGGCCGCTGCTGATTTCAACGGCCTGCTGAATGATGCCAAGATGCTGGGACCACAAACGATCTTTGACGACGACTGTGTTTTTGAAGTGCGACTGGTCCGGCGTGTAAAGCCAGCTGAGGACGTTCTGTCGGAGCCAGGACCATTAGCAGACGAGGATCACGATGCCGCTTTTGGTTCGGACCGAACA
The DNA here is from genome assembly GCF_031455525.1 of Phyllobacterium sp. 1468. Taxonomy (NCBI): domain Bacteria; kingdom Pseudomonadati; phylum Pseudomonadota; class Alphaproteobacteria; order Hyphomicrobiales; family Phyllobacteriaceae; genus Phyllobacterium; species Phyllobacterium sp. 1468. The sequence goes on along the minus strand of NZ_JAVDSX010000002.1, from coordinate 244,878 downwards.
AAAAAAGGCTGAATTACACACGATCGACGTTCGCAATTTCACCGAATTAGGTAGCAAAAACCACCAGACGGCAGCTATGCAGTTGGAGGAATATCATGTTGGGACATCTATCGATCGCGGCAATCAGCGCCCTGATGCTTGCAAGCAGCGAGCAATCCACGCCTGGAGCGTCGGTCGGCGCGGGCAACCCCTATCCCGTCAGCAACTACACGTGCCAGGACGGCACGCATCTGGCAGTGCGTCTCCTCGGCGATCGCGCTTCGGTATCCGTCAACGGCGCGACCGCGGTCGATCTGCCCTCGATGGGGCCAGAAGGAACGACCTTTTCGAATGGTCAGCAGACGCTGACCATCGTGCAGGGGCAGCTATCGTGGGGCGTTGGCCGGGCCGTGCCCTCCGCATGCAGCGGCGGTTGACCTAGTGCTTGCCCGACAACGCTGCGGATCTCGACGACGGCGCGCATGACATCGCCCCAAGCTTGCGGGCGAAACAGTGATGGTAGTTCCGGTGCGCATCCGTCAGACTCGCACAAAAGCCGCTTCAAAATTTGATTTCATAATCCAGTACTGGAGAAATGATGTTCTTGTCTTTGATAACAATCACAGTTCTCTCCACTTGGATAGACTACCCGCATACTGCCGATGCTTTATTCGGAGATGTGATCTAGGTTCGGATCGACAATGACGCGGTCTCAAACTAACCAGGAAGCGCATCAAATCCTCCTACGTTTCTTTAAGATCGACTCCACTTCGTCGCCTGAGAGATGGCCTTTTTCGACTAACGACGCGGCCAACCTCTGGATGGCGATTTTCCGTTTCTCGACGATTTGTTTGGCGCGGACAAATTCGCTTTGAAGCGTTTGCTCAACGCGACAAAGGAGATCCGAATTGCCCTGCAATAGCGCGAGGACGTCTTCTTCAGTATCTGCAGAAAGATATGTGAGCTGCTGCCCTAAGCCGTAGCTCGCTTCCAGACGCGCAGCCAAGAGAGTGGCCGTATGAAGATCAGAGAGAGGCTGACCACCAGCCCCGGCCGCCCGCGACCCAAGAATAACCTGCTCTGCTGCAGTTCCACCGAGCACGCGGGCAATGGTTGCAAAATGTTGATCCCGTCTGCCCTCCCATGTCTGCATTCGCCCAAATTGGGTCATGCCGCCATATTGTGGTTTATCGGTAGAAAGCACGATGTGGCTGACGATCGAAACGGACAGCACATCAAACCCAAGTGCCATGCCCACGATCGCATGGCCGCACTCGTGAACGGCAGACCGATAAAGCTGTTCGGCAGGCAAGGGAAAGCGTTCGGGCAGCCCATCTGTGAGATCGTCGATGGTCAGCTCCCGCTTGAGCCGCCGCGCTTTTCGGCGAGCCTGACGTACGAGTTGTTCAAGGTCAGCACCCGTCCAGCCCTCGGTTCGATTGACTGCGGGTCCCAAATCCTCGCGTAAAAGAGACCCGTTCAGGTGCCACCGCAACATGCCTTCCCGTCCCGCGGAATCCGGAAGCGGAATGCAGAGATGACGATCAAGACGACCGGATCGTTTGAGCGCCGGATCAATCATCTCTGGAAAATTGCATGCGGCGACGACAACGACGCCCTCACGCGATTGCGCCCCGTCGAGACATTCAAGTAATGCCGCGACGACTTCGGTCTGATACTGAGCGTTGTCGCCCGAAAATTTTTCTCGATTGCCGATAGCATCGATCTCGTCGATGAAGAGGATTGATGGCGCTTTCGCGATGGCTTCGGCGAACGCCCCATGCATCGCCTTCAATAGATCTCCCAAATGGCCATTTGCTTGCCAACGAGCGAGCGAATGAAGGAACACAGGAACGCCACAAGTCCGGGCGAGGGCGCTGGCAAAAGTTGTTTTCCCCGTTCCTGGCGCGCCGCTTAACAAGACGCCCCTATCAACATCCGACCAAGAGATGGATTTTGCCTTCCAGTCCGCCAGATCGACGGCCAAATCGCAACCCCAATCTCTAGCTTCCCCGAAGCCATGAAGGTCTTCCAGCAACGGCAATCTAAGTGTCGACGTCGTTGGCTTATTAGCCGCTACGCTTTTGATGCGCTCGATGGACTGTTGGACAGGTCGCCCTTTCCGAAAAGCAGCGGTGATGAGGTCGAGGGGCGCAGCGGCGACATGCACTGCATCATCTGGGTCGATACGTTGGCCATAGCAAAGCCGTGCGGCTGCAATTGCATGGCGTGGATGAAAGCCTCTCACCGTAATTGTCCCGTCAAGTCCAGCCAGGAGTGCATCAGGAAGTGCAACGCATTCGTCTGTCAAAATAATCACGCGACTATAGTTTCCCAGTGCAGCGATCCCCTCCAAGGTCTGCAGTTTTTGTCTTTTCGGATTGTTCTCAATCGTGACAACCTTCAACTCGATACAGTCAGCAGGATAGAGCTGCATCATAAGCTCGCCGTCGAAAACACAGTGAATCGCCCGTTCGAACAGTTCAAGGTTTCCTGGTGGAACCGCGATATGAAGCGCCATCGGGCCAAACGTACGGCGAGGGAGCACGTGTCGGCAGGCTTGTCTCACAGCGCAAAAGGTAAGGAACAAGGGCATCGATTTTGTAAGCTTGCGCCTGAGTTTTTGTGTAATGTTTGACATAGAAATGACCTCGACCGGACGAGCGCAAGCCCTCGGTTTGAAAGATGGATCAGGATGGTTGGTGGAGTGGTCAGTCGCGCCAGAGCGTCACTATCGTATCCGGCGCGATAGGGGCGTTATCGAGTTCAATGTCGATGAAACGATTGAGAACTAGTGAAGCTAATCCAGCTACAGCCAGCGTTTCCTGAAATGCTGACAGACTTTCGGAAATCGTAAGTGAGCCCTGTTCTTCTAACGCTGTCAGAAGCCGAAGTCGGTCGCCGAGAGGGCAAGTCCAGTTTGCATACCTCAACAGATCGCAAGCGTTCTTCAGCGTGAAACCAACATAGACTTTTTCAGGGTGTACGGTCTGGTAGTGGACGCCGGCTTCGGACGCCGCTTCCACAACCCAGGCATTCGCAGCCCCACCTGCTGGTACGACATCGAAGAGGGTAGGGCCATAATGACCTTCCGCCGTGAAATCAGGAATGTGCTTTAAGTCACCACGGACTAGCTCGGTCGTCAAACATGACCAAGAGCGAACATTCTTGTCGACATCCAAGATGCACCCAAAGTCGCGAGCCATTTGGCTACGAAACGTCGGTACACCGCTGCATCGAACCGTTCCTTTCGGGAAATACGGCGAAGTATCAGAAGACTTAGGGATGCTCTTGACAGGGGGAGTAGTCATTCTTTCTCTCCACACAACATACGAGAGTGATCGACAGCCGCATTCTGCGACTAGGCGACGATCAACGTATGAGGTGGGCGAGGTGCTTTTGCATGACGTCGGAACAAATAGTGAACAATCGCAGTGATGTCAAGCACCAGGCGAATTGACGATTCCTAACCACGATTGAGCTGATCGAGAGCGGCCTCCGCGCATGTAAGATTAAAGCGTCGGCCTTTTTTACCCATAGCAGACTCAGTCGTTTTCGTGCGATCGAGAAGCAGGATATTCTGGGTGAGGTGGCAATGTTCTTTTTACGATCGATGAAGCAGTGGTGGTTTGCCGGCACCGTTCCCTTAGCCAAGCCAGTTGAGGCGGAAATTGGATCTGACGTGCCGATACGAACAGCGTCGCAGGATTTATTAAGGCGAGTTCCTTTCGCCGAGCGCGTTTCTGAAATCCTGTGCGAGTTAAATCTCGATGAGGGGCGGGTGTTCGCCCTCCGAGGACCATGGGGAGCGGGCAAGTCCTCACTGAAAAACCTTGTCATTGAGCAACTTAATGTAAGACCCAACGGCGCAAACTGGCTGGAATTCAATCCATGGCAATGGGGAGAAGGAGATGCAATCTCGAAGGCTCTTTTCAAACAGATTGCCGACAAGCTAGGCGGGCCCCTATCATCGGCGGCTGGCAAACGTGCTTCGATTTTCCGGCGCTATGGCACAGTTCTCACTGGCTCGGGTGCATCGTTGAAGAAGGCGGGCGGCAACACTCAGTTGATTGCTACGCTTTTGACCAATGCCTCGGTGCTGGCACTGGTCACATCAATTGGTTTGGAATTGCCAACGGTTGCGACGATCGCCGCGGTATTGGCGGGTGCTAGCATGGTCGTCCCGGTCGTTGGCCAGGTCATGCTTTATTTTGGTCAAGATCGCTGGTCCGAACCTCTCGACAGAATACGAGCGGCACTTGAGAAGAGCCTCAGGGAGCTAGAGAAACCGCTAGTCGTTTTCGTGGACGACATCGACAGACTTGAGCCAGACCAGATCAGGCTACTTTTCCGCCAGATCAAGGTTAACGCCAATCTCCCAAACATTGTGTTTGTGCTGCTGTTCCAAAGCAGCATCGTAGAAGCCGCCCTCGATCCGATTGCCGACAATCAGGGACGCGAATTTCTCAAGAAGATCGTCCAGGCAAACTTCGATCTTCCGGCCGTTTCGAAATCGATGGTTCACGAAGTTATGACTGGTGAACTCAACCGAGTCGCAGGGGCGTATGCCACCCCAGAGAATGGTTTCGAGGGGGTTCGCTGGGGCAACGCGTTGAATGGTGCTATTCAACCGTTCATCTCGAACCTACGTGATGCGCGTCGATACCTGTCATCCGTATCAATCCATATGCCGCTCCACATCGGCAAAAATGTTATGGAAGTTAACGTCATCGATTTTCTGTGCCTAGAGGTGCTGAGGGTATTTGAATCAAGCCTTCACACGACGCTGTTCGCTGAACGAGATCTTTTGCTCCAGGCGGGGCGGTTTAACGGTGACAGAGAGAACGAATCTCACCGCGCCCGGATGGTCCGTCTGATAGAAGGGGCCCTCGAGGACAATCGTCCGGCGGTGGAAGCGGCGATTAGGCTCCTGTTTCCAAGGACAGAATGGGCATTTGGCGGCTCACATTTCGGCGATGATTGGAACAGCTCCTGGAACTCTGCGAAGCGGGTTTGTAGTCCTCGGTTTTTTCCAACATACTTTGAACTTCAGACACCGTCAGGAGAGATTTCGGAAAATGAGTTCAATGATCTGATTGCGGTGTCCGGCGACACTGCAAAGTTACAAATCGCTCTGCAGAGTATTGAGCAGCGGGACTTACTAGCTTCGCTAGCAGGACGTATGGACGACTCAGTCGATCGGCTACCTATCGGCAGTGCGTCAATATTACTTCCGGCTATGTTTACAATTGCGCAAAAGTTGGTTGGCCACCATTCGGAGCAATTCAGTTCTGCGTGGGTCTCGGCTTGGCGTGCTGTCAGCTGGTACATTGACCGATTGCCACAAGGCGATCGAGGCCAGTTAACTCTCGCAGCTCTCAACGAAACGGGCGCTTTGTCCGTCGGGGCAATAATAATTCACCTGAATGACCCGGCTTCGCAAGAAGAAGGATCCCGAATTGATCCCAAACTGGACGAAGTGACGGTCTCAGCACTTAAAGTCGAGTGGCTAAGACAAATCAATGAGATGGCTACCAACTCTTCTAAACTGCTGGATGAATCCGATCTCGGTTCCTGGCTTTATCGGTGGCGTGACTATAGCGGGAGTTTGGATGCCCCGCGATCATGGGTGCAGAGTGTAATTCAGACCGATAAAGGGTTCGCTGACTTGATGACGCAATTAATGACAATTGGCACAAGTCATACGGTGGGCGACTTGGTTTCGTCTCGTGTCGACAGGATCGATGAGAAGACAATAGAAGATTTCGTCGGCATCCGCGACGCGTTGCAACGGTTGTCCTACTTTACACTCACGGAGCTGTCTCCTAAGCAGGAACGCGCGATCAATGCCTTGCGGAAAACCCTACAGGAACAAGATAGTGGGGGAACGCCTTGGAGTTCCTAACGTAGTCTTTTTGGCGCGACAGCATGGCGTTACAACGTTGGTCACTTTCTTCCTCTGTTGTGAACGGCCATGTAATTCAGGACCTCACTTGTCCCAGCATACGAGATTGCTCTTCCGCTCTGTGCTTAAGTGTCGGGATGTCTAAGCGGGCATATACCGCGTTTTTATCGGGCTTAGCGTCTGATGGCTGTATCCTACGTTGCTGGGCCCGCCAGATTGCCAAATCTCCAGGATAAGTTAACGCAAGTAGATAAGCGAGAAATGAGAAAATTTTTGGTCCCATAGGGACTAAAATAACATTGAAGTTCCGAGCTAGCCCGTAGATTAAGCTCTCGATCATTTGAAAAGAACCTTGCGGGTCTGAAACAATGTAGGAAATCGTCCTGGTATTAAAACCTGTGAATTCAAAATCGAAGTTCGCTCGCCTAACCGCTTGATCAAATCTCGAATCAGACCCCGTGCCCCAAAAGCAAAATGATGCACTGGGTTCGAGCTGGCTAATGATTCCCATGGACACGCCGGGCTCAAATCCCAAACCTAAGATCAAACAAAGTGGCTTTGAGGGATCTGCGTTGTAGCCGGAAAACTCTGGTCCGATCGGCCCCAGGCTCTCAATTTGAGGGAAACGCCAATCTGGTTCTGAGAAAGCCGCCGGACAGTAAAGTATCTTGAGTTTGTAATTACTTCGACAAAGTCTAGACAGTTCTGCCAGAACCCGAAACATCATTACTCGATTTATCGAGGATATGTCGAAGTAAATTTTCAGATCATTGGTTTGATGTTCTAACAATATTTCGTTTAGTTCAATTCTTAGAAATCGGTCAAAATCATGTACAATATGGTGACCCAGAAACTCTGCTTCAGAAACATTTTCTATGTATTTGTGGATCCTATATTCGGGCATTTTCAACGCTATAATTCGAGAACTCTTAGCGAAGCGTGATAATGTCAACGACCTCGATTCGAATCCTAAAGCATAGATAAAGATATCGCATTCGAGTTCTGCAGTCGAAATACTGGTAGAGCCTGACGATAGAATCATATTTTCGTTCCAAATAGGTCTAATAGAGTCAGGTTTTCAATTTCTTGACTCCGCCCAAGGATGGTTGACAAACCAATAGTTCTACCGCCGGCAAGTGGAAGCTTAAATCGCGGCGCAAAAATATTTGCCAACCTGACTTTCAGCCCTCCCAACTCACCTACGTGGTAGGCTCCGAGACGCGGCGCTTGGGTCGTGATGAATGCTCCAATATTGATGCCTTTCCCAATCAGCTCTCTAACAGGAGACGGTACTCGTTCATCAACAACAAACGACAAGACAGGATCTGCATTAAATGTTGTCCCTAAGACGCTCCCCTGAAAGTACATTCCAATTTTATCGACGAGGTCGACCAAGGAGTGTATTTTCTGGGCTTCGGAAGAACTTGGAATCGTCGATAAAAGTGCAAAATATGCTGCAGTCATTCTCTCAACTGAATCACGCTGGATGGAACGTTTCACAGACGCATTTCCCGAAGTTGACTGCTGATAGGCATGAACCATTGGTTCTAACAGGCCTAAAATCCAGCGCGGGTTGCCTTCACAAATGGCAAACAGTGCGCCTGCGCCTGTATAAATGTCTGATATAGCGTTTTTTGAACGCAACCGCCTACGAACTTTAGAGGAAGGATGCTGCCGTTCTTGATCAAATAGGAACTCCTCTCGCACTATCACTGGCCAGATGATCTTTCGAATATCAGCGGCGCGCCGTTTTTCCGATCCCGTGGATAGGTCCGTTATGTTGATGCTTTTTCGGTAAACATAATCTCGAAAACTTGGATCTCTTTCAAACAGTGATAGAAATTTTCGGTGGTAATTTCCCGCTGCGGCGTATTTTTTACCTTGTATGGACTCCGGGCCGTCACTAGTTTGCGTGCTATCCGCTGGGGCATCGTCCACAAATGAATTGCCGAGCACATCGTCGACGGAATCTCTAACGCCGTGTTTGTGACAGACCGACGCGAAGAGTGCCTCGCTAAAGCCACGTGTCTCTTTTGCAGAAAAAGAACTTAAGAAAACCAGCTTAAAGTCGTTTTGTTGTGTTGGCATCGCTGGCTGACGAGTACCAGCCGCAACCCCCACGAACGGAGCCGCAGAAAACTTAATCAAAAGACGCTGATCGATTGATCTCGGTGCTTGCAACACCGCTTCCGCTACACGATCAACAGCAATTTCAAGTTCATCGAAGCAAAGTGCAAGTTTAAAGGAAAAACCGTAATTTCGTTCCAGAAAATCACAAAACGCTGATGCATCGTCGAGAAAGTGATTGGCTAGGAAAGGCGCGTCATCCAGTAGATCCGCAGCAGTCGAAACGCCATATGCGCAACGTACCGCCAACCTCTGCATTAGTCGTACGCGATCACGAACAGCTTCCCTGAGACCGTTAACGCTTGATGCACGCAACTCCAATTCCCAAACGCGAGCTAGTTCTCGCGCAAATGCAGGTTCCTTAGCATCCTCTATTGGTAGGTGAAATCTTGAGAGTGCCACGTCGGTCAAGAGTGTCGGATTGGAAGCCTCCATCCAAGTATCGATAAGCGATAGGAGCACGCTATGCCGAAATAAAGAAATTGAAAGCAGGCTTAGCGACTCTTGGTCTTGTTTTGGCGCGTGAAACGAGCGGTACTCAGCGCTCCATGTTATACTTGCTGGGATGTATACGGCCATATAGTCGAGAGATTCGGCAAATCCGACCTTCTTTGGACTGTCCCAGCGCAGCAGGGCCGGCAATGTGAGCATTTTCAGCAACGTAGTTTTTCCGCTTCCCCGAGGACCTAGTATCGCGGCGTTGACAGACGCAGCAGCTTGATCAAGAAACGGAGAAGCCACAAAGTTGGAACCAACTTTTTCGGGCTCCAAGAACCTGGCGTTATAAACGTCAAACAGTGCCGAAGTGTGGTCGATCATTCTCTCCACTCCAAATGTTCGGGCAACTGATGCCGATCAAAATCAACCACGGTACCTGTTTGTTGGACCATGCTTAGTACTTGAGCTAAATCATCAGATGTTAGGAATTGAAGTTTTGGATCCATTGATAGGACGTTGGCCCAACGATGTACTCCCGGCGCTGCTGTTTTCGCTGCAGTTACTAACTTGTTTCGGAGCTCTATCGCGGACGGACGGTAACCAAATCCGCATTTAAAAGGTAGTCCGCCGTCAACGCTTGCTTCGCGCCAGCCTGATCCCACCGCCCAGGTCCATGAGGTAATATTGCCGAGCACTTCCGCACCGCTCGGATCCATATCGTCCAGATGAACGGAAATGTGATGAATTTGATTTCGTGGGTGAACCCCACGAACATCATACGTACGAGCTGCAACGCTACCTGCCGAGAGCACGACAGGTGCAAGCGGGGTTCCATCGGCGTAGGAGAGATGAGGCACATGCTGGTGACCATGGATTACGAGCCATTGCTTTCCAGTCTCCTTTAAATATTCTGAAAGTTTGTCCCCTCCTATGACGAAGCTATCAGAGTCTTCTATCCATGGATGTTTAGAAAGATGATGATGCAAAAGGACAATGTTTAAACGTGTGTTGTGACCTGCCAATTCCTTCTTTATTGCTTCAAGGGTGAGAGGGCTTATTTTTCCTCTTAGATGTTCTCGAGACGGTCCCTTGGTATCAGAAGCATAACCATGAAATGCGGAACTATTTAATACTACCAAAGTGCAGTCATATTCAACAAACGGTATTACCACGAAGTTTCTAGACCAAAAACGGTCGGAATAAACACCATCATTTTCTTCAAACAGACTACACGATACAGGAAACATGGGTTTCAATGCTTGAAGTGCGCTCTTGGGGTCAAATTCTGGAAAATTTCGTCGTGAATCAATGTCGTGATTGCCAGTTGTGCCGATCAGCAGTGTCGCCCCAGTTTGCTGACGTATTTTCTCAAGCTCCTCCCATGCGATTTTTTGAGATGTTGGATCAGCCCTGTCTCCTAGATCTCCTGGTGTTAAGACCCAATCGACGGCTAAACCGTGCTTCTTAATGATTGTTGGTATATCTGTAAGGGGATTGCTGCCGGCATCGGAGAAAAGGCTGTTAGTTGAATAAAATGAGGGTGTCTGACTGCTTCTCGGATCCTGCGAGTGAGCATGGACATCGCTTATTACAAGGACATTCAGTACGTTTTTATCTCGCATAATTTGAAATCAAGAGCTCACATGTGTTTCGGCGCATAACTGGATTTCCAGCAACAGTTCTGCGGACTAAGAGCCGGTGAGTTTCCCAAACCTGAGATAGAGACTTGGTGATTTCTGTCTCTGGAAATGAAAGCAAGAAATGTGCTCCCTTGCGATCAATGCGATCTAGCACATTCTGTAGGCGAGAGAAATCGGCCATGTCGAACGGGCGAACTTGATATTCGTTAAAAACCCGTCCCTCATCGTTGTAGTATGGTGGATCAAGAAAAACGAAATCTCCGGACTCAACGTAGTTATCACAAAATGTCTCGAAGTCGGTGTTCTGGATGTCGGCGCTTTGAATTAGCTCAGTTGCTTGGAGAAATTGCTCCAGGCTCGGATAGGGCGAAACTCGCCGATCGGAATAGGGTACATTGAAATGACCACTCTTGTTAACTCTGTATATTCCGTTGAAGCAGTTTCTATTGAGATAAAAAAACAATACTGAGCGTTCGAAAGATCGTGGAAGAAACTTTATTGCATTTCGAGCGTCATAGTATGTAGACCTTTCTCGGGGTATCGCCGCAAAACGGTCGAAAAATTCCTTTCCCCGCAAGGATGCATATCTGTAGAAATCCGTGACATCAGTATTCAAATCGTTGAGTTTAGATCCTTTGATACCCAGCTGAAACAGGAAAGCAGCTGAACCCGCGAACGGCTCGACATACGAACGAAAAGATCGCGGAAAATGGAGGGAGAACAACGGGAATTGTCGCTTCTTACTGCCTGCCCAACGAAGCAGTGGTCTACACCCATTTAGATGCGGCGGAGAGTACGATTGATAATTCCAATCCGAGTCACGGCTACGCAACTGGGCCCCACTCTTGCGTATGAATCATAACTCGACCTCCTTGAAGTAGATAACTATCTGTTCCGTCAGTTCTGAATGCCATCTCCGGACGCCGAAACGCCCGGAATTACTCGTTTTTCTTTCGATCCGTCAACGTCGAGCCGAACCGATGCCTATTTCAAGCAAATGTTTGGCTAAATCTGCCTAAACATTGCCTTTGCCGATAGCGGGGAAACAACTTATCCGAGGCTCAACTGCACCCGGAGGTGTTGCCACAGGTGTCGCACTTCAGGCACGTCCCATTACGGACCATCGTGAAGTTCGAACATTCCGAGCAACTGTCGCCGGTATAGCCCTGCATCATCGACTTGATGCGGCGATCCGACATTACCTTCTTTGCTTCGGCTTCAGCCTTGGCTTCTTCAGCTGCAGCTTCTGCATCCGTGTCCTCGAACAGGGCAGAAGCCGGAGTTGCTTCTGCCTGATCCTTTGCGCGCTCTTCATAGTCGCGCTTGAAGGCAGTCGATTCCTGGTTGACCACCGCAATCGTCGGTTTTGCAGCGATGGCAGTTACAGTGCGGCTGGCGAGGGTCGTGACATTTGATAACGCAGTTGCCTTGGGCGCATTGACGGCCCCTGTTCCCCCTGCGTTGCTAAAACCCTTGGGGTCAGCTTTGTTTGGCGAGACGACAGTCAGAGAAGCGCCACGTGTCAGGCCCTTCGAGACTGGCTGGGTCTTGCCTTCGGAAATACCGCGGCCAAGCGAGGTATTGGAGAAATCGGACTGGTCGACATGGGCAAGGTCATGGCGGTCAAGATAGGAAACAGCCAGTTCGCGGAACAGGTAGTCAAGGATCGACGTAGCGTTCTTGATTGCATCATTGCCCTGAACCATGCCTGCCGGTTCAAATTTCGTGAAGGTGAAGGCCTCCACATATTCCTCCAGCGGCACGCCGTATTGCAGCCCCAGCGAGATGGCGATGGCGAAGTTGTTCATCATTGCCCGGAATGCGGCGCCTTCCTTGTGCATGTCGATGAAAATTTCGCCGAGACGGCCATCGTCGAACTCACCCGTTCGCAGATAGACCTTGTGACCGCCAACGACTGCCTTTTGGGTGTAACCCTTGCGGCGGTTCGGCAACTTCTCACGATCATGGACATAGCGTTCGACAATACGTTCTACGATCTTTTCGGTGACCTGAACGGCACGGGCAGCTGCTGGCGCTTCGATCAGCGCCTCGATTGTATCGTCTTCCTCCTCGTCGTCATCGGCGAGCAACGAAGAATTGAGCGGCTGTGAAAGCTTGGAGCCATCCCGGTAGAGGGCATTGGCTTTCAGTGCCAGCTTCCAGGAGAGCATATAAGCAGACTTGCAATCCTCGACGGTTGCTTCGTTCGCCATGTTGATGGTCTTGGAGATCGCGCCGGAGATGAAGGGCTGGGCCGCAGCCATCATGCGGATGTGGCTGTCAACGGAAAGATACCGCTTGCCGATCTTGCCGCAAGGATTGGCGCAATCGAAAACCGGATAATGCTCTTCCTTGAGGAAGGGGGCACCTTCAAGCGTCATCGCACCGCAAATGTGGATGTTGGCGGCCTCGATTTCCTTTTTCGAGAATCCGAGTGCCGGCAATATCTCGAAGGAAATATCGTTGAGCTGCTCGTCAGTGAAACCGAGAACATTCTTCGCAAAGTCTTCGCCAATCGTCCACTTATTAACCGCGAATTTGATGTCAAAGGCCGACTTCAAAGCCGTGTTGAGCGTGGCAATGATCTCGTCGGTGAAGCCCTTGGCCTTCAACGAACCTGGGTTGATGCCGGGTGCCTGATTGAGATTGCCATGACCAACAGCGTAAGCTTCGATCTCGGCGATCTGGCTCTCAGAGTAGCCCAGTGTGCGTAGAGCTTCGGGCACGGCGCGATTGATAATCTTGAAGTAGCCACCGCCGGCCAGTTTCTTGAACTTGACCAGCGCAAAGTCCGGCTCGATACCTGTCGTATCGCAGTCCATTACGAGGCCGATGGTACCTGTCGGGGCGATAACTGTAGCTTGCGCGTTACGGTAGCCATGCTTTTCACCAAGCTTCAGTGCCTTGTCCCATGCTGCCTTTGCATGCGTGATAAGATCCTGATCCGGGCAGTCAGCTGCAATCAAAGCGACAGGATTTACAGCAAGGCCTTCATAGCCCTGGTTTTCGCCATGCGCGGCGCGGCGATGGTTGCGGATGACACGCAGCATGTTGGCAGCATTCGGGGCATAGCCATTGAAGGCGCCGAGCTCCTTAGCCATCTCCGCGGATGTCGCATAAGCAGTACCTGTCATGATCGCAGTGAGCGCACCGCCGATCGCGCGGCCTTCGGGGCTGTCATAGGGGATGCCCGAGGTCATCAGCAGGCCACCAATATTGGCGTAACCCAGGCCCAGCGTGCGATACTCATAGGAGAGCGTGGCGATTTCCTTGGAGGGGAATTGCGCCATCATCACCGAAATCTCGAGTACGATCGTCCATAGACGAGCGGAATGCTCAAAACCGGCAACATCGATCTTGCCGTCCTTGCCGCGATAGGTCAGGAGGTTGATCGAGGCCAGATTGCAAGCCGTATCGTCCAGGAACATATATTCCGAGCATGGGTTGGACGCGCGGATCGGACCAGCAGCCGGGCAGGTGTGCCAGTCATTCATCGTGGTATTGAAGTGCAAGCCTGGATCAGCCGATGCCCAAGCAGCATAACCGATCTTTTCCCAAAGATCGCGTGCCTTGAGCGTCTTCATTACCCTGCCATCTTTGCGGGCGGTCAGGTTCCAGTTGCCGTCGTTTTCGACGGCGCGCAGGAATTCGTCCTTGAGAGAAACAGAATTGTTCGAATTCTGACCGGCTACTGTCAGATAAGCTTCTGAATCCCAGTCGGTATCATAGGTCTTGAAGTCAATATCCGTGTAGCCTTGCTTGGCAAACTGGATGACGCGCTGGATATAATTTTCTGGAACCTGATTTTTCTTGGCGGCCTTGATCTCGCGCTTCAGCGCTGGATTTCTGGTTGGCTCGTAGCAGTCGCCATTGTCGGCTTCGCAATTGACGCAAGCCTTCATAATAGCAGCGAGGTGCTGCTTGACGATCTTGGAACCGGTGACGAGAGCTGCAACCTTCTGCTCTTCCTTCACCTTCCAGTCGATATATTCTTCGATATCCGGATGATCGACGTCAACGACCACCATCTTGGCGGCACGGCGGGTCGTGCCGCCCGACTTTATAGCGCCGGCAGCGCGGTCCCCAATCTTCAGGAATGACATCAGACCAGAGGAACGACCGCCACCGGACAGTTTTTCGCCTTCTCCGCGCAGGAAGGAAAAGTTCGAACCTGTGCCGGAACCATATTTGAACAGGCGCGCTTCGCGAACCCAAAGGTCCATGATTCCGCCTTCATTGACCAGATCGTCGGCGACAGATTGGATGAAGCAAGCATGCGGTTGCGGATGTTCGTAAGAAGATTTGGACTTGGTCAGCTTGCCCGTGTCGGGATCGACATAATAGTGGCCCTGACCGGGGCCATCGATGCCATAAGCCCAGTGCAAGCCTGTATTAAACCATTGCGGCGAATTGGGCGCGACGCGCTGGGTGGCAAGCATGTAGGCAAGTTCGTCGCGGAAGGCGAGGGCATCGGCTTCGCTATCGAAATATTTGCCCTTCCAGCCCCAATAGGTCCAGGTGCCCGCAAGACGATCGAAGACCTGGCGCGCGTCCATTTCCGAGCCGTAGCGTTCTTCGGTAGGCAACGCAGCCAAGGCCTCTTCATCGGCAACCGAGCGCCACAACCAGGAAGGAACCGAGTTTTCCTCAATCTTCTTCAGCTTGGCAGGTACACCGGCCTTGCGAAAATACTTCTGTGCAAGAATATCTGCGGCCACCTGACTGAACTGGGCCGGGACATCGATATTCTCCAGACGGAAAACGATTGATCCGTCCGGGTTCTTGATCTCACTCGTCGCTACACGAAATTCGATCTCCGCATAGGCTGATTGATTCTCTTTGGTAAAACGCCGTTCGATCCGCATCTTTCTCGTCCTTGTCTCTATATATAGTATCCATCAGGCGCCATGTGAAGAGTTGTGCGCGATTGGACACAATTCCACCCTGACCGATTCCAACGCCTGAAACCGGCTGCTACACCTTTGCCCTTGATCGACGCGGTTCCCCGCGTCATTTCCGGGCTTGGTGGCCCTAATTCTGACGCCTGTTGTGTGATTCTTGCCCCTTAAGGACTGTCACACTATCTGGTAAATATTCTGCCTGTAAACACTAAATATAGTGTTAATTGGCCATTTACCCAACAAAATAATCGGCTCGAGCGTAGGCCTTTTTTCCGTCCAGACGTGATCCGCGCCTCGCACGCGCGCTGCAGTGCAAGCTCTGGTAAACACTGGATAAACTGGAAAAAGGCCGGTTACAGACGCTCCGGTCACGCCACTAACGCAACGCCGCTGACCATAAAAAATGACTCGCGCGCTAGCGTCAAGTCATAGTTCTTTACATAATTGTGACCGCAATATCTTGTGTGTCACATATGTGGATAACGGGGAGAAACCTGAAGAAGTTTTTGTGAGCTAGCGTGGTGTAAATCTCTGGGAGGACCACCGCACTGATGGCAGTGCAAGGTGAGTGCCGCGGCGCTTAGTGATCGGCTAAAGCACCAAGATCAAAGCTTGCAAGAAGGTTTTTCAAGCCAGGTTCTTCGACGCGCCGGGTGGCCTCGTCGACGCTTACCCAGTCGAGTCGGCGTTCACCACGCTCAGGCCAATTCTTTTCCTGGTGCGAAAAATGCATAGGAAAAACATCAACGATGAAATCGCCGGATTCACCATCACACACATCGTGTTTTTCGTACGTGTATGTACCGATAGAAAAGGGGGCTGTGTCGCCGCGGACGCCGGCTTCTTCATAGGCCTCCCTTTGCGCGGACTGGGCAAACGTCTTGCCGACCTGTGGCCAACCCTTCGGCAGAACCCAGCGGCCAGTTCCTCGGCTCGTAATCAACAAGATCTCAGGTCGATTCTTCTTGAGGCGATAAACGAGTGCAGCGACCTGGCAAATCCTGCCGTCCGGCATTTCAATTCGCTTGTCCGATACGATTTCGTTTAGATAGGTAACGTTCAATGTTCCGCTCATTCCAGCTTGTTTTCAGCAAGTGTGAACCGATTCGAATAATCCGCAATCGTTCTTTGGCTACAGTTTGCTGCTTATATGCGACTTATGACATTTTTTTGAACAGCAGTGCAAAAAAATCGACGGAAATTTCCAGCGTGCGCGGTCAGAGCCCGACTAAGGGATAACTGGAAAGGTTGAACCACAAGGGATAACCTGTGTGAAATCACAAATGGGAGGGACAATGACATCTTCCAGACCGTCGTTCGAAGAGGCTTCGCGACCTTTCGGTGCTACAGATTCACCAGAGGATGACAACGTTAGTGTTGTAGCGTCATGTGTTTACGCCAACGGGCAGCGCATAGCAGACATCTCCATCGATGACGCGGGAAAGTGGACTCAACGGGAAGGACACGTCGTCTGGATCGGATTGTTAGAGCCGGACGGAAAACTTCTGCACCGGGTTCAAAAGCAATTCGGCCTGCACAGCTTGGCTATTGAGGATGCGGAACACGCACACCAGCGTCCAAAGCTCGAGCAATATGGTGACGCAATTTTTATTGTGGCGCGTACGGCCCAACTGATCAACGGCCGTGTAGAATTTGGTGAAACGCATGTTTTCCTTGGTAAAGGATATATCGTCAGCGTTCGCCACGGTGCTTCGACGTCGTATGCGGCCGTGCGACAACATTGGGAGACGTCACCTTATGCGCTGGCAAAAGGCGAAGATTTCATCCTCTACGCAATTCTGGATTTTATCGTCGACAATTACATGCCGGTGCTGGAAGCAATTCATGATGAAGTGGAATCGATTGAGGACCGTGTACTCGCGAAACCCATGACCAGCAGCGATATCGAACGCCTGTACATGCTGCGCCGGGATCTTTTGCGCTTGCGTAACGCGATTGGACCGCTTGTCGACGTGTGTGGACGATTAAGCAACACGGATCTGCCGCAGATACAGACAGCGATGCAGCCCCATTTCAGAGATGTCACTGATCACGTCCGCACCGTTCAGGAGAAAATCGATGGTTTGCGTGAGGTTTTAGCCTTTGCGTTTGAAGCGAGCTTACTCGTTGGCCAAAGTCAGGAAACGGTGATTTCCAAACGCCTAGCCTCTTGGGCGGCGATACTCGCTGTGCCGACAGCTATCGCCGGCATTTACGGCATGAATTTCAAGCACATGCCAGAGCTTGATTCGCCCAATGGGTATTACTGGGTGATGGGAGCGATCGGGCTCGTGTGCCTCACTCTATATTGGCGATTCCGGAAGAGCGGCTGGCTTTAGAGTGTTATCCGCCATGGCCCTTGGTGATCGGTTCCTGGTAGGTCAGGCCCATGTCCCACGGGAAATAGATCCAGGTATCCTGCGAGACTTCCGTCACAAAGGTGTCAATAAGTGGGCGCCCCTTAGGTTTAGCATAGACGGTGGCAAAATGCGCTTTCGGCATCATTTGGCGCACGATGGCAGCGGTCTTGCCCGTATCGGTCAGGTCATCAACGACCAGAATGCCTTCGCCTTCATTCTCGAGAAGCCGTGGATCAACATTCTTCAGGACCTTGAGTTCACCTTGCTCATCGTAGTCGTGGTAGGATGCAATGCACACCGTCTCGATCATACGAATGCCAAGCTCGCGACAGATGATAGCTGCGGGGACCAATCCACCGCGGGTAATCGCGACCATGGCGCGCCATTCGCGCTGCATACCGGCAACACGCCAGGCCAAAGCGCGGGCATCCCTATGGAATTGGTCCCAAGAGACCGGAAAAGCTTTGTCGGGAAGGGACATGGCGCGCACTCCATCAGAAAAATGCAATGTAGCGGAAAATCCGCCAGGAATGCATCCCGCAATAGCGGTAAAAGCAAGCCGCTGGCAAGCCGCTTGCGTTGTCCGCAATCTGTTCTGACGAGAAAAGTGTGATTATCGCGGCCTGTTCAGCGCGACATCAATGTCAGGCATGGCATATCAGCCATTATAGAGCTGGTTACACCACCGAAGACCCATTCCTTTAATCGAGACTGGCTATAAGCTCCCATTACGAACAATGACGCATTGTTTTCCGCAATCCAGCGTCGCAGTACCTTGTCGGCAGATTCGCCGTTCGAATTGATAGTGTGGGGATGTACATTGACACCGTGGCGGCGTAGCGCATCAGAAAGCGGTGTGCCGGGGATATCGACATTCGGATCGTTGGATTTCTTCGGATCAACCCAGACGATATCGACACTTTCAGCCTTGAGTAGCAAGGGGAGTGAATCGAATGCAGCGCGGGATGCTTCGCGCTTGCCATTAAAGGCAACAACGACCCGATCGATCTTTTCCGGCAGTTTGGTTTTGTAAGGGACAAACAGAACAGGCCGGCCGCTTTCCATGACGAGCGGATCGGTGACGTCGTTGACGCTATCCGGATCATCAGGATCAGGTTGACCGGCAATTATAATATCGGCTCGCAGGGCGCTTTGCGTAACACCGGCGGACGGGCTGCTGCTTTCGGATCGCACAATGCGGAACTCATGGGAGATTGTTCCAGTCGACATCTCCGCCCCAAAAAGAGCTGCAATCGCTTCGGAGTTTTCCTTGTGGCGCTGTTCATGGGCTTCGAACAATGTCGTATCGGCAAAACCTGTGGGATCGGCATAAACAATCGGCGAGGGGATCGTATAGAGGCCGATGATGTGCGTGCGTTCGCTGGACGAAGCGATCAACCTTGCGGCACCTATGACCTTCTTTGCCTCACGCTCGCTGCGAATGAAAGCGATGATCGTCCGAAATGCCATGTTGGCCTCCATAGGTTGTTACGTCCTTGAACGCATCAGGCAACATTATACGCCTTCCGCGCAATAGTTGCTTTTGCATTTTGGACAACTTGCGTGGTTCAAAAGCAGTTCATTGTGTGGGTTGAGCGGCGATATTTGCAACCATCTCCTTCACAGCTGATTCAGCCGCAAGAAGCTTTTCTTCGTCGCGCGCCCTGATCACCAGCTCCGTCGAGAATTTGCCGTTTTCGTATTTGGGATAAGAACCGATGATCGTGTCTGGATGAGCGGCCTGGATGTTGCCTAGCGGAACGGCAATAGCACCTTCCCCAAACGGGCAATTCACTGAGCGGGACAACAGCCTCTTTCCCACTCGCAGGGTTGGAATCACATTGTCCAGCATAGCTTGAAAAACCGAAGGGACGCCTGCCATCACGTAGACATTGCCGATATGGAAACCGGGCGCAGTAGAAACTGGATTGGCGATGTGGGCCGAGCCGCGTGGCATGCGCGCCATCCGCTGGCGGCTTTCGGTGAATTCCATCCCGCGCGCTGCATAATTGTCGCCCATGAGTTTCATCGCTGCCGCGTCGTGTTCACAAGGGACATCAAACGCTTTTGCAACTGCATCAGCCGTTATGTCGTCGTGCGTCGGTCCGATCCCGCCGGACGTGAACACGTATTCATAGCGGTGCCGCAAGGCATTCAGCGCTTCGACAATGTGATCCTCTTCATCCGGAACTATGCGGACTTCTTCAAGATCGATACCGACGGCTGTGAGAATATCCGCTAGGTGACCGATGTTCTTGTCCTTTGTCCGACCTGACAGCAACTCATCGCCGATCGCCAGCATGGCTGCGGTCACAACTTCATCAGTCATAAAAAATCTCCTAGCGGGAAAGCGACCGTAATTCTCCAAACGGATCGTCGCAAGCCATTTCGCTCAGGCAAGGCGAAGGAGCAAAGGTCAAAACCAGCGGCACTTGAGCACTGGTGCGGACGGCGGGACTTGAACCCGCATGACCTATGGCCGACAGATTTTAAGTCTGTTGTGTCTACCGATTTCACCACGTCCGCGCATTTATGCTTTTCAACGGTTAAGACGATTCCGTCAACGGTGATTTGCGATATGACGGATGAGCTCGGCCGAAAAGCGGCATTTCAAGCTAACCCTGCCATTGCGGTCAAACCAACACTCTACACCCGGGTCTCAATCTCTGGTGGATTTGAGCTGCAACCTGGACTAGAACGCGAGGTCTTCGAAGCAAAGAAATCGCTATGTCCGCTGTTCCATTTCAATTTCCGCTCGCAAATTTGACGAAAGTAGCGTCACGAAATCCGGCACTCTTGCTGATCCTTCTCTATTTTGCGTTCCAGGTTTTTTTTCTGACGACGATTTCCAATGGCGCGGGAGTTGATGACGCTGAGCAATTAGCCTATGTCGGTGCGCTGCAGTGGGGGTATGGCGGGTCGCAGGCGCCGCTCTATACCTGGATAAACAGCATCGCCGGAAATCTCTTCGGAATCAGCATGTTTACCATCTATCTCGTCAAGTTCGGTATGCTTGCGAGTTCGTTTGTCAGTGTCTATTTCGGCGCACGTCTGCTCGGTCTGTCTAAATCGGTGGCTGCTGCTGGCATGCTAGGCATATTCCTGCTGCCTCAGATCGCGTGGGAATCGCAACGGACGCTAACTCACTCAGTAGGAGGCACCACCGGCTGCGCATGGGCGTTCCTCGCCTTCGCCTGGCACATGAAATCCCGCTCCTGGCATTCTGCTGCGTTGTTAGGGCTTGGCATCGCTTCGGGTCTGCTCGGAAAATTCAACGCCAGTTTCTTCCTCATCGGGCTCGTTCTGGCTGGTTTTTCCATTCCTGAATATCGAGCCGTTCTTTTGACGCGAAAGAGCTTTCTGGTGCTGCTTGTCTTCATTGCAGCCATAGCACCTACAGGCCTGTGGACGCTTTCGCATACAGAGAACCTGTTGGCGCGGTCACATAAATTCGAGATAGGCGAGGGCGGTAATTTCGTTCTCAGTCGTCTTCACGGCGAGTGGAAGCTCTTCCTCAATGGTGTTCTCTTCTCGGGAATAGCGCTGGTTTTCTTCGCAATTGTCTGGTGGCGGAGTCGGGCGGACCAAATCTCTTCGCCACGTCCCTGGAATGACGCGGAGAAATTCGTAGGCCGAACCTTGTTGTTTGCACTGGCGGCTGTTTTTGTTGGAGTCCTCATCAGCGGGGCTGCCGAGGTGAAAGATCGCTGGCTCCAGCCGGTTCTGTTCTTGAGCCCGCTTTATTTGGCAATGGTTTTGGGGCGCAATATCCGAACTGACTTGCCGTTGAAACGCTTCGCGATCGTCGGTGTGATCTGCGGCCTTATCGTAATTCCAGGATTGGCGGTCAATATTCTGTATGCTCGTGACGGTAAGGCGCCTTCTATCGGCCAGCTGGACTACGCGAAGCTTTTCGCCGTGACGCGCGCCGCGGGGACTTACCAGACCGTTGTGTCAAATGGTCCGCAATTACCGGGAAATCTGCGTCTTTTCGACGGTTCGATCATTCCGGTACATCTTGAAATGCCGAATGCAGTGTCACGTATCCGCTTCCCGGCGCTTTTTGTCTGGTTCGGCGACGGGATGAATCCGGCCGTGCTAAGCTTATTGAACGGCGCCGGTGTCGCCGCGCCGCCAGCAGACGTCAAACAGGTAGATCTCACGTATAAATATTATCCCGATCAGTCAGCGCGGGTAAGCTATTTCATCGTTCCAGCAAAGTGAGGACCGCTGGACCCGGTGACCTAGTCTTCGACAAAAACCTCATCCCGCTTCTTGCGGATGCTCGGCAGCAGCACGACCACGAGAACGGCTGCTGCGAGTAACAAGAGCCCAAGACTGATAGGGCGATTGAGGAAGGTCATGGGATCGCCGCGCGACATGATCATTGCCCGACGAAGATGCTCCTCCAGAAGCGGTCCAAGCACAAAGCCGAGCAGCAGGGGTGCCGGTTCGCAGCGGAGTTTGGCCAGCCCGTAACCGATGAGGCCGAAGAAGGCGACAGCATATAGATCGAACACATTGGAATTGACGCTGTAAACGCCGATTGAACAGAAGGCGATGATAGCTGGAAACAACATGTAGTAGGGGATGGTGAGCAGCTTAACCCAAAGTCCGATCAGAGGCAGGTTAAGCAGAATCAACATGAGATTTCCGATCCACATGGAGGCGATGATCCCCCAGAACAAGGCCGGTTGTTCGGTGGCAACGTTGGGACCAGGAACGATACCTTGAATGATCATGGCGCCGATCATCAAGGCCATGACCGGATTGGCCGGTATGCCAAGCGTCAGCATTGGGATGAACGATGTTTGCGCGCCGGCATTGTTGGCCGATTCAGGGCCGGCCACCCCCGCGACAGCGCCCTTGCCAAATTCGCCCGGCGTATTCGAGATGCGTTTTTCCACCGTATAGGATGCGAAAGACGCAAGTATTGCGCCGCCGCCGGGCAAGATGCCGAGGGCGGAGCCAATTACCGTCCCGCGCAAGATCGGTGCGGTCATTTCCTTCCAATCCTGTCGCGTTGGCCACAGATTGGTGACCTTTTTGATCATCACATCGCGGTCGTGCTCGTTTTCAAGGTTACGGAGAATTTCGGCGATGCCGAATACGCCGACTGCAAGCGCAACGAAATTCAACCCATCGGACAATTCGAGAATTCCAAGATTGAATCGGGGGGTACCGGTATAAATATCTGTCCCAACGAGCCCGAGTAGCAGGCCAAGAACCACCATGCCGAGTGCTTTGACGACGGAACCATGGGCGAGAGCGACGGAGGAAACGAGGCCAACGATCATCAGCGAGAAATATTCGGGCGACCCGAATTTCAAAGCGACGGCCGTCAAGGGCGGAGCAAACACAGCAACCAGGATGGTCGACACTGTTCCGGCAAAGAACGAACCTAAAGCCGCGATTGAAAGTGCGGCCCCTGCGCGGCCCTTTCGCGCCATCTGGTATCCATCGATAGCAGTAACTGCCGACGAGGATTCGCCCGGCATGTTGATCAGGATGGCGGTCGTTGAGCCGCCATACTGTGCACCGTAGTAGATGCCCGCCAGCATGATGAGTGACGAGACTGGTTCGAGTTGAAAGGTGATAGGCAAAAGCATGGCGATCGTCGCCGTCGCACCGATCCCGGGAAGTACGCCAATAAGCGTACCGAGGATGACCCCGATAAAGCAGAACAAAAGGTTGTAGGGCGAAGCCGCCGTCGCAAATCCGAGAACGAGATTGTTAAGAAGATCCATTTCGCGGCCTCACTGCCCAAGCCAAGGGCCAAAACGCCGGAAGGGCAGGCCGAGCGCGTAACTGAACACGATTACAGAAAACAATGTCAGACCGCCAACCAGCAAGAGCGCGGTTCCGGGGCGCATCTTCGTACTTGCAAAAGCCGCGACCAGTCCCGTGAGAAAAAGCGATGGCACGAAGCCTAGTCCACGAACGGTGAGGCCAAACAGGATCGGTGCCGGCAAAATAAAGAGCAAACCACGCCATGCAATTGGGCCCATTGGTTCATGCTGTAGCTGAGTGCCTTGAATGATGACGATTATGCCAAGAAGGATAAGGATTCCGGCCAAGACAAACGGAAAATAACCTGGTCCCATGCGGAGTGCTGTGCCCAGTTCAAGGCCATAGGCCTGTATTGCAAAGAAAAGGCCTGTAAATATAAACAGAACGCCGCAGATCAAATCGCGCAAACTAAAACTAAGATCTTTCATAGGTTCCCCGCCGCCGTTTCACTCCATAAAAGGCCGGAAGCTCTCTCCCACTCCCGGCCCATGTTCCATTAGTCAGCGTATTGACCGGCCGCTTCTATGACCGGTTTCCAGCGGGTCACTTCGCTTTCAAGCTTCGACTTCAGCCCTGCAGGCGTTGCCTCCGCATCAGTCGACGGTACCGTGCCCAGTTCAGCAAACCGGGCGATGACGTTGGGGTCTTTCAATGCCTTTTGCAGGGATGCCGAAAGTTTCTGCGTTACCTCTGTGGGCGTCCCCTTCGGTGCGTAAATACCGTGCCAAATACCCACCTGCATGCCCGGCAGGCCGGCTTCCGCAACGGTTGGAAGGTCGGGAAGGGCATCAAGCCTCTTGGCCGATGTGACTCCGTAGGCTTTGATTGTACCCCCTTTAATCTGTTTGGTTGTATTGGTTGTCTGGTCGCACATCAAATCCACCTGACCACCCAGGAGATCTGTCATGGCAGGACCAGTGCCCTTGTAAGGCACAGTTGTCAGCGGCGTCTTGATCTCGCTCATGAACAACATCCCGCAGAGATGGGAGGCAGCGCCAATTCCGGCATTCGCAAGGGTGATTTTGTCGGCATTTGCCTTGACGTACTCGACAAGGCCTTTGAGATCAGTCGGCTCGAAGTCCTTTTTTGCTACAATGGTCATCGGGACATCGGTGACAAGCCCCACATATTCGAAGGCGTTGAGCGTGTCATAGGGCAGCTTGCGATATAGCGTGGCGCTGGTTGCCATGCCGATGTGATGCAACAACAGCGTGTATCCATCCGGCTCTGCCTTGGCTACCTGGGAGGCTCCCAGCGTGCCGCCCGCTCCGCCGACATTTTCCACAATGATTTGCTGACCGAGGTCCTTTGACATGCTTTCGGCGACAAGTCTGGTAACGGTATCGGTTGGACCACCCGCCGCGAACGGCACGACCATGGTGATACTGCGTTCGGGATAACCCTGCGCAAATGCGCTACCGGTGATCAGAGCAATGGCAGCTGTGGCGGCCAGTGATGTAACGAGCTTGAGCATTAAATTTCCTCCCAGAATTACGCTTATGAATTGCCGCAGTCGGACATGCCAACATTTTCTCCCCGGTCATGGCAATACCGTTTTCGACGCGGCGCATGAGACTATCGGACGCAACGATCAGGGTTCTGTCAAGCAATTCATGGATTTCCCCGAATTTTTTGAGAATTCTACTGTGAACAGCCCAGTGACGTTGTTTTTTGGTATATGCATATTCGGAGAGATCAGGCGATCGGAGTGATGACGATGGGCAAACCGGCAGGCAAACCAGCGACGTGGACGGAATCAGCCCCGTTGCTCGTGGATGTTGCTATGGGCCGCAAGGATGCGGATCTGGTTGTCCGCAACGGTCGGTTGGTAAGCGTCTATTCCGGAGAAATCATAGCAGGTATCGATGTTGCCATCGTGGCCGGACGCTTTGCTTTTATCGGACAAGGAGCGGAACATTGCATCGGGCCGAAAACCAAAGTCGTTGACGCGGGCGGACGTTATCTCGTGCCTGGTCTGTGCGACGCGCATATGCATGTTGAAAGCGGTATGGTCACGGTGACTGAGTTTACGCGGGCCGTCATTCCTCACGGCACTACGTCGATGTTTATCGATCCGCACGAGATCGCCAATGTGCTGGGGCTCGATGGCGTCCGCCTGATGCATGACGAAGCGCTGGCCATGCCGATCAATGTGCACGTGCAGATGCCGAGTTGCGTTCCATCTGCGCCGGGATTGGAGAATGCAGGTGCCTCTATAAGCCCCGATGATGTTGCCGAAGCGATGACATGGCCCAATATCATCGGTCTCGGCGAGGTAATGAACTTTCCTGGCGTCGCCAACAATGACGCAACCATGCGGGGTGGCATCGACGCCACTGTCAACGCCGGAAAGACTGTTGGGGGGCATTTCGCATCGCCTGAGCTTGGACGTGCCTTTCATGGATATGTTGCCGGTGGTCCTGAAGATGATCACGAAGGTACCCGCATGGAGGACGCCATCGCCCGTGTGCGTCAGGGTATGCGGGCTATGCTCCGTCTTGGTTCCGCTTGGTACGATGTTGCCCGCCAGATCAAAGCGGTCACGGAGCAGGGTCTCGATCCGCGCAATTTTATCCTGTGCACTGATGACAGTCACTCCGGAACGCTTGTAAATGAAGGTCATATGGACCGTGTTGTGCGTCACGCCATAGCCCAGGGGCTAAAGCCTGTGACGGCGATCCAGATGGCGACGCTCAATACAGCGCAGCACTTTCGGCTGGAGCGGGAGATCGGCTCGATCACACCGGGACGACTTGCAGATTTCCTTATCGTATCGGACTTGCCAAATCTGACGATCGACCGTGTTTACGCGCGGGGCGTGCTCGTGGCGGAAAAAGGTAAGCTCGTCGCTGAGATTCCGGCCTACAACTATCCGGCATTCGCCAAGAATACGATCAAGCTCGGGAAAAATTTGAAGGCCAAGGATTTCGATATCAAGTCTCCGAAACCCACAAAGCAGATTACCGCGCGTGTGATCGGGGTCATCGAAAACCAGGCGCCGACGAAAGCATTGGAAGCGGAGTTGTCAGTCTCCGACGGCATCGTCCAGATGGATCGGCGCAATGATGTCTGCCAAATCGCTCTTGTCGAGAGGCATCGTGGTACGGGGAAGGTGGTCAACGGCTTTGTTTCAGGCTTTGGCTATACCCTGGATTGCGCTATGGCCTCAACCGTCGCTCATGACAGCCATCACATGATCGTGGTTGGCACCAACAAGGACGATATGGCGAAAGCTGCCAATCGGCTTGGTGAAGTTGGCGGTGGTGTGGTGCTGTTCTCCAAGGGCCGAGAACTTGCCATGGTGGAAATGCCGATCGCAGGCCTGATGTCTGATCAGCGCGCCGAAATCGTCGCTGCAAAGGCTGATAAACTCGTCAACGCCATGCGCGCGATGGGCTGTACTCTCAACAATGCGTACATGCAGCATTCGCTGCTGGCGCTGGTTGTCATTCCGGAATTGCGTATATCTGATGTCGGGATTATCGACGTCCGGACATTCGAGAAGGTTGACCTGTTCCTATGACTGCATTCATCAAGGCCGTGGATCGTGCGACGGAAAAAATGCGCGTGCTTTTTCCCGAAACACCGCTGCAACTCAACCATTATCTCTCCCACAAATATGGTGCACAGATCTGGCTCAAGCGCGAAGACCTGTCGCCTGTGCGGTCTTACAAGATCCGTGGGGCGTTCAACTTCATCTCTCATTATCTGAGCGAGCACAAATCGGAGGATTCGTCCTTCGTTTGTGCCTCGGCCGGAAACCATGCGCAGGGTTTTGCCTTCATCTGCCGGCATTTTGCCAAAAAGGGTGTCGTTTTCATGCCGGTGACGACGCCGCAACAAAAGATCGACAAGACGCGCAGTTTTGGCGGCGAATTCATCGAAATTCGCCTGTTCGGGGATATCTTCGACCAATGCTATGCGGCTGCTCAGGACTATGCTGCCGAGAGCGGGGCAATTATGGTTCCGCCTTTCGACCACATGGATATCATCACTGGACAAGCAACCGTGGCACATGAGATCGCCACGCAGCTGCCGGACAAACGCAAGCCAGACCTGATGATCCTGCCTGTCGGAGGTGGCGGGCTTTCCGGTGGCGTTACACGCTATCTCGCCGATCTTGGCTGGGAGACCCGCTTCCGCTTCGTTGAACCAGCCGGTGCGCCAAGTCTGAAACGCAGCCTCGAAGCAGGCAAGCGTATCAAACTCGACACCGTGGACAATTTCGTTGACGGCGCCGCAGTTGCAGAAATTGGCCGCGAAAACTTCAAGTTACTCAAAGGCTTCACGGCAGACTCTGTCACTTTGATTCCAGAAAATCGTCTGAGCTCGACTATCCTGGAGATGCTCAACATCGAGGGGATCGTCGTGGAGCCTGCCGGCGCTCTCGCCATCGATGCACTCAAGGATTTTAAGAAAAGCGATATCAGGAACAAGCGGATCGTTCTGGTCATATCCGGCAGCAATTTCGATTTTGAGCGCCTGCCGGAGCTCAAGGAGCGGTCACTGCGATATGAGGGATTGAAGAAGTATTTTATCTTCCGTTTTCCACAGCGGCCCGGCGCTTTGCGCTCGTTTCTTGACCTTTTGGGGCCGGACGATGACGTTGCGCGCTTCGAATACCTCAAAAAGTCCGCGCGCAATTTCGGGTCCGTCCTCATCGGTATCGAAACCAAGAACAAGCTCAATTTCGACATGCTGTTCAAACGTTTCGATGAGGCCGGTTGGGCCTATCAGGACATCACCGATAACGAGACTATCGCCGGATTGATCATCTGAGGAGGCAAAGTGACCTGCTGGATCATCCTGTTCCGTGGTGTCGGCGGTGATACATTGCTCCCTGTGCAGCCATTGAAAGCGGCACTGATCGAGGAAGGCTTTGAGTCCGTCGTAACCTATATCAATACCGGCAATGTCATTCTTACCTCAAACGACAGCCCAAGGCGTATTGTCGAGCGCGTGGCTAAGATCGCGCTGGACCATTTTGGCTTCTCCAAGCACATCATGATCGTTAGTAGGGCGGAATGGTCCAAGGTCATTACCCAAAATCCATTCCCGCTGGCTGTGAGTGAACCGGCCAAGCTTCATGCCTATATTCTGGAGCGGACACCTGACGCAGAGGCGGTGCAAGCGTTGGAGCAAAAAGCGCTAGGCCCGGAGCAGTTCGAGATAAGGGGAGGGGTGCTGTACTATTACACGCCGCAAGGCGTTTCGAATGCAAGACTGCATCCTAAAATTGAAAAAACATTGAAAGTTGCAGCTACAGCGAGAAATTGGAATACAGTCCTCAAGTTAGCCCATTTGGCTGCGCAAATGGCGGGGGATGCAAAGTGACTATCTATATTGTGCTGTTTCGCGGCATCAATGTTGGCGGCAACAAAAAAGTTAAGATGGAAACGCTGCGTAACGTGCTTGTCGAGGCGGGCTTCGAAGGTGTGCAGACCTACGTACAAAGCGGCAACGTCGTTCTCAGGTCCAACAAGACGGCTCGCCAGATCGCCGAGGCAATTTCGGGCATTTTTTTGAAAACGTTCAGTTTTGAATCGCGTGTCACTATCCGTAGTGCTGATGAATGGAACTGTCTGATTGCGAAGAATCCCTATCCCCAAGCGCAGGAAAATCCAAAATCGCTTCACGCCGTCATTCTTGACGACGATCCTACTGACCCCGCGCTCGAAAATTTTGCCAGCAAGGCGAGTGAGACCGAAAGTTTTACTGTCAGGAATCGTGTTCTTTATCTCTACACGCCCGACGGTTTTGGCATTTCGAAACTTGCCCTCGCGCTCGACAAGGTGCTGAAAGTGCCGCTCACCGCACGAAACTGGCGAACTATCCTGGCTCTTCAAAAACTCGCAGAAGCAGTCTGATCGGCGATCAGCCTTTCCAGCACCGTGAAAATATGCGGGTCGTTGCACTGCGCCACATTGAAACGCATGTAGGAAGATGCGGCCTGCGACTGGCTGAACACATTGCCCGGCGCAAAAATGAGGCCTTCTGCCAGGCCGCGTTGCGCGATCTTCGCGGCGTCGACGCCTTCCGGTAGTCGGCACCACAGAAACATGCCGCCGCGCGATTCGATCCAGGGAGCCAGACCGAGCGGCCTTAGCTTGGCTATTGTGTCGCCCATGCTCCGTGCGAGACGGGTGCGGAGGCCATCCATGTGCTTCCGATAGCTTCCATCCTTCAGCATGGACAGTACGAGTTCTGCACTGAGGCGTCCGCCGCCAAAGGATGTAGCTATACGCAAATCCACCAGCCCCACGATCCAGTCGTGCCGGGCAGCAACGAAGCCGCAGCGAACAGATGCCGATAGCGACTTGGAAAAGCTGCCGATATGCACGACCCGGTCGAGCCCATCGAACGCAGCAAGCCGCGGTGCTGGCTCGTGTTCAAAATCGGCAAAAATATCATCTTCGATGATTGTCAGATCGTGCTGTTCTGCAAGCTTGAGTAGCCGGTGGGCGACGAGGGGCGAAAGCACTGCGCCGGTGGGGTTATGCAGGGCGGAATTGGTGATGTAGAGGCGAGGCCGGTGTTTCGAAAGCGCTTCCGCAAATTGATCGAGGTCGGGACCGTTTGGGGTGTAAGGCACCCCGATTACCTTGGCCCGATGCGCCTTGAGCAAGGCGTGAAAGTTGAAATAACACGGGTCATCCACGATTACAGCATCTCCCGGCTCAATCAGGAAACGGCAAAGAAGATCGATTGCCTGCGTGCCTGACTCCGTCAACATGATCTGGTCGGGAACCACCTCAATGCCATGTCCATCCATGCGGCGTGCGAGTAATTGGCGCAATGGTTTCAACCCTAACGGCGAGGCGTAGTCGGTTAGGGAGGACACATCCGCCCTTGCCGCGGCGCGCAGGGCGCGACGAATTCCTGCTTCAGGCATCCATGAGGAAGGCAACCAACCACAGCCGGGCTTTGCCGTGCTGTTATTTGCATCCAGTGACGTGCGCGACACCCAAAGAGGATCAATTGCATGGTCAAGCCGCGGTCCGATTTTAGCCAGTGACAGAGGCGGCAGATGACCGGCGACAAAAAAGCCCGAGCCGCGTCGCGACAAGATGATGCCTTCGGCCGCGAGCCGGTCATACGCCTCGACAATTGTCGATTTCGATACGGACAATGTGTCGGCGAAACTGCGTATTGATGGAAGCTTTGCTCCCGGCGTGAGAGCGCGCCCGGCAATGCGTTGACGAACCTCGTGCATCACGCGATTGACGAGCGTACCGCCTTCCAACTTGAGTTCAACGGTTTTGTCCATCTGTACTGCTCACCATCCCATCACAGTTTGCGTGTATTGTACTGTACCGTATCTGGAAAATCTATGGCGCCCGGTGGATACAGCTCACGATGTGATCGTAGGGCAGAGAAAATATGGACAAGATAACAAGCGGCTGGATCAACGGATTTATCGGCGTACTCATTTTCAGTGGATCGCTGCCGGCGACACGTGCGGCCGTTGCTGGATTTGATCCCATCTTCGTGACCGGTGCGCGTGCTACGATTGCAGCTGCGCTGGCGCTTGCCCTGCTACTAGCCTTCCGCGAAAAGCGCCCGGCGAGGACGGACTTCGTCCCGTTGTTTATCACCGCCATGGGTGTCGTCGTTGGCTTTCCTCTTCTGACCGCACTGGGACTGCGTCACATCACGTCAGCTCATTCCATTGTGTTTATCGGGCTTCTACCACTTGCGACTGCCATTTTTGGTGTATTGCGCGGTGGTGAGCGCATGCGTCCTTTGTTCTGGCTGTTTTCCTGTGCGGGCAGCCTGCTCGTTGCTGGATTTGCACTGACGCAGAATTTCGCGGCATCGCTAACTGGCGATCTTTTGATGTTCGCGGCTATTGTCGTTTGCGGACTTGGCTATGCAGAAGGTGCGCAATTGTCTCGTAAACTAGGGGGCTGGCAGGTGATCTGCTGGGCGTTGGTCCTCTCGTTGCCAGTCATGCTGCCCCTGACCCTCTATGTTTTCCCGTCGGATTTGACGATCATCAAGCAGCCCGCCTGGATTGGCCTCTTCTATGTCTCGCTCTTTTCAATGCTGATAGGCTTCATTTTCTGGTATCGCGGGCTGGCTCAAGGCGGAATTGCGGCCGTCGGTCAACTGCAGTTGCTGCAACCTTTCTTTGGGCTGGTTCTTGCTGCGACACTGCTGCACGAATCCGTCAGCTGGCCAATGATCGCCGTCACCGTTGCAGTGATACTATGCGTGGCGGGTGCCAGGCGCTTCGCTAAATAGTTCAGTCCTTTTGCGCCGCACAATAAAATCGTTTGCTTTTTGTCATAAGAAGGCCCATATGCCGATCAGGCGCTTGGACCGGGCAACCCGGTCTTCCAGTTAAGGACTTCGTGGCGTCTGAGATCCATCCGCATGATGCGATGGGCACGGCTGCGCAAGTCGCGTGAATCCAGGGCCATTGGCACAGGGTTCCTCGCGTCTCGTCGTTTATCCCAAAATTATTGCACGCAGGTTGCGCCCTGTGATGCGTTGTGTGGCCCGCGATCATTCGCGCCGGCCAATGAAAGAAGATTGAATTGGAAACTATTGAAAAAACTGGCTTTGCCGCCATGGGTCTGAATGCCATCCTGCTCAAAGCAGTCGAGGCGGCCGGAATGGCTGCTCCCAAGCCCATCCAGACACAGGCCATCCCGGCACAGCTCGCCGGTCAGGACATTCTTGGTATCGCCCAAACCGGCTCCGGCAAGACAGCGGCATTCGCCTTGCCGATCCTGCAGAAAATTCTCACCATCGGTGACAAGCGTAAGGGCAAAACTGCACGCGCGCTGATCCTTGCTCCAACCCGCGAACTTGCCGTGCAGATCGAAGAGACGTTTCGCACTTTGGCAAAAGGCGCGCACATTTCGACCGCGCTCGTGCTTGGTGGTGTCTCACGCATTGCCCAGATCAACAAGATGCAGGGCGGTGTCGACGTCTTGATCGCAACCCCAGGGCGATTGACCGACCTTGTGCGTGACAATCGTGTCGATCTCTCGGAAACGCGCTGGCTTGTGCTTGATGAAGCTGACCGCATGCTCGACATGGGCTTCATCAACGATGTGAAGCGCATTGCCAAGGGCACGCATCGGGATCGCCAGACGGCCCTGTTCTCCGCGACAATGCCGCAGGAAGTCGCCACATTGGCTGCAAGCCTCTTGCGTAATCCCGTTCGTATGGAAGTCGCGCCGCAGGGTACGACGGCTGCCGAGATCAAGCAGGTCGTGCACATGATTCCGACGAAGCAGAAGAAGCAGGTTCTATCTGCCATGCTCAAGGATGAGGGCTTGTCGTCAGTTATCGTCTTTACCCGGACCAAGCATGGCGCTGACGCGGTTACACGCGTTCTGGAGAAAGACGGCTATAATGTTGCGGCCATTCACGGCAACAAGTCGCAAAATGCGCGCCAGCGCGCGTTGAACGGCTTCAAGGATGGTTCCGTCCGCATTCTGGTCGCAACCGATATCGCCGCACGAGGCATTGACGTTGTTGGTATCAGCCACGTGATCAATTTCGATTTGCCGGACGAGCCAGAAAGCTATGTCCATCGGATCGGCCGTACTGGCCGTAACGGCGCATCTGGCAAGGCGATCACGCTCTATGATCCGGCGGAAGAGGCTTCCAAGTTCAAGGCTGTCGAACGCGTTACGCGCATGCGTCTCCCGATGGCGGATTCGCCTGTTGACCTTTCGAGCCTTCCTGCTCGTGCTGCCAATAGCGACCAGCGTCCGCCGCGTCGCGAAGGCGGTAACGCTGCGCCCGGTAAGAAGCCGCATCGCGGCCAGTCGGCTGGCAAGCCACGTGGTGAAAAGGTATGGAGCAATGATGCAGGTGCACCCGCACAGAAGCGCCCATTTCGCCGGAACAAAAAAGGCTTCGGCGTAAGGGCTGCTTAACAGTTTCTGCTGACGTATTATAAGGCCGCCGGCACATGGTGTCGGCGGCTTTTTCATATGCATCCCTAAAACAAATATCCGCATATCGTCTGGTTTGAAAATTCTATGCTTGAACGGTTTGATCGGGACAAATAGGTTCAAGCCAAGCAGAATGAAGGACTTGGCCTATGTATGATTCAGTGATTGACACCATCGGAAACACGCCGCTCATTCGTCTCAAGAAGGCTTCCGACCTCACTGGCTGCGAAATTTACGGCAAGGCCGAATTCCTGAATCCGGGCCAATCCGTCAAGGATCGCGCAGCGCTCTACATAATTCGCGACGCCGAGGAACGAGGACTTTTAAGACGAGGTGGCGTGATCGTCGAGGGCACGGCGGGTAACACGGGTATCGGGCTTACAATGGTTGCCAAGACACTTGGCTACCGAACTGTCATCGTCATACCAGAAACGCAGAGCCAGGAAAAGAAGGATGCCCTCCGTCTTCTCGGTGCCGAGTTGGTCGAAGTGCCCGCTGTTCCCTACAGGAATCCGAATAATTATGTAAAGGTCTCCGGCCGTCTTGCGGAGCAGATGGCAAAAACCGAGCCGAATGGGGCCGTCTGGGCCAACCAGTTTGACAATGTCGCCAATCGTCAGGCGCATGTGGAAACAACGGCACCGGAGATATGGCGCGATACGAATGGCAAAGTGGATGGGTTTATCTGCGCGGTGGGCTCGGGTGGTACACTCGCGGGGGTAGCGCAAGGACTGAAAGCCAGGGACGCGAATATCAAGATCGGACTTGCCGATCCATTGGGTGCGGCGCTGTTTTCCTATTACACGACCGGCGAGTTCAAATCCGAAGGAAATTCCATTACCGAGGGCATCGGGCAGGGCCGCGTTACGGCCAATCTTGAAGGGTTTACGCCAGATTTTTCCTATCAGATCCCCGATGCTGAAGCGCTGGAGATTGTCTTCGATCTTGTGGAGGAAGAAGGGCTGTGTTTGGGGGGATCGTCGGGGATCAATATTGCCGGCGCGATCCGCATGGCGCGGGATATGGGTCCGGACAAGATTATCGTGACGGTGCTTTGCGACTACGGTAACCGGTATCAATCCAAAATGTTCAATCCCGAGTTCTTACGTTCCAAGGACTTGCCAGTTCCGGCATGGATGGAAGCAAAGGTCAATATATCCGTTCCCTTCGAGAATGCATCCTGATGGCATACGATACGGCTATTCTTTTTCGCGACGATTCTTATCTTAAAACCATCGACGCGACAGTATTGGCGATAAACGAGCGCGGCGGCATTCTGACTGACCAGACCGTGTTTTACGCCACTTCGGGCGGCCAACCCGGCGATACCGGTGTTTTCGTTCGCTCCGATGGCTCGACCATCACCATCGCCGCAACTGTGACCGGTGAGACCAAGGAAGAGATCATCCACGTACCGGCGCCCGACCAACCCGTTCCGGCGATCGGCGAAAAGCTCAGCCTGCGCCTCGATTGGGACAGGCGCTACAAGTTGATGCGGATGCATACGGCGTGCCATCTGCTCAGCGTTGTTTGCCCGTTTCCGATTACGGGCGCATCAGTCAGCGAAGACGACAGCCGTGTCGACTTTGATCTGCCGGACGCGGGTGTGACCAAGGAAAGCGTTACCCAGAAGATGATGGAACTGGTGAACGCCAATCATCCAATCTTCACCCGGTGGATTACGGATGACGAACTCGCTGCAAATCCCGGCCTGATCAAATCCAAGAACGTAAGGCCGCCAACAGGGACGGGGCGTATCAGGCTGGTCTGTATTGGCGAAAACGCTTCAGTCGATTCGCAGCCGTGCGGCGGCACGCATGTCGCGACGACCGGTGAAGTTGGCGCGATCCACATCGGAAAAATCGAAAAGAAAGGCAAGGAAAACAGGCGGTTCCGTATCCGCTTCGGTCCGTTGCCAGAGGGAGTATGAACGTGGCAGACAAAAGCCCTTTTGTGGTTTCAGCTGATTGGCTGCAGGAAAGACTTGGCCAGCCCGGTCTCAGTATTCTTGATGCATCCTGGTATCTTCCCGCTCAAAATCGGGATGCCAAAGCCGAATATGAAGCTGGGCATATTCCCGGCGCGATTTTCTTCGACCACGAAGAGATGTCGGATCCGGATTCATCGCTGCCGCACACTCTCCTCAAAGCGGACGCCTTCGCAGCAGCCGTCAGCAGCATGGGAATCACCAACGAGGATACGATCGTCGTCTATGATGGACCTGGAATGACCACTTCGCCGCGCGTCTGGTGGATGTTTCGCACGTTTGGCGCAAAGAACGTATCAATCCTGGATGGTGGATTCGACAATTGGAAAAACGCCGGCAGGCCTGTCACCGACGAGGTGACCAAGATTGCCCCCTCGGCCTTTGTCCCGAACTTTGACGCAGGCAAAGTGGCAAGTTTCACGGATATGCGCGAGATCGTTGAAAGCAAGTCACGGCAGATCGCCGATGCGCGCTCGGCCGGCCGCTTCAAGGGTGTCGATCCGGAACCACGCGCCGGACTACGATCCGGCCACATGCCCGGCGCACGCAGCGTTCCGTCGTCAAGCCTTTCCGAAAATGGATATTTAAAAGATATCAATAGTTTGCGCCAGGTTTTCGATGATGCCGGCGTGGACTTGTCGCAGCCGGTCGTGACAAGTTGCGGGTCCGGAATAACAGCCGCTGTGATTACGCTTGCACTCGAATCGGTGGGTCATAAGGATAATGTTCTCTATGATGGTTCGTGGAGTGAATGGGGCGGAACGAAAGACACTCCCGTCGCTACCGGCGAAGCATAAGCCATGACGAAGCCGCGAATATTAAAGACGCGCGTGACACATCTGGAGATGACGGAGCGGCCGACGCAGTCCGTACCGACGCCTGTCAGTTTTAAACTGGCACTCATGCGTGCGACGAAGATTTCATTGCCCTTCTATCGCTTTCTCTATGAACAGGTCGGCAAGCCGCATCATTGGTCTGTGCATCGTCGTCTCAGTGATGAAGAGTTGGCAGCAATCATCCATCGGAACAACGTCGATATACATGTCCTTTACGCCGACGGTTCCCCGGCGGGCTTTTTTGAACTTGTCATCGATGAGGAGCAGGCCGTCACTGAAATCCTTTATTTCGGGCTGGTACCGGAATTCCAGGGCAGGGGGCTCGCAAAGTTCTTCCTGAATGAAGCCATTTTGACAGCATGGATGAGCAGTCCGCAAAAGGTGATCATCGAAACAAACACGCTGGATAGTCCACGCGCACTGCAAATGTATCAAAGAATGGGTTTCAAACCGGTCAGCTTTGCTGAAGCAGAAATCGAAGCCTGGGACTAGAGCAAAATCAACCGGCCTTATCGGCAGAGATGTTTACAGCTACGTCACTGTTCACATCAACGTCACGAAATAGCGTTCTGCAGGAATCGGGTGGTTTGCAGTCAAAATCAGGTGTTTCCTTGCTTTAACAAAGGAGGCACTCGATGAAACCGATCCGATTTATTGCCATGACGACAACACTCGCCCGTTACTATCAAGCGGGCGGTGCTGACGCGAATGGTCAGACCCCCGAAGTCTTTACTTCCGACGGGGATGGCGTTCCTTGCCGGCATTGTCTGCAGAACGTGAGGGCGGGTGAAAAATACCTGGTGTTGTCGCATAGGCCATTTCCCGCGCCGCAACCTTATGCTGAAACAGGACCAATATTCCTGCACGCAGACGCGTGTGAACGTCATGCGGAAACTGCAGAACTACCGGAAATGTTCAACGAGAACAGCGATTATATCCTGCGCGGCTATTCCCGTCAGGACCGTATCGTTTACGGCACCGGCGGTGTGATCAAGACGGATGGCATTGCAGACCGAGCCGAGGAATTGCTGGCACGTGACGATATTGCCTACGTCCATATGCGATCAGCAAGAAACAATTGCTTCCAGTGCCGCATTGAACTTGCCTGAAGCAAGCCCGGACTGCGATCAGGTGCTCACTACCGCAAGTCACTCCGCTCCGGCTATTGAAAACGACCTTCCGTTTCGTCCCTAGAGCAAACTTCCCTTTCTGCTCTAGGGTCGCTTTAGATTTTACGCAGCAATATCAGGCAGCTATTGCCGATCTTGCCTCGACCATCTCGAGGCCGAGTGCCTCGGCAACAGCCTGGTTGGTGATGCGTCCCTTGTGAACGTTAAGGCCATTGCGCAGATGTGGATTGTCGACGAGAGCCTTGACGCCGCGATCAGCCAACTGCAGGCCGTACTGCAAAGTCGCATTGTTCAGTGCGTGAGCGGAGGTGACAGGCACGGCGCCCGGCATGTTGGCGACGCAGTAGTGGATAATACCGTCTACTTCATAAGTCGGTTCGGAATGCGTGGTCGCATGGGATGTCTCGAAGCAGCCGCCCTGGTCGATCGCAACGTCAACGATAACCGCACCTTTTTTCATGCCCGAGAGCATCTCGCGCGTCACAAGCTTTGGCGCGGCAGCACCCGGAATCAATACGGCGCCGACAACGATATCAGCAGAAAACACTTCATCATCAAGGGCTTCGATGGTCGAGTAGCGCGTGTGGATACGCCCGCGGAAAATGTCGTCCAGCTGGCGCAGGCGCGGAATCGAGCGATCGAGAATAGTAACGTCGGCGCCAAGGCCGGTTGCCATCATGGCAGCGTTGATGCCGACGACCCCGCCACCAATAATGGTGACCTTACCGGGCAGGACGCCGGGAACGCCGCCAAGCAGTACGCCTCGGCCCCCATTGGCCTTTTGAAGAGCAGTCGCACCGGCCTGTATGGCAAGGCGCCCGGCAACTTCGGACATTGGCGCAAGCAACGGCAGGCCGCCGCGGTCATCAGTGACGGTTTCATACGCGATAGCGGTGACACCGGAGGCTAGCAAACCTTTGGTCTGTTCCGGATCCGGAGCAAGATGGAGATATGTATAAAGGAGCTGACCTTCACGAAGCTGCGCCCATTCGGAAGGCTGCGGCTCTTTCACTTTGACGATCATGTCTGCCTGCTGGAAGACTTCTTCGGCGGTCTTGACGACTTTTGCGCCTGCCGCCTGATAGGCGCCATCGTCGGCGCCAATACCTAAGCCAGCTCCGGACTGGACAATGACTTCATGGCCGTGGGCAATGTATTCGCGTACGGCGCCCGGAGTGAGGCCGACGCGATATTCATGGTTTTTGATTTCCTTTGGGCAGCCTATGCGCATGACGTCTCCTGTTCGCTTTTAGATGTTCCCTTTTGAGGCAAATATAACAGCACAAATCATGTGGCATGTCCTTGCCAAGACGGCTCGACGCTGCGTGATTTTTCGAATATCCTTGCGCGGAATGTCCGGATATAAGGGAAAAGTTCGAAAAATGTCATTGGACAGGATTGATATCGCTATTCTCGACAGCCTGCAGAAAGATGGTCGCATGTCGAATGCGACTCTTGCGGAAAAGGTCGGCCTGTCGCAGTCCGCGTGCTCGCGACGGCTGGATATATTGGAGAAATCGGGCGTCATCCGTGGCTATCATGCACGTCTCTCCAACAAGATGCTCGGTCACCCGGTTATCGTCATCGTCAATATCTCGCTGTCGGGCCAGGCGGACAAACAGCTGCGGGAATTCGAGACCGCAGTAAAACTGTGCCCCAATGTATTGGTGTGCTATCTGATGTCGGGTGAATATGATTATCTCTTGCGCATTGCTGCAAAAGATCTTGAGGATTACGAGCGGATACACAAATTCTGGTTATCGGCCATGCCGCACGTTACGAAGATAAACTCATCCTTTGCTTTGCGTGAAGTGGCGGATCGCACCGGTCTGGGCGTTGAAACGGCGCTGATCGAGACTGCGAGCTAGCGCTATTTCGCGTCGCCACAACCAAATTTCATCCCAGCGTTGAAAATTTGCGCAATAATCGCACTTTCTTGTTGAGAATCGGAGATTCTTGCGTGAATTCCGGACTTTGCTGCTTAAAGATCTTCGGGATTTGGCTTTGGTCATTCTAGAGTTGGATCCCGCAATTCGTCATCCCGCTGCGAGCGCTTTTTTGACTTTCGCCGGCGCCCTGGCATGCCAGGCAAGTTTGATCCGATGGCCAAGTTCCGCGTCGGAAACAGCTTCCAGGTGCATTAGAATGTAGGGCCAGCCTTTGTAGTGGTCGGTCTCGAAATAGATATTCGGAACGCTCTCCATCAGCAGCGGTTTCTCCTCCAGCGGGCAATGGATTGCAAATGTCTCCCAATCTTTCATGCGCCCTATGAACGAGGTCTTCACCTTCAACGAGGGTGTGCCATGGGTGGTGCCGCGCACAAGCTCGGGCAGGTGCAGCGATTCGGCGATTGTCCAGATCCGCTCAAAGGATTCATCGAGCGAGCTGGTCATGATTTGTAGAACACCTGCCGCACGTCGATATATTCGGAACGAAACCCGGCCTCGCAATAAAACAGGTAGAACTCCCAGAGCTTTTTGAAGCGGCCATCGAAGCCGAGACTGCGCAGCTGGTCCCATGAACCCCAGAAGCGCTCGCGCCATTCGGCCAGCGTGCGGGCATAATCCTGCGGAAAGATATTTTCGCGGTAGAGGTCGAGGCCGAACTGCTTGCCCAGGCTTTTCAGCCTCTCCGGCGTCGGCAGCATTCCGCCCGGGAAGACATAGCGCTGGATAAAATCCGGCCGTTTACGATAGCGATCGAAGCTCTTGTCATTGATGGTGATGATCTGCATCCCGGCGCTGCCTCCGGGATTGAGGCAATCCTTGACCTTGCCGAAGAACACCGGCCAGTATTTCTCGCCAACCGCTTCGAACATCTCGATCGAGGCGATATGGTCATATTTGCCGGTCTCGTCGCGATAATCCTGAAATTTTATTTCTGCCATGCCGGAAAGGCCGGCCTTTTCGATGCGCTGGGTCGCATAGTCGAATTGTTCGCGGCTGATGGTCAGCCCGGTGACATGTGCGCCGATCTCACGTGCTGCATATTCGGCAAAACCGCCCCAGCCGCAGCCGATCTCCAAAACCCGCGACCCGGCGGTGATGCCGATATTGTTGGCGAGCGCCCGGTATTTGGCGGTCTGGGCTGCTTCGAGATCATTGACACCTTCATCGAAGAGCGCCGAGGAATAGGTCATCGTCGGGTCGAGCCATTCTCTGTAGAAGGCATTACCGAGATCGTAGTGTGCCGATATATTCTTGCGTGACCTGCCTCTCGTGTTGTCGTTCAGCCAATGGCGCAGGCGCTGCACGGCGTTGATAAACCAGTTGGAACCACCGGCAAGGTCTTCACCCACCTCTTCATTGACGACAAAGAGCTCGAGAAAAGTGGTGACATCGGGGCTGTCCCAATCGCCGTCCATATAGGATTCGGCAACGCCGATGGTGCCGCCTGCAAAGGCTCTGCGCGGCAAGTTCCAGTTATGGAGGACAACCGAGGCATCCGGGCCTTGCTGGCGCCCGCCCACTTTGAAGACGTTTCGGTCGGGCGTGGTGATGGTCAAGGTGCCTCGTGGCAGGTGGGCTGCAGCGCGCAACGCTGCCTGTGCCTTGAGCGGCAGGCCCTTCAGCACCGCGCTGACATTGTCCGGTGTCAGAAATCTCGTCTGGGTCACCGCATCCCCGGCTATCGTCTCATTCAACATCTGTTTAACTGTCCCGAACCCCTAGAGCAAATTTTGTCTATCCAGACAAAATTTGCTCTAGGGCCATTATTCACGGGAATGTCACAAATGTTCAAGTTGATTTTTATCGGGCGTAACGCAGGCGACCGGAGTTTTAGGCATCGAACTGCGGCGATCAAAAAGCAAAAGGCCGGGAGCTACCCGACCTTCCTAAGCTTACCTCGACATCAGTGCCAGTACATCCGTGGTCAAAAATGGAAATAAGCTATTCGCTATGTGTAATCATTAGCCTGCCATTGCGACGAATTGATGACGCGTGGCAAGAAACCTTGGAAGCGCGTACGCCGTACAAATCGCGCTTGAGAACAAGGTGAA
Source organism: Phyllobacterium sp. 1468 (assembly GCF_031455525.1). Taxonomy (NCBI): domain Bacteria; kingdom Pseudomonadati; phylum Pseudomonadota; class Alphaproteobacteria; order Hyphomicrobiales; family Phyllobacteriaceae; genus Phyllobacterium; species Phyllobacterium sp. 1468. The sequence goes on along the minus strand of NZ_JAVDSX010000002.1, from coordinate 203,871 downwards.
TGATCAAGGTAAAGACAGGGTTAATGAATCAGGACAAATCTGATCCAATCGATCCTGGAGCCTTCAAGCATGGAAGGCTCTAGCCGGGCCGGACCGGGCCGAGCAGCACATCGGAAGGTCCGCGTGTCCGGTCGCAGCGATAGCGCACCTCGTAGCGCGGATCGAGGATAAGAGTCACATCCTGCGCGGTGCAGTTGCGCTCGGTAGAACGCAAATATTGTTCGGCAGCATCGCGGTAGACGACGGGAGGCGTGGAACTCAGACCCAGACCCTTGACGAACCCTTCGGTAGCAGAAGCGCTGCCTGCCGGCCCGATCATTAGCCGGCTTTGCGCGATATTGTCATAGATGGTGTATCTGTCGCCATTGGCTGCTTTGTACTGCTGGGGTGAAATCCCCGCATAATTATCCTTGGCGTAGGAAATTGCGGCGCATCCTGCCAATGTAGCCAGCAGCATCGGGGCAGTCATTCGAAATAAAATTCTCATAGTCCATCTCCCATATATCGGTGCATCCAGCTGCACTTGCCGGTACGCGTGAAATCACTCCTGAACCAAATTCCCCAACAAATCCGAAAGAACGAATGCTGCCGCTGCAGGAAGATCCTCTGCAATCAGGCCAAAATGCAGGTGGCGTGCCGCCGCGCCGTGAATGAAGACCGCCGCACAGGCCGCCTCGAATGCAGGCATGCTCTGCGCCATCAGACCTGCGGCAAGACCTGCAAGAACGTCGCCCGAGCCTGCTGTGGCCAAGAGCGGGGTTCCGTTGGTATTGATTGCGGCGCGACCATCGGGCGATGCGACAACGGTGTCGGCGCCCTTGTAGATGACGATCGCATGAGCACGGGCGGCAGCGGCGCGCGCCCGTTCGACCTTTGAAGGCATATCCTTCTCGTCAATATCGGGAAATAGACGCCCGAACTCGCCTTCGTGCGGCGTCAATACCAGACGGATTTCCGATGCGCTGCGCGAGCCGTTGAAAAGGATTTCCGGATGATCCCGAAACGACGTGATCGCGTCGGCGTCCAGAACCAGTTTCGCAGACTCGTTTCGAAGCAAGGCGAGGGCGAAGTCGCGGGCTTTTTCACCAATGCCGAAACCCGGTCCGAGCACGAAGCTTGAAGCTTTGCGTGTTTCGATAAAGGTTCGCAAATCTTCCGGATGGTCGCAGCGGCTGAGCATGATCGAGGTGAGGTGAGCGGCATTGACGCCTAGCGCTTCCGCGGGCGAGAGAAGTGTCACGGCGCCTGCACCACTTCTTGCTGCTGCCAATGCCGATAGCCGTGCGGCGCCTGTTGCGGTCGCACCGCCGGAAAACACTGCGACGTGACCGCGCTTGTACTTGTGGGTATTGGCTTGCGGCGCCGGAAGCAGGGCTTGCCAAAAATCAGGCGTGTTCTCGAAGCAGCGCGGCTGGATATCTTGCAGAACATCGTCGCGGATGCCGATATCCGCAACGGTCAACGCGCCGCACAGATGCCGTCCCGGATAAAGCAGATGGCCGGGCTTTTTACGAAAAAACGTGATTGTGCTTGTCGCCTCAAAGACCGTACCGAGAGGCTGGCCGGTCAAGCCGTCGAGCCCCGAAGGCACATCGACAGCAACGCGTTTGACCGGGGCTTCGTTGGCGCGCACGATCGCGGCCGCCGCTTCGCCCGTCACCGCTTTGTTCAATCCTGCACCGAACAGCGCATCGACCACTAGACTGCCGGGAACTGGCCGAAATTCCCCGATAGGCCGCGCCTGGACCGGACAGTCCTGAAGTGCCCGGGCAGCGTCGGTGCGCGGCTTGGGAGCGGCGGAGGACCAGACATCTACCGTCGCACTGCTCTCTGCAAGCAAGCGCGCAATGACATAGCCATCGCCGCCATTGTTTCCCGGTCCGCACAGGACATGAAATATGGATGCATCGCCGTGTTCAGCGAGAAGATGGCGGGCAATGGCGGCGCCGGCGTTCAACATCAGGCCGTAGCCATCGCAAGGACCGGCCGCGATCGTCCGGCTGTCGGCTTCACCCATCTCTCCGGGCGTCAAAATTTCGTGGGTCATTTAGAAGTGATGCCTTCTTCGAGAAATTCTGCGGCACAGTAGGGTTTTCAACTCGTCCCGGTAAGCCTTCAACGCAGCAATGCATCCAAAGTTCATTTCGTGCGTTCCTGTCGCGTCACTTTTGGAGGTAAGGTCATGGCTGCAGCAGGCATCAAGGAACACATGGAAGTCATCGGAGCCGATGGCGTGCATGTTGGCACAGTTGATAATGTCGACGGGACACGCATCAAACTGACGAAAAAGGATAGCGGGGAGGGCTCGCACAAGGGCCATCATCACTATATTTCGATAGCTCTGGTCGCTGAGGTCGAAGGCAACAAGGTCCGGCTGTCCGCCAATTCGGATGTCGCGGTGATGTTCGAAGAAGAGAAATCCGAAAAGTAATCTGAATCGCCCGAATCGATCTCTTCAGGCCGTCAGACAGCACCCAACCGTACCAGCACCGTGCGTGGAATGCCGTAGTGGCGGATCGCATCGTCGTGATTGCGCAGACCGCATAGTTCGCGCTGAATGAAGTAGGCATGGACTGCACGTGCGGCCGCTTTGAGTTCGGGGAGCTGCCCGGATTCCGGCGCTAAATTAAGCGCCTCCAGTGTCCTTTCGACCTTTTCTCCAGCGCGGCCAAGAGCGGCGGCCATTTCCGCCATGATTTCCATATCAAGGGCGTTTGGCGGGCTGTCCCGGTCGAACCTGGCGGCGATGCTTTGCGGAGGTCTGAACGACATGGCGGACTATCAATCTCTTCTGCTAGGGAGGACAGCGATTCGAGCACAAAGCCCGTGCCCGCGCAAGAAGCAGCGGAACATTAGCGAAGGCGCGGGATTACCCCTTGGATACGAAGGAGGTATGATATGGGTGATCCAGCACCAATCCCAAAGCCGGGACCAGATACGAACCGGCCAACCGATCCTGGCCCTGCGCCAAGGCCAGACGAACTACCGCCAGAACCTGGTCCGCCAAGCGAAATTCCGGTGGAAGAACCGCCACCCGACCGCTTGCCCGACGAAATGCCGATACCGAACCCCGACGAGGTGAGAGAACCGCCCAAGCATGTTTGAAGAAACAATTTGGGCGCCGTTGATTTTTACGGCGCCCACTTGTCGTTTCAACGCTGCTGATTGCCCATGTATCCGCCAGGTCGGCTGACTGGAGGAATGTACATATCGGGCTGGCTTGGCGGTCGGCTGTCATTTCTTGACGGCCTTGCTGGACGCGGCGTATCGGGACGGTCTGCGCGGGCTTCCTGCCTGCGCCGCCAATCGTCACGGCTGCCTGAATTGTCATTGCGGCGGCGCCAGTCATCGTGGCGTCTATCATAACGGCGGTTATCGTAGTAACGGGACCTGTTGTTGTAGTAGCGAGGTCCGTTGTAAAATCCGTCGTCATAAATGGTGGTTCCGTAATAGCCGCCATACCCGCTGTACCCGCCATAGTAGGGGCCCGTGGTTTCGACACATCCTGAGGCCGACAGACCCGACAGGCCAACTACGGCAGCGATTACAAGTGATTTCATTGACATCATGAATCCTCCCGGACTGCTGTTAATCAGCCGCTGTGATTGTTCAACAAGTGCACGACAAAAAGGTTCCAGCGGGGTCATTGGTGAAATACGATCGGGGTGGAGCGGCGAGGCCGCATCTAGTGGCGTTTACCCGCAAATCCATTGCCTGCCAAGCTGCATGCAAGGCCGCTCGATAGAGCTATACCAGTGACCTCATGAACTCGCAGCTTGACAGGCTTTGCGTTTTCAGAAGTGATTCGCTACGATGCATTTTCCGTAGGAGTGAGTGCCATGCGTATTGCATCCCCGCGATCTGCCGAAGACGACGAACAGCGCGAAGCGGAATGGCGCGAGGCCCTGCGCGATCAGTTCCTGGACAAGGTTTCCTCAAACGAGATGTACGCCATCGCACAGGAGGCGCTTGCTGCCGGATGGGGATTGCAGGAGGTTCAGCGCGCGATCGACGCTTTGGTTGAGGACAAGGCTCGCGAGGCCGGTGCGGGCTCCTGTTGAGGGGCCCGTCGGTTCACCCGTCATCGACGTTGAGGGGTATCGATCAGACTATAAGTCCGGCGTTTTTACGACCCTTACCTTGGTGAAGGCGGTGTGCCTCTTGATAGAGTAAGCACCCTTCGAACGTTTCAGCACGTCGGATAACCTTTCCGGTTCATGCCTGGTCTTGGGCGTGTGGTGCTTGTTCGCATCCATAAGGTGGCCCGGCGCAGTTGGCATTCTCCGTATAAAGTGTTGCGATGATCCTCCCATGGCAGTCACTCCTTTCCAAACCTGCAATATCATACAACGCTGATCGCCGATGGAAAGTTGCCCGTTATATTCATGGAAACCGCCGCCTTGCCCGATGGGACTTCTTCACTTTTCCCGCTGGCGCTAACCGCCTCGGTTCATCGACATAGTTGCCGGCTTCTTTTGCCGCTTCGATGAAAGCGATGCGTGCGGCCCCGGGGGAAAGCCTGCGTTCCAGGCAGGACAGGAGAGCTTCCCTCGCGTCTGAAAGCTTCTCGCCCTGGCCGATTGGCCAGTCATTCAGGATGCACTCGGCAGCACGCAGTGCGGAGGTAATCACGCGCATCCTGCCAGGCTGGCTTGTCATGATCCTCACAGGGTTGAACAGTCGATCATCCATCGGGACCCGAACGGAGAACCGAGGGACTCGGTTCCGTAGGCTTCGATAGTCACTTGGTACTAATCAGGATGATCCGCCCGCGCCTTCGCTGCTTCATTTTCAATAGCTCTGAAGATTCTTGCCAGTCGCCATATCGCGCCCAACGCCGAGCGCAAATCCGCAACCATAGCCGCATTGGTGCAGTCGCCGTTACCGTTACGTACTTGCGAATGCATGGACCGAACGATCATGATTGCCGAGTAAGGTACGCCGCCATTCATCAGCATCAAGGCGTGCGCTTATTCACAGCTACGTCTACGGAGCATGGGATGCTGCGGGCCTAAAGACGTCGGAGCCGTAGAAAATATCTTGCTGCGTTGGACTGACCACCGGGAGGAAACACAATGGCAGACATACACAATCCCAGCAGGCGCGATATACTGCTGACAGGCGGATCGCTATTCGCAATGTCGGCAATTGGCGCCGTTGCGAACACAATAGTCAGCAAGACGGCGCAAGCTCAGACTTCAGCCAAGAAACCCAACATCGTCGTCATCATGGCTGACGATGTCGGCATCTGGAATATTGGTGCCTATAATCGCGGCATGATGGCCGGACGTACCCCCAATCTCGACAAGCTCGCCGCGGAAGGGATGCTCTTCACCGACTACTATGCCGAAGCGAGTTGTACGGCCGGGCGAGCGAATTTCATCACCGGTGAGTTGCCGGTCCGCACCGGCATGACCACAGTCGGCCAGGCCGGCTCGCCCATCGGTCTGCCCGCGGAGGCACCGACGATTGCTACGGTTCTGAAGTCCATGGGCTACGCTACAGGGCAATTCGGCAAGAACCATCTCGGCGATCTCAACAAGTTCTTGCCGACCGTGCACGGCTTCGACGAGTTCTTCGGCTACCTCTATCATCTCGACGCAATGGAGGATCCGGCCCACCCTGGATATCCGCAGGAACTGCTGAACGTCGTCGGTCCACGCAACATGGTCCACTCCTGGGCTACGGATGTGGACGACCCGACGGAAATGCCGCGCTGGGGCAGAGTCGGGAAACAGAAGATCGAGGATGCGGGGACACTGTTTCCAGAGCGGATGAAGACTGTTGACGACGAAATTCGGGACCTTTCGTTCAAATTCATCGACAAGGCCAAGTCTGACGGCACCCCGTTCTTCCTCTGGCTCAACCCGACGCGCATGCATATCGTCACCCATCTTTCGGAAAAATACGAGAGCATGCGCAATTCCGAAAATGGCTGGACCATCCACGAGGCCGGGATGGCTCAACTCGACGACATTGTCGGTGCCACCATGCAGAAGATCAAGGACATCGGCGACGATGACAATACCATCGTCATATTCACCACCGACAATGGCACCGAAAACTTCACCTGGCCGGACGGCGGACAGACCCCATTTTACGGCGGCAAGGGTACGACGTTTGAAGGCGGCTTTCGCGCGCCGGCGATGATTCGCTGGCCTGGACATGTTCCAGCCGGATCGGTCGCAAACGGCCTGTTCTCCGGCCTCGACTGGTTTCCGACGCTCGTCGCGGCTGCCGGTGATCCCAACATCATTGTCGAATTGAAGGCTGGCAAGGAACTCAACGGCCAGAACTACAAGGTTCACCTCGACGGCTATGACCAGACCAGCATGATCACCGGATCGGGTAAATCCAGCCGTCATGAGATCTGGTATTTCGCCGAAAGCACACTCGGTGCCGCCCGTATCGATGATTACAAGTACACTTTCAAGGAACAGCCGGGAGGCTGGCTGGGTGACACGGTGACGTTGGGTGCACCGACCGTTGTCAACCTGCGCCTCGATCCGTTCGAGCGCACGGCATTCTTCAAAGGCGGGAATAACGGCTCGCTCGAATACTTCGAATGGTACAAATTCGAATTCTGGCGTTTCGTTCTTGTTCAGCAGAAGGTGGAGGAGCTGGCGAAGACCGCCATCGACTTCCCGCCGATGCAGGCTGGTGCCAGCTTCGGGCTCAGTGCTGTCAAGGCGCAGATTGCAGAGGCGATGAGGAAACAGGCCGGGCAGTGATTGAGCTTGCCCCTGATGATTGATGGCAGCGGCAAATTGAGGCAAATCTCATTGCCCGCTGTCATCAATATTGGGGTAGGTGGCGCCAGCCCTGCACTTTTCTCGATTCGTACTTGCCTATGAATGGCGGGGGCGTTGCCGGTATTTTGTCCACGCTATGCGTAAGCGCCGGTTTTCGTTTGGTTGTGCACTTTAATGCCAATGCCGCCAGGCTCTGGTCCTCGGACTGTAGGTGAGACAGTACCCGAGGGAGCAATAGCTCAAGGACATCGATGTGGTAAGAATATTTGCCAGTCTAGTGGCTCCCCGGGCCGGATTCGAACCAGCGACCGATCGGTTAACAGCCGATTGCTCTACCACTGAGCTACCGGGGAATAGCTGCTTATTTCGTCAGCGAAGTGGCCTATAGCAAAAGGGTTTCGCTTTTGCAAAGGACCATTTCGCTTTTTTTCGACTTATGTGCATAACAGAATGATGACATGGGGCGAAAGCGTTCCTACATCCGGCTCTGGAGATGGTTTAATCGAAAGAGAAGATTTTTGTCTGAAGACCCAGAAAACAAGGAAAGCCAAACAAATTCCACGCATCACGGCCACAAGAAGCGCCGGCACATGCGCATTTTTGGCCGCCACATACCGGTTCCGCAATCGGTGGCGATGCGTCGCACTCTTGGCGGAGCTCTGGTTGCCGGAGGTGCGCTCGGTTTCCTGCCTGTTCTCGGTTTCTGGATGGTCCCGCTCGGCCTGGTCGTCCTTTCACAGGATTCGGCGCTGGTACGGCGCAAACGCCGTCAGATCGAAGTGAAGCTCGGCCGCCGCTGGAAAAGCGGCTGGTTTGCATCGGACAAGGACAAAGGCTGAACGCTTCGGTTCGAACAAGCAACTCGTGACTGGCACGATTGTTTGCGGCTTCTCATTTTACGTATTGCGGCACAAAACAAAAACGGCTATTCGGAAGGCCGCGAGTGACGCTGTTCGGAAATGAATCTTGTCGCTTCCACAAGTAGTTAATTTCATTAGCTATTTTGACTTTGAGGCCTCGTGGCGGAGTGGTTACGCAGAGGACTGCAAATCCTTGCACCCCGGTTCGATTCCGGGCGAGGCCTCCAGTCACACATCTTACCCTACAAGTAGCTGATTTTATTGCTGAACGCCGGTTGAAGTCTCGTCAACGATGGTGCCGTGCCGCCTTTGGAAGGCAAAGGTGCGGTCTGCGGCGTACCCCCGTCCATAGCTTTCTTGACGTAAGTTCAGAAGATGTCATACTTCCGGCAATAGGCATCTTTCCTGGGGGTAGTGCCGTGCAATATGTAGGGGACAAGCTTACGAGCGCTGCTGCGCAGATTACACAACGGGAGAGGGGGCTTTCCTCATATCTCGCTCGCCGATGGTCTGTGTTCAAGACTGCTATTGTATCTGTCTATTGCAGGCTGGTTGACGCTTTATACTGAGTCCGGCCTTCCTGGCGGACGACTGCACCTACAAGTTGCATCATCGTGTGGACCGCGATCCTTGAAAAGGTGGTGGATGTTCGTTTCTGTCGAGAAAAATTTTATCTTTGTTCATGTTGCAAAGACCGGTGGTCAGGCGTTGAAGCGGGCGCTACGCCCCTATGCCGTAAAGAAAGCCTCCGGCCAATGGCGACGTCTTCTGTCGCACCTGCCTGTCGCGGAAGATGTCGACATTCAATTCGGCCCGCATGCCTCGGTGCGCTGGGCAAAGCTGAAACTGCCACGTCCTTTCTTCGAGGGGGCTTTCAAATTCGGGCTCGTGCGTAACCCCTATGATCTCGCCGTCTCGCGCTATGCTTTCGTACGCGGCCAGGACAATCACCATCGCCATAAAGATGCCCAGAAGCAGAGTTTTGCGGATTTCCTGCGCCAGGAGCGCCGCCGCGCATTGTGGCGCCCCCGCGATCAAAGCTCGATGCTGTGTGATTTCGACGGCAAGCTGCTGGTGGACCAGGTCTACCGCTTCGAGCGGATGGAAGAGGCATTCGCCGATATCATCACGCGGCTGGACCTGGACGCGTCCCCGGAACTCACCCGCAAGAATGCCAGCAAGCGCGGTGCCTATCAGGACTACTACACTCCCGTCGAGCGCAAGCTGGTCGAGCAGATCTGGAAGAGAGATCTCGAAAAATTCGAATATGAATTTTAGGGCCTGTTGAGATTCGGGCCAGGGCGATGGCCCCGATCAACGAGGCGGGCTAGCTGGACCGCCGTTCGGAATACCGGCGATAGACCCCTTTGCCGGCCTTCTTGGCGATATAGAGCGCAGCATCGCCGCACCAGAGCAGGCTCTCCGGCGTATCGCCGTCGCGTGGCGCCAGGGCAGCACCAATCGTGACGCTGATGGCCACCGGCTCGGGACCGCCGAGATCGTAGGGTTTCGACACCGATCCGATAATACGGTCGGCAACGCTGGCCACCTCGTTGGACGTCGCCTGCAACAGGACAATGGCAAATTCATCGCCGCCCATGCGATAGACAACATCATTCTTGCGCAGGCATGATTGCAGGCGATCCGCCACAAGCTTTAAAAGACTATCGCCCTCGGCGCGTCCGTATTGATCGTTGAATTTCTTGAAGCCATCGAGATCAATACAAAGAATAGCGAATTGCAAGCGATCATCGAAGTCACTCTGGGCATAGGAACCACAAAGACTATCGAGATGGTCTTCAAGTGCAGCTCTGTCCGCCAGCCCTGTCAACTCATCCTGGCTTATAGGGAAGTCATTGAATCCCTTGATCTCAATCATCTGCTTTGCATTCCTACCGTTCGCAGAACGACTCCCATCTGCAAGTATAGAATGACAGGTGCGGCCAATCTATTCAATCCCGGATTAACCCTAGGGTTAAAGGAACTTGTCGCTGCGGGTGGTGCGCAGATGCCGCATCGGAAAATTATCCGAAGGGGCATCAGCGTGCGGCGTTAGTCATTCATTGACGCTGATGGAAATTTTTGCCACATCCTTTGATAATTATCGCTTCTGGTCACGGATGGGTAACCATAAAGGCCGTAAGGTCCGGACCGGACGTCAGGAGCATGTCACGCGCTTGCAAGCGCTTTGCGTTGCGAGTGCCTTGAAGAGAGCTTGTAGACCATGACGCTGAATTTTGAGGACCTGCGGATCAAGATGGTCGACAATCAGTTGCGCACGACTGATGTGACCGACAAACCCTTGCTCCAGGCTTTTCTTGACGTGCCGCGCGAGAAGTTCGTGCCGAGCGTTCGCATGCCTCTCGCCTATATCGATGATGACGTCCTGGTTTCGGACGGCCGTTATCTGATGCAGCCTTCGCCCTTCGCCAAGATGGCACAGCTTGCCAATATTCAGCCCGAAGACGCTGTGCTCGATATCGGATGTGCCACCGGTTATTCCTCGGCGGTCCTGTCGCGCGTCGCGCGTTCGGTCGTAGCGGTCGAATGTGATGCCGATCTCGCGGAGCAGGCGGCTTCGAATCTGGCAAGCCTCGGGTTCGAGAATGTCGTCGTGGTTAATGCGCCGCTCCAGGGCGGCCACGCGTCCGGGGGCCTCTATGATGTAGTTCTAATTGAGGGTAGCGTTGATCACGTTCCTGCGTCATTATTTGATCAGTTGAAGAACGGCGGAAGACTCGTGGTTGTTGAGGGGGCGGGAAACTCTGGAAAATCAATGATTTACGTAAAAAACGACGGAATCGTTTCGGGACGCCGTGCATTCAATTCTGCGGTCAAAGCGCTTCCTGGCTTCGAAAAAATAGCCGAGTTCGAGTTCTGAGAACCGCTGCATATGAGACAAAAGTGCAACGGTCGGCCACTTTGTTTGCATTTTAGGGAATGCCGCTGTGGTCAACCCGGAAATTGATAGCTATCTAAGGCGTACTGTCGAACCGAATGGTTCGGTCGGAATATTGAGAGAATGAAGGGGTTTATAGTGTTCATAGCGGGCAAGCGATTATTAACCGCAGCGCTGTTGTCAGCCACGGTACTAACCTCTACGCCTTCGATGGCTGAGACAATATTCGGGGCAATGGAAAAGGCCTACGAGAGAAACTCCACCGTCAATGCCGACAGGGCGGGCGTCCGTGTCACCGACGAAGGTGTTGCGGTTGCAAAGTCGGCGTATCGTCCGACCATATCGGGAACCGCCGATTTGTCGTCGACCTGGCGCCGGCTGGATGGCGGTGTTCATGGACGCACGGACTCAGGGACGTTCGGCATCACCGTGAACCAGCTGCTGTTCGACGGGTTCACCACGAAGAACAATGTGGCTTCTGCAAAAACACAGGTGTTGGCCGCGCGTGAAAACCTGCGCAACAGTGAGCAGAACACGCTGTTTCAAGCCGCACAGGCATTCATGGACGTCTACCTCACCCGTCAGATCGTCATCCTGCGGCAGAAAAACCTTGAGTTCCTCGACGAACAGTTGCGCGCTGCGCGCGCACGTTTCGATGTTGGCGAGGGAACGCGTACCGACGTTGCGCAAGCCGAGGCCTCCAAAGCCTCTGCCATCGCAACGCTAGCTGCGGCGAAATCCGACGAGAAGAATGCCGAAGCGGTCTATATTCAGATCGTCGGGGCGGAGCCGGGCCGCCTCAAAGCCGCGGCGATGGCCTCGAAATCACTGCCGCGATCAATGGATCAGGCATTCAGCATCGCCGCCAACAATCATCCGGCGATCCTGGCTACACAATATGCCGTCGACGCAGCTGGATACAATGTGAAGGCGCAGGAAGGTCAGCTTCTGCCCCAGGTTGGCCTCCAGGGATCGATTACGCGCGACGAAATCTTCCAGGGCGGTTTGAGCACTAACACCAACGACTCAACATCGGCCTCCGCCGGGATCCAGATGACGATCCCGATCTATAGCGGCGGCAGGACATCCGCGCTGGTTCGCCAGTCCAAGGAAACGTTGGGACAGCGGCGCATCGAAGTTGATGTACAGCGCGATGCTGTCCGTCAGGCGATCGCCAACGGCTATTCGACCATGGAATCGGCGAAAGCGCAGATCGTTGCCCAGAGATCGGTGGTTGCGGCCGCGGAACTTGCCTTGAACGGCGTCATCGAAGAACGCAAAGTAGGCCAGCGCACGACACTCGACGTATTGAATGCCCAGGCCGATGTGCTGACCGGACAGGTCAGCCTGGCGCAGGCCGAACGTGACAGTGTCGTGGCGAGCTATGCCGTTCTCCTGGCAGTGGGGCGCCTGAACCCTGGCCAAATCGGCTTGCAGGTCGCGGAATACCATCCCGAAGAGCATTACGATGCTGTGAAGGACAAGTGGATCGGCCTGCGCACGCCCGACGGCCGCTGATCTTCATTGTCATTCGACCAGAACACACTTTGCCGTCAGGTTAGCCCCTGGCGGCAAATTGCTTTTCAGGGCTGTTTTCAGAAAAGTCTGTGGGTTAGCCTCAAACGAACTGCGCGGGGATTCTCAAACGCAGTGCAAGCCTCTACACTGGATACAGATTCGTTGCAGCGCAATGAAACAAGATGTAGTGGGCAAAAGTATCATGGCACAATCATCCAGCGTCGCCCGGGAACCCTCCATGGAGGAGATTCTCGCATCGATCCGCCGTATCATCGAGGAGAGCGATACGGGACGGCCAGATGAAGTCGTGCCGCAGCCGGTCAACTCCGATCAGCCGCCGCATGCTGCTGCTGCCGAACCCCAGCCGGCGGTTCAGTTGAGCGAAGAAGCCGAGCTGCCACCGCGCGAAGGTATCGCCGTTCCGCCAGCAGCGGCGCGGTCCTATGAGACGGCATTGGGACGCCCGCAATCGAAGGTTGCCGAGCGGGAATCTGCACGGTCAGCACCTGTGGCTCCCGCTGAACCGCAGACAAAGCCAGTCGAAGATACCATCATGCCTGCCGAAGACATTCCGGAGGGTTTTCTGGCGCCAGAACCCACCCCGGAACCGACGCCGCAACAGGACTTCGTTGCCGAGCCTGTCGAGGTTGCGCACGAAATGGATTTCGAGGAACCAGCCGAAGCCTCGCTGGCGGCGCCTGCAATCGAATCATCGGCCGATAGCGGAGATGACGGCGTGCATCTGGATCTGCAGCGCACGCTTGAACCGATCCTGTCCGAGACAGCCGAGCGCCAGGTCAGCGCTGCATTTGATGATCTCTCATTCGCGGTCAGGAGCGAACAACGGCGCTCATTCGACGAGATCGCGCAGGAAATCATGCGGCCTCTGCTGCAGGACTGGCTCGACAACAATTTACCGACCCTGGTCGAACGCCTCGTGCGCGAAGAGATCGAGCGTGTGGCGCGGGGCGGCAGGCGGTAGCGCAACAGCGGAAACCTATATTGTCGTTATCGGCCCAGGATCACTTTAAGGACTTTCGGTGATACATGCTGGCTATTTGTGGTCTCAACGTCGGAGGTCGTGATCCGGCCGCTGGCGATGCCATCAATGAGACGTTTGCAAAACACGGATGGGGCATCTTTTTCCGATACGCGCATCAAAATTGCCATGTTTGCACGCTTGTTCTGCGATTGGCGGTTGAAGTCGCTGATACATTGCGTCAGCAGCGTCCTTCTAGCGACAGGATCAGAGAGGTTCTTCTTGTAATCCATGCTCCGCATACCAGACGAGGTACAGGCGGTAATGGCCAGCGATGCCGCGAACAGTAGAATTGGATTGAGCACTTTCATCAAAAACCTCTCGGGTGAATTTCGCCCAAGTAATCGTTGCGGTTGTAGTAAGGCAATTGTCCGAAAATTGAATCTCCCGCTTTTCCTGTGATTGGGTTAACGACACGTCAGCATTGACTTATCTCCGGCCATTGGGTTTACACCGTAGCCAACCCCTTTCCGCAAATGACGGACACTTTCGCATGCTTGAGAAGACGTATGATGCCGCGGCCGTAGAGCCTGAAATCGCAAAACGCTGGGATGAGGCCGGCGCCTTCAAGGCCGGAGCCGGTTCCAAACCGGGCGCCGAGGCATTTTCTATCGTCATACCGCCGCCGAATGTGACGGGTTCGCTGCATATGGGCCATGCGCTCAACAACACGATCCAGGATATTATGGTGCGTTTCGAGCGCATGCGCGGCAAGAACGTGCTTTGGCAGCCGGGCATGGATCACGCCGGAATTGCCACGCAGATGGTTGTCGAGCGGCAGTTGATGGAGCGGCAACAGCCGGGCCGCCGGGAAATGGGCCGGGAAAAGTTCGTCGAACGGGTTTGGGAATGGAAGTCGGAGTCCGGTGGCATCATTGCCGGTCAGCTCAAGCGCCTTGGCGCATCATGCGATTGGTCGCGTGAGCGCTTCACGATGGATGAAGGCTTGTCGAAAGCCGTGCTCGAAGTTTTCGTCACGCTCTACAAGCAGGGCCTGATCTACAAGGACAAGCGACTGGTCAATTGGGATCCGAAGCTTCTGACTGCAATTTCCGACATTGAAGTCGAGTCGCGCGAAATCAGAGGCCATCTGTGGCATTTCCGTTATCCGCTCGAGAACGTGGCCTTCGACCCGGAAAACCCGCATACCTTTATCGTGGTCGCGACGACGCGTCCCGAAACCATGCTGGGCGACACGGGTGTCGCGGTTAATCCCGATGACGAGCGCTATCATGCTCTGGTTGGCAATAATGTGGTCCTGCCGCTGGTCGGGCGTCACATTCCGATCGTTGCCGATGATTATGCCGATCCGGCGGCGGGTTCCGGCGCGGTCAAGATAACGCCGGCGCATGATTTCAATGACTTCGAGGTCGGCAAGCGCAACGATTTGCGCCAAATCAATATCCTGCACACGGATGCCTCCATTTTCCTTAAGGAAAACAACGACTTTTTTGAAGACCTTGAGAAATCGAGTCTTCTCGACCAGCTGGTTCATGCGCTTGATGGCAAAGACCGGTTTGCAGCGCGCAAGCTGATCGTCAGCATGATGGACGAGCGCGGCTATCTCGAAAAAGTCGAGGATCATACGCATTCGGTTCCCCACGGGGATCGCGGCGATGTTCCGATCGAGCCCTATCTTACCGACCAGTGGTATGTGAATGCGGGCGAACTTGCCAAGCCGGCGATTGCCAGCGTGCGCGAGGGTCGTACCAACTTCGTGCCGAAGAACTGGGAAAAAACCTATTTCGAATGGATGGAAAACATCCAGCCCTGGGCCATTTCGCGCCAGCTCTGGTGGGGTCATCAGATACCTGCCTGGTACGGACCCGATGGACAGGTGTTCGTGGAGCGCACGGAAGAAGAAGCGCTGAGCGCAGCGGTCCAGCATTATCTGGCGCATGAAGGGCCTATGAAGGCCCATGTCCAGAACCTTCTGGAAAACCTCAAGCCCGGCGAGATCCTGACCCGCGACGAGGACGTGCTTGATACCTGGTTTTCTTCGGCACTCTGGCCTTTCTCCACTCTGGGCTGGCCGGACAAAACGCCTGAGCTTGCCACCTACTATCCCACAAGTGTTCTCGTCAGCGGTTTTGACATCATCTTCTTCTGGGTAGCCCGGATGATGATGATGGGCCTGCATTTCATGGGGGAGGAGCCATTCCACACCGTCTATATGCATGCGCTGGTGCGCGACAAGAACGGCGCCAAGATGTCGAAGTCGAAAGGCAACGTCATCGACCCGCTGGAACTGATCGACGAGTATGGTGCGGATGCGCTGCGTTTCACGCTTGCCATCATGGCGGCACAGGGGCGTGATGTTAAGCTCGACCCGAGCCGCATTGCCGGCTACCGCAACTTCGGCACCAAGCTGTGGAATTCCACACGCTTTGCCGAAATGAACGGCGTTGCCCGCGATCCTTCGTTCCGTCCGGAAAATGCCAAGCTCAACGTCAACCGCTGGATCCTGACCGAACTCACCAATGCTGTGCGCGATGTCACGGACGGTATTGCCGGCTACCGTTTCAACGAGGCGGCAAGCGCGGCGTATCGCTTTGTCTGGAACCAGTTCTGCGACTGGTACATCGAGCTTTTGAAGCCGGTGTTCAACGGAGAGGATGCGGAAGCCAAGGCGGAGGCGCAGGCCTGCGCTGCGCACGTACTCGACGAGATTTACAAGCTGCTGCATCCGTTCATGCCGTTCATGACCGAGGAGCTCTGGGCGCTTACAGCGGGCGAGGGCAAGAGCCGTGAGACGTTGCTGTGCCATGCGGACTGGCCGGATCCGGATTTCGTCGACGCGGAGGCGGCAGCGGACATCAACTGGCTGATCGATCTGGTCACCGGGATACGTTCGGTGCGCGCGGAGATGAACGTCCCGGCATCGGCGGTTGCGCCGCTCGTCATCATCGGCGCCAATGACGTTACGAAGGAACGGTTGCAGCGCCACGACGCCTCGATCAAATGGCGCGCACGTGTCGAAACGATTACCCTTGCGGACGATGCGCCGAAGGGCTCTGCGCAATTCGTGATCGGCGAGGCAACGGCCTCGTTGCCGCTTGGCAGCTTGATCGACGTCGATGCGGAAATCGCGCGTCTGACCAAGGAATCCGGCAAGATCGCCGATGAGAGCGAAAAGATCAGCAAAAAGCTCGGCAACGAGAAGTTCGTCGCCAACGCCAAACCGGAAATCGTGGAAGCGGAACGCGAGCGGTTGTTAGAACTTCAAGCTGCCGCCGAGAAAATCGAGACGGCCATCCGAAGGGTTCGCGAAGCAGGCTAGAGCCTGGCGCGCCGGAGCGAATCCGGCGCGCGTCCAAAGGGCTTTTACTGCGCCAAGGAAGGGTAACTTCCTCATTTCGGTCGGGTAAAAGCCCCAATTCCGTCATTTTTGGCGGCCGTTGCATTTGAGCAACAAGGGCGTTTTGGGCCCAAAATCCATCGATTTTGCCTCTAATCATTTCGGATTAGCGTGAAATTCGAGAAATTTTCGTCTCGTCCTCGCAATTTTGCGCCAATTTCCAGTTTGGGACCGTTCGTTACGCGAAACCGGTGATTTTCTGGTGATTGCGTGCACGCCGCGATTTGTTAGGTATTACGTATTGGTAACAATTTTCCTGAACTGTGTGTGATCAGGAAGTTTTTTGAGGCTTCGGGGAGGAAATTAATGTCGAGGGCTATTTCAACGATTTTGGGTGGAGCGTTGCTTCTGACAAGCGTGGCTTCCGCAGCACAGGCCGGGGGGCTGGAGCGCGCTGGCTACAATTGGGATCTGCTTTTCGACCAGGAGCGCTTTGCCACTGAAGCCGGTGTTATCTATGTGATGCCGGATCGCAAGATCAAAAACGCCGTTGACACAAACCCGGCCGACGGATTGGGGTCGAACGGTATCGGTGGCGGCGCCACGTCGACACACGAGACCCCGAACTATACGGTTCCGCGCTTCGGCACAAAGGTTGGCCTCACGCCCGACGCGGATTGCCTTGCCTCCTACAGCCAGCCTTGGGGCGTCCATACCAATCCCGGTGCGGACTGGGTGGGTGCAAACCAGAACATCGAGACCGACATCAGGAGCGATGATTACGGACTGACGTGTTCGTACAAATTTGATGTTGGCAAGGGTCAGCTCCGTGCAATCGGCGGCGTGTCCTACCAGGAGATTTCAGGTTACAAAAACCGTCTGGTCGTGGGCCCGGCCGCGTTCGGAGCGGCGGCTGCGTTGTTCGATGGTCAAGGCAAGCTCGACCTCGACGCTGACGGTTGGGGCTGGCGCATTGGCGCCGCCTACGAAATTCCGGAAATCGCCTTCCGTGCCAGCTTGATCTACAATGCCGAGATAGATCTTGGCCAGATCAACGGTACTGTCGACCTGACGGGCCTTCCGCCGATGAGGACAAATCCGTTTGCCAACAAGATCACGGACGTTTACGGCACGGCCACGCTACCGCAATCGCTCGAATTCAAACTCCAGACGGGTATCGCACCCGACTGGCTGGCATTCGGCTCGGTCAAATGGGTGGACTGGAGCGTTCTTAACGTGGTCTCGTTCTGCCCCACTTCGACCAAGGGCATTGTGAGTTGCGGACCGACATCGCCGGTGCTGCTGACGACCCTTGATCTCATGTTCCAGGATGGCTGGACGGTCGCTGCCGGTATCGGCCACAAATTCAACGACAAGTGGAGTGGATCGGCGCAGCTTAGCTGGGATCGCGGCACGTCGACCGGTCTGACCACCCAGACCGATACATATCTGCTTTCTGGCGGCGTGTCTTACGCACCCAACAAAAATGTCGAGCTTCGTTTAGGCGGCGCTGTCGGCATGCTGGCAGCTGGTTCCTATGGCCCGACGGCTTGCCCGAAGACCGGCGGCTGCGGCAACGATGTGACCTATGATTTCGGTGATGATTTCGTCGGCGCATTGTCTCTCGCAGGCAAAATCAAGTTCTAAGCCAAAGTGCGAAAATCGGAAAAGCCCGGTCAAGCGCCGGGCTTTTTCATACCCGCCGCTTCGGGTGATCAAATTTTGTGACGATTCAGCAACACTGTGGCGCGATGATCGTCCAGCCTCTGGAGAGGACAGAATTTGCCCATTTTGCGCCACAAACCCGGAGCAACTCGAAAGGGCGGCAACCTTTGATGGTTGATTACATCGAGTAACGGTACAGATGTTCCGCTTGGGGAAATGATGGACACGATACTTGTTTCATGGGCAAAAACTTCGAGCCGTAAGTTGACAAACGGCCCTTCCACGATGGTTGCGTCATCGCGCCAATCCTATGCTTTCGACACAAGTGTTTTCTTTCGTTCTGGCCCTACTATTGCCGGAAAGCGGTCAAATGTTCGCTGGAATGGCATGCGAGATTTGGCTCTCCCGTCGCTGGCTGACGCGATGACGCGCGCTGGCGGGATTTGGGCTCGAACCGTTCATATGATGCGCGGTAACGCAGCGACACTCACGGTGAGGGCAAAGGAAGACTATAGTCATGCTCATCGCTGATCGTTTTTTTGGTCCAATTGTCGGGTTTGGCCTTTTGATGAGCGCTTTGACCATGCCCTGTTTTGCCTTCGACACGCAAAACGAGGTGAAGGAAGACTCCAGCCCGTTCGCACTCTTCAAGTTTGGTTTTTCCGCCTATAAGAACGGCCACAAGGACGAAGCGGTCAAAGCACTACGTTTTGCCGCTGAAAAGGGACATCAGGGCGCCAACTGGAAACTTGCGCGCATGTATGCGGAAGGCGACGGCGTCAAGGAAGACGATTACGAAGCTTACAAGATGTTTGAGCAGGTCGTCCACGAAGGCGCCGACCAGGGCACGGAGAACGAGAGCTATGTCGCCGATGCGCTGGTTGCGTTGGCTGGTTATGTCAAGCGTGGCATCCCGAACTCGCCGATCAATTCCAACCCAAGTGCGGCGCGCGATCTTTATCTGCAGGCAGCATCGAATTTCGGCGATTCCGACGCGCAATTCGAACTCGGCAAGATGCTGATGAAAGGCGAGGGCGGACAAGCCAGCCCCAACCAGGCCGCACGCTGGTTCCGTCTATCGGCGCAAAAAGGCAATGCCGGCGCGCAGGCCATGCTCGGCAATTTGCTGTTTCAGGCGGGCAAGACCGTGCGCGGCCTCGCGATGATGACTGCGGCTCTGGAACACGCCAACAAGCAGGACAAAGCCTGGATACGGGACGTGCAGGAGCAGGCGTTTTCCATATCAGACGAGGCCGCCCGCCGCACCGCGATGGTGCTCGCAGAGGACATCGTCAAGACCGGCGATTTCTAACGCAATCCTGGATCGGGTCACGGCGAATATGCCGGCCAGACCTGTCAATTCACCGAAGGTCCAAATCGTCATAAAATCCTGGCTTATCAGGCGATGAAAATCGCAACCGGCACATGATCCGACGGCTTTTCCCAGGCGCGGACATGTTTTTCGATGCTGGCGGATTCCAGCATGTTCGCGGCTTCCGGTGATAGCATCAGGTGATCGATGCGGATGCCGTTGTTCTTCTGCCAGGCACCCGCCTGATAATCCCAGAATGTATAGACGTCACCTTTGTCGGTAACGCTGCGAACTGCATCGGTGAAGCCCAGGTTTTCGAGCCGTCGGAAAGATTGGCGTGTCGCCGGCTGGAACAGGGCATCATTGACCCAGGCCTCCGGCACCTTTGCGTCGATAGGCTCGGGGATGACATTATAGTCGCCGGCCAGAATAAGAGGCTCTTCAAGGGCCAGCCGTTCCTCCGCCCAGCTTTCCAGCCGTGCCATCCAGCCTATCTTGTAGGGGAATTTCTCGGTATTGATGGGATTGCCGTTGGGCAGATAGAGCGAAACGACGCGAAGCGGGCCCTTTTCGGTGGAGAACACCGCCTCTATGAAGCGCGCATGATCATCGGCATCGTCGCCAGGGAGACCGCGATTGAGCTCGTCGGGGGACTGTTTCGATAAAATGGCAACGCCGTTGAAGCCCTTCTGGCCATTCGTCTCGACATGATAGCCCAACGCTTCCAGTTCGAAGCGCGGAAAACCTTCATCGACGGACTTGATCTCCTGCAGGCAGACAATGTCTGGATTGGACTCCTGCAGCCACGTCGTCAGCACCTCGATACGGGCTTTGACGCCGTTTATGTTCCAGGTAACGATTTTCATGGGTTTGCGCTCTGGTTGCAACGGCGGCAAGGTGATGTCAGACGGAGAAGCTTGTCCCGCACCCACAGGAAGAGGTCGCGTTTGGATTGCGAATCTGGAACGACTGACCCATCAGATCGTCCACGAAGTCAATCTCCGAACCGCCGATATAGGGCAGGGATATCTGATCGATCAACACCTTGGCACCCAGTTTTTCGATGACGATATCATCGGCATCCTGCGCGTCGACCAGATCGTACTTATAGGAAAAGCCCGAGCAGCCGCCGCCCTCGACGGAAATGCGCAAGGCGGTCTTTTCCGGATCGGACTGCAGAATCGCCGAGATGCGCTTTGCAGCGGCGTCGGAGACAGAAACACTTAGCACTTCGGTCATTCTTTATGGTTCCTTCGCGGATTGCTCCGCCACGCTCAACAAAGCATTGACATTGTAATGTCACGCCTTGCCGTTCATCATACACCATAGCTAAGAATTGGCGACTGTGAAGTCAACGTTGTCAGCAGTCGGAAGATGGGAAGGCACATATTTCAATCATGTCCATGCAGGGTATCGGTTTCGGTTACAGGGAGAGGGCGCCATACGCCTGTGATCCCGAGAAAAGCCGTGGACGGCTGGTGCCTGAAAGCGAAAGCCCGACACGCACCGTGTTCCAACGTGATCGCGATCGCATCATTCATTCAACGGCCTTCCGGCGGCTGAAGCACAAGACGCAGGTCTTCATCGCCCACGAGGGCGATCATTATCGCACGCGGCTGACGCATACAATTGAAGTGGCGCAGATCGCGCGGGCGCTCGCGCGGTCTATGCGGCTCGACGAGGATCTCGCCGAAGCAATCGCCCTGGTCCATGATTTTGGACATACGCCGTTTGGCCATACAGGCGAGGATGCGCTCAACGAGAAAATGCATGACTTCGGCGGCTTCGACCATAACGCGCAATCATTGCGCATCGTGACAAATCTCGAAAAGCGTTATGCCGAGTTTGACGGGCTGAACCTGACCTGGGAAACGCTGGAAGGGCTGGTCAAACACAATGGTCCGCTGACGGATGCTCACGGCGCGGGGCTAAAGCACCCGGTGCCGACTGCAATCATTGCATACAACGCGCAGCATGACCTCGAACTTGCTCGCTTTGCTTCGCTAGAGGCCCAATGTGCGGCAATTGCGGATGATATCGCTTATAACGCCCATGACATAGATGATGGGTTGCGCTCGGGCCTGCTTACGCTCGACGCGCTCGAAGCCGTACCGATAATTGGCGATATTCTGCGCGCCGTGCGGCAGAAATATCCAACCCTTGATGACGTGCGCACGTCGCACGAGATCGTTCGAAGGCAAATCACGATCATGGTCGAAGACGTGATAAGCGCGGCGCAGGCCAATCTCGAAACGGTTAGGCCGCAAACGGTCGACGACATTCACGCTGCCGGGCGAATGATCGTTGGATTTTCGGCGCCCCTGCGCGAGCAGGAAAAGACGCTCAAGGCGTTTCTCTACAAGAACCTCTATTTCCACGACAGCGTGGTGCGCGTGCGCAAATCCGCTGACAGAATTGTGAGAGAGTTGTTTGATGCCTATCTTGCAGACGCCCAATGTATGCCGGAGGGCTGGCGCGAGAGCGAGAAACAGGGCGATCTGGCCGCGCGCGCAAGGCTGGTAGCGGATTTTTTGGCAGGGATGACCGATACATATGCTGTGCGGGAACACCGACGGTTGTTTGACCATACGCCCGAATTGGCTTAAGGGCAGGGCCAATTGCGGTAGAACGACCGCTCAATTTTATAAACCCCGAATGAGTATGACGTCATGAACATCTTCGCCGATTTCGACGCGCGGATTAAGAACGCCCTGCAAGCGCTTGATTTAAAAACTACAGATGGTGCTGCCGTGGATCTGTCGCGGGTCGGTGTCGAGCCGCCGCGCGATCCCAGCCATGGCGATATTGCAACAAATGCGGCGATGGTGCTCTCCAAGGCTGTCGGCCAAAACCCGCGGGAACTTGCTGTCAGAATCGGAGATGCGCTGAAGAATGATCCCGATGTCGGCTCCGTCGATGTGGCGGGTCCGGGTTTCATCAACCTGCGGCTCAAGGACAGCTATTGGCACCGGCAACTTGCCGTAATGTTGGGCGCCGGGCTCGATTATGGCCGGTCAAAGCTCGGTTACGGCCACCGGGTCAATGTCGAATATGTGTCGGCCAATCCGACCGGTCCCATGCATGTCGGTCATTGCCGGGGTGCGGTGGTCGGCGATGCGCTTGCCAACCTGCTCAAGTTTGCCGGTTACAACGTTGCCAAGGAATATTACATCAATGATGCAGGCGCGCAGATCGATGTGCTGGCAAGTTCTGTGATGTTGCGGTACCGCGAGGCGCTCGGGGAGCCGATCGGCGATATTCCTGCGGGGCTCTATCCTGGCGACTATCTCGTGCCCGTGGGGCAGGCGCTGGCCGCCGACTACGGTACCAAGCTTCTGGAGATGCCGGAAGATGAGGCGATGGCCATCGTCAAGGACCGGACGATCGATGCGATGATGGCGATGATCCGCGATGACCTCGCCTCCCTCAACGTCCATCACGACGTGTTCTTCTCCGAGCGCACGCTGCATGCGAACAATGCCAAGCTGATCCGGTCTGCCATCAACGACCTGACGCTGAAGGGGCATGTTTACAAGGGCAAACTGCCGCCGCCCAAGGGCCAATTGCCGGAAGATTGGGAAGATCGGGAGCAAACGCTGTTCCGGTCGACCGATGTTGGCGATGACATTGACCGGCCGCTGGTCAAATCGGACGGCCAGTTCACCTATTTCGCGGCTGACGTTGCCTATTTCAAGGACAAGTACGACCGGCACTTCGATGAGATGATCTATGTGCTCGGCGCCGATCACGGCGGCTATATCAAGCGGCTGGAATCCCTGGCGCGCGCCGTTTCCGGCGGAACGGCAAAGCTGACGGTATTGATCTGCCAGCTCGTCAAGCTCTATCGCAACGGCGAACCGATTCGGATGTCGAAACGGTCAGGCGAGTTCGTCACCTTGCGTGATGTGGTCGAAGAAGTGGGCCGGGATCCTGTGCGGTTCATGATGCTGTACCGGAAGAACGACGCCCCGCTGGATTTCGACTTCGCCAAAGTCACCGAACATTCCAAGGACAATCCCGTCTTCTACGTTCAGTATGCTTCGGCCAGATGCCATTCGGTTTTCCGGCAGGCGATCGAACAGCTGGGGATCGGCGAAATCCAGTTGGCGGCGAGTGCACAACACTTCGGTTTGCTGACGGATGAGAGCGAAATCGCGCTCATCCGCAAGCTTGCGGAATACCCGCGGCTGATCGAAACAGCGGCTTTGCATCAGGAGCCGCACAGGCTCGCTTTCTACCTCTACGACCTTGCAAGTTCGCTTCATACGCAGTGGAATAAGGGAACCGAAAACCCGGACTTACGTTTTATTAAGGTTAACGATCCAGACTTGTCCCAAGCCAGGCTAGGGCTGGTGCAGGTTGTTTCGAAGGTCTTGACGTCCGGATTGTCAATAATAGGTGCGGACGCCCCGACTGAAATGCGTTAATATACGCTGAAAAGCGTAGCAATCCTGTCAACTTTTGCCCACATTGCGCTGGTAAGGCCAATGCGTGACGTTTTCGGACGTCCCACAGTTGAGAGTACAGGATTAACGCCATGGCGGACAACAATATTCAGCGTTCTCACCGGCAGGATGATTCGCGATCAGGTCATAACGACCCTCTTATGGAACTTTCCCGTATCATGGGAACGGTCGAAGAGGAAGGGTCGTATAACAGATCCAACGATGATTTTGCTATGGACCTCGAACGCGAACTGATGGGAGGCTTTGATGAACCAGCCGCGCCTCAGTCCGCTGACAATGATGCCGAAGACGATCATCTTGCCGCTCAGGATTTTCAGGAATCCATCGAGCGCGAGTTGGCTGCGGAACCACCTCACATTGATGAAGCCGCCCCCGAATCCATAGCCGCCTATGAAGAGCCGGATTACGCCGATTACGAGCCGGACCCGGTTTACGTGGACAGCGAAGCGGGCGAGGGTGTCGGTGTTGCCGGTTCCCATTACGAAGAGCGCCCTGTGCTCGCAGCGCCATCACTCAGTCTCGAGGATGAGCTCGAAACCTTGCTTGCAGGATCGGCGCAGCCAGCCGTGCAGCGTTCGGCAAATGCTTCGTGGGGCTATGGATCGCAGACACAGGTTCCGGGACGAACAGAAATTGCCCCATCGATCAGCCGCACAACATCATACCAGCAGCCGTCCCAAGTGGCGGAAACAGTCGTCCATGAGGTTCCCCAGCCGGAGCCTGTAGCTTACGAAGCTGCCGAAGAAGAGCAGGTTCAGGATGCTGAGATCGAGGATTTCGATACCGACGAATTGATGGCGGCACTCGATGATTTCGACGTAACGACGGATCAAGACGAGGATAGCGAGCCGGTTGCGGAAACAGCACCGGTATTCCCGCTTTATCAAAACCTGGAACAACCCTCGACGCCAATTCGTGAACAGATCGAAGTGCCCGTTGCCATGCCTGTTGCCAGCGCACCGCGATTGCCCGAGGTTCATGAACTCACCGATTATGCCGACGAGCTCGATCGGGCTGCGTCGGCAATTACTGCAGCACCGGATGTCGACACGGTGGCGGTTACTGAAAATCGCGTTGATTATACCGAGTCGCTCGATCTTCCTGCCGTGAACTATGAGGACGACGTTCCGCAGCACAATGGACTGAACGAACTTGATAATGAATTTTCCGAGGTATTCGGTTCGATCGAAGCGGACGATTCACGGAGCGCGCATGTCGCGGCGGAGATTCCTGCCCCGCAGGAGCCCGAGAAGGACGAATACGCAGATATTTTTGCAGACGTATTCGGGAACGAGGCAGATCAGAACAAATACACTTCGGCAGGCTATGCAGCGGCGGCCGGCGCTGCCGCCATGGGCGCTGCAAGCTCACAACAACGCCGGGCAACCCCGGCCTATGGTCCAGAGGAGGATCTGGACTTTGGCTATGATCCTCGCCAGGACAATGTCGATATAGCCGCCACTCCCTACGGGCAAAAGGAATCACCCGCGCGTCGCCGCAGCAACCTGTTTGTTCCCGGCGTGGCAGCGGCTGTTGTCTTGCTCGCGGTCGCCGGGGCCGTTGCCTATAAATGGACTGGCGGTTCGAGTGGCGAACCTGTCGTCATCATGGCAGACAAGACGCCGATCAAGGTCCAGCCAGAAACCGCCAGCACCGCCGTAGTGCCAAATCAGGACAAAGCGGTTTACGACAAGAGCGCGACGGCCGCCCCGGAAGCGCCGAAGCAGGATCAGCTTGTAACCACACGGGAGGATCCTATCGATCTTCCAGCTGACGAGGACGGAGGCGCATCCGTCACGGATATGCTCGCCACCGATGCGCCACCAGCCGATGGTCCGGCCGCGGGTGACAAGGTGGAGGCGCGTGTTGATCCTGCCACCGCAGACGATACTGCCGACGCTGCTCCGGCGGAACGCAACAGTGCGATTGCACCGCGCAAAGTGCAGACTATGGTCGTCAAACCGGATGGCACGATGGTCGCCTCCATTCCAGAACCGGCTGATCCGGTGAGTGCTGGCCCTGCCGCTGCCCCGGCTGACCGTCCCGCAGCTCCACTCGATGCAAATGCATCCGCGGCGCCGGCAACGACTGGCGACGACGAAATTGGCGCATTGATGCAGGACGCTCCGGCGGCCGCGCCTGTGCAGACTGCTGCACCGGCACCGGAAGCACCAGCTGCAACGGCAGCGGCGAAACCGGCTCCGGCGGCCGGCAAGCTGCCTCCGAAGCCCGTCGCGACCAAGAAGATCACTCCTGAAACGGTTGCTTCCGTTACGCCGAGGAATATTCCGGTGGTTGAATCGCGTCCGGCAGATCAACCGATCGATATTGTCGATCGCGTTCCGCCAAAGAATGCAGCGGGCCAGCAGGTCGCTTCCGCAGCTCCCGCCGCGGGGAGCTATCTGATCCAGATTGCCTCGCAACCGAATGTCGAGGGTGCGCAGAAGACCTATGCTTCGCTCTCCCAGAAGTATGCGGGTGTGATCGGCGGTCGCGGTGTCGATATCAAGCAGGCGGAGATTGCCGGCAAGGGCACATTCTTCCGTGTTCGTATTCCGGCTGGCTCCAAGAGCGATGCGAACGCCCTGTGCGCCAAATATAAGACTGCAGGCGGCAGCTGCTTCGTCACGCAGTAAAAACCCGCGCATCTCTTTGAAAAGGCTCTGTCATCGGCGGAGCCTTTTTTGATTGCGCAAGTGTGCAATCGACTGATAGCTTGATGGCATATTGTTTGCCTTTCAGGCTCGTAGAATTTTATTTAGCTGATTGTAAAACCCAACAGATGGGATTATATTTTATAGTCGTTATCCATCGTGCGTACGGTTTTCGTTTTGTCATCTACACCGTCGACCACGAGCCAGCACATATCCATATTACCGGGGCGGGGCAGGCTAAGATCAATCTGGACGGTTTCGGCGGTGCACCCGAATTGGTTTACAGTATCGATATCAAGCGCTCCGACATGAAACGGCTGATGGCGGAGGTTTGCGAGCGCCGTGATGAATTCATACGGGAATGGGAGCGTATCCATGGCAGGCTTGACTGACGCGCAGTTCGATCTGGCAAATGCCAGGGGACAAGAAGCACTTATGATGGAACCTCGGGCGGCGCTGGCTCAGTATGACAGTGCAACCCGACGCGTGGTGTTAGATCTTATGAATGGATGCAGCTATGCATTTCCATTCCATTTCGTGCAGGATCTGCAGAATGCGAGTGATGAGGACCTCGCTGACATCCGGGTCGATGGGGCTGGCCTGAACTTGCACTGGCCAAAGCTGGACGTTGATCTATATGTGCCTGCTCTTGTGTCAGGCATCTTCGGTACACGGGCTTGGATGACCCGGGAGCTTGCTCGCGTGGCGGGCAAGGCCGTTTCACCCGCGAAGTCGGCTGCAGCCAGGGCGAATGGTGCAAAGGGTGGGCGTCCGCGAAAAACGGCTGGCGGCTGATCTTGCTAAAGCTTTCGCAAATGTTCAGCGAGGCCTGTGCGATAGCCGGTGATTTGAAGTAGACTCCCACTATGAGCGAATCAAAAGCATGGATTGCCGGGACGACCGGTTTGAAACTGACCTCAGACGAAATCGCATTCTTTCGCGATGAGCGGCCGTGGGGTTTTATTCTTTTTGCCCGCAACGTCAGCGAGCCGGCACAGATCGAAGACCTGTGCGCGCATTTGCGTGATCTGGTGGACCGCGACGATGCGCTGGTGCTGATCGACCAGGAAGGCGGGCGCGTGCAGCGCCTGCGACCGCCGCTCGTTCCGGATTATCCCTCAGGGTCGCAGCTCGGTGCGCTTTACCGGGAAAATGAGGAACTCGGATTGCGCTCCGCATGGCTCCTGTCGCGCCTGCATGCATTTGATCTCCTCAAACTCGGCATCAATGTCGATTGCCTGCCGGTGCTCGATGTTCCCGTGGAAGGGGCCAATGACGTTATCGGAACGCGGGCCTATGGCAGGCATCCTGAGATCGTGACGGCCATGGGCCGAGCCGCCGCAGACGGCCTGCTTGCAGGCGGCATGCTGCCAGTCATGAAGCACATACCGGGGCACGGCCGCGCCTTTGCCGACACGCATCACGAATTGCCAACGGTCGCGACGCCGCTTGAGGAGCTTGCCGAACATGATTTCGCGCCGTTCCGGGCGTTGGCTGACCTGCCGATGGCGATGAGTGCGCATGTGATCTTTTCGGCCGTCGACCCGAAGAACCCGGCGACGACGTCTGGCAAGGTGGTCGAAGAGATCATTCGGGACTATATAGGTTTCGACGGGCTGCTGATGAGCGACGATGTCTCCATGAACGCACTTTCTGGGGATTATTTCGACCGGACCAAAGCAATCTTTGCGGCCGGGCTTGATATCGTGCTTCATTGCCACGGCATCATGGATCAGATGAAGGCGGTCGCGGCTTGCACCCCGGAGCTCGAAGGCAAGGCGTTCGAGCGGGCGCAGCGCGCAATCGAGTATCGAAAAGTACCGGATACCTCCAACGAGGAAGAGCTCCGGGAAGAATTCCAGCGTACTTTCGAGGCGGTGGCATAGAAACGAGAACGTTTTGGTAGCGAGCGAGCAAAAGACAAATAGCACTGGCACGGCACCCATGGATTCATTGTGGGAAAGCCAAGTCGATCGCGCTGCCAGCGAACCATCGCTTGTTATTGATATCAAGGGGTTCGAAGGCCCACTTGATCTGTTGCTACATTTGGCGCGCAATCAACGCGTCGATCTTGCCCGCATTTCCGTGCTTGCGCTGGTCGAGCAGTATTTGATCTTCATCCGGCAGGCGCAGGCGTTGCGGCTCGAGCTTGCCGCCGACTATCTCGTCATGGCGGCGTGGCTTACCTACCTCAAATCCAAGCTTCTGATCCCCAAGGCGCCTGGCGACGAAGGCGAAAGCGGCGAGGAATTGGCGGCGACGCTGCAATTCCGGCTGAAGCGGCTGGAAGCGATGCGCGATGCGGCAACGAAGCTCATCAACCGTAACCGGCTTGGCCGCGATGTCTTTGCCCGCGGCATGCCCGAGGCTGTGATCGTCGATCAAACCAACGCCTATGCGGCGACGCTCTACGAGCTTTTGACCGCCTACGCCTCGCAGCGGCAAAAGCGGGCCACTTCGCATGTGCAGATCGCGCGGCGTACGGTTTGGTCGCTGAAGGATGCGCGCGAAATCCTGATGCGGCTTGTAGGTGAGATGAAGGACTGGACGGCGCTTGACCATTACCTGATGGAGTTTATCTTTTCGCCTGCGGAACGGGCGACCGCCATGGCCAGTTCTTTTGCCGCCAGCCTCGAAATGGTCAGGGAAGGGCATCTGGAAATCCGCCAGACCGGCGCGTTCAACCCGATCTATCTGCGCAACAGGCTTGATAGGCAGACCGAGCCGCTGAAGGATGTGGCAAATGGCTGATAGCATTCAAAACATCGATGATGACGAGGTCGACTTGCCTGCTGGCAATTGGAACTCTGCGGTTTCGCTTTCCGATGCGCTGCGTATGGCCGAGGCCATATTGTTTGCATCGGCAGAGCCCGTAACGGAAAAGGCGCTGCGTGAGCGTTTGCCATCCGGCGTCGACGTGGCTGCGCTGCTTGGCGAACTGCAGGAGATCTATTCAAAGCGCGGCATCAATCTGCGGCAGACCGGCGGCGCATGGGCATTCCGCACGGCTGCCGATCTCGCTTTCCTGATGAACCGTGAGGCGGTTCAGCAAAAAAAGCTGTCGCGTGCAGCCCTCGAGGTCCTTGCAATCATCGCCTATCATCAGCCGGTGACACGCGCCGAGCTTGAAGATATTCGCGGTGTCGAGACTTCGAAAGGCACGCTCGATGTGCTGATGGAAGCCGGCTGGATCAAGTTTCGTGGGCGCCGGCGCACCCCCGGCCGGCCCATTACCTACGGGACTACTGCTTCATTCCTCGACCATTTCGGCCTCCAGGAAGTGCGCGATCTGCCGGGGATTGACGAATTGCGCGGTGCAGGTCTGCTTTCGACGCGTATGCCGACGAATTTTGCTATTCCTATCCCGGTCAATGATCCGGATGAACTGACCGAGGATGAAGATCCGTTGACGGATATCGACCTCGAGGAACTCGGTCTTTTGACACCCCGCATCGACCATGATTGAGACAAGCTTTCGGTTATAATCGCTTGCCAACAGCAAAATTCGTGACGCAGAGTTCACTTCGGACTTGCGCTGCGTTTACATGAATGTGAAAGAGCAGAAGAGACTTGTGTTTGAAAAGCACGGGGAAAAGACATAGATCAGCTCAAACTGTTGGGCGAATGTGAGGATCAAATGGGTAGTTTTTCAATCTGGCACTGGCTTATCGTGCTTGCGGTCGTGCTTCTTCTTTTCGGTCGCGGCAAGATCCCGGAACTCATGGGCGATGTTGCCAAGGGTATCAAGAATTTCAAGAGCGGCATGAGCGACGAGACGGCTGACACTGCCGACAATTCGAAAACGATTGATAATCAGACGAGCCAGCCGGTGAATTCAGTCAAGGAAAAGACCACAAAGTCTTGAATCCAAGGATAATCTTGTCCTGCGTGCGGCTGTATTGCCGCGTCGTGGCTGGAGCATGATGAATGTTTGAAGTTGGTTGGTCGGAAATCCTGGTGATCGTGATCGTCATGATCGTGGTGGTCGGACCGAAGGATTTGCCGAAGATGCTGCGTGCCTTCGGCAAGGCGACCGCAAGGTTTCGGGCAACTGCCGGCGAATTCCGCAAGCAATTTGACGAGGCGTTGAAAGAGGCCGAGCTCGATGACGTCCGTGAAATCATCAATGATGCCAAGAGTCTCGATCCTCGTAACGACATTCGCAAGGTATTCGATCCTGTGCGTACGATCGGCGAAGAAATCCGTTCCACGCTGAAGGATGCGACAGTGACGGCCAAGGATAATGTCGCTGTCCCTGATCCAGCCGCGCCAGGGGCAACACAGTTGCAACCGCAGGTGATGGAACCCTTGGCCGCTCCTGCCACGCCTGCCGCTGAAACAGCAATAAAGAAGCCCGCAAGGTCAAGACAGAAGCCGGTTGCGGCTGCTGAAACCAAAGCCGGGTCAGCGGCGCCAGCCAGGAAAGTTGCAGAGGCTTCGAAGACTGTGTCCAAGAAGAGCGCGACGCCTGTTGCGGTCGCGACAGCCGCGCCGACCAAAACACCTGCCAAAAGAACAGCGAAGCCGAAGGCCAAGCCTGTCGACACGGGGACAGAGAGTTGAGCAGCGCCGACGACGACATCGATAAAAGCTCGGCCCCATTGATGGAGCACTTGATCGAGCTGCGCCGGCGCCTGATCTGGGCACTTCTGGCGTTCTTCCTGGCGTTCCTTGTATGCTTTCATTTCGGCAAGCAGTTGTTCAACCTTTTAGTCATCCCGTATCAATGGGCGATCTTGTGGGCGGGGCTCGATCCTGCCAAGGCGCAACTCATCTATACGGCCCCACAGGAATTCTTTTTCACGCAGGTGAAGGTCGCCATGTTCGGCGGTATCGTCATCGCTTTCCCGGTCATTGCATCGCAAATCTACAAGTTCGTAGCGCCCGGCCTCTACCGCAATGAGAGAATGGCGTTTCTGCCTTTCCTGATTGCTTCGCCAATCCTTTTTCTCATGGGCGGCGCACTGGTCTATTTCTTCTTCACGCCGATGGTCATGTGGTTCTTCCTGGCCATGCAGCAGACTGGTGGCGCCGGTGAAGTCCAGATCTCGCTTTTGCCGAAGGTTTCCGAATATCTCAGCCTTATCATGACGCTGATTTTCGCGTTCGGGCTGGTGTTCCAGCTTCCGGTTGTAACGACCCTTCTGGCGCGCGTCGGCCTCGTCGGCTACGAGGGGCTGAGGTCAAAGCGCAAATACGCCATCATCATTGCCTTTATCGTGGCCGCCGTTATCACGCCGCCCGATCCTATTAGCCAGATCGGTCTTGCACTCCCGACAATCCTTCTCTACGAGGTTTCGATCTGGATGGCGCGTCTGGTCGAGAAGAAGCGTGCGGCAGATGAGGCTAAAGCAAAATCAGAGTCCAGCGAAGTCTCGTCCTGACGGTCATCGTTTCGCCGGGCCTTTACGCCTAAATTTCTTTGCTCATTCCAATACGGCTTTATTCCCATGCTCGATATCAAATGGATCCGAGAGAATCCGCAAGCGCTTGACGCAGCTCTGGCCAAACGGGGCAACGAGCCAGCTTCGTCCCGTTTGATCGAGCTCGACGAAAAGCGCCGTCAGCACATCGCCAAATTGCAGGAGGCACAGGAACGTCGCAACGCCGCTTCGAAAGAGATCGGCAAGGCGTTGGGTGCCAAGGATCAGGCAACCGCTGATCGTCTGAAAGCGGAAGTCGCGGAGATCAAGCTGTTCCTGACGTCAGCCGAAGAAGAAGAACGTCAGCTCGATCGTGCGCTGAGCGATGCTTTATCGGTGCTTCCCAACATACCGCTTGCCGATGTGCCGGTTGGCAAGGACGAGGGCGGCAATGTCGAAACGCGCCGTGTCGGAGACCTCAAGAATTTTTCGTTCGAGCCAAAAGAGCATTTCGAAATCGGCGAAAGCCTCGGCTACATGGATTTCGAGCGGGCGGCGAAGCTTTCCGGCAGCCGCTTCACGGTTCTGAAAAGTCAGCTGGCGCGGCTCGAGCGCGCGCTTGGACAGTTCATGCTCGATCTGCACACGACCGAACATGGCTATATGGAAGTAAGCCCGCCATTGCTGGTCAATGACGAGGTGCTCTACGGCACGGGCCAGCTGCCGAAATTCGCTGAAGATCTGTTCCGCACGACGGACGGCCGCTATCTCATCCCGACCGCGGAAGTGCCGCTGACCAACCTGGTGCGCGAGGAAATTCTCGACATTCGCGATCTGCCGATCCGCATGACGGCGTTGACGGCGTGCTTCCGTTCGGAGGCGGGTTCGGCCGGAAGGGACACGCGCGGCATGCTGCGCCAGCACCAGTTCATGAAGGTTGAGCTCGTATCGATCACCGATGCTGAGCATTCCATCGAGGAACATGAGCGCATGACGTCGTGTGCCGAGGAAGTTTTGAAGCGGCTCGACCTGTCGTTCCGTACCATGACGCTGTGCACCGGCGACATGGGCTTTGGCGCGCAGAAGACCTATGACCTCGAAGTCTGGTTACCGGGGCAGAAGGCGTATCGCGAGATATCCAGCTGCTCGGTATGCGGTGATTTCCAGGCACGCCGCATGAATGCCCGCTACCGGCCGGAAGGCGAGAAGTCGACGCGTTTCGTGCACACGCTGAATGGTTCGGGTACTGCCGTCGGGCGCGCGCTGATTGCCGTGGTCGAAAATTATCAGAATGAGGACGGCAGCGTAACAATTCCTGAAGCCCTTGTGCCCTATATGGGTGGCCTGAAACGGATCGAAAAAGCAGCATAATCTAGGTCGTAAACTCATGAATCTGGTAGAAATGGCGCCTGAAACGGCAAGAAGATGCGAGGAGAAGCGTGAAGGGCGGGGTCTTTCCCCCGGCCGAACGGTTCGACACTGCAGCTTGCAGCCGTTTCAGCGTCCGGAGGATATGGTCCATCTTCCCGGCAACAGCGTCGCAAAGGCTCGAAAATGAACCATTTCCATCGCCCTTGCTCCTTGTATCCGAAAAGATGGCCTCATACCATTTCCATCAGATTCATGAGTTCACGACCTAGGAGGGACTGGGGCAAATGCGCATTCTTCTGACCAACGATGATGGTATTCATGCGGAAGGTCTGAGTGTGCTTGAACGCATTGCCCGCCAGCTCTCGGACGATATCTGGGTGGTTGCACCGGAAACGGACCAGAGTGGTCTGGCGCATTCGCTGACGCTGTCCAACCCGTTGCGCCTGCGCAAAATCGACGACCGGCATTTTGCCGTGCGCGGCACACCAACCGATTGCGTCATCATGGGCGTCAAGCACCTGATGCCCGATGCGCCTGATCTGATCCTTTCGGGTGTCAATTCCGGTTCCAACATGGCGGATGACGTTACCTATTCGGGAACTGTCGCAGGCGCCATCGAGGGCACGCTGCTCGGCATCAAGTCCATTGCCTTGTCGCAGGAATACAATCTCGATGGCGGTGCGCGTGTGCTGCCATGGGAGGTCGTGGAGGAGATGGCACCCGCAATTTTGAAAAAGGTCCTTGATGTCGAACTGCCAAAGAGCGTTCTCATCAATATCAATTTCCCGAGCTGCAATGCTGCGGAGATTGCCGGAACGCGGGTTACGGCGCAAGGCAAGCTCTCGCATGGCCTCACCATAGAAGAGCGCCATGATGGACGCGGCTTGCCCTATTACTGGCTGCGATATGGCCGCGGCAAGGACGTACCGGCTGAAACCAGCGATGTAGCCGCCCTCGCAAAGAACTTCATTTCGGTTACGCCGCTGCAGCTCGACCTGACAGCGCATGACACGCTCGCAACCCTTGCGAGTGCCATTGCATGAAGGTTGCGATGTCTGAACGCGAAGGATTTGCGGCTTTCGTACTGCGTATGCGCGCCTTGGGCCTGTCGGATCAGCGTCTGATCAGCGCCTTTGAAGCGACGCCGCGTACTGCCTTTGTCAACGGCAATCTCGGTAACCTTGCCTACGGTGCGGGAACGCTGCCGATCGAATGCGGTGAATTCATCGAAGCGCTCGATCTGCAGGCGCAGTTGATCAATTCCCTCGATCTTGAGCCTACGCACCGTGTGCTGGAAATCGGTACCGGTTCTGGCTTTACGGCGGCCGTGATGGCGCGGCTGGCGGGCCGGGTCTTGTCGCTGGAGCGCTATCGCACGCTGGTTGAACTGGCGCATCAGCGGCTCCAGGCCCTGAAAATCGAGAATACCTTCGTCAAGCATGCGGATGGCAGGCATGGCTTGGTGCATGACGGTCCGTTCGACCGCATCATCGTCTGGGGCGCCTTCGAAAGCATGCCGCGCCAGTTCGTCGATCTCCTGTCGTCAAACGGCGTGATGATCGCACCGATCGGGGCGCTCGACGGCAGACAGGTGATGGCGCGGCTGTCGAAAATCGGCAGCCGTTTTGAGCGCCATGATTTGATGCCGATACGCCTGTTGCCCCTTATGGAAGGTGTCGCCTCGGCGCTGTGACCCTTTACGAGTTTGGTGAATTTTTTACAAATTTTATTCGCTCTTTAACGGTCGAGTAACATTAACGCGATCTAATGAGTCCAATATTCTTGTATTGAGTACGGGCGGGATATGCGATGCGTTTGAGTACACTAGACAAAGCGTCACGGCGGCTGGCTCTGAATGCCGCCATTCTCTCGATAGCCGGTATCGCGGCAGGCTGCAGCTCAGGCGTGCAGCGTTTCACCAGCGCGGATTTCAGTTCCGGCTACAGCGACAATCAACGATCAGTCATGCAAGCGTCCAACAACACGCCACAACCTTATACGCCACCCGTCGATTCAACGCAGACCGCTTCTGTAGGCCGCAGCGGCGGCGTCCAGCGCAGCAGCCTGCCGCCTGTCGGCGCCGCAAGTACTTCGGCGCTGCCGCCGGTCTCCTCGCAGCCAACGCGCCCGGCACTTGCACCTGTCGCCAGCGCCGCTCCACTGCGCCAGCAGCAGGTCGCTGCAGCGCAGCCAATGCAGGCTGCACCGTTGGCGTCGGCTTCGGGTACGCTGAAAACTCCGGATGGCCGTGAAGCAAAGATGCCTGCGAAGGCGGCTCCCGTGCATTCCAACAATGCCGCCGTCATACAGACGCCGCAGGCGACCAAGCAGGTTGCCGCCGCGACCACAGCTGCAAAGCCAACCAGCCAAGGCTCATACACAGTACAGAGCGGGGACACGCTGCATGCGATCTCGCGCAAGACGGGCAGCAATGTCGAGGCGATCAAGCAAGCGAACAACATGAAGGATGGCACCGTCCGTGTTGGCCAGGCTCTGATCATTCCGCCGTCCAATTCGGCGCTCGCGCAGAATGTTGCCAATACCATGAAGCCGAAGGGCGCAACGGTCGATCAGGTCAAGACAGCTTCGACACCGCCTGCAGAACAGCCGAAGGTGGTCGCAAGTGCAGCGACGCAGGCTGCTGCGGCTCCGCAAGCCGATGCTTCGGCCAAGCCTTACACACCGCCACAGGCCAGCGAGAAGGTGATCGAGAACGCGGACAAGGATGTAGCGGCAGCGCCGTCGGCTACCGGTGTCTCGGGTATGCGCTGGCCGGTTCGCGGCCGGGTCGTCGCGAACTATGGCAAGGGTAGCGACGGGATCAATATCTCGGTGCCTGAGGGTACGCCCATCAAGGCTGCTGAAAACGGCGTCGTCATCTACTCCGGCGATGGCCTGAAGGAATTCGGCAACACGGTGCTGGTGCGCCATGACAACGGTCTTGTGACCGTATACGGCAATGCCAGCAAGCTGGATGTCCAGCGCGGCCAGAAGGTCAAGCGCGGCGACCAGCTCGGCGTGTCGGGCATGACCGGCAACGCAACGACGCCGATGCTTCACTTCGAGGTTCGCAAGAACTCGACGCCGGTCGATCCGACGAAATATCTCGAATCCTAATTGTTCCGCAAATTGATTGAAGCCCGCGCCGAAAGGTGCGGGCTTTTCATTTTTAACTCACGATTGTGCTAGCACTTTGTGCTTGCAAATGTTTTGAAAAGGCCAGTTCCATGAATAGCAAGCATCGGCGGACCTTGGTGGGCTGAAGAAGCGTTGGACAAGGCGGCGGGCTGAATAGTTGGC
This sequence comes from Phyllobacterium sp. 1468, assembly GCF_031455525.1. Classification (NCBI taxonomy): domain Bacteria; kingdom Pseudomonadati; phylum Pseudomonadota; class Alphaproteobacteria; order Hyphomicrobiales; family Phyllobacteriaceae; genus Phyllobacterium; species Phyllobacterium sp. 1468. The sequence continues at coordinate 167,374 of NZ_JAVDSX010000002.1, read as the reverse complement.
GGGAGCCTTACAGTTTCTTCCCCAGGCGCCCGGCAAGATCCTGGATAAATTGCCAGGCGACACGACCGGACCGTGCCCCGCGTGTCGTGGACCACTCCAGCGCTTGCGCATGCAATTCTGATTGCTTCATCGGCAGGTGGAAATGCGCCGCATAGCCATCTATCATCGACAGATAGTCGTCCTGGCTGCATTTATGGAACCCGAGCCAAAGTCCGAAGCGGTCCGAAAGCGAAACTTTTTCCTCGACCGCCTCAGAGGGATTGATGGCAGTGGAACGTTCGTTCTCGATCATGTCTCGCGGCAGAAGATGACGCCGGTTCGATGTGGCGTAGAAGATGACGTTGTCCGGCCGGCCCTCGACGCCGCCTTCCAGTGCTGCCTTCAATGATTTGTACGATGTGTCGTCGTGATCGAAGGACAGGTCGTCGCAAAACAGGATGAACCGGTAATCCGTGTCCTTGATGGCCGCCATCAGTGCAGGGAGGCTGTCGATGTCCTCGCGATGGATTTCCACAAGTTTGAGCGGGTGGCCGCCGGCCGGCGCGGCAGCGTTGACAGAGGCATGCACCGCCTTGACCAGCGATGACTTGCCCATGCCTCGCGCACCCCACAAAAGAACATTGTTTGCCTGCAAACCATCGGCAAAGCGTTTCGTATTGTCGAACAGGATGTCGCGGACGTTGTCGACACCGCGGATCAATGAAATGTCAACGCGGTTGACCTTGCCGACGGGGTCAAAGGTGAGCTTGTCCGGATTCCATACGAAGCAATCCGTCGCATCGAAGTCGACCGGTTGAGCTTTTGGCGGCGCCATGCGCTCCAGCACCGCAATCAGCCGGTCAAGTTTATCTGTCAACAGTTCATCGGACATACTCATCGAGCCTTCATTTTCATGCATACAAGCGACTAGAGCAAGTTATGTCTATTCAAAGCCAGTTCTGTTTCGCGGATGGCGAGACAATCCACGCGGAAGGTAGCGAGGCCGATGTTTATCCATCGGACGACGCCCGGCTGACAAAGTGGTTGGCCGCCAGCCGGAAACCGATAAGGCCGGGTGAATTTGCTCCGAATCCTCTGGGCTTCGGCTTCGTTCGATGAAAAGGCGTCGGCCTCTCCAAATCCCTTGACCTTGAACCAAATTCCCTCCGGCAGAACGGTTCTGAATAGACAAAATTTGCTCTATCATGTTGAAGATAATTCGAAAAGCAGGACACACAGTTTTGTACGGTTGCTTTTGACGCCCCAAACATTGTATTGCGCTGGCTCAAGTTCTTTCAAATCTGGTTTCTCTGGAGGTTGTCTCAATGTTCGTAACTCCCGCATATGCACAGGCAACGGGTGTCGGCGGCGCGCCGGAAATGCTGATGAGCATCCTGCCGTTCATTCTGATCTTCGTGATCATGTACTTCCTGATCATTCGCCCACAGCGTACCGCTGCCAAGAAGCGCGAGGAGCAGCTGAAGAATATCCGCCGTGGTGACACGATCATTACCGGTGGTGGTTTCATCGCCAAGGTTACCAAGGTCTATGAAGATACCGGCGAGCTGGATGTCGAAATCGGCGACGGCGTCAAGGCCCGCGTCCTGCGGGGAATGGTAGCCGACGTCCGGGTCAAGGGCGAGCCGGTTGCCGACAACAAGAAATAAGGCATAGTGAGGGGGCGGCCACCGAGCCGCCCTTCTGATTCTCGTTCCAAGGTTGCGACTTTATGCTCTATTTTAGCCGCTGGAAGACTGTACTCATCTGGGCTGTTGTTCTAGCAGGCGTTGTTCTGGCGCTGCCAAATCTCTTTACACAGGATCAATTGGTGACGTTGCCGGACTGGCTGCCGAAGAAGCAGCTGGCATTGGGTCTCGACCTTGAAGGTGGATCGCGGCTACGCCTGCAGGTTGACAAGGACCATCTGCCCGACACCGACGCAACGATTGCGATCCTTACGCGCCGTCTGAGTGAACTCGGCTACACCAATCCCAATGTCGAAGGCCAGCGCAATGGCCGTGTGCTCGTGGAAGTCCCCGGGCTGTACGACTCGCAACTGCTCAAGGACATCCTGAGCCTCACCGGCGAACTGCATTTCCAAATGGTCGACGATTCCGTACCCGTTCAGCAGGCGATCGACGGCACGCCCCCGGAAGGCGATGAGGTGGTGTATTCGTTCGACGATCCGCCTATTGCTTACCTGGTCAAGAAAGAGCCGCTTGTCTCGAACCAGAACTTCGTCGATGCGCAGGCCGGAATCGATACGACCACCCAGGAGCCTGTGATAACCTTCAGGTTGGATAGCATTGGCGCTGACCGGTTCTCGAAGGCGACCAAGGCGAATGTCGGCAAATCCTTCGCTATCGTTCTCGACAACCAGGTGCTTTCAGCTCCGCTCATCAGTGAGGAAATACCAGGGAATACAGGTCAGATTTCCGGCAATTTCGACCTTTCGGGCGCAAGTAACCTCGCGCTTGTGATGCGGGCAGGCGCGCTGCCGGCGAGTGTCACCGTGCTCGAAGAGAGAACGATCGGCACTGATCTCGGTGCAGCGGCTGTTGCCTCCGGCAAGATCGCTGCTCTCATCGGTGCGGCTCTCGTCATCGTCTTCATGCTTTTGACCTATGGCCTTCTCGGGGTCATCGCCAACATCGCCCTCGTCGTCAATGTGATCCTCATATTGGCAGTGCTCACGCTTTTTGGCGCGCCGCTGACGCTCGCGGGTGTCGCCGGTATTGTGCTTACCATCGGAATGGCCGTCGATTCCAACGTGCTCATCTATGAACGCATTCGCGAGGACAGGCGCGCTGGCTTTTCCGTGATCCAGGCTATCGATTCCGGATTTTCACGGGCGCTCGCAACGATCGTCGATGCCAACGTCACGACGCTGATTGCAGCACTCGTGCTTTTCATTCTGGGTTCCGGTCCGGTGCACGGTTTCGCGCTGACCGTGACGATCGGTATCGTCACGACACTATTCACGACCTTCACGCTGACACGCTGGCTGGTATCCGTGTGGGTTCAATGGGCGCGTCCGAAGGAAGTACCCGGCGCACTCCTGAAGCTCGTTCCAAATGATACGAAAATCCCGTTCATGAAGCTGCGTTTTCTGACGCTTGGCTTTTCGGCGCTGTCGAGCATTGCAGCGATCGTGCTTTTCGCCATTGTCGGCATGAACTTCGGTATCGATTTCAAGGGCGGCACGATGGTCGAGATTCAATCGCATGAGGGTGCGATCGATCTCGACGATGTCTATAGCCGGCTGGAGGATCTGAACATTGGTGACATCAAGATCGAACCGTTCAAATCGGATGATCGCGCCCTGATTACCGTGGGCAGCCAGGGTGAGGGCGAGGATGCCGAACAAACCGTCGGTGTGAAGATCCGGGGTGAATTGCAGGATGATTTTGATTTCCGCCGTATCGACGTTATCGGGCCGTCCGTATCGAGCGAACTGTCCCACGCCGGAATGCTCGCAGTCGGGCTCTCATTGGCGGTGATCTTCGTCTATGTGTGGCTGCGCTTCGAATGGCATTTCGCACTTGGCGCCATTCTCGCAACAATCCACGACGTATTGCTGCTGCTCGGTATGTTCATCATCTTCCAGATGGAGTTCAACCTCTGGAGCATCGCCGCTTTGCTCGCGATAGTCGGGTACTCGCTCAACGATACGGTCGTTATCTACGACCGCGTGCGCGAAAATTTGCGACGATACGGCAACAGCATGTCGCTGTCGGCGCTTCTCGACGCGTCTATCAACCAGACCCTGTCGCGCACGATTCTGACATCACTTGCAACGTTTCTGGCGTTGGTCGTTCTCTATCTCTATGGTGGAGATGACGTGAAATCATTCTCCCTGGTCCTCGGTGTCGGCATCATCGTTGCAACATACTCGTCGATCTTCGTTGCCGGCCCCTTGCTGATGCTGTTTGGCCTCAAGGGGAGGGATGTTGCGGACAACCGACCGTCGGCGGTTTCCGGGCAGAGTGGAGCATAATTAATTGGTCAAGGGCATCGAAATTCGGGATGCGCACTTTCCTGGGCGTGCACCCATCGATGCCTATGGCAATGGCGGTTTTCGCTTCGCGGACATGTCGCATCGCGGCTCCATACTCTGTCTCCCGTCCGGCATTCATGGCTGGGAGCCGAAAGCCCTGCCACTCCTGACGATCGCCGACTTCTCGCTTGTGTTCGAGCAAGCCGACGATATCGAGATATTGCTGGTGGGTATGGGGACCGACTTGCGGCGGCTGCCGCAGGAACTGCGCGAGGAATTGCGCAAGCACCGCATATCATCCGATCCGATGAGCACGGGCGCGGCAGTGCGGACCTACAATGTCCTGTTGGCGGAAGATCGCGCAGTGGCCGCTGCATTGATTGCAGTGGATTAATCCAACGCGCGCCTATATCTCACGCCTATGAACGCCAATGAAACCCACTGCCTGCAATTGTTGCGCGCCGCCGATCCGGACCGCTACCTTTCCGTGCTCTATGCACCGGAAGACAAACGCGGGGCGTTGGCAGCGCTCTTTGCCTTCAACACTGAAATTGCCCGCATTCGTGATCTGATCCATGACCCATTGCCGGGTGAAATCCGGTTGCAATGGTGGCGCGATCTGATCAATGGAACGGAGCTTGGTGAAGCGTCGGGAAATCCCGTCGCCGCTGCGCTTTTAGGTACGATCAAAACCTATGATCTGCCGCGCGCTGCTTTTGACAATTATTGCGAGGCGCGCATATTCGACCTCTACAATGACCCGATGCCAAGCCGCAACGATCTGGAGGGGTATTGCGGAGAGACAGCTTCGGCGCTCATCCAACTCGCCTCCTTGATCCTCGATGCCGCCAAGGCCCCTGAACACGCCGACGTGGCTGGCCATGCCGGTGTCGCGCAGGCGATCACCGGTCTGCTGCGCCTGTTGCCGCTGCATCGCCGCCGCGGCCAGATCTATATCCCGGCCGATATTCTGGCGGCCGTCGGCTGCAGCGGGACGGTGTTGCTGGACGGCTCCGACCAATTAGCGGTCAAGCGTGCGATCGATGCGATGATCGCGCTCACCGGGGATCATTTCGCTAAATTCGAAAACGCTGTGAAGACGTTGCCGGCGACACTTCGCCCGGCCTATCTGCCAGCCGCGCTTACTCCGCTCTATCTGAAGAAGCTGAAAGCCAGCGGCTCGAATGCCGCCACGGAAATCGCCGATATCTCGCCGCTTCGCCGCCAATGGGCGATGTTCAGAGCCTCTACGCGCTAGACCTATTCCGCAGCTTCAGCGACAGCCGGAAGGCCGAGCCATGCCCGGCAATCAGCCAGCGCACGCGCGCTCATGGCACGCTTCTTGGCATTCGACTTCTCCTTGCCGCGCAGACGCTTGCCTTCAATCTTCGGCGCCTCCATTGGCGGAAACAGGCCATAATTGACATTCATCGGCTGGAATGAGCGCTTGCCCGGTTCTTCATCGGTCACCAGATGGCCGCCAGTGATATGGCCGAGGAGCGCGCCGAAAGCCGTCGTCAAGGGCGGAGGCGTATAGGCTTGGCCCAGCCTTTCCGCTGCGGCAAACCGGCCAGCGAGCAGACCGATGGCGGCGGATTCGACATAGCCCTCACACCCGGTGATCTGGCCGGCAAAACGCAAGCCCGGCCGGGTTTTAAGCTGCAGGGTCGGATCGAGCAGAAGTGGCGAATTCAGATATGTGTTGCGGTGCAGCCCGCCAAGCCGTGCGAATTCAGCGTTCTCCAGCCCCGGGATCATTCTGAAGATGTCGGTCTGGGCGCCATATTTCAACTTGGTCTGGAAACCGACCATGTTGTAAAGCGTCCCGAGTGCGTTGTCCTGGCGCAGTTGAACCACTGCATAGGCTTTGACGGTGGGATTGTGCGCATTGGTCAGGCCCATCGGCTTCATGGGGCCATGGCGCAGTGTTTCCGGCCCGCGCTCGGCCATTACCTCAATCGGCAGGCAGCCGTCGAAATATGGCGTGCCTTCCCATTCCTTGAACTCGGTCTTGTCGCCTGTGACAAGCGCTTGAATGAACGCTTCGTACTGCTCCTTGCTCATCGGGCAGTTGATGTAGTCCTTGCCATTGCCGCCCGGTCCAACCTTGTCATAGCGAGACTGGAACCAGCAGATATCCATATCGATGGAATCGAAATGCACGATCGGTGCAATAGCGTCGAAAAAGGCGAGGGCGTCGGCGCCGGTTTCGTCGCCGATCGCCTCGGCAAGCGATGGCGCTGTAAGCGGGCCGGTGGCGATGATGACCTTGTCCCAGTCGGCCGGCGGCAGGCCGGTGATTTCCTCGCGTTCGATCGTAATCAGCGGATGCGCTTCAATGCGGGCGGTGACGGCCTCGGCAAAGCCGTCACGATCGACAGCGAGCGCACTGCCGGCCGGCACCTGGTTCGCATCGGCAGAAGCCATGATCAGCGAATTGGCGAGACGCATCTCCGCATGCAATACACCGACGGCATTGGTTTCGGCGTCATCGGAGCGGAAAGAATTGGAACAGACGAGCTCGGCCAGATCTTGCGTCTTGTGCGCATCCGTGCCGCGGACCGGCCGCATCTCGTGCAGGATTACGGGAATACCCGCCTCGGCAAGCTGCCATGATGCTTCGGAACCGGCGAGACCGCCGCCAACGATATGAACTGGTTTGTGTGACATGCGCTTCCAATAGACTTTTTGGCGCCGCGCTTCAATGCAAAAGCCGCCGCAACTTAACTGAGCGGCGGCGCTCATAATCGGGATGGATCAGGCGCTGGCTTGGTCGAGTTCCGCCACGTCGCCGCTGTCGAGCTTCAGTGCTGCGGCCCGGATGAGGCTTTCCAGCTGTTCGAGGGAGGTGGCGCTGGCAATCGGTGCCGTGACGCCCTTGCGCTGGATGATCCACGCGATCGCAACTTCGGCCTGCTTGGCATTGTGCTTGGCCGATACCTTGTCCAGCGCAGCGAGAATGCGGTAACCGCGAGGGTTGAGATACTGCTTGATGCCGTCGCCTCGCTGGCTTTTACCCAAGTCCGCTTCGCTGCGGTATTTGCCAGAAAGGAAACCCTTGGCGAGCGCGAAATACGTGATGACGCCTATGTTCTCGGAAATGCAAAGGTCGCGCAGCTTGCCTTCGAACTCGCTACGATCGTAGAGGTTATAGCCGGGCTGCAGCACATTATAGCGCGGCAGGTCTTTTGTTTCCGAGACATCGATCGCGGCCCGAAGCTGGTCCGCATCAAGATTGGAAGCGCCGATTGATTTGATCTTTCCCTCTCTCAGCAGCTTCTGGTAGGCGCCGAGTGTTTCCTCGTAGGGTGTATCGGGATCTGGCCAGTGCGACAGGTAAAGATCGATTGCGTCGATCTGCAACCGCTTCAGCGATGCCTCCACTGCCTTGGCAATGTAAGCGGCGGAAAGATCTTTCTTGCCTTGACCCATGTCGGAGCCGACTTTGGTAATGATGACGACCTTGTCGCGGGCATCGCGGGATTTGATCCATTCCCCGATGATCGTTTCGGATTCGCCGCCTTCATGTCCGGGCACCCAGCGAGAATAGCCATCCGCCGTGTCGACCGCGTTGAAACCGGCATCGACAAAACGGTCAAGCAGATCGAAGGAGGTCTTTTTGTCGGCAGTCCAGCCGAAGACGTTGCCGCCCAAAACCAATGGCGCAATGGACAGGCCCTTGCGGCCAAGACGACGTTTTTCCATATTCTTACTCCGGGAGATCCAAGCTTGGATGGAGACTCTAGGCCTGATTGCGGCACTTTTCCACCCTGATGGAAATCACTATCGGGCGAGGAGCGCCGAACCACAAGTCAGGCCTTGCGGGTCTTTGACTTGTTCAACGCAATTGCTGCACGGATGAGCGTCTTGAATGCGTCTTCATCGATGTCTTCCGCCTCATGCAAATCAATGGCGCGTCTGGTGTTGCCTTCAAGGCTGGAGTTGAACAGCCCGGAAGAATCGTCAAGCGAAGCACCCTTGGCGAAAGTTAGCTTCACCACGCTCTTATAGGTCTCGCCGGTGCAGATTATGCCATCATGGGACCAGACTGGAACGCCTCGCCACTTCCATTCCTCGACAACCTCAGGGTCGGCTTGCTTGATCAGGGCGCGGACATGGGAGAGTGTCTTCCCCCGCCAATCGCTAAGCTCCTTGATTCTTGCATCGATCAGCTGAGACGGAGAGTGCCCGCCTTCTCCGTCCTTCAAGTCGTTCTTCTTCATCGGTATCGCCTCCCTTTGGTGGTATCTTGCATGTAGCAGCGGCTTTCTGCTCACATTTTTTCGCCGGGCAGTTTGCTGGCCTGCCTCACCCAAGTGACGAACTGGGCCTCATCGAGCTGGCCTTCATAAATATCGAGATACCGCACTTCCTTATGCTTGGACTCGCCGGGCGGGACAGGCGTGAGCGACGTGCCCCGAAAGAAGGTGACCTTGACGTACTTCGTGAAGCAGTGAAGGCTGAGGAACCAGGTGTTCTCGTCCAATCCATAGAACGGCGAGTTCCATTTGACCGCCTTGTGCACACCGGGCACTGTGCGCACGATGAGCGCGTCGAGGCGGCGACCGACGTCGCTTTTCCAGCCGGGCATGGCGGCGATATAGGCCTGCACCGGGGCATCGCCGTAGCCCTTTGCGATCTGGGGATTGCCGCCCGCGAGGAGGACCGGCTGCGTGGGAGCCGCGGGACGCTTGCTTTTGGCAAGCGAGGAAGAATTTTCGCTCTCTCTTGTTTTCATGTTGATTCCTCCGCTTTTATTACGGCAACCATAAACAGCGAATCCTGTAGGTTTCAACAATAAGTCCCGTTACAGTCGTCCCATGCGTATAATGGTCCCGTGTCTGAGCCTGTTTCTGTTCGCTGCGTTGTACGGGCATGCCGGGGCGCAAAGTTTCCGCGTCTGCAACGGTTATGGCTGTACCTTTCAAACGCCGGTGACATTGACGCCGGCAGATCGCTCACGAATAGCTTCCATCATGGCGGGAGGACGCGCTTCGCCTACGGCCGAACGCGCTGCGGTTCGCCGGGCGGTGCAAATATTTGAGCAGCGTAGCGTCGCCGTTATCGGTGTCGTCGACCGACCAAAGATGGACTTCGGCAAGGGTCGCGAGAGAGGTCAGATGGATTGTGTCGATGAGTCGACCAATACGGACCATTTTCTCCGCTACCTGCAGGGCGCCGGGCTATTGCACCATCACCGCGTTGCAAGGAGAGATTCGCGCGGGAGTTTCATCGACGGTCGCTACCCGCATTTTACCGCCGTTCTCAAAGATGATTCGGGAACGTCCTGGGCCGTCGACTCCTGGTATGAACCGGGAGGCGGACTGCCTGACGTGATGCTTTTGTCGGAATGGCACCGCCGGGGATATGGCGGGCAGAGATAGACAGCAGGGAGTTCCAGAAACAACAACACCCACCGCGGGAGGAGGTGCGGTGGGTGTCGTTTTGTAAAGACCAGCCGGGAGGAGGAGTGCCGGTCTTCGATCGCTGGAACTTTGGGAGGAGGATAAAGCCCGGCGATATGCTTGTATTCGATTAGCGTACTGCAGACTTCTTGGCGACGAACGGGATGTCCGAACGGGCAATGCCCAGATCGCTGAGTTCGCGGGTCGACAGACGGTTCAGCTCGGAAACCGTGTCACGATAACGGCGCCAGTTGCTGTAAGAGCGGATAAGGTTCATTTCATTTCACCACTTCGGTTTTTTTGTTTGGTTGATCACTCTTGATCGTTGAGTGGAAGATAGTGGATGACGTCCCGAAGTTGCAGAGCCAAGTTTGCAGATCAGCTATGCAATTGCTGCATTGCACCATTAACGGCCATTAATTGTTGCGGCGCACCAAAGGCGTTTTTGAGTTTAATTTGTGCAACGCCGTGCAATTGCGTTTTCGTAGTCAGTCGCGCTACCTTCACTTGAGAAGACTCAAGGGAGCATCCGTGGCACTCACCATTGGATTGAGGAAACATATTGCGCGCTGGCAGCGGGACGGGGTGATCGATGAGATCGTTGCCGAACGGCTTCGCAAAGACCTCGACGATCATCGCTCCGGCTTTGGCCTTGGAGGTATCCTGGCGGTGCTTGGTGCGGTCCTTCTCGGTGCGGCGATTATCTCGCTCGTCGCGGCCAATTGGGAGGCGATGCCCCGGTTGTTTCGCGTTGGCCTGATCATATCGGTGCTTTGGCTCGGTTATGTTGGCGGTGCGTGGCGGGATGGTCTCGGCGACAGGCGCTTCGGTCAGGCGCTGTATCTGATCGCCGCGATCACGTTTGGCGCCGGAATTGCGCTGATTGGCCAAATGTACCACCTGTCGGGCGATGTAGCGGATGCCGTGCTCCTCTGGATCGCCGGCACGATGGTTGCGGCATTGTTCCTGCGCTCGCCAGTGCTTGTCTCGGCGGGCGTCGCCATTACAGGTCTTTATCTGTTCTCTTCGCTCGATCGGACCGTTGGCGAGCCTTTCAGCTATGTCTGGCTGGTGCCGGTCCTGCTTTTTATCAGTGCAGGGCTAATCTGGTACACGAAGGGCAGGGCCGCAAAGCATCTCATCGCCCTGTTGCTTATCACCTACGTGCTTGTCGTCCGAATTGATCTCGGCGAAGTCGCGGTTTTGTGGGTCGCGGGCCTGATCGGCGCGATTTGCTTTACGATGGACGCCGTGCGTCCCGGCCTCCTGGACCGGATGACCGGTTGGACAGAGCCGTTGGGCGCCTATGGCTTCTTCATGGTGCTTGTAGCGCTGTTGTTCTTCCAGTTCGATATCGCCGGCAATGACTATGCCGATGAAGCGATTCCCAATCAGGTCCTGATCGGATTTGCGATCCTCGGCTGCTCGATTGCGGGTCTCGTGCTTTCGGGTCACCGTAATCTGGCGGTGCGGTGGATTGCCTACACGGTCTTCTCACTGGAAGTTCTCTATCTGGCTTTCGAGACTATCGGCACGATGATCGGCACCGCGAGCTTCTTCCTGAGCGCCGGTGTGCTGGTTCTGCTTCTCGCTGCCTTTGTTATCCGCATGGAGCGACGGCTCCAGAAAAGGAATTCAAAAAGGCAGACAACGCCATGACAATAAAGATCAATCGTCTCCTTTGGCTTGGTGCTGCAGTGGCGCTCCTGCAGTCCGGTGTGCTCTATGCCATGGTCCAGCAGCACGTTTCGATTCTGCGCGATGGCACCGACATCACATTGCAAAGCGAACCCGTCGATCCGCACGATTTTTTGCGCGGCGACTACGTCACGCTTCGCTATGCCATCTCCAATATCGAGGCGGGCAGGATCAGCGGGACAGTTCCCGCAACCGACGGACCTGCCGATGTCTATGTGACTGTGAAAGAAGGCGATGGCGGTGTGTGGACGTTCGCTGGCGCCTCATGGCAGGCGCGCAAGGACGTGCCGTCTGGCGAAGTGCAGCTGCGTGGCCGCACGTCCCGCTTTGCCAATGCGGCGGCTTATAGCCCTCTGCGCATCACCTATGGCATCGAGCGCTATTATGTGCCGGAAGGTCAGGGACGGGTGATCGAAGCTCAACAGCAGGAACGAAAGATCGAGGCGGTCATCGCCGTATCCAGCGCGGGGGACGCGCAGATCCGCGCATTGAAGGACAATGGCACAGTGCTGTACGAAGAGCCGATTTACTGAGTTCGGCAACTGGGCGTTGCCAAAATATATTCTGCCGGAAGCCGGGCTTTTTCCTTTGACCCTTGGAAAGAGGATGATATAGGGACCGGCGCTTGGGGCTCCTGCTTCATCTGCGGATATGGCGAAATTGGTAGACGCACCAGATTTAGGTTCTGGCGGGAGACCGTGGGGGTTCGAGTCCCTCTATCCGCACCACAATTTCCATAAGCTATTTTTTTACATAATTCGATCCGCCCCAGCGACGCCAGTCTTCTGGCGGGGAGAGCCGGCACGGTGCGTGCGCTCGCCTCTACAGTTGTGCATGAAATCGAGAAATCGACTTTGGCGCCGTTGCTCCATGACAGTGCAGACGAGCACAGGCAGAAAAGCATGTGTTTGAGAACAGTCCTGAGATTGCCCGCATCAGGCACGTGCTTAATACAACATTGGTACGACAGAGTGGTATGCACGGTGGATTGTCAGCAGATAAAAGATCAGCGCAAGATTGCAAATAACGGCTTGCCAGAACGGAATTCTTCAAAATTTGTGGTGTGCGTCGAAACAAACTTATGTTTCTCATTCAAAGGACGTGGCCGAACTGATGTGGGCGCTTGAATAGCCAGATCGTGGAAGGGGATGTGACGTGGATTCTGATCGGATAGACAAGCTGATCGCAGCGGTGCCCGCCGCCTTGGCGCTTCGCGCCGGGCTGGACCTTGGCATCTTTACTCGGCTCGGTGGCAGCGCCGCGACTGCTGGCACGCTTGGGGCCGCACTCAAAATCGAGCCCGACCGTCTGTCGCGGCTCCTATACGCGCTCGCCAGCATCGGCCTCCTCGAAGTCAAGGACGGTGAATTTCGCAACGGAGCCGAGGCCGCGACCTTCCTCGACGCGTCCAGGCCGACCTATCGTGGCGGCGACCACGCGCTCCTGCGCGAGCTCTGGGGGGCCGACCTACTTACCGCAGAGTCGCTGCGACAGAACCGGCCGGCTGCGTTGCACGACTTTGCCGAAGCGGGTCCAGAGGCCGCGGTGGCCTTCAGCCGCATGCTCGCACCGGGCGGGGTGATTTTCGGCCGACATCTGGCTCAAGAGATGGATCTTTCGGCGATCGGTTCGGTGATTGATATCGGCGGAGGCGCGGGTACCATTCTCGTCGGACTTCGCGAGGGGCGGCCGCAGATTGCGGCGACGCTGATGGAACTCCCAACGGTCGCAGCCGTCGCGCCGGCTATCCTGTCGGAATACGGTGCCGACGACGTGGTTGTCGAAGAGGGAGACATAACTGTCGCACCATCGATCGGTCGGCACGATCTGGCCATCCTGAAGGCTGTGGTCCAGGTCTTGCCGCCGGACCAAGCGCGTCGTTCGATCCTGAACGCCGCGCGTTGCCTTGCACCAGGGGGCGAGATCGCAATTGCGGGGTGGGGCGTCGTCGATGATGACCGCCTCGGCCCGCCTGAGGGTGTCTTTTTGAATCTGACATTCTTGAACCTCTATCGCCACGGCGAATCATATACTGAAGGTCAGTATCGCGCGTGGATGACGGAGGCTGGATTCCGGGACATCTCCAGGTCTCGCCTGATGGGCGGCTGTACGTTGTTTCGCGCGCGCCTCACGGGCTAAGCGTGGCCGAATCGCATAGGCTGACACGCTGACCGCAGGCTACCCATGCAGGCCTGCAGGTATTGCGACGAGACGCCACTAAACGGGTGCGCTGTCTGTTTATGTGATTGCTCCCACAATGGCATAATGTCTCGCTTAGAACCGCACGTTCACCAAACGCCCGCAGCAGCCGTGTGTAAAATTTGGATATGCATGCGCAGCCTGTACGTCGCTATTCGAACAGCTCACGATTGTCCGATTCGATCTGTGGCAGATCATTCAGAATGCCGTTCAGATGCGTTCTCATGGCGTCGGCCGCAGCATCGGCGTTTCGGGCATCGATGGCGGTGACGATCTTCTCGTGCTGCTCGATAAGGTTTTCCATAGACGCCGGGTTGCGAAGCTGCAGGTTGCAAACCCGATCCATATGCGACTTGATGTCTGAAATCGCGTTCCAGGCGAGACCGCAGCCCGCGCCTTCTGCGATAGCCATGTGAAACTGCTCGTCGTCCCGGCGAAAAGCGTTGTGATCGTGGTCGTTCACTGCTCCTCGCTGACGCTCGAGGATGCTGTCGATCTTTCGCCGCGTCCACGTATCGAAACTTTCGCTGGCCCGCCTGACAACGGCAACCTCGATCGCCTCGCGTACGAAGCGGGCCTCCATCATCTGGCGCCCCGAGATGCGGACCACGACGGTTCCGCGATTGGGGCGGATCTCGACGAGCTTGGATTTTCCCAGGGCGATCAGCGCCTCGCGGACCGGCTGGCGGGAAACGCCGAGACGAGACGCGATCTCCTGCTCGGACAGGCGTGAACCGGGCGCGAGATCGAGGCGAATGATCGCCTCGCGCAAATCCCGTTCGACCTGCGCGGCGGTCGTTTCCCCGGTCTCGAACTTCAATGTCTCAAGGTCCATGCTTTCGCCACCGTCATCTCGTTGACATCTGTTTTCGACCACCATACAGTACCATACAATTCGTTCGGTGTGAACAAGCAGAACCCGGCATGAGCCAACGCACCGAATATGTCGTCCTCACGTGACCCCTCTATCAAACGCCAAGAGGCCAATGCTGTGACAATTTCCATAAATGTGCGCCAAGCCGTTGGTCCGGAAGACGCTGCCAAACGCGACACCCAAGGCCTGCGCAAGGACTTTCTCATCGAGGGGCTTTTTGCGAAAGGTGAGATCAATCTCACCTACAGCCATCTCGACCGGATGATTGTCGGCGGTATCGTCCCGGTCGGAAAGGACCTCGTCATCGACCAGGTCAAGGAAACGGGAACCAGCCAGTTCCTTGAACGCCGCGAGGCCGCCATTCTGAACATCGGCGGTAAGGGTACTATCATTGTCGGCGGCGTCGACTATCCGCTCGACTTCCAGGATGCGCTCTATGTCGGTCTGGGTCAGGGGACATTGTGGTTCCGCAGCGACGACCCGGCAAATCCCGCCGAATTCTATCTGCTGAGCGCTCCGGCACACCGCGCCTGTCCAACCGTGCTGATCAAGCTCGACATGGCCAGGAAGGTGCGCATGGGCTCGGCTGAGGAAGCCAATGCCCGAACGATCAACCAATATGTGCATCCGGATGTCTGTGAAAGCTGCCAGCTTCTGGTCGGTCTGACGACATTCGAGCCCGGTTCCGTCTGGAACACCATGCCCGCTCATGTGCATGACCGACGCATGGAAGTCTATCTCTACTTCGGCATGGAAGCGGCGACTCGTGTCTTCCATTTTATGGGCGAACCGCATGAAACGCGCCATCTCGTGCTGAAAAACCATGATGCGGTGCTGTCGCCGGGGTGGTCCATTCACTCCGGTGCCGGCACCGGGCGATACTCGTTCATCTGGGCGATGGCCGGCGACAATATGAGCTTCACCGATATGGACAAGGTCCCGATGGAAAGCCTCAGATGAACCCGTTCGATCTTTCGGGCCGGTGCGCCATCGTCACCGGTGCCAACACGGGCATCGGCCAGGCGATTGCAGTGGGTCTCGCAGGTGCGGGCGCCGACATCATCGGCGTCGGACGCTCGCCGATGGAAGAAACCGCAGCCCTCGTTACAGCAGGCGGCCGGTCGTTTCATGCTCTTCTCGCCGATCTCTCCAGGATGGACGAGGTGCGCACTATCGTCGAGCGAGCAACAGCCATTCGAAAGCGCCCGGATATTCTGGTCAATAATGCCGGGATCATCCGCCGGGCCGATACGATCGATTTTACCGAGGAGGACTGGGATGCCGTGATGGACACCAATCTGAAATCGGTGTTCTTTCTCTGCCAGTCATTCGCCAGGGCGGCGATGGCGGAGAAGAGGCCTGCCAAGATCATCAACATCGCCTCGCTCCTGTCGTTCCAAGGCGGGATTCGTGTTGCATCCTACACGGCGGCAAAGAGCGGCCTTGCAGGCTTGACGCGGCTAATGGCAAACGAATGGGCAGTCCATGGTGTCAACGTCAACGCCATTGCCCCCGGCTATGTCGAGACCAACAACACCGCGGCGCTGCGGGCGGATGCCGCACGCAATGCCGATATCCTGAAACGCATTCCGGCCGGACGCTGGGCGCAGGCGGATGATATGGCTGGAGCTGCTGTCTTCCTTGCATCCCGCGCGTCGGACTATGTGCATGGTACGGTCCTTCCCGTCGACGGCGGATGGCTGGCGCGATAAGAAGGAGATATCGATGTCTGGTCACTACACATTGCCTAACGGCCTTTCCTGGACGGAAACCTCGCCCGGCACTCGCCGCGCCGTTCTTTCGCATCGCCCGGAAATGATGCTCGTCGCCTTCAGCTTCGACAAAGGCGCGATCGGCGCGCTCCATTCCCATCCACATACCCAGGTGAGCTATGTGGCCAAGGGTGCCTTCGAGGTGACCGTCGATGGCGTGACCACGACGCTGCCTACCGGCAGCAGCTTCATCGTCGCCCCTAATCTCATTCACGGCGTTGTGGCGCTTCAGGACGGTTTGCTGATCGATACGTTCACGCCGAGACGGGACGATTTTCTGTAGGCGTCCGAACGGCTTCTTGACTTACTGGTCCGCCGGCGCCCTCGGCGACGGATGTTAGTGGGCATGGTTCACATGGGACCAGTTTCCTGATGCGATCGGGCTTTTCCCGTCAAAAATGGCAACCGGGGTTGTGTCGGGCCCCAATTGCAATGTAGTTTGCCGCCTTGGTATAGCCTTGCTTTTCATGGGGAGCATTCAGAACAGATTTATGCCTGACTATGGTTACCAGGCAAATTAAATAGAGGATTCTCACAATGTCCAACGCAGTTTCAGATTCGTCCAATACTTCCAAAAGTCTCTCCAAGAGCCGGATTTTACTATTCGTTATTCCAATGGTATTCCTCGCTGCATGTGCGTCTTCCGAGAAGAAGTGGGTCCATAGCGAAGAGCCTGTCACACCCGCGAACAGGGATATGGCGGAATGCAAATACCAGGCTGCCGGTTCAACTGCGGCCCTTGCCACGGACAGTTCTGCCAGAAGCAAGGAACAGGCAAATCTTATCAGTGCATGCATGCAGGCAAAGGGTTACAAGCAATAGCACCCTAGGCTTTTGTGACCGTTGCCGGCCGATACTTCAGAAAAACGTCCCCGGCTTTTAGCGCCCTTGCTTCGACGAGGTTTAGCTTGAGCTTATCTGTCAGCTTTCTGAAAAGGGGTTTGCCATCGCCCAGTGCCTCCGGTTCTACAACGAGCTGATATTCGTCGATCAGATGGAGCCGCGCCAGATTTTGCGCTGTCCTCACGCCGCCATGGAACACAATGTTCTTGCCGGGCTGCCGCTTGAGCGCCGAAACGGTCTGCACCATGTCTTCATCATTCTTTACCAGCAGCACCTCGCTATGCTCCCAAGGCAGCCGCTCCTCGGTGTTCGAGATGACTGCCTTACGTGCGTCTGTTGCCCAGCGGGCATAGTTGCGGTAGCCGCTCGATAGATCGGGATATTTGGATTCCGCGGTCAGCCAATAGCCGAGCAGTTCGTCTGCCACGCGTCGCCCCAGCAGCAGTGTGTCGGAGCCGCCAGTCAGTTTGGGCACTACCGTATCCATAATGCCTTGATCATCGACCGTGCCATCATCCTCAGATGCACCATCGCTGCTGGCCGTGGGCTGCGAGTTCTTTTCAGCAGCAGCAATGTAGCCGTCCAGGGACATGTGCATGAACAAAATCAGCTCTCGCATTTTTCCTCCTACAGCGGGATCCATCCCCGCCTGTTGTCCCGCAAAGGACGCGTCGAGGCCTCCGATCCCGACATTCTTGAGAAAAAATTGATCAGTGGCCACCCAACACCAAGGTCTGGACGGGCAGCATCAGTGCCTGTATTCGAAGGATCATGGCATGCACGATCGCGACTGTGTCGACCATATGGAGGAACAACCATCTCCCCGTGCCGATATCCTTCGCGGCAAGCGCGTCGTGGTTATTGGTATAGGCGTTGGCGATGCAGCTGCTGCCCGGCGGAATTCCCGCCAGTTGCCCCGGATAAAGCGCCTCGAGAAAGACTGTGAGCGTGCCGGGCCGTGCAAGTTGCTGCACATCGATCAGCTGGTCCGTCGGCCGAAGCTGTCCCGCCGCGATCACATCCTGGACTTCGGTTACCACCATAGGAATGATTGTAAAGGGTTTGCCGATACATGTTGCCTCGGCAATCATGCCTTTTTTCATCACCTGCGCCTCGATCTGACCAAAGCCGGCGATCAGCGCGACGCGTCCAGCCTCCTGGGGAACGAGGATCCCGGCGGGGCGGATCATTGTGTTTACAACGTCGCCAGGCCGCAATGTAAACTGTTGGACCGTTCCGGCCACACCGGCCCGAACCACGGTTTTATCAAGCTCCACCTGTGCCTGCTTAAGCGCGGCTTCCGCACTTGCCTTCTGAGCGGGCAGGAGCGTTGAAAGTTTTGTCTCTATTGTCCGCTTGTTGGCGATAGCGGCGTCGAGCGCTCCCTTTCGGGTGTCGGCGGTGATTTGCAATCGCTCCACCTCCCGAACCGATACGTCGGCCCTGCGGCGCAAAAGCTCTTGCCTGGTGGCGAGTTCATCCAGAGCCTGCTGGTATGCACCTTGCGCCTGTTGAATGAGCCCATCGGCCCCCGCCAGTTCCGTTTGCGCCACCGCAGTTGCGGCAACAGCCTCATCGATTTGGCGTTGTGCCGTTTCGTGCGCGGCTTCCTGTTCCGAGCTGTCGAGCCGGAAGAGCGGCGCTCCGGCTTCGACCTTTGTATTGACCCCGACGAATACTTCGGCGACACGGCCCGTGGTTTCGGGAAGAATGGTGACTGTCCGGAATACCGCGGTGACGTTCGTCGTCGAAGGATGAAAATAAAAAATGACGGTAATCAACGCAACGGTCAGTAAAAGGCACGCGGTTATGCCCCAGCGCAGCTCATACCACACCGTATAGAGATTGATTTCCCGGCCGAGACGCTTTCCCTGTCCATAGCGGCGGAAGAGGTAGTCCGGAAAGACTGTGAGCAGTGAACACAGAAGGAGCTCAAACATGACTCAGATACCCCCGCCTGCGGTGTCTGATTTCGGCTCCGGTTCGGGCGGGGAGACCGGGGAGACTATTGCCTCATCCTCCCAGGTTTTAGCGCGCCCGGAGAGTTTCTCGAGCGACTGCGCAATTGAAACCATCGGCGAGGAGAAATCCGGAAAATCAATCAATGCCAGCAACAGGCCAGCGATCCAGAAGATATGGTTGTGGGTAAACAGGGAAATGAGCGCCAGGACGGCCACAATCTCCATTTGCACCTTTCTCCCCCGATGCGCCATTTGCTCCGGTAGGGCATGCAGTCGGAAATAAAAATTGCCGACAATGAGGATCATTGCCAACAGGAACACGACGACCCCATTGAACAGCCAGTCGGTTTGACCGGGAGCGGTGATAAAAATCGGCAGATGTTCGATCGCTGCCGGGTGTATTGTGTCGGCCATTTATCCCATTTCCCCAGTGCTTCATGGCACGCGGCCAATACTGTCCGTGCAAGCGCAGCATGCATGTTGATGAGTTTCGAAGAAAGTACGTAACAGTAACTAAGCGGGGAACAGCTGTTTCGCGGCGCGAGGCTCAAAGGGCCTCGCGCCTTTTTTGCTACTGGGCGGCGGGGGCTTCTTCCACTGCCACTTTACGTTTGCGGCCGAAAGACCGGAGTGCGACGTAGAACACCGGTGTCAAGAACAGGCCGAAGAACGTAACACCGAGCATGCCCGAAAACACCGCCGTACCGAGCGACTGGCGCATTTCGGCACCTGGTCCCTGCGCGATCATCAGCGGGACAACGCCGAAGATGAAGGCGAAGGCCGTCATCAGGATCGGACGCAGGCGCAGGCGGCTTGCCTCGATCGCAGCCTCGACCGGCGTAGCACCGTCCTCCTGGTGTTGTCGGGCGAATTCGACGATAAGAATTGCGTTCTTCGCCGCCAGACCAATCAGGACGACAAGCCCGATCTGCGTCAGGATATTGTTGTCCATACCTCGCAGGTGCACGCCGATGAGCGCCGCCAGCACGGCCAATGGAACGATCAGGATGATCGCCAGCGGCAGGACCCAGCTTTCATATTGGGCCGCGAGCGCAAGGAAGACGAAGACCACTGAAAGGCCGAATATCAGTATCGCCGTATTGCCTGTGCTTCTCTCCTGCAATGCAAGCTCGGTCCAGTTGAAGGTTGTGCCAGGCGGCAAGGTTTTCGCCGCAAGCTCTTCCATCTTGTCGAGCCCTGTGCCGGTAGAAACTCCGGGGGCAGAATTGCCCTGAAGCGGAACCGACACGTACATATTGTACCGCTGCACGAGCGACGGTCCGGTTGTATCTCTGATTTCGACAAGTGTACCCAACGGGACCAGCGCGCCGGTCGCCGAGCGAACTTTCAGCGCGAGAATGTCCGCCCGATCCACGCGGAATTGCTGATCGGCCTGCGCGCGCACCTGATAAACACGGCCGTAAGCGTTGAAATCGTTCACATAAGACGTACCCAGATTGATCGACAGCGCTTCAAAGATGTTCGGAATGGGCACGTTCAATGCCCGAGCCTTGTCACGGTCGATCTCAAGGAAATATTGCGGGCTTGAGGCAGAGAAGGTCGTATAGACGCCGGTAAGACCGGGTGTCTGGTTGGCTTCTCCCATCATCTGCTGGGCCAGACCGAGAACGCGGCGCATGTCGGAACTGTCGCGATCGAGGAGCTGCATCTTGAAACCACCGGCGTTGCCGACACCGCGGATGGATGGCGGCGGCACCGCGATGATGAAGGCTTCCTGAATGCTCTGCAGACTGCCATAGATCTGGCCAATGATCGACGTCGCCGACTGGCCATTCTTTATCCGCTCGTCAAACGGCTGGAACGGCGCGAAGACGACGCCGGCATTCGAAGCATTGGTGAAGGTCGCGCCACTGAAGCCGGCGAAGGCGACCGAGTTTCTGACGCCGGGAATGCCACGGATAATCTTCGAAGCCTCTTGGACAACCGCATCGGTGCGGGCGAGGGAGGCTCCGTCCGGCAGCTGGATAACGACGATGGCATAGCCCTGATCCATCTGGGGAATGAAGCCGCGCGGTACCAGGTTAGACATATACCATGTGGCTCCAAGCAGTCCGACGAACACGAGAAGCGAGGCGAGGAGGCCGATCGCCGATCCCACAAGGCGCCTTACGATCCAGGAATAGCCCGATGCCATTCTATCGAAGCCTCTGTTGAAGCCGTTGGCGAGGCCTCTCCCGAAACGCGCGAGCGGATTGTTGGAAACCGCGTGATCGTGTGGACGCAGGACAATTGCCGCCAGGGCGGGCGAAAGCGTCAGCGAGTTGAGAGCCGAGATCGCTGTCGCCGCAGAAATCGTCACGGCAAATTGCAGATAGAACTGGCCGGAAATGCCGGGGATGAAAGCTGTCGGCACGAATACTGCGATCAGCACCAGCGAGATGGCGACCACAGCGGTACCCACTTCATCCATGGTGGTATGGGCCGCCTGCTTTGGCGTCATGCCAGATGCCAGGTTACGCTCCACGTTTTCGACGACGACAATCGCATCATCGACGACGATACCGATGGCAAGAACGAGACCGAACAGGGTCAACATATTCAGCGAAAAGCCGAATGCCAGAAGAATGGCGAACGTGCCGATCAGCGATACCGGTATGGCAACGATAGGAATGATTGCGGTACGCCACGATTGCAGGAAGACGAGCACGACAAGCGCGACGAGAATCACGGCTTCGAAGATCGTAGTGTAAACATCGTTGATCGACTCAGCGATGAATTCAGTCGGATCATAGACGATGTCGTATTTGAGGCCTGGAGGAAAATCCTTGGCAAGCTCCTGCATCGTGGATTTGATGGTCGCCGCAGCTGCCAGCGCATTGGTGCCAGGCCGGCTGAAAATACCGAGCGCAACGGCGGGACTGCCATCAAGGTAGCTGTTGGTCACATAGTCTTTCGCACCAAGTTCAATGCGGGCTACGTCCTGCAACTGGACCAGGCGGCCATCCGCGCCAGTCTTGACGATCACATAGCGAAATTGCCGGGCATCCTCGAACCGGCCCTGCATCGTGACGGTGTATTGAAAGGCGTTCGTGCCAGCCGTTGGCGGGCCGCCGATTTCACCGCCATTGACCTGTACATTCTGGTCACGCAAGGCCTGCACCACATCGCCTGCCGTCATGCTATAGGCGGCCAGTTTCTGCGGATCGAGCCAGACGCGCATCGAATATTGACGCTCGCCGAAAATGGTGATGTCGCCGACGCCGTCGAGCCGCAACAGCACGTCACGGATGCGGGTGTTGGCATAGTTCGACGCGTAGAGCTGATCATAGCGGTTATCCGGCGAAAGCACATGCACGACCATCATCAGGTCGGGCGAGCTTTTCGTCGTGGTTATGCCGTTGCGCTGGACGTCTTCCGGCAGCTGAGGCACAGCAATGGCGACACGGTTCTGCACAAGAACCTGTGCCTTGTCGAGGTCGGTGCCGAGCTTGAAAGTGATGGTCAGCGACATCGAGCCGTCAGCTGTCGAATAGGATGACATGTAAAGCATGTCCTCGACGCCGTTGATCTGCTGCTCGATCGGGGTTGCCACGGTATTCGCGATGGTTTCCGCATCGGCTCCCGGGTAGGAGGTTCGCACCACGATAGTCGGCGGAGCTATTTCTGGATATTGGGCTACGGGGAGCTGTGTATAGGCAATGCTGCCGACAAGCAGCAGCACGATCGAAAGGACAGATGCAAAGATCGGCCGATCGATAAAGAAATGCGCAAATCTCATTGACTGGCCTCCGCCGTCTTCGCCTCTGGCGGAAGCTGGACGAGTTCGGGTTTAACCTTGCCGCCGGGGCGAACGCGCATCAACCCGTTTACGACGATTATTTCGTCGCCGGTCAGCCCCTCGCGAATGACGCGGTAGCCATAAAGCTTGGGACCCGGGCGAACCGGCTTGCTCGTGACAGTGCCGTCCTCGGCGACGACAAAGACGACGCGTTCGTTCTGGTCCGAGCCGACGGCTTCGTCAGGGACCAAAATCCCCTTATAGGTGTTCGAAGCGGCCACTTCGACGCGGCCGAAAAGCCCCGGCTGCAGGATGAAATTGGGATTGGCGAAGCGCGCGCGAACACGCATTGTTCCTGTCGCATCGTCCAGCCGGTTCTCAGCAAAGTCGAGTTTGCCTTTCACCGGCGGTTCATTGGAGTCTGTGAGTTTGACCGTGACGTCGAGGCCGCCGCCGCCTTCCTGTAAATTGCTTCCACGCTCGCGCGCCGTCCGTGCATAGTTGAGCAGGTTGCGCTCATCGACGTCGAAGTAGAAATCGATGGGATCAAGGGAGACGATGGTGGTCAGTATCGTGTCATTGGCGTTGACCAGATTGCCGACCGAAATCAGGCGGCGGTCGATGCGGCCGTCCTGTGGGGCGGTGATCTGCGTATAGTTGAGGTTGAGCTCAGCGCCGTCGACAGCCGCCTGCGCGCCAGCCACACTGGCTTGGCCGGCCAGGTAAGCGCGCCGCTGGTCGTCGAGCGTCGATACTGACAGCGTGCCGCTGCCGGTGAGCGATTCCGTGCGCTTGTACTGTGCCTCGGCGTAAGTCAGCGTTGTCTTGGCAACCTCTAGCGCCGATTTTGCCTGCGCGAGTGCGGTAACGTAAGGCCGCTGGTCAATTGTGAACAGCGGATCGCCTTTCTTTACCAATGCGCCATCGGTGAAGTGAACCGTATCGAGATATCCATCGATACGTGAACGGACCGCGACCTGATCGACGGCTTCAAATCGTCCGATAAACTCATCGCTGTCAACCACGTCGCGCACTACCGGCTTTGCAACCGTCACAGTCGGGGGAGGAGGTGGGGCCGCGGCTTCCTGGGCGAGGGCTACCGATGCCGACAAGGTAGCGGCGGTAAAACCAAATTTTAAGGCTGTAAACAACGCGCGTGACAAGGGATAGGCCTCCATGGCAATGAGACTTCCAGTGTGTGGTACGGGGAAAAATGCCAATCTGCTCAATCGATTGAAATGGCTCGAAGACAGGTTTCCGCGGACGATCAATCTAATATTGCAAGTCAGTTCACAGAGCTTCGATCTGATTTAAATACGACGACTTTCGGAAAAGGCGTGGTCATAATCCATCTGTTTCAAAACCCCGTGCGGGGAGATTTGCACAGTTCGATTTCGTTGTCACCCTGCAATCGCCGGTGGTAATGGACTGGTGACAAGCAATTTCATTCCCTGCAAAGGCTCTACCATTGATTTTTATACGTAAGGCAAGTAAAGGGAGCGACCAGTCGGTAAGGGTACTGTTTCTTCCGTAACTTTGTGCCGGATTGTGTGGTACAATCGATCCTACAAAACGAAGTTGAGTTAGAAATAAACCAATAGAATCAACGCGGATGGCAGAGCTTGGCTCACTCCATCCGAACCAGAAGCCACGACGGCATGAGTTTTTCTCCCGCAATTTGGCGAAAGAGCCGGTGACGGCGGGACGAATGTTAAAAAGTGAAGGTTTGGACATGCAGGTTACTGAAACGCTCAATGAAGGGCTGAAGCGCGAGATCAAGGTCGTTGTTCCGGCCAAGGATCTTGAAGCAAAGCTTTCCGAACGCCTACAAGGCGCCAGCGCAAAAGCGCGCATCAATGGTTTCCGTCCAGGCAAAGTGCCGATGGCGCACCTGCGCAAGATGTACGGCAAGTCATTCATGGCTGAAGTCGTCAATGAGATTTTGAGCGATTCTTCACGCACGATCCTTGCCGAACGCAATGAAAAGTCGGCTACCCAGCCTGAGGTCGTCATGACCGAAGACGAGAAGGAAGCGGATAAGGTATTGAGCGGCCAGGCCGATTTCGAATTCTCGTTGAACTATGAGGTTCTGCCGGCCATCGAGATCAAGGACACCTCCAAGATCAACGTCACGCGCGAAATCGTCGACGTCTCCGACGAGGAAGTCGAAGAGCAGGTCAAGCGCGTTGCGAGCTCTGCCCAGACGTTCGAAACGAAGAAGGGCAAAGCTGAAAGCGGCGACCGCATAACCATGGATTACCTCGGCAAGGTCGACGATGTCCCGTTCGATGGCGGTGCCGATAGCGATGCCACGCTTGTCCTCGGTTCCGGCCAGTTCATCCCGGGCTTCGAAGATCAGTTGATCGGCACCAAGGCCGGCGATGAAAAGCAGATCAAGGTCACGTTCCCGGCCGAATACCAGGCGGCCCATCTTGCAGGCAAGGATGCAACCTTCGACGTCACCGTCAAGGAAGTTGCCAAGCCGGGCGAGCTCGAAATCAATGACGAGACCGCCAAGAAGCTGGGCATCGAGAGTGCCGAGCGCCTGCGTCAGGTCATCCGGGAGCAGATCGAAAGCCAGTACGGCAAGTTCACTCGTCAAAAGGTGAAGCGCCAGATCCTTGACGCACTCGACAGCGAATATCAGTTCGAATCGCCAGAACGTCTGGTCAATGCCGAGTTCAACAACATCTGGGCGCAGATCGGCCATGACCTGCAGGAAGCCGGCAAGACCTTCGAAGACGAGGACACGACGGAAGAAGAGGCTCGCGACGAGTATCGCAAGCTGGCAGAACGCCGCGTTCGTCTCGGTCTCGTTCTTTCGGAAATCGGCAACAAGGCCGGTATCGAAGTGACCGAAGACGAGCTGCAGCGCGCGGTTTACGATCAGGTTCGCCAGTATCCCGGTCAGGAACAGCAGATCTACGAATTCTTCCGCAAGACCCCGGAAGCGGTCAACAATCTGCGCGCTCCGATCTTCGAGGAAAAGGTCGTCGATCACCTTTTGTCGAACATCAACGTCACCGACAAGAAGGTGACCAAGGAAGCGCTGATGGCCGATGACGAGGCTGACGCCAAGTCGGATGAAGCCAAGAAGCCCGCCAAGAAGGCGGCGCCGAAAAAGGCCGCGAAGAAGAAGACAGACGACGAGGCATAAGTCTCAACCAATGATCCAAAAAGGCCGCTTCAGCGGCCTTTTTCATATCCGGATAGCGCAGCGTTCATGCATGATACCCGCCTCTTCATTTGATTCCTGGATCG
Organism: Phyllobacterium sp. 1468; assembly: GCF_031455525.1. NCBI lineage: Bacteria > Pseudomonadati > Pseudomonadota > Alphaproteobacteria > Hyphomicrobiales > Phyllobacteriaceae > Phyllobacterium > Phyllobacterium sp. 1468. The sequence continues at coordinate 141,646 of NZ_JAVDSX010000002.1, read as the reverse complement.
CACCATATGACCATTGACGCGTTTGCACCGTATCAAACTCTAGCCGATTGCCTGTTGCCCCACACCCTTGAAGCCTCAAGCGATGGCTCGCATGATTTTTCACACCTTTTGCGCGTGTGGAAAAACACCCAGGCCATTCAGGCTGCCGAAGGAGGCGACCAGGAAATATTGGTGGCAGCGACGCTCATGCACGACTGCGTTTCGGTCGAGAAAAACTCGCCACTGCGTGTGCAGGCTTCAAGACTTGCCGCGGAAAAAGCGTCCAGAGTGCTTGCTGATCTTGGCTGGTCCCCGTCGCAGGTGGCGGCTACAGCGCATGCGATTGAGGCGCATAGTTTTTCCGCCGGTATAAAGCCGACGACGCTGGAAGCGATGATCGTGCAGGACGCGGATAGACTGGATGCAATTGGGATGGTTGGCGTGGCGCGATGCTTTTATATTGCCGGCAGGATGAGTAGTGGTCTCTATGACCCGGATGATCCGCAGGCGCTTGATCGCGGTTTTGACGACAAGCGTTTCGCACTGGACCATTTCCAGACCAAGCTTTTCAAACTGGTGGCGGGCTTCAATACCGAAACCGGTGCAAAAATTGCGCAAGCGCGGCAGCAACGGCTCCGCCGGTTCTTTGACGAGTTTCTCGAAGAGATTTAAGCCTTCCATCCAAGCAAGAGCATCAAAGGCTCTAAGCCATCCTGCTCAGGCGGGATTTTGCATCATCATGGCCGCGTGCAACAGTTCGGCATTGTCCCTCGCCAAGACGCCCGAAGGCAGTAGCCTGCCGTCCTCAAGGCCAATGCGGCTGTCATAGCCGCGCGCCATTGCTTGCTTGAACATCGGCCATACACTTGCTTCATCGCCATGCAACAGAATTGGAAGCGTAAAATCGGCCCGCTGGAGAACGGATATAATGCCGGTTGCGGCAGAGAGACCTTCGTCAGCGTCCTGTTCATTGATCTCGATCAACACGCGCAGGCATTTTGCAGCGTCGGGCAGCTCGATAAAGCGTTCCGCGTCTTTCACGGACCACAGGCCGGCTTCGATGCCCATGCCTTTACCCAGGACGAGCGAGATCATTTCCGCTGCGTCCTCCTCAATGAGGTTGATGGAAACGTAATCCGGCAGTACGGTCCATTGCTCAATCGGCCTTTGCCGGGCCTTGCCGCCGGGCGGAATGCGCCAGTGGGTGGACAGTCCAACGGGAACACCGGGAACGCTGGTGCGGATTGCCAGAATTGCCTCTGCGACATCACCGGGCTCAAGGCTCTCGGCACCATTCGGACCGCGCGGGTGAATGTGAAGTTCTTGCGCGCCAGCAGCAACGCTTTGCGCCGCATCATGGGCGAGTTCTGCCGCGGTAAAGGGGACCGCAGCATGAAAGTCCCGGGTTCGTCCGCCGTTCAAACAGGCTTGCAGCATGATTTGCACTCCGATGAGATGTCAGCGGGACTTATCATAGCGGAATTCGCACTGACCGCACATTTTGATCGCGTTTGCGGTTGCATCAGAAAAGTTTGAGGCCTTTCAGGCTGGCATGGCCGTTCTTGCCGATAAATGATATGATCATGGACGACAATACCCATTTGTGCTCCGATATTGACGATCGTCCTCGTCATTTCGATATCGGCTTTTGAAGGGGTAGGGTCACCGGAAGGGTGGTTGTGCGCGAGGATGATGCCACTTGCAGCGAGTTGCAACGCCCGCGCAATGACCTCGCGCGGATAGACTGGCGTATGGTCCACCGTCCCGACCTGTTGCACTTCGTCGGCGATCAAAGCATTTTTCTTATCCAGAAACAGGATGCGAAATTGTTCCCGCGACTCATATGCCATCGCCGCAACGCAATAATCCATAACCTTGCTCCAGGAGCTCAACACCGTCTTTTCGCGAATGTCGCTGCGGATCACGCGATGGGTCAGTGCGGCAACGAGCTTGAGGTCGAAGGTTACCGCCGGACCGCACCCCTTCACTTCGCGCAAAAGATGTTCCGGGGCGCCAAGGACCTCTGCCAGTGATCCGAAGCGAGCCAGGAGCGCCTTGGCCAGAGGTTTCGTATCGCCTTGCTTGATCGAGCGGTACAGCAGTATTTCCAGCATCTCGTAGTCGGCAAATCCCGCATGCCCGACTTTTTGAAACCGCTGTCTTACCCGCTCGCGATGCCCATGATAATGTGGCAGTTCGCCTTCAGAATCGCTCTTCTGCTCCGCGTTGCGGACGACGCTATCAGTTGCAACGGCTGGTTGTTTGGGAGAGAGTTTTGCGGAGGGCTCGTTGAAGAAGAAAGTCTTTTCCGGCTTTTCTTCGCTCATTGAGCTATCATCCTATTCGAGTTTCAATCCCGGCGCGAACAGGCCGGCAGGAGACAGGGTGAAAACCTCGCAGCCACCCTTGGTGACACCGACCGTATGCTCATATTGCGCGGTGAGCGAACGATCGCGCGTAACAGCTGTCCAGCCATCGGCGAGCACTTTCACATGCGGACGGCCGAGATTGATCATCGGCTCGATGGTGAAGATCATGCCCTCGCGCAGTTCGACGCCTTCATTCGACGTGCCGTAATGCAGAATGTTCGGGGCGTCGTGGAAAAGCCGGCCAACACCATGGCCGCAGAAATCCCGAACAACCGAGCAACGTTCTGATTCCGCATAGGTCTGGATGGCTGCGCCAATAGCGCCCGTACGTGCGCCAGGACGCACGGCCGCAATGCCTCGCATCAGGCTCTCATGCGTGACTTCCAGCAGACGCTCCGCCGCGCGCTTGATTTCACCAACCGGGTACATGCGGCTGGAATCGCCATGCCAGCCATCAAGGATATAAGTCACGTCGATATTGACGATATCGCCTTCTCGCAGCGGCTTGTCGTCGGGGATACCGTGGCAGACCACGTGATTGATCGAGGTACAGCTCGACTTCGTATAACCGCGATAATTAAGTGTGGCAGGCAGAGCGCCGTGATCCGCACCGAACTCGAAGACAAAACGATCAATAGCATTGGTCGTCACGCCCGGCGCAACGATAGACGCGAGTTCATCCAGGCAGCGTGCGGTCAACAGGCAGGCCTTGCGCATTGCCTCAAACCCTTCCGGGCCGTGCAGCCTGATCTGCCCGGTATTTTTCAAGGGCGCGGTCTGTGCGTCGAGATAGGTGACCATGTTCTTTCCGGTTGGCGTCAATCGATAATTGGCATTGTGCTGATAGCAACGATACCCGTGGGTGTGATGTGGCATTTTACTGCGTAAGCTTCAACCCCGCGCCGCATCGCCCGTTCGAAAGCCGCTGCATAAACAGGATCGAGATCGCCGCAAATTTTCAAACGTTCGCAGTCTCCACGCTGGATGACATAGAGCATGATACCACGATGACCGTTTTCAACCACGTTGCCAAGCTCATCCAGATGTTTTGCGCCTCGTGCTGTTGGAGAATCCGGAAATTCTGCAAGTCCGGCAGACCTCGAAAAATGTACGTTCTTGACTTCGACATAAGCGTCGGGACGATCGGGGTCGCGCAACAATATATCGATGCGCGAATTCGAGCCGTATTTCTGCTCGCGTTTTAACTCCGCATAGCCGCTCAGCCAGGGCAGGAGACCCGACAGGATCGCTTCTTCGGCGATGCGGTTTGGCAAGCCGGTATTGATGCCAACCATGATGCCTTGCGCTTCAACCAGCTGCAAAGTGTGCGAATATTTGCGTTTCAAGCCGTCCGAAATCGACAGCCACACCCTGATGCCCGGGTCCGTCAGGCCCAGCATAGAGCCGGTATTGGGAACCGAGCTCGTGATCGGATTGCCGTCGTCCAAAACAATGTCAGCGAGAAAACGTTTGTAGCGCTGGACCAGCCGGCCGGTGACGAGAGGGGAAGCGAATATCATGGGGAGGATGTAACCGAGATGGCGGACTGCGACAACATCCGGTACCGCGTATAAAAAAACCTGCCTCTGAAGGCAGGTTGAGTTTGCTCTGGGGTGGGAGAATCGGGCCAGCTTGGAGGTCTAACTGACCCTGCTGCCGCATATCAATGTGGCAGTACCGAGATAATAGGTCAGCTGCCGATTCGGGTCTCATAACTTTGTCTAACAGGCCGTGACAAAGCTTGAAAGAACCGGGCTGTTCTAATCAGCAAGAGTGTCACATGCTACACGAAGGGACGAAACTCATCAGGAGGAGACGTGATGAAACTCAAGTTTTTCCTACCGTTTGCTGCGCTCGCTGCACTTGGTTTGGCAGCCTGCGACAACAAACCATCCGAAGGTAATACCACGCCGCCCGCGACGACATCTGAACCGGCAGCACCCGCTCCAGCACCAGCCACACCCGCCCCGGAACCCGCAAAACCAGCGCCCGCCAACTAGGCTGCAGCAACACGACACCAGACGGCCAGCTCACCCGGAGTTGGCCGTTTTCTGTTGCAAACAAGCACTCCCAGATGGGAGCTCGTACAGGCAAGCAATTGAATTTTCGAGAGAAAACCTGGTACGCCCAAGGGGAATCGAACCCCTGTTTGCGCCGTGAAAGGGCGCCGTCCTAACCGCTAGACGATGGGCGCCGCTCGGTTAAGCGGCTTATAGTGAAACAGTTTTTGCGCCGCAACCCCATAAAGCGTTCTTTTTTCGAAAAAGTGAAGTTTGTGCCGTTCATCAACCCAGCCTTGGTGCCACGCCACCCTGGCGGGGGCAGCACGTGTGCCGGCAACTCAGCCGGCCCTGCGTGAACAGCGCCAGTTCCAATCCCGCGTTGGTCCAATATCAACGTGAACTGATTCGGTGTGACAATAGGTACCGACACCCCCGCGTCCGGGCATGGAGCGGGCAAAATTGGCCAATTCCCACTTGGAAACCCCAGGAATTTGGATGTCCGCAGCAGCGCAGGACATGTGCAGCGATGCTTTCGCACCGTTGACAAGCCGGTTATAGGGCGGACTGCGATAGCCGGACGTGACAATGACGGACTTGCCGTATCTGCGTTCGATTGTCTTCAGCATACCAACGAGCTGCGGCTTAAGGCAGGCAACCTGGACGTTTTCGCGCTGCACCTTGAGACCGTTCGGCGCGAGACGTGCGAGGCCCGCGGCTGAGGCAAGAATCACTGGAGCCGCCGCGGCTTCAACATCGTCATCGTCATAAAGACTGTCGCGCTGCATGATCTGGATGCCGGCATTGGGCCGCACGCCGGGTAGCGATGATACATATTGGGTCTGGCCGGCAAAGGAGCTGGCGGCGGGTAGCGGCGATGTTGCGTGGGACGACGTATCGACTGAACGCAGTTTGGCCTGCGATTTCGGTTCGATAACGGCGACCAGACGCTTTCCGGCCGGCTTCGACAGATTATTGGAGAACAGCCGCATAAGCGCGCCATTGTTCTTTGCTGCCGTCGCTGGACGCGTCGGTTCAGGCGCAATGCCTTGCTCCGGGGATGCAGGAGCGTCATCGGCCTTGGCTGCAGACTTGCCTGTTGGGTCAGTTGCCGGAGCCTCCGCAGTTGGCTGCGGTGCTTTTTTAGGCTGGATGTCGCCTTCGCCCCGCATCGGATTGCCAAACAGCGATGTCTTGACGGGCGCTGCAACGGTTGCTGCGCTTGCAACCTGTGTCTCTTCCGTGCTGGCGGGAGGGCTCGAACCGAAAAGTGATGTTTTGACGGGGGGCTGTGCGGGAGCGGCCGCGGTTTGCTGTTCTGGGCCCTTCTGGGCTTCTGCAGCAGGCGTTGCCGGCAACGCCTTGCCATTGGCAGGTTTGACGGTTTGGTTTATGGCCTGAAGGGCACTTGGCTCAGTGCTGCCGGCCAGGGCCAGCGCTTCGGGGGTTAGCGCCTGGGTGCCACTCGACGGCATCGCGCTTTCAGTCGTGTGTGTCGTGGCATCGCTGGAGGGAGCCAGGGCAGCAGTTGCTCCAGGGCTTGAGACCGTCGAGGTGCACGATGTAGCGGCCATGGCGGAAAGCACAATGACGCATGCAACCGTACTCGCCCGAAGGGCATAAACTGAAGCTGGCAGTAATTTCAACGATTCCCCCGTCTCGTCTTTTCCGGCCGTGTAGTGTTCAGTCCGGTCCGCTTTTATAAGAGCAGAAAGCTCGCGAAGTTCTATTGAAGTGCAAATAACACCGGCAGAGAGTCGCCAGAGTTAATGAAGTTTTGTCATCTGCACAAGGCTTCAAGTATAGGCAGAATGAGGCGAAAACGTGATCGGCCACTTTCTCGCCATTGTCGTTACGTGTTCTTTCCGGTTTTCCACCGTTACAAATCGACTATTTTAAACACGCACGCGTACATATGTTCCGGGCGCATCGGCAAGAATTTCCACATGATTTTCGCCCGGTTTGCGTGCGGGAACGCGTGCTCCGTCCTGTTTTTCGATCCATTTTTCCCAGTGATTCCACCAGGAACCGGGATGTTCTTCCGCCTTGGCCAGCCATTCCTCGAATGCACCGATTGGCTTGCCGCCCGTCCAATATTGATACTTGTTCTTCGCGGGGGGATTGACGACGCCCGCTATATGACCTGAGCCCGACATGACATAGGTGATATCCCCGCCGAAATAACGGCAGCCCGTGAAGACGGAAAGCGCGGGGGCAATATGATCCTCCTTGGCCGCGAGATTATAGATCGGGATTTTGACATCGGCGAGCGAGAGGCTCTCTCCGGCAAGCTTCATCATGCCGCGCACCAGATTGTTGTCGAGATAACAATTGCGCAAATAGTAGGAGTGGTTTGCCGCGCTCATCCTTGTGGCATCGGCGTTCCAGTAAAGCAGGTCGAACGGCACGGGATCACGACCGCGCATGTAGTTGTTGACGACATAGGGCCAAATCAGATCGCCGGAGCGGAGCATGTTGAACGCCGTCGCCATTCGCGTTCCGTCCAGATAGCCTTCCGCCGACATTGCCTTTTCCAGCGCCCGGATTTGATCTTCGTCAACGAAGACCTTGAGATCGCCCGCATGGGTGAAATCCACCTGCGTCGTAAAGAGCGTTGCGCTCTTGATTCGCTCTTCACCTTCTTTGGCGAAGAGAGCGAGGGCCGCACTCAACAGCGTTCCGCCAACGCAGTAGCCGATGGCGTTCACGGCTTTTTCGCCCGTGGCTTTCTCGACCGTATCGAGCCCAAAACGGAGGCCCTCGTTGATGTAAGCCGTCCAGTCCTTCATGGCGTGGCGATGGTCGGGGTTGACCCATGAAATCACGAACACCGTGTGGCCGTGTTCCACCGCCCATTTGATGAAGGATTTCTCGGGGTTGAGGTCAAGGATGTAGAATTTGTTGATCCATGGCGGGCAAATCAGGAGAGGGCGCTTGAACACCTCCTTTGTGGCGGGCTCGTACTGGATGATTTCCGCGACTTCACTGCGGGCAATAACCTTGCCCGGAGTGGTGGCAACATTGTCGCCAAGGGCAAATTTCGTAAGGTCTGACTGACGCAGGCGAAGGTCGCCGCCTCCGGCCGCAATATCTTCCGCCAGCATCTTCATGCCGCGAACCAGATTTTCGCCGTTGCTGGCGACAGTTTCCTTGTAGAGCTCCGGATTGGTCAGCAGAAAGTTGCTCGGTGATGCCGCCGTGGTGATCTGCTTGACGTAAAATGCAGCCTTGTGCCGCGTATGATCGTCAAGTCCTTCGGCGTTTTCGACGAGATCGCCCGCCCAACGCGCTGTAACGAGATAGGCCTGCTTGAGGAAATCGAAAAAGGCGTTCTTGCCCCAGTCCTCATCGGCGAAACGCTTGTCACCCTTATCGGGCGTTACAATGTCCTCCACGTCTTCACCGCTCATGCGGCGAATGGAATTCGACCAGATCACCATATAGCTGGAAAAAAGCTTGGTCTGCGCTTCAAGGGCCCGGGCTGGCTCGGAAAGCCAATATTCGGAAACTTTGGAAAGTGTCTTCACCACGTCCGTGACGGGGTCGGCGAGCGTGTCGCGCTTCAGCCCTTTCTCGCGCGGTTCGACCCAGGCGGAAGCCGCTTTCCCGGCCTGCTCGATCATATGGGCGACATTGCGCGCAAAGGCTTCCGGATCCTTGACGACATAGTTGTCAAGGTTCGGGGTCTTGCCGCTCTTATCGCCTTGATTATCCATGCAGTCGCTTCCTCCGTCGATGCGCGATATTGACATCATATCATAAATCGGTGCTATCCCTCTAACGTGCAATTGTTACGGCAATGATGAAATCGTTTTTCGCAGTCAGGACACATAATGAACATTTCAGTCAAAAACATTATGCGCTTCTCTGTTGGCGCCATGCTCATTGCCGGCCTCGGTGCCTGCGCCAGTCCGCCCCCGGCGCCTGTGTCGAATTCGCCTCTGACCGGGCCGGTGAATACCGGTACCTATCCCCATTTCACACCTGATCCAAAAGGCGAGACCACACAGTTCACGCCGGAGGAAAAGGATGCGCTGCGATCAAGGCTTTCCGTCGCCAAGTCGGGACAAGCCGGGCCCTCCTCGGATCCTGCCGTCGCCGCCCGGAGGCAGGCCGAGATGCAACTGCTGAAGAAACAGCAGGAAGCCGATCTGAAGGCGATCGAGGGGAAGTCGACTTCGACACCACAGTGATCTCGTTTCACTTGCAGGCTGGATGCTGCTGTGCGTGGTTCGACAAGCTGACCATGAGAGAAATGAGTGGGCTGCAGGATAACGCACAGCAGCATTGCCGTTCGGCAAATCAGCAGCCTTGAAGGCACCCCGATCAAACCCTCCATGCGACCAGATACCCGCAATGATTGCTCGACCCCCGTGCCGTTTCGGTGTATAGCGCACGCCCATAACGAACCCTTTTAACCGGACCCAACCCTATGGAAGAATTTCATAAAGTTCGCCGCCTGCCACCGTACGTTTTCGAACAGGTCAATCGCCTGAAGGCGAGCGCGCGAGCGGCGGGTGCGGACATTATCGATCTCGGCATGGGCAATCCGGATTTGCCGACACCGCAGAGTATCGTCGACAAGCTGTGCGAAGCTGTTCAGGATCCGCGTACGCATCGTTATTCGTCGTCAAAGGGCATCCCGGGCTTGCGCCGCGCGCAGGCTGCCTATTACGACCGCCGGTTCGGCGTTAAGCTCAATCCCGACACCCAGGTTGTGGCGACTTTAGGCTCCAAGGAGGGCTTCGCCAATATGGCGCAGGCCATCACCGCTCCCGGCGATGTGGTGCTTTGCCCGGACCCCACCTATCCCATTCATGCTTTCGGCTTCATCATGTCGGGCGGCGTCGTTCGCTCGATCCCGGCACTCCCGGATGATCAATTCATTCCGGCCTTGGAACGCGGTGTCCGCCATTCCATTCCGAAGCCCTTGGCGCTGATTCTCAACTATCCGTCCAATCCGACCGCGCATGTTGCATCGCTGGATTTCTACAAGGATGTGGTGGCGTTTGCCCGCAAGAATGAAATCATCATTCTGTCGGATCTGGCCTATTCGGAAATCTATTTCGACGGTGCGCCACCGCCTTCCATCCTGCAGGTACCCGGCGCCATCGACGTTGCTGTTGAGTTCACCTCCATGTCCAAGACTTTCTCCATGCCGGGATGGCGCATGGGATTTGCAGTCGGCAACGAGCGGCTGATTTCGGCGCTGACCCGTGTCAAATCCTATCTCGACTATGGCGCGTTTACGCCTATCCAGGTTGCTGCTGCCTCGGCATTGAATGGGGACGGCTCGGACATTGCGGAGGTGCGCAATGTTTACAAGCATCGCCGTGACGTGCTGGTGGAGAGCTTCGGCCGTGCTGGCTGGGACATACCTGCGCCGGCTGCGACCATGTTCGCCTGGGCACCCATCCCGGAGAAGTTCCGCAGCCTCGGTTCGCTGGAGTTCTCCAAGCTGCTGATCGAGCACGCGGACGTCGCCGTCGCGCCCGGTATCGGCTTCGGTGAGCATGGCGATGATTATATCCGCGTCGCGCTTGTCGAGAACGAACATCGTATTCGTCAGGCCGCCCGCAATCTCAAGCGGTTTCTTTCAACCGCGGAAGAGAAATTGCATAACGTCATTTCGTTGAATGCGCATCGTTAAGAACGACCCATAAGCGGTGGTGCCGGCACGGAATCGCGGCGCCTTTGGGCGCCGTCACAATGAAAATTCAGGGATTTTGAATAATGAGTGAAGCGCTGCGCGTGGGAATCGCCGGACTGGGTACCGTTGGTGCCTCGGTTCTGAAAATATTGCGTGACAAGGGTGAAATGCTCACGCGTCAGTGCGGCAAGGAAATCATCGTCACCGCCGTATCGGCTCGGGACGCCAAGCGCGATCGCGGCGTGGATTACTCGTCCGCTACGTGGTTCGACGATCCGGTTGCGTTGGCCAAGTCCAACAATATAGATGTCTTTATTGAACTGATTGGCGGAGATGAAGGGCCAGCGCGTGCCTCGGTCGAAGCCGCATTGCGGTCGGGTCGGCACGTGGTCACCGCCAACAAAGCCCTTCTCGCCAAGCACGGCGTTTCGCTTGCGAAAATCGCGGAAGACAAGGGCGTTCTCCTGAATTTCGAAGCGGCGGTTGCTGGCGGTATTCCGGTGATCAAGGCCTTGCGCGAATCCCTGACCGGCAACACGGTTTCGCGCGTTTACGGCATCATGAACGGCACCTGCAATTATATCCTCACGAGAATGTGGGACGAGGGAATTTCCTTCGAGGATTGCCTGGCAGATGCGCAGCGTCTCGGTTATGCAGAAGCTGATCCGACCTTCGACATCGAAGGCAACGACACGGCGCACAAGCTTGCGATCCTGACCAGTCTTGCTTTCGGTACGCAAATTGCCGCGGACGATATTTATCTCGAAGGTATCAGCAATATCTCGCTGGCTGATATCAAGGCGGCCGACGAGCTCGGCTATCGCATCAAGCTTTTGGGCGTGGCGCTCAAGACCGAGAGCGGTATCGAACAACGCGTGCACCCAACGATGGTGCCGGTCGAATCTGTCATCGCGCAGGTGCAAGGCGTCACCAATGCGGTCGCGATTGAGACCGATCTCTTGGGTGAATTGCTTCTATCGGGTCCTGGGGCAGGCGGTGCGGCAACCGCGTCCGCCGTCATTGGCGATCTCGCCGATATTGCGAAAAGCCGGCCGGGCTTCCAGCATGGGCCTGTGTTTGGAACGCCAGCCAAAGCGCTCGCGCCGTATAAACGCGCCAAGATGCGTGCGCATGAGGGCGGTTACTTTATCCGCCTGACGGTGCACGACCGGGCCGGTGTGTTCGCTGCCATCGCCAAACGCATGGCCGACAATGACATTTCGCTCGAATCGATCGTTCAGCGGCAGAGCGCCACCGACCAGCCGGAAGCGACGAAGACAGTTATTCTCGTGACCCATGAGACGACTGAGGCGGCGGTGAAGAAGGCGCTCGAAGGTATCGTCAAAGACGGGCATGCGACCGACAAACCGCAGATGATCCGCATAGAGCGGGCGGGCTGAAGCTGGTAAAAACTTTGGCTACAGCGTTTAATCGATTAGCTTTTTCGGCAATGCCGTTTTCTTGCCGTGCAGGTCTTGCCGCTGCGTTTCGACTTTGACAAAAGGTTTGCATAGCAATGCTAGGGAGGGCCGTATTCATCCGGAATGCGGCATGTCCACACCAACGCAGGGATTACTATGCTGAAAACCACCGACCAGAATGAAGCGGGTCTCGACCGCATTTTGACGCTCGAACTCGTGCGCGTTACCGAGCGGGCGGCTGTTGCTGCCGCACGTCTGCGCGGACGTGGCGACGAGATGGCGGCGGATCAGGCGGCCGTTGACGCGATGCGCCAGGAACTTAATCGCCTGCCCATCGCAGGTACAGTTGTAATCGGCGAGGGTGAACGTGACGAAGCGCCGATGCTCTACATTGGCGAGGAAGTCGGTACACGCAATGGACCGGAAGTTGATATCGCGCTCGATCCACTGGAAGGCACGACCATCTGCGCCAAGAACCTGCCCAACTCGCTCGCCGTTATTGCCATCGCCGAAAAGGGTAATCTTCTCTACGCACCCGATGTTTACATGGAAAAGATCGCCGTCGGACCCGGCTATCCCGCCGGTATCATCAATCTGGACGCGCCCGCCATCGAGAACATCATGGCTGTGGCCAAGGCCAAGGGCGTGCCGGTCAATGAAATCACAGCATGCATCATGGATCGCCCGCGTCATGCACGGCTGATTGAAGAGGTGCGCGCCACGGGTGCCGCCATCCGGCTGATCGGCGATGGGGACGTCGCGGGCGTCATCCACACGACCGATCCCGATGAAACCGGTATCGACATCTATATCGGCATCGGTGGTGCGCCGGAGGGGGTTCTGGCGGCTGCTGCCCTGCGTTGCATCGGTGGTCAGATGCAGGGGCGCCTGCAATTGAATAGCGACGACAAGATCGCCCGTGCCGCCAAGATGGGCATCAGCGATCCCAAGAAGATCTACACAATGGAAGAGATGGCCAAGGGTGACGTGCTGTTTGCCGCAACGGGTGTTACCGATGGCAATATGTTGTCCGGCGTAAAATTCGCACGGAACTACATCGAAACCCACACCGTAGTCATGCGTTCCCACTCGCAGACAGTCCGCGAAATCAAGGCGAAGCATCAGGATATGGCGAAGTTCCAGTAAGAACACCGCTCCGACGACCCGAGCTGCCGGTCCGAATGGGCCGGCAGTTTTAATTTTAAGCCTGTTTACTCACAAATGTCTCTGTACCCTATTGGAACGACAGGATTTTTGCTATTTTGCTCTGAGAGGGATTCATTCGGGCGGGACAACCATGAATATCCAGCACAGAATAGCCGGTTGCGCGTTGTTGATCGCCGTGGGCTCGACACAGTACTCTATACTCCATGCACAGGAAGCAGATCCTGATCTTATTCAAGGTTATCGTTCCGGGGATATTCTGATCAGTCTGCCTGACACATCCGGCCCGTTCACCGTAATCAGCCGCACCAGCGATCCGCAGAATTTCAGTGCGACAATAGAATATGGCGGGCTGGATGCGCGTGCCATTGTCTCGATCAATGGTGTAAGAGCCAGCAATGTGCCTGGTATCTATCCGGTGAGGGACGGACCGGACGACCCCGTCGTGCGCAGCCTCCTTGATCAGGCTTTTCAATACCATAGCACCCAGCCCGGCCAGATCGCGCAGCGGACGAATGTTAGCTATGGCAACCGGGCGATGGCCTGTGTCAGTTCCGACGATCCGCAGAAGAAAGATGATTTTTTGGTTTGCGCTACCGGCGTTCTTGGTCGTTATCTGCTTATCCAACCCGTAATAAACTACAGGCTGAGTTCCAAGGAACTCGTTGACCGCCAGCTTACAGACTTCGCGTCGTCTGTCGCCTCCGCCGTGAGCGCCCTCGCGCTGCCACCTGGGAACTGAGCAGGACCAGCAAAAGCCGTTGGATAGGTCTTTCGAAGCATTGCATTCAATGCCGCCGGGTGATTAACCGGAGCGATGGTTCCAGAACGGCTTTTCCTCGGCGTTGAACAATCGGCAACTGGTCTGAAATGGATCGACCGGCTCGGGCAACGCGAAGCCAATATCGCGCTGGCGATGGCGCAAAACCACGGCTTTCCGGACCTGGTAACGCGGGTTTTGGCAGGCCGGGGCGTCGGGCTGGAGGAGGCGATTGCCTTCATGGACCCGACGATCAGGAGCCTTATGCCTGATCCCGCTTCGCTGACTGACATGAACAGGGCGGCCGAGCGCCTCGCCAGAGCGATCGCAGCCCGCGAGAAGGTCGCAATTTTCGGCGATTATGACGTTGATGGCGCCTGTTCTTCGGCGATCCTGTCGCGTTTTCTCACCCATTATGGCATTGCCAACCGGATTTACATCCCGGACCGGATATTCGAAGGTTACGGCCCTAATCCCGCCGCCATGCAGGAACTGGCGCAGCAGGCGTCGCTTATCGTCACCGTGGATTGCGGCACCAACAGCGCGGCCGCGATCGCGGCGGCAAAGGACGCCGGTGCCGATGTGGTGGTGCTCGATCACCATCAGGTTGGCGGCGAACTACCCGCGGCGGCCCACGCGGTGGTCAATCCCAATCGCGAGGACGATTTGTCGGGACAGGGCCATCTTTGCGCCGCCGGGGTCGTCTTCCTGACACTGGTGCAGACGTCGCGTGTGCTGCGCGAGCAGCACGTCAATCTCGGCATTCTTAGCCCGGACCTTCTGTCACTGCTTGATCTCGTGGCGCTTGCCACGGTTTGCGATGTCGTGCCGCTGAGGGGACTCAACCGGGCTTTCGTGGTCAAAGGGATACTCGTTGCGCGCGCCCAGCAGAATGCCGGCCTCTCGGCGCTGGCACGGGTGTCGCGCATCGGCGAGCCGCTAAATGCCTTTCATTTCGCATACTTAGTGGGTCCCCGGATAAATGCAGGCGGTAGGATCGGCGATGCCGGGCTGGGTGCAAGGCTGCTGACGCTCGACGATCCGAACGAAGCGATGCGTATTGCCGAGGAACTCGATCGCCTGAACCAGGAGCGCCAGGCGATGGAAACCATCATGCTGGAACAGGCAGAGGCCGAGGCGATGGTCGAGCTCTCCGCCGGGTCCGGACCGGCGGTTCTGGTCACCGCCAGCGATGATTGGCACCCTGGCATCGTCGGGTTGATCGCGGCACGGCTGAAGGAGCGGACGCGGCGACCGGCCTTCGCGATAGCATTCAACGCCAATGGTACGGGGAGCGGTTCGGGCCGTTCGATCAACGGTTTCGACCTTGGAAAACTGGTGCGAAACGCCGTCGAACAGGGGTTTCTCGTCAAAGGCGGTGGTCACGCGATGGCGGCCGGAATCACCGTGGAACGCAACAAAATGGCGGCTTTACGCGCGTTTTTCGAGGAAAGCGCCGGCGAAATGGTCGGCCAGTTGCGTGGCAACGCCTCGCTTGCCATCGATGGCGCGCTAAGCGCTGCCGGGGCGACTGTGCCGCTCTACGAGACGATGGAAAGGGCGGGTCCCTTTGGTTCCGGCCACCCTCAACCGGTGCTGGTTTTGCCGCATCACAGGCTGGTTGATGCAAGGAGGGTCGGGACGAGCCACGTCAAGGCAACGCTGGAGGGCGCGGACGGCAAACGCATCAATGCGATAGCGTTTCGGGCGATTGGAAGTGCGCTCGGAGACTTCCTTTTCAAGGAGCTAGGGCAGTCGCTCCACGTGGCGGGGAACCTTGCGCTCAACCATTGGAACGGCTCGACCACGACGCAGTTCCGCATCCTCGACGCCGCAAAAGCCGTGTGAGCTTCCGAAATTCTTGCGTGAGTTCCAATTATTTTTGCGCAAGAATCGCCGATTCTTGCATAAGAATTGGCGAAACTTATCCTCACTTTTCGCAGATTCCTGTTCCAATTTCTTGCGATCCGTGTTCTAGTTTTGTTCTCAGTTGAGAACTTGAACCCATGCGTAAACCGACCCACACCGAAAAGCTTTATCTGGATTTCGACAGCTTCTTTGCCAGCGCCGAGCAACAGCTCAATCCGGCCCTGCAAGGACGCCCGGTTGCAGTCGTGCCACTGGACTCGCCTCATACGAGTGTCATCGCCGCCAGCCGCCAGGCAAAGCCCTTCGGCATCAAGACCGGGACGAGTGTTGCCGAGGCGAAGCAGAAATGTCCCGACATCGTCTTCATAGAGGCACGACCGGACATATACGTAAAGTTGCATAATCGCATCCTCGAGACGATCGAGCGCTGCGTGCCGATTGCTGCCGTCCGCTCCATCGACGAGGTCGCTTGCAACCTGTTGCAATCCGAAGCGCGTGACGCGCCGGGCCTGGCGGCGCGGATCAAGCGCGCCTTGCACGATGAAATCGGCCCGATCCTCACCTGTTCGATCGGCATTTCCGTCAATGAGCTTCTGGCCAAGATCGCGGCGGAAATGGACAAGCCGGATGGCTTCGTGCTGCTCGAGCATGACGATCTGCCCGGGCGCCTGTTCGATCTGGAACTGCGCGACCTGCCGGGCATCTCCAAAGGCATGACGGCGCGCCTCGGCGAGGCGGGCGTCAGCGACATCCGCGGCCTGTGGAACCTTGCGCCGAAGCACGCCCGCGCCATCTGGAACAGCGTCGAAGGCGAGCGCTTCGTTGCCGCGCTGCATGGCTACGCGGTGGAAAAGCCGGAGACGATCAAGCGCATGTTCGGCCATGGCCGCAACCTGCCGCCGGACTGGCGCGCGCCGGAAAAGGTGCTGCAATGCGCGAGGCTGCTCAGCCTGAGCGCTGCTCGCCGCCTGCGCCGCTCGCATTACCGCGCCGGGGCGATGAGCTATACGGTCGGGGTCAGGCGCGACAGCCGCGTGACACTGGAAGGCCAGTTCCGCCCGGCGCGCGACGATCATACTTTCCTGAGTTGTCTCAATGATCTGCACGCGAAAATGATTGCAGCGGGTGAGATGCGCAACATCAGCTCGGTCACGGTGGTTCTGCATGATCTGTCGGCGGAAGAGGAGGCCAGCCGTGACCTGTTCGACACCGGGACAAGTGTGAGGCAGCGCGGACAGTGGGAACGCGTCTCGGACGTGCTCGACACGATTCGGGTGCGGCATGGGTCGAAGGCACTCAACCTTGGTCCGAACCACGGCCCGGGCAATTATATCGGCTCCAAGATCGCATTCGGGCGGATACCGGAAGCGGAGGATTTTTGAGGGGTGCGGTTGCTTCGCGTGCAACGCGCCATGCTCCTACTTCCCTCATGGTGAGCTTGTCGAACCACGCACAGCCGTTTTGCGTGGTTCGACAAGCTCACCATGAGGGAGCCGCGTCGTTCTATTTTCAGGCCCGTCGATGACCTTTTCCGCAAAGCTTGCGCAGAGCGACAATCGCCGCGAAGCTCCGGCAAGGCAGGTGTTGCAACTGGATCTAGCCGGGCGCATCGTCATCGCCGCTGCCTTGGGCATCCAAAACGCGCGCCGGCAATCGAGGAGTTGAAGAGATCGGGCCATGGCTGATCGCGCGATGAATGACGTCCCTGTCAAGTGGAGGGGCGTCAAAGTCTTTTTGGAAGAACCGGCTAGGCGGCTTTTGCCACGTTGGCGCTAAGCCAATTCGTACCGGGTACTTGAGCGCCGTAAGTTGCCCGTCCAGCGCCGGGGGCTAACGGGAGCACGATCACACCGTCGTCACTGTCAATGACCGTACGAAGGTGATCGCGTATTGCTCCAGACTGATATGGGGAATCCAGATGTTCGATCTGGCGCAACTTGCGCGGGAACTAGGGAATTTCCTCCCTGCTGATCGACTAGCGGCGGGATCGGGGGCAGCGCCAGAGACCGCTGCTAGTGCCAATCAAGAAGGTAATAGATCAGCGCCACGATAGGAAACAGCACGAAGGGTGTCGCTATGAACACCACCTTGGCGAACACGGGCCGGGCCATGACAACCTGATAAAGGAACGGCGTCATGGCCAACATGAGGAGCAAGGTAATAATTGCCACCTCACCTTTTGTTGTCACGACCGCAGGGCCGACAAATTTCCCCAAGGTGAAGCCCACCATCGGGGAAGCAGCTTTGAGCGTATCGATAAGGTTTCTTGTCCTGTCCATTTACCGCAAAAGACCCGCAACTACCGTCGGCACTGGGATGAAGAAGAAAAAGCAGGCAACTACCCACGTGATTGCAGTGAAGTGATGATCCGCACTGATAATTTCGCGATAATAGATTTGGCCAGCAGTCATGCAGAGAACCGCCACCACGAGGATTTGCCAAAGCTGGGTAAACAGCATCCAGCCAATGGCTGCCCCGATCATGATGCCCCACATCGGAGCGAGGACTTTGAGTACGTCGATGAATGTCTTCTTTGTTTCCATGCCGGAAGCACTACCAGCCCCGGATTTAAACCAGCGTCAAAATCTTCCGTAAGGTTTTACCCATCCGTAAATCAGTGCTAGAGCCCGCCGCTATTTGGGTTCCTGTTCTTCCTCGGCTGCATCTAGGCGTTTTAGGAGGTCCTCGAACGTTTCGTCAGTTGCCGGGGCCTCGGCTGCGCTCCAGCGCGATCCGCGTCTGGATGAGAATGCAGACCGCCTTGCCCGGACGGTGATGAAGCTGTTTGACCAAAGGGGTGCGTGATGCAAAGCTCATCGCCGTTAAGGCCGCCGACGAAGAGATTGAGGTCTCGGAGATCGCAGCGAACCGCCACAGCGCCCTCCGTTGAGGGCTCTTTTACACGTTTACGAACCAGCCTTCCTTTAACAGCGACGGAATGGCCTTCACGTTGGGCTTTGAAAGATATCTCGGGGTGTTATCCGCTGCGTAGACCTGTCTCGTTGCGTAGGACGCAATTCGGGAGTTCATTTGCCAAACGAGGTCGGGGGGCATTTCTAGTGTAGTCTCGTCGCCATCCTCGAATTCTCCCCAAAGCAGCAAACGCCGGGTGACCGGAAAGATGAGCACCGTTTCGCGCGTTCCATATCCAATCGGGCTATATGCGGTCGGTTGCCGTTTGTCGAACAGACATACCGGATGATCAGAGGTTATGAAGTCGCCCGCTTCTGGAGCGGCTTTGAAAAGCGTCCATCTTCGATTACCAAACACGTGAATAAGCTTTGTATAGCTTCGGATTTCCATGCTCGCGTGGCCGGTGGTAGTGGTCAATATATCGTACTCTCCACGATCCACGAATTCACGCAGCTGCTCGTAAGTGACGTTTCCTTTCGTTGCGTATCCTTCGCGCTCCATTCGGCGTGTCACCGCTTCCCATCGATCCTTGGAAGAAAGAGAAATGTCCATAATCCGCTTGTAGAGGCCACTTAGCGAGGACGCCATGTTTCCTCGTAATCGAGGGTTTCGAATAGCCAAGATCATGATCATCGTTACGACGGTTTCGAGGTCTTGGGTATTGGGCCGGGTTAGCGATTCCTCTGCCGCGATGCGCTTGATTGCCAGCGCGACTTCGCCCTCAATCTTTGCATAGAAATGCTCAACGTCATTCGGCCCAACACCCTCGATTTCAACGCGATTGAAATCACGCTGTCCGGCAACGTTACGCACCGCCGACGTGTACGCCTTCCTTTTGATCCGATCCACAACGAACAATTGAGCTTGACGCTTCACACCGTGGGAAAAACCACGAAGGTAGCCTTGCGGGACAAAGTGATGGTTTCGAGCTTCGGACATCCCTCAAGGTACAATGCTTATGTGGCGTATGTGAAGGTCGCAGAGCCGTCATCCTCAGCAACGTTTAGCCTCTCCCGACGCCCGGCCTTGGCCCGATCTCTATTTTGACCTCGCCCTTGCGCGTGCACGCGGAGCAACGGAGCTTCGCTTCTACGTCCTTTACGCTCATCGAGGCCGGGCTATTTGCAGCGCGATAGAGGGCCTTGGGGTCGAGCAGGACAGCGTGATTGCAGCGCGTACAGGTGACGCGGAGGACTTGCCAAGGGGAGAAATCGTGAAGGCGCATTGCGAACGTAGTCTCCAGAAAAATGTGGTTCGCAACACGAGGTCAAATTTACCGCCGTTCACGGGCTTGAGCAATCGCTCGAAACAGGTTTTCGTTTTCGTTCCTGGGAGAGAAAAAGAGGCCGGAATGCCAAATGCCTCTAATTGCGTCGCCTGCTGCAATGTTACATATCGGTAAAATGCTTGGCATTTTCGCAACGCCTTTTGGAAACAAACCGCTTTAAGCTGGCTGCGCCCAACGGAGTTTGAAGAATGGTTCGCTATCTATTGATGTCTTTCACATATATCGCTTTGCAACTAAGCCCGGCCCACGCCGGCGACATACCATTCGAAGGCAAGTGGCAACAGATTGCTTCTACCGGCGGTGAATGCCGAACGTGCGCGGTTGAATTCAAATTCGCGGGCGCATTGCTCAGCGTCAATGCGAATAATGGATGGAACGCCACCGCCCAACATGTTTCGGACTCTTCCACGTCGGCATCTGCGAACGGCCGTTGGAGCAAGGACGCTGGCTATCTCGCAGGTTCGCCGTTCAGGGCATTCTTCGAGATAGTGGATTCACGCTTGTTCATGAAAATGTTCGTTCGAAAGAAGGACGGATCGATGATGGCGATCAAAGCCGTCTTTGAGCGACCGTCTCGACCAACCGCATAAGCCGATGATGGTTTTCATGCACCTAACATCTCGCAATGCCATGGAGGAACGCGATTCGCGGTTTGGGCGAATTCGAGACCGGGAAAACGGTCACTAGGAAAGATACCGGAAACGAAATGCGTATAATATAATTGTCTTGTTATTTCAACATGTTACGGCACAATGAAGCGCCCCATGATGGAGGTCGGTGGATGGCCGATACAGGGCGAATGCAGCTGTCAAAGTGCGGCCAGCATGCTAAAGCGGATGCTGGTCCGAATTCGCACAAGAGGAGACAGATATGGGTATTGTGAAACTGGCTGCCGCCCTTGTGGCCTTATCCATGCTTGCCGGCTGCAATAGCACGAGCTCGCGCAACAGCTGGCAGAGGCGGGTGGAGGACTATTTCATGAACCCGGCCCGGTCCTGTGCATCCGGCTATTATGATTGCACGCTTCGCAGCAGCAACAGGGCTCGCGACCAGAGCCACAGCATCCGGCACTGAAGTCATGCGCGATGCGGCGCAGGCTCAACCCGCCGGCGGCGGCAAGGCCGCGATCTGTTCCTGCAGCCGCAGGAACGGACCGGGGCTGAGTTCCGCCGGCTGCATGTAGGGATTGGAGAAGGCATAGATGAGAAAACAGGATAACGCCTGTATAGGCGCCGAAAAGTGAGATCAGGATGACATTGCGGCGCGTCGGCGGATAGGAGTAATAGGCCAGCGCAATGAAGATCATCCCGGAAATGGCGGCGAACCAGAATATGCCGCTGAGGGCATCGGCAACGGTGCTCTCGCGCTTGGTGCGGCTTTCCGAGACAAGGTAAATCCGGTCTAGCATGTGGTTGCGCAGGCTTTGCTGGCGCGGATTTGTCGGCACCAGATCGAGGATCGCGCGATAGGCTTCATCCCACTGCGTCCAGGCCTCCGGCGAGAGCCGGTTATTCCGGCCAAGCTCGGGCCATTCCTTGACGATGACGACACGGATATAGTCGGAGAGTTCCTTCTGGATCTTCACCTTCTGCGTGTCGCCATAGCGCCCGGCATCGAAATAGACATCGGCGATGGCATTGGCCTCGGTAGCGGTCTGAAGCCGGAGTTGCTGGTAGCTGAACATTTCCTGCGCAAAAACCAGCGCCAGGATCAGCCCATGCAAGGCCGAGACGCGGAAGACGACCGAACTTGCGAGATCCCTTTCATGGGTCTCGTGCTCATTGCCGCTCATCCAACGCATCAGGAAATAGCAGGCGAGGGTCAGCGCAATAGTGCCGCCAACGAATAAGGCACCGATGAAAATCCCCAACACCATGCATGTCTCCCGCCAGACGGCTGTTCGAGGGCTGGCCGCCTGCGTAGAGCGGCGCGACAACAGCGAAACCGATACAACCTATGGTATTCGCCGGGCAGCAATCTACGTGGTTTTGGCCGAAACGCTACTGGGATCAGCCTTTTGTGCCCATGCCAGCCGCTTCGAGGATGAGTGCTGCCACGGCGTCTGGTTGCGAGATCATGGAAACGTGGCTCGCTTCGAGCTCGATTGTTTTTGCGCCCATGCGTTTTGCCATGAAGCGTTCGAGATCGGGATTGATCGTGCGATCATTTCTGGAGACTGCGTAAAAGCTCGGCTTGGATCGCCAGGCGGCCTGTGTCGTCTTGCCGGCCAGAAGGGCCTTGTTGAAAGGTGCCTGGACGGCAAAGAGGACTTTTGCCTGCTTCTCGGGTACGTCGCCCGCGAAGTCGTGGAGGAAGGCCTGCTCGCTCAGCCGGCCCTCATCGCCATCGAAAACGATGCCGGCGGTGGCCGGGGGTGTCGGATAGGTCTTGGCCAGCGCGGTATAGTCTTCGCCGGCATCCGGAGCGCGGGCGGCGATATAGACCAGCGCGGAGACATTCGGATGCACACCGGCTTCCGTGACGATCATTCCGGAAAATGAATGCCCGACAAGAACGGTCGGCCCGTCCTGGCGGTCGAGAACCCGCTTGGCGGCGGCAACAGCCTCCGGAAGCGTCGTCAACGGGTTTTGCACCGAGGTCACGTTCAACCCTGCTTCCTGAAGGCGGCCTATGACGTCAACCCAGCAGGAACCGTCAGCAAACAGCCCATGGACAAGCACAACGTTCTTTGCCTTGACGATGTCTTGGGCGAAAACCCGTTTTTGAAGGAGGCCAAGGGCGGCACTGGATGCGAGTGTCGCGGTAAACATACGGCGGGTCATAAGCGTCATAACGATTCCTATCCTGTCGGCTGCCGGGGAGAAATTCGGTCATTACGGTTGCATTCGGTGGATGGATTGTAGCAGGGATAGTCCACCGGCGAAAATGGCATCGGCAGAAAGCTCCATCTGTCTCCGGCAGCCGGTTTGTCCGCTGGCTGGTCGCGCGGGGGAACGGCACGAAGACAGCGAATGTTCTTCTGCAGGCGTCGGAACCAATCAATCTCAATCTCGTTTAACACAGCTGGCAGGCTTCCGTCTGTCGTTTTGGAAATGGGGAAATCTTCAAAATTCGTATCGTTTTTCCAACTCATTGTCCGATAGTCCTAATGGAGCAAACACATGCAGCCTATTCCCAGATCGAAAAAAGCTCGAACTGGTGTCTCAGGATTAGATGAAATCCTTGCGGGAGGACTGAGCGAAGGCCGCGTGTTTTTGCTTGAGGGAAATCCCGGCACAGGTAAGACAACGATCGCTTTGAGTTTTTTGATGGAAGGGGCGGCGATAGGCGAGCAAGGCCTGTATGTCACGCTATCCGAGACCGAAGATGAACTTCGTGACGGCGCGGCTTCGCACGGCCTAACAATCGACGGAAACATCGCGATTTTCGAACTCGTGCCGCCGGAGAGTCTTCTTGATGCCGAGCAACAGCAAAGTCTTCTGTACTCGTCAGATCTCGAACTGGGCGAAACGACCAAAGCCATCTTTGAGGAGTTTGAACGCATCCGGCCAAAACGAGTGGTTTTGGACAGCTTGTCCGAAATCAGGCTTCTGGCGCAAGGTTCACTGCGATATCGCCGGCAGATTCTGGCGCTCAAGCATTATTTCGCGCGAAAGAACGCGACGGTCCTGCTCCTCGATGATTTGACGTCCGATAGTCTCGACAAGACCGTTCATAGTGTCGTTCACGGGGTCATCAAGCTTGAAGAACTCGCGCCAAACTATGGTTCGGAAAGAAGGCGCCTGCGGGTCATCAAGTACAGAGGTCAGGCATTTCGCGGTGGTTTCCATGATTTCATCATCAGAACCGGCGGCGTCGTTGCTTTCCCGCGCCTTGTCGCGCTGGAGCACCGCAAGGAATTCTCCCGCGAAGTGCTTCCCAGTGGCATAAGCGAACTGGACGACCTTCTTGGAGGTGGTCTGGAAAGAGGCTCGAGCTGCCTCGTACTTGGTCCCGCCGGCACCGGCAAAAGCACCTTCGCGCTGCAGTTTGTGATGGCCGCAATCAAACGCGGCGAGAAGGCCGCGGTGTTCGTTTTCGATGAGGAACTGGGTTTATTGTTCGCGCGTGCCAAGACAATCGGCATCGACCTCGAAAAAATGCGCGGCGAGGGCAGTCTTCATATAGAACAACTCGACGCTGCGGAACTCTCCCCGGGAGAGTTTGCGCATCGGGTCAGGGAACGTGTCGACAGCGCGAATGCCAAAACCGTCGTGATCGACAGCCTGAATGGTTACCAGGCGTCGATGCCGGAGGAAAACGCCCTTGTCCTCCACATGCATGAACTGCTGCAATACCTCAATCGTCAGGGAGCGACGACAGTCCTGACCGTCGCGCAGCATGGTCTGGTCGGGGACATGAAAGCTCCGGTCGATGTTACCTACCTCGCCGATAGTGTGGTCCTGCTTCGCTATTTCGAGGCGCGCGGGAGAGTGAGGAGAGCCGTCTCTGTCATCAAGAAGAGAACGGGCCACCACGAGGACACGATCAGGGAATTTCGAATCTCCAACAAAGGGCTATCACTCGGTGAACCCCTCGACGAGTTCCAGGGAGTTTTGCGCGGAGTACCCAATTTCGTCGGCAAGATCGAACCCCTGCTAACCCCAAACCAAATGGATGTCGATCATTCTTGAAACTAGCAGCAAATCGGCTCTCATATACGCACCAGGTGGTCGCGACGCGATGGTCGCGGCCTCCATTCTTACCGAAGCCGGTATCGTCTCCAGGATATTTTCGGACCTTGAAAGTCTCTGCCACGCCCTCGGAGAGCACGTTACGTTCGTTGTGATCACCGAGGAGGCAATTCTTGGCGCCGATCTGAAACTGCTTTCGTCTTGGGTGGAAAGTCAGCCCAGCTGGTCCGATTTGCCATTCGTCGTTCTGACACATCGTGGCGGCGGGCCGGAGCGTAACCCTGCGGCAGCACGCTTGTCGGAAATTCTCCGCAACGTCACCTTCTTTGAGCGTCCTTTTCACGCGACGAGTTTCATAAGCGTTGCAAAAACCGCGCTTAGGGCAAGGTCTCGCCAATACGAAGCGTTGAACAGAATGGAAGAATTGAGCGAGGGAGAGCGCAGGCTGCAAACAGCACTTCGCGCCGGAAGGCTTGGTTCCTGGGAATATGATGTCGCAACCGGCGCGCTCCTCACATCGGATGTATGCAAGGCCGTCTTCGGGAGAAGTCCGGGCGATAGTTTTCTATTTGATAACCTGGTCGATAGTATCCACGCGGATGATCGTGGGCGGATGCAAACAGCGATACAAAACGCCATTTCGACTGGCCTGGACTTTGAAATCGAGTATCGAACGATTTGGCCGGACTCGAGCGCGCATTGGGCGGAGTTCCGAGGAAGGGTTGTAAAAGACCGCGACGGCAATGTTTCACGCCTGGTCGGTGTCTCATCAGACATAACCGCGCGCAAGACCGCTGAAAAAGAGCTGATTGAATTGAATGGGACGCTTGAGGAGCGCGTTGTTGAACGCACATTGGAACTCAACAACGCGCACCAGTCGCTTATTGACGAGGTAAAGCAACGGGAGGTCGCCGAAGAGCACCTCAGGCAGGCCCAGAAAATGGAAGCCATAGGCCATCTTACCGGCGGCGTGGCGCACGACTTCAACAATTTGCTGATGGCAGTCCTTGGAAATCTCGATCTGCTGCGCAAGCATTTTGCCGACGACCCCAAGGCAGTGCGGTTGATAGACGGGGCTTTGCAGGGGGCGCAACGGGGGGCGGCATTGACCCAAAGATTGCTCGCCTTTGCCCGACGCCAGGATCTTAAGGTTGAACCGGTCGATCTTGTAGAACTGGTAAAAGGGATGACTGATCTTTTATGGAGGTCGGTCGGATCCAAGATCCAGATCAACTACGACCTGCCTGCCGGTCTGCCCCCTGTGCTGGCGGATGCGAATCAAATTGAGTTGGCCCTGCTCAATCTGGTGGTCAATTCACGCGATGCTATGGCCAATGGCGGAGAAATCGCAATCGGCGTCAAGAAGACGGAGATCGCTTCGGCTACGGGCGATCTGACCGCGGGAATATATGTCGTGCTCTCCGTTCGCGACACTGGTCAAGGAATGTCGCCCGAGACACTGAAAAGGGCGATTGACCCATTCTTCTCCACGAAGGAACTCGGAAAGGGCACTGGACTTGGACTTTCCATGATCCATGGTCTGGCAGTGCAGCTGCGCGGTGCACTTCGACTATCGAGTTCCACTGGGGCAGGAACAACAGCGGAGTTGTGGCTTCCCATGAGCACAAAGATGAAAAATGATGTTGTTGCGGCCGATGCCGCCGTTCCCGCGATCGATGAGGCGAAGTTCCGGATATTGGTGGTGGATGACGATGCGTTGATCGCGATGAGCACCGTGGATATGCTCGAAGACCTGGGGCACGAGGTGATTGAAGCGCATTCCGGTTTGGAGGCACTGGAAATCCTCAAAGGCGGGCAAGAGGTCGACTTTCTCATCACCGACTATTCGATGCCAAAAATGACCGGTGCGGAACTTGCCAAAGCTGCCCGAGCGCTGAAGCCCGACCTGCCTATCCTTATTGCCACCGGCTATGCCGATTTGCCGCCGGGAGCGGATATCGACGTGCCTCGACTTGGCAAACCATACAATCAAGCTGACTTGGCCGCCCACATCGCAAAAGCATTGGTGCTCTGAAATTTACAAACATCTTGGTTGATGTGGCGCGGCGGCCATTTCTGGCACAAGCGGGCATAGCCGTACCAGACGCAACTTAACCGTTACGTACTTGCTGTTTACACCGTAGCCGCGTTCATTGTTTCAAGCATTCTTATGCGTTGCAGCTACAAGAAATGGTCATGGCCAACATCACAAAGGACCTCCATCATGCCGGACAAGCCTAAAGAAGGCCTCGATCGCCGCGACTTCATGATCGCATCCCTTGCCACGGTCGGCGTGTCGGCTGCCCTTGCCGCCAGCGCTGGCACTGCGAATGCGCAAGACACAGCTGCCCCGGCTGCGCCGCAGGCAACCGTCTATACGGGGGATATTGTACAGGGGAAGAAGGTCGTCAGTACGCTCGACGTCAACGACCTCGAGCCTGGCAAGAAGCATTTCCTGTATTTTCAGGGTGTTCGGATGCCCACCGGCCAGCAGCGGTATGCGTCTGTGATTGTCGCCAAAGGGGCAAAGCCGGGCAAGCGCGTCGTTCTGGTCAGCGGCGTTCATGGCGACGAGATGAGTTCAGTGCATACGGTCCAGACCGTATTGAACCAACTCGACCCGACACAGATGTCCGGTACTGTGATGGCGGTAACGGACGTGTCTGGCCCGGCCATCGAGGCCATGCAGCGCAGATGGCCCGATTCGGGCAGGGGCCTCGATCTGGTCGACATGAACCGGGTGTGGCCGGGAAACGAGAACGGTGCCACCGCGGCCAGCCGGCACGCCGGGCTGCTGTTCAACCGGCTTCTCCGCCCCAACGCCGACGTCGCGATCGACTTCCACACCGGGACAACCGGTTTCGAGGTCTCCGCCTTCAACATTGCCAGCATGGATGTGCCCGAGATCAAAGCGATCGTGGATCTTTACCCCGTCAGCCAGATTTTCGACAATCACACCTATCCCGGCGTCCTGCACAATGCGTTTGTCGATGCGGGCATCCCGTCCTTTTGCCCGGAGGTCGGCGCTGCGCGTGTCCTCGACCTCGAATTGATCGCCCAGTTTGTGGAAGGTACGATGAACGTTCTCAAGCATCATGGCATTCTTGGCGGACCGATGGGACGCACCGGCAAGGATGCGGGTGTTTTTGTCGGCAACAGCGCATTTCCGATTCTGGCAACGGAGGGCGGGTTCGTCGAGCATCTGGTCAAGCTCAACGACAAGGTCGAAGCCGGACAGAAGGTGGCCATCCAGCGCAATAGCTTCGGCGAGGTGGTTGCGGAGTATACCACCGGCGTGGCGGGACAGGTGGCTGGCCTGCGCAGCGATGTATCGTCCGAGCCCGGCAACCCGCTGGCATTTATCCTTTATCACAAAGCCCCGCCGGAGGGTGTCGAGACTTATCCCGAATAATTCACCGATAAAAAGGGGGGAATGCAGATGACAAGCCTTATCAAGACGCTTGCGCTGGTCGCGCTTTGGTCTTTTGTTATCTGCATTGGCGGTGCGCCGCTGCACATGCTCGCGGCAAATGCGCAGGCAGCCGAAGATACATCGATAAAGCCGTTCACTATCCACGTGCCCGAGGAGGAGCTTAGCCAGCTCAAACGCCGGATACAGGAGACACGCTGGCCCGACCCGGAGACGGTGACCGATCAATCCCAGGGCATACAGCTTGCGAAGCTCAAGCCGCTGGTCGAGTATTGGGGCAGCGACTACGACTGGCGCAAGGTGGAAGCCAGAGTGAATGCCCTGCCGCAATTCACCACCAAAATCGACGGGATCGATATCTACTTCATCCACGTTCGCTCAAAGCATGCGAACGCCCTGCCTGTGATTATCACGCATGGCTGGCCGGGATCCGTGTTCGAACAACTCAAGATCATCGATCCACTGACGAATCCGACCGCTCATGGCGGGCAGCCGGAAGACGCGTTCGACGTGATCATTCCGGCGATGCCCGGCTATGGCTTTTCCGGCAAGCCGACGGACACCGGTTGGGGTCCCGACCGCACCGCCAAGATCTGGGCGGAACTGATGAAGCGCCTGGGCTATACGCGCTATGTCGCCCAGGGCGGCGACTGGGGCTCGCCTGTCTCGAGCGCGATGGCGCGCCAGGCGCCGGAGGGTCTGCTCGGCATCCACATCAACTTGCCGGCGATCGTACCGCCCGAGATTGCGGCGGTGCTTGCCGTCGGCGGACCTGCGCCTGCGGGATTGACCGAGAAGGAGCGCGAGACATTCGACGCGCTTGCTGCTGCTGGTAAAATGGGGAACAGGTCCTATGCGACGATGATGGGTACGCGGCCGCAGACGGTAGGCTATGCCATAACTGACTCACCAGCCGGCCTCGCCGCATGGATGCTCGGGCATCCGGGCTTTTCCAGATGGACATACAGCAACGACGATCCCGAAAAATCTGTCGACGAAGTTCTGGACGACGTCACGCTGTATTGGCTGACGAACAGCGCGACCTCTTCGGGGCGGCTCTACTGGGAATATGGCGGTGGCCGCAGTCCCGCGCTATCGGCCGGCGAGATGACCTCCGAAATCGCGCTGCCGGTGGCGATCACGGTGTTTCCTTTCGAAAACTATCGCGCCCCGGAGACATGGGCCCGGCGCGCCTATCGCAACCTGATCTACTTCCACGAGGTCGACAAGGGCGGTCACTTCGCCGCGTGGGAACAGCCGGAGCTTTTCAGCGCAGAGCTGCGAGCTGCGTTCAGATCGCTGCGTCAGTAAGACTTCATACCACCAGCCCGCACCAATTCGGCCATGGCCCGCGCTTCCGTCGTGTGCTGATCGGCTTCGAGACCATCCGCTACGCCGGTGCGGTCGTTCTCGGGGCGGTTCTGGCTGATCTTCCACTTGCCCTCGATCTCGGCGATCTCGATCTCGATGCCGACAATCCCTTTCAGCTGCGAGTCGATATAGGTTTCCGGAGCGTCAGCCACCGCCCATGGCGCGGCGCGCGGCGCTTCGTTGCGGGCGGTGAGGGCGGAGACGTGGGTCCGCAGCCAGTCGCGGTCCTCGATGATTTTGGCCGTGCCGCGTACCTGAACGATGGCATAGTTCCATGTGGGCACGACCTTGCCGGTTTCCTGTTTGGTCGCATACCAGGAGGGCGTCACATAGGTCTGGGGACCCTGAAAGACGATGAGCACGCGGCCATCGCTCGCGAGCTGGCGCCATTGCGGATTGGCGCGGGCGACGTGTGCGAAGAGCGTGCCCTTCGGCGCGGCCTCTGCATCCAGCAGGAAGGGAATGGCATTGGCATTGGGTCCATCTTCGCCACTGTTGATCAACAGGCCGAGCGGATGCGCCTTGATGAGCGCGTGCTGGATTTCAAGCCTCTCCTCGCGGAAATGCGGCGGCTGGTACATGGGATGCTCCTTGGTGTTCTAGCGCCGGAGTGTGCATCAGGACCAGGCTTGATACAAGGCGGGGTGAGGCGCCTTGTACAGGGTTTCACGCCGCCTGCCTGCCATAGGCGAGGATGAAGGCGATAAGCGCGCCGATATTGGCGAAGGTGCGGACATGGTTCCACGGCAGCCACTCGGCGAGATAGCGGGTCCACAGGGCAGCGCCTTCCGGGCTCGCCCCCGGCGAAACGGCGGCGAGCGCATCATTGAGCGGGACGTTGAATACCATGGTGACGACGATCACACCGGCAAGATAGAGCAGGCTGCCGGCAAGCAGCCAGGCCGAGCCCGGCTCCGCCCAGCGCAGGACGCTGGCGATGCCGAGCCCAAGGCAGAGCACGGCCGTGCCGAAGAAGGCGAGGCTGAACGTGGCATTGAGGATCGTCACATTGATCGAATTCATGGCGGCGATGCCCTGTTCGGGCGGCAGTTTTGCCAGCGCCGTCATGATGAAACTGGAGAAGGCGAAGAACAGGCCGGCCATCAGGCCAGTGCCAAGCGCGGCAATGAGGGTGAGAAACGGCATGAGGGCGATCATTGCACGCCCTCCCAGATGCCGGTCGCAGCGGCTTCGCTGGCGAAGGTGGTGAAATCGCGGGGTGGTCGGCCGAGTGCCTGGTGGACGCCATCGGTCAAGTATTCATTGCGCCCGTCGAGCACCACGGTGAAGAGTTCGTTGACGAGCGCGGCGATATCGGCGGGCACCTGTTCCCGTTCGAGACCTTGCATGAATTCCTCCGGGCTGATGGTGGTGTAGCTTATGGGGCGCCCGGTGGCCTTGGCAATCTCGGCCGTGGCTTCGGCGAAGGTCAAGGCGCGCGGGCCGGTGACCTCATAGACCTGGCCTATGTGGCGACCATCGGTGAGCGCGGCCGTGACAATATCGGCGATGTCATCGGCATGGATGAAGGGTTCGCGCACCGTGCTGACTGGCAGGGCCATCTCGCCGGCGAGAATCGGGCCAAGCAGCATGCTTTCGCTGAAGTTCTGCATGAACCAGCTGGCACGGACGATGGTCCAATCGGCGCCGGAGGCTTGCAGCAGTTGTTCGGCGCGCTGGGCTTCGGGCTCGCCGCGTCCGGAGAGGAGGACGAGACGCTTGACGCCCTTGCGGACGGCGAGGCGGGCGATATCGCCGATGGCTTCGGCAGCGCCCGGGATGGCGAGGTCGGGATAGTAGGTGATGTAGGCCGCCGACACGCATTCGAGCGCGGGTGCCCAGGTTTCGGGATTCTCCCAATCGAAGGCGGGGCTGGCGTTGCGCGAGCCGATACGCACGGGAACCCCCTTCGCGGTCAGACGTTCGGCGACGCGGCGGCCGGTCTTGCCGGTGCCGCCGATGATCAGAACGGGGAATTTCGAGGTGCGGAAGGTCGTCATTTTCATCTCCTCTTAAACATGAGCAAGCCTCATATTTGCAAATGTGATAAATCCTCATATTATAGAAGTCAAGAAAAATGTGAGGAATACTCATGAATGATATTTGGCCAATCGAGGGCGTACGGCGCGAGCCGACACAAAAACGCAGCCGCGAGCGGGTGGAGCGGATATTAAGCTGCGCCTCGACGTTGATCGAGCAGAGCGGCAGCGACGCCATGCGCATGAGCGACGTGGCGGAGATGGCGGGGATTTCGATCGGTTCGCTCTACCAGTATTTTCCCGATAAGGGCGCGATTATCCGCACGCTGGCGGAGCGCTACAATGTGCTTGGCCAGCGATGTATCGCGGAAGGGCTGCAAGATGTGCGGGACCGGGAAGGCTTGCGGCTGGCGTTCGGCGAATTGATCGATGTCTATTACGCAATGTTCCTCGCCGAGCCGGTGATGCGTGACATCTGGTCGGGGACGCAGGCGGACAAGGCGCTACGCGATATCAGCCTTGCCGACAGCCGTATCAATGGCGCGGTGCTGGCGGCGGCGCGGGCGCGGGTCGATCCCTATGCGAGCCGCGACGAACTGGAGACGTCGAGCTTTCTCATCATGCAGCTCGGCGAGGCGACGATGCGCATAGCGATCTCGGTTGAGCGCCAGGACGGCGATGCGCTGGTCGAGCATTTCAAGCGCATGGTGCTGCGAGAGATGATGGAGGGGTGAGATGGCAAGAACCCTTGCCGCCGCAATGGTATCGCCACCTGACCTGCTATAAGATATGGCTGGAGCCGTCGTGCTCCTTTGTTTCTACGCAATTCCGGACGGAAAACCGCTTCACTTTTCCTGGAATTGCACTCGGGGGCCAGGCATGGAGCGCCGTCTTGCAGCCGTACTGATCGCTGATGTCGTCGGTTACAGCCGTTTGAGCCAGATCGACGAGGAGGGAACGCGCGCCCGTTTTCAGGATGACCTCAGCAAAGTCTTCGAGCCAAGGATCGCCGAGTATAATGGACGGCTGGTCAAGACGATGGGGGACGGTCTTCTGGTCGAGTTCCAAAGCGTGGTCGCCGCATTGCGTTGTGCCGTCGAGGTGCAGCGCGAAAAGGCTGAACGCAATGCTGCCGCTCCCCAGGAAAAGCGTCTGGTTTTTCGCATTGGTGTCAATCTCGGGGACATCATGGTCGAGGGCGAGGATATTCACGGCGACGGCGTCAATATTGCCGACCGGATACAGGCGCTCGCGGAACCGGGTGGCATTGCGATTTCCGGAACGACCTATGACCAGGTGAAATCGAAACTTCCGGTCGGCTACGTCTCGCTCGGCGAGCAAAGAGTCAAGAGCATCGCCGAGCCGATCCGGGTCTATCGCGTTGTGCTCGACCCTGCCGGAGCGGGCAAGACAGTCGGCGCGCGCAGACGCTTGCGTGGGTGGCGCGTGCCGGCTGTCGCAGTCCTTGTTTTGACGCTGCTCGGCGCAGGATTGCTGTGGTGGAGACCTGCGCAGCTCTTCCAGCCTGCGTCACTCGTCGAGCGATTTGCCTACCCACTGCCGGACAAGCCGTCGGTGGCGGTCCTGCCTTTCATCAATGTGAGCGGTGACACGGATCATGACCACCTTGCGGCGGGACTGACAGACGATCTCATCACCGAGCTCTCGAAGGTCTCTGGCCTGTTCGTGATCGCACGTCATTCGGTGTTCGCTATCCAGGATACGGTTGGAAAGATTCAGGATGTGGCTGCCGAACTCGGCGTTCATTATGTTCTTGAGGGAACTCTGCAGCGCGCGGATTCCCGGCTGCGGATCAATGTCAAGCTGATCGATGCGCTGACCGGTCTCTCGTTGTGGGCCGAGCGCTATGATCGCCAATATGCCGACCTTTTTGCGGTTCAGGACGACGTCATCGGCAAGATCATTTCTGCGCTTGAAGTCAAGCTGAGCGAAGGCGAGCGTGACCAGCTGGCGCGAATACCCACCGAGAATCTCGAGGCCTATGATTACTATCTTCGAGCCGAGCAGGAGGGTTTCTATTACAGTGACGTCGAGACCTACCGGCGAACTTTGTCCTATTACCAGAAGGCACTCGATCTCGATCCGAATTTTGCCAATGCCCATGCCGGGATCGCCCGCGTGGCCGTGGATGTCTGGCGCAACGATTACAATTATCTCTGGTCTGCCGCAGTGGCGCGAAAGATTGCCTACGACGCAGCGGGTCAGGCTCTGAAGCTCGACCCGAACAACGCTCGTGCGCATACGGTGCTCGCGCTTCTGCAGCTGGTCGACGGGCGGGAGGTGGAGGCGAGGGATTCGGCCAGCCGGGCGGTGGCTGCACAGCCGAACGACGCGGAGATCGTCGGTAATCTGGCGCTTATCCTGGCACAAACCGGCAGCCGCGCCCAGGCGGTGACCGAGATTGGAAAGGCGCTGCGGCTCGATCCCACGCCACCGCCCAGCCTTCAGTTGCTTGCCGGCATTGTATTTTACATCGCGCGCGACAGCGGACGGGCGGTTCCTTTGATGGAGACTGCGCGCGATGCCCTTCCCAAAGCGGAGCCCGCTCGTGAATATCTCGCCGCTGCCTATGTGGATCGCGGCGACCAGTCGCTTGCATCCCGGGAAACGGGTAAATTGCTGGAACTGTTTCCAGACAGCAATCTGACATATTACGGCTATCTCTATGATTATTGGCGCGAAGACGATCTGCGTCATCATCTGAACGGGCTGCGCGCCGCCGGGGTGCCTGAATGGCCATTCGGCTTTGAAGCCAATCCGGCCGACCAGGTCGGCGAGGCGGAATTGAGCGCGATGGTCAATAACAAAACCTGGATAGGCAAGCACAAGAACGGCACCGAATTCATCCAGTATTTCGACACGGCGGGAAACACCGCATACCGCAGCGCCAACACGAATATTACCGGCTTGATCGAAGTTCGCGGCAACCGGCTATGCGAGCGGTTCGGGGGCTATTTCCTGGATCGGATGGTATGCGGCTATGTCTACCGCAACACGGCGCCAGAGCAGCGCGACGCGAAATATGTTCATGTCACGCCGCGCGCATTGATGTATTTTTCCATTACCCCCTGAGATTTCCGTCAGTTGGCGGGGGCCTTCTGCCAATCCGTCTGCAATTTCTCCGCAACGAGCGTGTGCTCCACATCGGACCAGTGCTTGCGGGAGTCGGTGAGCTTGCTCGGGTTCTTTTCAAATCCATCCGCTGCTCCCGGATCATAGCTTATGTACAGTTTGCCCTCGATGATCCGCCAGGCTTTCGGGTCGACATTGGTCGTGACCGTCCCGAACGAAACGCCGTCTGCGCAATAGCCGCCATATTGCGGCGCATATTTTGCAGGTTCTGCGATGAACAGATCGCGATTTTCTGCGCTGGCGAACTGCCAAGTCGCGCCAAGCCAGCGGTATGAATACTTGTCTGATCCCTGAACGGCCTGGTTTTGCGTGAAATAGGCGACCGGGTCATAGCCCTTGATCGCCACGTCGCCAAAATAGCCGGTGTTGACGAGTTCTTCGGCCCCGGCCGGCGGCGTGAACGAGAGCAGCATCACGGCCGCAGCCATAGATGCAGCAATTTGAAACCTGCGTTTCAAGCGATGTTCCAGCATTTCAGTTTCTCCCTTAGTTCCGGTGCGGCATTACCGGCGACCAGCCGTCATTTGCGCTTGGTGCACTCGGTAAAAAGCCATTGGCCAACCAGATCGGCCTTCTGGCATTCAGCGCCCGCCTTCATCAGCAGGGCAGCCGCATCCCAATGTTCCCGCCAACCAGCCTGGGTGAGGGGCGTATAACCGTTACGTTCTTTTGGTTCGACTTCAGCCTTGTTGGCCAAGAGGTACGCTACCACATCGGCATGACCTTCTTCGGCTGCCGCATGCAGAGGTGTCATGTGATAGAAGTTCTTTTCGTCATTGACCGCCGCGCCCTTCTCGACCAGCAACTTTACCGTATCGAGATTTCCGCCATAGGCAGCAGCGTGCAACGCCGTCAGCCCGCCTTTGTTGCGGATTTCGATGTTCGAACCGCGTTCGAGCAAAATAGCCACCACGTCCCGCTTTCCGGCGAGCGATGCGATAAGCAGAACCGGCTCGCCGGCATCGTCCGGTTGTGCAATGTCCGCGCCCTGATCCAGCAATTGTTTGACGGTCGCGACATCGCCATTTTTCGCGGCGTCATGCAGTGGCCCCGCCAGCACGGACGAGACCCCCAACATTCCCCCGACAAATGCAATGCAAAAAAAGTTCAACGAACGTCCCCCGTCTCAGCATCCATGAGCGGAACGCGGGAAAATATCACATTATGGCGTATACCGGAATTAACCCCTAGGGATTAGAAGGCATCGATATTCACGCCTTGACGGTCTGCGAGCGGTATTTTTCTGCGATACGGTGCTTACCCACTATAAATACGCTTCTCGGAAACCACCGTTTCCGCCTCGCAACGATCGCGAATCTCGTATTTAACTTGCGTGGGCGCTGATGATAGCATCGGCCTCTTTCCCATAAAGTTCTTCGAAATGATCGAAATTCTTCGAAAATGTGCCGATGCCCTGTGTAGCGGAGCGCAGCGAGCGCGCCAGCTCGTCGAGCGCGCTGCCGGGAATGAGCGCGCGGAACACATCCCATCCCTTGGCGGATTCATCGCGGTCGAAGCCAAGCACCTGGCCTTTGAAGGAAGAGACGATGGGTACGAGACTGCCGGAATAAATGGAGGGGATGTGGATCTCCACACGGAAGATTGGCTGCATCAGCACGGCGGATGCTTGGGCGAGCGCGTCCCGCACCCCCATTTTCCCCGCTGCCCGGAATGCGAATTCGGAACTATCGACTGAATGGTGCTGGCCGTCGGTCAGCGTCACGCCGACATCGATGACCCGCAGACCCAGTGGGCCCTTTTCCATCGCTTCGCGAGCTCCTGCCTCGACTGCGGGAATGAAATTGCGCGGAACGGCACCACCCTTCACCGTTTCGTCGAAGCTGAAGCCTTCGCCGCGTTCATTCGGGTGGATGCTCAGCTTCACATCGGCGAACTGTCCGGCACCGCCGGTCTGCTTGCGGTGCCGATAGTGAACATCGGATGTTTTCGAAATCGTCTCGCGGTAGACAGGGCTTGGTTGCCGGTCGGTCACGTTGACATGAAAGACTTCCGCCAGGGTCTTGCAGAGGTCGCGCAAATGCACCGGTCCCTGAACGCAAATCAGCTGGGCGCCGGTCCCTTCCTCCTGCGTGACCTTGAGGCCGTGATCGGTCTCTGCGAGCTTTGCCAGCGTTTCGGAGAGCTTGGTTTCGTCCCGTTCGCTGTCGGGCACCAGTATGCGTTCCAGCATCGGGGTGGGCGGCGTTGTCCATGCCGGCGATGCGACGGCGGCGTCAGCTGTCAGCAACGACGGAACCGGCAAATGGTCGGATTTGACAGTGGCGAAAACGTCGCCCGGGAGTATCGCCGCTGGAACAGGTTTGCCGGTTCCAGGATCCTGAACTGGTCCCAAACGGGACCCGCCAAGCAGGGACCCTTGCTTGAGACCATCACCGAGAGCACGGACAAGCACCGTCTTGCCGACATTCTGGCGGTGGTAGGCGTGAAAGCTCACGCCGACCAACGCCGCCTCCTTTATGTTGGCGGCCGCTGCAAGGCGCGCGCGAAGGACATCGTTCTGCGGCGCTTCGTGACGCAGGGCCTTCATCAGGCGCATGATGCCATTGCTATGGCTGGCGGCCCCGACAAGAACGGGAATGATCCGATTTTCCCGCAGAACGCGCGAAGAGATGGCATAAATGGCATCGCTGGCTGGCTCGCGGTCTTCGATGAGTTCCTCGAGCAGCCAGTCGTCGAATTCAGAAAGAGATTCGAGAAGTTCGGCACGCGCTTCGTGTTCGCGCTCCACGACATCGGCGGGAATTTCAACAAGGGCCGACGTCTGGCCCTCGCGGTAGCGCCAGGCACGCTCCGAAATAAGGTCGCAGCTGCCGACGATCTTGTCGCCCTCGCGGATGGGGATCTGCCGCAGGAGCAACGTGTGGCTGGCAAAATCCTGAAGCGAGGCGATGACGTCTCTGAGCCGCCCCCTAGGTTCGTCCATCCGGTTCACGAACACGATGCACGGTGTTCCCGAAGCTTCGATCACCCGCAGATAGGGAGCCGCAAGAACCGCTTCCTCGGGGTTTGGTGACACACACAGGATGCAAGCATCACTGGCCAAAAGCGCATGCTGGGCGTGGGCCAGAGCCTCGCCCGATCCGGGCGCATCCAGCGCGCACCATGCTTCGTTTCCGAACTCGAATTCCGTCAGGCCCAGTCCGTATGGAGAGATGGATTTTTTCGATGCACCTTCCAGTGCGGACAGTTTCTCCACGAGCGTGGATTTCCCGGCCTGCGAAGGACCGAGTACCGTAAAGCAGCGCATGGCGTTCCTCCCTGCCACGAACAACAATCTCCACTGGTAGGATGCCCCAGACTGGCGCAAAGCGCTAGGGTCAGGACCTGCTAATCTGGTCGAAATGGCATGCCGGGGGGAAGTCCCCGCCCTTCACGCTTCTCCTCGCCTAAGTCAAAGCTCGATTGTTTTCGCGCCAACGTGGATCGAGCGCCCGGCGCCCCAACCGAACATTGCCGCTCCAAGCCCGAGAAGGACGAATAGCCCAGCTGTAACCGCGAAGCTCCCGGTGAGGCTATGAATAAGGCCGACCAGAAGCGGACCGGTAGCGGCGAGCATATAGCCGATGCATTGCGCCATGCCGGAAAGATGCGACGCCACATGTGCATTCGGTGATCGCAAAACGATAATAGTCATGGCAATGGCGATCAGGCCGCCTTGACCAATGCCCTGGATGAAAGCCCACAGCCAGACCGTTGACAGTGGTGCGAACAGAAAACCGAGCAGGCCGGTGACCGCAAGCGCGACGAGCGCAACATTGATGAACCGCTGGTCCCTGCAGCGCACTGCGATCGACGGAACGAGGAGGCAGGCAAGAACCTGCGCCATAACCGACACGGAAACCACGACGCCCGCTGTAACTCCGTCGAGCCCGCGCTCGCGCAGGATCGGCGACAGCCAGCCGAAGACGCAGTAAGCCAAAGCCGATTGCAGTCCCATGAACAAGGTGACCTGCCAGGCAAGTCGATCGCGCCAGAGCCCTTCAACTCTGAAGCCGGCATGTTTCGTGCGGACCTTCCTGAGGAAGGCATGCGGGAACCAGATCACCGCGACGAGTATCGCCGGTATCGCCCATGCACCAAGCGCCAAGGACCAGGAACCGCCGAGCATGCGCTGCAAGGGCAGGGTGAGACCAGCTGCACTTGCTGCTCCTGCACAGAGCGCCATCGTGTAAAGGCCGGTCATCATGCCGGTTCTCGAGGCGAAGTCGCGCTTCACAAGACCCGGAAGCAGAACATTGCCCACGGCGATACAGGAGCCGGCAAGGGCCGTCCCGAAGAATAGCAATGGCAGCGAGCCAAAGCCACGCAACGCGGTACCCAATGCAAGAAGCAGCAGCACGGCCAGCAGCGTTCGTTCCGCGCCGATGCGCTGTGCCAGCCTTGGCGCGAGCGGGGCGAAGACGCCAAGGCAGACGACGGGCAGGGTTATCAGAACGCCGGCGCCGAACGAGGACAGCCCCGTCTCTTCAATGATCTCAGGCAAGAGCGCAGACGCACTGGAAAAGACCGGACGGAGATTGAAGGCGATGAGGACGAGGCTCAACCCCGTGACGATCTGTGCCGCGCGACTTGCAAAAACCGGAGGCCTGGGCTGTGGAACGCTGTCGGCTTCTGCATCGATCAATTGCTCGCTGGCGATATCCTGTGGTCCGGACCTGGCAGATATATGCTGATTCATGATGCGAGAAGCCGATCGAGTTCAAGAAGAATGGGAGCCATGAAAGCCCGGGTGGTGAGAGTTGCTTTCTCCGGATCGCCCGAGGCGATGGCATCGATGATCGCGGAATGGGCAGCCATGTCAGGCTCGGGGAGTTCGCCGGTCACCGTTGCCTTGATGATTTCCTGGGTCGAAGTCGAGAAGAACTCATAGACCTCGATCAGTGCTTTATTTCCCGAAGCGGCGACGACCGCCTTGTGAAATGCAAGGTCTTGTTCGACATAGCGATCATGATCGGCGGAATTGTACTCGCCGCGATCGCTAAGCATTTGCCGAAGTTCGGCGATGATCCCCGGTGTATGTCGCGTTGCCGCAAGGCGCGCGGCCTCTACTTCCAGCGCACAACGCGTCTCGACCTGATCGCGGAGCCCGGTTCGCCGGATTCGGAGCAGACGGTCCTCCGCATCGATCACCGAGCGGACATAGGTGCCGGAGCCCTGCCTGGTTTCAAGGATGTTCTGGGAAACAAGGACGCGAACAGCTTCCCGCACGGTACCCCGACTGACGCCCAACATGTCGGCAAGCGTCGCTTCATTGGGGATGCGCTCCCCGATCTGCCAGCGGCTGGCGGTGATTTCAGCACGAATATTTTGGATCGCGGTGTCCGCAAGATTGGTACGTATGGCGGGCTGCATCGGTATAATTCCTAAAGTCATCTGATGACTTAATGAGTACTCCCGACTTCCCCCTCTGTCAATTCATCGACATATCGGCCGCCTGAGGCGCGAAAGACTTGCCTCATGCGGCAGATTGCACTAGCCAATAAGGACAAATTTTTAGCCAGGAATTACACACCAGCATGACCCTCGTTGATACGCGTACGCCGGAACCCAAGCGTTTTGTTTCAGGTGCCACAGGCGATTGGGAGATTGTCGTCGGCATGGAAGTCCATGCGCAGGTCACCTCCAATTCGAAATTGTTTTCCGGTGCATCGACCACTTTCGGCGCTGAACCGAACGAGAATGTCTCGCTGGTCGATGCCGCCATGCCGGGAATGCTGCCGGTCATCAACGAATGGTGCGTGCGTCAGGCGATCCGTACAGGGCTCGGGCTTAAGGCGCAGATCAACCTGAAGTCGGTTTTCGACCGCAAGAACTATTTCTATCCCGACCTGCCGCAGGGTTACCAGATATCCCAGTTCAAGCAGCCTATCGTCGGCGAAGGCAAGATGATCATCTCGGTCGGCCCAGATAAAAAGGGCGAGTTCGAAGATATCGAAATCGGCATCGAGCGTCTGCATCTGGAACAGGATGCCGGCAAATCGCTGCACGATCAGAATCCGACGATGTCCTATGTGGATCTGAACCGGTCCGGCGTGGCGCTGATGGAGATTGTCTCCAAGCCAGACATGCGCTCCTCCGATGAAGCGAAAGCTTATCTCACCAAGCTGCGCACCATTGTGCGTTACCTCGGCACCTGTGATGGCAATATGGATGAAGGCTCAATGCGCGCCGACGTCAACGTTTCGGTGCGCAAGCCCGGCGGTGAATTCGGCACACGCTGCGAGATCAAAAACGTAAACTCGATCCGCTTTGTCGGCCAAGCCATTGAATATGAGGCGCGCCGCCAGATCGCCGTCCTTGAAGATGGCGGCTCCATCGATCAGGAAACGCGGCTTTTCGATCCGGTAAAGGGCGAGACACGTTCGATGCGCTCCAAGGAAGAGGCGCATGACTATCGCTATTTTCCTGATCCAGATCTCCTGCCGCTCGAATTCGAGCAGTCCTATGTCGAAGAACTGAAGGCCGACCTGCCGGAACTGCCGGACGACAAGAAGGCGCGCCTCGTCTCGGAGCTGGGGCTTTCCGTCTATGACGCATCTATTCTGGTGACGGAAAAAGCCATTGCCGATTACTACGAGGCTGTTGCCAAGGGCCGCGATGGCAAGCTTTCCGCCAACTGGGTGATCAATGATCTGCTCGGGGCACTGAACAAGGCTGGCAAGGGAATAGAGGAATCGCCTGTGTCGCCGGCGCAGCTCGGCGCGGTGATCGATCTGATCAAGGAAGGGACGATTTCCGGCAAGATCGCCAAGGATCTTTTCGAGATCGTCTGGAATGAAGGTGGCGATCCCCGCGAACTCGTGGAAAGCCGGGGCATGAAGCAGGTCACGGATACCGGCGCGATCGAAAAAGCCATCGATGATGTCATCGCCGCCAACCCGGACAAGGTGGAGCAGGCCAAGGCAAAGCCAAGCCTTGCCGGCTGGTTTGTCGGACAGGTGATGAAATCGACAGGTGGCAAGGCCAATCCGCAGGTTCTCAGCGACATGGTCAAGGCAAAACTCGGGATAACCGAATAGATGTGGGTTCGCAGCGCAACGAAGGAAGATCTGGATGCGGTGCGCGACATGCTCGCCCTGACCTGGCACGCGACCTATGACGATGTTTACGGCGTTGAAAAAGTGAAGGCGATCACGGATCGCTATCATTCCCTCGATGCGTTGAAGAAGCAGTTGGCAAAACCCTATTCGGAATTCATCATCGCCGATGATGGCGCCGATATCATGGGAATGGCCTATGCGTCTCAGAAGGATCACAAGCTTTCGATCCTCAACCAGCTCTATGTGCATCCGGAACATCAGAAGAAGGGTGTGGGTTCGTTGCTGCTGGCGGAGATGGAGAGTGCCTTTCCCGGTGTCTACGCGCTGCAGCTCGAAGTTATCGAATCGAATCAAAGGGCTCTGAGCTTTTATGAAAGCAGGGGATTCGAGCGTACCAACAACCGGATCGAAAACTGGGGCGAGCCGAATTCCGGTATTTCCGTGGTCGTGCTGGAGAAATCCCTGACTGGATTTGAGCTCGCGCCGTGACAACAGAAGTTGATGTGACGTTCCGGCAGGCAACGATGGATGACCTGCGAGCGGTGATCGCGCTGTTTGCCGACGATGCAATCGGTGGTCACGGCGACACAACCGATTCCTCGGCGTTGCCACTTTATGAAAGTGCCTTTGCCGCGATCGAAGCCAGTCCAAACGATCTGCTCTTCGTCGGCGTTCTCAGGGATGAGGTGGTTGCCACCGCACAAGTGACCTTCATTACGTCGCTCACGGGCCGGGGAACGAAGCGCATGGCTATCGAAGCGGTGCAAACACGAGCCAACATGCGCGGCAAGGGAATTGGCGCGAAGTTGATCCAGCATTGTCTCGATGTTGCGCGCGATCGGGACATTGCTCTCGTGCAACTGACATCGAACGCCAAGCGCCAGGACGCGCACCGTTTCTACGAGCGCCTTGGTTTCGAGAAGAGCCACGCGGGATTCAAAATGCGCTTGGCTCCAGCGTCAACTTGACCCTTGCTATCGAGCAATGATACGGCCATAAACCGATGAGTTGCCAATGGCGACATTCCAGGCAGGATTGCTATGAAGACCTTCATGACCCAGTTTTTCACGTGGTGGAATGGACCGACACTCGGTACCCGCTTCTTCACATGGCGCAAAGGCACGAAAGTTGGCGAAGATCAGTTCGGCAACGTCTATTACGAGGGCACCTTCGATTCGGAAGGGCGCAAGCGACGCTGGGTAATCTACAACGGCTATGCCGAAGCTTCGGCTATCCCTGCCGGCTGGCATGGCTGGATACACCACAAGGTTGACACTGCGCCT
This sequence comes from Phyllobacterium sp. 1468, assembly GCF_031455525.1. Lineage (NCBI taxonomy): Bacteria > Pseudomonadati > Pseudomonadota > Alphaproteobacteria > Hyphomicrobiales > Phyllobacteriaceae > Phyllobacterium > Phyllobacterium sp. 1468. Next base: position 99,322 of record NZ_JAVDSX010000002.1, on the reverse strand, counting down.
TCGCAGGAAAACTATAAACCATATCCTTGGGAAAAGAATCATCAGGCGAATCTTACCGGTTCTGCCGCTGCCTATCGACCGCAGGGCTCGATTGCGCATGGGGATAACCGGCCGACCGTGACCGGCGATTACGATGCCTGGACACCGGGCGCCTAGTCGGATCTTCTTCTGCCACATTTGCTCTTTATCGACAGGCTGGAATCGAAATCCTCTTGTGCGCGCTTAACCGGAAATGACATGATCAGTCGGAAATTTCGCTCTCTTGCCGTCGGGCTGATCATTGCTGGTCTATGCGGTGCTGTGTCCGGCGCATCGGCCCAGTCGGCCGACAAGATTTCGAATCCGATTGCCGTCTTTTCCGGTCTCGACAAGATCACCGGACGAATCACCACCTTCGACGTCTACATCAACGAGACCGTGCAATTCGGGGCGCTGCAATTGACGCCGCATGTCTGCTACACGCGTCCCGATACGGAGGCGCCGAAGACAGATACATTTGTCGAAGTGGACGAGATCACGCTGGATCGCAAAATCCGCAAGATCTTTTCCGGCTGGATGTTTGCCGATAGCCCCGGCCTGAATGCGGTCGAGCACCCGGTGTACGATGTATGGCTGAAGGCCTGCAAACAGAAGTCGGACGTTCCAGCCCCGGATGCCGCCCAGACGGGCGGAACCCAGAATTAACTATTCCCCAAGCTGATAGCCTACATCGGCTTCGGGCAGTTGATCATCCAGGGTGTGCCGTAGCGATCGACGAACATGGCAAAGCGCTGAGCCCAAGATGTTTCGCCAATCGGCATCATGATGCTGGTCGCGCCTTCAGAAAGTTCGGCGAACACACGGTCTGCTTCTTCGGGTTTATCCGTGTTGATGCTCACGGTCATGCCCTGTGCCTTCTGAAAATAGGGCGGCGGTGCATCTGATCCCATCAGCATCGAATCCCCGACTTTCATGCTGACATGCATGATGTTTTTGGCCAGTTCCGGCGCCGATGAGTTGCCTTCGGGCATCTCGTCATAGCGGACCATGAACTCGATCTTTCCGCCCAGCACTTTCTCGTAAAATTTGAAAGCTTCCTCACATTGACCGTTGAAGTTCAAATAAGCATTGAGTTTCACGATAGTTCTCCTTGTGGCTTTGGGTTGTTCCGTTTCAAGGACGAACGGAATGGCAGCTCCCCGACATTCTTCTCAGGAATGTTTCGGACATCGGCCGGGTTCCGACAAAGGAGCATACAACCGGATATGCGACGGTTTTTAGAATTCAGCCGGCTGTGCCAAGGCATTTTCCAGCATCTTCTGGTATTGACGCCGGGGCACCTCGACGGCGCCAAAGGTTTCCAGATGATTGGTGGTGAACTGCGTATCGAGCAGCGTAAAATTTTTTTCAATCAGACGGCTGACCAGATGGACGAGGCAGACTTTCGATGCATCCCGCTCGCGTGAGAACATGCTTTCACCGAAAAATGCTGATCCCAGCGCGATGCCGTAAAGGCCGCCGACAAGTTTACCATCGCGCCAGGCTTCAACCGTGTGGCAATAGCCAAGATCGAACAGCCTGCCATAGGCTTCGCGGATCGGGCGATTGATCCATGTGCGGGCGCGTTCGCCGCTGCCGCTGGCGCAGCCGGCAATAACGCCGGCGAAATCGTTATCGTAGCGAATGTCGAAGCGGCCCTGGCGCACCGTCTTGCGCAGGCTGCGCGAGACGTGGAAATTCTCGAAGGGGAGGACCCCGCGCTTTTCCGGACGCACCCAGAAGATTTCCGGATTGTCTGCCTCTTCGGCCATGGGAAAAACCCCGGTTGCATAGGCGCGCAGCAACAATTCGGGGTCTATTCTGTATGCTTCTTGCGGGTTCTTACCCGTCATACCTTATTCTTCTGCAGCGTCTGCTGCGTCACCAGCCAGATAATGTTCCAGCCAATGGATATCATAATCCCCATTGGCAATGTCAGGATTATTGATCAGATCCTGAAACAGCGGCAGCGTGGTCTTGATACCGTCGACAACGAACTCGTCGAGCGCCCGGCGCAGGCGCATCATGCATTCGACGCGGTTACGGCCGTGAACGATGAGCTTGCCGATGAGGCTGTCATAATAGGGCGGGATCTTGTAGCCGGTATAGACGCCTGAATCGACGCGAATGCCAAGGCCTCCCGGCGTATGCCAGTGGGTGATCGTACCCGGCGACGGCGTAAACGTGCGCGGATCTTCTGCATTGATGCGGCATTCGATGGCATGACCGGAGAAGCGAATATCCTCCTGCGTTACCGATAGTCCGCCGCCCGAGGCAACGCGGATCTGCTCGTGCACAAGATCGATGCCGGTTATCGCCTCGGTTACGGGATGTTCGACCTGGAGGCGGGTGTTCATTTCGATGAAATAGAACTCGCCATTCTCGTAAAGGAATTCGATGGTGCCTGCGCCGCGATAACCCATGTCGGCCATGGCGTTGGCGCAGATCATCCCGATACGCTCGCGCTCATCGGAATTGAGGGCAGGCGAGTTGGCTTCTTCCCAGACCTTCTGGTGCCGGCGCTGCAGCGAACAATCGCGTTCACCGAGATGGACGGCTTTGCCGAAGCCATCGCCCATGACCTGAACTTCAATGTGGCGCGGCTGCTGGAGATATTTTTCGATATAGACAGCATCGTCGCCGAAGGCTGCGCCCGCCTCGGTGCGGGCGGTTGACAGGGCGACCGACAGCTCGTCTTCGTTCATCGCGACCTTCATGCCGCGACCCCCGCCGCCGGCCGAGGCCTTGATGATGACCGGGTAACCGATTTCGGCACAGATGCGCGCTGCTTCCTTATCGTCAGTCACGCCGCCGTCGGAACCCGGGACAACCGGAATGCCGAGCCGCTTCGCAGTGCGCTTGGCCTCGATCTTGTCGCCCATGATGCGGATATGCGCGGCAGTCGGGCCAATGAAGGTAATGTTGTGCGCTTCGAGGATTTCGGCGAACTTGGCGTTCTCCGACAGGAATCCGTAACCTGGATGGATCGCATCAGCGCCGGTGATTTCGCAGGCCGCAACGATCTGATGGATGTTCAGATAGCTATCGCGGGAAGGAGGCGGACCGATGCAGACACTTTCGTCGGCAAGCCGCACATGCATGGCATCGGCGTCGGCAGTTGAGTGGACCGCAACGGTCTGGATGCCGAGCTCCTTGCAGGCGCGCAGGATGCGCAGGGCAATCTCGCCGCGATTGGCTATGAGTATTTTCTGAAACATTACGCTCTCGCTACTCGATCACAACCAGAAACTCACCATATTCGACGGGTTGGCTGTCTGTGACGAGGATAGCGGTAACCGTACCAGAACGTGGAGACGGTATCTGGTTCATCGTTTTCATGGCTTCGATGATCAGAAGCGTCTGGCCTTCCTTGACCTGTGTTCCGACCTCGATAAAGGCGCGGGCACCAGGCGCGGGGGAAAGATACACGGTTCCGACCATCGGTGAAGGAACGGCATTCTTCGAGGGATCCGCGACGGCAGATGCGACCGGAACAACCGTTGCCGCCGGAGCGGGAGCCCCGCCCGCCGGAGCTTGGGCATAGACGGGAGCTGCAGCCTGCACCGTTATCTGCCGCGATACGCGAATGCGAAGGTCGCCCTGCTCGATCTCAATATCCGTGAGGTCGGTGTCATTCAGGATTTCCGCGAGATCGCGGATCATGACCTTATCGATCCCGGTGGTTCTGTTAGCCATGCTTTTTCAAGCCCCTTATACCTGTTTTGGCGGTACGCTATTGCGACGCTGCCAGCTTGACGAGTGCGCGCAGGCCCATCACGTAGCCATCGACCCCGAAGCCACATATCACCCCTTTAGCCAAAGGGGAAACGTAGGAGTGATGGCGAAATGACTCGCGCGCGTGAATGTTGGAAAGATGAACCTCCACCAGCGTGACGGCGGCAGCGCGGATGGCATCATGCAATGCGATGGATGTATGCGTGTAGGCGGCGGGATTGATCAACACCAATGCCTTCTGCTCGCCTGCCTCCTGAATCCAGCTCACCAGATCACCTTCGTGATTGGACTGGCGAAACACGACGTCGACGCCCAGATTTTCACCTTCGGCCCGGCACAAACCTTCGATATCGCTCAACGTCGCGGCGCCGTATATTCCCGGCTCACGCTTACCAAGCATATTCAGGTTCGGGCCGTTGAGGATAAAGATCTGCTGTTTCATGGTGGTCCCATATAGACGGCTTATCGCCAAGCGAAAAGCCCGCAAAGCACCCTTATTGCTTGTCCACAAAGGGTTTTGCCAAGCAAAAGTAAATATTCAGGCTATTTGTTGCGAATATGGCTGATCTTTTCAGCAAGGACATCCGCACCAAGTGCGCCGGGCACGACTTCATTGCCCACGACGTAGGAGGGGGTTCCGGTAATGCTCAAGCTGTTTGCCAGTTCGAAGTTTTCATTGAAAGCCTTCGTGACTTCGGGAGAGAGCATTTTCTCGCGGATTTGAGCTTCGTTTGCGCCCAGCTTGACCGCAATGGCGATCGCCGAGGCTTCGGTTGCGCGTCCTTCGCCACCGAGGAGATCACGGTGGAACTCGAGATATTTGTCCGGCATGAGCGCTTTGAACGCCTTGGCGACGATATGCGCGCGCGTGGAATCCGCACCAAGAATGGGGAATTCCTTCATCACGAAGCGCAGGTTTGGATCACTTTTCAAGAGAGCATCCATGTCCGGCAGAGCTTTTTTGCAATAGCCGCAATTATAGTCGAAGAACTCGACGATCGTGACATCGCCTTTCGGATTGCCGAAAACCGCATCCATCGGCGAGTGAAAGATCTTGTCCTGGTTTTCGCTGATGACCTCGGTCGAAGCTTCCTTCTGCGCGGCTTCCTGCTTGGCATTGAGAGCCGTCTGGACCTCGATCATGACCTCAGGATTATTGATCAGATAATTCCGCACAATCCCTTCGATCTCAGCTCTGTCGGTCGCGGAGGCGGTGGTCGACGACATTTCCGGCGCAGGGCTGGCAACAACGACATCAGACCGTCCGGCCTGATAGCCCAGAGCGAGGGCGGCAACGCCAACAATGCCGGCGGCGGCACCGATCAGAGCGACTTTTGTCATGATGAACTGTCCTTTTTCAAATTCTGCCGGAACGCGTGTTGCCGCGTCTCACTTGCGCTTTGCATTGATGATATCTTGAGCCTGTATCCACTCGGGCGTGCCGTTTTTCAAGCCGCGCTGTGCACGAATGGCAAAGATTTGTGCGTCCTGGATCTTGCCTGAATAATATTTCTGCTCTGCACTGGCGAGATCGGACCTGACCATGTCGCCCGTCTGGGCATAAGCCTGGGCCAAATAGCCATAACCCGATGGATATTCGCGATCGCTGGCAATTCCGGCCTTGATTTCCTTTATGGAGGCCTTGAGATTATCCGGCGTACCCGACAGCATGAGAGCCCGCCCATAGCTCATGCGGATCAAACTGGATTTGCGCGGATCGAGCGCATTTGCCTTCTGAAAAGCATTCGCCGCGTCGCTCGCCTTGTTCTGCTTCAACAGGATCTCGCCCCGGATCTCCTGGAAATAGGGGTTCTTCGGTTGTTCCTTGATCAACACATCGATCTTTGAAAGCGCGGACTGGGAGGAGCCGTTGAGATAGGTCGCGACGGCATCGCCGTAGCGCGCTCCGATATTGCGCGGATCCTTGCGGAAGGTCTGCAACACGCTTGCACCACCGCCAGTATAGGCCGCAATCTTGCCTCGCATCATATCATGACGTTGCTGCAGTGCCGGACTGTCAAGCTTGTCGTAATACGGACTTGCGCGGGCCAAAACCTCAAGGTTTGCAATACGTTCCCGTGGCATCGGATGGCTGATGCGGTATGGGTCGACGCTGGTTCCCGTCAACGCGAGCGCATTGGAAAAGCGCTCGAACGTCGTGAGCATGCCTTTGGCGGATTGTCCGGTGTTTGCGAGATAAGTAATGGCGGAACGGTCAGCGGCCATTTCTTCGGAGCGTTGATAGTTGAGTAGGTTACGCATGGCGGCTTCGGGACCAGCCATGGCGACGCCCATACCCGCTTTAGACAGACCGTTGGCACCGCCGGCAGCTCCGCCGACGACCGCGCCGATACCAAGCAGACTTGTAACGACGGCCATGGTCTTGGCGGCGGCCAATTGTTCGCGCAGTTTGAATTCGTGACCGCCAGCCAGGTGACCCGTTTCATGCGCAAGAACGCCGATGATTTCATTGGGCGTCTGCGCTTGGAGCAGGGCACCCGTATTGATGAAGATGCGCCTGCCGTCGACGAATGCATTGAAGCTGTTGTTATTGACCAGAACTATCCTGATCGCGTTTCTGGAAAGTCCTGCTGTTTTGATTATCGGCGTCGCATAGTCGGTGACCAGCGCCTCGATTTCCGCATCGCGAACAATAGGTACGGATGATGATTGGGCAGTCGCGATGGCGGTTTGTGCCAAGCACAGCGCGCTTGCGGCGGCCGCAGCAATCGCACCACGTGCAAAATTTGCTATTGGTCGAAATAAACCAGTCATTTGAAACGCTGCCATATCTATTCGTACCGAAATCGATGTTTGAAGGAAAGTGAGCTTATTAGAACTCCTTGAATTGTGAAAAGCCCTAAGGCCCACCAAAGAAAAACCGGCACGTGTGCCGGTTTTTCAAATCACTTACAGTTCAGCGCTTTTCAAAAGAAGCCTTTTTTCTGCCACCAGCCTTTTTTGGCCGGCTCGCTTTCGGATTTCTTCTCTTTGCCTGTCGATGTGACGACAGGTGTGCTGACCTCAACCACTTTGGGCGCGGGTGCCGGTGCAGGCTCCACTGCGGGCTCCTTTGCCTCCACCGGTTCAACTGCGGCGGTTGGCTCCGGAGCTTCTGCTACAACGGGCGCATCAGCCTTTTTCGCCGATTTACGCGGAGCGCGTTTCGGCTTTACAGGGGCTTCGGGTTCCGCTTCGGCCAGAACTTCAGCAACGGCGATCTCGGCTGCTTCGATTGCCGCCTTGGAGCGTGATCTGCGTTTTACCGGCTTCTTTGCTAGGATTTCCTCGATTGCCACGGGCTCTTGGGCAGCAAGCACCTCAGCCGTCACTGGTTCCGAAGCAGCTTCAGCTGCATCCGCGATCGCTTCGATCGTCTTCGGCTTGAAGAAGTCGGGCAATGGGATCGACACGAATACGGGCTCGGCATCCGGCACCGTCTTGGCCGTTACGCGATTTTCGGCATCGTCACCATCGTCGAAGCGCTTGTTCTTGCGCCCGCCGCGACGACCCCGGCGGCGCTTCTTGCGCCGTTCGTTTTCTTCCTCGCGTGCTTTGGTTGCAGCCGCATCTTCGCCTTCAACCGCTGGCTGGTCGGCGTCATCGTCATCGCTGATGGCCTGCTGGCCATGCTCGGCACCGGCCGATTCCTGGCGATCGCGACCGCCGCGCCGCCGCCGCTTGCGCTTGCGTTTGCGCGACGCGTCGTCATTGTCAGCGCTCCGTGCGGTATCGCCGGTTTGCACTTCGGCGCCATCATCATCCGCATCTTCGATGACCGGATCGCTTTCGTCGAAATCATCGGCGATGCCGAGAGTTGGTGTCTCGGTCAACGGAACGATCGGGCCAAGGGCTATCGAGCCCTTGTCGATGGCGAAGTGCTGGGCGCCAACGCTATCATCGGCTTCAATGCTGATGGTCAGGCCAAAACGCGCTTCGAGATCGGCGAGATTCTGGCGCTTGTGGTTAAGAACATAGAGTGCGGTCGCGACGGTCGTGCGAACGATGATGTTGTTCTGCGAATGACGTAGCAGATACTCCTCGATCGAGCGCATGACGTGCAACGCGACGGAGGAGGCGGAGCGTACATGTCCCGTGCCACCGCAAACGGCGCAAACCTGGGTCGTTGATTCGAGAACGCTGGCACGGATGCGCTGACGCGACATTTCAAGCAGGCCGAAATGGGAGATGCGGCCGACCTGGATGCGGGCACGATCATCTTTCAGACAATCCTTCATCCGCTTTTCAACCGCCCGGTTGTTGCGGTTTTCTTCCATATCGATGAAGTCGATGACAATCAGGCCGGCTAGATCGCGCAGACGCAGCTGACGCGCGATTTCATCCGCTGCTTCAAGATTTGTCTGCAACGCGGTGTCTTCAATGGAGTGTTCGCGTGTCGAGCGTCCAGAGTTGACGTCTATCGCGACCAACGCCTCGGTCTGGTTGATGATGATATAGCCGCCCGACTTCAACGTCACTTGCGGCTGCAGCATGCGATCGAGTTGTGCCTCGATGCCGTTGCGCGCAAAGATCGGCGTCAGTTCGCGGTAGGGTTGAACGACTTTCGCGTGGCTCGGCATGAGCATGCGCATAAAGTCCTTGGCCTCGCGATAGCCTTCTTCACCGGCAACGGCGATCTCGGTGATGTCCTTGTTGTAAAGATCGCGGATCGAACGCTTGATCAGGCTGCCTTCCTCATAAACGAGAGTGGGTGCAGACGATGCAAGTGTGAGGCTGCGGACATTCTCCCACAGCCGCATCAGATATTCGTAGTCGCGCTTGACTTCCGGCTTGGTGCGCATGGCACCAGCGGTGCGCAGGATCACGCCCATGCCTTTCGGCACTTCAAGATCCTTGACGATGTCCTTCAGGCGCTTGCGATCCTGGATGCTGGTGATCTTGCGCGAAATACCGCCGCCACGTGCGGTGTTCGGCATCAAGACAGAGTACCGGCCCGCGAGCGAGAGATAGGTCGTGAGAGCTGCACCCTTGTTGCCGCGTTCTTCCTTGACGACCTGAACGAGCAGGATCTGACGGCGCTTGATGACGTCCTGAATATTGTACTGACGGCGCTGGAACCGCTGATGCGTCGGAACTTCTTCCATCGCATCTTCGGCGCCGACCGATTCGACTTCATCGAGTTCGTCGTGGACCTCATCTTTGTCCTCGTTCGAGCGACTCCGCGATCTCCTCGAATTGCCTTCGCCGGCATCATCAGATACCGGCCTTTCACTGTCGCTTGCTGCAGCTTCGTCCGCAGCGCCGGTATTGACGGCTTCCGAGATCACATCCGCTTCAATGGCAGCGGCCATCGTCTGGCTATCACCTTCAGGTGTGGAGTCGTCGTCGCTTGATTCGGGCGAAGCGGCCTGTGCAGAGGTTTCGCCCTCGTCATCGGAAGTGGCGCCGTCTTCGTCGGAGGCGTCGAGCTTGGGTGCGTCGTCTTCCTGCCGTGGACCACGGCGCCCGCGACGGCGATTGCGCGTCCCGCGATCATTGCGATCACGACTGCGCTGTTCGCTGGCATTTTCCTCGTGATCTTCATCCTGGCTCGCGGCTTCCGCCTCGGCATCGATGAGGGCCTGCCGATCGGCGACCGGGATCTGATAGTAATCAGGGTGAATTTCGCTGAAAGCGAGAAAGCCATGACGATTACCGCCATACTCGACGAATGCAGCCTGAAGGGAAGGTTCTACACGCGTTACCCGCGCCAGATAGATATTGCCTTTGATTTGCTTCTTATGTTCAGATTCAAAGTCAAATTCTTCAATTCGATTGCCGCGAACCACGACAACCCGTGTTTCCTCCTGGTGGGAGGCGTCTATTAGCATTTTGTCCGACATTATACTTCTTCTCCCCGGCCGAAACGCTGCCAACGCGAGACAGCCAGGAAACCTTCAAGGTTTCTGGCGCCGCGTCTTCACGTTTGCCGGATATATTAAAGTTCGCAGAAACAGACAGACACGGCGACACGCGGAGTTGCCCTCGGGCAGCCGCGGCTTGCAAGCCGGTTATATTCACGTCTGTATTAAACATTCCTGTTCCTGACGAAACGACCTCTACGAATGGCACGCTTCTCAGCTGTGCCGACACTGTTAATACCCCCGAGAGGGCTGGCTCGATGCGCCTTGGCTGCGCGATCTGCCGTTCACAAAAAGCGTTGCCGACAATCCCTGTCGGCTCGCGCTAAATTCTTTTTTGGTTACCCCCAGCGAATTCGCCGATGCCGCTCCAAGCCCTGTCTTCGTTGTCAGCCGGTCATTTACCGTGACATCAAAGAGCCCGATTCTGGACGGCAGAAAAGTAACCCACCTTTGCTTTTAGGAGGTGCGCCGCGTTATGACAAGGCCTTCTTCATAATCGTGTCATCCGCGCATCATGCACCGGGACCGCATAAGATAATATTAACCATGCTTCCATACCTACTGCTTATACATAGTGTGTCATTGGCAGGGTTCCAATGTGTGCCATGTCTGATACAACGATGGAGAGGGGAAGCCTGTCCATCGGCGGGCCAAGCGAGATGAGCGTGATCTGTCGGATATTCATGGCTGCCGTATTTGGCCTTCTTGTCTTTGTGCAGGCAGGCGAGCCTTCTCATGCAGCAGGTGAGCTGGCCGCATTGACCTATCAAGCCGCCGGAGACGAGCTGCGTACGCGCGTCGTCATCAACTTCGACCGCGAACCTGATGTGTCGACAATGCTGCTAGATCAGCCGCACCGGCTGGCAATCGACATTCCAAAAGCGGTTTTTGCCTTTGACAAGAAATCTGTGGAGCCGCGCGGGCTGATAACAGATGTGCGCTACGGATTGATCGACGATCAGCGTTCGCGCCTCATCTTTACACTCAAGGGGCCGTTTGTGGTCGAGCAGCTCAACGTCATCAAGAATGACACTAGTCCTGGTTACCGGCTGGTGGCGGATTTCGTCGCTTCGTCGGACCGTGCATTTGCGGAAGCCTTGAAGACACAAAATGCGACCACTGCTTCGACGAATGCCGCGCCTAAGGGCGACCGGCTCGCATCCGCTGCGCCAGATGAGGCAAGCAAGGGGCCGAAACCGTTTACTATCGTCATCGATCCTGGTCACGGCGGTATCGACAGTGGCGCGGAAAGTGCGGGCGGCATCATGGAAAAGAACGTTACATTGATGTTTGCCCAGCAATTACGCGATGAGCTTGCCAAGCTTCCGGGTCTGCGGGTCGAGATGACCCGTAGTGACGACACTTTTTTGCGCCTGACCGAACGGGTTCGTATCGCCCGCCAATACGAGGCAAACCTCTTCATTTCGATTCATGCGGATACGATCAATCGCGGCAATATACGGGGCGCTACCGTCTATACTGTTTCGGACAAGGCGTCGGACGCGGAATCGCGTGCCATGGCCGATCGCGAAAACCGTGCCGATGCGGTGGCTGGCATCGCCTACGACAGCGAGACACCGGAAATCGCCGATATTCTCATGGACCTGACGCGGCGTGAAACCCACACATTCTCGCTCAGCTTTGCTAAAACTGTGGTGAAATCACTCAAGAAAGACGTGAACATGATCAACAACCCGCATCGTTTCGCGGGGTTTCAGGTGCTGCGCGCCCCGGATGTGCCGTCTGTGTTGGTCGAGATTGGCTATCTTTCCAACGCCGAGGACGAGAAGCTCATGCTTGATCCAGTGTGGCGAAGCCATGTTGCGGAGAGGCTTGCCTCCGCTGTCGGCGAGTTCGCCACCATGAAGACGGCCGGAGCGCTGAACTAGGTCAGGTCTCTTCAATGCTGCCGAATGACGACGATCTCGAGAATTTCGCAGCGCATGGCGCCGCGCCCTTGCCGGTCACGAACGATCAAGGTTACGTGGACCATGATGGCGCGCGGATCTGGTTTGCCACTTACGGCGCCGGTTCGCCCGTAATCCTGCTGCATGGCGGCCTCGGCCATAGCGGCAATTGGGGTTATCAAATTCCAATGGTGGTTGGCTCCGGCCGTCGCGCGATCCTCATTGACAGCCGGGGTCATGGGCGCAGCACGCGCGATTTGCGGCCGTTTACCTATGAGTTGATGGCGTCCGATGTGCTGGCCGTAATGGATGCACTGCACGTCGAAAAGGCGGCCGTTGTAGGCTGGAGCGACGGCGCGTGCATAGCCCTTGTCCTCGCCATGCAAGCTCCTGCACGAATTGCTGGCGTATTCTTCTTTGGTTGCAACATGGATCCCAGCGGCACAAAGGAAATCACACCCAGCCCGGTCATCGATCGATGTTTCAGCCGTCACGCCAAGGATTACGCCGAGCTTTCGGCCACGCCGGATCAATTCATGGCGTTTGTTGATGCGGTTGGCCTGATGATGAAAACCGAGCCCAACTATACTGCGAGCGATTTGGCTGACATCCATCTACCTGTCGCGATCGTACAAAGCGAGCATGATGAGTTTATCAAGCTCGAACACGCCCAATATCTCGCTGGGAGTATTCCGCGGGCGGAGTTGTTCCTCTTGCCTGGCGTGAGCCATTTCGCACCGCTGCAAAGACCTGAGCAATTCAATAGTATAATGCGGGCCTTCCTCGACAAGGTTCTGGCGTGAAGAACGAGAATGCTCGCATTATGACTCAACCAGACCGCGGCAGTAATTTACGCAAGTTTTTTACATACGGGAACATAAGTATTGCGCTGCAGCATGACGATTTGAAACGAATAGCTATTTTATGCACTGGTGAAGGAACCTTTTACCAATCCATTGGTTTCATTCAAATGCAAGTCAAAATCCGATACAAATAGTGATTTGTTAAATCGGTTTAGTTCTCGTACATAGTGTGCAGTGCAACGGAATATAAATCCGATTGCGGTAAGGATTGCTCGCGTAAAGAGCGGCTTTAATAGAGGGTGTTCTAAGAATGATAACAATAACCAAAGACACATCATTAGCAAATGAAACAAATGTATTGAAGATGGCACAAGTGGCCACTGCCAAGACGATCGTCAAGGCGACCAAGAAGCTAAGCGAGCCTTGCGACAAGCGGACGATTTCCCAGATTTTGCGGGAATCCAATGGTGGTTTCAGCTTCCGTCGCTGAAACCATAGTTCAATTCAGAACATACCAGACTGTCAGAGCGGAATATTATCGTGCTTTTTCCAAGGATTTTGGAGATCCTTGTTGCGTAACATGCGAAGTGCCCTCGAAATCCGCTTGCGGGTTGAATGGGGCATAATGACCTCATCGACATAACCCCGCTCTGCAGCGACAAATGGCGAAAGAAAACGATCCTCGTAGCGCTTTGTATGCGCTGCGATCTTTTCCGCGTCGCCAATATCCTTTCGATAGATAATTTCGACCGCGCCCTTGGCGCCCATCACCGCGATTTGGGCCGAGGGCCAGGCATAATTGATATCGCCGCGCAAATGCTTTGACGCCATCACGTCATAGGCGCCGCCATAGGCTTTGCGGGTAATCAGGGTGATCTTCGGCACGGTGGCCTCGGCATAGGCAAAGAGCAACTTGGCGCCGTGCTTGATCAAGCCGCCATATTCCTGTGCCGTCCCCGGAAGAAAGCCTGGAACGTCGACAAAGGTCACGATCGGAATGTTGAAACAATCGCAGAAGCGTACGAAGCGCGCTGCCTTGCGGGAGGCGTCACTGTCGAGAACACCCGCAAGAACCATGGGTTGGTTGCCGACGATGCCGACAGTGCTGCCTTCGATCCGGCCAAATCCGATGACGATGTTTCGTGCGAAATTCTCCTGGATCTCGAAGAAATCGGCCTCATCGACGATTTTACGGATCAGCTCCTTGATGTCGTAGGGCTTGTTGGCATTGTCCGGCACCAGGCGATCCAATGAGTAATCCATTTCGTCAATCGACTGATAGCACTCGACCGTGGGAATTTCGGCCGTATTGGAAGCAGGCAGGAAATCAATCAGGCGGCGCATCTGCAGGAGCGCGGCAACGTCATTGTCGTAGGCGCCATCGGCAATCGAGGACTTGGTCGTGTGGATAGATGCGCCTCCGAGCTGCTCCGCCGTCACCGTTTCATTGGTAACGGTCTTCACCACGTCGGGGCCGGTGACGAACATATAGGACGTGTCGCGCACCATGAAGATGAAGTCGGTCATGGCAGGCGAGTACACGTCGCCGCCAGCGCAAGGCCCCATGATGACGGAGATTTGCGGGATGACGCCGGAGGCGAGCACGTTGCGCTGGAAAATCTCCGCATAACCGCCGAGAGCCGCCACGCCTTCCTGAATACGGGCGCCGCCGGCGTCATAGAGACCTATGACCGGGGCACGATTGCGCAGCGCCATGTCCTGGATTTTTTGAACCTTCTCCGCATGGGCCTCGGAAAGTGATCCGCCGAAAACCGTGAAATCCTTGGCGAAGACGAAGACCGTGCGGCCATTGATGGTGCCCCATCCGGTGACGACGCCGTCGCCCGCAAATTTCGTATCTTCCATGCCGAAATCGGTCGAGCGGTGTTCGACGAACATGTCGAACTCCTCGAATGAGCCTTCGTCGAGAAAAATATCGATGCGTTCGCGTGCTGTGAGCTTGCCGCGCTTGTGCTGTGCTTCAATCCGCACCTTGCCACCGCCCTCGCGCGCAATGTTCCTGCGGCGCTCCAGCTCGATCAGCACATCCTTCATGGCGTCCTCCTCTTTTGTCGTTTGATAACAGGAGAGCGCAGCGCGGGGAAGGAGTTTGTCTGGCGTACCCGAACGCCGCAAGCGGTGCACGGGTACGCGTTTAAGTTGTATTCGTGAGCTAAGATTTTACCAGGTGCCGGTGTTCGGCATCGACAGCCAAGGCTCCTGTTGCGGTAGCGCGGGACCCTTCTGGATAAGCTCGATCGAGATTCCATCCGGCGAGCGGATGAAGGCCATGTTGCCATCGCGCGGCGGCCGGTTGATCACGACGCCCTTGTCCGCCAGGTTTTGGCACGTCTCATAGATATTGTCGACGACGTAGGCAAGGTGGCCGAAATTGCGCCCGCCGGTGTATTCCTCCGGGTCCCAATTATAGGTCAACTCGAGCTCAGGAGCCCGTTCCGCGGCCGATCTTGCCTTGTCTTCCGACGCTGCGAGAAAGATCAGGGTAAAGCGCCCTTTCTCATTTTCGGTGCGGCGAACCTCCTCCAAGCCAAATTTATTGCAGTAGAAATCCAGGGACTCATCGATGTCCCGGACACGGACCATTGTGTGAAGATAGCGCATCTTTTGCCTTTGATTTCTTTCATGGGGTTGAAAGTCGGCGGCAACCGGCAATGTTGCACGGATTGAACGCCGTCCAGTTTTCGTAACACTTCCTGTTTAGCTCCACAAACTTGTGATGTAGCCGAGAGCAACATCGTTGAGGATAAACACGCGTTTCGCGTGTGGTTTTCAACAAAACATGCAGATGATACTTGCTCTTCGGCGTTGGACAGGTGTTATTCTTCAAGCAGAGAATCAGTACCTCGCTGGAGAGGAGGGGCTTCGCTTCATGTCTGACCGAACAGTATCAGCCCGGCCGTCCCCCGCCGACGAAGGCGTAAGCGACGGTTTGGACCTTATCGAAGTTTCGGGCGCAATAAAATGGTTTGACGTGGCCAAGGGATACGGGTTCATCGTTCCCGACAATTCTGATCTGCCTGACATCCTTCTCCATGTTACCTGCCTGCGCCGGGACGGCTTCCAGACGGCTCTGGAAGGGGCCCGTGTCGTTTGCGAAGTCAAGCAGGGCGAGCGCGGCATGCAGTGCTTCCGCGTCAAGTCCATGGACAACGCGACCGCTGTTCATCCGACCGAAATGCCACCCGTCCGCACGCACGTGACGGTAACACCCTCTAGCGGACTTGAGCGTGTCCTGGTCAAGTGGTTCAACCGTACGAAGGGCTTTGGCTTCCTGACCCGCGGCGAGGGGACCGAGGATATTTTCATTCACATGGAAACGCTTCGGCATTTCGGTTTGACCGAACTGCGTCCAGGCCAGGTCGTCTTGATCCGCTTCGGCCACGGCGAGAAGGGCCTGATGGCTTCGGAAATTCATCCTGAC
This sequence comes from Phyllobacterium sp. 1468, assembly GCF_031455525.1. Taxonomy (NCBI): domain Bacteria; kingdom Pseudomonadati; phylum Pseudomonadota; class Alphaproteobacteria; order Hyphomicrobiales; family Phyllobacteriaceae; genus Phyllobacterium; species Phyllobacterium sp. 1468. The sequence continues at coordinate 83,553 of NZ_JAVDSX010000002.1, read as the reverse complement.
ATCGGTACCCAGCTGCCGTCTTCCCACTAGGGTTGACATTCGGGCCACGACGGTCTCCACGGCGCATTTCTTTGCTTCCGGTGCTCACGGACTTCAAGTACGCTCCGCTCCGGTTCTCGAAATCGCCGTTTCGCCTGGTCATGATCGGCGAATCTCAACGCACCCTGGAGCAATTGATGTATCGCCTGAAATCAGTTTTCGCCGTGGTTGTTTGTCTGCTTTTTTCAGGGATTCCTGCTCTGGCGCTCGATCAGACGCCGATGCATCTGCCCATCGATCACACGGCGCTGACGATCAATAGTGCCAAGGGCGACATTCCGTTCCAGGCAGAAATCGCCGATACCGACGAAGAGCGCGAGCGCGGTTTGATGTTCCGTACTGATCTGAAAGACAACAGCGCCATGCTGTTTGTTTTCGACGATACCCGTCTTGTAACCATGTGGATGGAGAACACGCCCTCCGCGCTAGACATGCTCTTTCTGGACGATAATGGCCGTATTTCCGCCATTCGCGAAAATGCCGTGCCATTCTCCCGCTCGATCATTTCGTCGGGCGGCCCCGTGCGTTTCGTTGTCGAGGTCAAAGCCGGCACCGCGAAACGTCTTGGCTTGACAATTGGCGACAAGGTGCGGCATCCCGCTATCGAGGCGATTGCGCACTAACGGATCCAACAATGCAGTTTTTCGACAATGACGGACTGAAGCTTGCTTATCTGGATGAGGGCGAGGGCGAGCCGGTCCTGCTCATTCATGGCTTTGCCTCGTCCTCGTTCTACAATTGGGTTCAACCCGGCTGGATACAAACCCTGACGTCTGCCGGTTATCGCGCTATCGCAATTGACAATCGCGGTCACGGCCAATCGGACAAGCCGCACGACAAGGCCGTCTATACGCCGACGCTTATGGCGGGGGACGCTGCCGCATTGCTGGATCATCTTGGCATTCCGACGGCGCATGTCATGGGGTATTCCATGGGCGCACGCATCAGTGCATTCCTGGCGCTCGAACATCCCGCTCGCGTGCATGATCTTGTTTTTGGCGGTCTCGGCCTCGGCATGGTCGAAGGTGCCGGAGACTGGTCGCCTATCGCTGAAGCGCTTATGTCCGCCGACCCGGAGGGCATTACGCATCCGCGCGGAAAAATGTTCCGGATGTTTGCCGACAAGACCAAGAGCGACAAAATCGCGTTGGCTGCCTGCGTTATCACCTCCAAGGAAGAAATCAGCGCGGAAAACATGGCCCGGATTACCCAGCCAACGCTCGTCGCTGTCGGCACCAAAGACGATATTGGCGGAAATCCGCAGGATCTTGCGGCGCTCCTGCCCCATGGTGAGGCGATCGATATTCCTGGCCGGGACCATATGCTCGCGGTCGGTGACAAGGTGTTCAAACAGGCCGTTCTGGACTTCCTGAAACGCCATCGCATTTGACGAAGCGGGAGCTTCCGGACGCTCGTTCCTTGCGAGACAAGGCCGCATAAGCTATGGCAATCTTGGAATGGCGTGGCCTGACATCAGCCAAATCAATCGCAGGTTCAAAATTTCTTGCGCTATTGGTCTGGAAATCAACGTGTCAAGCAACCAATTTTGTCTTATGGTCGTTGTTTGAGAAATATTGTTGGCCAAATGCCTGGAGTAGGAAATGTCCGCAAGCAGTCCGATAAAGATGACCGGATCGGTCAAGCAGATGGACCCGATCTGGCTCGCAATCCGCGCCGAAGCCGACGAGGCTATCCGTAACGAACCGCTTTTGGCGACGTTCCTCTATACGACAATTCTCAACCATCAATCGCTTGAAGAAGCGGTCATCCATCGCATTTCCCAGCGGCTAGACCACCCTGATGTGGAATCGGAATTGCTGCGGCAGACCTTTACGGCGATGGTCGAGGCAACTCCGTCCTGGTCGCAGACCCTGCGGGTCGATATCCAGGCCGTCTACGATCGTGACCCGGCCTGCGACCGTTTCATCGAACCCGTGCTTTATTTCAAGGGTTTCCAGGCAATCCAGACGCATCGGCTTGCCCATTGGCTATGGAAGGAAGGGCGGAAGGATTTTGCGCTCTACCTGCAAAGCCGTTCGTCTTCGGTTTTCCAGACCGATATCCACCCGCAGGTTCCCATGGGCCAGGGAGTGTTCTTCGATCACGCGACGGGCATCGTCGTCGGAATGACCGCGGTTATCGAAGACAACGTCTCGATCCTTCAGGGCGTCACGCTTGGCGGTACGGGCAAGGAAACCGGCGACCGGCATCCAAAAATCCGTCGTGGCGTGCTTATCGGCGCTGGAGCCAATATTCTCGGTAATATTGAAATTGGCCACTGCTCGAAAGTAGCTTCGGGCTCGGTCGTGCTAAAACCTGTTCCGCATAATGTCACGGTTGCCGGCGTTCCCGCACGTATCGTAGGTGAGACTGGCTGTGCCGAGCCCTCCCGCGCCATGGACCAGCTGGTCACAAATTTCGATTGAATCGCGGCTTCACAGGTCTCCGCGCTCCACGGCAGTCGCAATCAACCCTTTACAGGGGCGACTCCCGCATGCCAAAAGCGCCTGAATTCATATGACAGGAGACCTCCGTGAAACCCGAAGAACTGAAGAAACTCGACAGCTATTTCAAGCGGACATTCAGAAATACGGAGCTCACGGTAAAGGCTCGTCCCCGCAAGGATGATTCCGCCGAACTCTATCTCGGCGACGAATTTCTTGGTTTGATCTACAAGGATGAAGACGAGGGTGAACTCTCCTACAATTTCTCGATGGCGATCCTCGAGATGGATCTCTAAGTCTCAAGATCGAGTGACGCTCTAGCGTCACTTCTGCCCTTTGATATGGGCTTCGGCAAATGTTCGCATTTGTTGATCCAGCTTTTGCCAGTCTTCAAGCATTTCCCTTGGAAAGCGGTAGGTTAGCTGCAAATCATCACCAAGGAATATATCCCGCTGGCACGATGCAAGGTTGGTTTTCGAGGTTTCCTCGTCAAGACAGCGGGCAACGAACGGCATCTGTCCTGCATATTCCCTCGAAACCGTCAGTTCCTCGTTTACAAAGCCGCTGTCGGCTCGAAACTTCTGTACTGTTAATCCAGCCGGACCCTTCGAGCCGGGACCCTCGGTCAGCGTGCTATAGATCGGACCGTATCGCCCAGACATATCCTGCGTGGTAGCGCGCGGCTCGAAGGTTAGGAATAACAGACGCTTTTCCGGCCCCGCTCCGTTGAAATCCGACAGGAAAGCCGGCTGGTATCCGAGCAAATCCGGCCAATGCAGATAGAGATCAACGCGTTCGGCCTCTCCGTTTCGGCGCTGCTTGTCGAAGCGGATCATGTTTGCCGGAAGCTCAAGCACGTTGTTGCCAATGACGATCTCCCGAGGCGTTGTGTCTTCCGTATGGCCGCCAAGCGAGATCGTGTGGCCGAGATAATGGCCGGCGATGGCCAAAAACAGCGATAGGAGTGCGAGCGCTGCAATGGGATAAAAGACGCGCCGCAGGAATGCCCGGCCAAAAATCGGCTCGATTCTCTGTGCTCGATACTGCATGACTTGCGGACCAACCGTGTTGAGTGCACTCAACTTAACGCGACATGTGCTGATTTATGGTTAATCCAAAGTGAAGGTGGCCTCGCCAAGCCTTCCGCCCTTCGCTAAGCTTGCATGCGAATCCAGGAGAAGCTATGCCGATTTTCATACTTGATGGGCACTCACCGGAATTTGAGCGCCGGGCGTCCAATTGGATAGCGCCGGACGCTACCATTGTCGGCAAGGTGTTCCTGGGTGAAAACGCCAATATCTGGTTCGGCGTTGTGCTGCGCGGCGACAACGAGTTGATTCGCATCGGTCGGGACACCAATGTTCAAGAACATACCGCCATGCACACGGATATGGGCTATCCGCTGACAGTTGGCGAGGGCTGCACGATTGGCCACCGCGCCATGCTGCATGGCTGTACCATTGGCGACAATTCGCTGGTCGGCATTGGCGCCATTGTCTTGAATGGCGCCAAAATTGGCAGGAATTCGTTTGTCGGGGCAGGCGCACTCGTGACCGAGCGCAAGGAGTTTCCGGACAATTCATTGATTGTCGGTTCACCGGCGCGAGTCATTCGGACGCTGGACGATGCAGCGATCGAGGGTCTCAGGCTTTCGGCTGCTCATTATGTCGAAAATGGCAGACGCTTCATGCGGGGCCTGGAGATAGACTGACAGCAAAAAGCCGGCCCGATGCGGGCCGGTTTTGGGTATCGACGTCCCTATTTGATACTGCCGACCAAGAGCTGGCGGTCGTCGTTGATCGAGACCCACGCGCCGGTGTTATTTGAGGCCTGACGCTTCAAGTAGTCGTAGTTGGTCTCGTTCCACGGCTTTATGCGCAATTCAAGGTTGTCGAGAATGTAGTCGCCGCGATCGGTGCGAACGGTGAGAACCGCATGACCTTCCCCATTCATCTGGCGAACGACAGTAATAAGGAGATCACTGATCGGCACGCCGCTCTCGTTCAGCAGCTTTCGCTTGAGAAGAACGTAGTCTTCGCAATCGCCGACGGTCGTCGGATATGACCAGACTTCCGCCTTGCCCCAGATGTCCATATCCGTCGCGGGCTGGATCTGTGCATTCACCTGGCTGTTGATCTGGACCATGAGGTTCCAGATCGCGGGCGTTAAGTGAGCAGGGCTGTTATCGCTGCTCTTTATACTGCATTCGTTTCTGTAGGATTGGCAAAATTCGTAATGTCCGATTGGCTGAGACGTACGCCCGCCTGTCTTCATGAATGCCATGCTCGAATCGGCTTGTGCGGTCATGCACATCAAAAAGAACGCCGCTCCAAGCAAGATTGTATTTTTTATCATTTCCCGTCGTCTCCCCGGTTGAGGCGACAATGGCAGAGAGAGTTTGACCGAGCGGAAATGTCGACGAGTAAATATGAATCAAGTTAGTAGCAAAAAATAAACTAATTAGACTATAACTTGGTATTAATATATATTACTATTTTATTTAAATAAGAGATATAATGCAATTCTGTAAGTAGAACACAATTAAGTATTCATTGATGCGACTATTCATTGCTTTATGATCGTTTAATGCCTGATTGCGGATAGGCGGTGCCTTGCCGAAATTCTGCGGCAATTTCGTCAAAAAAATATCCGGGACGTGAAAAAAATCACGACGGAATGCAGCCGATTGCGGCGGGTTGGGAGAAATTTATTGAGGAAGCAGAGGGTTTTACCCCTCGAAGGCGATATCGATCGCTTCGCGGCTTTGCACCGTCGCGAATTCGATTGCGATGCCTTCTTCGAAATGACGCACGACACGCCCGCGCATGGAACCGAGAATAACTTGGCTGTTCAGGGCTGGGCGCATGCGCAATTCAACGGCAGCTCCCGATATGGAGAGGTCGAGGATACGGCAAGGATATTGCCTGCCATCGGCCATCGACAGCGTCGTAATGGGATTACGCGGCGCAACGCGCTGGTGACGCCGGTCTTCCGGCATGTCCAGTTCGTGCTTATTGGCGAGCCAAGTCAGTTGCGCGGCAATCTTGTTCTTCTTGCGGTCTGATGCGGTCAGCGAAACTTGGAACCCGCCATTGACCATGCGCTCGATAGTACCTTCAACGCGGCCGATATGGTCAATGTAGGCAACAACCCGCTCGCCATTGTTCGCCATCACATCCGTAGTGATGATGACATCGCCGGGCGACATTTCATCGATCTGGCAGACATGCTCGGTGCGATCCTGAAGCATAAAGCGACCATATAGTTGCACTTTCACACTATAGTACTTGCCCGCGGCGGCAGGATTGGTGCTCGAAACGTCACGGTATATTTGCATGAAGGCTGTCCAGATATGGGAATCGACAGTGTCTGATGCTGAAAGATTACGTCACAAGTCTTAACGCGAAGGTAACGATGACGGCCGTTGCTTAGAAATTGCTAACCTAGCCGGTGGTTTTTCCGCCCTCGAAGACGAGCAGATGCCCGACCTTGCGGCTGATGATCGTCCGTGTGGCGGGCAGGGTTGTGGATGCCATAGTCTCCTGACCTGGTAGAATAGTATCACCGGGCAAAGTGCGTGCCGGGTAACGTGGGTCGATAATTGAAATCGATTGGAGGCGGTTTTCGACGATAAGGTCGGATTCGAGCCAGAAGGGCCTGCCGAGGGAGCTGATCATCCCCATGAGATGCCGTTCATTGGCCTCGCTGGCGAGTGGCAAAAGAATCAATTCGAACAGAGCCCGGCGGCCACGGGTACTCTTACCTTCGTAAGTCAACTGAACGACCGACTTGTTCGTCATACTGTTCTTGATGAGGCGTGCGATATTGCTTCGGTCCTTAATCTGCCAGAGTGCGCCAAATAACGCGCCCCTCAATTCCCGGCCATAGACCGAGCATATGCGGGTTCCGGCGAGACGGAACCGCGGCTCGCCCGGTCCGATTGCCTGCAAGATGAAGGTATCGGCGAGATATTTCCTGATCGAAGCGGGGGCTATCTCCCGGCGCTCCGGCGCGGCGCGGGCGCCACGCAGCCTGTTCCAATAGGCAAAAAGCTCGCTTGTTCCATCATGCCGCATAGGGTTCATCTGCTTTCGGCGCTCAACGCGATTCTTCTTGTCATTCGGACTCTGTCACTGACAAACTGCCGGCGCCACCAAAGATGGCGTAGTCTCCACCGCGGCACCCGATTAAGGTTAACAAGTGGTTTCGATTGAGCCGTGAGCCGCGCTGTGACAAGGTGCTTGCACTAGGTCGTGAACTCATAAATCTGATGGAAATGGTATGAGGCCATCTTTTCGCATACGAGGAGCAAGGGCGATGGAAATGTTTATCCATTTTCAAGTCCCTTGCGACGCTGTTGCCGGGAAGATGGCCCATATCCTCCGGACGCCGAAACGGCTGCAAGCTGCAGTGTCGAACCGCTCGGCCGGGGGAAAGACCCCGCCCGTCACGCTTCTCCTCGCATCTTCTTGCCGTTTCAGGCGCCATTTCTACCAGATTTATGAGTTTACGACCTAGAGTTTGCATGATGAACTATCCTGAAATTCGAGGCCGCCCAGACCCACTGTGCGGTCTTTTTTCTGTTCATGGGGCTTTGCACCCGAGACCCGAACCAGATAGCGTTCGTCATGAGCAACAAAGGCCATGAACAAGAATGAACGATCCAGCGGATATCCGGAACCGGTCCACAAGGGGCGAGCCGATCTTCAATATTCCGGGTGTCATATTGGCCATCATGGGTCTATGCGGCATCGTCTTCGTTCTGGAAACCTATGTCCTGAGCGATGAGCAGAACAATGAATTTCTTTTGAATTTTGCTTTCATTCCAGCCCGTTTTTCTGAGTATGGCGGGTTCACGTCACCAGCCGCCTGGCTGACAACCGTGACCTACTCACTGATGCATGGGAGCATCGCCCATATAGCGCTCAACATGATCTGGCTGGCTGCCTTCGGGTCACCATTGGCGGCGCGGATTGGTCCGTTGCGGACGACGCTGTTCTGGATCACGACGTCGATCGCTGCCGTGATGACGCATTTTGCTGTCTATCCAGACAGTATAGCACCTTTGGTGGGGGCCTCCGGCGCAATCTCCGGCATGATGGGCGCGGCGGCGCGCTTCGGTTTCCGCCGCTCGCCCTTGCGCAATTCGGCGGCCTTTGTCGGCGATATCCTGCCCATCGGGGTTGCGCTTCGCATGCGAACCGTCCTGACCTTCCTCGGTGTGTGGTTTGTCACCAATATTCTCACCGGGATGCTCTCCGTCGGCGTCGATAGTTCTGCGACAATTGCCTGGGAAGCCCATATTGGCGGCTTCCTTATCGGCTTCCTGGGCATTTCCCTGTTCGACAGGCGTGACAATGGTCGAATGGATCCGGAATTGATGGTATAATTGCAAAATAGTTGCAATAGGCAGCGCATACGCGCACCATCAACTAGATCATCGGATGTATCCGGGGGATGAAACGGTGATCGAGAAGCCAATGTGCAAGGAGGATGTACATGACTGTCAAACTGATTCTTGAACGAAAAGGCTATGACGTATTCAGCACGCCGCCGGAGACGACGCTCGGCGATGCAATTACGATCCTCGCAAAGCACAAGATCGGTGCAATTGTCGTTTGTGACCGGAACAACGCCATCAAGGGCATTTTGTCCGAGCGCGACGTTGTCAGGCAAATTGCCGCCCAGGGCGCCGATGCCTTATGGAAGCCGATTTCGGAAAGCATGACCATGAAGGTCAAGGTCTGCAGTGAGAATCACACGATCAATCAGGTCATGGAAATCATGACGCAAGGCCGGTTTCGCCATCTGCCCGTGGAAAAGGACGGACATTTGCACGGAATTGTCTCGATCGGTGACGTCGTCAAACTTCGTATCGAGGAAGTGGAGCGCGAATCGGAAGAGATTCGCAGTTATATCGCTACTGCCTGAAGCGGTTCAAAAAACGAGTTTTTGCATGCGTTCCAGTTCGCCGACGCGCGCCATGGTTTCTTCATAACCGAGTTTGATCGCCTCGTCGGCACGATGGAATTCAGCGAGACCAACATGACCGATCTTCGGCATCAACATGATATCGGGCGGATCGCCTGCCATGCGTGCACGTGAAATGCGATCCTGGATTATGTTGAAAGATTCCATCATGACACCGGTGATGCCCAGCCGCTTGGAGTAGGATGGATGCGCGCGTGCGGCTTCGCCATCGACTGAACCAGGATTTGGAGCTTCCGCCGCATGTTTGATGACAGCGGCACGCCCAAATTGGTCATAGTGCAGGTTCACGGCGACAACTAGCGGATGCTCGTAAGACCGGCAGACCGCGACGGGAACCGGGTTTACAAGCGCACCATCGACGAGTGTCCTGCCGTTGCATTCTACAGGTTCGAACACGCCGGGAAGGGCATAGGACGCGCGCATCGCGGTTATCAGGCTGCCGCGTGTCAGCCAGATTTCATGACCGGTATTGATTTCGGTGCAGACGGCAATAAAGCGCTTTGGCAGATCTTCGATAGCGAGTTCTTCCAGGTGTTCGCGCAGGCGGCGATCGAGTTTCATGCCGCCGAAAAGGCCGTTGCCGCGAAAACGCAGATCGAGCAGGCTGAAAAGGCCTCGCTTGGTCAGGCTGCGGGCAAAGTCCTCAAGCTGATCGAGCTTGCCGCCCAGATAGCAACCGCCAACAAGGGCGCCAATCGATGTTCCGGCAATCATGGAAATTTCGATACCGGCCTCATCAAGGGCACGCAGTACGCCGATATGCGCCCAACCGCGGGCAGCGCCGCCACCAAGCGCTAGCGCTATGGGCGTCTTGCGGTTGCGAGGCACTTCCGGCGTGATTACTGGCACGTCCGGAGTGCTATCGATACCGATCGGTTCTGCCGCGCGCAACCGGCGCGATGCCCATTCGAGCATGACATATACTCCTGAAACACTGCTCTTTCATTATTCCTTCGTATTGGTATCCAAAGGATGAATATTGCGGATTTGTGACCCATTAGCCAACCAATGAAATGGGATTACAAAAGACGATGATGGCGGTTGCGAGGCACAGAGGTTTTCCTCACCACTATTGTCCCTATGGCTAGGCCGTGAATACAATATGGGGTCGAAATGGTGTGAGGCCATCTTTTCGGATAGAAGGAGTGGAGGCGATGAAATCCATGTCACGTCCTCGCCTCTTCTTGCCATTCCAGCCGCCATTATCGATCCTGTAGTGAGTTCATGACCAGGGAGAGCCTCTACTTGGTCTCTAACTGCATTACCAATGACGATGTTCCATTCGTCGTGACGATCTGACGATAAAAGCATGAGCGGCGCCCCGTGTGGCAGGTCGGACCATCACCGGCGACAGTTACTTTCAGCCACAATGCATCCTGGTCGCAGTCCGTGCGCATTTCGACTACCGTCTGCAAATTTCCGGATGTTTCGCCCTTTTTCCAGAGGGACTTGCGTGAGCGCGACCAATAATGTGCGATGCCGGTTTCCAGCGTCAATTTCAGCGCATCGGCATTCATGTGCGCGACCATCAGCAGTTGACCGTCACGGGCATCTGTAACGACCGTCGTTACCAATCCGGACGCATCGAAGCGCGGTGCAAACACCGCGCCTTCTTCATTGTCGTGTTTGTCGCTCAGGGAAGCGGAAAACAAATCGTTCGGCATAATACCAATTCTGGAAACTACCGGCCCCTGACGAGTGTCATGAACCGTACCTGCTCGTTGACTTCAGTCTTGAACGATCCTGTAAAGGTCGTCGTGGTGGTCGTCGAACCGGCTTTGCGAATGCCGCGCATAGCCATGCACATGTGTTCCGCCTCGATCATGACCGCAACACCGCGCGGGCGCAGTGACTCCTGGATTGCATTGGCAATCTGCGCTGTCATGCTTTCCTGCGTCTGCAGGCGATGCGCAAACATGTCGACCACGCGGGCGATTTTGGACAAGCCGACGACCTTCTCGCCGTCGGGCAGGTAAGCCACATGTGCCTTGCCGATGATCGGCACCATATGATGTTCGCAGTGCGAGAAGAACGGAATATCCTGAATGAGGATCATGTCCTCGTATCCGGCGACTTCCTCGAAGGTACGGCCAAGCACGTCGGCCGGATCCTGCGCATAACCCGAGAACAATTCCTTGTATGTGTTCGCTACTCGTTGCGGCGTATCCAGCAGACCTTCGCGGTCCGGATTATCGCCAGCCCAAAGCAGCAGCGTACGAACGGCTGCTTCGGCTTCTTCCTGGGTGGGGCGTCGATTATTGTCCTGCTTGGCGGCTGCCGACTGCAGGACTTTGATTATAGCATCCATCGCGATCTCCCGTAGCCGCCCTCAAAGGAGCGACGAGTTAAACGGCAATACACGATAGTCGCTCCATCGGAACGGACGGTGTATTGAAGGCGAGCCGGAAGAGGTTTCCAGCCCTGACCAACACAATAACGCATCGCGAAAATTTAATACATGCGACTTTGTGCTGGTGCGCTCAAATACTATATAGAGATTGAAATCGGAATTCATAGGGTCAAAGCGATGCACAATGACGCGTTTGCGGTGAACACTGTGTCGGAAAATAGGCATTCATTATGATCAATGACGTCTACAACACGCGTATCCTGGAATTTGCCGGAAACATCCAGCGGCTCGGGCGTCTCGAGGAGCCGGATGCATCGGCCACCGCTCATTCAAAACTTTGTGGCTCGACTGTTACCGTCGACCTCAAGGTCGAGGATGGCGTCGTGTCGGATTTTGCCCATGATGTGAAGGCCTGCGCGTTGGGGCAAGCTTCGTCGTCGATCATGGCGCGGCATGTCATCGGCGCGACGGCACAGGAGCTGCGCGACGTCAGGGACAGAATGTTCAAGATGCTGAAGGAAAATGGCACGCCGCCGGACGGCAGGTTCGAAGATCTGAAGTTTCTCGAGCCCGTGCGCGACTACAAAGCGCGCCATAATTCCACGATGCTGACCTTTGACGCAGTGGTGGATTGCCTTGACCAGATCGAGAAGAAAAACGCCGAAGCCGCAGCCTAATACCCATGTGTGAAAAACCGGCACATGATCATCCGCCGAAGAATGCCAGCAAATATTCGCGTAACTGGCAAGGATCCTGGCGGAAGACACCGGGACGCTTGTTGGGAACAGGGCTGATCAGGCTCTACCAGCTGACGTTGTCCGGTTTTATTGGAAATTCCTGCCGCCATATTCCCACCTGCTCGGAATATACCTACGAATCCGTCGCCCGGTATGGCTTGTGGTCTGGAGGCTGGATGGGCCTCTTCCGCTTTGTACGCTGCGGGCCGGGCGGCACATATGGGCTGGATCCGGTCCCGACCGAACTGGACGGTCGGTTCGTATGGTATATGCCCTGGCGCTTTTGGGGCCTTCATCGCCCTCGGTCTTGAACTTAGAGTCTCGGGCGATAATATAGGCGCAGTTCTGTTTCCCGGTTGGCGAGACAATCCACGCGAAAGGTTGCGAGGCCGAGGTTCAATCATCGGACGAAGCGACCTGACAAAGTGGTTGGCCGTCAGCCGGCAACCCGAAGGGCCGGGTGACTTCGAGCCCAATCCATCGGGCTTCGGCATCGTCCGATGGAAAGGCATCGGCCTTGCCAAAACCCTTGACCTTGTCCACGAATTCCCTCCGGCAGAACGCGTCTATATTGTCGCCCGAGGCTCTTGGCACTTTACGCCGGGCAAAACAGCATTTAGAAGTGCGCCCGCCGGAGCGGTTTCCGGCAAGCTGGATACCACCCGCAATCGTTGGCGGGACTGGATAGGAGAAAATCGATGTCACAAACAGTTGCCAAAACTGTATCCATGCAATTCCCCGATGGCTCGAAGCGCGAATATGACGCTGCCATGACCGGTGCGGAACTTGCTGAATCCATTTCCAAGTCACTCGCCAAAAAAGCTGTCGCCTATGCGGTGGATGGCACTGTGCGCGATCTGTCCGATCCGTTGCAGGGTTCGGGCGCTATCGAGATCCTGACGCGGGAAGACCCGCGCGCGCTGGAGTTGATCCGGCATGATTGTGCACATGTTCTCGCCGAGGCTGTGCAGGAGTTGTTTCCCGGAACGCAGGTCACCATCGGCCCGGTCATCGAGAACGGCTTTTACTACGATTTCGCCAAGAACGAACCATTCACGCCGGATGACCTGCCGGTGATCGAGAAGAAGATGCGGGAGATCATTGCCCGTAACAAGCCGTTCACAAAGGAAATCTGGTCCCGCGAAAAAGCGCGCAAGGTTTTCGCCGAAAAAGGCGAAGCCTATAAGGTCGAGCTCGTCGATGCCATTCCCGAAGGCCAGGATCTGAAGATCTATCGCCAAGGCGATTGGTACGATCTTTGCCGCGGCCCGCACATGGTCTCGACGGGCCAAATTGGCAATTCCTTCAAATTGATGAAGGTTGCGGGGGCCTACTGGCGCGGCGACAGCAACAATTCCATGCTCAGCCGTATCTATGGAACGGCTTTCAATAATGATGCCGATCTCAATTCCTATCTGCACATGCTGGAGGAGGCGGAAAAACGCGATCATCGCCGTCTTGGGCGCGAAATGGACCTGTTTCACTTCCAGGAAGAGGGCCCGGGGGTCGTATTCTGGCACCCGAAAGGCTGGAAGATGTTCCAGAGCCTCGTCAGCTATATGCGGCGCCGGCTGGACAGCCATGGTTACAGCGAAGTCAATGCGCCGCAAGTACTCGACAAATCGCTGTGGGAGACTTCGGGTCATTGGGGCTGGTACCGTGACAATATGTTCAAGGTCACGGTCGCGGGAGACGAGACCGACGACGAGCGTGTGTTCGCGCTGAAGCCCATGAACTGTCCCGGCCATGTCATGATCTTCAAGCATGGGCTGAAATCATACCGCGATCTGCCGGTAAAACTTGCGGAATTCGGCAATGTGCATCGTTATGAACCTTCCGGCGCTTTGCATGGCCTCATGCGCGTGCGTGGCTTCACGCAGGACGATGCGCATATTTTCTGCACAGACGAGCAAATGGCGGCGGAATGCCTGCGCATCAACGATCTGATCCTCACGACCTATGCCGATTTCGGATTTGAAGGCATCACTGTGAAACTATCGACGCGTCCCGACAAGCGCGTCGGTTCGGATGAATTGTGGGATCGCGCCGAAGAGGTAATGGGCAAGGTGCTCAAGACGATCGAGGAACAGTCTGACGGAAAGATCAAGACGTCGATCAATCCAGGCGAGGGTGCCTTCTACGGTCCAAAGTTCGAATATGTGCTGCGCGATGCAATCGGGCGCGACTGGCAATGCGGCACGACGCAGGTGGATTTCAATCTCCCCGAGCGTTTCGGCGCTTTCTACATCGACTCTACGTCGGAGAAGAAACAACCGGTTATGATCCATCGCGCTATTTGCGGTTCCATGGAACGCTTTCTCGGCATCCTGATCGAAAACTATTCAGGTCACATGCCACTGTGGTTTGCGCCTGTGCAGGTTGTGGTAGCAACGATCACCTCCGAAGCCGATGAATATGGCAAGCAGGTCGCCAAGGAACTGAAGGCTGCCGGTCTGCAAGTTATCACCGACTTCCGCAACGAGAAGATCAACTATAAGGTTCGGGAGCATTCCCTGCAGAAGGTGCCGGTCATACTTGTTTGCGGCATGCGCGAAGCTGAGGAGCGTTCCGTCAATATGCGCCGGCTCGGTTCGCAGAATCAGACCTCGCTAAAGCTGGATGATGCGATCGAGCAGCTCAGGAACGAAGCAACGCCGCCTGACCTGTTGCGCGCCGCGGCCGAGTAATCTAATCGAACATGAAATATGACAGCGTGGTGGCTTCATCACGCTGTCATATAGTGCTGAGAAAATCTGAGCCGTTTCAATATTTGCGGAGTCCACGTGCAGTTTCCAGAGCTTTCTTATGCCAACGACACGCAGACCCGCCTGACCCAATGGCTTATCCGCTCGATCGAAGGCCTTTCCGGCCGCAATTATTATGCCGGGCTCTATAATACGTGGCGGAGCGACATCGTCCCCGCAGGTATCGATGTTTTCTGTCGCATGATGGATCTGATCAACATCCGTCTCGATGTTCAAGACCAGTGGCCACCGCAAAATCTGCCCGATACGCCATTGGTGATCATCGCCAACCATCCTTTTGGCATCGGCGACGGCATTGCGTCTCTGGCATTGGCCGAGCAGCTGGGCCGGCCGTTCCGCGTTCTCATCAACAATGATCTGATGAAGGTGCCGGAAATTCACCCTTATGCGCTTCCTGTCTGTTTCGACGAAACGAAGGAAGCCATGACGATGAATATGGCGACGCGTCACGAGGCCGTGCGGCTTTTGAAGCAGGGCGTGACGATTGTCGTCTTTCCGGCCGGCGGTGTTGCGACAGCGCCCAAGGGCTTTGGCCGGGCCGAGGATTTGTCGTGGAAGATCTTTCCGGCAAAGCTCGTGCAGCAAGCCAAGGCCTCGGTGATTCCGGTCTATTTCGGCGGGCAGAACGGGCGCTTCTTCCACCTGGCGAGCAAAGTTTCGATGACCTTGCGCATTTCGCTGCTGATACGCGAATTTCGCAGATTGTCCGGTAAGGCAATCAACGTGCGGATCGGCCGGGTTATCGGTTGGGACGAACTGAAGCCGATGGAAGACCGCAAGCTATTGCTCGAATATCTCTACAACGCGGTTTTTTCGCTGCAACCCAGGTCTTCTCGATAGCGATCAATCGAGCGGCTCTTCGCCCTCGGCCGGTTGGTTCGTCGTTGCTGGTGAACTTGCAGCTTCGGATGCGATCACTTCGACATCCTGATTGCGACCTGCAACGACCTTGTAGTCGCGCTGATAGATGCGATCCTTGTTCTTGGCGATGATGACATACTCGCCTTCCGCCAAGACAATCGAAGCAAAGGCTCCGACGCTTTCCCGCACAATATCGCCGGATGTGGTCAGGACGGACCAGGCAGTATCGGCCAGCGCCTCACCGCCAGCCTCGCGCACAAGCTTCATCGTCAGCAATGCAGCGCGGTGTTCGACATTGGCTTCGGTGATCTTGCCAGCCTCGACCCGTATATCCGAGCGGATCACAGCGTTCGCGGTGCCGTAGTTGGAGACGATCTGGTATGTGCCGGTATTGAGGCGCACCACGCTATCCGGTTTGACGTCGGGGATGATCAGTGCACGTTCGCCGCTCTGGTCGGCGTGATCTTCATAGATGGAAAACCGCAGCTGATCCGGCGGTATGCGCCCGCCGCCTGAAAGCGTCGCATTGAGTTTCACCCCGCCGGCATCGAGGATCATGGTTTCCGTGCGCTTGGCGCGGGTCATGGTAATGCGCTTCGTCGCACCCGCACGTCCGAATGCTACATGGACCAGATAGCTGCCAGGGGCAAGGTTGAACGAGGTTGTTCCACCCTTTGCAGTTGCCAGCAATGCCAGCTTTCCGTCGCCGCTTGGCTCCGGCGAGAATACACGCCAGACGAGACCGCGCGGGATCGCTTGGCCATTGTCGGTAAGCTTGGCTGACAGCACGAGTTCCGGTTCGTTGGCAAAGGGGTTGTTCTCGGGAGCCTTGGGATTGGCATATCCTTTAAGATTGGGGATGTTGGGAATATCGAGTGGCGGGACTTCAGGCAGTTCGGGAGCAAGCGCCTGCGCAGATGCGCCGGAGATGCTGGCAAACCCCATGGTTACAAGCAGCAGCGCACATTTTAGGGACTTGCCGCCCGTTGAAATAAACTGGAATACACCCATGAAACGGTTTGATCCGAAGCCGATGGCAATTTCAAGGCTTTTTCTTAGCGTGCTACCTTTACTTGGCGGATGAAACCACCACATTGTCCGCGCATCGTAAAAATCAGGACCGCCGTTTTAAAACATGGATACATCTGCTCCCAATTCGATCATAGAATTCCTGTCAACCCGCAGTTCGACGCCTATCTCGGCTATTGGTCTTCCGGCGCCTTCGGACGATGAGATCCAGACCATGATTCGTATCGCCTCGCGGGTGCCGGATCATGGCCGGCTCACCCCATGGCGCTTTATCCTGTACCGGGGAGAAGCGCGCGTGCAGATCGGCAAATATCTTGCGGATCTTGCCGAAGAGCGCGAAGGTCCGTTAACCGAGCAACGCCGCGATCAGGAACTCAAGCGCTTTGCACGAGCGCCATTGGTCATCGGCGTGGTGTTCTCGCCGGTCGAGCATCATATTCCCGAATGGGAGCAATTCCTGTCGTCCGGCGCCGCGGCAATGAAGCTTTCTCTCGCGGCCAACGCGCTTGGCTATGCCACCAACTGGATCAGCAACTGGTACGCTTCCGATGAAAAGGGCCGTGCCCTGCTTGGTCTGGCGCCGCATGAGCGTGTCACCGGCTTTGTCCATATAGGTACTTGCGCCCAGAAGGTGCCGGAACGTCCGCGACCCGAGATCAAGGACATACTGTCCGAGTATTCGGGGCCGTGGGAAGGCTAGGCCCCTAAAGCCTGTCCATCCAAGCATGAAAGGCTTTAGATGTTCTACAAATACGAGGATGGTCACGGCCTGCCGCATGATCCATTGAAGGCTATCGTTGCCCCGCGACCGATCGGATGGATCTCGAGTCGTTCGAAGGAAGGCAAGATCAACCTCGCGCCATATTCCTTTTTCAACATGATCAGCACCAAGCCCTGTCTCATCATGTTTTGTTCCGAAGGCCACAAGGACAGCGTGTCCTTTATCGAGGAGACGGGCGAGTTTGCTGCCAATCTGGTCAGCGCGAACCTTGCCGTTGCCATGAATGCAACGTCGGTGAATGCACCGCGCGGTGTCAGCGAATTCGAGTATTCCGGGCTGACGCCGGTCGAGTGCACGATGATCAATGCGCCTCGTGTGGCCGAGGCATTTTCGACGCTTGAATGCGTCGTGACTGAAATCCGCAATCCGAAAGATCGCCACGGTAACCCGGTCGCTTCAATCATGGTCATCGGCGAAGTGGTCGGCGTGCATATCAGCGAGGAAATTCTCACCGGCGGCCTCGTGGACATGACGAAAGCCCAGCCGGTTTCACGCCTCGGCTATATGGATTTCGCCTCGGTTTCCGACACGTTCCAGATGTTTCGCCCAAAGTGGGATGAATCAGCGGGCTGAACGAGCGATAAGCCGCTCCGCCCTTCGCAGATGCGGACGGTCGACCATCTCGCCGTCGATACCGATCACACCTGCAGCCGGATCAGCGGCAAACGCGTCGATTATCCGTTGGGCCTGTGCTACCGATTCCGGCGGCGGTGTAAACGCGTGATTGATGATTGGTACCTGCGCCGGATGAATGGCAAGCTTGGCGGTGAACCCGTCACGTTCAGCCTCGGCGCATTCACGCGCAAGCCCTTCATCATCGCGGTAGTTGATATAGACCGTGTCGATCGAGGCTACATCTGCCGCTGATGCACCGAGGATCGTCACTGCCCGAGCCAGCCGGAAGAGATCCGTATAACGCCCGGACTCGTCGCGGGTGGTGTGAGCGCCGATTGCCGCAGACAGGTCTTCAGCCCCCCAACTCAAGCCGACCAGCCGGGTTGATGCGCCAGGATAACTTGCCGCCGAGAGCGTCCCGATCGCAGTTTCGGTGATGATAGCGATTATCTGTGTCGCTCCTTCCTCGACGCCTGCCCGTGCTTCGTGAACGTTGAGTTTGGCCGAGAGCCGCGTCACGTCCTTGCCGCTGTTGGATTTCGGCAGGAGTATGCCGTGGGGCAGGGATGGCATGACGGCGGCCAAATCGTCATCGGCAAGTCCACTGGCAAGGTCATTGATGCGAACGAACAGGCGCGGCGAAGGCCTGCCTTGGCTTGCAGCGAGGAACTCGGCGGCTATTGTTCTTGCCGCTTGCTTGCGCTCCACGCTTACCGAATCCTCAAGGTCGATCAACAGCACGTCGGCCCCGCTGGTCAGGCCCTTTTCCAGCTTCCTTTCCGAATCGCCCGGGACGAACAAGAGCGAGCGCATCAGGCTGCGGTCTTCGATTTCATCATGGCCTGCCGCGTGCATTTCGCGACAAGGACACCGAATTGATTGAAAGCCCGGTGTTCGAATTCGACGATGCCACGATCCGGTTTTGATTTGGATTTCCGCGCGGAGATCACCTGCGTTTCGACCCGGACGGTATCGCCGTGAAACAGCGGGGCGGGGAACGTCACGTCGGTCATGCCAAGATTGGCAATCGTCGTGCCAACGGTTGTGTCATTGACCGAAATGCCAATCATCAGGCCGAGCGTAAACAGGGAATTCACCAGCGGCTTCCCCCATTCTGTCTTGCTCGCATAGTCGAAATCGATATGCAGCGGCTGCGGATTGAGGGTCATGACCGAAAACAGCATGTTGTCGCTCTCAGTGACAGTCTTGCGCAGCGCGTGCTGGAACACATGTCCGATTTCAAAGTCTTCCAGATATAGCCCTGCCATGATGTCTCGCATCTCCCCTTTTGCATGAGTCTAGGTCGGCTTTGCCAACATCGCAACATGCGCGTGCTGGCACCTTGTTATGGTTAACCGACATGGTGAACCGTTCGTAAACCTTTTGCTACTAAAGTCTATTGTAACAAAGACTGTGGGGCGCAAGATAAATGTCGGTACAGCACTATCTGAAAATGATCGATAATGTTTCGGTTGCGCAGCGTTGCCATGCAGCGGCTGCGTTGGCTCATATATACCTGCATTCCGACCTGGATTTCGAGGAGCGTTGTGCTACAGAGACCGTGCTGACGCTGCTCCTGGATGATCCTTCGCCCAAAGTGCGGTTGGCGCTTGCCGACGTGTTTTCCACAAGCGCGCATGCACCAATCCACATCGTCGCCGGTCTTGCCCGCGATCAAATAGAGATCGCAACCTATATGCTGGCGCGATCCCTCCTTCTCAGCGATGCCGATCTGATCGATTGTGTTGCGGGCGGAAGCGGCGACGCACAGAAAGTCATAGCAGCGAGGCCCAGGGTGTCGATTGCGGTCAGCGCTGCAATCATTGAGATCGGCGAGACCATTGCCGTACTCGAGCTTCTGACCAACACCCAAGCGCAGATAGCCGACATCAGCTTTCGCCGCTTGATCGAGCGCCTGGGCCATGTGGCTGAAATTCGCGCCCTCCTTGTCGACAATGAGCGTTTGCCTGCCGATTGCCGCCATGCCCTGGCAATCTGCATCGCCGAAGCGCTGTGCCAGATGGACATTGTTGTGGCATTGATGGGCGAGCGGCGGGCCAGGCGCGTAACGCAGGAAGCTTGCGTCAAGGCATCGATCAGTCTTGTGGCGGAGACTTCCGTTGAGGAATATCCCGCACTGATCGAGCACTTGCAGCTACGCGGTGACCTCACGACTGCATTCGTCATCCGGGTTGTTGCGTGCGGAAAGATCGATTTCTTCGGTGCGATTCTTGTCATGCTCTCGGGCTACAGCCTGGCGCGCGTGCGGAGCCTTTTGATCGATGGCCGGGCCACGGCGTTGTTTGCATTGTTCAGCGCTGCCGGACTTCCCGCGAGCACACATCAACCGCTGCGCGTAGCGCTCAACAGTTGGCACGGCGTTGCCAACGGCAAACTGTCTATAGGTGCGCAGGAAATCGCGCGCAGGATGATCGAGCACGTCGCACCGGCTACCGATGGCGGTGTTCCTGCCGCTGCCAATGACGACATGCTGTCGCTGCTCAAGAGGATCTATCTCGAGGCAATCCGGGAAGATGCGCGCGAGCATGCAACGGCAATTGCCGCGGCATAAGGGGTTTCGCCAACATTTCATTACAAAATACGTTCAGGCTTTGATCGCATAAATGCGCGCGCCGCCGGTGAAGTGGCGAAAAATTGCTTTTTTGCCGGGCTCGATTTTACCCGCCAGTAAAATATTCGCCGGAACTTTCAACAAGTTCAGGGTGTTATGCGGAATATCTCATCAGAAAAGCGCGGTAACCGTCCGGAATTCCTTGGAAAAGCCAATGCTCACCGCATGATTTTTCATGATAGTGTACGGCGCAATACGCGTGATTGGGAGGTCTGTATAATGTCCGATAATGGTGAATTTGGTCCGCTCAGCCTGCACGTGCCCGAACCGGCGGTGCGGCCTGGTGGTGCACCAGATTTTTCCAATGTGGAGCTTGATGAGGCCGGCGCGATACGGCGTCCGGAAGTCGACGCCAATCCCGAGGATATACGCGATCTGGCCTTCTCGATCATTCGGGTTCTAAACCGCGACGGTGAGGCCGTCGGCCCTTGGGCGGGATTGTTGACCGACGAGCAACTGACCGAGGGGCTGCGCCATATGATGACGCTGCGCGCCTTTGACGCGCGGATGCAGATCGCCCAGCGTCAAGGCAAAACCTCGTTCTATATGCAGCATCTGGGAGAAGAGGCAGTCAGCTGCGCTTTCCGCAAGGCGCTTGCGCCCGGTGACATGAATTTTCCGACCTATCGGCAGGCAGGCCTTTTGATTGCGGATGATTATCCGATGGTCGAGATGATGTGTCAGATCTACTCCAACGAGCGCGATCCGCTTAAAGGCCGTCAGCTGCCGATCATGTATTCATCGAAAGAGCATGGCTTCTTTTCAATCTCGGGAAATCTTGCGACGCAATATATCCAGGCAGTCGGATGGGCGATGGCATCGGCCATCAAGCATGACACCAAGATTGCAGCTGGATGGATTGGCGATGGGTCTACGGCCGAATCCGATTTCCATGCATCGCTGGTGTTCGCATCGACGTACAAAGCACCAATCGTACTGAACATCGTCAACAACCAGTGGGCGATTTCCACCTTTCAGGGCATTGCACGGGGCGGTTCCGGCACATTTGCTGCGCGTGGTCTCGGATTTGGCATTCCCGCTTTGCGTGTCGACGGTAACGACTATCTCGCGGTTTTTGCAGTGGCGAAATGGGCAATCGAGCGTGCCCGGCGCAATCTCGGGCCCACGCTGATCGAGTATGTTACCTACCGCGCCGGCGCCCATTCCACGTCCGACGATCCGTCGGCCTACCGGCCCAAGACAGAATCCGATGCCTGGCCACTGGGTGATCCTGTCATCCGGCTAAAGAACCATCTGATCGGGCGGGGCGTCTGGTCCGATGATCGTCACAAGCAGACCGAGGCGGAAATTCTCGACACTGTCGTTGCTGCGCAAAAAGAAGCGGAAAGCTTCGGAACATTGCATGCGGGAGGCAAGCCATCGGCCCGCGACATGTTCGAGGGTGTGTACAAGGAAATGCCGCCGCATCTGCGTCGCCAGCGCCAGCAGGCAGGAGTCTGATAGATGCCGCGCAAAACTATGATTGAAGCCATTCGCGACGCGATGGATATCATGATGGAACGCGACGACAATGTTGTCGTGTTCGGTGAAGATGTGGGCTTTTTCGGCGGTGTTTTCCGCTGTACCCAGGGACTGCAGGCAAAATACGGCAAAACACGGTGCTTCGATGCGCCGATCAGCGAAGCGGGCATTGTCGGCGCGGCGATCGGGATGGCCGCTTATGGCCTAAAGCCCTGCATCGAGATCCAGTTCGCCGATTATGTCTATCCGGCATATGACCAGATCGTTTCGGAGGCCGCGCGCCTGAGGTACCGGTCCAATGGCGACTTTACCTGCCCGATCGTTGTGCGAATGCCGGTTGGGGGCGGCATTTTTGGTGGTCAGACTCACAGTCAGAGCCCTGAGGCGCTCTTTACGCACGTTTCGGGGCTGAAAGTAGTCGTTCCCTCCAATCCGCATGACGCCAAGGGCTTGCTGATTTCGGCTATCGAAGATCCCGACCCGGTGATCTTCCTCGAACCCAAGCGCCTCTATAACGGGCCGTTCGACGGTCACTATGACAGGCCGGTAACGCCTTGGTCGAAGCACGATCTCGGCGAGGTTCCGGATGGGCATTATACGGTACCGCTTGGTAAGGCGATCAAGCGCCGCGAAGGTTCGAAGCTCACGATTCTTGCTTATGGCACAATGGTTTACGTGGCCGAAGCCGCTGCAGAGGAACATGGCATAGACGCGGAAATCATCGATCTTCGCACGCTTTTGCCGCTCGATCTCGAAACCATCATCGAATCGGTTTCAAAGACTGGCCGATGCGTCGTGGTGCACGAAGCAACGCTGACCTCGGGTTTTGGTGCGGAACTCGCGGCCCTGGTCCAGGAACATTGTTTCTACAAGCTCGAAGCGCCGGTCGCGCGGGTGACCGGGTGGGATACGCCTTATCCTCACGCCCAGGAGTGGGATTATTTCCCGGGACCGGTGCGTCTTGGACGCGCGCTTGTCGAAACGCTGGAGGGATAGAGCTATGGGTGAGTATATCATCAAGCTGCCGGATGTAGGTGAAGGCGTTGCGGAAGCCGAACTTGTTGAATGGAATGTGAAGATTGGCGATCTGGTACGCGAGGACACGGTCCTTGCCGCTGTAATGACCGACAAGGCGACAGTCGAGATCCCGTCACCGGTGGACGGCGAGATCGTCTGGCTCGGCGGCGAGATTGGCCAGGTCCTTGCCATTGGATCGCCGCTGGTCCGCTTGAAAATTGAGGGCGAAGGCCACGTTGTGGTAGCGCCAGCCAAATCGGTGAAGACCGAGGCGCCGGCACCGGAAGTGGAGAAAAAGGCCGAAGCGCCGAAAGCTCCAGCCGAAAAACCAAGGTCGATAGTACCTCCAACAGCGCAAAAAACGCCGGGTTCACCAAGCCCGTTTGGCGCCAACGCGCCACGCAATGAAGGCGAAAAGCCGCTTGCGTCTCCCGCTGTCCGGTTGCGCGCCAAGGAGGCAGGCGTGGACCTTCGTCAGGTCAGCGGCTCGGGCCCGGCGGGGCGCATCAGCCATGAAGACCTCGAAGCCTTCTTCGCGCGGGACAAGCAAAAGCCCGGTATTACGGCACTTGCGCCGGACAATTCCGTCAAGGAAATCAAGGTTGTAGGCCTGCGCCGCAAAATCGCGGAGAAAATGGCAATTGCCAAATCGCACATTCCCCACATCACTTATGTCGAGGAAATCGATGTCTCGTCGTTGGAGGAGTTGCGTGCAACATTGAATGCCAACAAGCGCGCCGACCAAGCAAAATTGACCATTCTGCCGTTTCTGATGCGGGCGATGGTGCGGGCAATCGCCGATCAGCCGCAGCTCAACGCGCTTTACGACGACGAGGCCAATGTTATCCATCAGCATGGCGGTGTTCATATCGGCATAGCGGCGCAGACGCCGAACGGCCTGGTGGTTCCGGTGGTCAAGCATGCCGAGGCGCGCACGCTCTGGGATTGTGCCGCGGAGGTCAATTTGCTGGCAGATGCGGCCAAAACCGGCACGGCAACCCGCGAGCAGCTCAGCGGATCGACGATCACGATCACTTCGCTCGGCAGTATGGGCGGGGTGGTGACGACGCCAGTCATCAACTATCCGGAGGTGGCGATCATCGGTGTCAACAAGATCATGACACGGCCGATGTGGGACGGTACGAACTTTATCCCACGCAAGATGATGAACCTGTCCTCGAGTTTCGACCATCGCGTTATCGACGGCTGGGATGCTGCTGTTTTCATTCAACGAATCAAGACGCTGCTCGAAACGCCAGCGCTGATTTTCGTCGATGCTTAGGGACGGGAAGGTTGAGCGATGAAGGATATTTCCTGCAAATTGCTGGTCATCGGCGCGGGTCCAGGGGGCTATATCTGCGCCATTCGGGCCGGCCAGCTGAATGTCGATACGGTTATCGTCGAAGCGGCAAAGGTTGGCGGCACCTGCCTGATGGTGGGGTGCATCCCTTCCAAAGCATTGATCCACGCCGCACAAGAGTTTGAAAAGGTTGCGCATTTCGCCGCCAATCATACGCCGCTCGGTATTTCCGTAAGTGAGCCGGCTATCGACTTTTCGAAAACCATCGCCTGGAAAGACGGGATCGTCAGCCGTCTGAACAATGGCGTCGCCGGGCTGCTCAAGAAGGCCAACGTCAAGATCGTCACCGGCAAGGCCAGGTTTCGCGACGGCAAGACCGTCGAGGTCGAAACGCTGACGGGCCAGCAGATTATCAGGGCAGAAAACGTAGTGATTGCAACGGGTTCGGCTCCTGTCGAGATTCCGTCGCTACCATTTGGCGGCGATGTCATTTCCTCGACCGAGGCGTTGGCCCTGCAGAAAATCCCCGAGAAGCTGGTGGTTGTCGGAGGGGGCTATATCGGTCTCGAACTCGGGACAGCCTTTGCCAAACTCGGCTCCAGAGTGACGGTTGTCGAAGCTTTGCCCAAGATCCTGCCGCAATATGATGCGGAGCTGACCCGGCCAATCGTCAAGCATATCAATGAGTTAGGTATGACCATACTGACTGGCGCCAAAGCCAAGGGCATGAGCACAAAGGGCGATGCGCTGCTGATTGAAACCGCGGACGGCAAAGACGAGAGAATCCCGGCCGACAAGGTGCTGGTGACCGTCGGCCGCAAACCGGTGACGACCGGCTGGGGACTTGAGGAAATCGACCTCGACATGGACGGAAAGTTCGTCAGAATCGATGATAAGTGCCGCACCTCGATGCGCGGCGTTTATGCCATTGGCGACGTGACCGGCGAACCCATGCTCGCGCACCGGGCCATGGCGCAGGGCGAAATGGTGGCGGAAATCATTGCCGGCGAAAACCGCAGCTGGGACAAACGCGCCATCGCGGCAGTGTGTTTTACCGATCCGGAGATTGTTTCTGTTGGCTTTTCTCCCGAAGAGGCAAAGCAGGCCGGGCACGAAATCAAGATCGGCCTGTTTCCTTTCGCCGCCAATGGCCGCGCCATGACGCAGGAAGGCGAGGAAGGTTTTGTCCGTGTCGTCGCCGCTGCCGGCAATCATCTTATCCTCGGAATCCAGGCGGTCGGGCAGGGCGTATCCGAGCTCTCGGCTTCCTTTGCCCTTGCCCTGGAGATGGGTGCGCGGCTGGAAGATATCGCCGGGACGATCCACGCGCATCCGACACAGAGCGAAGGTTTTCAGGAAGCCGCCCTCAAGGCGCTGGGACACGCGCTGCATATCTGAACACAACCCAGCACAATCAAATTGAAGCTGGAGGTGGAAAATTTTGCGCCGGTTTCGCTGATTCTTGCATGAGAATCGGGATGTTTCGCGCAGGCATCGCCCGGACTTGCATCAAAATGGTTTTGAAATAGCGGTTCATAGGGGTGAAATGGCGAAAAACCGCCAGGAAAAATGCGTCTCGTCGAAGGATTAATTGAACGAGCGTTCGATTAATTTTTCGAGAGCTTCGGGTTTAAAAAATAGCCGGACTTGCGTCCGGCTTAAATGGGGGGAACCAGGCGCGCGCCAAAAGCAGGGAGGAGGAGCCGCGCCTAGTCTTTATGATGTACGCCTGTTTGGGGAAAACTTCAAGGACTAATACTTTTGATGTATATCACTCTAATACCGCCACTGTATTGATCGGACGCCGGGGACCTGCCTAAGTCGCACGTTGGAACAGTCTTCGAATACCATAAAGTATCCATCCAAGGGCGTGGCCCAAGAAACAGATCGTCAAGATAACGTAGCCGCAAATGACCAGCATCAGCGTACGGGCCGTAGGCTCCAATCCTGCTACGGGCACAAGGTCATAAAACAAACTTATAAGCCAACCGAATTTCACGCCCCACTGACAGCCGACGTTCGAACAACTTGATTGAATGCTTGGTATTGTGACTGCGAGCCATGCGAGAGAGAGTAAACCAAAGCTTCTCCATGAATAATCGCCGGCGATCAGGCTCTTTTGGACTTGAACGACCACTCGCATGATCGCGATTAGTCCTGCAACAAGTACCGCAAATGTCAAAAACCAAATCGCCATCGGAACCCTCTTAGTTAGATCGAGGGTCTGTTGTAACGCGGGATCGGTTCCTATCCCATTTATTTGATTGCTAAACGTTTATCAACAGGACTTCTATACCAAAGCTGTCGCGCAGAACCTGTGATGTTAGATCTTCTGCAAGATCTATCGCCGAAACGCTAAATATCCAGCTCTTCAACAAACGCTGCGCGATCCTGGATGAAGCGGAAGCGCGCATCGGGGCGGGTGCCCATCAGATCGTCCACGGCGAGCTTGGTTTCGTTGGCCCATTCCTCGTCGATCTGGACCCGCAGCAAGGTGCGCTTCTTGCGATCCATCGTGGTTTCCTTGAGCTGGTCGGCGCGCATTTCGCCAAGGCCCTTGAACCGGCCGATCTCAACCTTGCCCTTGCCGGTAAACAGCGTCTTCAGAAGCTCGTCCTTGTGTGCATCGTCGCGGGCATAGGCGACCTTGCCGCCCTGCGCGAGACGGTAGAGCGGGGGGACACCAAGGAAGAGGTGGCCGTTGCGGATCAGCTCCGGCATCTCCTGATAAAAGAAGGTGATCAGCAGCGAGGCGATATGCGCGCCGTCGACGTCGGCGTCGGTCATGATGATGATGCGATCATAACGCAGGTCCTCGTCCCGGTATTTCGAGCGGGTGCCGCAACCGAGCGCCAGGATGAGATCGCCGATCTGCTGGTTGGCCGTCATCTTTTCGCGGCCGGCGCTGACGACATTCAAGATCTTGCCGCGCAGCGGTAGCACCGCCTGTGTGGCGCGGTCGCGCGCTTGCTTGGCCGAACCGCCAGCGCTGTCGCCCTCGACGATGAAGAGTTCCGCTCCCAGCGCGCCGGATTGGCTGCAGTCGGCAAGTTTGCCCGGAAGCCGCAGCTTCTTGACGGCGGATTTGCGATTGACCTCTTTTTCCTGGCGGCGTTTGACGCGCTCTTCAGCCCGGTCCACCACCCAGTCGAGCAGCTTCGATGCTTCCTGCGGCGAGGCGGCAAGCCAATGATCGAATGGATCGCGAATGACATTTTCAACGATGCGCTGCGCTTCTACAGTCGCCAGCTTGTCCTTGGTCTGGCCAACGAACTCCGGCTCGCGAATGAACACCGAAAGCATGGCGGCTGCGGAGATCATCACGTCATCGGTGGTGATGATCGATGCGCGCTTGTTGCCGGTGAGTTCCGCATAGGCCTTGAGGCCACGGGTGAGGGCGATACGCAGCCCTGCTTCATGGGTGCCGCCTTCGCCGGTCGGAATGGTATTGCAGTAGGAATTGACGAAACCATCACCGCCATACCAGGCGACCGCCCACTCCATCGCGCCATGGCCGCTGGTTTTTTCCGTCTTGCCGGCAAACATCTCGCGCGTGATCTGAAAATCCTTGCCGAGCGAGGCGCCGAGATAATCCTTGAGGCCGCCCGGGAAATGGAAGACGGCCTTGTCCGGCGTCGGGTCCTTCGGATCGAGCAGTGACGGGGCGCAATTCCACCTGATCTCGACGCCGCCGAAAAGATAGGCCTTGGAACGCGCCATCTTGTAAAGCCGCGCAGGATCGAACTTGGCGCCCTGACCGAAAATCTCGGCATCCGGATGGAAGGTCACACGCGTCCCGCGGCGGTTCTGCACTTCGCCGACTTCTTCGAGCGGGCCAAGCGCCTTGCCGCGCGAAAAGCGCTGGCGATAAAGGCGGCGGTTGCGCGCGACCTCGACTTCGACATGGTCCGAGAGTGCGTTAACGACCGAAACACCGACGCCATGCAAGCCGCCGGAGGTTTCGTAGACCTTGGAGTCGAACTTGCCGCCCGCGTGCAGCATCGTCATGATGACTTCAAGCGCGGATTTGTCCTTGAATTTCGGATGCGGATCGACCGGCATGCCGCGACCATTATCCGTGACCGACAGATAGCCGTTTTCGTCGAGATCGATATCGATGAAATTGGCGTGACCGGCGACAGCCTCGTCCATGGAATTATCGATGACTTCGGCGAACAGATGATGCAGCGCGCGCTCGTCGGTGCCGCCAATATACATGCCCGGGCGGCGGCGAACGGGCTCCAGCCCTTCCAGCACCTCGATATCGGCGGCATTGTAGTTGCCGCTGGCCTCGGGAGCGGTGCGCGCGGATTTGACGGGCGCGGCGGGGGCAACGGACGCAGGGCGTGCCGGTTCACTCGCCGCTTGCCGTTCGCGGGCGGTTTTTACGATCGCTGAAAAGAGGTCGTTGTTGTCATCCATGGTCTTGTTCGGCCAATTTCATAGAGATTCGAATCACCCTTGATATTTGCACGCTTCATGGTGAAACGCGATGGGAGTTCGCTGTCTGTTCCGGTGTTCACCCACAGAACTATACGCGCAGACGCTGACATTCAAGGGTGAGGAGAAACTGAGCAAGGTATCGTGGAAAGTAAAACGGGGCAAAACGGCATGTGCGTGGTTCGTCGTTTGACAAGCTCACGATGAAGAAGCTCACCATGAGGGAGGTTGAGTGCTGCAAGGTTAATCAGCAAAACCGGCATGTGCGTGGTTCGACAAGCTCACCATGAGGGTGGTGGTTTGATTGCAGGAGCTTAATGCTGGGATGGCTCAGATGTTGGTGATTAAGTTTGCAGCACTCAACCTCCCTCATGGTGAGCTTGTCGAACCACGCACATGGAATCGATGCAATGGAATTTTCGAACTTTCGTTGAATTGCCCGAACTGACTATCGTTTCTACAGTCTCACAAGTTGGGCGAGGTCCTTATGGAAGTAACCGTTTATATTCTCCGTTGTGCGGATGGTTCATATTACACAGGGCTCACGAAGCAAGAAGCTCACCATGAGGGTGGTTTAATCAGCAACGTTTGAGGTTGAGTGCTGCAAGGTTAATCAGCAACGTTTGAAGTTGAGTGCTGCAAGGTTAGTCACCAACGTCTGAGCCATCACAGCATTCAAGCTTCTCTGCAATCAAACCACCACCCTCATGGTGAGCTTGTCGAACCACGCACATGGCGGTTTTGCCAAGCCTACCCGAACGCTTTGAGCGATTCTGGGAGAGCTCGGGAAGTCCTTCATAGTTCATGGCAATAAGTGCTTGCTTCTTCACACGCGACCATCCTTTGATTTGCCGTTCCCGCGCGATCGCATCCAAAATGCGATCATAGGTCTCGGTAAAAACAAGTTCGACAGGAAGCCGCGAGCGCGTGTAACCATTGTAGATCGCCGCGTTGTGCTCCCACAACCGGCCTTCAACTTCTTGCTTCGTGAGCCCTGTGTAATATGAACCATCCGCACAACGGAGAATATAAACGGTTACTTCCATAAAGACCTCGCCCAACTTGTGAGACTGTAGAAACGATAGTCAGTTCGGGCAATTCAACGAAAGTTCGAAAATGCAATTGCATCGATTCCATGTGCGTGGTTCGACAAGCTCACCATGAGGGAGGTTGAGTGCTGCAAACTTAATCACCAACATCTGAGCCATCCCAGCATTAAGCTCCTGCAATCAAACCACCTCCCTCATGGTGAGCTTGTCGAACCACGCACGTGGAATCGATGCAACCGGTGAGCGTCCTGAGCCTGTCGAAGGGCGAACCAGACACTGTCACGATTGCTTTTTTCGGCTGGCGCGGTATTCCAGCAAGCCGCATCGTCGCGGCGTCCAGAGGAATCATGAGCATGGAAAATACAACCGCACAACAGGTGCAGGGTGTTTCGATGATGGCGGCGGCCTTGTTTTTCCTGCCCGTGATGGATGCCATTGCCAAATGGCTCTCGACGGTGGACAGCGTATCGCCGGCAACCGTAACCCTCTTCCGCTTTGGATTTCAGGCCGTGCTTGCCGCGATGATCATCATTGCCATGACCGGGGTAAAATCCTTAAAGCCCGTCAAGCTTTGGGGTAACCTGTTTCGCGGCGTCCTCATGGGTGTCGGCGGTCTCTGTTTTTATGCAGCGATCAAATACATGCCGTTGGCGGACGCCATAGCTGTGTTCTTCGTTGAACCGTTGATGCTGACGACCCTTTCGGCAATCCTGCTGAAGGAACATGTCGGCTGGCGCAGGTGGATGGCCGTGGCGATAGGGTTCATCGGCACGCTGATCGTTATTCAGCCCAGCTGGGAACTCTTCGGCTGGGTTTCGCTTTTGCCGCTCGGCACGGCAGCATCCTTTGCTTTCTATCTTATCCTGAACCGAAGGTATGGTACTGCCGACACAACGCTTGTCATGCAGTTATACGCCGGGGTAGGCGGCACGCTGACGACTCTGGTCGCGCTCTTTTTCGGCGCGGCCTTTGAAATCGGCGATATGACATTCGGCCTTCCTGCCAACGCCCTGTCGTGGTCCTTGCTCTTCGCAATGGGGGTCATTGCGACAACGGGACACCAGCTTATCACCACCGCCTCGCGGCTTGCCCCCGCCTCGCTTCTGGCGCCGTTTCAATACCTCGAAATCGTCATGGCAGTGCTCATCGGGCTCTTTGTCTTCAGGGAATTTCCTACCGCATCCAAGTGGCTGGGGATCGCCATCATCGTTGCTTCCGGCGCCTATCTGATCTGGCGTGAAGGGAAAAGGCGGGACGCGAACGAACCCGCATACAATTGACAAGAATCAGTTGAGTAGAACGAAGTTTGGCAATAGAAACAAAGACCTGTTGGGAGGTTCGCTTTGTTCAAAAAAATACTGATTGCCAACCGCGGCGAAATTGCCTGCCGCGTCATCAAAACCGCGCGCAAGATGGGGATTGCCACGGTTGCGGTGTATTCCGATGCTGATCGCGATGCGGTGCATGTGGAGATGGCCGACGAGGCCGTGCATATCGGGCCGGCTGCTGCTGCCGAAAGCTATCTCGTGGCGGACAAGATCATCGCTGCATGCAAGGACACCGGCGCAGAAGCCGTTCACCCCGGCTACGGGTTTCTCTCCGAGCGCGCCTCCTTTTGCGAGGCGCTGGAAAAGCAGGGCATCGTCTTCATCGGACCGAAGCCCAAGGCGATCATCGCCATGGGCGACAAGATAGAATCGAAAAAATTCGCCAATGCGGCCAGGGTGAGTACGGTTCCGGGCTTTCTCGACGTCATCACCGACCCGGCCCATGCCGAGCGGATTGCGGGCGAGATCGGCTACCCGGTGATGATCAAGGCTTCCGCAGGCGGCGGCGGCAAGGGCATGCGCATTGCCTGGAACAAATCGGAAGTGCGCGACGGTTTCGAGCGTGCGACCTCCGAGGCGCGCAATTCCTTTGGCGACGAGCGGGTTTTCATCGAGAAGTTCATCGTCGATCCGCGTCACATCGAAATCCAGGTGCTGGCTGACGCGTTCGGTAACAGCATCTATCTTGGCGAGCGCGAATGTTCGGTACAGCGCCGCAACCAGAAGGTGGTGGAGGAAGCGCCGTCACCTTTTCTGGACGAGGCGACGCGCTGGGCCATGGGCGAGCAGGCGGTGGCCCTGGCCAAGGCGGTCGACTATCAAAGCGCCGGCACGGTCGAGTTCATCGTCGACAAGGACCGCAATTTCTATTTCCTCGAGATGAACACGCGGTTGCAGGTGGAACACCCGGTGACCGAACTGATCACCGGGATCGATCTGGTCGAACAGATGATCCGCATTGCCGCTGGCGAAAAGCTGGCGATCAAGCAGGCGGATGTGAAGCTCAATGGCTGGGCTGTCGAAAGCCGGCTCTACGCGGAAGACCCCTATCGCAACTTCCTGCCGTCGATCGGGCGGCTGACGCGCTATCGCCCGCCGGCGGAAGGGCCTGTTGGCAAGGCGATCATCCGCAACGATACGGGCGTGACCGAGGGCTCGGAAATCTCGATGTTCTACGACCCGATGGTCGCCAAGCTCTGCACCTGGGCACCGACGAGGCTCGAGGCGATCGATGCGATGGCGGACGCGCTGGATACGTTCGTTGTCGATGGCATTGCGCACAACATCCCGTTTCTCGCCGCGCTGATGCAGCACCCGCGCTGGCGCGAGGGAAGGCTTTCGACAGGGTTCATCGCCGAAGAATTTCCGGACGGGTTCAAGCCGATTTCGCCGTCACCGGACGATCTGGATATATTGGCGGCGATCGCGCTGGCTGTCGAACTGGTGCGCAAGGAGCGGCTGGATCGATTGTCGGATCGTTTGCGGCCGCATACGGGCAAGATACGCACCGAATGGGAGGTGCGGATCAAGGACGATTATGTGCCGATCATGATTGCAAACTGTGCGGCCAAACCGCCGGTGAAGATCGAGATTTCAATTCGTGGCGGCGATATCGTGACCATTCGCAGCGACTGGCAGCCCGGCGATGCCGTATGGAGCGGTTATATCGACAAGCGCGCGGTAAAGGCGCAACTGCGCCCGGTGCTCAACGGCATGCGCATCGACTGGAGAGGCATGTCCATTGTCGCGCACGCCATGCAGAAGCACGTGGCGGCGCTGGAAAAGCTGATGCCGGTGAAGATACCGCCAGATACGTCGAAACTGCTGCTCTGCCCCATGCCGGGGCTGATCGTATCGATCAATGTGACCAAGGGACAGGAGGTCAAGGCGGGCGAGACACTGGCCATCGTCGAAGCGATGAAGATGGAGAATGTTTTGCGTGCCGACCGCGATCTGACGGTGTCGGCGATCAACGCCAAGCAGGGCGATAGCCTGGCTGTTGATGCGGTGATTATGGAATTTGTCTAGGTGGTGGAGCGGTTTTCTCTTCCACAAGGGGAGGAGATAATCGGCATCTCGTGTCCCGCCTAGCGTTCCACCGCCCCGAACACATCCTCGAAGGCATCGTACAAGGCCCGGTCGAGGTCGTGCATATCCACCGGCAGTCCGAGATCGACAAGGCTGGTGACGCCATGGCCGCGTACGCCGCATGGCACGATGCCGTCGAAGTGCGCAAGCTCCGGTTCGACATTGATCGAGATGCCGTGGAAGCTGACCCATTTGCGCAGGCGAATGCCGATGGCGGCGATCTTGTCCTCGGCTGGTGAGCCATCGGGCAGGGCAGGCCGCTCCGGCCGCATAACCCAGACGCCGACGCGATCCTCGCGCCGTTCGCCCTTGACGTTGAATGCGGCGAGGGTGGCGATGATCCATTGTTCGAGCGCGGTGACGAAGGCGCGGATATCCTCGCGGCGGCGCTTCAGATCCAGCATGACATAGGCGACGCGCTGGCCCGGACCATGATAGGTGTATTCGCCGCCGCGGCCTGTGGCATAGACGGGAAACCTGTCGGAGACGAGGAGATCACCCGCCTTGGCGCTTGTGCCGGCCGTATAGAGCGGGGGGTGCTCGACGAGCCAGACGAGCTCGCGCGCCGTGCCGTCCCTGATCGCCGCGACGCGGCTCTCCATAAAGGCGAGCGCCGCATCATAATCGGTGAGGCCGTCGGCGATCAGCCATTCGACGGGGAGCGATTCGTCCCGGGCGAGAAATTGGGGGGCGAGTTCGTCGCGGTTGGTCTTCATGATGCGAATTTCATATCCGGTTGTGGTGCCTGCGCCGAAGGTTTGGCGATGTTCAGAATGGGTGCGCGGGATATGGACCTTTTCGCAGCGGATTTCCAGTCGAACGCAGCCTGGCCATGTTTCGCCCGCATCAATGAAAAACAATTGCGATAGTCGACGATAGGGCTTGTTTCGCTGAAACCTATTTGCTACTAGCGCCAAGCCGACATGTTCGGCTTCTACCACAGTGCGGTCGTGGCGGAATTGGTAGACGCGCAGCGTTGAGGTCGCTGTGTCGCAAGACGTGGAAGTTCGAGTCTTCTCGACCGCACCAAGGAACACAAAAAAGGCCAGCATTTGCTGGCTTTTTCTTTGTAAAGTGTCCCACGTCAGAACCATGCGCGGGACACCTCGACTCGGTCGATAGCCGTTTTTGCAAGCCGCCAACGCTCGACGCGACGCGTATATACCTCGCTGGTCTTGGCTTCAGAATGACCGAGAATCGCCATGATCTCGTATTGGCTGCAACCAAGTTCAGCCAATAGCTCGGCTAGTCCTTTGCGCACCCCATGCGCAGACAGATGCCCAAGACCGGCATCCTTGCACCATCGCTTGAACATGGCCGAAGCGCTATCTCCACTTGAGAATGGCTTACCTCCTCGACCAAGCACATAGGTCGCGCCCTGAACCGTCGGCGCGCGTGTCGCCGTCTTCAGCGGCTCAAGCAACGGCAAACAGACTTCCGAAGAACCTCTCTTCAGCGGCGTCCAGCGGAGCGCCTCTATACCGTCTATGACGCATTCGAACTTGCGCCCGAGCATGGTCGTATCCTCGATGCGGCATCCGGTCCACAACAAGACGGACATGGTAACGTGCGCTTTGGAACCGGCTTTATGCTTTGCATAGAAGGCTTTGACGTCTGCCGCCTTCCATGGCGTGGCACCGTCGCCCTTGCGGTAGATCGACTTTATGCCGCGAGCCGTATTTTCCTTGACGTATTTCCGCTCGACAGCCCAATCGTACATCACCCCGACTGCTTCGATGAAGGCATCTGCCTGGGCCGGCGTAGCCCCCATACCGTCTTGCATCTCAATTAGCTTTTCGTTCGGAATCAACATCACCTTGTCAGGATCAGTTATAAGGCGGTTCAGTAGGTTCCGCTTCTTCTTCAGCGTCTTAGCGCTGGTCGTTCCGGCTTTGACGCGCTCATCAAGATATTCGAAATAGCTGTTGACCAGCCATCCGATGGATCTGGCCTTCGCATACTCGGACGCCTTTTTGAGTGCTTTGGGTTGTTCGCCACGCCTTGCGGCAAGGTACTGTCGCTGGAAATCGTCATCGTCAGGACCGCAGTAAATGCGGATACGGCACTTCTTGTCACCACGGGGCCGGACGCGATACCGAAAATTCCCTGACGGCATGGGCTCCTTGAGGAGTCCCGGATAATCCACTTTCATGATAGGCCTCACCATTGCTTGAGACCTTCATCCTTTTGCCCCGTCTCGTTCGCATCAACGTCGGCGCAATGGATTTCGATTTGTCCACCGGTTATGCACACCTTACCCACAGGCAGACCCGCATCCCGAATAACCTTCAAAGCGATGCGGAACGCTCGCTCGCTGGCACGGATGCGCTTAGCCTCTGTAGCTGCGTGTGCGGCGGATGTCATTCCTCGCCCCCTATCGGTGAGGCCGGCAGCACCTCTCTCGTAACCGGGACGACACGCCGACGATATGTGCCGAATTTCTCAGCCGCATATTCAAACGCTTCATCGCGATTGCTGATTGTCGTTTCAAACACCCAGTTCCTGATGGGCATGGCTGGCTGGAAGTATTGTATCTCGTACCATTGGTCGGTCTGGGTAGTCATTCCGCCGTCCTCGTAAGATGGAATAGGTGCCCGCCTTCTTGCCAAGCAGGATCAGTTTGCCGGCGGGATAGGATGAAATCGTTCGACCGGTTGTTTTCGCGATCTCCCAGACCAAACGGACCGTTGTGCAGCTTGATTTTCTTCTTACCGCCTTCGGTCAGTTGACCGGTGCAGACCCGCTCGAAATACGCCTTCTGATCAGCGTCGCCGGTGAAGATGGCATAGTCCATCGGGCAGACCTGAAACGAGCGGTAACCCGTTTCTGAGAAGTACGGCTGGCCAAGATCGATCACGTGGGCATCGCCGCCGCATATGCCGAACAAGCCGGAATATCGGAAATCGACACGGCATCCTGCTATCTCGATCACGAAACGGCCTTTCTGACCAAACAGCGGGATATCGCCATCTGTGGCAGCATGAGCATCGAGCATCCATAACCCGGCGTCATGGAGGCAATAGTGCTTACCATTGCCTTGTGGCGGACCTGCCGGCCCGCACAGAGAATGATCCGGGTCCATACCGAATGCGTGTTCTTTGATCGCGCATAATTTGTTTGATGCCAGCAGCATGCCGTCGACGTCGGTCGCGACGACAGTGGCGTGATATTCGTTCAATACCTTCCACGCGATATTCAGCAATTCACTGTCGGTGTCTGGCAGAGATTTGCGATATTCTTTGCGCTCAATCCGATTGTTCTGCTGCGCTGCATCCCAATCGCTCATCTTGCGTTTTGGCTGCGGCTTCGCCTTAACGGCTGCTGGAATATCGAAGTCGAAGGCGAGTTGCTGCATCGTCAACCCCGCGTTGGTGCGAAACCGCGTGAACGGATCTTCGCCTTTGATTTGGGGTAAGTGCCGGTGTGCTTGGCGGCTATGCGCTTGACCTTGGCAATATCGCCGATGTCGACGGCCGTCTTTCCCTTGTGACATTTGAAATGAGCGACCTGCAGGTTTGCATCGCTGTCATCGCGGGAGATCGCCCAAGGAATTTCATGTTCGATTTCCCAAGCTTCCCGAACGCCGTCTACCTTGCCCTTGCAGAGATAACAGGTGCCACCGCGTAGAAGGAAAATGCGGGCCCGGTCTTTCTGGTTGAAGGATTTGCGCGGCATCACGCGACCTCCCTCAGGTCATCTTCGTCCCAATCTCGTGCGTGAGCCTCGATCCGAGCCATCTCTTCGGCCTCGTAAATCTCGTCCTCTTGCTCGGGGGTGATGTCGTAATAACCGCTCTCAATGAGGTAGCGCTGGTACTGGTAGCGCATCAATTTGCCTCCCACTTTTCAGCGGAGAGAACGCGCTCAAGGTGCGCAGCCAGTGCCGGTTCGCGCATGGCATCGAAGCGAAGCCACTCATTTGTGGCGTCACGCTTTTCAAGGAACTCGGCAAGTCTAGCTTTGGACCGGCGGATATGGCTCGGGGCATACAGGGCGGAAGTCATGCCGCCTCGCTTCGCGCCGTAGCGCCGTGTTCGACGCCAAGAAGGTCATCGATGAAGTTGAGAGCGGCTTCCTTGGACTTCTGGAACTCAGCGGCGCCCATAGCCTTCATGGACTGGCTTTTCGCTGTCATGACGTGGACGACGCAGTTAAGCGGCACAACAACGCAATAATCATCGATCGGACGAATGAAGGCAGCTACCCGCTCGGCTTCCGCTTTCGAAGCACAGACGATTGAGCGCTCGTCCCGATATCCGGTGCGGATCAGCGCTTTCTTGCGCAGATGCTCGGCAGTCGGGTACTCGCCAAGCATG
The DNA here is from genome assembly GCF_031455525.1 of Phyllobacterium sp. 1468. Classification (NCBI taxonomy): domain Bacteria; kingdom Pseudomonadati; phylum Pseudomonadota; class Alphaproteobacteria; order Hyphomicrobiales; family Phyllobacteriaceae; genus Phyllobacterium; species Phyllobacterium sp. 1468. The sequence goes on along the minus strand of NZ_JAVDSX010000002.1, from coordinate 46,290 downwards.
GAATCATGCAGGTTATCGAAGCCGTTCTTGATCGAAGCGAAATAATGCCGATGATTATTATCGGATCGGTCGTGGTGCTCGATAAGCTTATAGTGCTCGCCGACAACAAAGTGTTTGTCGGCGGCGCGCATGTGAAACTGGCTCGACGGACGGAAGATGCCGTCGCCTTCATATTGGAATGAAATAGGGGGTGTTTGCATCGTCCTGTCCATGTCTGGGCGCATTTGCGCGCCCTTATCTGGGTTGCTAACCGGCCATCATGTTCTGAAAGGCTTCCAGCTGATCCATGATGTTGGAGGGCTTGGAATTGCGCTTCGCGGCTTCGATGAGCTTCTTGAGCTCAAGCGCGTCGGTGGGTGATTTCGCCCAGAACGTGCGCAAGGGATCGCGGTTCGCGTCTGCCCATTTGACAACGGTCAGGGCATCACTTTCCTTGATGAACTGCTCGGCTCTGTCGTAGAACTTGCCGACCGGAACGTTCTCAAGTGCCCAACCATCACCCCAGGTCACCGTGATCGCATCGTTGCCGGCGATTAGCTTCAACCGGCTCTCTTCTCGCTCGTGTTCGACAATCTCCGACGCTGTCAGGTCGAGCATTTTCGCCCGATCCAATTCGGCTTCGTCATAGAGGCCGGTGAACTGCTCGGGCCATCCCGCGCGCAATGCCTGCATCTCGGCGCATTTCGCAATCATTAGGCGGGGCATCTTGCACCAGTTGCCACTGTCATCGAGCGATGGGGCGGCACCTTCCTTCAGCACCTTCATCTTTTTGGGCTTGCCATCATCCCAGGTATCGCCGGTCTCAACATAGCTGTACTGGTTGGGTGCAAATGAGATGGGAGCGAACTCTTCCCAGAACGCTTGTCCGGCGACCTCAAACCATTCGGCTGTCTTCGGATCCTGCTTCCACAGATACACAGTCGCTGAGACGATTCCGTGCGGATTGGTCGGGCATTTGATCTCCGGATCAGTTTCATAGGTCGGGGTTTTGCTGGCGGGACGATAGTCGCCACAGCGCTGTGCAATAACGCGCTGACCGTCGCGGCTGATGATGATTGTCATCTTCCGCTTCTTGGCGTTGTCTTTTGAAAAGATCATGGGGATGATCTGACCAAGGAAAGGATCAAGACCCTTTGCCCGTGCAACCTCAATGAAAAGATTGAACTCCCCGGTATTGCAGTCTTTTGCAACTGTGCTCTGGATCAGCGCAATTTGCTTGGTTGAATGTGTGAATGGTGCAATGGCGTTCATTATTTCCTCCTGATGGAAAGAGAGATCGAACCGTTGTCGAGGTGCGCGCCGGGAATTTCCTCGTCGGCTTCAAGCGCTTCCTTGAGCGCTTTCTTGTCGAGCTTCGGTTCAACCTTGGGGATGGTCCAAAAGGCGGCCGGTATCTCGGCTTCGCTATCGATGACGACGTTTGGCTTGCGTTTGGTGAGGAAGATGGTTGCCGTTGGCAGGGTGAACCTTTCCTGCTCGGTGATGATCATCGCCTGTTCCATCGCAGCGCGACGGCGTTCAATGCGTTGCTCTGCTGCTTTACGGCGGTCTGAAAGCGTTTCTTCCTTTGCCTTGATGCCGACGATCAAAATATCGTCTTCATCGTTGGCATCCATCGCAGCGGCAATTGCCTCGAGCAGAGATGTTTCACCTTCAATAGCGGTCTCGACAATCTCTTGATCGTCGGCATCGCCGCTTTCCCGTAAGCTGGCGAGTAACCGCTTTGCCGCTTCGGTCTGCCGACGCAATACGTGTGATGCATCGCTCATGCTGGTTCCTTCCGTTCAAAATGGGTGTGATAGGCGCGCTTCAGGGCTCGCCGAACAGCGTCGTCGGGCTCTTTGAGCAAGCGGGCTTCGATGTGCTGCAAAGCTTCTTCGCGGGACGGGAGGCGCTCGATGCAAGCCAGTTCAGCGGCGATGCAAATCTGCTGCGCATTCATCTCAGGCCTTAAGTGGGAATATCCGCTCAATTGAAATCTCCATTGTTTGGAGTAGGGTGACGGAATGACCCCGAAACGCTTTGTAGAGGCACTCGAATGCGTGCACTGGACGCCAATCCAGATTGCCGAAGTGCTGGGGTGCGATGTTTCGTTGATTGAGGCTTGGGCAACCGAGAAAGAAAAGATCCCGGTTGAGGTCGGAGCTTGGCTTGAGGCACTGGCTGAAGCTCACGAGGCATTGTGCGTGCCTCGCACGTGCCGGGAAAAGCGCGCAACGGTGGAACCATAGTGCGTCGCCGTTCACGGCTATGAATGTCCGCGTGCCCATTCATTTCGCGCCTCCTGAGGCTTTGCCGCGATTGCCTGCCTGATTGCTAGTACGGAGCGTGCAATCGTAATAACCGTCATCGCAAGAATAGCGGGTGACAGGGTCTAGCTCGCGAGGCGTCCAGTGGTTGTAAGTTCCGCAACCTGAAAGTAGTAGCGCGGCCATCATCATGGTGATGTTGCGCGGGGTCATTGATCGACCTCCGCGCGGGCTACTTCATCCTTGGCAAGGGTGTTTCCAATGCTACCGAGAACGACGGTGGTAAGGCCAAGCAGGGCCATTACGGCTACGAGGAAATCCATCAGTTTGCCCTCGACTTGAAGCCGTTGCAGATGACGTGCGTCTCGCGAGCCAGTAGCTCGCCTACATCGCGCATGTGTCCGAGCAGCGAATACTGCTCGACCATCTGTTCAGCGGCTTTCCGGTTGAGAGGGATCAGCGCTTCGAGCTGCTGATAGACGGTCCAGCAATCGCGCGGCAGCTTTGCCAGAGCGACTGCTGTTTCCAGATCGCCGGTAAGATTGGCGTGGTCTGTGAAGAGGGCGGAAGCGGTATTGCTGTAACGGGTGCGAACCCAGAAGGAAGCCTTTCCATCAGCTGCAGCCTGACATGCAAAGCGCTTGGAATTGGTGTCAGGATAATTATGCGTGGCGTCGGCAATGCTCTCGATGATGAAGCCAGTTTCGGCTGCAACTTCGTCTGGGGTCCTGAATTGGTGATTGATGATGTTCATTGCATCCATCCGTTGTTCGATGGATTACGTGTAGCGTATATCGCTACATACTGTCAATCACGTTGTAGCGATATTGGAAACAAATTTGACGGGCCGTTGTGGTGACATCAGCTTAGGAGATATGCTGGGAATAATTATCGTCCTGTTTTAATTGTTCGCCGCCGCGTCGGGCGCGCTGCTTAGTATCTCCCACATTCATTTCCCCTAGGCGACCCCGCGCCGGGCTTTTCTATTGATCGCTTTGATCGAGCCTCTCTTGTTTTAACCCGAGCATTAGCCGCAGAAGTCTTATCGCGCCTGTGGCTTCCAACATTATGTCACTAGTTTCGTCGTTGTATCGAAACTCAAGGGCAGTTACGAACTCATCGATTCCGTCGGCTATGTCGGTTTCGCGAACTTGGATTCCTGACAATGAAATGAGATTACTAGCCCATCGGATCGACAACGAGGCTTCAATCAACAATGCTCTTTTTTCGTCTATTGATGTGACCGAGATTTCATTGGCACATTTCAGCAGGTCGCGAATTATGCCATCGCGTATCATATATTCTTATTCCATCTCCGGCACTTCGCCGGCCTGAAACAGAACAGTCGGCGGCCCATATTCGCCAATGTCTAGCTCAGCTTCACGAACCCAGGCCAGCACGCCAACATGTTGGCTCGCTAGATCGCGAGCGCATCGAATGGCGCGGTCCTCGAAATCGAACTGCATCGCCTCAAATGCCGGCACGAGCTCGCCTTCTTCCGATCGGTCGAAAGCCATGACAACGATGAGGCGAACCGGATCCATTAGCGAGGCTTTATCCAATCGATCGGGGCGGCCCATTCGACTATCTGATCCGCCATATCTGCATATTGGCCGTTAATGCTAGTTAGCGTCCAAGTCGCTGGATCGGATCCTGGCCGAACGATCTTCACGAAAATGCGACCGTCACCCAATTGCACGACAGCTCGCTTGTTCACGAGCTCTGAAGGTGGCAGCAGTCTTGAGTAATACAGGATCGTACCTTCTTCGTACGCAGGGAACATCGAATCCCCCGACACCTGTACGGCCACGGTTCCGTGTCGCGCATCGGCCGGCGCTTCGACAACATCGTCGCCACCATCGTCGATCGCGAAAACGGCAGCTCCGGCTCCGACCTTTCCCTTAAGGGGAACATGGATCTCTTTTGGCGCAGTCGTCCCCGTGATCGCTTCTATAGCCAAGAGTTCTTCGCCAGATATTGTGCGAGATCCTTTGAGCATCTTGTTCACTGCAGCACGGTCTATCGAACGGGTAAGGCGGTCCGTTAGCAAGCGAGCAAGCTCCGATTGCGAAACGCCAGAATCATCAAGTGCGGTTTGTAGCCAATCTGACAACATGCAAAATGCATAGCCTTTCCCGGTCGAAGTGTCTTTTTCCATATTCGCTACAAAACCGCTTGCGTTTGTTGCTATATTCGCTACATTGGGCGATATGGAACCAGCTCGTACTATCGTCAGAAATCTCGGTGGCCCCTCAACAGTAGCTTCTATCGCGGGGGTTCATCGAACGCGCGTTTCGAATTGGATGCGATCGAAAGAAGCCGGCGGAACAGGCGGTACGATTCCATTCAAACATGTTCCTGCGTTACTCGCTGCCGCCCATGACAAGGGGCTGAGGATGTCGGCCGATGACTTTCTCCCGATAGAGGAGAATGCAGCATGAGTGCCGAAGCTGAAATCAGACAGTTCATTGATCGCATTCTTCGCCTGAAGGAAGAGCAGGCCACGCTCGGCGGAGACATTCGTGAAGTTTATGCGGAAGCGAAGGGCAGGGGCTACGACAAGACCGTACTCGGCAACGTGGTTTCGCATCTCCGCAAGGTTGAGAAGATCGGCCGCGATACGCTCAGCGAGCGTGAAGCGATCTTCGAAATGTACCTGACCGCCTACGAAACTGGAGGTCGGGCGCCCGCGTCTGCGCGCACACGAGAAAACATTGAAGAATTTCCGGTCAACGCCAAGCTCGTTGCCACTGTCGCAAACGCTGTCCAGACCGAGCCCGGTCGCATGGCTCTCGTCACTGCAGTCGACATCCTGATCGAGCGGGAAGAGGCAGAATACATCGACCCGGAAACGGGTGAAATTGCTAATTCGCCGGAAACGGCAAACGAAATGGACGATGACGCAATCGCTGCAGTGAAGGGTCAATCCCGACTGGCGAATGTCGCTGACGTTGAAACGTTGTCGTCCAGCCAGACCACCCCTGACCCGCGTACCTTGAGTGCTGCCGACGGCCAGCGCAGTATACCAAGCTCTTCTCCCGCGAGCGCAAAAAGCGATGGACTCCCATCCATCGTCGGTCAGGATCGCGAAAGCGAAATGGGCAATACGGGTTCGAAAGACGAGCAAGCCGTCACCCAGTTTGATCCACCGGCATTCCTGATCAAGGGTCAGGCCGCAAAGACGATCCGCGACTACCGACCGAACTGTCAGAAGCGGGATGCATGTGGCGCGTCTGGTCTTAAGCATTGCTATTCCTGTGCAAGACTTACGGCAGACGAGAGCGAGGTCGCCTAATGGTCCGCGCGTCACTTTGTCTTCTGTTCTGCCATGAAATTCTCATTCTCGTGTCCGAACAGAGTGCGTCCGTTGCGCCTGTTTCCGGCGCGAACAGCACGTCGAACCGATTTGCTCTCCACGTCCTCCTGACCTCCCAAGCTGGCTTGAGCAAAACTGAAAGGGGAAGCCGCGGCGTCGGCTTCCCCTGTCTCTTTCTTCGCTTTAGCGCGGGACAGGATGCGCTCGGCGAGAACTCCAATCTGTTCAAATTCATCAGCGTCGTGATCCCCATCGCTTTCGCTGATGTCGTTCGCCTCCAGGGGCAATCCATCTGTGTGCGTCTGTTTCTCCTTCAGGTTGCTCGTCATGCGATCAACCTAGCCAAGGAATTTGAGCATGACGTGCAGAGAAACTCAGCATCTGGAACACGATTTAACTTCGGAGCGTAAAGTCATGGGTAGCGCCGAAATTGCCAGCGGTTACGTCAACCGCATGATCGAAAGAGAAAGTCGAGGATGGGGCGATACCAGCAACGCGATGGCGCGTTTGCAGACCCGGTATGGCCTTCCATTCTGGACTTTAAATCACCTGAGAACGAAGCGGGCGAAATCCATCGACGCCACGCTTTTCCAGCGCATACGAGCTGCCTACCTCGACATGTGCGAGCGGCAGATCGCGCATCTTCGACACGAACTGGACCTCGAAAAGGAAGTGAACCCTGATGCTCTTATGGAAGATTTCGAGAGCGAGGCTTCGGAGCTTTTGGCGAAGGTTCGAGAAGCGAAGAAAACAGCGAAAAGAACCAAAACCGGAACGTAAAGAGGATAGCAAATGACCCGCATGACAGACCGCGAACTTCATCTCCATACGGAAGCTGTCCTACGTGCCGAGGTCATCAAGCGCGGCGGAAGTGCTGTCTTGCAGCGATGGGCTGATAACTTTGCAGATTGTGCCGCGACGCTTCATCCGTTACCCGCCCAACTCGATCTATTCGGCGGGGCAGCATGAACGACAATCCTGACGATACTGTCAGCCCGTTGAGCATCGTGATCGGCGTGTGCCTGGCGCTCGTTGCCCTCGCTTGGATGATCGTCCCTCTTTTCTTCATTCGGGGGATTTGATGCATCTGTTTGACTGGCCGTTCACGGGAATCAACCCACATAGCTTTGACTTGATCATGGCCGATCCGCCATGGCGGTTTGTCGTTCGCTCCGAAAAAGGCGAGGGCAAGAGTGCACAAGTCCATTACGAGACGATGGCTTTGGAAGAAATCAACGCAATGCCTGTCATGGATCTGGCCGCGCCAAATTGCCTGCTCTGGCTTTGGTGTACAGCACCGATGCTTCCACAGCAGCTCACAACCGTGAGGGCCTGGGGATTCGAGTACTGCACCGAGGGCGTGTGGGTGAAGATGACCAGGCACGGCAAGGTGTCTTTCGGCACCGGATACGGCCTGCGCGGGTCTCACGAGCCTTTCATTATAGCCAAGCGTGGCGAACCAAAACTGACGCATTCAACGCGATCGGTCATACACGGCAAGGTTCGCGAACACTCGCGCAAGCCGGAAGAGGCGTATTTCGAAGCAGAGCAACTGATGCCGCGTGCGGCTCGTCTCGACCTGTTCTCCCGCACGAAACGCACTGGCTGGACTGCTTGGGGCAACGAGACTGGCAAATTCGCGGAGGCAGCCGAATGACCAGCCACCTCCAGATCCAAATGGTTCGTTTAGGCAATCATACGACCGCCACCAGTCTTTGCCTTGTTGACCCATGGCATGACGGAGACCGGGTCCTTAAAGATCTTGGCCCGCTTGGCAAAGCCTTCAAACGCATCGCGCGCTACGCTGAGGGGCTTATGTCCATCGTACGCGTCGCAACATGCTTTCCATGCGGTTTGATAAATGAGGTTCTGCTCGACTTCTGGCCATTCTTCCAAAAAATCAATGGCGTCCTCGAGAGAAGCGATCTCCCGGGTGATGTAGCTTCCGTCCTTCACAAAAATAGGGCGGTCAAACAGTCTGGCGTTCATCATTTCCTCCAAGTCGGTGAACGGTTGGTGAGTCTGAATCGGATGCCTCGCGAAGCGTGGGCAGCCGCTAAAAAATATAATTTGAGACCTCCAAGATTCAATACGGAAATCGACTTACCCCGCTGGCTTTTTGGAGCTCGGGCATGATACGGCGCCTTACCAATCAGGAGGTCTCGGACGAGATATCCAAGCTCATCTACGGAAAGCATGTCTGGCTTGAGAGCTTCGCGACCGGTCGTAACAAGCGTCCCGATCACGATATCGAACGTGTCACTCGCGAGTTGAACGTTCTCGTTCACGTCGCTGCTGACTATCGCCGGGCAGCGGAACGGGATCGGGGCGCGGCATGAGCCACAATGCCACAAATTGGGCCATCCGGCAGCGTGGGCTCAAGCCTGCGACCAAGCTCGTCTTGTGGCACCTATGCGATCGTCACAACCCTGATCAGGGTTGCTTCCCTTCGCAAGACAAGCTTGCCCATGATTGTGAGATGTCGCGCTCCTCCCTCAACGAGCATCTGAAAATCCTCGAAAAGAAGGGACTGATCAGACGCGACCAACGCGTCAATGAAACAACCAAACGGCAGCAATCGACCAGTTACATATTTGCATTTGAAGAAGGTTTTGTTTGTGCCTCCCAAAATATGCCTACACCACATGTGGTTGAGCCGTGTCCGGAAACTGGACACGGAGCCGTGTCCGGAAAAATCCCCGAGCCGTGTCCGGAAAATGACAAAAGCCGTGTCCAGAATCCGGACACTAACCTTGTAAGAGAACCAGTAAGAGAACCCTCCGAAGCGCGTGAACGCGCTGGAGGAGGGGCTTTCTCAAAGTTTTGGAATGATTGGTCGGAAGTTCATCGACCAGACAAGCGAGAAGCCGCCGAAGCTGTTTTCCTGAAGCTATCAGAATCCGATCAGATCGCAGCGGTTGAGCATGCCGGTGAATATCAGCGCCTCCAGGTCCTTCGCTCAAAGCCCGCATTGATGTTCCCATACCTCCGGAACCGTTTGTTCGCTGACCTGATCAATGCCCCACCTACGGATCACGACGGGGAGTTTATCATCACACCAGATAGGCCTGAATGGTCCGAATGGCTGGGAGAGATGCGCCGGCGGCACGGTGAACCGATCGCGCAAGGCATCGTCCGACAGAAAAAAATCATAGTCAAAACACGTTGGCCGGTGCGCCATACCAAAGCAGCGTAGGAGTGCGTAGCATGGAAAATGCAGATAGTTCGGGAATGGCCAGCATTGAGGAAAGGGCAGATCGCATCATCGCGGTTAACCCGGCGCTGGCACGGGAAATAGCGCGACGGTTTCAGATCGAGCCGTCCGGACTGACCAAGCGCCAATCCGAGGCGTTGGCGTTCCTCAGGGATTTTCAGGCCACGCATGGCGTTGCCCCGACATACAGCGAAGCCGCTCAAGCTCTTGGCGTATCCAAAACAGCGGCATTCCAAATGATCCACCGATTGGAGAAGCGCGGTCATATCCGCATGCTTTCCAATCAATGCAGGTCGATGGCGTTCACCGAAGCAGCATAACGGGAAGCGGCACCCCGAAAGAAACAGGACAGGGCATGAAAGCTGGAATTGACGAACACAAGCACTGGTACGTGGTGCGCACGGCCGTAAAGGGCGAAGAGAAGGCAGTCGAGAATATTCGAAAGCTCTCATACGACTTTTATCTGCCCCGCCGACGCGTCGAGGTGAAAAACCACAAAACCCACACCTATTCACTGCGAGAAAACCCGCTGATGCCGCGCTATCTTTTCGTTGGGTTTAAACCTCAAAGCCCTGACTTCTACCGCGTGAACAATTGCGATGGCGTTGAAAGCATCCTAAGCGTCGATGGGCGCCCGGTCCGGATTTCAGCCGCGAGCATCGAAACAATATTCCTGGCTGAGGTGGATCTAGCATTCGATGACACTCGGGCAGCCCGCTTACATCGCAATGAAGAATGCAGGACGACCAAGGAGACTAACAAGCGGCGGTTCCCTGCGGGGATGGACATCTTTGTGGCTGATGAAACCAACCCGTTTGCGAATTTCGACGGCGTTGTAGACGAAGTTACGAGAGCCGGCCGCATCATCGCGTTAATCGAGCTCTTTGGACGCATGACGCCCGTCCAGTTCGACGCCCGGCAGATAACACCTAAAACGACCGAACCAGCCTAGTCGCGCTTACCTGCCAATTGCGTCACCTAAGGTCCGCGGAGCAAATCAAGTTCAAGCTCTTGCGGCGAGTGCTGTAGATATTCCTTGCTGCGTTGAGTATCGATTCTCGTGCGGCATCGAATGCTAGCAGGCAGTCTTTTTCGATAGTGTCTCTGTTCGACGCCGCAGTTTTGAGTGCGTCGGCTTCGACATAAAAACAGACTTCAAATAATCCGTCATATCCGTAGAATCTTATACGCTGATGCGCCGTATCATAGCTTCGGCTTCGATTAGGAAAAGATAGAGCCATTAATTTATCCAGTACGTGTTAATAAAAGTATGATATATATTTGGGTCCCTTAGAGGCCGTATACAACAGTCAACGCATATATTAATCATCTCCGGCTATTCTGAAATGAAAATTATCCATATGAATGGGTTTTATTACTGAAATTATCAACCAGAGGCGCCGGCACGAACTGCTATCCGCAGGTTAAAGGAAGTGCCATGGTCACGCGCGTCAAACATAGTGTCGTACAGTTCGCTCACCCGTTCACACTCCCGGGTATCGAAGGTACAATGCCGCCCGGTGAATACGGTGTGGATGAAGACGAAGAAATAATTGACGGCATGTTATTGGTTTCCTATCGCCGTGTCGCGACATACATCACCGTTCCCGCTCGCAATATTGCATCATCGAAAAGGCAGGTTTTCGCTATCAATTATGGTGAGCTTTCAGCTGCGTTGGAGTGGGATCGGGAACCAAGAAATCCACCGCCCAGTTAATTACGCCACCGTTACAGGCCTATCGCAGGTAATTATCCCCAAGTGATGAAAAAAATCCTTTCTGGCGTAGAGCAAATCAGGTATACGCGCATACAGGTGATTTGCGGCTGACTGGCGGACCTTTAGACAGGGAATACTCGCCGGGTGCATGGGAAGAGCTTCACGGCTTCCCGCCATGGAAATCTATTCACCCAATTCAGATGGACTAGCGGACCTAAACCGCGAATGGGTACAGTGTAGCGACCGAGGCCCTCTTAGGATTCTCGCTATCGTAGTGGCAGAGTAGGAGAAAGTCCCTTAGATGCCTTGGGGATGCGAAACTGGTCAGTAGCCAAGCCTTAGCGCCTGACGAATACCAGCCTCTATTCAGTTTTGTCGGAGTGGAGCAGTCTGGTAGCTCGCTTGGCTCATAACCTGAAGGTCGCAGGTTCGAATCCTGCCTCCGCAACCAATTGCAGACGATGAAAGCTGCTCGGACCTCTCGGTCGTGGGGTTGAAAGAGCCATAACCAGGCTACAAGTACGGTCACTAGAATGATGGCCGAGAATAACCAGGTTTCTCCCCTCATACCGCACCGGTCAATTCAGCAGCGCTTGGCGAAGATCGTCCAGCATGGAGAGTGTCATTGGATCGGTCTTATCCTTCGCCATTTCCATGTAGCCGTGCAATGCCGCTGGATATTGGCCTGGTTGAAGAGCGCCTTTGTCTTGCAGGCATACAACGAGCATCTGAAAAGCTACGGTGACCGCCGACATGTGCGCAGCAATGACTTCGTGATCTGGTGACACTTTGGACTTTGGCATGAAGTTCCCCCAAGGTTTCTGAGTGCGTCGAAGTGCTGTTTGAAGTCCATCTTTTCAGAATACTTGTCTTTAACAATTGAACAATAGGTGCCCAATGCGTTGGACCAAGGGCGAACCCGAGCAGGCGATGGCTGATCCCATCCTTGTCTCGCACAAGGAACATGGACTGATGCTGGCGACATGGCAGGAGCACCGCGGCAGCTACATCGGCGTCAAGGCGACCGGCGAAACCTACGGTCCGTTCTTTCATACTAACATTGAGCCAGGATCGATATTGAAGTGGTTCAAGCCAACCCAGTAGTAAGGACTATGATGAAGCTGGTCGAATAAGGGATTCAACGTGAGCTCTCGCTCTTTCAGCAAAATCAACTTCCAGTTCCGATTGTGGCTCAAGCGCAGTTATATACGTTTCGACAGTTGCAAGTATACGATGCCGCAAGTCAGGATCAGTTGCGCTGGCATGGTCAACCAGTGCCCTTATCGCGGCATCAACCGCTAGTTTTCGCGCACCCTCATTAACATCAAATCTGTCCGGCTTTTTGTCGTCCACTGCGATTATTCTCCAAGGTTCATCTATGCCAGTACTGAAAAACGCAAGGCACGAGAAGTTCGCTCAAGCAAGGTTCGAAGGCAAGACCACTGATGAGTCTTATGCTGCTGCTGGCTTCAAGCCACATCGGGGCAATGCATCAAGATTGAGTGCAAATGAGAACATCGTAGCGCGGGTGACCGAGTTGCAATCTCAGAGTGCAGAACGCGCCGCCGTCACGGTTGAAAGCCTCACAGACGAGCTGGAAGAAGCTCGTCAATTGGCAATGGCTGACGAGAAGGGCGCTAGCGCTGCTGTTGCTGCAGTAATGGGCAAGGCAAAGCTGCATGGTCTCCTGATCGAGAAAAACGAACACACCGGCAAGAATGGCGGACCTATCCAGACCGAGACACGCTCATGGCGTGATGTTCTCCGCCAAAAGGTTGCAGATTGAATGCGCATGTGTCCCTCACAAATCCTGCACTGTTTGATTTCTGGGAGCAGGTATTCCTAGGGCAGGCTGATATCGCCGTTTTGCACGGTGGCAGGTCAAGCTCTAAGACACGAGACACAGCATGCCAGCTGGTCAGGCTGGTTGACCATGTTCCCGTCAAGATGCGCGTCTTGTGCATCAGGCGGTTTCAGAACCGAATTCAGGAATCTGTCTACACCGAATTGAAGTGGGCGATCAGTCATCTCGGGCTATCTGAAGCGTTCGATGTCCAGAAGACAACCATCATCCATAGGGCGACAGGTTCGGAGTTCATATTCTACGGGATCGAGCGCAACCTTGACGAAATCAAGGGAACATCTGACATCGACATCCTTTGGGTTGAAGAGGCCGAAAAGCTCACCAAAGATCAGTGGGAAGTTATTGCGCCGACAATCCGTAAGGAAGACAGTCTGGCGATCCTGCTGTTCAATCCGAAGTTAGTCACCGATTATGTGTGGAAGAACTTCGTAGTCAACGTGCCGCCCCACTGCGTTGTCAGGCGCATCAATTACACGGAGAACCCATTCCTATCGCAAAAGGCCCTGCGCGACATTGCGGTAATGAGGGAGAATGATCCTGAGACGTTCGAACACATCTACGGTGGCGTTCCTCTCGGAGATAGTGAGCTCTCCATATTCAAGCGGCGTTGGCTCGATGCATGTGTTGATGCTCACCTCGTCCTGGCCATCAATCTTACCGGTCGGAATGTCATTGGGTTCGACCCAGCCGACGATGGTGAAGATAACTGCGCCACAGCAGATAAGATCGCAGGCGTTTTCACCGATGCGAATGATTGGACGTCTGGCAAGGACGAGTTGGTACAAAATGCCAAGCTGGTCTGGGCAAAGGCTAAAAATAGCGGGGCTCTCGTTTCCTACGACACTATCGGTGTTGGCGCCTTCGTCGGCGGTTATATTGATGAGCAGAATAAGGTTAACGGGGCAAAGGTGAAGCACTACGCCTTCCATGCCGGCGGTGTCGTAATGGACCCGGAGAAGCCAAGCGACCCGCTCAACACCAACAGTCCGGACAACAAAAACGAGTATCTGAACCTTAAAGCGCAGGCTTGGGCCAACACTGCCCGCCGCGCCATGCTTACATTCAACGCTGTTACGCGTGGCCAGTCGATCAAGCCAGAGGACATCCTGTCGTTCTCGTCAGGGATGGGTGCAGAAAAGCTTGATGCACTGTTTACCGAGCTTTGTGTGCCTTGGTGGGTTGAAAGCGAAGGCAAGAAGCGCGTCGTTCCAAAGCTCAAGCTCAAGAAGGACCTTGGAGTTAAGTCGCACAACCTCGCTGACGCTATGATCGCGGCGGACAATGTGAATATCGCTTCGAAATTCACCCTCGACCATATTTGAAGGATGTTAGATGGGAAACATACTGACATTAGCTCGTGACAGCCTCACGAGCCTTGTTTCCCGTATGGGAACCGAACGCGACAAGGCATCGACCGTTTTCTATACCCAGCCTGTCTTGACCGATGACCAGATCGTTGCGGCCTATCGTGGTTCATGGCTGCCAAGGAAGATCATCGACATTCCTGCGTTGGATAGCTGCCGCAAATGGCGCGACTGGCAGGCCGATGACAAAGTCATCGAGCTTATCGAGAAGGAAGAGAAGCGCCTCAACATCAAGGGCAAGATCCTTGAGGCGTCGAAGAAGGGCCGGCTGTTTGGCGGCGCCGCGCTCTATATCGGAACTAGTGACGAGGATCCGTTGCAACCGCTTGCCCCAGAGAAGGTCGGGAAAGCTGGCATCAAGCACCTGACCGTGCTGACACGTCGCCAGCTCAAGGCTGGTGCCATCGACCGCGATCCTGAATCCGAATGGTTCAACAAGCCGGAGAATTACTACCTGACCGGCCTGAACGGCAAGCAGTTGATCATCCATCCCTCGCGCCTGGTGCTCTTCAATGGAGCTATGGCACCTGACGATGATATCAGCGGCATGTCGCAGGGCTGGGGCGAGAGCATCCTGACCGCTACGCTTGACGCGATCAAGAACGCCGACAGCACGGCCGGAAACATCGCCAGCCTCATCTTCGAAGCGAAGATCGATATCATCAAGGTCCCCGGCTTTACCGAAAATATCGGTAACAAGGAATACGAGAATGCCATCCTTCAGCGTTATACACTGGCAAACACAATCAAGGGCATCAACGGCACGCTGATCCTCGACGCCGAGGAAGAATATGAAAGCAAAAGTGCGCAACTTTCCGGATTGACCGACATAATGATGGCTTTCATGCAGATCGTCTCAGGTGCTGCCGATATTCCTGTCACACGCCTTCTAGGTCAGTCCCCAGCCGGGATGAACGCGACCGGCACGAGCGACATGAAGAATTATCATGATCGTATCCAGTCCATTCAGGAACTCGAACTGACGCCAGCAATGGCGCGACTCGACGAGTGCATCATCCGGTCGGCAACAGGAGCCCGTGACGAGGCGATCTATTACGAATGGGCGCCGCTCGAGCAAATGTCCGAGAAGGAAAAAGCCGACATCTTCAAGACCAAGTCGGACGCAGCACGTGCATTGATCGGTTCGGCGTCAGGTCAGGAGATCATCACTCGTGAAGCGCTCTCCGATGCTTTGGTCAACACGTTCACGGAAGATGGCAGTTTGCCTGGTCTGGACGGCTTCATTGGCGAGTATGGCAAGCTTTCCGAACAGGAGCCAAGTGAGGCCGAGATTATCGCCGCAGCGACACCAACGAAGATCAACTAAGCTCTGCTGGCAGGCAATTCGAATGTTGCGCCGTTTTCGCTCTGCGCGATTTTGTTAAATCCGATTACAGCAAACCAGCGTTCAACGTCGGGACGGTTCCGACTGACGGACCTGATTGGAATATTACCGCAGAGCTGCTGAATCTTGCGAATATGACGCTTGCAGAACCGAACTGTTTTTGCACTGAAGAACTCTTCATCGGCAGCAAATGACGTGTAAGCCACATCATCGTTCTCATGCCAGGTTATGACGGCCAAAGTCTCATCTTTCTCGACAAGTGCGTGACCACGTCCTTCCTTCAAGTCCATGAGAAGATGTTCTTTTGCTTTGCCTTCAGTTTCACCGACAGTCGCGTAGTCTTGGCTCATTCTGGCAGCGAGATGCTCGAAAACGTGACTGAGGTCTTGGGGCGTGGCGGTTCTGGCTTCCATGTCATCCTCCAAAAGCGTTTCCATAGACCTTAAAACCGGAGACTTGTCCATGCAATTCACCGACGCTGTAACCGTCGCGGGAACGCGCCGGCGCGATGACGGCTACCTCGTTGCCGACGCTCGTATCGCGCGCACTGGTATCCAGAACTATCTTGGTTCGGAAGTCGGCAAGCCGGATATGGCTCTGGTTCGCGTCTATCGGCCAGGATCCGAGGTGTTCAGCGATGAAACCTTACGGAGCGCTGCGCACTGTCCGGTGACGAACGATCATCCTGACGAGCATGTCACATCCAAGAATTGGAAAGACTATGCAGTCGGACAAACCGGCGACGAGGTAACGGGGGAGGGCATCTTCATCCGTGTCCCGCTCATGGTCAGCGACGAGAGCGCGATCAACGACATCGAGGCGGGCAAACAGGAATTGAGCGCCGGTTATACCTGCGACCTCGATTTCACCGCCGGTACCACACCAGGGGGTGAGGCCTACGACGCCATCCAAAAGAATATCCGGCTCAACCATGTTGCCATTGTGCAGCACGGCCGGGCCGGAAAGCAGGTTCGTATCGGTGATGCGAGCGCATGGGGCGTTGCCCCGATCACCAATGATCAAAAACCAGAGAAGGAAAAGATCATGACCTTGAAGACGGTTACCGTCGATGGCATCCCGGTTGAAGTAACCGATCAGGGTGCCACGGTGATCGGCACGCTGCAGTCGCGGCTCGCCGATGCCAATACCAAGCTTGCTGACACAGAGAAGGCACATCAGATCGCGCTCGCTGCCAAGGATGCTGAAATCGCGAAGAAAGACGCTGAGATCGATGCGACGAAAGCCAAGGTGCTTTCTGATGCAGACCTCGACAAGCGCGTCCAGACTCGCGCCGACCTAATCACTGTGGCGAAGGCAATTGCCAAGGATGTGAAGACCGAAGGCCTTACCGATGCGGCAATCCGCAAGGCTGCCGTTATTGCCAAGCTCGGCGATGAAGCAGTGAAGGACAAGGTCGACGCCTATATTGATGCTCGCTTCGACATTCTCGCCGAAGACGCCAAGAAGGTTGTCGATCCGTTCCGCGTCGTTGTGCAGGGCGGCATTCAGAACAACGACGGCGCGCTCAATTCCAATGATGCTTACGCCGCAATGCTCGCTCGCGATGCTGCCGCATGGCAGGGCAACAAGGAGACCGCATAATGGCTTTCCCAACCGTATCCTATTCGCGTGATACTCCTGCCGGTTACCCTGGCATGATCGCGACCACGGAGCCGCATTTCGTCACCTCAATGGTGGTGGGGGCCAGTTCCAGCAACATACCGTTCGGCATCGGCGTGATCTACGACACCATCGAAGACACGGTGAAGCTGCCAGCAGCAATCGGCAAGTTCGCCGGTGTTGCTGTTGTCGATCGTACACTGCCTTTCGCCAATGGCGAGGTCTACAAGCCTTACGATCAAATCAGCGTCATGAAAAATGGCTCTATCTGGGTTACAGCGCTCGTCGCCGTTGCGCACGGTGATCCTGTCTATATGACACCGACAGGCGGATTCACCAACGTTGCGAACTCCGCCGTCAACCAACTCATTGAAAATGCCGAATGGGCAAGCGTCACGGCTGGTACCAACCAGCTTGCACGTCTCCGCCTTGGCGTCACCAAGTAAGGAGAACGAGCATGTTCACCACCGACGCGCCCGCGCTGGCGCTAAACTTCCTGCGCACCGCGCAGAACTATATCGAGCCGGGCATCTACGCTCGGCAGTATCCGGACTTTCAGTATCGTGAACTGGTGCCGGTCGACAACTCGGCACCGGACTGGACCACCGCAATCGACTTCTTCTCAATGGGCGATGATGTTGGTCAGGCGCGTGAAGTTTCTGCAGATGGCGATGACATTCCATTCGTCGACTTCAAGCTCGACAGCGGCAACAGCCGCGTGTTCATGGCTGGTATCGGTTACCGGTACAATCTTCAGGAGCTTGCCCACGCACAAGCGTATGGCATTCGACTGGAGAGTGATCGAGCCGATGCTGCTCGCCGTAAGTACGAGCTGTTTGTGGACAACGTCGCGTTTTTGGGGCGTCCCAAGCTCGGCATGACTGGCTTGCTTAACGCCACGACTGTCACGGCTCTGGCCGCAGCCAACGGTGCCTCCGGCACAGCCACCTGGACGACGAAGACAGCCGACGAGATCCTCGCTGACGTTAACAGCGTCCTTAGTGTGATCTTTACCGCCTCGAACGGCATTGAGCAGGCGAATACGGTCCTACTTGATCAAGATCGCTATGCCCTGATCGCGACGAAGCGCCTCGATGCGACGATGACGACGACGGTGCTCGAGCATATCCAGCGTGCGAACATCTACACTCAACGCACTGGATTGCCTTTGACAATCCGCGCCGTCTTCGGACTGGAAACTGCCGGTGCCGGCGGCACGCATCGCCTGGCTGCCTATCGCCGTTCACCGGACGTTGTGAAAATCCACATCCCGATGCCACTGCGCTGGCTCCAGGCTGAGCAGCGGCTGCTGAAATTCGAAGTTCCGGGCATTTTCCGCCTCGGCAGCGTCGAAATTCGTCGCCCCGGTGCCGTCAGATATCTTGACGGGGTATGAGGAGAAACATCATGTCCAAGATCACGATCACCAACAATCGCCCCGGAGGCTTCGGCATTCCGGGCGGACCTGTCATCGCCGGCAACGGTGGCACACTCGAAGTCGAACAGAAGGATTGGAACACCGTAAAAGATTATCCTGTCGTTGCTGCCTGGCTCGACGCTGACCACCTGACCGTTTCAGAGGCGGAGGCTGAGAAGAAGCAGGAACCATCGACCGGCGAGGCTGGCGAAGCGAAGACTGTTCTTGAAGTTCTCGCGATGGCGAACGCTACAGACATTCCGTTCATGACATTCAAATCGGCTGCCACCAAGCTCCTCGGCGACAAAACTCCATCCAAGAAGGACGAGATCATCGCCGCTCTGGAAGAACTAGCAACCCAGCCATGACCAAACTGCCCGGCGGGAAACCGCCGGGCTTACCTTCTGGCACCCAAGATGTGCTTCCAGATGGTACCGCCGAAGAACCGATTGAAGACGACAAAGTAAGCCACGATCAGTATGAAAAAAAGTAGCGCCGGCCAGCCTTGAAGATTGAAACCGCCTTCAGTTCGTCCGCCGAAGATTGTTGCAACGATGAAGCCCAATACCGTGAATGCAGTGGTGAAGTCCAGCAAGGCTGCGAGGACGATACGCCAAGTGGCAGGACCTCTATTTGCTTCAGTGTCAGCCATTGGTTCTTTCCCCCGTTATTTGCTTTTCGATGGATACCTTGCTGGCCGCTGAGTCGGCAAGCCTCGCTAAGCCTGTATAGATCGGAAAAGACATGGCCGCTTATGGTACCAAAGAGGCGTTCGTTCAGTATGCGACGGATCACGGATACGCCATTCCCCAAGGCGCGACAGACGCACAGATCGAAGCCGCGATGTTGCGCGGTTCTCTCGTCATCGACCGCTACGAACCCAAGTTTTCAGGCGCCCGGACCGGTGGATACAACCAAGACCGCGCTTGGCCGCGCACTGGTGCCGTTACCTACTACGGCCAGGCAATCCCGTCCGACGCCATTCCTCAACCGATAATCGACGCCTCTTATGAGGCTTCGTTCCTCGAACTCATCACGCCCGGCAGTCTTTCACCTGTGGTCACCGGCAACTCTGTAACCAAACGTGAGAAGGTTGGAGAACTGGAAGTTGAATATGCCGTATCAAGCAGAAGCTCAACTGCTGATGTCGTGGCTGCCTCCACGCCCGTCGCGACGACCATTGAAGGTCTGTTATGGCAGTTCATGCGCATGTGCGTTCCCGGCATTCTGGCGGTCTAGCCAATGTTTGACTTAGGGAACATCATCGCTTCCGACAATTCCACCTTCACCTTCCAGTGTCGCGATGCGTTTGGTTTGCGACCTGCTGAACTTCAGGCGGACCCCAATTCCACCTGTATCACCATCTGGAATGAAAATTGCGCCGCCTTTCTCGAGTGCGGATTGAAGCGAGGCAATATCATCGGGATCTGCGTTTTCAAGCTTCCGCTCAAACATTTCGATGATTCCGCGGCTCACACCAGAAGCAACAGAAAGCCGATCTATGCTGTACTCTACCAGTGCCCGCGCAGCACGACATTGAGAACTAGTGATCATCGTTGGTCTCCATTTGAAGGTAGAGTCGTTCAATGAGTGTGCAGGGTCAATCGTTCAATTATTTTCAAGCCCAGGAAACTGCGCTGCGTCTGCTTGACAAGTTCGGCGCTGCTGGCGAGGTATGGCGCGATGTTCCCGGGACCGGACCAATCTTCGACCCGGGTGACCCGACAATCCAGAAGACGCCTTGCACGCTGGCAGTCCTGAAGTTCGACAACAAGGATATCGACGGTACGCTGATCAAGGCGAGTGACAAGAAAGTCTACATTGCCGCCAAAGGCTTAGCGATCGTTCCTGTCACCACGGATAAATTGATGATCGGCGGAGTGTCTCATTCACTTATTCGTGTTATGCCGCTTAATCCGGCCGGAACCACTGTCTATTACGAGGTGCAGGCCCGAAACTAAAAATCTGTTCATGCCCTGTTAACAGTCAAAGGCGCACCTCTCAGCGCATTGTTAATAGGAGCTTCTATGAAAAAAATCGTTTCTACATTTATCGCAGGAATCATGGCCGTCTTCATGGGCCTGACATCGCTTGGTACGGCATCCGCAGCGCCGGTTGCCATACAGGTTCCTGCCGCTTCGAACGTTGTGCAGGTACAGTACAGTGATAAACGCCGATACGAACATCCGAACGAAAAGAAGCGTTGGGAGCGGCATGATCGTCGCCACGATCGGTATGAGACCCGTCGCGATCGTCGCGGCTATTGGAACGGCCACCGTGGTTACCGCGAACAGCGCCGCGGCTACCGTCGTCACAATGACGGATATTGGTACCCATTGGCGATCTTCCGTCTCTGAATTTCGTCCACTACTCTGAGTCGCTGAAGGCGGTCCTTGCGGGCCGCCTTTTGTATGTGGGAAAGACCGATGCTCAAATATACTCCCATCCCTAAGAAGTTCATCTGATGGCAAGCAACCGCAGTATCTTCGAGCAGCTGCTCGACAAGTACGACGCAGCACTAGTTGAAGCCTTCTATCAAGGCATCGATGCGATCAAATCGCAGATTACCCTTCGCATAGTGGTCCAGCGCCTGGAGAAAGGCGACATCACAGGAGCGATTGAAGCCATACAACTGGAAAGTGAGGCATTTACCGCGCTGGAGCTGGCGTTGCGGGATGCCTATAACTCAGGCGGTACCAGCTTTGTCGAAAACCTGCCGAAGCTGAAGGATCCGGAAGGCAATCGGGTGATCTTCCGTTTCGGTGTTCGCAGTCCGGAGGGTGAGGCATTCCTTCGCGATCACTCGGCGCAGCTCGTGACCCGCATCGTTGACGATCAGCGTGTAGCGATTCGCCAAGCACTTGAGACCGGACTATCGGAAGGCAGAAACCCTCGATCGACTGCGCTTGACGTGGTTGGCCGGATCAACAGGGTAACTGGCAAGCGCGAAGGCGGTATAATCGGTCTCACGTCGCCGCAGGAGCGTTTTGTCGCCTCGGCGCGTGGCGAATTGCTTTCGGGCGATACATCGCTTCTGCGCAACTACCTATCGAGGCAGCGCCGGGACAAGCGCTTCGACGCTACCGTGTTGAAGGCGATCAAGGAAGGCAAGCCAATCCCCGCCGAGACCGTTTCTCGCATGGTCGGCCGTTATTCAGACCGGCTGCTTCAGCTTCGCGGCGAAATGCTTGCCCGTACCGAAACCATGACCGTGCTTGGCACGGCTCGGCAGAACGCGATGCGCCAGCAGATCGATAACGGCAAGGTTGCTGCTTCTGACGTCAAGAAGATATGGCGATCGGCCGGAGACGGGCGGGTACGCCATACCCATCGGGTATTGAACGGTAAGGCAGTCGAGATCGACGGCGTGTTTCAAAGCGTGTCCGGTGCTGTTCTCGGCTATCCGGGTGACCCGCAGGCGCCTGTCAGCGAGATATCCGGCTGCCGCTGCCATCTGGAATATAAGGTCGATTACTTCGCTTCGGTCGTTGAACGGTTCAGGGCTGCATAATGGCAAAGCTATCCTTCAGCGCTCAAGTCGCGGCCTTTGCCGAGAAGATACCCGGCGCGGTGGAAGCAGTGTTCAAGGAATCGGTGCAAGAGGTTGTATCGGAAATGCAAACGCCGATCGGTGCCGGCGGACGGATGCGGGTTGATACCGGGTTCTTGCGGGCATCGTTGATGGCTTCGACTGCCTCGATGCCTGCGATCAGTTCGAACAAGAAGCCGGTCGACGGTCAGAAATATGCATATGACGAGGGATCGATCGAGGCGGTGATCCTTGGCGCCGATGTCAATGACACGCTCTATATCGGCTACACGGCTGCTTATGCAGGGCATCGCGAATACGGGGTGAACGGGCAGGCGCCCGATGCCTTTGTCCGATCAGCCGTTCAGCGTTGGGACAGCATCGTTGAGGCGAAGGCGAACGAACTCAAACGTCGCTTGGGTCTTTGATCGCAACGTTCTTGTCGCTGTTGTCATCCATGGCCTTGAGCAAACCCATCTGAAGCAGGGCTAAGGCCCGTCTGGCGGCCTTCAGGCTCGTATCGCCGCGAACGGTCTGACCTTCCTCCTTGCCGATGGCGAGAAGGGCGGAATGCAACCGGTCGTAGGCTTGCTCATCATTCAGTTTATCGGCCATTGCCGGAAGGATTATCACGATGGCCGGAACTGTTGAAGCCACAATCGCCGAGCTGTTGTTCGCCAAGCTTACCTCATTGGTACTATCCCCGGTCTTGCCGCTTGCTATGCCGTCCATATCCTTCACGCCACCGGTTGAGAGTTCAGGACCAAACATCGGCCGTGCATTGCCATACCTTCGTGTCGATTTCATCCCGAACCGGACCGACAACCTCGGCCTGGCGAACGACGCGAAGGCACGGCATCAAGGCATCCTTCAGGTCATGGCGATCTACCCGGCGAACGGAGGCGTGATCAAGCCAACCAATACAGCGGGGCTGATCGCGGCACATTTTGCCAAGGGAACGATCCTCTACGGCTCCGGCGTCAAGGTGAAAGTCTACGCGAAGCCCTCTGTCGGCGCTCCAATGATCGAGCCTGACAAGGTGAATGTTCCGGTCACCATCCTCTATCGCAGCTTTAACTGAAACCCGGACACTCCAGTCTAACCCGCCCCGATCCGGGGTTTTCATGAAAGGAAATACCCATGGCCATCACTACGGCAACAGGTGCGAAATACTATATCGGCGGGACAACCGCTATCGACTACACCACGGATGTAAGCGCCATTGCCGCATTCGAAGCCCTGACATGGGTTGAAGTCAAGGAAGTGGAAGATGGCGGCGAGTTCGGCGACGAATCTGCCGACGTGACGTTCCAGTCCCTTGGTGACGGTCGTGTTCGCCACCTCAAGGGCGCACGCGATGCAGGAACGATTGCTCTCGTGGTCGGTGATGATCCGCTGGACGCGGGTCAGGTCGCCATGCGTGCGGCCGAAAAGACGAAATTTCAGTACAACTTCAAGGTCGAATACGAAGACGCACCAAGCGATCTTTATGACAACAGCGTGGATTACTTCCGCGGTCTGGTCATGTCGGCCCGCAAGAACGTCGGTACCGGCGACAACGTGCTTCGCCGCACGTTCTCGATCGGCATCTCTACCAAGATCCTGACGGTCGACGCCGCTCTCGCTTAATCCAACATGGCCGGTTTAACCGCCGGCCACCCTTCCACCGGAGTATTCAACATGACATTTGAACTGTCGCAATTCGACGGAACCGCCGCCAAGCTTGAAGAAGGCTTTGACCTCGACATCCTGCATCCCTCAACCGGTGAAAAGACCGGCCTCGTGATCAAGGTCGCATCGTATCGTTCAGAACGGGTGAAGCGCGTTCAGCGGCGCCTTGCCAATGCTGCCATTCGTGAGGGCAAGAAGAACCCCAAGAAGGTCGGAACGGTCGAGGAGATCGAAGAAAAGACGAATGAAATCGTCGCCGCTTCCGTGATCTCGTGGAACCTGACCAATGGCGGCAAGCCCGTCGAATGCACGCCGGAAAGCGTGTTGAAGGTCATTTCTAACCCGGATTACTTCTTCATATCCGAACAAATCGACAAAGCCGCGGATGAAGACGCGCATTTCGTGAAGCCCTCGCCGAAGAGCTGATCGGCTTCGCGAGGGCGCATTTCACCCCGCGCCGCAAGACCGATCCAGTTCCAGAAGCTCCGGACTATACCGATTATATCTGGGACTGGTTCGTTCAACTCCACAATTCCCGGGAAACCGGCTTCAGCGCCAACCCGATCAGTTTCCTTGAGGTCGAGGCATTCTGCCGGATGACAGGCGCGCTGATCGATCCATGGGAATTGTCTGTCATCCGCCGGATGGATCAAGCGGTCCTCGCGGTCATCAACAAGACCGGCAAGCCCGAGGCGAATGAGAGCCAGGCGACACCGGCAGACGTACAGGAAGCCAAGCTCCGGATCAGGGGTGCGGCAGCGAACCGACGCGTCGTAGAGCGCAATAAGGGATAGTCATGCCAGATATTGCACAACTCGGCATCGAGGCCAAAGCAACGGGCGTTGAACAGGCCGCAAAGGCAATGGACCGGCTGACCGGTGCTGCCATGCGAGTCGAAGCTGCCACCTCCGCAATCGGCCCGACGTCGAGCAAGGCGGGTGCTATGGCGGCGCAGGCTGCCAATACCCACGCGACGGCATTGAACGCAGAGGCCGTTGCGGCGACACGAGCAGCCGGGGCAATGAACCTCCACGCCAAAGCAGCAAACCAGAATACCCGCGGCGTCGGGGCGGCTACCCATAACGTTGCCAATCTAGCGGCACAGTTCCAGGATATCGGCGTATCGGCTGCAATGTCGATGAACCCGCTTCAGATCGCCCTTCAGCAGGGTACGCAGATCGGGGCGGTTCTCGGTCCGATGGGTGCGGCCGGTGCTGTGAAAAGCCTTGGCTCGGCGTTTCTGTCGATCCTCTCTCCGGTAAGCCTTGTGACGATTGGACTTGTCGCCGCTGTTGCTGCCGGTCTGCAGCTCGTCAGTTGGGCAAAGCTCGGCGCATCCGCATTGATCGGCGTTGCTGACAGTCTTCAGATGATTGCGCCATATGCCATTGGAGCAGCCGCGGCACTCGCCTTGCTCTATGCGCCTGGGATTATCGGCGGTATCGTTCAAGTCATCGCCTTGCTTGGCCGCGTGGCGGTTGCTGCCGTCATCGCAGCCGGCGCAATGGCCGCTGCCAATCCGGGTCTTGCCTTCATTCTTGGCATCACGCTTGCGGTTGCCGCTGCGAACATCTTCCGTGACGAACTTAAACAGATATTCGGCTTCGATATCGTCAAGGTAGCAAAGGACGGCACGAACGGGCTAATCGGTACGTTTGTCGGCGCCTATCAGGGCATCAAAGCGACTTGGAAGCAGTTGCCGGCTGCGATCGGCGATATCGTCTACCAGACTGTCAATGCCACGATCAAAGGCGTTGAATCCATGATCAATTCCGTCGTCAAGCTGATGAACACTTATATCGGCGGGCTGTACAACAGTGTCGGCGGGTTGGCGTCGAAGCTCGGCGTCGATATCGGTTCCTTCAAAGACATCGGACAGGTTTCGTTCGACGGTGTCGACAACCCCTATGCTGGCGCCGCGGACTCGGTTAATGCCGGTATCGCTGATGCGATGAAATCCGCACAAGGCACCGATTACGTTGGGAACTTCGGTTCAGCCATTGCCAAGGGAGCGTCGGCCGCGTCTGCCAAGCTCAAAGAGATGGCAAAGGATCTGCTATCCGTCGATGACAAGTCGAAGAAAAAGAAGGGTGGTAAGACCGAGGCCGAGAAGTATGACCACATCGTCAAAGGTGCTGAACGCCGTATCGCCTCGCTGAAAGCTGAACAGGCGGCGGTTGGGCTTACAGAGGAAGCATCGGCCAAACTGCGCTACGAGACAGACCTGCTCAACCAGGCACAGCAAAAGGGCATCACCCTGACTGCTGCCCAAAAGGTTGAACTTTCAGGACTTGCCGGTGAGATGGCTTCGATCGAGGCAGCAACGAAGAAGGCGAAGGAAGCACTCGACTTCGCCAAGGATGCAACCGGCGGGTTTCTGTCTGATCTGCGGTCTGGTCTGCAAAGCGGTGAAGGATTCTTCAAGTCATTCGGCAATGCTGCGGTGAACGTTCTCGATAAAATCGTGGACAAGCTTCAGGATGATCTCGTCAATGCGCTGTTCAGCGTCAACAAAGCGGGTGGAAGCGGAGGCATCGGCGGGACCATCATGGGTTTCGTCAACAAGTTGTTCGGCATCGGCGGTGGTTCATCTTTCCAAGTCACTCCCGGAGCAGGGCTATTCGCCAACGGCGGGGCGTTCTCGGGCGGTGTTCAGCGTTTCGCCAATGGCGGCGCCTTCACCAATTCGGTTGTTTCCAGCCCGACGAAATTCCGCTTTGCCAAAGGCACCGGCATGATGGGCGAGGCGGGACCGGAAGCCATCATGCCGCTCAAGCGGGACAGTTCCGGCCGGTTGGGTGTCGCTTCCAATGGTGGCGCGAACAATAATGCGCCGATGCCACTCGATATCCGTGTCTCGGTCGATGATGACGGCAAGCTCGCTGTCATTGCCAGACAGGCCGGATCAGAAGCCGGGGCTGAACAGGCGGATGCACGCGTGAAGACGTTCAGCAAGCGAGAACTGCCTGATCGCATAAATGAGATCAAAATGGCACCGAGGAAGCGTTGAGATGGCGATTACCTATCCATACGCACTTTCGGTGCTGGCAGATCGTCTCGATATCGAGTCTGTGACCTGGGACATTCGGCGCAATGATGAATTGTCCGGTACCGGCGACGGCCGGGTCTGGCAGGCCGAGCTTGCGCCACCGCTTTGGACGGGCGACGTCAAGCTGAACATCGGCGACAGCAACGATTTGAAGCAGATAGCGGCGCGTGTTCGCAAACTGCATGGTGCGCAGGAACAGTTCTTCCTGTTCGATCCGCTGTCGAAATACCCGCAAGCGGATCCGGATGGTTCAATCCTTGGGCCATCGGCTGTTCGGATCAACAGCGTCGGTACCGGTGGGCGCACGATGAGCCTCAAGGGATTGCCGGCGGGATATGTCATGACCCTCGCTGACAAGCTGCAGATCGCCTATGCGACGTCACCGGTACGGAATGCCTTCCTCGAGGTGTCCGACGATATCGTGACGGCAAGCGGGGCCGGGATTACGCCTGCCTTCGAAGTGTTCCCGAATGCACCGACAGGCGTTGCGGTGAACGACGTCGTGACGCTGGCAAAGCCTGCCTGCAAGGTTTTCATCTCGCCGGGCACATCCAATCCGGGTTCAGGGGCAGGGCTCTTGACCTCGGGTGCCGGTTTCAAAGTGATCGAGAAGCGATAAATGAAAGACATCAGCGCTGAAATGGCGGCTGCGCTTGCGGCTGCTCGCGACAAAGGCTTGGTTCCTCGCCAGTTCATATTGGTTGAGGCTATCGACCGTTCGACCGGGCTGCCATTCGATCGCGGCTTCTGGTCTGGCGATGACGTAATTACAATCGGTGTTCCCGATCGCAATACCGGCGTCATCGTCAATCATGATTTCATCGGTGCGCAGAACCTCAACATCGGGCCTATTCCTCGCGTCTCCGATCTGACCATCCAGACCGTGACCGTCGATCTGTCTCAAATCGCCATAGCGGTTCAGGAGATTGCGCGGGAGTACGATCTGAGACTTGCCAAGGCGGACATATACGAAGTCACGCTCGATCCTTTAACGAAGATCGCATCAGCGAACCCGGAAGTGGTCTTCATGGGCGAGGTCAACGGCAACCCGTTCGATACGCCGGCCGTCGGCGATGATGGCTCCATCCAACTCGAATTGAACTCGGATGCGATCAGCATGTTAAGCCGTACCAACCCGAGCAAGAGTTCGTTCGAAGGTCAGAAGCGGCGCAGCGGTGATGAATGGGGTCTCTATTCAAGCACGCTGTCATCGTGGAGCGTACCTTGGGGGCAGAAGGCGTCATGATCGAACTCACCCGTTTGCCGAACTGGCGTTCCCGTTTCGAGGCTGCCATTGATGAGATCAAGTTCGTTCCGTTCGATTGGGCTGAACAGCATGATTGCGGGCCCGGTCTTGCCGGTCGTTTGGTCTATGCCATCACGGGCGAAGACCTCACCGTCAAATATCAGGGCAAGTATAAGTCAGCCAAGGGCGCCCTGAAGGTCATGAAGAGCGCAGGGTTCGATAACCTCGCCGATCTGGTCGCATCGTTCCTGCCTGAAATTCACCCGTCACAAGCCAGCCTCGGCGACATCGTCGCCTATGAAATGGACAGCCCGTTCGGATTTGCGCTCGGCGTCGTCAACGGTGAGCGCGTGTTCGTGCTTCGCCCCGAGGGTGTCGGTACTATGGATCTGCTCAAAGCCAAGAGAGCCTTCAAGGTCGGATAATGAAAAGCATTGGTATTTTCCTGACCGCGGCATGGTTCATGTTGGCGGGGCTTTCGCTCGCCCAAGCGGAACCCATCACAGCAGCCCTCTTTGGCGCGGCCTTTGCCCTGTCGAGCGCCGGTGCCGTTGTCACTTACCTGATCGGCTCTGCGATAGCCTATGGGGTCTCTCTGCTCTCGCAGGCGCTCTTTGGCGAACAGGAACAGGCAGCGCAGACGCAAGGCGTCAAGCTTATGATCCAGATGGGCGACGACAAGCCCATGTCGTTCACGGCAGGGACAACCGCGACCTCGGGCAAGCGCAAATATATCGGCGCATGGGGCAAGGACGGCAAGACGCCGAATGCCTATCTGACCGACGTAGTCGAGATCGGCAACATACCTGCGCCTGGACAGCCCGCATTCTGGGTTGTCGACCAGAAAGTCACCGTTCTTTGGGGCGAAACGCCGGTCGAGCAGGGCTATCCCGTTCTGGAGTTCCGCAAAGACGGCAAGGACTATCTCTGGTTCAAGTATTACGACGGCACGCAAACGGCAGCCGATGCCTTCTTGCTTGCCAAGTTCAGCACGGATTCCGACCGTCCATATAAATCCACGATGATTGGGCGTGGCTGCCCTTACTTCATCGCGACGGCTCGCCTCAATCAGGACTTGTTTCCAAACCAGCCGACCTTTCTTTGCGAAGCTCCGGTCACAGCTTGGTACGACGTCCGCAAGGATTCGACTGCAGGCGGTTCCGGTTCGCATCGTTGGGATAACCGCGCGACGTGGGAGCCTTCTGACAATCCCGTAGTGCTGATCTATAACATCATCCGCGGCGTCTACTACGGCACCGAATGGATTTATGGCGGTCAGAACCTTCCCGCGTTTCGTTTGCCCGCTTCCAATTGGATGGTTGCTGCCAATGAATGCGACCGGCTGATCCCGCTTGCCGGCGGCGGTTCGGAAAAGCAATTCCGATGCGGTACCGAGATCAACTGCGATATGGTGCCGCTCGACGTCATCGATAAGCTGAAGAAGGCTTGCAACGGTCGCATCGCCGAAGTCGGCGGTATCTTCAAGATATTGGTTGGCGCACCCGGCGCCGCTGTCTATTCGTTCAGCGATGACGACATCCTTGTCACCAAGGGTCAGAACTTCACACCGTTTCCAGGTCTTGATGCCACCTATAACGGGATTGAGGCAACCTATCCGGAACCGCTGGAGAAATGGGCAACCAAGGATGCGCCAGCACGCTATTCGATCGATCTGGAATCAGCAGATGGCAACCGTCGGCTCGCCTCGGGCGTAACCTTCGAAGCCGTTCCTTTCCCGGTTCAGGTCCAGCGGCTGATGAAACTGCTGATCGAGGAAGATCGCCGCTTCCGTGTCCATTCGTTCTATCTTCCGCCGGATGCGTGGCCTCTTGAGCCGAACGACGTCGTGTCGTGGACATCGGTTCGGAACGGTTACAGCAACAAGAAATTCCTTGTCGTCCGCATCGATGGCGAGCGGAGCTTCAATCAGCTCGTCGTACTGAAGGAAATCGATCCGTCCGATTATGATTGGTCGACCGATGAGCAGGTTCCGGTTTCGGTCGGTCCGGTCGGTCCCATCGTCAATCCATCGCATCCGATGTTCGGTTGGCAGGCGCTTCCGGCTACTTTGGATGATGGAAGCGGTCCGCGCCGCCCGACGATTGAGGTATTCTATGCCGGTGATCAGGACGGTGTCGATCGCATCCGGGTTCAGGTCTACCAGAAGGATACCGGCGGGCTCTGGTTCGATGGTGAGATGCCTTATGACGCGCCGCTTGACGAGCAGTATTCGACAAAACTCGTAGCAGTCTTCGCGCCTAACACCGACTATCAGGTTCGCGGCATCTTCATCTCGAACATCGGCAAGAACTTTACTTGGTCCGATCTGATCGATGTGACGACGGATGACGTTCGGCTCGGGGATGGTGACGTCTTTCTGCCCGGCATGGTCGACGGTGTCCTTGCTCGCCTCGATGCGAAACTGAAGTGGATCGAAGAGGCCACGCACTACGCGCGCGATGTGCTCGATCAGGCTGACCAACTGGCAGCTGAAGCCGGCGCGCAAAGCGTCTTCGATAAGCGGGAACTGCTCGCCGAGGTCGGCAATACCAGCGCAAGGATCACAGAGCAGGTCAAAGTTGTCGCGACGGCAACTTCGGCACTGGTTGTCAAAACGACCGAGATCGACGCCAACATCAACGATCCGGTCACCGGCCTTCAGGCAAATGCCAATGCGATCGAAAGCCTTTCGGTTGTCATCAATGATCCCGGTACCGGTCTTGCCGCCGTTGCATCGTCGGTTTCGGCACTGACCGTCAGCGTCGGCAAGTTCTCGGCGTCCGGCTTGTTTCGAACGACCGTTGAGGCGACGGCTGTTGGTGCTCTGACGACGGTTGGCATTTCGGCAGCTGCATCGGGACCGGGCAGCACTAGCCAGGCAGCAATGTTCATCAGTGCTCTCGCGGGCGGATTAAGTGAGATCGGCTTCACGGCTGATAGCATCTATATGGTCGCGCCGGGAGCCAAACGCCGTCCGTTCATCTTTAGCGGCGGCACCCTGTTCCTTGACGATGTCAGGATAAATTCACTCTTTGCCATCACGTCGGTGCTTGGCGCAGTCGATATCAGCTCGGCTGTGATCGGGTCGCTGATCGTTGGGACATCGAACCTCGGCATTGATTCAGTGTCGTCATTCGATATCGGCCCGACGACGGACATCCAGGCAGGCGGAAGCTTCGCGGACCGAACGATTAACATGCCGGCAGCCAATCGCTCGCTGATCCAGCTCAGCATTGATATGACCTACAACTATGGGCCAACTGGCGGTTCACCCACTGTCACGGTGCAGAACATCACGACAGGCGAGATCGTCTTCCAAAAGAGCTTTGGACCATACGGCAGCGGCTCAAATAACCGCCTTATCGATCAGTTCTTTTTCTTCGGCAACAATGCGGCCGGGAACAACACCTTTCGCATTTCTCAGACCACGACCGGCACAACGGGCCTTGGTCAAACGAGAAATGTGACGCTGCGGTCGCTTTTCTGGAAGCGCTGACCTCTCACCCAAAAACTATGCAGACCCGCTGAATTGCGGGAAGGAGAACCCATGTCAAAAGACCTTGAAGCAATGGCCGAAATGGTAGCGCCGCAGCAAACCATCCTGCCGATCGATGAGGCTGAGGAAGCCCTGGCACTCGTCAATTTCTACAAGATGCGGGTGGTTGGATTGCGCGCTGCGCTACGTCGGGAAGGCGAGCAAGTTGCGGCGCTTAAGGCTGCCATTGAAGAGCTGCGCGCCGAGGTTAAGGCTATGCTAAATCCAGCAGAGCCGATCGAGGAGACCGAATAGATGGCCGCGATCAAACCAGACTACAACGTCGGTACGGTTTCACTTGCTGCTGGTGGCACCACGATTACCGGTGTCGACACCTTTTGGGATTCATCGACCATTCAGGCCGGTGACACGCTCATGGTTCAGAACCTTAGTGCCATCATCGCCGAGGTTACGGACAACAATCACATTGAGCTTGTGGAAGCGTGGACCGGGGATGCACTCGTCGCCGCTCCGTATCGTATCCGTTTTCAGTCAGGTGACTCTCGCTATACCGCTGCGGTTCGGGATCTGATTGTCGAGCTTGGCAATGGGAACATACAGGCCTTTGCGGCATTGGCCGGCGCATTGGACATGATCCCGATCTTTACGGGAACAGGTGCGCTCACGCTCATTCCCAAGACCGAACTGATCGAAGGTGTTCAGACTGATGCCAAGGTCGAAAACTTGGCCGGTCGCGGGGCATACGATGCCGAGGTCACCGGATTTTCCGTACTTGTCGCCGATGTTGGCGATGGCAGATCAGCGATTTACTTCAAGATAACTTCGTCATCCGGTGATTGGTCAGATCCGGCATATCTGACAGGCCCGAACGGCTCGTTCCAATCCAAAGGCACCTACAGCGGCGCTACGGTTTATGTCGTCGGAGATGTCGTTTTGCAGAATGGTTCATCGTGGATTGCCCGCGTCAACACGACGGGCAACCCGCCTCCAACGCTTCCGAGCACGTCGAACACGCAATGGTTTCTGCTGTCCGCGGCGGGCAATGGTTTTGTGTTCAAAGGCGCTTATTCCGGCGCGACGGCCTACATCAAAGACGATGTCGTTCTCTATAACAATTCGTCTTGGATCGCGCTCCTTGCCACTACGGGCAACACACCGCCAGCTTTGCCGACCACGTCGAATACCCAGTGGTCATTGCTTGCAGCCCGTGGTGCGGGGGATATGATTGGCCCAGGTTCCAGTGTTACGGATAATATCCTGACGTTTACGGACGCTACGGGCAAGGTTGCTAAAGACAGCACCATCCCGATCAACCACGCAATCAAGATGCGGAACTTGATCGTAAACCCGGCATTTCAGGAATCATTGGTTGCTGGACCAACTCCATTCAATATCAGCGGTGTCTACTATGCTGATCAGTGGGTGGGACAATGGGGCGTTGCAAGTCAGGTTATTACCGGACAATGGATTGAGAATTCACCTACGCCGGGCGGTGCGACGAACAGATTGCGCGTAACGGTTTCAACAGGTGGAGCGGTTGCGGCTGGTCATTATATGATGATACGCCAACCGTTTGAAGGATTGCGCATTGCATCCCTAAGAATGGGAACGGCTGGCGCAAAGCGCAGTATCGTGAGATTTGGCTTTAAGGGTCCGGCGGGAACCTACGGTGTCACCTTCGCAAATGCCGCTGCTAGCCGGAATTACATAACAACTTTCACCATCTCCGCACCGCAAGCAAATACCGACACGCTACAAACCTTTCTTATACCGGGAGACACAGCTGGGACTTGGCCGTCGACAAATGCTTACGCCATGACTTTGAACATTGTCATGGCGGCGGGTACGACTTTCCAAGGTGCGGCAAATACATGGCAAGCGGGGAACCTTCTAGGAACTGCCACCATGACAAACGTCATGACAACAGGTCATGTTTTTGAGTTGTTTGACGTTGGTTTGTACTGTGATGAACAACTTATTGGTATTCCACCAAAATTTGAAATACCAAGCGAAATTTTAAATCAAGTAGAGTGCATGAGATATATCGAATATCTAGGCATGACACTTGTAAGCATCAGTGATTTGCCCGCTATTTATATGAACACTGCATTTTATAAGACAAAGAAACGGACCACGTCTGTCTTTACGTTACTTGTCGGTTCATTGGGATCAGCAACCCTTGGTCCGTTGGGTGCTGATGCGACCAATGGATTGCGACAGTTGACCACAAGAGCAACCGCAGCAGATATTCTGATTTCTGCTGATTCGAGGATGATCTGATGAAATTTGTATCCGCACGATATTCGAACGCTGAAAACGATCAGATCATTGCTATTGATGAAGAGGGGCGGGAATCCGTCGTTCCGGTTAATAGTGATCATCCGGTTTGGACAGCTTACGTTGAAGAGGGCGGCGCGATAGACGAATATATCAAGCCATCAACCCACACGCCCGATATAGTTTCGAGCAGACAGTTCTTTTTACAGTTGGCCGTCTCCGGCCTTTCCTCGCAGGTCAGCGCCTGGGTGGCACAACAGGACGAACTCACACAGATCGCTTTCAATAAGTCGGCGACGTTTCGGCGCGATGACGTGATGCTCCAGCAGGGATTCGCTGGTCTCGGGTTTACAACTGGACAAGTGGATGAATTCTTCTTGAGCGCGTCATTATTGTGATCCGGCAAAGGCTTGAGACGCATCTGTCTGGGAGGATGATGCGGCGCGGGCGGAACGGATTTTATGCCTCCATTCGATCGCGTATCTCTCAACATATCTGTACGAGAGAAACGATAAACCGAGTGAGACAACTGGAATAAATAATCCGCCGCTCCATTCGAAGCGGTGGGCGATGTAAACGAGAAGGTAGTGGTTGAGGAACACTCCGTAGCTCAGGTTACCAAGAAATTCGTCTATTCGTCCGAACCTGAACTTCCTCAGGACGCTCACCGCAATGATACCCGTGATCAGACCAGCCAATACTTCTTTGTTGTACGGCGCAGCGTAGAGACGTTCGTTTGAGACAACGACTGCCAACCCCATACCAGCGAGCAGCAGGATACCAGCAGGAAACGCTCGACCGAATTTCTCAGGGAATGCCAGAGACGTTCCTACAATGAACATGAAAAAGGTGCCCGGGATCAGCCTATAGCCGAACCAATCCGAGTGGATCATACCTGCTACGGCCAATGCAAAAACGCCAATCGAGCCACAGACGAGCAGCTGTTGAAACCGTCGTGGAAGTGCCCAGAACAAAGGAAAGACGGCATAAAAAGTAAGCTCCAATCCCAAGCTCCAGGCTGGCGGGATGAGCATCGCGTCGTCGAGGCCGAACATGAAGTAACCCAGTGGCAGCAACAGCATGTTCATCACTATCGAAAGAGGTGTTAATCCCGATAGAAAGTGGTCCGACAAGCCGAGCAGGGCAACACAAATTAAGGTCAAAGATGCATATAGAAGGTACTGCGGGAATAACCTAAGGGCTCTGTCCAGATAAAAGCGAAAAACGTCTTTGGTTGCTGGATAACGTTTGTTGACCAAAAGCGCCATAACGTAACCGCTTATAACAAAAAACGAGATGACGGCAAAAACACCGATGTTCCATCCGAACAGCGGACCCACGGCATGAGAATACAACACCATGAAAGCTAGAATTAACCGATAATATCCCATGTGGCGGCTATAATCCTTTCAACCTGGCCAAATGGTCCAAACCGACCTCGGTAACTTTAACTCGACTGATCTGGTCCCCGCCTCTGCTAGGCGGAATGATGATGGCATAGCCTCTATGGATCAGCCGATTGAGCGTTGGGGAGTCACACTCGCTGAGTGGGGTGGATGCCACTGTGGCGAGCAATTCCAGCAAGACAGCTTCGGTCATAATTGCCATTAATGCGGCTTCCTCTCTGCTGCCTTATCTACATTGGCAAGGATGTCGCCGAGCAGTGAGTGCAGGAACCTCGCGGTCGTCATATTGCATCGCAGCCTATGAGTGACCTTCACAAGCCCCTCCTGGTTGGCATCATTGATCCCGGTCCCGAGGGATAAGTGCACGGTATCATTTGCCGACCGAAGTTCGGTCAAGACATCGAAATATTCGACGGCTGTTGTCTCATCGATCAGATCCCACCGTTCGGCACCGACGGCGATCTTCTTTGTCTTGTTCACAGCAACGCCTCTCCAGTCTGATTTAGC
This sequence comes from Phyllobacterium sp. 1468, assembly GCF_031455525.1. Lineage (NCBI taxonomy): Bacteria > Pseudomonadati > Pseudomonadota > Alphaproteobacteria > Hyphomicrobiales > Phyllobacteriaceae > Phyllobacterium > Phyllobacterium sp. 1468. The sequence goes on along the minus strand of NZ_JAVDSX010000002.1, from coordinate 11,003 downwards.
GCCGCCACCATACCGACAATCCGTAAAAAGGAAATGACCATGCGTCTCATAGACGACTGGCGAACTGTGCTGCGCAAAGCGTGGTCAGTGCGCTTGATGCTGCTTGCCGGCCTGCTCTCCGGCATTGAAGCCGCTCTGCCGTTGCTGGACGGCGTTCTCCCAATCCCGCAGCGCCTGTTTGCCGTGCTGACCCTCTTTGCGGTCGCCGCTGCCTTCGTTGCTCGCCTCATCGCTCAAAACAATCTGAAAGGTAATGAAGATGCCGATCAACAAGATCAGGTCAAGCAACCGCGCAAAAGCCGCCATCGCCGCAGTTATCCTAGCCGCTTCTGCCAGTGGCTGGTTGGCGTTTTTCTCCCCTGACCGGATCACTCCGGCAAGCGTTCATACGGCGATCGAGCAGGGCATCACGCCGCCGGCTGTTGAGTTGGCGGTTAACAAGCTGATCATTCCATGGGAGGGATTGGTTCTGCAGTCTCATTGGGACGGCTTCGCCAAGATCTGGGATATCTGCTACGGCGAGACCCGGATCAACGGCAAGCCCGTTACAGCCGGAATGAGCTTCACGCCCGCCGAGTGCCTGGCGATCCTGAAAGTGCGCGTCATCAATGACTATTACCTTCCGCTGGTCGATGGCGTGAAAGGCTATGTCGAGGCACCTGTATCGGTTCAGGCCTCACTTCTCTCCGGTGCCTATAACTTCGGTGTTTCGGCTGCCAAGCGATCGACTGCTGCCCGGCTCACAACGGCACGCAAATATCGTCAAGCCTGCGAAGCGCAGACGGCGTTCAACCGCGCCGGCGGTCGCATCGTCAATGGCTTGGTCCTGCGTCGTGAGATGGGTGACAAGCAGCGCCTTGGCGAAGCTGAACTTTGCGTTTCGGGGCTCTAGCTGATGGGTGTCCTCGAATGCATCAAAGCCGCCGCATATGGTGCGCTTGGCGCCGCAGCGTCCTTTTTCCTCATGCTTGGCATTTATGAGGGCGTGCCTCTCCTCCGGGACATTCCTTACATCGGTGCCATCCCGGTCATTGGCGACCTTGCAACGGGCAGGGTGGCGACAGAGTCGGCCAAGGCTGCAACAGCAGCTCGCGCCGGATACGTCCAACTCTCCGAAATAACAGCCCTGAAGGCACAGCTTGAGCGTGAAAGACAAAACACGCTCAGGGCGACACAACTTCAGGACCAGGCACAACAGCGTGCAGCAGTGGCAGCAGCAGCGAAGAAGGTTACAGATGAAAAACTTGAACAGACGATTCGCGGTGACACTGCTCCCGGCAGCACTTGGACTGCTGATGACGATCAGTGGGTGCGGGACCATCGAGCAAAGTCAAACTAAGCAGGTGATCGCGGCTGCAACCATTCAAGGTCAGTTGGCGGCACGGCCTGTTGCTCCAAAGAAGCCGGCGGAGTGCGAGAGACATATGGAGCGCGTCAATCCCAAGGTTGGGGACAAGAACCGTTCCACGCAATACCGCTGGCTCTACAACGCAGACCTTATCGATGCGCAGATCGATCGGTGCAACCGGTTCAAGGATGATTGGGCAAAGGCGCAATGATGGTCGATCTCCCACTCAATGACATGTACAAGTCGGAGCGGTCATTGCTGCGCTTAGTGCTTCTGCTCAATCTGAATATGTGGAACGGGATTTTCTGGTCAATAGCTGACCGGAAGGCTTTGTCTACCTTGCCAGTCAAATAGTATTCACCCTTGCGTGGTGGACGGTAGGCTAGCACGCGGTAGCCGTGCCAGCCCTCCAGTCCAGCGACCTCAACAGCCTCGGGAAACTCTATCTTGATCTCCTCAGTCAAGGCGCGGGTTTCTCCAGACCTGTGTGCCATCGATCAGCGTCATCGCCTCCAGCGAGGCAGCCTTACCATCAAACTGGAACTTGGCGGGTTTCTCGTTCTCTAATACCCAGCCGTTGCCCCACAGTAATTCGATCATGTCGCCATCGATCTTGCGTGAATGCGTCCCAACAACCATCCAATTAACGCGCTCGTTCAAGTCCTTGATGGTGGCGCAGCTGACCTCGGTTTCGTGGCCCTGAATATCCATGTGGATCAAATCCCAACGCTCATGCTTTGCAAGCAGATCGCGAAGGGCAAGAACCGGGACTTCCTCAAAGGCAAAGTCGCGGCCCATGTAATCGGACTGCCCATCCAGGACGGGCCGGAAATTATAGGTCGCTGTGGCGGCAGTGGTGACAGGTTTCGGCCATCTGGCGATTCCGTTCTCTGAACCGATTGCGGCCCGTATCGCATGGCCTTCCGGTTCGAAACCATTGTCGCGGTAGTGCTGGCTCATCAGATTCGCCAGCAACTCATCACCTTCGACACCGTAGGTTAACACCTTGAGCCCAAGCCGCCTTGCAGCGACACCGCCAGCAATAGACCAGACACCGAGACCAGCACCTAGTTCGACCATGGTGAAGGTCTTCTTGGCAGAAAGGATAGCTTTCGCGAGACCAACCCATTCGACGGTTTCACCGTGGAAATTATCTGAGGCGTTGATAGGGACGGGAAGCTTCTGGCCATCAAAGCGGCGAACAGGCGTCCAAGTGGCATCTGTGCGGGTTTTGGACCCAACGAAATCAACGATGAATCCCGGTTGTGGCGGGGTGTCGTGATCGGCAATCTTGTGCAGGAGTTCGATGTCGGGTCCACCGTAGCCGGTGAACAAGGCATGAGCATCAAGAAACTGGCGCTCTGCATCCCAAACGGCTCGGTCTCCTACCGCTACAGGCGCAGGTGGAGGTTGCCTACTTCGGTGAATGTAAATGGGTCCCAATTTCATGAAGTCCTCCCCCGTCGATTAATCTCACCTGCGAACGGCGAGCATGGTTTTGTCCAGACGAGTAGCCGAATTAACAGCGTCTACGACTTCGTTCCACCCTTGCCATCGCCGAGCAGCTACCAGCACGGCATCGACGAAGTTCTCCACTTTGTCTTCTGGTTCGACGGCGATATTTACGGTTCCGGGACAAGGAATTGGTCAGGTGCCTTAAGTTCTTGCTCAACGAAAGCCCTCTGCGTCTCTGGGTCTGTCATTGCCGCGGCTGCGCGAGTGATGCGTTCCACCTCCACACCATACGGCGTTCCATACTTCATTCGGGCATCTCCTCCTAACGCCATTGATACACCAACCCATCAACGCTAGCAAACATTGCCGTGCGCGTGATGCGCCTAACCGACAATCCATAAAAGGGAAATGACAATGAACAGAGCGGCGTTCTTCGCCTCGCTGCGTGCGAGGCTGTTTGCGCGCGGGCCATCGCAATCTCAGGTTCAGGGAATGGATGCGATACTCGACGAGGCCGACCGACGAAAGACTGAGCCTCGCTGGTTTGCCTACATGCTGGCAAAGGGAATCCGATGACCACAGCACTAGAAGATACGAGCGATCTCCGCACTCGGGTAAACGCTCTTGAGCATGCGGACGCTGCGATCATCTCAAGATTGAATGTTTTGGAACAATGGCAGCGAATGTCTGAAATCGATGACGCACGAAAAGATGGGAAGTGGATAAACGTGGATAAGCGCTTTGATGATTTGGACAAGAAGATCGGCAATATCAGCAACATTCTGTCAAAAATCATGTGGATTTTTATAACCAGCATCATCGTTGCCGGCGTGGCATTCATCGTTGCGGGCGGTTTGAAAGTTACCTGATTGCATCGCCCTGCCGGCCGGGATTGGTGGCGCAATATACGTGTCGGACTCTCGCGCTCTCTCTACGAACGCCGCACGCGCAAAACAAATTGCCACTATTCGTCGGCGTGTAGGAGCTTAGGCTCTGCGAAGAAGCCTTCTTATCAGCTGGGCAGGCACACGTAATGTACGGGCAATGGCGAGTCCTAGTCGGAGCTCAACTGGCCCTTCATTAAATCTGTATCCTCCCAAGAGCTGTGATCGCATCTCGCCCAGCTCCAGATAAAGTTTGTGAGCAACCTGGTGCGTCTCGCTAAGCTCTTGGCGCGTCTTGTCAAGCTCGAGAAAATTTTGGTGAGCAATCTGGCGTGTCTCATTGAGCTCCAGAAAATTTCTGTGCGAAACCTGGTGCGTTTCGTCAAGTTCTCGTTTGACCTTCGAGTTTCTTGCTTCGATTTCGTCTATAACGCGAGCCGTATGAATGCGAAGGCGCCTTCGCCATTTGGCTTCGTCGTGACGTGTTTCGCCAAGTTCAATCAAGCGGTCCAGCGCAGAATTGTAGTCTCCAACCACGCTGTTCGATACAGATTCATCTGTCATAGGATTGGTAACGAAACTCAAATCGCAAGCTTCGCTTGTCGGCAATCCATGCATCATCCATGAATCGAACAATGAATCATCTAGCAACTCTGGGGCACGATCAAGCGCAATTGCCATGGTTGGCAACCGCAGTCGCAGCAGCCCCATCAAATTGAAATGCTGCTCAAGTTTAGGGCTCCACAAGAATAGGACCGCTACTGCGCCAATCTCTCGGGTATAGGCTAAGAGGCTCCCTGTGCGGTCCTTCACCTCAAAACTGTCGAAAGTATAATTTTGTGATTTCTCAAGCGCGCCTGCAAGTACGTTATGTGCTTGCATGGAGTCTTCACACCATGCCAACGCCACGCGCTTAGTACCACTACCTTTTATCGTCGAGGAACTGGTGTTTTGGACGATCTGCTTCATAGAACTTGATCAACCGCGCGTTCATATGCATCCACCACTCCACGGTATGTCCACGCCGCACGGAATGGCTCCAATGGGGCAGTTCCGTTTTCCAGAATTTGGTGAAGCGACAGATCATCCACAAAGATGGATGGTTCAGCATTCTCGAAATTGCGAAACATCCGGCCACGCCGCAACGCCATAGGGCGGCCCGAGGCCAGCAAAAAGTCAGAAGCGGATGAAATGCCACCTCCGCCCCGATTTGGATCGTATAGAAGAACGTTCAAATGGTTGGACGCGAGAAAGCCAAAGAGTTGCTGACGGTCCAGGAACTCATGAAAAAATTCAATGGATATACCGGGGCGCCGAATCTGAGCTTCACACCTTTCAATCACTTCTTGCGAAGCAGCCTTCGCACGCGTGTCGAAGTCAGAGTACGGCATTTGAATTCTAACGACACATTCCTCAAACGAGTCCTGCGCCATCTTCACAATCTCATGGAAATTTTTCGAATGATCCGCAAATCCAAATGATCCAACACGAATTGGGCTCGGAGGTACGTCAATCGAACCGACGAACTCAGGAATTGGCCTGGGGGCGGTTACAAACCGCATATTCGAAGTGCCCAACTCTGGCTCGTGGGCGATAAGAACATCCACAGAGTTATCCTGCCAGTCATCCGCAATGCTCTTCGTCAAGTCATGTGTCGTTGCAAGTACCGGAATATCGGAGCAAAAAGATGCTGCATCTGCTGCCCATGGAACCGCGACGGGGTGCCACTGGAAAACTGCGGCCGCGGGATCATATTGATTCACGTATTGAACGAAGTCATGTAACCCCGAACATTCGACAAACTTGAAAGCATACCGCTGGGAATGCGCCAACTGGTCGACAATCTCCCTTCCAAATTCGTATACACCACATTGCCGTTGCTTATGAGACACGAAAAGGATCAATGGCCTGTTCGCAGCCATTTCTGGAGCACTTTGGGAGCTACCAAAATCGCTTTTTTTTGACATCATTGGTGACCCTCTCTAAGCGAGCCTGCTGATCCTCGATGATCGTCTGTTGGATTGCCACGGTTTTATAAAGGCCGTCGATTTCGCGCCTATAAGTCGCGATGGTTCGTCCCATCTCCGATGCGCCTTGACTTAGGGCCTCGAATAACTCCTCCGACGCGATTTCTAAATCGGGCGAGTTTTGTGGGCGAAAGAACGTTATTGACGCAAAGCAGTAACGAACACCGTCAAAATCGAAATACTCAGGGAGTGCTAACCACGAAGGCTGATCAACGATGCTATCTTCTGGTAAATGACTAATGAGCGCATTCAACGAAGCGACCGTATAAAGCCTTAAATCTGGTGCAGGAAGCCCTTCAGTCCATCCCTCCGAGAAGTCTGTGGTCAGAAAGGCGGAGCCACCCGGCTTCAAAAGTTGATAGAGAAGCCGAACGAATAATCCATCGTTGGGTACGTGTTCGATTACTGAGCAGCACACTATTGCGTCGTAGCGTGTTTCAGTTGTTCGAGCATCTAGCCACACTGCAAGCGCGTCGCGACCATCCACATTGGGATCGGTGATCTCAACTGAATATCCGCGTGCAGACAAGGCCGGGCCAATAGGGTCCTCGTAACCGCCTATCAGGATAATAGAGGAGCCGGCAGGAACAGCATTCTTTACCTGTTCGTAAATGAAAGCGTTCTGAAATACTGCTTCGGGTATCTTCCGTTGCATAATTTCCGGGCTAAGTTCCCGTAATTCATCAATTGACGCTGCTAGGGCACTCCGGTCTTCAGGTGTAAGGACGCGGTTCCCTGTCAAGTCCAGTTGGGTTACGGGCATCGGAGACGTCTCGCGCATATGTTCCATATCCCAACCCTATTGTACGGTTTGCTAGCCGTCGAGAGCTAATGTCGGCGACGCGCGAGGGAGATCCTACCGGCAGGTCTCGCTGATCACGTCCAAGGGCGGCTAGCAAGTTAGCGGACATCAGGGTAACCTTTAACATTGATTGGGCTAATTCAGGCCGGTTGCAAAGTTTGATGGATTTGCCTTCAGAACATCAGCGCAGCAGAGGCGGTGTCAGTATGTTTCATTACACCAAGCTTCGACGATCATTATCGGCGAAGGCGAACTCAGTTCTCCGGAGTCTGACACATAGGACACGTCCTCCTGGAACAATTAACGTAAACGGCCTATGGGTTCGTCTCGATCCAAACGAGGCCATCCAGTCGACGATGGCTAGCGGCTCTTATGAACCGGAGCAGACCGGCTGGTTGAAAGAATGCCTCGGGCCTGGGTCGGTGTTCGCAGACGTGGGTGCCAATTTCGGCCACTATACCGGACTGGCTTCTACGATTGTGGGCAGGAAGGGGCACGTGTTTGCTTTCGAGCCGAGCCCAGTTGCTTCCAACGTGATTGCTTCTACAATCAAGGACAACCGGTTGCGAACTATCACTTTGACGGTGGCCGCCGTCGGCGACAAGGATGGAACCGAACGCATATTTATGCCTGTTGGTGATGTCGTCCATTCCCCCAGCGCGTTCTTTTCCGACCCGGCTTTCGAACCGCTAGAGGTGCCGCTAATTCGGCTGGACACCTTCAAGGCCATGAGCGGACGCACGTTGGATGCGATAAAGGTCGACGTCGAGGGTTACGAACCGAACGTCATACGAGGACTGCAACAGATGTCCTCCAAAGGATTGATCCGAAACTTGATCATAGAATTCAATTCTGGATGGCTCAGGCGCAATGAAAGCACACCTCAAGACCTCTTTGATCTGATTGTTTCCTTCGGCTTTGTGGTCCACCGCAAAACGGAGATTAGTCAAGGTCCCGGTCGCGACGGAACATCTTTTGAGTGTCAGGATATGTGGTTCAAGTGGCGCCAGTAACTGGTGTTCCCAGGTCTTCTTGATCGCTTGATGGCTACTTTAGCTCCGGTACGTCACCAGACTGAAACAAAATTGTTGGGGCCCATAGCCTCCTACCTCAGGCTGTGCATCGCGAGCCCACACCAAGACGCCAGCGCATTGGGCTGCCAAGGACCGCGCCATTCGAGTGGCGTCTTGCGTAGTATCGAACTGCATCGGAACGTAAGCAGGCACAAGTTGCCCATTGTCTGCTCGGCTGAATGCGACAACGACGATGAGGCGTGAGGGATGGGCTTTGGCGTCGGCCAATTCAGACATCTTTTTTCTTCATCAACTTGCGTAATTCGGTCTCAACCGACAGCAGCACGTTTGGATGCATCGCCAAGTTGGTATTCTCGGCAACTTCGATCATTGCAGCGAGAACCTCTTCCTTGGTCCATTACGTGGATCGAAGCCGCAGATGGCGAAGCTGGTGTTGTGATGCACGGTCCTTATATGCCGCTGCGGGCCGGTCGGTACCGTGTGACTTGGCAGATACGGTCGGTGGCCAAAAAATCCCTAATAGCAGTCTGCGATGTGGTAGCGCTGGGGCAGGCGGAGCCGCTTGCGCGTTGCGAGGTGCAATCTGGTGAAACCCTCATTTCGCTCGATTTCGATATTCCAGACACCACATTCGGGATCGAGTTCCGTTGCTTCAGTATCGGTAATGCCGGATTCTCGATACTGAGGACGGTAGAACTTGAGGAGAATATCGAGCGCGATCGTCGTTCCATGGTTCGTGAATAAGATCTGAATATTATTTGTTGGATTTACAAAAGCCTCAGTCACAAACCGGGGCTTTTGCGTTTAAGCCCTGCGCCGCGGCTTGCTCTGGGATTTGCCGACTAACAACTCAGGGTAGCAAACCGCTCGGTGCGGTCAGAGCACACAGAGGCCCCAGACAGCTGGTCCAACCCAGGCGTTGTTATGAGTATTCCGTTGCTGCGCTGCAACAGATTTTAGGTTTCTTAAGCAACAACGAAGTTTTACACTACAACCTATTGATGTACCCATCGAATCTCATAATTTGCAACTCCGGGCGCAGTAATGAGGGGCAAGGTCGGTGGGGACAGGCATTGGCAATGGGATTTTGGGGACGCGGAACGCGCTCCTCGCGGGAGTTTGCACTACGGCGCTAGCGATAGCCTGCTCGTTCGGTTCGCCGGCTTCGGCGGCGGATTATCTCGTGACCACCGATGCTGAACTTCGCGCTGCAATCACCGCCGCGAACGGGCAAACCGGCTCTTCGACGATCACGCTGACCCATGACATCGATTTGTCGAACACTGGAATGCCCGCTGCTACCAAACCGATCACCATTAACGTCAATGGGTATTCGATCCATGGTTTCGAGCCGCCAAGCGGCTCTGGCCTTGGTGCGGGTGGGGTGGGGTTCTCCGGCGTCACGCTCCTAAATTCGGGATCGATTACCGGCGGATCAGGCAATCCGACCATGCCCTCAAGCGGCGCGGTTGCGCTCAGCCTTGTCGGCAATGGTTCTCTGACGAACGATGGCACCATAACCGGGGGCAACGGTACGTTTGGGATGGGCGGCGGCAACGGGTTGCAAGTCACCGGTGGAGGCCACGTCAACAATGGAACGATCCTCGGAGGAAACAGCACTGCGCAATCCGGCGGCAACGGCGTTACCATGAACAACGCTTCCCTGATCAACAACAATCTGATCCAAGCGGGCAACAGCGGGAACATCGCAGGAGTCGGTCTGGTCATGAGCGGCCTGAGTTCCTTGACCAACAACGGGACAATACGGGGGAGTACCTCTTCACAATCTGGGATCGGTAGTACCTCCGCTATTAACGCAACCAATGGAACTCAAAGTGTCGTCAACAACGGCACCCTCGAGGGTGGAACTGGGGGAGTCGCAGTTCTTGGAGGTGGCTTTCTGGCGCAGTTCGCCAGCTTTTCGGTAGTCAATGACGGGACCATCCGCGCCGGGATAGGTCAGTCGGACGCCATCCGCTTCAGCAACAACGCGAGCTCCGTCAACGTCCTCGAACTGCACTCCAATTCGGTGATACTTGGCAATGTTGTCGCGACCGCAGCTGGTGCCAATGACACCTTGCGGCTGGGGGGCAGCCTGGACGGCACTTTCGACGTATCGGCGATCGGTCCGACGGCTCAATATCGCAACTTCGAGAAGTTCGAGAAGACCGGCGTCAGCGACTGGTATCTGACAGGCACCGGTACCGCCACGACGAATTGGGACATCCAAAGCGGTTTCCTGACTGTTGGCATTGGCGGCACCAGTGGCAGTGTTATCGGCGATATGACCCTCAATGGTGGTACGCTTGGCTTCTTCCGTTCCGATACGGTCACCTTAGACAATGTCATCACCGGGACCGGCGAGGTCATGCAATATGGCAGTGGCAAGACGATCCTAAACGGTGATTACACCTATAGCGGCCTGACGTCAGTTGTTGCCGGTACTTTGGCCATAAACGGTTCAATCACAACCCCGGTCTCCGTGGCTGCTGCCGGTACCCTCGGCGGCATTGGCACGATATTTGGCGATGTGACCAACACAGGAAAGGTTGCTCCGGGCAATTCCATCGGCACGCTGACCGTTGCCGGGAACTATATCGGCAATGGCGGCACTCTGGAGATAGAAACCCAGCTCGGCGGTGACGCCTCGCCGACAGACCGGCTGGTGGTTACCGGCGATACGTCGGGCAGTAGCAATGTAAAAGTGATCAACACCGGCGGCACGGGGGCAGCGACTGTCGAGGGAATCAAGATTGTCGATATCGGCGGCGCTTCCAACGGCACATTCTCGCTGCTTGGCGATTACGTGATCAATGGCGAACAGGCGGTCGTTGCCGGTGCTTATGGCTATACCCTGCACAAGAATGGGGTGACCACTCCCAGCGATGGCGACTGGTATCTGCGCTCCGAGCTGGCACCGACACCTCCAACCACGCCGCCCACAACTCCTCCGACGACCCCACCAACCACGCCGCCGTCATCAGGCCCTATCTACCAGCCAGGTGCTCCTCTCTATGAAACTTATGCGCAGGTGCTGCAAAGTCTCAATGGTGTCTCAAGCCTGCAGCAGCGCGTCGGCAATCGCTATTGGGCCGGGGCGGGCAACAGCGCGCTCGCGCAGGGCGATGGCCCTGGAACGCTGGAGGCCGCGCCGACGCCGTCGGAAGGCGGCGATACCATCACCGATGCGCGCGGCATCTGGGCGCGCATTGACGGTGCCCATGGCAAGTTCGAGCCAAGGACATCAACGACCGTCGCTGATTACGATATCGACACCTGGAAGCTGACAAGCGGCATCGACGGCCAGTTCTACGAGAGCGATGCCGGCAAGCTTATCGGGAGTCTGACCGCTCATTATGGCCATGCCTCGGCCGACATTTCCTCGTTCTTCGGCGATGGCTCGATCGACACCGACGGCTATGGACTGGGCGGCACGCTGACATGGTATGGCGA